>NZ_FNIZ01000001.1:129373-365326 GCF_900104185.1 Halobacillus aidingensis | reverse complement strand
GGCCCATCTGTAAGTGATAGCAAGAAGCCATCTTTCAACTTTCCTTCATGCGAAAGAAAGTATTACCCGGCATTAGCCCCGGTTTCCTGGGGTTATTCCGATCTTACAGGCAGGTTGCCCACGTGTTACTCACCCGTCCGCCGCTCGTTCCACGAGCTTCACCCCGAAGGGATCCACTCGCTTCCCGCGCTCGACTTGCATGTATTAGGCACGCCGCCAGCGTTCGTCCTGAGCCAGGATCAAACTCTCCATAAAAGTTAAGTTTGACTTGCTCATTTGCACACCGAATGTGCTTGTTTCAAATTTCTTCTATAAAGAAGAAATGTTTTGACGTACTGGTTGGTTCGTTCAGTTTTCAAAGATCAAATGTTTTGTGTGCCGCTTCAAAACAGCGACTTAATTAATATATCATGTGTAGTTGTTTTCGTCAACAACTTTTTATGATTTATTTTTTTAAGCCGTTTGCGGCTGGCCGCTCTGTTAACGCGACAAGTAATAATATATCATGGCATTTCGAATGACGCAATAGATTTATTAAAAAAATATACATATTTTCAAAGAATGTTTCTTCTATAGAAGTTGTTCCATTCATAGAGGTTCTCCTTAAGCTCCAAAAAGGTAAATTATATAATAAGGAAAGTTCTAATCAAAAGGGCTTTTTCCGCAAAATAAAAAGGCGAAGCATAAAACTTCCCCCTTTTAAATAATCCAAAAATGAATAGCTGTTAAAGATAATACTCCAGGAACCCCCAGGATAGCTGATACGATTGCCGTAAAGCCATTGATCGGAACATGTAACCCAAATTGGGCACCGAACAGGTTTACAAAAAACAACAGAATGACAGCTACAATCAGCCTGGTCATGACCTGACCCACCACCTTCAACGGTTTGGTCGGCATGCCTATAATGAGTAATAATGGGATGGCTAGTCCTAGTAAGAGAATGACGAGTACCGGATCCATAAAAAACCCCCCTTGTCCAAGAACTGTTCTATCAACAGCCTATGCTCGTAGACAAGAGGGTAGTACATCGATTAAGACAAAGCATTGATTCCTCTGAATCTCGCTTCTCTTAATAAGTAGAAATATTTCGCTTTGACGACCGCTAAATCATTCAAACCGTCTTCGCTCGGTTCGATGCTCTGTTCAATGATCGTGTTTAAATTTTCCCACTCCCGCTTCAACTCTTTAATGTGAATGAGGAGTTCTCGATCCATTTCTTTTTTCACTGTTTTTTTCCTGCCAAACAAATCTTCTCCCCCCTCCTAAAGTTCTCTTCGTCCTTCAAGAGCTTTGGAAAGGGTCACTTCGTCTGCATATTCAAGGTCGCCCCCAACCGGCAGACCATGAGCAATCCTCGTCATGCGAATACCAGAAGGCTTCACGAGACGGGAAATGTACATCGCTGTCGCTTCCCCTTCAATGTTCGGGTTCGTTGCGAGAATCAATTCTTCAATTCCCTCATCTTTCAACCGGTTGATCAGGCTTTCTACATTGATATCTTCCGGGCCGATGCCATCCATAGGCGAAATCGCTCCGTGAAGCACGTGATACTTCCCACTGAATTCTTTCATTTTTTCCATTGCAATGACATCTTTTGGATCCTGAACGACACAAATCAATGTTTGGTCTCTCGTTTCATCCTGACAGATGGAGCAAGGGTCCTGGTCTGTTATGTGCCCACAAACGGAACAATGGGTAAGTTCCCTTTTCGCATTTACAAGTGATTTGGCAAAATCGAGGACATCATCCTCTTCCATTTCTAAAACGAAAAAAGCCAGGCGAACAGCCGTCTTCGGTCCGATTCCTGGCAGTTTCGTAAAACTGTCGATCAGTTTTGATATAGGTTCCGGGTAATACATGAAAATTCCTCCTAGAACATTCCACCAGGCATACCTTTCGTGAATTCTCCCATAGTGTCGTTCGTCTTATCGTCTACTTGCTTCAGTACATCGTTTGTTGCTGTAATGATTAAATCCTGAAGCATTTCTACATCATCAGGGTCTACAACCTCTTCATCAATTGCAACGTCCGTAATCTCTTTCTTACCGTTAGCTGTTACTTTCACCATACCGCCACCAGCAGAAGATTCGAAGGTCATTTCATAAAGCTCTTCTTGAGCCTTCATCATTTTCTTCTGCATTTTTTGCATTTGTTTCATCATGTTATTCATGTTTCCTCCACCACGCATGGAGCATTCCTCCTTTAAATAGCTGTTAATCTTGGACTTCTATTAAATCATCTCCGACTAGTTTACGGGCTTCTGAAACTAAGGGGTCCTCTTCACCCGCTTGGGATGGAGACGTTTCACTTTCTTCCCCATCTACTCCAGGCTCTTCGTCAGATGATTGTTTCTGTTTCCGGACGTATTCTTCCCTGATTTCCTGCCAGTTCTGTTCAGGAATCGGAATGATCGTCATCGGTTTCCCAATGAATTCCGTCAGCAATGGCTCAATTGTCTTCTGGTGTTCCGATGCCAATGAACAATGGATATCGTACCGGAAGGCAAGCACAAGCGCCTTCGAAGAGGCAGCTCTCGGCTTACTGTTCAAAAGCGTTGCATGAGCCGGAGCGTTCGTCCGCTTCAAAGCTTCCATAAAGTCCGCCCAGCGTCCCTGAACGTTCTTGATGTCTTCTTTAGACGCTTCGTTCAGCACTTGACGAATACGTTCATAAGGAACATTATACCCTTTTTTCCCGGATTTTGCAGGGGCCCGCTTTTTCGCCGGTGTCTGTGGCTGTGTTGCTGCACTGACCCCTTTTTCTTTCAGACTTGCCAGCTCCTTTTCAAGGCCTTCAATCTTTCTTGCCAGCTGATCTACAGCTTCTGATTGGACCGGTTGTCCTTGGGGAGGTCCCGCCTGGACTTCCACCATATTCAGCATAGCGATTTCTATGAAAACTTTCGGGCTCGTCGTCCATTTCATTTCCTGTTGGCAGCGATTCAGCTCACGAATGGCTTGCTGAATCCAAACCGGAGACAATTCGCCTGCTAAGCTTTTGAAAGCTTCATCAGGAATCGCTCTTTCCAAATTATGCTCAAGGTCTGGTGCACTTTGGAATAATAGCAGATCCCTTAAGTAATAAATCAGATCGAAAACAAAGCGGCCAGGGTCTTTTCCTTGTTGAATCAAGTCATCCACCGCTTCAAGAGCTGCTCTTGCATCCTGGTTGTGAAGCGACTGCAAAACCGCTGTTAACTTACTTTGAGAAACGGAACCTGTCACTGCAAGAACGTCTTCAATCGTCACTTCATCATCACTGTAGGAAATCGCCTGATCGAGAAGACTCAAGGCATCACGCATTCCACCTTCTGCTGTGAGCGCTACAATCTCCAGCGCTTCTCTTGCGATAGCGATTCCTTCAATCGATGTGATTTTTTCCATCCGTTCAACCATCGCTTTTTGCGAAATCCGCTTGAAATCGAATCGTTGACATCTGGAAATAATCGTTAATGGAATTTTATGAGGCTCCGTTGTTGCAAGTATGAATATGACGTGCTTCGGAGGTTCTTCTAATGTTTTTAATAAGGCGTTAAAAGCCCCCATGGAAAGCATATGAACCTCATCGATGATGTACACTTTGTAAGGCACCGCACTAGGAGCATATTTCACCTTGTCCCGGATTTCCCTGATTTGCTCGACACCATTGTTTGAAGCGGCATCAATTTCTATGACATCTGAAATCGATCCATCCTGAATACCAAGGCAAGCATCACACTCGTTACACGGTTCCTTCACAGGGGAACGCTCGCAGTTGACGGCTTTGGCGAAAATTTTGGCAGCACTCGTTTTCCCTGTCCCCCTCGGTCCAGAGAATAGATACGCATGCGAAAATTTATTCTGCTCAATCGCATTCTGCAGTGTCCGTGTAATATGCGTTTGTCCGACGACTCCTTCAAAATTTCGCGGGCGCCATACGCGATATAAAGCCTGATAGCTCATAAAACCGTTCTCCCTTAATAGTCTCTTCCTCATTATACCTGATTCAAGGTTGTGATGTGAACCTTGAATCAGGTATAAAAAAAGAGCTGCTATGAACGGATCATAACAGCTCCTTGTGTTTGCATATGTAATGCCGTGCACCCATCTTCGATGATGTGGCCCCAAGCGTTACTTATGGTTGTGGCTCGACCCAGGCACTCCCACGGCACACGGGAGAGACAGCTTACTGCTGCTTCCTTCCGGACCTGACAGGATTCACTGGTTCCCGTTGCGCAGGACCTGGGTGTCAACACCACTCACATAAGGCAGACCTTGAGGCCGCACCACCTCGGATGGGGATTCGGCCTCGCTATAGCGGATTGCGAGTACAGGGCACCGCTACCTCCCCGCTTAGCACGGCATTAACAAGTATAGCGAGTTTTCGAGAAAAATGCAATGATAAAACACTGTTAATTATTAGTCGATGGCTTATTTTTCTTACGATCCCGCAGGTTGCGGAAGAAATCCGTCAGTATTTTTCCGCATGTTTCTTCCATAACTCCCGGTAGAACTTCTGATTTATGATTGAAGCGATCGTCGTTTAATAGATTAAGAAGCGTACCTGCACAACCTGCTTTCGGATCCTTGGCACCATAAACAACCCTTGGAATTCTCGATTGCAAGATTGCACCCGCACACATTGGACAAGGCTCTAAAGTGACAAACAACGTACATTCTTCAAGCCTCCAGCTTCCTACTTGCTGGTTCGCCCTTTCAATCGCAATGAATTCAGCGTGGGACGAGGCCAATTGGGATGTTTCCCTCTGATTGTACCCTGTCGCAATCACTTTTCCATCTTTTACGATGACAGCACCAATCGGAACTTCTCCATCCACCTCTGCTTTTTCTGCTTCTTCTAAAGCAAGTTTCATATAATATTCATCGTCAAGCATGATGTTCCTCCTGTGATTTTCAAGAATAATTCCGTTTTCCTCTTTCATACATTATTAAAGATGAGAAAGGAGCGAATCCATATGCAAATCCACGTCGTTCAAGAAGGAGATTCGGTATTCTCCATTGCTGGTCTCTACGATAGTACGCCAAATGCCATTATCGAAGCAAATGAATTGGAGACCCCGGGGGACCTTGTCATCGGTCAGGCTCTTGTCATACCGATTGTCGGTCAATTTTATTTTGTCCAGCAAGGGGACAGCTTATATTCCATTGCTCAAAAGTTCAACACCACGGCTGAAAAACTTGCTCAAGTCAATGGCCTTCAAGTCGGGGGCCCTCTTCCTGTCGGTTTACGTCTCTACATTCCAGATGAGCCACCAAGACCGATTACGGCCAATGCTTATATAGAGCCCTATGGTGGGGAAGTCTCCGACACGCTTCGTGCTTCTGCTGAAAACAGGGCGGGGTCACTGACCTACCTGGCTCCGTTCAGTTATGAAATTCAGGAAGACGCTTCGTTAAAAGCACCGCCGCTTGATAATTTCAAAGAGATTGCTCAACAAAACGATACGGCTCTTATGATGGTCGTCACAAACCTGGCGGAAGATGGATTCAATGCTGAATTAGGCAGGAAAATTCTTTCCGATGAAGCCCTGCAGGATAAACTGCTCGACAACATCATTCAAACCACCAAGCAAGTAGGTTTTAAGGACGTCCACTTTGATATGGAGTTTCTCCCTCCTGAAATGAAAGAGAACTATAACCAGTTTCTGAGAAAAGCAAAGCAGCGATTATCGGCTGAAGGCTTACTCATTTCCACCGCCCTTGCTCCTAAAACGAGTGCCGATCAAAAAGGAGCTTGGTACGAAGCCCATGACTACAAAGCGCACGGAGAAATTGTAGACTTCGTCGTTTTAATGACGTATGAATGGGGATACAGCGGCGGCCCTCCACGTGCCGTATCTCCTATTGGTCCGGTTACAGAAGTAGTCGATTATGCGTTGTCAGAAATGCCGGCAGAAAAAATTCTACTCGGTCAAAATTTATATGGATATGACTGGACCCTTCCTTACGAGCCAGGTGGAGAGTTTGCAAAGGCGATCAGTCCACAGCAGGCCATTCAAATTGCGAGAGAGAACAATGTGCCGATTTCCTATGATCAAGAAGAGCAGGCCCCTTACTTCACTTATACAGATAACGCCGGAAAAAAACACGAAGTATGGTTTGAAGATGCACGCTCGATTCAAAAGAAATTTGACTTAATCAAAAATCACGGCCTTCTCGGAATCAGCTATTGGAAACTGGGACTTTCCTTTCCCCAAAACTGGGTGTTGCTCGATGGACAATTCAGTATTGATAAGAAATAAAGAGATACTTTTGCCGGAGAAATATCAGGCAGAACATAAAACAGTCGCTTACACCATTGGAAATGTAAGTGACTATTCTTTTTTCACAAAAGTAATGACGTGCTTTTGAACCTCTGTATCGTGAAACGCTTGAGACAGGCCTTTTTCATCAATCTCCTTTTTTGAAACAGGACGGTAAGGAACCTCTATGCTGAATGGCTTTTCAAATGGAAAAGGGTAAACGGAAACTTTCTTTTTATCTTCCCAATGGGCGATCATGCCAGCCGGGGCGAAATCAAAGGACTGTCTGAAGCCGTTTTTGAACCATGGAACTTCTTTTTCCTTCGGTATTCCAGGCTCCTGCATACATACATAAAGGGAGAGATCATCACAAAATTGCAACCGACGAAAATGAAGGTCATAGATATCATAGGGAATGTCCATTTCCATCGATTCGAACAGATCCTGCTGCCGTGTTTTTTCTTCGGCTAAAAACGTCTGTACAACCGGATCCTTGTCATCCTTAGAAAAGAATGACGCATAGTGCATACTGCAGAGCATACCGGCATACAAGGAGCGGTCAGCTACCTCTTTAATCCCGCGTTGATAGGCCTGCAATTTTTTCTCTAAAGGATAATCAACGAACGTATAAGGGCGCTGCTTTTCTTCATTCCATTCAGGATAATCATCCAGTGGGATCCAGGCTCTGTCGTGCTGCTGAATCGCCCAATCCGCTTCTTCTCTCAATTTTGAGCGCAATAAAAAATTGTTCTTCCAATGGGCGACGATTTGTGCTGATA
Source organism: Halobacillus aidingensis (assembly GCF_900104185.1). Lineage (GTDB taxonomy): Bacteria > Bacillota > Bacilli > Bacillales > Halobacillaceae > Halobacillus > Halobacillus aidingensis. The sequence continues at coordinate 358,303 of NZ_FNIZ01000001.1, read as the reverse complement.
TTTTGGCGTGCTCATGCTGAGGAATCATGTGAAAATGGTGTTCTTTTTCAATGACAATCATCGTTTGGTCCTCCTTCTATACGTATGCATGTATGTAATATAGAACGATCTATGGTCTTCCTTTCATTATATAGGAAGTTTCTTCTCCTCTCTACAATAGCAGGTTACAAAATTGGTACTGTTATGGTAATCTTTCTTCAACAATATGGCAGGATTGTGTAAGACTAGATTTCGAGACTTTTGTGAGAGTTTAGGGGCTCCGGGAAAAGGTTCGCTTTCCGTGGGCGAGTGATGAGCCTCCTCGAGCTAACGCTCTGCGGGGTCTCATCTACCACGCACTTCCCACAGGAGGCTCTCCGTCATCCCCGCAGGAAAGCGAACTGCTTCCCAACCACCCCTGACTCTCAATATGGCAAACGAACCCCGGGGTTACCTCAAAACCGAGTCTTCCACAATCGGGAGCTTATGTGACACAAGGCAGTTGATTTATTGAGACGATGAAAAAGGCCATGAGGGAGAATTCCCTCATGGCCTTTCTGTTTATTATTTCAAGAGTTTTAGAGCCTCACGGTTGAAGGCTGGAATATCATCGGGCTGGCGGCTTGTGACCAGCTGGTCCTGACAAACGACAACTTCTTTATCCTGATAGTTGACGCCTGCATATTCCATATCGACGGAAATGGATTTGAACCCGGTTGCTGTGCGGCCTTCGAGAGTTTTAGCCGTGATCAAAAGCTGGGGACCATGGCAAATCGCGAAGACTGGTTTCTTTTCATCCATAAAATGTTTCGCGAAGGAAACGAATTTGTCATCTCCGCGCAGAATATCAGGTGAAAAACCACCAGGGATGAACAACGCATCAAAGTCTTCAGGTTTCACATCATCGATGGATGTATCAATTTTAACGGAAGCTTCTCCCTGTTTTCCTTCCACTTCTTTGCCAGCTTCCCATTCAATGGTCGTTACTTCATGACCTTCGTTTGAGAACGCTTCTGCCGGTTGTGTATATTCTACATCTTCAAACATGGACGTCATGACACAAGCAATCTTACTCATATCTAAATCATCTCCTTGAATGTATGGGTTGTATTTGAACACATAGCATATTTTCCCCTATGAAATGATTTTAAACCTATTTTCCACTTAATGGTTATTGGAACTCTTTCATGGAAAACTGCTGGAAGGTTGTATCCGATTGGTTCCGATATACTTCTCTTCCTGCAATCGTATTGATGATATGCACATTCCGGTGTACGGATAATCCTAAATTCGTAGCTCCTGCTCCGTGTGAGTGGACGAGGTTAGTCAACGTAAAGAAGTGATGGTCACGATCATCGTTGAAGAGAAGCTGATAATCGCGCGATACTTTATACATCCCTTCCTCTTCCCATTCGATTTTTTCTCTGAAACGGTTCATGAACCAGCCAGGAAAATGAGGTTTATATCCTGTGGCCAGCACAACTTTTTCCGTAGGATACGTGTACTCGACTTCTTCCTGCCACTGTTTACATTGAAGGTGATACCCGTCTTCGTTCGCTTCAATCCCTGTAATTTCAGTCATCGGTTGAATAAGAACACGACTATCCTTCATGCCGGCTGTTCGATGATATAGCTTCGTGTACAGTCGTGTGAGTGTATCAGGATCGATCCCTTTCCGAAGCGGGCCGAGAGTATCCAGTGCATCTTTCCGTTGATGGAGACTCAAGGCATGAAAGTAATCGACGAATTCCGGTGTAAACATTTCTTGAGCAAACTTAGCCGTATCCAATTGAAAAAGCCCTCCGGATCTCGTAAAGAGGCTCAATTTCATATCCGACTGTCTGTCTTGCTCTTCTAGTAAATCAAGGAAAACCTCTAAAGCACTCTGACCCGATCCGACGATAGTCACATGTTTTGCTTTCAGTAAATGATCTTTTTCAAAAAGGTAGCGACTCGTATGCATCACGTCTTCGTTAGGTAACCGATCCATACCGTCCAAAATCAACGGTTCGCTGCCAGTCCCCATGACAATGTGCTTGGCTTGGTAATATTTTTCTTCACCCGTCGCTGTTTCTTTGACCACCACTTCATAATGGGGGACATCGGCGTCTTTATGGTCCATCACGTCAACGACAGTATGGCCGAAAAACAGACCACCCAGCTGCTTGGCCACCCACTGCATGTAATGATTGTATTCCTGACGCGGTATTTCAAAATGACGATGGAAGAAGAAAGGGAACATCCGGTCATGCTCGTGCAAATAATTCATAAAGGTATAAGGGCTTTTCGGGTCCGCGAACGAGACCAGGTCCGCCAAAAAAGGGACCTGTAGATCCATCTTTTCAATAAGCATGCCTGGATGCCAGACAAACTCAGGGCTCTTGTCAAAAAAGACAGCATCCAAATCTTCGGTCTGATCAAGTAATGTGGCCATTCCTAAATTATAAGGACCGATTCCGATCCCGATGACATCATATATTTTATTTTCCATTCCATCACTTCCTTGTACCATCAATTTTCCCTATGATGACGTGTTTGATTCTTTCCAAAGACGGTCCAGAACAATGACGAGTACTGTTCCGACCAGCAATCCATTACTCAGTAAGTTTTGTAAAATCGCCGGAACACCACTGAAAGCTTCTGGCGGGAGGAACATGAGTCCAATTCCCAGTAAGAAAGACAGTCCTAAAATGGTGAGTCTCCGTTCATCCAGGGTTTCACTCGTCATGTTAGATAATCCAAGCCCCATTAATTGGACAAAAGTTGCGAGCAAAGCTGCGTTAGCTACCGGTGCGGGAATGCCAGAAATAAACGCCACCACCGGGGGGAAGAACGAAAACAACACCAATAATAAAGAAGCATATAAAAAAGGACGTTTCTTTTTTTGCCCAGTCAATTGCATGAAACCCGAAGATGATGCAAGCGAAACGTTAGCCACTGCAGAAAAAATGGCTGTAATTCCATGGTTAATCCCTAGAAAACTGCTTCCTTTGTTGACCTGATCATATGTATACTGTGGTTTTCCATAGACGGTATGGCTGACCGCAATAATGGATGCCACAAGATTCGACAATAAGATCACAGCGGTAATAAATCCTAAAGGGAGCGTTCCCCACGTCAGTTGGGGTGGGCCCCATGCAAAGATATCGGGTAAGGAAAAAGGTGAGGTCCCCCCTGTATCATTGGCATTTCCATTGAAAGTTATGGCATACAATACCCATCCCACGCCAATTCCAATCAGAACAGCAAAACTTTTCAACCAGCCTTTTCCCATTACTGATAAACCAATGACAAGCGCAAGCGTCACAAAAGCGACAAGCGCCTGTTTTCCATCCACCGCTTCTGTCGACTGCTGGATGCCTAACATTCCTTGAAGAAATGTCCCGCTCAATTGAACGGTCAGTAAAAATAAAAAAGCACCCGTAACGAGTGGCGTGAACACAAAAAGCACCCGGTGCGACAAGCGGAATACGCCAAACAAGAACAGAAAAATTCCAGTCCATATCATCGTCCCCTGGAGAACTTGTAATGTTTCCATATAGCTGTCGCCGGACTGCGCCCCACTATAGGCCATGACAGCAAAAATACTGATCCAGAGGCCGGCGGGTCCTTCCATAATCGGAAGGCGGTGTCCGAAAATCCCTTGTAGGAAGGAAGCGATGCCGACGACAAAGAATGTCCGTTGCATCAAGCCTGCCACTTCATTGAAATTCAATTCAAAAATAGAACCGATAACAATGGGCAGGGCAACTGCACTCGCCAACAGAAATACGAACCATTGAATGGTCTCTAATGAGCCATCCAAAAACCGTGTAGATTCTTCTTTCATCATTGTGCCACCTGCAATCTATGTAATATCTCTCCATATCTTACCATAGGATACATGAAAATTATGTCCCCACGCTTGGTCGTTTCACGTGAAACAAACTCCCAAACGAGAACCAAAAAAAGAAAAGCACAACCCTAAAGCGGGCTGTGCTTTCGTCTATTACTCTTCGAGAGTAGAAGTATCGCCAGTCGGTAATCCAAGCTCCCAGGACTTCAGGAGACGTCTCATAATTTTACCACTACGTGTTTTAGGAATCGTGTCCTTAATTTCGATTTCCCTTGGAGCTGCGTGAGCGCTCAACCCTTTTTTAACGAACTGACGGATGTCCTCGAGCAGTTCATCGGATTGTTCATGTCCTTCTCTGAGGGTGATGAACGCTTTAATGATTTCCCCACGTTCAGGGTCCGGTTTACCGATGACTCCCGCTTCCGCTACCGCTTCGTGTTCGATCAGCTTACTCTCCACTTCAAATGGTCCCACACGTTCACCGGAAGTGTTGATGACATCATCAAGACGGCCCTGGAACCAGAAATAACCATCTTCGTCTTGGTAAGCACTATCGCCGGAAACGTACCAGCCATTCAAGAAATAGCTCTCATATTTCCCTGGGTTCTTCCATACCGCACGCATCATGGACGGCCATCCCTGTTTGATCGCAAGGTTCCCCATTTGATTGGCAGGGAGTTCATTCCCTTCATTATCGACAATGGCCGCTTCGATGCCAGGGAACGGTTTACCCATGGAGCCAGGACGCATATCCATCGCTGGGTAGTTACAAATCAACATACCCCCTGTTTCCGTCATCCACCATGTATCGTGGATACGTAAGTCAAAGGCTGAAAGCCCCCATGTTACAACTTCAGGGTTCAATGGCTCTCCTACACTCAACACGTGGCGAAGGGAAGATAGGTCATGCTTTTTCGCCACTTCCTCCCCAGCGCTCAACAGTTTACGGAAAGCAGTCGGAGCGGAATACCAGACGGAAACATTTTTCTCGGCAATCGTTCCATACCAATCATCAGGACTGAATCGTCCACCTCGAATGACGTTTGTCACCCCGTTTAACCATGGAGCAAAGATACCGTAACTTGTGCCTGTTACCCAACCTGGGTCTGCTGTACACCAGTACACATCATCCTCTTTAAGGTCCAAAACCCATTTACCTGTCTGGTAATGTTGAAGCATAGCATTATGGACGTGATAAACTCCTTTCGGCTTGCCTGTTGAACCAGACGTATAGTGAAGGAGCATGCCGTCTTCAAGATCCACCCACTCGATTTCAAATTCATGCGAAGCTTTCTCCATTTCTTCTTCATAAGAAATGTAGTTACCCGGTGCATCACCGCCTACAAGCACGACTTGCTTCAAGTTCGGAAGCTCATCTGCAGGTACACGCTCAAGCAATTCAGGCGTCGTAATGAGCATCGTCGCTTCACTGTCCTCCAAGCGATCTCGTACGGCTTGTTCCATGAATGCCTCAAAAAGAGGACCAGCAATCGCTCCTACCTTAAGAATACCAAGGAAGGTTGCATAAAACTCAGGACTTCTCGGCATGAAAAGAAAGACACGATCGCCCTTTTCTATATTGTGTTTTTTAAGTACATTCGCGAATTGATTACTTTTCAGCTTCAAATCTTCAAAAGTAAGGGTCTCTTCTCTATCCGGTGCAGAGTAGATCAGAGCTGCCTGATCTTTCTTATCAGGATTTTCTGCATGGCGGTCGACAGCTTCATATGCAATGTTTACTTTGCCTGTCTCGTTCCATGAGAACTGTTTCTTCACTTCTTCCCACTGGAAACTCTCATACGCTTCTTTGTAGTTTTCCATGTTGTGATTGCCTGATCGAGCTGGAATTGGTTTCATGTCCATATTCATCATCACCTCATAAGAATGTTTTGTAAACGTTTTCCCTTTGTGGCTGAAGAAAGCTCTGATCCTTTCAGAGCCACGAACTGCATACTTTTCTGAAAATTTTATGAATTACTTCTATTGTAGGGGATTTCTATTCATATTTAAAGTGTTATCTCCAAAGATTTACAGAATTAGGACAAGGGAACGAGGTAAATTGACAGCATTCTCCTCTGTTTATATAATGAAACAAGCATGAAAGCTTCATAGAAGAGGTTTCTTAGCCCACCCCTCTATAAAAAACTAAGGACCACGTCTTATGATAAGCCGCAGCCCTTAGCCGCTGCGGCTTTTTTTATTGAAAATACATTCAAAAAGGAGCATGACCCATGCCAGGACGCAACGATCAAGACCTTGATTTATCTCTCCTTGGTAACCAAGGAAATTCCTATTCTTTCGAGTATGACCCGGATGTCCTCGAAACGTTTGATAACCAACACCCGAACCGTGACTATTTCGTAAAGTTCAATTGTCCGGAATTCACAACCCTTTGCCCAAAGACACGCCAACCTGATTTTGCAACGATCTACATCAGCTACATTCCGGACGTTAAGATGGTGGAAAGTAAATCACTTAAACTCTATCTATTCAGCTTCCGGAACCACGGCGATTTTCATGAAGACAGTGTGAATACGATTATGAACGATTTGATCGACTTGATGGATCCCCGTTACATCGAAGTTTGGGGCAAGTTCACCCCTCGTGGGGGGATTTCTATTGATCCTTACTGCAATTACGGGAAACCTGGCACAAAGTTTGAACAAATGGCGGACCATCGCTTGATGAATCACGACCTTTACCCCGAAAAAATCGATAACCGATAAAAAAAGAGCTGCGACAAGTATCGCAGCTCTTTTGCTTCTTATTTTTTATCATCTTTATATTGCATATAAACAACTTGTGTGACAAGGAAATCTTCCATTCCGTGTTTTCCGTCCGCTCCACCAAGTCCTGACTTTCTCATTCCTGCATGATAGCCCTGAACAGCTTCGAAGTTCTCACGATTAACGAATGTTTCACCGAACTTCAGTTCATTCACGACACGCATCGCTTCATTCATGTCATCGGTATAAACAGAAGAGGATAATCCATAATCTGTATCATTACCTTTTTCAATCGCCTCATCCAATGTTTTGAATGTCGTCACAGGAATCACAGGACCGAAAATCTCTTCCTGCATAATCTGCATATCATGGTCTACATTTGTGAGAATCGTCGGCTTATAAAAATACCCTTTGTCTAAGTCGCCTCGTTCTCCACCAATTTCAACCTTCGCCCCTGAATCAATCGCTTCTTTTACCATGCTCTCCACTTCTTCAAGACGATCTTTACTTACGAGAGGACCGACATCGGCTTCCTTATTTTCACGGGGGTCTCCCATAGTCAGTGATTCAAATTTATGGCGTAATTTAGCTAGAAGCTCATCCGCCACACTTTCATGAACATAGACACGCTCAGCGTTCGTACAGGCTTGTCCGTTGTTAGCGAGACGGGAAGTCGTAATGCTTTCAGCTGCAACATCAAGGTCAGCATTAGCGGTGACAATGGCAGGCGCTTTACCTCCAAGCTCTAAGTTCACTTTCGTAATATTTTGCGCCGCCGCTTCCATCACTTTTGTACCTGCTGGCACACTTCCTGTCATGGTTACCATGTGTACGTTCGGGTGAGAGGCAAGCCTGTTTCCTATTTCTGAACCTGTACCAGTTACCACGTTATACACACCTTTTGGAATTTCGTCCATCGAATCAATGATTTTTGTAAATTCCATCGCTGTATTCGGTGTTTGCTGACTTGGTTTCAATACTAATGTATTACCTGTCACAAGTGCTGTGGCTACTTTGCGGGCTAAAATGAACACAGGGAAGTTCCAAGGAACGATACCAGCGACTACCCCGATTGGCTTTTTATAAATGAAGATGTTCTCATTCTTACGATCACTTGGTACAATTTCTCCTTCAATTCTACGTGCCCACTCGGACATATAACGGAAGTAATCGATCGCAAGGTCCACTTCTCCACTGGCAAGCTCATAATCTTTCCCTTGCTCTTCTTGTAATAGATCAATAAAAGTGGCTCGGTTTTCTTCTATTCGGTCACCAAGCTTCCTTACAATTTTTCCGCGTTCAATATTGGGTGTAAGCTCCCAGCCTTTTTGAGCTTCAAATGCTGCTTTCACCGCTCGATTCACATCGTCTTCGGTGCCTTTAGGTATTTGAGAAACGACCTCCTCGGTCGCCGGGTTGAGGATATCAATCCATTCTGATCCGTTTGACTCTGTATATTCTCCGTTAATGTAAAGTTTATGTTGTTGCATGCAAAATGACCTCCTGTTGGGATTTACCATTTTCATTCCCCTTGTGATTCAAAATAAACAAACCAGTATTCAACAATATGGCAGGATTGTGGAAGACTCAGTTTCGAGATAACAGGGATTCGTTTGCCGTATTCAGAGTCAGGGGGGGCTGGGAAGCTACTCGCTTTCCTGTGGGGGAGCGCCGAGCTTCCTCGGACTGCGTCCTGCGGGATCTCGCCTATCTCCTTCTCCCACGGGAGTCTCGCAGCTTCCCAACCACCCCATTCCATGAAGATGAGAAACGAACCCCTTTACTATGGGAAGGTGCCTTCCATTATTCTGGTGTTATAAGCATAAAGCGCACTATATCAAGCTTTTCGCATGTAATTACCATATGCATAAAAGCAGCTTATTCCGGATATGGTTTCGAGATACTTATATGGCAAAGGGGCGGAGGGGAATGGTGAGACTCCTGCGGGACAAAAGTGCATGGTGAGACCCCACAGGACGCAGTCCGAGGAGGCTCACCGCACTCCCGCGGAAAGCGAGCCATTCCCCGCAGCCCCTATCCACACAACAAACATCTCGAAACCGAGTCTTCCACAATCGGGAGCTTATCTGTAATTGGTATATTTTAATTTGGGCATTAAAAAAAGCCCTGTGAGTACAGGACTTTTACCATTCGAGGATGAAACCTTTGATTTTCTTGCCCTCTCCGGACTCTGATTGCTGCTCTGCTTCGAAATAAGGATCCTCTTCCTTAAAGTGATAAGAAATACTTTCAGGCTTGAGATAAAGCTTGTACTCTAAATCCGTTACCTTTGGCAGGGAAATGTCGGCAACTGTTGATTGGTCGCCCTCTTCATCAATAAGAAGAATATCAATGTGGTCATACCCATGTGCAATTAAGTGTTCTTTTAAATCCATAAACGACTCCTCCGTCCAATTATTCTAGTTTCATGATACCCTTTTCCAAACTTCGAGAAACGTTTGATTTTATGTATCAGCGGGAAAAGATTCCCGCCTTCTTATTTATTAGTATCCATAACCGTATCCACGGCCACCCATATAAGATGCACCGATGATGATCAAAAGGATGAACAAAACAACCAATAGCGCGAAACCGCCACCGTATCCTCCGCTCATTCCATTCCCCCCTCTCTTACTTACTTTACTACCTTATTCAGGAGGACTTAAGAAGGCAGGGCATGAGCGGATTTTATTCTTTTTTCTTCTTTTTATTCACACCGTCAGAAAGGAAAGACACGCTTAATGGAAAGGAGAGCAAAGTATAAGGCCTGAACGAAAAAGGCCAATCCCCATAAAGGGGCGGGGATGAATGCCGTCGCTTTTGCCAAGTTTGCTGCGTCACCGGCTTGTCCTGGAGATACAAAGCTGATCCACATCACCTCAAACGCACTGGTCACAGACTCAACAAGTACGAGTGAAGCTAGAAACAATAAGACATATTGGACGACCTGTTCATGACCTGTTCTCAAAAGCCATAGAAACCCTGCTCCAAAGGTGAGGATCCAGAATAGTCCATACACATTCCTCACCCAGAATAGGAGATTGATCGCAAGGAACGCCATTAAAATATAAATCATCCATTTATATTGACCACGACTGATTAGGAAAAAGAAGACGAAGGCGAAAAAAGAAGCAAATACATAGCCGGCCATGCTTGTTAATACTTGCCCGATCCAAGATGTATGTCCGGTCAAAGCAAAACCGGATGTGTTGGGAAGCAGGGAGATTCTCCTTACTTCTCCCCCTGTAATCAGCGCCATCAGGGAATGACCACTCTCATGGATCATTGTGTTCAGGATAGCGAAGTATTTCCCTACGACAGGGAGTTGTGTGAGCAGTAAAGCAAGGATAAGAGCTGAAAAAACCTGTAATTTCATAGAGAGCACTCCTTTCTTCGTGACCTTTTAATCGCTTTCGACTTACATATGACGTATCTTTAGAATAGAATCAATGGGAACAAAGGAGAATCGACATGCGAAAGTTGATATGGATATGGAGTTCGATGATCTTACTATTTTTATGCAGTTGTGCTTCTCCATCGGATTCAAGTGAAATGAGTATAAGAATTGCGGCTGCTGCAAGTTTGAAAGATGTGATGGAAGAGCTAACCCCTCTTTTTGAGGAACAATACAATATAGAAATAGAAACCATATACGGAGGCTCAGGTAAATTGGCAAGACAGATCGAACAAGGAGCTCCTGTAGATGTATTCTTGTCTGCGGATCTTCGTTGGATCGAACTTCTCAAGGAGCAGAACCTTGTCGAAGAGGATACGTACATAGAATATGCCACCAACCGGATTGTCCTTATTGGTGATGATTCCACGAGTCGCTTGGATACCATCCAGGAACTGAATCTTAAGGAAAACGAACAGCTTGCTGTTGGCAATCCAGAGAGCGTGCCTGCTGGTACTTATACGAAACAAGCATTGGAAAGGATTCAACTTTGGAGCAGGTTAGAAGATCAGATGGTATTCGGAAGCGATGTTAGACAAGTCCTTGCATATGTTGAATCTGGTCAGGTGGACTATGGCTTTGTCTATGCCAGTGATGCCATGATTTCAGACAGGGTAATCACTCTTACAAAAGTTGACCATAACCTCCATGATTCGATTGTCTATCCAGGAATCGTTATTTCAAAAAGCCGGGCTAAGGAACAAGGACAGAAATTTCTCACCTTTTTAACCAGTGATCGAGCGACAGAAATTTACAATGCTTATGGATTCAATCCTTTGAGAGGTGGAAAGATAGAACAATGAACATCGAACCTCTTCTTTTGTCTGTGAAAGTAGCAGGGATCGCTACTTTCATCGTATTTATAATCGGAATCATCAGTGCGCGAATCATTTCCAGAAAATTATTTCCCGGGAAAAGTATCTTAGAATCGATTCTTTTACTCCCTCTCGTCCTTCCTCCGACAGTAATCGGATTTGGCCTGCTTTATTTATTTGGCAAAAACGGCTGGATCGGACAATGGCTCATGGACTGGTTTGGTTTTCAAGTGGTTTTTTCCTGGACTGGGGCAGTCATTGCGTCTGCCGTCGTCTCATTTCCTCTTATGTATCAGAGTGCATCGGCAGCTTTTCAAAATTATGATCAAAACCTGGAGAATGCAGCTTTGACGATGGGGGCTTCGAAAATAAAGGTATTCTTCACCATATCACTTCCGTTAGCTTGGCCCGGATTGCTGGCGGGGCTAGTCATGACTTTCGCTCGTTCTCTTGGCGAGTTCGGGGCTACATTAATGATTGCAGGCTATATCCCTGGTGAAACAGACACCATTCCTCTAGCCATCTACTTTGCTGTCGAATCAGGTCGAATGGAAGAAGCACTCATGTGGGTGATTGTCATTCTCTGCCTCGGATTCAGTGCGGTATTATGGCTCAACACGTGGAGCCGAAGGAAAATCATTTTTGTAAGAAAAGCATAAAAAAAGCTGAAGCTCCAATCAGCTTCAGCCAGCGCCCCCGGCAGGATTCGAACCTGCGGCACACGGTTTAGGAAACCGATGCTCTATCCCCTGAGCTACGGGGGCGTATAAACGTACGAGTAATATTATACAAAATAAACCAAAGATTGAAAAGCAAATGCACCTTAAAAATATCGCTCGGATGTTACTTCCAACGTATGTATGTGATAAAATATTATTTGTCTGTCTAAAAGTATCGTATTTTTTAAGTGAGTGATGAACACTCACGTTTTTTTTAATTGAGTTTGAAGGAGGAAAAGAGATGGGAGATTTACCTTTCATATCCGTTGAAGGGCCCATTGGGGTTGGGAAAACGTCTCTGTCTAAAAAGCTCGCCTCCCAGTTTGATTTTCATTTGCTGAAGGAAATCGTTGAGGAGAACCCATTTTTAGGCAAGTTTTACGACAATATTGAAGAATGGAGCTTCCAAACGGAGATGTTCTTCTTGTGCAATCGTTTCAAGCAGCTCGAAGACATCGACCGCAAATATTTGCAATCGGGGAAGCCGGTGGTCGCCGATTACCATATATCGAAGAATATGATTTTCGCACGACGTACGTTAAGAGAAGATCAATTTGACAAGTATGCGCAGATTTTTGATATATTGACACACGATATGCCTAAACCGAATATGGTCGTCTATTTACATGCGAGTTTAGATACACTGCTCGAACGCATCCGCATGCGTAATCGTGATGTAGAGGCAAATATTCAACCCTCTTATCTTGAACAACTCTCTCAAGACTACGAAGACTTCATGAGACATTTTGAAGCCACTCATCCAGAGATTCCTGTGATCCGTTTGAACGGGGATCATATAGACTTCGTAAAACATCAAGACGATTTAAATTATATTGTTGATCAAGTAGAGCAGCATTTAAATAAAGGAGAAGTTATCAAATGAATGCACGTGAACGCTATGGAATTCCACATGACAGCGTCATAACGATTGCAGGTACGGTCGGTGTCGGCAAGTCAACGATGACCAATGCTCTCGCTGATGCCCTCAACTTTCGTACCTCTTTTGAAAAAGTCGACACAAATCCTTATCTCGACAAATTCTATCAGGATTTTGAACGTTGGAGCTTCCATTTACAGATTTACTTCTTGGCGGAACGCTTCAAGGAACAAAAGAAGATTTTTGAATATGGCGGTGGTTTCATCCAGGACCGCTCCATTTATGAAGATACCGGCATTTTTGCACGGATGCACTACGAAAAAGGGACGATGTCCGCAACCGATTATGAAACGTACCGGAACCTGTTTGATGCGATGGTGATGACACCATACTTCCCTCATCCTGATCTTTTAATTTATTTAGAAGGTTCGTTTGATGACATCCTTTCCCGCATCAAAGAACGTGGACGTCCGATGGAACAAGAAACACCAATTGAATATTGGGAAGAGATGTTTACGCGTTATGACAATTGGATTGATAATTTCAATTCGTGCCCTGTCCTGCGCCTCAATATTGCCGACTACGACGTATTGAATGACAAAACAAGCATCGAACCCGTTCTTGAAAAAATCGGTCACTTCATCCAACAATCACGTAAATGGCGCTCCAGTCATTTATTAACGTAATAACAAGCGAAAAAACTCCTGAACGCTTAGCTGGCGTCAGGAGTTTTTTGTATATAATCCTCTATCATCATCCGGTGACTGCCAATCATTTTCTCAGGTAAATCATGAAACTCGAAAAACTTCACCTGCACAGTTTCTTCGGGATCAAAAACATAGTCCCCACTAAAATGACTGGTGAAATAAGCCGTTGTCACCACGTAAAACTCATCTCCATTCGGAGCTCGACTGAACTGATCCTCTCCAGAGTAAACATTCAATAATTGTAAGTCCTCGATTTCTAATCCAGTCTCTTCGAAAGCTTCACGCTTCGCGACTTGTTCGGTGCTTTCTCCAAGCTCCATCAAACCCCCCGGCAATCCCCATACACCTTCAGGAGATGTTCGTTCCTGCAGCAATATACGTCCCTCTTCATCAAGGATCATCACAACAGATCCAACTAATATAATGGGCCGATGACCGATGATTGCACGTAAGTCCTCGACATAACCCATGCCATCCCTCCTTTCTCTCCCATACTATTATAACAAGAGAAAAGGACCCCTTTGAAAAAGGAGTCCTTCTCGGAGATTATCTTTCCATCGTATTCAGCAGCTTTGTTAAGATAACAGCGCCACCCACCATCACTGCACCGATCCATGGTGTGTGAACAAGACCAATCGTATCAACGATCACACCACCAACAGTAGATCCAATAGCGATTCCCACATTGAATGCGGCGATATTCAAAGCGGAAGCTACATTGACCGCAGATGGAACATATTTCTCAGCTAATTGAACGACCAAAATCTGCAAAGCAGGTACGTTCATGAAAGCAAATAATCCCATAAAAAACAATACAACCAAACTCAACACTTTAAATGGAATAACGAAGGCCAAAAGGAGCAATACGATTGCCTGCAACACAAACATCCAAAACAGCGCTTTGATCGGCCTTTTATTGGAAACTTTCCCGCCAATCGTATTTCCGATCGCCACCGCAACTCCATAAATGAGCAGGATGACACTGACATATTTCGGATTGAAACCTGTCACTTCTTCTAGTAAAGGAGCAAGATACGTGAATGCCACAAACGTCCCGCCATATCCTAGTCCTGTAATGGCGAAGGATAGCAGAATTCTTCTTTCTGTTAAAATTTTTAATTGATCACGAAAACTTGCCGGTGGTGCTTCTTCCAGGTTTTTCGGGACAAGCAAAGCACTTGCGATGATGCCGATCACGCCGAGCAGGGCTACACCTGCAAATGTCGCCCTCCAACCAAAGGTTTGTCCAATGAAAGTTCCTAGAGGCACACCGGTCACTGTTGCAACCGTCAATCCCGTAAACATAAAGGCAATGGCACTTGCCCGTTTATGTTCAGGGACTAAACTTGCAGCAATGGTCGAACCGATCGAAAAGAAAATTCCGTGAGAAAAAGCGGTGATGATCCTCGCTATTAACAGCAGCGTAAAACTTGTCGAAACGGAAGCCACCAAATTACCAAGAATGAAAACAACCATTAGAGCCAACAATAAACTTTTCCGACTCATCTTATTTGTGAGAGCCGTCAAAACAGGTGCTCCCACAGCAACACCGACCGCATAACCGGATATTAATAGACCCGCAAGCGTAATGGATATTGAAAGGTCATCAGCCATCGTTGATAACAAACCTACGGGTACGAATTCTGTCGTTCCTATTCCGAACGCACTAATGGCAAGAGCTAATAAAGCAAACGGAAAACTTTTTGATTTATGGTCAAGAGATATTTCCTGGGTATTTTCTACGTGTGAACTCATCATTTTCCTCCTAACAAAAATAGATAAGAATGAATACTGAAATCTATATCTCCAGGGCGCCTCTGGATGACAAATCTTATTATGAGGGCGAATCGAATACTTGAGAAGTACGCACTTCTATGTGCTATAGGCACCTGGGAGTAACTATTGTATAAAATAGGCATTGAGGAAAGCTGTTCGTGCGAAATCTTTTTAACTTAACTATCTTTCGTGTATAGTGAATCAACGGATATACATGCTAAAAAGAAACTTAGAGGATCCAGAGGAGGTAAATCTCATGCCCAAATATAATATTCCGGTTGAAGCCGCACTTGAAGTGATCGGGGGCAAGTGGAAGGTCGTCATCCTTTGTCATTTGATCGAAAATAAACGACGGACAAGTGAACTGAAACGGTTAATGCCAGGAATTACACAGAAAATGTTGACCCAGCAGCTGAGAGAATTGGAAAGGGATGGAGTCATTAAGCGAATCGTCTATAACCAAGTACCACCTAAAGTGGAGTATGAATTGACGGAATACGGATGGACATTAAAAGGGGCATTAGACATGCTGTGTGCCTGGGGGGAGCAGCATATTGAAAAGACCTATCCCAATAAAGGAGAGGTACTATTGGATTCCTAAAAAAAGTATAAAAAATAGCCCTCACCGATCCTGTCGCGTGAGGGCTTTTCTTTGTTTTCATTCTACGAAAGTAAAGAAAACAAAATAAAAAATCGTTACACGAAGTAACGATTTCTGTTCTATAAAATCTCCAATATTTATGCGCTATTGTTGATAATAATATGGCGGAGGAGGAGGGATTCGAACCCCCGCGGGGCGTAAACCCCCTGGCGGTTTTCAAGACCGCTCCCTTCAGCCGGACTTGGGTACTCCTCCGTGTGACCGACAATGAATATAATATCATGGTTGTCCGAATCCGTCAACAAAATCCTTTAATTTTTTTAAAAAGAAGTTGTTGTCGAACAATCACGAAAAAATGTCACCTCGTAATTATACAAATTCCCTTCAACAGAGTCAAGAGCGACCCTAAAGCTTTGTCTCCAAAAAACGAAATCAAAAAAAACGTCTGGAATCATCAATAGGATCCAGACGTTTTTCCTTTTTTCTCTATTTGTTTTAGTTACTTGATGACTTCTTTTCCGCCCATGTATGGACGAAGAACTTCTGGTACGATGACCGTCCCGTCTTCCTGCTGGTAATTTTCAAGAATGGCTGCAACGGTACGACCGATGGCCAGGCCAGAACCATTCAACGTGTGTACAAATTCAGGCTTTCCTTTTTCTTCTCTACGGAAGCGGATGCCTGCACGGCGCGCCTGGAAATCTTCAAAATTAGAGCAAGAGCTGATTTCACGGTAGGTCTCCTGGCTCGGGATCCACACTTCAATGTCGTATTTCTTCGCTGCTGTAAATCCTAGATCTCCAGTGCACATGCTCATCACACGATAAGGAAGTTTCAACAGCTGAAGGACTTTTTCTGCATGTCCGGTCAGTTCTTCCAGAACATCATAAGACTCTTCCGGCTTTGCCAGCTGGACAAGCTCGACTTTATTGAATTGGTGCTGACGGATCAATCCTCTTGTATCACGACCGGCAGACCCTGCTTCAGAACGGAAATTCGTGCTGAAGGCTACGAACTTTTGTGGAAGGTCTTCAACAGATAGAATTTCTTCTCTGTGGAAGTTCGTTACAGGTACCTCAGCTGTTGGTACAAGGAAATAATCCCAGTCTTCAATTTTAAAAGCGTCTTCTTCGAATTTCGGTAATTGACCTGTTCCTGTCATCGCTGTGCGGTTAACCATTTGTGGTGGCAGCATTTCCTGATAGCCGTGTTCATCTGCATGCAGGTCCATCATGAAATTAAGTAACGCACGCTCTAAACGAGCACCTAGTCCTTTGTAGAAAACGAAGCGGCTTCCAGTAACCTTGGACGCTCTTTCGAAATCAAGGATGCCTAAATCTGTCGCTACATCCCAGTGAGGTTTAGCTTCGAAACCAAATGTCGGAATCTCTCCGTCTTTTCGTGCTTCGATATTGTCTTCTTCATCCCCACCGACAGGTACACTTTCGTGAGGGATGTTCGGGATAGATAATAGAAGTGTTTCGAGTTTCTCTTCTACTTCTTTCAGCTCTGTATCAAGCGTTTTTATGCGATCGCCGACTTCACGCATTTCTTTAATTTTATCATCCGCGTCTTCCTTCGCTTTTTTCAGCTGGGAGATTTCCTTGGAAACTTCATTACGCTTTGCTTTCAATTCTTCCGTTTCCTGAATCAGCTCACGGCGCTTGCTATCCAAATCGCCGAAGGCATCCAAGTCAGAAAGGTCTTCTCCCCGGTTTTGCAGTTTTCCTTTTACTTCATCAAAGTTCTGGCGTAAGTATTTCATGTCCAACATGTTTACTTCCTCCTTTATATACTCATTTCAATTGATTTGAAGCTAAACAAAAAGCTCCCGTCCCTAAATAAGGGACGAGAGCTTTGGTTTATGCTTCCCGCGATACCACCCAAGTTGAAGGTACATATGACCTTCCGGCTTCACTCATAACGGTGAGTACCGGTCTGACCTACTTCATTCAGTCAGACACTCGAGGATGGATTCACATGGCTTCTCCGTCAGTTCACACCAGCCACTGACTCTCTTTGAGAAGAAGGGACATGTTACTATTTCCTGTCATCGCGTTCAATTATGGTTTGTGTTACATAAGATTAGCGGATTCAGAATTATAATGCAAGTGTTTTTTTAGCTTCTTCTACCATTTTCACAAAATGGTCCGTTAAACGATGGTCGTCTGTCAATTCCGGATGGAAGGAACAGGCTAAATAGTGACCTTCTTGAGCGGCTACGATATGACCGTCGTAGCGTGCCAACACTTTCGTATTTTCTCCTACCCCTTCAATGTAAGGAGCACGGATGAATACGGCATTGAATCCTTCTGCCACACCTTCGATATCCAGATCGGCTTCAAAACTTTCTCGCTGACGCCCGAAAGCATTACGACGGACTTTGATATCCATGACCCCTAGATGGACGTCATAAGAACCATCGATTTCTGAAGCGAGTAAGATGAGCCCCGCACACGTACCGAAAATCGGGTTGCCGCTTTTTCCGAATTGTCGGATTGGCTCTAGAAACTCGTACTTATCGATCAGTCTGCGGATGGTCGTACTTTCTCCACCAGGGATAATCAAGCCATCGATCTCTTTCAGCTGTTCTGTTCTTTTGACGACGACGGCTTTGGCACCTGTCGCTTCGACAGAACGCACATGCTCACGGAAAGCGCCTTGAAGGCCTAATACACCGATTGTAGTCATGCTGCATTCTCCTTTATTTACTGGCTGCGATCCTGCATACGCTGTTCAGGAGTAAGGGTGGACATTTCCATCCCTTTCATGGCTGTTCCAAGACCTTTGGACAATTCACCAATCAACTTGTAATCGTCATAGTGAGTCGTTGCTTCAACAATTGCACGTGCAAACTTTTCAGGATTGTTGGATTTGAAAATACCAGATCCAACGAATACTCCGTCTGCTCCAAGCTGCATCATCAAGGATGCATCAGCAGGAGTTGCAATACCACCGGCAGCAAAGTTGACGACAGGCAGACGTCCTTCTTCACGGATCTCCATCAATAGATCGAATGGAGCGCCATTATCTTTTGCATAGACCATCACTTCATCTTCGGAAAGTCCGCGCAAATGACGGATTTGAGACTGAACCTGACGCATATGGCTGACAGCCTCTACAATGTTTCCTGTTCCTGGTTCGCCCTTCGTACGAAGCATGGATGCACCTTCACGGATGCGGCGTGTCGCTTCACCAAGGTTACGGCAGCCACATACGAATGGAACTGTGTACTCATCTTTTTTGATGTGATAGATTTCATCAGCTGGAGTAAGAACTTCACTCTCATCGATATAGTCAACGCCCATCGCTTCAAGGACGCGTGCTTCTGTAATATGCCCGATACGAGCTTTTGCCATAACTGGAATAGAAACGGCATTCATCACTTCTTCAACGATCGTAGGATCAGCCATACGAGCGACCCCGCCTGCTGCGCGGATGTCTGCTGGAACTCGTTCAAGAGCCATTACGGCTACTGCTCCTGCTTCTTCAGCGATTTTTGCTTGTTCTGCGTTTACGACGTCCATGATGACGCCACCTTTTTGCATTTCTGCCATGCCGCGTTTTACGCGATCCGTACCTGTTTGTGCCATGTTGATTCCTCCCTAACAGCTCTATAGTTTAAGCATTTTATTTCGAATCATAGATTCTTATCCTCTATTGTAACGCATTACTATATTAAATCCCACTGGTTATATAGGGATTTTTTCACCTAAAACCAGCCTTTAACCATATCGACCGCGCCTGTGAAGATATCACTGAAAAATTCACCGATGGCACCGAGGGTAAGCATGAACCAGTTTGCTTTTTCCACGCTGGAAGAAGTGACGATCTCGACGGTTTGTCCACCTTCAGAAAGGATATTTCCATAGTCTTCTTCCCCGTTGTATACAAGTTTCGCTGTCCCGACTTTCTGGCCTTTTTCTACAGGCGCGACAAGGTTACCTTCGTCATCCAACTGATCCTCAGAAATGTTGAACTGAATCTCATATTGATCTTCTTCTCCGCTTTTCAACAGTGTGCTTAAGGCTGCACTCGTTTCAATCGCTACTTCCTCTTCTTTTCCTTTTGCGACAGGAAGCGTCGACTTTTCTTCAGGAGTGGCTCCTGCTGCGAAAAGTTCCTGTCGTGAGAATTGATTGAAACCGTAGTCCAGCAGCTTCTCTGTTTGGTCGAAACGGGAGGCCCTGGATTCGGATTTCATGACGACTGAAATGAAGCGTTGTCCGTCTCGTTCTGCCGTCCCTGTAAATGTGTTTTGAGCAAGTTCTGTGTATCCTGTTTTCAATCCGTCCATACCTTCGTACTCGAACTGCTTCAAGTTCTGACCCGGCATGCCTGGAAGCATCCAGTTCCAGTTCGTCACGGTTTCTCCAGCAAATTCAAGTGTCGGTTTGCTTGAGATTTCAAGCGCTTCCGGATAGTCGTTCGTCAAATGGTAAGCGAGAAGCGCTGCAGATTTTGCAGAAAGCATGTTTGTTGCATCCGGATCTGTTCCTTCAGGATAGTTGTCTCCTAAATGAGAGTTATTCAATCCAGTAGAGTTTACGAAATCGTAATCAGGAAGACCCATTTCCGCTCCCTTTTCGTTCATCATTTGAACAAATTCAGCTTCACTGCCAGCAATCAATTCCGTAAGCGCAATAGTTGTTGCATTATCTGAATTAATTGCCATTGCTTCATAAAGTTCACGTACCGTATATTCTTCATCCAATCTCAGGCCAACTCCTGAAAATTCAGGATTCGCCGATATATCAAAAGCGTATTGACTAATTTGTGTTGTCGTATCCCAGCTGATTTGACCTTCCTCAATCGCTTCCATGACAAGATATTCAGTCATCATCTTCGTCATACTGGCAGGAGGTAATGTCAAATCTGCCTCTTTTTCAAATAAAATCTTCCCTGTTTCCGCGTCCACGAGTATTGCCGATTCTGCGCCAACATCTACGCTTGCGTATGTATGTCCAGGATTCATGGACACAGCAAAGAACCCCATAAGCAATGCCACCATCAAGGCCATAGATGTTTTTATTCTTTGTGTCACTTTCTCAACCTCCACCCTTAAAATATGCATCTTTGTTATTTTATCACATGCGTATATAAAAGAATAGACAGGGAAAAGTCCCTGTCTATCACTTTTTATACGGGTCAAACGGAGTAGTTTGGCGCTTCTTTTGTAATTTGAACATCATGTGGATGGCTCTCTCTTAAACCAGCCCCTGTAATTCTTGTGAATTGTGCGTCTGTACGTAAAGCACTGATGGTTGGTGTTCCACAATACCCCATACCCGAGCGGATACCTCCGAGAAGCTGATGGATGGAGTCTGCCAATGGTCCTTTATATGGCATGCGTCCTTCAATCCCTTCAGGCACAAGTTTCTTCGCTTCTTGGTCATTTTGGAAGTAACGATCTTTGGATCCGGATTCCATGGCACCGACAGATCCCATCCCCCGGTAGACTTTGAACCGGCGGCCTTGGAAGATTTCCGTTTCGCCAGGGCTTTCTGAAACACCGGCTAGTAAACTTCCGAGCATAACGGCATGTCCACCTGCAGCAAGAGCTTTCACGATGTCACCTGAATATTTGATTCCTCCGTCGGCAATGACCGGCTTATTGTATTTCTCCGCTTCCTTCGCACAGTCATAGACGGCAGTGATTTGAGGAACACCGACACCTGCAACGACACGGGTCGTACAAATCGATCCTGGTCCAATACCTACTTTTACAACGTCCGCCCCTGCTTCGATCAATTCGCGTGTCGCTTCTGCTGTCCCTACGTTTCCTGCAATGATATTCACTTTTGGATGACGGTCACGGATCCGCTTCACCTGATCAATCACACCCTGAGAGTGACCATGGGCGGTATCGACGACAAGAGCATCGACCCCTGCTTCCACTAATTTATCAATACGCGTCATCGCATCTGCCGTGACACCGACAGCTGCCGCACAGAGGAGACGACCTTGTTCATCTTTTGCTGATAATGGGAATTCGATCACTTTCTCTATATCTTTGATGGTGATCAATCCTTTGAGGATCCCATTGTTATCTACCATCGGTAGCTTTTCAATCTTATATTGCTGCAAGATTTTTTCTGCTTCATCCAGTGTCGTTCCTACAGGTGCTGTGACAAGGTTCTCACGGGTCATGACGTCACTTATTTTAATCGAATAATCTTCGATGAAACGGAGGTCACGGTTGGTGATGATTCCGACAAGTTTCTGTTCTTCCACAGTATTAACGATCGGCACACCGGAAATACGGAATTTCCCCATTAAATGTTCAGCATCAAATACTTGGTGTTCCGGAGTCAGAAAGAACGGGTTCGTAATGACGCCGCTTTCGGAGCGTTTCACTCGGTCGACATGTTCTGCTTGCTCTTCAATCGACATATTCTTATGAATGACGCCAAGTCCTCCTTGACGTGCCATACCGATCGCCATTTTAGCTTCCGTCACCGTATCCATTCCGGCACTGATGATCGGCATATTCAGACGTAATGTCGGAGATAATTCTGTTGCCAGCGAAACATCACGGGGCAAAACATCGGACTTAGCAGGCAAAAGTAGTACATCGTCAAACGTTAAACCTTCTTTTGTAAACTTGTCTTCACGCATGCTTGACCTCTCCTTTTCTTCTTAAAATAGTTTGGGTGAAAGTGGGTAAAATAAGTGGTATATTCTCGTAACACCATTTCTTATTGTTATTTACAATACGACAATGGTCGGGCTTTTTCAACCATAAAAAAATGGGGGAGAATTCCTTTTATGTTAGAAAGGAGGAACTTTCTTTGCACTCCACGGATCCGATTCTCACTTATCTTCAAGTGACCGCACATACAAGACCTTTTTTGTTTGCTTGTTATGAAAAGATCAATCATTCAAGAGCCGAACATCATGCTTACAATAATGCAGAACGGTTCATTCACGGTCTCAGCCTCGGTCAAGATTATTGGTCGACCGCTTTACATACACCCTTGAGTGTAAAGCCTCTTCTTTTTTATTATGGAATGAACCATTTCATCAAAAGCTGCCTGTTGACGGTTGATCCTGGATATCCTGCCACCGCAAAGGTTCTCGCCCATGGGCTGTCGACACGTAAAAGAAAAAAACAGCATTACCGTTTTTTAGAAGACGATATCCGTATTCAGCCGCACGGGTTATTCCCGCACGCAGCTGAGCATTTGTTTCAATTTTCTTCAGAAAAAACCAAGATATCCATGGATGAATTGCTCCGTCCCCTCCCTGGAATGGAAGAGCTGTTTCAACTGAAGAACCCGAGTCCTATCACCATTGAAGAAGAATGGCCTGAGCTGTTGGCGTATTTTGCTGTCCTTTATAACTTGAGTATGCTAGTGCGTTATGAAGGGGAATGGTGGGGAGAGATGGAGCAGATGAAAGATCGTGAGGATTATGTATTCATTGTACATTTTTTAAATTCAGCTGCGGAACGTATCCCGAAAATTTTCGCTTCCTGGCTTAAAGACCAGTTTGCATCCATTTCATGACGCAAACTGGTCTCTTTTTATTCATATACTTCTTCAATATGAAGGTCCAGCTGCTCTTTCAACGGGAGAATCTGTCCATCTTCAATGATTCGCACAAGCGGTCTTGTCGGGTTGGTTTTTTCAACGAAAATCACTTCTGCTTCGCGATGATCAGACAAACGGATTTGGGTCCCCGTAGAATAATTGGTCATTTCTTTAACTAAAGCGCTGATCACTTTATGATCATAGCGGCCGAACTGCTCCTGGAGGATTTCTTCGAGCACTTTATAAGGCGACTGTTTCCTCCGGTACATCCTCTCAGACGTCATGGCGTGGTACATATCACAGACAGCGATAATCTGGCTGAACGGATGGATTTTATTCTGACTGACTCCTAATGGATAACCTGTCCCATCCAATCGTTCATGATGCTGTAAAATAGCGACCTTTGCGTGGTTACTCAACGTAGATATTTTTTCTACGTTTCGGTAACTGTAGGTCGGATGGTTTTTCACCATCTCATACTCCCTCTCTGTTAAAGGGGCCTCTTTCCACGTAATTCGTTCACTGACTTTCGCCATCCCGCTATCAGCAAGAAGCCCGGCTAAACCGACTTGAATCCATTCACCGTAATTGTAGCCCATTTTCGACGCCACATAACTAGATAACAGCCCCATCGCTACACTGTGATGATAGATGTAATCTTTACTGGAGGTATAATGATGGAGCGAGAAAACTTCCCGCCCTGCAGAATCGACAGCTCTCTCAAGGAGGGGAACCATCACTTTGCGGATCTCACTGATGTTTAAAGGCGATCCACCTTGCCATGAAATGAACCATTTTTTATACTCCTGCACAGCAGCTAGGTAGGATTCGAAGAAAGGAAGATCAGGTTCCTCAGAACGCATCTCCTTATGTAGATCTTCTTGGTCTGTCGGCTTGGAAGCTATGAAAAGCGAACCGTCCGACCGACGATTGGAAACTTCAACAATATCAATTTTAAATTTCTTCAGTACATCAATATGGACGGGCTGAATGGTCGTATTTTTAGGCACGATCGGTCGATTCGTCCGACCCATGACGTCTTTCGTCAAGAGACAGCCCGGTTCCAATTGTGATGTAGCTACCCTCATGGCAACGAACCACCTTCCACTAGTTTCTTTTATGTAAAGATCTCTTGAATCTCAAATGATATTTATAGTTCTATATTACCATGAATATTTCAACAAAATAGCAAATATTGAAAAATTTAATGGATAAGTATGAATCTGTTCCTCCGCCCTATAAAAAAAGTCGCCTGCCGAAATAAATCGACAGGCGACGGATCATGGAAGTTTGCTTACTTATGATTCATCTGACTCTTCTTCTGTTGGTTCGTCTGATGTTTCTGCACTTTCTTCAGAAATCTCATCTTGAGATTCAGCTTCTTTTTCCAGCGCTTCTTCCACAAGTTCTTCTTCCTCTTTTTCAGACTCGACACGAGCAACGGTAGCGACTTCTTCACCTTCTCCAAGACGAATCAAGCGTACGCCCTGTGTGTTCCGTCCTGTTTCAGAAATACTTTCCATCGGCATACGGATTAAGACACCACTGGCAGTGATAATCATGATATCCTCTTCGCCATTGACGGCTTTCGTAGCGACGACTTTACCATTCTTATCTGTCAGATTACACGTAATGATTCCTTTACCACCACGGTTGGTAATTCGGTACTCGTCAGCTGGTGTGCGCTTTCCATAGCCTTTGCTTGTAACGGTGAGCACTTGCAGGGAATCGTCGAGGATTTCCATGGATACGACTTTGTCGTCTTCACGAAGGGAAATCCCTTTGACACCTGCGGCTGTACGTCCCATCGCACGGATTTGATCTTCATTGAAACGGATCAAGTAACCGTTCTGCGTGCCGATCATGATATCTTTCGTTCCATCTGTCAGTCGGACCGAAATCAGCTCATCATCTTCACGCAGTCCGAGAGCGATCAGACCGCCTTTTCGGATATTCGCGAATTGGGAGAGCGTTGTCCGCTTCGTGATTCCGTTCTTCGTTGTAAAGACGAGGTACCAGTCATCAACGAAATCTTCAACGGAGATCACAGCATTGATCCACTCATCACGTTCAACGTTCAACATGTTGATGATTGGAATTCCTTTAGCCGTTCGGCTGAATTCTGGTACTTCATAACCTTTAGCTTTGTATACTTTCCCTTTGTTTGAGAAGAAAAGCAGGGTATTGTGAGTCGACGTAGACAATAGGTGTTCGACGAAGTCTTCTTCGTGTGTTCCCATGCCCTGCACGCCTCGTCCACCTCTTCGCTGTGAACGGTAAGTGGATGCAGGAAGACGTTTGACATAGCCCTGGTGAGTGACCGTGACGATGACCGTTTCTTCAGGGATCAAGTCCTCATCCTCGATGAAGTCTGTTCCGCCAAGGACGATTTCTGTACGGCGCTTATCATTATAGCGCTCCTTCACATCAAGCAGTTCTTCACGGATGATTTCAAGAACTTTTTCATCGTCAGCAAGGATCGCTTTCAATTCTTGAATCAATTTCATGACTTCTTGATATTCATCCTCGATTTTTTCACGCTCTAAACCGGTCAATCGCTGCAGACGCATATCAAGAATCGCTTGTGCCTGCTTTTCAGAAAGACCGAAACGCTCCATCAAACCGGTACGTGCGATTTCAGTCGTTTGCGATTCACGAATAAGTGAAATCACTTCATCCAGGTGGTCAAGAGCAATACGCAGACCAGCGAGGATGTGAGCACGTGCTTCTGCTTTTCTAAGTTCGTATTCCGTACGGCGGCGAATGACGACTTTCTGGTGTTCCAAATAGTGCTCGAGGCACTGTTTCAAGTTGAGCACTTTCGGGTGCCCATTGACGAGCGCAAGCATATTGATGCCGAACGTTGATTGCAGGGCCGTCATTTTGTAAAGGTTGTTGAGAAGGACGTTCGGATTGACGTCACGGCGCAATTCTATGACGATACGCATGCCGTTACGGTCCGATTCATCGCGGAGATCTGTGATGCCATCGATTTTCTTATCGCGGGCAAGATCGGCGATTTTTTCAACGAGACGGGCTTTGTTCACCTGATAAGGAAGCTCGTGCACGATTAAACGGCCTTTGCCGTTGGCTTGTTCTTCAATTTCAACATCTGCACGAACAGTGATCGAGCCTTTCCCTGTTTCATAGGCTTTGCGAATTCCACTTAAGCCGAGAATTTTACCAGCTGTCGGGAAATCAGGACCATAGATATGGTTTTCCATCAGTTCCTGGATGGTAATCTCCGGGTCCTTACTAAGAGCGAGTACTGCATCAATAACCTCACCAAGCTGATGCGGGGGGATGTTCGTCGCCATTCCGACCGCAATTCCTGAACCGCCATTGACGAGCAAGTTCGGGAATTTGGCTGGAAGCACTGCAGGCTCCCGCTCTGTTCCATCGTAGTTATCATTATAATCGATCGTATCTTTGTTGATGTCGCGCAGAATCTCCATAGAAATTTTGGACATCCGTGCTTCCGTATAACGCATGGCGGCTGCGGCATCTCCGTCCACAGAACCGAAGTTTCCGTGTCCATCGACGAGCATGTATCGGTAGTTGAAGTCCTGTGCCATACGCACCATCGTGTCATAGACAGCAGAGTCTCCGTGAGGGTGATACTTACCGATGACTTCTCCGACAATACGTGCCGATTTTTTGTAAGCTTTGTCCGAATGCATACCAAGGTCATGCATCGCATATAATATCCTTCTGTGTACAGGTTTCAGGCCGTCTCTGACATCAGGAAGGGCACGGGCTACGATGACACTCATCGCATAATCCAGGAATGAGGTGCGCATTTCGTGACTGATGTTTACTTCCTGTACGCGCGGACGTTCGGGTTGATCCACCATTCTTTTACCTCCTAGTTACCTAAAAGGGGAAAGGATATGTTCGTCTCCCTTCCCACTCTTTCATGACATTCGTTTTATATTAAACATCAAGGTTTTGTACATATTGGGCGTTCTCTTGAATAAAGTTACGACGCGGTTCGACTTTGTCTCCCATAAGAATATCGAAGGTTTCATCCGCCCCCATCGCATCCTCTAAGCTGACCTGAAGCATCGTTCTCGTTTCAGGGTCCATCGTCGTTTCCCAAAGCTGTTCCGGGTTCATCTCTCCAAGACCCTTGTAGCGCTGAACGCCAGGTTTCGGTGATTTGGACAGCTCTGCAAGCTTCGCATCCAGCTGCTTATCACTGTACGTGTAATAAATCGCTTTTCCTTGCTGGATTTTATAAAGCGGCGGCTGAGCGATATAGATATAGCCATGTTCAATCAATGGACGCATATAACGATAGAAGAACGTCAATAGTAAAGTACGGATGTGTGCACCATCGACGTCGGCATCGGTCATGATGACGATCTTATGATAACGTGCCTTTGAAATATCGAACTCTTCACCGATTCCTGTACCAAGGGCTGTAATGATGGCACGGACTTCGTTGTTGGAAAGGATTTTATCCAAGCGTGCTTTTTCAACGTTGATGATTTTACCGCGCAATGGCAGAATCGCCTGGAAATGACGATCCCGTCCCTGCTTAGCAGATCCTCCGGCAGAGTCACCCTCAACAATGTAAAGTTCAGAGATGTTGGCATCTTTGGAAGAACAGTCCGCTAATTTACCTGGCAGGTTGGAAACCTCAAGTGCATTTTTACGGCGCGTCAGTTCACGTGCTTTCTTTGCGGCCATTCTTGCTCTTGAAGCCATCAATCCTTTTTCAACAATCGTTTTAGCCATGTTCGGATTTTCAAAAAGGAACTTTGTGAAACGTTCCGAGAACAGAGAGTCCGTAACGGTACGTGCTTCACTGTTGCCGAGTTTCGTCTTTGTCTGCCCTTCGAACTGCGGGTCCGGATGTTTGATTGAGATGATCGCTGTCAAACCTTCCCTGACATCGTCTCCTGTCAAATTCGGATCCGTCTCCTTGAACATGTTGTTTTTACGTGCATAGTCGTTGATCACACGTGTCAAACCGGTCTTGAAACCGGATTCGTGCGTTCCGCCTTCGTACGTATGGATGTTGTTAGCATAGGAATAAATATTACTCGCGAATCCATCGTTGTACTGCATGGCGATTTCAATAGAAATCTCATCTTGTTCATCCTCGATGAAGAAGGCATCATGCAGGGTTTCGCGCGTGCGGTTCATGTGTTCGACATAGGAAAGGATTCCGCCTTCGAAATAGTAATTCACAGGCTCTTCATCCGTACGTTTATCTTCAATCGTGATGGTAAGACCCTTGTTTAGAAAAGCGAGCTCACGCAAACGATTAGCAAGAATCTCAAACTTATATTCCTCTGTCTCTGAGAAAATTTCAGGGTCTGGTTTGAATTGGATGCGTGTTCCTGTCTGATCAGTTTCTCCGATCACCTTCAAGTCTTCTTCTGGAACACCACGGTGATAAGCCTGGTAATGAATGTTTCCATCACGGTGGACGAACACTTCTAGTTTTGTAGATAAGGCGTTTACGACGGATGCCCCTACACCATGGAGCCCTCCGGATACCTTATATCCGCCCCCGCCGAACTTACCTCCGGCGTGAAGAACGGTCAGAATGACTTCAACAGCGGGACGTCCCGTTTTCTCCTGGATCCCGACAGGAATACCACGGCCGTTATCGGTAACGGTAATGCTGTTGTCTTTTTCGATCGCGACTTGAATATGATCGCAAAAACCGGCCATCGCTTCATCGATACTGTTATCGACGATTTCCCATACGAGGTGGTGAAGGCCTTTTTCGTTCGTAGAACCAATATACATTCCTGGACGTTTTCTTACCGCTTCTAATCCTTCCAGTACCTGTA
This sequence comes from Halobacillus aidingensis, assembly GCF_900104185.1. GTDB lineage: Bacteria > Bacillota > Bacilli > Bacillales > Halobacillaceae > Halobacillus > Halobacillus aidingensis. Next base: position 329,475 of record NZ_FNIZ01000001.1, on the reverse strand, counting down.
TTTGACTCTCATCATATGCCTGCTGCTCTTCGATAATATCTTCCTTCATGGTACTCACCTACATTTCTCAAGTGGTTTATCTCTAATCCCTTACGTCTCTCATCTATCGGTATATTAAAAATCGGACTCTTCCGAGAAATCTTCCAGTTTATTCAGTGTTGTCATCATGTTCGCCCGCTTCTTCAATGTATAGACAGATAGTGGGCTGAAATAGATGACATCATTCGTAATTACAATCGCTTTCGCCTGGTGGTCTTCCGTTTCAATGACCTGCTTTTCCTTACGTTGGTTATGAATCATTTCTTCGATGATAGAAGAAGATGAAATCAAACTATGATCAATGATCGCCACGACATCCTTCGACTGGATGACGTGATCATCCCCGATATGAATGAACAATTCGCCACCTCATTTCTCTACGTCTATCGTTCCTTCTTTCACACGGAAAATCTCCGCTTGTTCCAGTGCTTCGTGTTCAATTCCGTCGATACTCGTTGTAGAAACGAACGTCTGGACTTTTCCTTGAATCGTATGAAGCAAATGCGATTGTCTAAAGTCATCCAGTTCACTAAGTACGTCATCAAGAAGCAAAATGGGGTATTCGCCTACTTCACTATGAATCAGTTCAATTTCAGCGAGTTTCAAAGACAATGCCGTCGTCCGCTGCTGGCCCTGTGATCCATACGTTTGGACGTCTTTTCCGTTCACGTAAAAAACCAGATCATCCCTGTGTGGTCCTGCCAACGTCGTCCCGCGTTCCACTTCTTTTGATTCAATTTCTGCAAACTTTTCAGAGAATGTATCTTTTATTGTTTCCAAATTCATATCCTCTGATACTCGCACACTCGCATCATAAGCAATTTCCAGTTTCTCCAACTGCCGACTGATTCCTTCGTGGATCGGTGTCGCCCATGACCTAAGAAGCTGCAGGAATTTGAACCGGCGTTCGACAATCGTCGTTGCATGTTCAATCAGCTGCTCTGTCAAAACACCGAGCATCGTCCGGTCCGCTCCCGGCTTTCGCTGCAAATCTTTCAACAGATGATTGCGTTGTCTGAGAATCTTCTGATATTGACCTAAATGATAAATGTATGTGGGTTGTATTTGGCCGATTTCCATGTCAATAAACCGACGACGCACCTGAGGGCTCCCCTTCACAAGATTGAGATCCTCAGGTGCAAACATCACCACGTTCAAAGCGCCGATGTAGTCGCTCAGACGCTTTTGCTCAATATGATTCAATTTCGCTTTTTTCCCCTTTTTAGAAACGATGATTTCAAGAGGAAAGCGACGATTCCGTTTAAAGATACTCCCTTTTATTTTACCATACTCTGCATCCCACTGTATCAGTTCTTTATCTCTGGACGTACGATGGGACCTAGTAAAAGCGAGTACATAGATCGCTTCCATCAGATTGGTTTTTCCCTGGGCATTTTCACCAATGATGACATTGATCTTATGGTCGAACGTCAATGAGAGCTCATCATAGTTCCTGAAAGAACGTAATGATAACTCATGGATATACATAGAGGAACGCCTGACCTAAGCTTCTTTGACGACAGTGAAGCTGCCGAATTCTTCAACTTCTACTGTATCGCCCACATACAGTTTGCGGCCACGACGATTGTCAGGTTCTCCGTTTACGTAAACTTCAAATTCCGACAAGAAAACTTTCACCATTCCACCAGATTCGACAATATTGGCTAATTTCAAAAACTTCCCTAATGGAATATATTCTGTACTGATACCGATCTCTTCGTTCATATCATTTCACCCTATTTCATGAATTCACCTATCTTTCATTTTACTAAAGATAGATGTGTAAGGAAAGTGTGAGACAACGAAACAGGTCTGTATGCCTCTTTCATATCTTGTTTAGTGACATTTCAACCTTCTTATTGCCCCATTCTTCCATCATTCGCTCATTTTCATTTTTCTTTGTCCTCACCAATAAACTTAGGTACCTAAGTATCTAGTGCTGTAAAAACGAACAGTTATTAACAAAGTCATCGCTTCCTTGAAATTCCAAAGGATGATACATAAAAATCTGACCAATAAGAAAAGGTGCTCTATGCAAAACATAAAGCACCTTTTTACCTTTACCTTTTTCGGAGATTTAATAAGTTCTGACTGGAAGAATCAACTGTAAAATCTGGTCGTCATCGACAGGGCGAATCAAGAATGGGCGCATCGCTCCTGTAAATTCGACCTTCACCTGGTCATAATCGACCGCTTTCAGTGCATCCATCATGTATTTGGCACTGAAAGATATTTTCAGATCTTCTCCATCGACATCAGTCGCCATCACTTCTTCGACAACATTCCCTACTTCCGGGGAATTCCCTGTGATTTCAAGATGATTGTCTTCTTTTGTAATCAAACGAACAACATTGTTGCGATTCTCTTTCGCGAGAAGAGATGCGCGATCTACTGATTGCAGCAATTCCTTCGTGTCAATTTTGACGATCGTTTTGCTTTGTTCAGGAATCAGACGAGAAGTTTCCGGATAATTGCCCTCAAGCAAGCGGGAAAGGAAGTACAGGTGTTTCGTACGGAATAAGACTTGATTTTCTGTCACACTGACTTCAATCGTATCTTCGGAATCATCAAGAATTTTGTTTAATTCCGTCAAACTTTTACCAGGAATGACTACAGCCGGTAAAGATTTTCCTTCTGGTTGTTCCAAAGGAATTTTACGTGAAGCTAACCTATGGCTGTCGGTCGCAATGAATTCCAGTCTTCCGTCATCAAGTTTTACATGAACACCCGTCAGGATCGGTCTTGTTTCAGAAGTCGATACCGCAAAAACGGTCTGGCGGATTAAATTTTTTAAAAGGTCAATCGGCAGTTCAAAACTATCTTCTGTATGAAGTTGCGGAAGTTGTGGGTATTCTTCTGGATCTTGGCCATTCAAATGAAATTCTGCATTTCCAGAACGTATCGTGACATTACGAGTATGGTCACTTTCTATTTCTACAGTATTTTGAGGGAGCTTACGGACAATATCAGGGAAATACTTGGCCTGAAGAACGATGCTTCCCGGTTCAATATTTTCTACATAAACAATACCGTCTTCTTCACTAGGAATGAAAGATTCAATAGAGATATCTGAATCACTACCTGTTAATTTGATTCCTTCTTCACTCGCTTCGAGTTTCATTCCTGTAAGAATTGGAATCGTGGTTCTGGAAGAGATGGCTTTCATGACGTTTTGGACACTATTGATCAATTGATCCCTTTGGATAACGAATTTCATTTTGAATACACTCCTCCTACTTGAGCATATATTAATTATTTTTATATAAAATGTAGTAATAGTACTAGTATGGGCTGTGGAAATGTGGATAACAAGGTTAAACGTTTATTTTATAAGGTTATCCACATGTGGATAGGGTGTTGACGAACGTGCAATCACTATTCACATTATCCACTAGTGAGATTTTAACTGTTCTCTGATTTCATCCAATTCTTTTTGCAGCTGTTGATCATCGGCAACCATTTTTGAAATTTTTTCGTGAGCATGAATGACCGTTGTATGATCGCGTCCTCCAAACTCTTCCCCAATCTTCGGCAATGAGAAATCTGTCAGTTCCCTGGATAGATACATGGCAATCTGTCTTGGAAAGGCGACGGATTTTGTCCGTTTCTTCGCTGGGAAATCTTCCAGTCTCACATTATATTTTTCTCCGACCATTTCCTGAATGGCTTCAATTGTAATGACCTTAGGTTTTGAGCTAGGAATGATATCTTTCAAAGCTTCTGCCGCAAGTGATGCGTTGATATCACTATTAATTAAAGAAGAATAGGCAACGACACGGATCAGCGCACCTTCAAGTTCGCGGATGTTTGTATCGATTTGATTGGCGATATAAAGCATCACCTCGTTCGGGATATCGAGTCCTTCCGCTTTTGCCTTTTTACGAAGGATCGCGATTCTTGTTTCTAAATCAGGCGGTGTGATGTCTGTGATCAGGCCCCATTCAAAACGTGAACGCAGACGGTCTTCCAGTGTCGGAATTTCTTTTGGCGGACGGTCACTGGAAATGACAATCTGCTTGCTTTCTTCATGAAGTGTATTGAACGTATGGAAGAACTCTTCCTGTGTTTGTTCTTTTCCTGCAAGGAATTGTATATCATCTATTAAAAGCACGTCGACACTACGGTATTTATTTCGGAAATTGACGGCCTTGTTGTCTCTAATGGAATTAATGAATTCGTTCGTAAACTTTTCCGATGATAGATACACCACTTTGGCATTCGGATTATGATCGAGTACATAGTGTCCGATCGCATGCATCAGGTGCGTTTTACCAAGCCCGACGCCACCATAGATAAACAATGGGTTATAGGCTTTGGCTGGTGCTTCTGCCACAGCTAGAGAAGCAGCATGAGCGAAACGGTTGCCTGAACCGATAACAAAGGTATCGAATGTATATTTGGAATTCAGCATGCTTTGTGGTGATTCTTCGTTTCCATTGTTTTTTACATTCGGTACTTTTTTAGAGGATAGTTTCACATCTTCTAGTGAGTCGTCTTTAGATTCCGGAATAATGAACTTTGTATCAAGTTTCGCCCCTGTCACTTCATATAAAGTTTCGGTAATCAAGCTCTCATATTGATTTTCAAGCCAATCTCTGGCGAATTCATTCGGAGCAACGATCGTCAGCGTATTTTCATTCAAAGAATCTGCTTTGGTTGCTTTCAGCCATGTTTCAAAGCTCGGTTTGCTGATTTTTTCTTTAATCTGCTCGAGCGTATTGTTCCATAATTCATTGATGTTCTCCAAATTGTTTCACCCCTCTCTGTTTCAGTGGAAAACAAAAAAACCTTTCGTTCTCTTTTTCGAACGTAGCAAAAGGATCGAAAGGCATTCGTATAAGGTTTGTATAATAGATGTCGTTAAAAAACCTCTGATCGGATGTGGATGTCCGGAAGTTGATTTTACTAGAGTTCTAGAAAGTTATTTTCAATATCCACACTCTTGTGCATAACTACATAAACAGCCGTGTTAATAACTGTCCACACGTTATCCACAATCTGTGGAAAAGATTTGTGGTCTTCAGAAGTCATTCACGGTTAAACACAAATATAATACCAGATAAAAAAGGCAGTTGCAATGGTTCACGATAACTTATCCACAATTTCAACGCCTTGTAGACAAAACTCATCCACAACACTATATTTTGTGATTTTCTTGTCGATATTTGTTGTGGACAGTAGAAAACGCAGGTTTAAATTATACACAGATCCTGTGAATGTTCGCCAGGGGGAGATTTTGTTCGCTTATTTTAGACAGCTGTTTTCACTTGTTATAGTACAGGTCTGTTATATAACGGGTGTGATCTTCACGGGTCTAGTCGTAAAATAAAAGTTGACAAAAAGCAAGGGGATTTATTATACTAATCGGGACTGCCTTTTAGATGTATTATTGGAATTTTCCTCAGGAGGTGTATATATAATGAGTAAACGCACGTTTCAACCAAATAACCGTAAGCGTAAAAAAGTACACGGCTTCCGTGCACGTATGAGCACTAAGAACGGTCGTCATGTTCTTGCACGCCGTCGTCGTAAAGGAAGAAAAGTTCTATCAGCATAGGCCACTGAAAACAATCAGTGGTCTTTTTTTCAGTATAATGGTCAAAAGAGGGGGCGGATCTTCGTCCCTCTTTTGTTTTTTAGAGAAAAGATGAGCGTAGAATTCTTTGTTCATTCTTTTATAGATTTTTGATCGCCTAAAAAGGTGAGAGCAGGATAAAAAGAGATGTTTTTCTACATAATGTAAAAGATCTCTTACTGGGAGAATAGTGGAAGGCAAAACGGTCTGCCCAAGCCACCTTGTTTGTGATTTTGGAGGGTGTTCGATGAAAAAAGCTTATCGTATTAAAAAAAATGAAGACTTTCAAAAGGTTTTTCGTCGCGGGCAGTCGTTCGCCAATCGCCAGTTGGTCCTTTATTATATGAAAAAGGAAGATCAATCCCATTTTCGAATTGGTTTATCGGTCAGCAAGAAAATTGGTCATGCGGTCATGCGGAACCAGATCAAGCGGTATCTCAGGCAAGCCTTTCATGAACTGGAGGAAGAGATCCACCCGGATTACGACCTTGTCATCATTGCACGGAAACCGACGAACCAAATGGAATTTCATGAGATAAAGAAAAGCCTGACCCATGTATTATCACGGTCAAAGCTATTAAATAAAAAAATTCGCACGTAATCATATAGAATTATGGTGTCAACTAATGCTAAACTTATGATTGTCGTAAAGTCATTCATCGGTTTGTATAAAAAAAGATAGAAGAGCGATTTCAGTAAGGAGGAAGGAACGTTGCGGAATAAATTACTCATCCTGGTCGCGATGACAGGTGTGCTTACGTTCCTATCCGGGTGTATGGAAGTCAACCAAGAGATCACCTCGGATAGTACAGGATTTTGGAATGAATATATTGTATATCCATTATCACAAACATTGTTGTTTTTCGCTGATGCTACGAATGGAAGTTACGGATTGGCGATTATCATCGTAACCATCATCATTCGTCTCCTGCTTTTACCATTGAACGTCAAACAATTGAAAAGTTCAAAAGCGATGCAGGATATTCAGCCGGAATTGAAAGAACTGAGAGAAAAGTATTCTTCCAAAGATGCTCAGACACAACAAAAGCTTCAACAAGAAACGATGCAGCTTTTCCAGAAAAACGGTGTCAATCCACTCGCGGGTTGTTTGCCAATCATCGTTCAAATGCCGATTTTGATTGGTTTCTATCATGCAATTATGAGAACAGAAGCTGTTCAAACTCATAACTTCTTATGGTTAGAGCTTGGACAAGCGGATCCGTTCTTAGCGATTCTGACAGCAGCAACAACTTTCCTGCAGCAAAAATTGATGATGGCTGGAGGAGCGGCTGCACAGAACCCGCAAATGCAAATGATGCTTTATATCATGCCGTTAATGATCGGTACATTCGCATTCTTCTTCCCATCTGCCCTTGCGTTGTACTGGATTGTCGGTAACATTGTCATGATTCTTCAAACCATTTTCATTCGTAAACCAATGATGAAAGATGAGACAGGAGGAGCAAACTAGTGAAGCAATGGACTGCTACGGGGACCACAGTTGATGAGGCGATCCAAACAGCACTAGAGCAATTACACACATCAAGAGATCAAGTCGATGTCGAGATCATTGATGAAGGTAAAAAAGGATTTCTCGGTTTTGGTACGAAACCATCGATTGTAAAAGTAACGATCAAGAAAAATCCAGTGCAGGACGTCGAAACATTCATCTATGAAGTAGCAGAACAAATGGGCGCTCCTGTCCAGGTGAAAACAGAGCTCCGTCAGCGCGACATTTATATGGAGCTTGAAGGTGACAAGATTGCGATGCTGATTGGTAAACGCGGCCAAACATTGAATTCACTTCAATACTTGGCTCAGCTCGTTGTGAATCGCGAGTCCGATGTCTTCTATACCGTCATGTTAGACGCAGAAGGCTATCGTGGTCGAAGGAAAGAAACCTTAGAAAATCTCGCCAATCGATTAGCTGAAAAAGCGGTACGGACCAATCAGGAAGTGAAGCTTGAGCCGATGCCGTCGTATGAAAGAAAAATCATACACAGTGCGCTGCAAAACCATAAAAAAGTCGAAACGGATTCTGACGGAAATGACCCCCGCAGACACGTCGTCATTCGACCTCAATAATGTTTTTTATCATGCTTCTGTTCATCTCACATGAACAGAAGCATTTTTTATGGATTCCTAAATCAACAAACGCTCGCGATTGCGGGATCTCTCATACCTCCTTTCTCCCACGGGAGTCTCGCAGCTTTCCAACCACCCCATTGGATATAGGGGAGAAACGAACCCCTTTACCAAGTTGAGTGGTCTTCCACTATTCCTCTGTTGGAAGTATAGAGCGTTCTGTATCAAGCTTTTACGATCTGTGGAGCGTTTTATATAATCCACTTCCTTCAATCATACGAGCTGACCATTTAGAAGTGGTTTCAAGAATCTTCTATGGCAAAGAGGCGAAAAGGGATGGCGAGACTCCTGCGCGAAAAAAGTGCATGGTGAGACCCCACAGGACGCAGTCCGATGAGGATCACCGTGCTCCCGCGGAAAGTGAGCTATTCCCCGCAGCCCCATCCACTCAATAAAAGTCTCGAAACTGATTCTTCAAAAAAGCTGCCAGATTGTTTAATAAATAGCTGGTGGCAGTATTGTTCGTTGGTATGGTGGGGAAAATGATAGGGAGAGTTATGCACATGTGGATAACTAAAAGGTGCGGAAAATAGGGAATATATGTGTTGATATCTTTTCAAAACACGTGGCGGTGTGGTAAGGTAGTATGTTAGTGACAACAAAAATATTCCTGTTGTGGATAAATATAAATCAAACATTTTTCAGGAGGTGAGTGCGTGTGGAAACAGATACAATAACCGCAATTTCGACCCCAATGGGAGAAGGGGCGATCGCCATTGTCCGTTTGAGTGGACCTGAAGCCGTGGCGATTGCTGCCAACCTTTTTAAAGGGAAGGATTTGAACGAGGTCGATTCCCACACAATGCATTACGGAAAGATTATTGACCCAGAATCGGGCGAAATGGCGGAAGAAGTGATGGTATCTGTCATGCGTGCCCCGAAAACTTTTACACGAGAAGATATTGTAGAGATCAACTGCCACGGAGGGCTTGTTTCTGTCAATCGTCTCTTAGAGATCGTGTTGGCGAGCGGTGCCAGATTAGCGGAACCCGGAGAATTCACGAAGCGTGCCTTCTTGAATGGTCGTATCGATCTTTCTCAAGCGGAAGCGGTCATGGACTTGATCCGCGCCAAAACGGACCGGGCGATGGATGTCGCTTTGAAGCAGATGGATGGCCGGCTATCGAAACTGATTCAGGAATTGAGACAAAAGCTTCTCGAGACGCTCGCTCATGTCGAAGTGAACATCGACTATCCAGAATATGATGATGTCGAAGAGATGTCTCATGAAATGATGGAAGAGAAGACGAAAGAAGTGCACGAGGAAGTCACCCGTATTCTTCAAACCGCTAAGCAAGGAAAAATTTTGAGAGAGGGACTGGGTACGGCGATTATCGGTCGTCCGAATGTCGGGAAATCCTCCTTGATGAATGCCCTTGTCCATGAAAATAAAGCGATTGTGACAGAGGTCCCAGGTACGACCCGTGATGTGATCGAAGAATACGTCAACGTCCGTGGCGTTCCGCTTCGTCTTATTGATACGGCGGGAATTAGGGAAACGGAAGACATCGTAGAAAAAATCGGGGTCGAACGTTCAAGGCAAGTACTGAAAGAAGCTGATCTGATTCTGTTTGTGTTAAACTATGGGGATGAGCTGAGCGAAGAGGATAAGAAACTTTTCGAAGCGATCCGGGATATGAATATTATCGTAATCGTCAATAAAATGGATCTAGAACAGCGATTGGACCTTGATCAAGTGAAGGAATTGGCTGGGGATCACCCAGTGATTACGACCTCCCTGATCCGTGAAGAAGGCATCGACCAATTGGAAACAGCGATTGGAGATACGTTCTTTGAAGGGGATCTGGACGCTGGTGATATGACGTATGTTTCGAATGTCCGCCATGTTCAGTTATTAAAACAAGCGAAACAAGCCCTTGAAGATGCCCAAAATGGTATGGAAATGGGGGTTCCGCTTGATGTCGTACAGATCGATGTTACAAGAACGTGGGAGATTCTCGGGGAAATCGTCGGGGATACGGTTCACGAAAGCTTGATCGATCAGTTATTCTCGCAATTCTGCTTAGGAAAATAAACGTTCTGTTTAAATGATATTCATTATGATAAAAAAAGGAGAGTCATCCGAATGACATATGATGCAGGGCATTATGATGTAATTGTTATTGGTGCTGGTCATGCCGGAGTAGAAGCAGGTCTTGCTGCCGCGCGCCGCGGGGCGAAGACGTTGATGCTGACCTTGAACCTCGACCTCGTTGCCTTTATGCCATGTAACCCGTCCATTGGTGGTCCCGCGAAAGGGATTGTTGTACGTGAAGTGGATGCATTAGGTGGAGCGATGGGGCGCGTTATTGATAAAACGCACATCCAGATGCGTCTTTTAAATACAAGAAAAGGGCCGGCGGTACGAGCGTTGAGGGCACAAGCTGACAAACCGCTTTATATCAAAGAAATGAAGCGGGTGCTTGAAAATCAGGAGAACCTGACGCTTCGTCAGGCCATGGTTGAAAAAGTACTGGTGGAAGATAATCAGGTCAAAGGTGTGGTCACAGAAACGAAAGCGGCCTACTATGCTCCGACTGTGATCGTTACGACCGGTACATTCATGCGAGGACGCGTCATCATCGGCGACTTGTCATATGAAAGTGGCCCGAACAACCAGCGATCCACTGTTTCTCTTTCTGAACAGTTGGAGGAAATGGGCATTGAAATGGTTCGTTTCAAAACTGGAACGCCGATGCGTGTCAATAGTCACACCATCGACTATTCCAAAACTGAAATCCAGCCAGGAGAAGAAGAGCCACGCTCATTTTCTTATGAAACGACAGAGTTCATCACCGACCAAATTCCGTGCTGGCTGACGTACACGAACGAGGACACCCACAAAATCATTAACGATAACTTAGGACTATCTGCGATGTATTCAGGGGCGATTAAAGGTACAGGACCGCGTTACTGTCCGTCCATTGAAGATAAGATCGTTCGTTTCAATGACAAACCGCGTCACCAGATTTTCCTTGAACCGGAAGGAAGAGATACGGAGGAAGTCTATGTCCAAGGCCTTTCCACCTCACTTCCAGAGTACGTGCAGAATGAAATGATGCGTACCGTACCAGGTCTTGAAAAAGCGGAAATCATGCGTGCCGGTTATGCCATTGAGTACGATTCTGTTGTGCCTACACAGTTGTGGCCGACACTTGAAACGAAACAGATCGAAGGCCTGTTTACAGCTGGACAGCTTAACGGAACATCCGGATACGAAGAAGCTGCCGGACAAGGCCTGATGGCAGGGATTAACGCGGCTGCGAAAGCGCTCGATCTTGAACCATTGATTCTTGACCGTTCTCAAGGGTACATTGGCGTCATGATTGATGATCTTGTGACCAAAGGAACAGGCGAACCATACCGTCTACTTACTTCCCGTGCGGAATTCCGTTTGATGCTTCGTCACGATAATGCGGATCTCCGTTTGACAGAAATCGGCTATCAGCTCGGTTTGATCCCTGAAGATCGCTACGAGCGCTTCAGAGAAAAGAAACGATTGATTGAAGAAGAAAAAAAACGGCTCGACAAAGTCATTTTGAAAGAGACGGATGAGGTTCAATCTGTCATCGAAGAAGCGGGTGGATCGAAGCTGAAAGATGCCATCCGTGCGACTGACTTACTGAAGCGTCCAGAAATGAATTACAGTCACTTGGAACGTTTGACTCCAAGCGATGTTCCCCTGCCAGACGATGTTAAAGAACAGGTGGAAATCCAGGTGAAATACAGCGGCTATATTAAAAAAGCTCTGGAGCAAATCGATCGCATGAAGAAGATGGAGACGAAGAAAATTCCTGAAGACATTGATTATGATGCGATTCACGGCCTTGCGACAGAAGCCCGTGACCGCCTGAAATCGGTCCGACCTCTATCTGTCGGACAGGCCTCCCGTGTATCAGGAGTGAATCCAGCAGACGTTTCCATTCTGCTTGTGTATATCGAACAAGGGAAAATCGCCCGCGTATCCGGGGAATAATTTGAAAGGATGGGCTTATGGATATCAACACCTTTCTTAAAGCACTACAGGAACATGGCATAGAACTCGACAATCACCAGCAGCGCCAGTTCGAAAAGTATTTTGACATTCTTGTTGAGTGGAATGAAAAAATGAATCTCACGGCAATTACCGATCAGGAAGGCGTCTATTTGAAACACTTTTATGATTCATTGACGGCTGCCTTCTACTATGACTTCAATCAACCGCTCCGTATTTGTGATGTCGGAGCGGGCGCCGGTTTCCCGAGCTTACCTTTGAAAATCGTCTTTCCGCAGTTGAAAGTGACGATTGTCGATTCTTTGAAAAAACGAATCACATTTTTGAATCACTTAGCCCACGAATTGGAGCTGGATGATGTCGCTTTTTATCATGATCGTGCCGAAAACTTCGGAAAAAATGCGAATTTCCGTGAAAATTATGACCTTGTGATGGCACGCGCCGTTGCGCGAATGTCCGTCCTTAGTGAATTATGTCTGCCTTTGGCTGCCAAAGGCGGCAGGTTCATGGCGATGAAAGGTCCGAACTTGAAGGATGAAATGGAAGACGCGAAGATTGCGATCCAAACCGTCGGTGGTGAGGTGCTTGATGTTCACACGTTTGAATTGCCGGAAGAGGGTAGCGAGCGGAACATCGCCATCATTGAAAAGAAAAGAAAAACACCTAAGAAATACCCGAGAAAAGCGGGAACACCAAATAAAACACCGATTCAATAACATCAATTACCTCTCTGCCTCTGGTAGAGAGGTAATTTTTTTAGGGAATAGGAGAACGAGGACATTAACTGCTAGTTACAGGACTTTGAACTAGAGAAACAGGTCATTGCCCGGAAGATAGGGGATATTGAATTTGAATTGCAGGACTTTGAAGGAGATGATCAGAAGTGGAAATCATTGTGCTTTCGGATACACATATGCCTAAAAAAGCAAAACAGCTTCCGGAACGTTTTTTAAAAGAATTGAAGAACGTGGATGCCATTATTCACGCTGGAGATTGGCAAACGTTAGAGCTTTATGAAACGTTGAAAGGCTATGCTCCCGTGTACGGGGTGTATGGAAATGTAGACGGGGAAGAGGTCCAAAACAAATTTCCGGCAAAACAACTGCTCGAATGGGAAGGATACCAGATCGGAATCGTCCATGGCCACGGAGAGAAAAAGACGACGGAAAAACGTGCGCTGGAATCTTTCGAAAATGGTGCCGTGGATGTGTTGATTTACGGACACTCTCATATCCCAATCCTCCGATATTTTAAGAGAACGCTCTTGTTCAATCCTGGCTCTCTCATTGATAAAAGGCGGTTGCCGATGTATTCGTTCGGGAAACTTTCCTTAACAAAGGCTGGAATCCATGCGGAACATATTTTCTTTCCTTGATTATGAAAATATATTTCATAAAAAATATTTAAAAGGTGAAAGGAATTTCCTCACCGCCCATCGAAAGGTATATAAGAGAATGTAAACGCTATCGTAGCGTGAAAGGGGATTGAAATGACAGAGAGTTTATTTCGTTTAGATGGAAAAATAGCAGCCGTCACTGGTGGAACAAGAGGAATCGGGCGTGCTGTAGCTATCGGTCTGGCTGAGGCTGGTGCTGATGTTGCCTTGTTACAGCGGAACACATCACAAGTAGATGTAAAAAAAGAAATTGAAGGACATGGTCGAACCTGCCACATCATACCGTGTGATTTGAGTGATAAAGATCAAGTGAAAGAGGCGATTCCATCGGTTGTGGAAGCGTTCGATCGTGTTGATATTCTAGTGAATGCAGCAGGAATTCAGAGGCGCTCCGATGCTGTTGATTTTTCAGAAGAGGACTGGGATGATGTTCTGAATATCAATCTCAAAACGACGTGGATCCTCTGTCAGCAAGCGGGGCGCTATATGGTGCCGAACAAGAGCGGGAAAATCATCAACTTCGCTTCCTTGTTGTCCTACCAGGGAGGCATTCGTGTACCCGCTTATGCTGCTTCCAAAGGCGGCGTTTCCCAGTTGACGAAAGCCTTATCCAATGAATGGGCGAAAGAAGGTGTCAATGTCAACAGTGTCGTACCTGGCTACATCGCGACTGATATGAATACGGCGCTTATCCAAGACGAAGAAAGGAACAAGCAGATCCTTGATCGAATCCCAGCAGGTGACTGGGGGAAACCGGAAGACTTCATCGGTGCCGCGGTCTTTCTTGCTTCTGATGCCTCCCGTTATGTACACGGACATCAGTTGGCCATTGATGGTGGTTGGTTAGGAAGATAAAAAAATCCCGCTCCTTTTATGAGGGAGCGGGATTTTTTTGGCATGTCGGACAGTAGTAACAGCGCCGGGAAGCGGCACGGAACTTGATGATTTCTGTTCCATCGATCCGGCACGGTCGGTCTTCCCGATTGAAGACCCAGTGCCTGTACTCATAGCGCTTTTTGCCTTTCTTTTTCAACTCTTCTGCAAGGGCTGGGTCGTTTGTGATGCCTTTGTTTTCATAGGAACGCCACATCAGGTCGATGCACGCTTTTGCTGCACGGTAAAGCTGTTCCTCTGTGCAATCGATGGGTCTTGAAAATGGAGATATACCAGCAACGAATAGAACCTCACTGCGCAAGTAATTTCCGATTCCTCCGATGAATGCTTGATCCAGGAGGAGAGAGGTCCATTTTCTTCGTTGAAATCTTTTTTCCTGAAAACGTGCAAAAAGATCATCCGGCGTCACATCTTCACTTAATAGATCAGGCCCTACTTTTGAAAGAAAAGGGTGCTCTTCCTCTTCTCCATTTTTCAGCACTTCAATATCTGAAGCACTATAAAGGAGGGCGGATTTCTTTTCATTATGAAGGGCGAGCCGCAATTGACGGTTTGTTTTCGGGTAGGTATAGGCGTTTCTAATGTACCATTTTCCGTACAATTGGTTATGCGAATAAATCACCTGGTCATTGTCGAAGCGGATGAGCATCGCTTTTCCTTTTGTATCAACCCTGGTGACTTTTGAGCCGCGTAGGATTTCTTCATATCCTTGTAAATGTTCAAAGGCAAAACTGATATCAATAATGGTTCTATTTTTTAATGCTTTTTCTACGGAATCTGCTGCCCGTCTGATTTCTGGTCCTTCTGGCATCTGTTTCGTTCCTTTCGGTCAGCTGGATGTAAACATTCCTCCGTTGATATGGATGAACTGTCCCGTCATGTAGGTGGAATCGTCTGATGCGAGTAGAACATAACTTCCTACATGTTCCACAGGCTGCCCAGGACGCCCCATCGGTGTGTTTGTACCGAATTCTTCCACTTTGTCTTCTGAGAAGGTAGCCGGAATGAGTGGTGTCCAAATCGGTCCTGGAGCAATGCCGTTGACACGAATCCCCTTATCGACTAATTGCTTGGCCATCGAACGTGTGAATCCTACAACCGCTCCTTTTGTTGCCGTATAATCCACAAGGTGAGGGTTCCCGATATATGGGTTTACGGAAGCGGTATTAATGATGGAGCTTCCTTTTCTCAAATGGGGAATCGCTGCTTTTGTTAAATGGAACATGGAGTAAATGTTCGTCCGGAATGTGCTTTCCAATTGCTCTGTAGAAATGTCTAACAAATCGTCCGTCGGGTGTTGTTCGGCAGCGTTATTGACGAGGATATCCAATTGCCCAAGCTCGTTCACCGTGCGTTCGACAGCGGTTTTGCATATTTCCTCATCCCCTACATCTCCAGGGATTAAAATCGCGCGCCGTCCTTCCTCTTCGACTTTTTTCTTCGTGTATTCGGCATCTTCATGCTCCTCTAAATAAGAAATAGCAACGTCAGCGCCTTCCTTCGCGTAGCCAATGGCCACAGATCGACCGATGCCACTGTCACCACCTGTAATCAAGGCGACTTTTCCAACTAATTTATTGCCACTTTTATAATCCTCATCCGCCTGCAAGGGGAGGGGGTTCATTTCATTTTCCACCCCTGGCTGAATCGACTGTTCTTGTCCTGGTTGACCGTTTGTTTGGCGTTGTTCTCTATTCATACGTGAACTCCTCCTCAAATGTTGTTTGTTTGATGTCATTCCACCATTTGGGAAAAATCAAACAAACATAGCAAAAAACCCCTCATCGTGAGATTTATGAGGGGCGTCTGGAAGAGCGTAATAATAAAGATCTTATGAATAATCCAATGACGATCCCTGGAAGCAAGAACAGGATGGGCAGCCAGACGGGTCCAATTAAAACGCCTCCCACCTTGAATAGAGGTGAATAGATCAACCCTATGGTAACGGAGTAAGCACAAAAGGCAAAAGGAACAAAGGCATAAGGAGCGCATTCCCCATCCGCCTCGCGGTACGCATCCCAAACGGCGAACATGTACACACAAGGATAAAACATCAGCCATTGATAGTCCGTCACTTCAATGGCTTTTTCTATATTTCCGTGAAAGCTATGGACAATCGCCATGTTAAAAGAGCTGTTCACGTTGAGGATCACTTCTAAAAGGATGAAGGCGAGTCCCTTGATGAGATGTCCATTCAACAGCTGGCCGAATCCCGGAAAAGCAATGCTCCATAATAAAATTTCCAGTCGTTTTTCTTTCATATCGATTCCTCTTCCGCTAAAAATTATTGGATGAGTTTCTGTCTGTCTGGAGCTTGCGGGGGTTCTTCAAACCATCCATTATGAATCATGATATCCAGACCGTCTTTGGCATAGATCGCGGCTTCTAAAATGAACTTATGATAAATGAAGACAATATCGTACCGGAGCCCCACGGCTGAACCAGTGGCATAATTCACTTGTCCAGATGAAGCAAGAACGCTTATTAAATACATCATGAGTCGGTCAGAGAAGACAGGATCTGTGTTTGTGGTCAAATAATTGGCAGATCCCATCGGCGTCAAAATTCCGGACTGATCTAAAAGAGTGGAGAACGACTTCCGATGTTTAATCGACATCTTTTTCCCTTGTTTCATATACTCTTTCACTGTTTTGTTCTTACTAGTCTGCGCAAATCCCTGACACAATACCTCTCCGAGGGTGTTAGTTTTTATGTTTTCATACAAATGTGTGATTTCCATTGTATTCAAGGATCTTTTACTAAAAGGATGATAGTATTTTTTAGTTTCAATGTATTCTGTTTCTTTGGATACTGCGATTTGCGGAGGTCTTATATAAACCTCTTTTTCCATTCCGATGTTCACACAGCGGTTGTAAAGTTGATCTTGTTTGTTTATCCGTTCCGATAAAAATTCACGGAAATCTTCTCTTGATGAGGCCCCTAAAGAGAACCCATCAGAAGTAAGACCTACCTTTCCCATGTGTCCCAGGAAGGTCAACATAAAGGCATCTGTAAACAGCTTTGGAGCATTGGGGTTCAAGTCATCCAAGCTGTAACCGTTGGGAACAGGGAGACCCGCTTCCCCAAAAAATCGCCCGCAATCTTCGACCCCTCTATCTGCTAATTCCCTTGCCAATCCTATTAACGGTTGAATTTCTTCATCCCTATGCGTCAATTGGAAATGTTCCAATATGGGGATGGCCATACTGTTCTGCACATATTGTGTCCATAAAAGGCCGGTTTCATTGGCTGTCAGTGTTTTTTTGGACATATTGGTTACCCTCCTGTGATGATGGTGGCGGTTCTAACTTACTCTCTTTCACTTCTTCCTTATACAACAAATAACCAGGCAAACAGACCAGGTTTACAAGGAAAATGTAGATCAATAATTTAGCTAACCAGTCGATGACGAACACGGTGGAGATAAAAACTAATGCAACGATGATCAGTGGAGAAAGATAAGCGTAAATCATGGTTCGTCCTCCTTGTCTCTTTTATACTTTCCGTCCAGGTATAAATTATTACGAAAAGAGGATGATAGGAGAAAGAAGTCAGACTGTGGAATAAAGGAGTTCGTCATGTGGAAATGGAAGCGGAAAGAAAAACAGCAGCCAGAAAAGCAACAGCAGACAAAGAAGCAGAACGGCTCTCTTTCTGAATTTATTCAAGCGATGCAGCAATCGGAGGATTTTGTCCATTACAAGTTAAGTGGCAGTACGAGGTGCACGATTTCTTATTTAAAAACGATGAGTGACTCGAAAATTTTGAATCGCAGTGTTTTATCGATATTAAATAGTGAATCCTTACACACATTACATGACATGCGGGAAAGAATTCCTGTGGAAAACATCCGAGTGACTTCAAAACTGGAATTAATTGAAGAAAAAGTTATGTTCGGTTACATCATGGTCCAGATTCATGAAAAGGATGAAGAAGTACTTCTGGTTCCTGCGGTCTCCTTAGAATCAAGAGATGTCGGTATACCAGAAGTGGAATTCAGTGTCGTAGGGCCGAAAGAAGCGTTTGTGGAGACGTTGAATACGAATATCAATCTTATTCGAAAACGGCTGCCTCTCCCACAGCTCACCGTCAAAGAAACAAATATCGGCAAAGTGACAAAAACTCGTGTAGCCGTTGTTTATATCGACGGGGTAGCGAACAAGGATAATGTTGAAACGGTCGAACAGCGGTTGAAAGGGATAGAAATTGATCAACTGACGGATAGTTCCTTTGTCA
Organism: Halobacillus aidingensis; assembly: GCF_900104185.1. Classification (GTDB taxonomy): domain Bacteria; phylum Bacillota; class Bacilli; order Bacillales; family Halobacillaceae; genus Halobacillus; species Halobacillus aidingensis. The sequence continues at coordinate 311,196 of NZ_FNIZ01000001.1, read as the reverse complement.
CACAAGTCATTGCTGATAATTCCAATTCCCCCTTCCCGCAGCTGCTGGATACGGAAAGGCCCGACCGTGTAGTTTCGAATCTGGTTGAAGGGAAAGTCGCCATTCTCGTGGAAGGGTCTCCCCATGCGTTGACATGTCCGACTACGGTCGTCGAATTTTTCGGGGCGTCGGATGATTATTTTCTCCCGTGGCACTTAGCGACCGCTTTTCGTTTAATCCGGCTGTTTGCCGTCATCTTTTCCGTTTTGAGTACACCGTTATATGTGGCTGTCCTTACGTATCACCACGAAATGATTCCAGGAGCATTGATGGCAACCATCGTTTCGTCCCGTTCGGATATTCCGTTTCCACCGATATTGGAAGTGATTGTCCTGGAATTGACAATTGAATTGTTACGTGAAGCTGGGGCGAGACTTCCGACGAAGATCGGCCAAACGATCGGTATCGTTGGAGGTATCGTCATAGGGACCGCAGCCGTAGACGCGGGACTTACGAGTAATGTGTTATTGATCATCGTAGCTCTTAGCGCCCTGGCGTCGTTTACGACACCTGTCTATCAAATCGGTAATACGATTCGCTTAATTCGCTTCCCTTTCATTATCGGCGCACAACTCTGGGGACTTATAGGGGTTTCGATGTGTATGGTCTTTTTCATTGGTCATCTCATTAAATTACAATCGATCGGACGGCCTTTTTTCGAACCGCTTTATCCGCTTAGAATCAAAGATTTGAAGGACTCTTTTATTCGTCTGCCATTCAACAAGCAGACGGAACGACCTGTTCTTACGAGGTCAGAAGATACACAACGGATGAATCCATCACGTGTAAACGCAAAGAGGGATATCGATGAATAAATTGAACAACAGCCAGGGGTTGAATATCCCTGAGAATTACTTAGTGACACCTGCGTATGTCTTCTTTTTGATCCACAGCATGCAGGTGGGGGTCGGGATCCTCGGTTTTGAAAAATATTTGGTGGAAAAAGCCGGATTTGATGCGTGGATTTCCATATTGATTGCGGGCGGTATTTTGCATGTGATCCTATGGATGATTTATCGTCTCCTTCAAAATGGGGGAGGCGATATTGTGGAAATTCATAAAAGTATCTTTGGCAAATATCTAGGGGGGTTCTTAAGCCTCCTCTTTTGTGCTTATTTTACTCTGCTTGCCTTTACCGTTTTGATTACGTTTATAGAGGTCATTAAAGTATGGGTGTTTCCGGGTATGCATGTATGGGTATTTGCCTTTGTCCTCCTGTTTCTCGTGTACTATCTGGTGAGTGGAGGATTCCGTGTCATTACGGGGATATGTCTGATCAGCGTCATTATCGGACTGCCCATTTTGCTGCTGAAATATTTCCCTGTAGAAGCGGGCCATACAATGAACATCTATCCAGCCGTCAGTCATAGTATTCCAGGTATATTAGGCGCCACCAAGCAAAGTATTCTCAGCTTCTTAGGGTTAGAATTCCTGTTGATATACTATCCATTCATCAAAAATCCTCAAAAATCCAAGAAATGGGCCCATTACGGTGTGTTCTACACGACGATGATTTATTTAATCAGTGTCCTGGTGACGTTCGTTTATTATAGTGAAGAGCAATTAAAACAGGTCGTATGGGGGACAATATCTGCATGGAAAATTGTCGAATTTCCTTTTATTGAACGTTTTGAGTTTGTAGGGATCGCCATGTGGTTGTATGTCGTTCTTCCGAATATATGTTTAGGGTTATGGGGGGCGACAAGGATTCCGAAACGAGTGTTTAATGTAAAACAAAAATATATGGTTATCATTTTCTGTATCGCTATCTACTTCCCAACGGTTTTGATAGACGGCAGGCCGATGATTGATGTTGTAAATAACTTGTCAGGACAACTTGGTATGTATGTTTTGATGTATATTCCCGTTTTATTAGTGTTGAAGACGATCTCAGATAAAGTGAGGAAGCGGACATGAAAAAACATTGGAGTCTTCTTATAATGGTGTCTGTTGTCTTTTTGGCCGGATGTATGGCGGATAAAAGTGTCGAAGAGAACGCAATTGTTCAAATTGTCGGATATGATGTGGGAGAGGAAGAACGCATTCGGGGAACGGTATCTATTCCTCAATATGGAAAAAGCGAGGATAAACAGGCAGCATCGGAACTTTACTTGACGGTCGATGCCGATTCGACCAAAGATGTCGAAGTGGAAATTCAAAAACAATCGTCAAAGCCGATTTCCATTGGAAAGCTTGCCGTAACCTTATATAGCAAAGAACTTGCTGAAAAAGGTTTGGATGATAATGTTGATGTCCTTAGCCGAGACCCCCGGCTCAGCAGAAACATGTTTTTAGGTGTAGTGGATGGTTCTGCCAAAGATTTGATAGAGAGTGGATACACGCAGGATGAAACGACCTCGAAGCATCTTCAGGGGCTCATTGAAAATAACACGCTCCATAATTTTCCATCGACAAGCTTGCACGATTTTTTATATGCGTATTATGCACAGGGAATGGATCCGTTCCTGCCTTTACTTAAAAAACGTGAATCATTTGTCGAACTATCTGGTCTCGCTTTTTTTAAAAAAGGTCTGCTTGTCGCTGAAGTGCCGGATTCAAAAATATTTACATTTAAAATGTTAAAAGAGAATTTTATTAAAGGAATGCAGGATCTCCCATTTGAAGGGGGGACCCTCATGTTGGAAAACATCGGGTCAAACGTCGATTATAGTCTAACAGGACCACTTGATGATCCTAAGTTCACAATCAAAGTGAAATTAAAAGCTGAAGTTAATGAAATGGCAGGCGTTGATCGCAAAGCAACTCCTAAATTAGCGAAAGAAATGGAAGAGAAATTCGTTGAATACTTTAATAAAGAAGCAGACGAACTCATTTCATTATTCAAAGAAAAAAAAGTCGACCCGCTCGGTCTTGGTAACTTTACAAAAACGCGTAAAGGCAATTTTGATCTTACTCAATGGCAGGACAATTACTCTGAACTAGACGTCGATGTTCAGTTTGATGTGAAAATTATCGAATACGGCATCTTCTCTTAGCATGTTAAGAACTTCATCAGGAAAAACGGAAGGTCACCCATTTTAAGGGTGACCTTTTGAGCGCCAAAGTAATAGATAACCACGAGGGAGAGGGTCTGCATTCCATGGAGGTTATTCTTGTTTTAGATATTCTTCAGTACCCGGAAGCGTGATCGAATGAGTTCAAAATAGAGAGCCGTAAACGTCTGCGTAATTACGAAAACAGCAAAAGAATAAGAAATTTCATAGCCGTTTTGAAATTCAACAATCCCTAGTTTTGTAAACACCCACTGCATAATGACTCCAACGATGATCCATAAAAGGATATAGAAAATGAATGTTTTTTTATTGACGTTGAATGTGTCATAAAAGTATATGAAAAAGTAACTGAAGGGAGCGAAAATCAAGTAATAGCAAAAATCGAATAACTCATAATGGTCCGTATCATTAAGTTTAAAAAAGTCAAAAAGCCCCCCACCAATGGTGAAATCGAAGAAAACGCCAATGGTAAATCCGAGCAGCATGAATAGCCAAGTGATCTCCCGTTTGAATTTAAAAGGGAGGATGAAGAAGATGGTGTAGGCGATAGCGATGAGAACCATAATAGATATTTCATTTTTATCAAAGATTTCCCATAGGAAGTTCACGGTTGTTTCACCTCAATGCGTGTGGATTTCCTAATCAGTTTAGACACCCCTATGCTGAAAAGGTGGAGGGACACATAGTAAATGGCATCAAAACCCAGATTCCAATCTTTGTAATCGGAAACATCAAGCACTCTGGATAAAATGGTTAGCAAAACTAAGCAAAGGACAGAAGCAATTAAAATGAGTGCTTTTTTTACGGGAGAGGATGAAGGGTTGTATAAATTCACTTGAACCATTAAAAGAGTAGGGATGATGATACTTCGAAAAATTAAAAATCCAGCATAATTCGAAGGATCCTCTGTAATTTTCACATACTTTAACTCTTCGTTAATGATCCATGTCCAGTTGATGCTGATCACACTTGTGGTTAAGAATATGAATGTATTTTCTATGAGGGTTAAACGCTTAGGGATTACGGTGAAGACGCTGATGATCAACCAGGCGCATACGAAAAATATGGTAAAAGCCATACGAATCCTCCTTATTATCTCCCTCTATTGTTTGTGGTCTGCACTGAAATTATTCCATTAGAAAATCACACTTTATCACAAAGTTTATTCAACTATACCGCAGGATTCCTATCGAGATAGAGTTTTCCACCATCGGGAGCTATTCTGGGAATTGGAAAACTCAGAGCGGGGCTCTGAGTTTTTGTTTCACGTGAAATATTCGAGGCTGGATTCAGGAAAGTATTGATTAATATAACCACCTAGTACGTTCTTCATTTCTTCTTGTTCGTCTTTTTGATAGACATACTTTCCTATTCCATATTTGCCCCACTTATATTTACGCTTTTCTTCATCCATTTCCAGCTTTGTCATTGGATAATTCTTTTGAATAACGCGCTTGGCTGGTTTTGTAAAACGATGTTGGATCAATTCAAAGGTTAAATCCTTCGTTGCATAGTCCGGCAATTTGTCCTGAAGTTTTTCAAAAAGGATACGGTACCCTTCCTTCCAATCTTCATACAAATAGATCGGTGCAATAATGAATCCAAGTGGGTAGCCAGCTTTTGCGACTTTAGCGGCGGCCTCGATACGGTCGTCTAAACGGGACGTGCCGGGTTCTAAGTATTTGATGACATAATCCGCATTCATGCTGAAGCGAAATCTTGTCCTTCCGTTGTGTTTCGCATCGAGCAGATGGTCGACATGTGCAAATTTCGTAACAAAACGAAGTCTGCCGTGTTCAGATTCTCCGAAGTATTCAATGGCCCGTTTTAACGAGTGGGTCAAGTGGTCGATGCCGACGATATCAGACGTACAGGACGCTTCAAAACGGGTCTCTTCCGGAGCGCGTTCCTTCATATATTGTTCAGCCGCATCAAACACTTCTTCGACATTGACATACGTTCGGATGTAAGGCTTGCTTCCCATCGTCGTCTGCAAATAACAATAGTGGCAATGCCCCATACACCCTGTCGCAAGGGGGATGGCATATTCTGCAGAGGGCTTCGATGTATCGAATTTGAGTGTTTTTCTTACGCCGACGACAAGAGTAGATTTGGCGATCCGGTATTTTTGAAAATCATTTTCTCCTGGGAGATTACGGACTTGGTTGTGAGAGGTGGTTTCCCTGATCTCAATTCCCATCTTTTCGAATTTTTCCTTTAGTTCACGTCCTAACGGATATTCGAGTGCTCTTGGTTCAATATAGACAAGTTCTGGGACGAATGGTTTTACCACAGCTCCCCCTCCGATTCTGCTCCCCCGCCAAAGGCATCATGATAAGCACGTTCCGCTTCCCCTTCAGATGCATAAATCGCGATGTTTTCATCCAGCGGAAAATAGGTTTCATATAAAAATAAGGCCAATTCCCCTGGTTGTTCAGGATTGTTTACGACAGCAGCTTCTTGCACATTGGCAACGTCATACGTGTGTGGATTCCTGTAAATCACGTAAACGATGTCTCCCGCTTTGTAGTTTTGTTGTAGATCCATCCAATCACCTGCTTCTCATATTTTGGAATTCCGCCTGTCAGTCCTAACTTTTATCTATCGTGCTCATTTTTCCACAAATATCGACTTTTATTACGACTTTGTTTGTAAAAAAGGATTAGCCAGGATGGATCTAGAAGTAAAGTTAATATCACAGAAGGAGGGTGGAGCATGGAGCTGCATACAGAGAGACTTTGTTTGAGGCCGTACACGAATGATTTAGCGGAACGGGTGGCCGAATTAGCAGGAGATGAAGCCGTGGCGGCGACAACTTTCGTTCCCCATCCTTACACGCTTGAAGTGGCTGAGGATTGGATCGCCCTTCATAAGGATTGGATAGAAAAAGGGGCCGCATATCCATTGGCAATGATATTAAAAGAGTCCAATGAGCTTGTCGGCACAATGACTTTAAGGGTCGATGAAAAACACCACAAAGGGGAACTCGCTTACTGGGTTGGGAAACCCTATTGGAATCTGGGGTATGCGACAGAAGCGGCGATCCGGGTCGTGGACTTCGGATTTGAAGAATTAGAGTTGAACCGGATCTGGTCGGCAGCAATCACTTCCAATCCAGGATCGACAAAAGTCATGCAAAAAGCCGGTCTGAGCTATGAGGGAACGTTAAAGCAGGACATCTATCATTGGGGAGAATATAAAGATATTGACGTGTATGGAAGAATTAAAAATGTTGGATAGGTTTCATGTGAAACAAAGCCCGCCCGATTGTATCGGACGGGCTTCTTCATGTGAAAAGTTATGACGTAGCTTTACGAATAGGAATCAATGTTCCTATCAATGCGATCCCTGCACAAACAAGGAACATAGGCTTGAAACCGAAGGGTGCAACTCCGCTGACGGTTGTAAAAATCACCAAGTCAAACACAGAATCCAGGATGGAAAGCAAAGAAATGGTCGTTGCTCTCACATTCGAGGGGATAATGTCGTTGGCCAGCTGTGAATAAACGGGATAGCGAATGGCACTCACAAGTTTCAAAAGGACGATAGCTAAAAGAACAGTCCAGAGCTGAGTGTGTAGTAAAGCAGCTGCTGTAAGGGATAGGACGGCAAGGATCCCTGTGATGAACAGGAGCTGTACTCGTGTCACCCGTTTTGTCATCCAACCAATCGATCGTGCCGCAACAAAACCAATGAGAGCGGTCACCGCGTAGACGATCCCAATTCCGTAAACAGGGAGCCCAGCATCTACCAAAAGTTTTTGATCAAATTTCTCAAAGATGGCAACAGCTGGAATAAAAACAAGAGAGATGTTTATGAACATCCAAAGTACTTGTGGCGTTTTGCGGATGGCCTGATATCCTTCTATCACTTGTTTCACCATTGGAGTCCGCACCCCACCTTGGTTCGGAGGGTTCTTAATAAACAAGAGAAAAATGAATTGAATCAACATGAAGAAAACACCGAGCATAAGTAGAAGTCGGAATTGGTTTTCATTCAAATCTTTAGCTAAGAAAGCCCCGATGATTACAACGAATATGGAGACGATAAAACGTGCCGATCCAATCTGCCCCATCGCCCTGTCCATGAGATTCTCTTCATTGCTTTCTTTTAAGGATTCATAGATAAGCGCTTCATCTGCCCCACTGAAAAACGTAGCAGCGAAGCCCGTAAGAAAGCTGCTTGCGAAAAACACCCATGGATCGAAGGCGAAAATTAATAAACCGTGGGCAAGAATGCTGAGAAAGGAACCGATAAGAAAAGCCCGTTTAGCACCAAACCGGTCGGCGATGACCCCTGTAGGAAGTTCTCCAAGGAGAACTCCTATACTGAAAAAGGTCATGACGAGAAGGATCATCGTCTCATCAAGGCCTCTCGCAAAATAAAATAGTGTAAGGACGGGCTGTATGAAGCGGAAATTTCCAAAGATTTCTGCCCAAAATAAAAGTTGAATGTTATAGGATGCCAACGTATTCTTTTTCAATATGTTTCCTCCTGCAATGTAAAATCCGATGCAAGCAGGAGGTCAAGCGTAAATGAAAATTAAAAAGCTCTCCCCCCTGCTGATTGAGTGAAACGTTTTGTGGAATTTTTCTGCATATCAATATCCTCCTAAAAATTAGTCCAATTCTATATATTATTCATCCCCCCCTTATATTCCTCCCTAACTTCCCACACTATAGCTCCCTATTGTGGAAGACTCAGTTCCGAGATGTTTTCGGGGCTCGTTGCTAAGTTTAGCTTCGGGGTTGGTTGGGAAGCTACTCGCTTTCCTGTGGGGGAGCGCCGAGCTTCCTCGGACTGCGTCCTGCGGGATCTCGCCTATCTCCTTCTCCCACTCTTCTCTCCTAAGCATGCATAAAGCGCTCTGTATCAAGCTTTTACGTTGTGAATGCCAGGTGTGGAGAGGGTTATATTATCCACTTCCCTCAATCATACAAGCTGATTTTTCCAGAAGTGGTTTCGAGAATCTTCCATGGCAAAGGGGCGGAGGGGAATGGGGAGACTCCTACTTTAAGTGTGCAGGCGCCTCGATCAGCGCCGAAACCGGATATAGAAGAGGAAAAAAGTGCTTGGTGAGACCCCGCAGAGAGAAGCTCGAGGAGGCTCACCGCGCTCCCGCGGAAAGCGAGCTATTCCCCGCAGCCCTATCCCCTCAACAAAAGTCTCGAAACTGAGTCTTCAAGAATCCTGCCATATTGTTTAAGAAGTTTTAGGATTTAGAAAATCTATCGACTATATTTGTCAGGAAAAGTCATGAAATAGAGACGGTTAAATGGCGGAAAACCACGTTTCTTATTATGAAAATGTGCGTTTTCGACAAAGCCGACGAGCAATTCTTCAATCTTGAACATACTTTTCATAGATTAAATGTGATAAAATAAATAGAGAAATGAAAAACGGCATACGTACGCGCAGCAGCTGAGTAGCCTGCGGCGCTTTTTATGTTTCAAAATATAGGGTATATACAATAAACAGCGTATGCTCGATCGTATAAAGGTGGTGTCTGATCGTGTTACATCCTTTTGGTCGTTTGTTCGGGCTAGGGGACAAACCGGATTCGGATAATGACAACAATGAAGAAGAAGGCTACAACCCCGACGAGGTTGTACAAGTTCCAGTCGAACGCGTGCAGCCCAACCGTTACCAACCTCGAGCGATATTCAACAACGAGAAGATTAGCGAACTCGCCCAGACGATACATACGCATGGGATGATTCAGCCGATCGTTCTCCGTCGGTTAAATGAAGAAGATTATGAGTTGATCGCCGGTGAACGTAGGTGGCGTGCCGTCCAGTCTCTGGGCTGGGAAACGGTCCCTGCGATTATCCGCGAGATGAATGATTCACAAACGGCCTCTGTCGCTCTTATTGAAAACTTACAGCGGGAAGAATTGACCGTTATTGAAGAAGCTGTCGCGTATGCGAAGCTTTTGGAACTGCATCAGATTACGCAGGAAGCCCTGGCGCAACGGCTGGGAAAAAGTCAATCGACCATTGCGAATAAATTGCGTCTTTTGAAATTACCAGAGTCTGTCCAGCAGGCCGTGATGGATAAGAAAATTACGGAACGGCATGCACGCGCTCTGATTGCTTTGAAAGAAGAGGAACAACAGGAAAAGATATTGGCAGAAATCATTGAAAAGCAGTTGAATGTGAAGCAGACCGAAGAGCGGATTGCTAAATTGAATGACCCTGCACCAAAGAAAAAGAAGCCGAAGATGAAAGGCGTCAATAAGGATATGCGTATTGCGATGAATACGATTCGCCAATCTTTGACAATGGTGACCGATACAGGAATCGACTTAGAAACGGACGAAGAAGATCACGACGATTATTACCAGATTACAATTAAGATTCCTAAAGGGAAGAAAAAATAATAGCCTGAACGACCCATCTTGACTTATGTGGAGATGGGGCTTTTTTTAAGTCATTTTACCTAATGCTTTCAATAAAATGGTAGAATGATAAAAAAGATAGTGAGGCAGGTGACATCATGGGAAAAGTGATTTCAATCGCCAATCAGAAAGGCGGGGTCGGCAAAACAACAACGGCCGTCAATTTAAGTGCATGTCTTGCGCATTTGAATTATAAAGCCCTTTTGGTGGATATTGATCCCCAAGGGAATGCGACCAGTGGAATTGGTGTGGAAAAAGGAGATATGGATCGGTGCGTCTATGACGTTCTCGTTGATGATGTGAAAGCGGCTGATGTCAAGACGAGTACGATTGTAAGTAACCTTGACACCATTCCTGCAACGATTCAATTGGCTGGAGCGGAAATAGAATTGGTCCCGATTATTTCCCGGGAAGTAAAGTTAAAAAAAGCATTGGATGAAATCAAAAGTGATTATGATTATATTATTATCGACTGCCCCCCTTCTCTCGGACTTTTAACCTTGAATGCTTTAACCGCCTCTGATTCCGTTTTAATTCCTGTACAATGTGAATATTACGCCCTGGAAGGCTTGAGCCAACTTTTAAATACAGTACGTCTCGTCCAGAAGCATATGAACAATGATTTGATGATTGAAGGTGTACTAATGACGATGCTTGATGCGCGCACAAATCTCGGCATCCAAGTTATAGAGGAAGTGAAGAAATACTTTCGTGATCGTGTTTACCGATCGATTATCCCTCGGAATGTGCGTTTAAGCGAAGCGCCCAGTCACGGCAGACCAGCGATTCTTTATGATGCCAAATCACGAGGCGCGGAAGTATATTTAGATTTAGCAAAGGAAGTGATTGTGAATGGCGAAAGGGTTAGGTAGCAAAGGCCAACAGGCTTTAGGCGCTTTTTTCAACAACCAGACATCGACAGAAGAGATTCAACACGTAGCGATTAAAGACTGTCGTCCAAACCCTTATCAACCCCGCAAACAGTTTGAACAAGAAGCATTGGAAGAGTTGAAACAGTCCATTGCAGAACACGGTATCTTGCAACCTTTGATTGTCAGGAAGAGCATCAAAGGATATGAAATTGTTGTCGGGGAGCGTCGTTTTCGTGCAGCTCAAAAAGCCGGTCTTACTCATGTGCCTGCTATTTCCAGGGAAATGACAGATGAACAAATGATGGAGATTGCTTTGCTTGAGAATTTACAGAGAGAAGACCTCTCCCCTATCGAAGAAGCAAAGTCTTACGAACAACTGATTGAAGATCTTGGTGTCACCCAGGATGAGCTATCCAAACGCTTAGGGAAAAGCCGTTCTCATATCGCCAACCTTATCCGCCTCTTAGCTTTGCCTAAAGCGGTGACAGATAAAATCAATGAAGGCGCCCTTTCCATGGGGCATGGACGTGCTTTGTTAGGTGTGAAGGAACAAGATTTACAACTGGAATTGGTGAAGAAAATTGAAGCAGAAGCCCTCAATGTTCGTCAGGTGGAAAGGTTGATTCATGACATGACGAACCGGCCTTCGAAAAAGAAAGACAAGAAACCTCGGGATATTTTTTTGCAGGAACGTGAGGAGAATTTGAAAGAACGCCTGGGGACAGGAGTGAAAATTCATAAAGGAAAACGGAAAGGGAAAATTGAAATCGAGTTCACGAACAATGAAGATTTAGAACGGATTATCGATTTGTTTGCAGATAAAGAGTGAAAGCTGGAGATGTGAGAGATCTCTGGTTCTTTCTTTTTTATGAAACAATTCATTTTTGTTCCCCTTGGAGAATTCAAGAAAAAGAAAAGGTAATGGAGAGAGTGCGATGGTTTTATTTGGAGCATTAGTTAACGGTTTGTGTATATTCGTCGGTACATTGTTAGGTCTTTTTTTTACTAAAATTCCGGAGCGGTTCAAAGAAACGGTCATGAGCGGTGTGGGGCTTGTCGTTCTTTTAATCGGTCTCCAAATGGCGCTGGAAACGGAAAACATCGTCATTGTTCTGCTCAGTTTGCTTTCTGGTGCGGTCATCGGTGAAGCGATCCATCTGGAAGACAAGCTTGAATACATCGGTCGCTGGATTGAAAGGAAATTTACAAAGCCCAACCAAACTTCAAGCGTTGCTCAAGGTTTTATTACCGCTTCGCTCATTTTCGTCATCGGTGCTCTCGCCGTCATCGGTGCGCTTGACAGCGGACTGCGTAATGATCATGAAGTGCTGATTACAAAAGCGATTATTGATGGTTTCGTTTCTTTGGTATTGACCTCCACGCTTGGCATCGGCGTGATTTTTTCCATTATTCCTGTCGTTCTTTATGAAGGATCCATTGCCCTTTTAGCGACACAAATCAATAACTGGATCCCCCAACATATGCTTGACCTATTTATAATTGAAATGACGGCCACAGGCGGATTGATGATCGTAGCGATCGGCCTGAATTTGTTGAAATTGACCAAAATACGTGTCGCGAATTTACTCCCAGCCTTATTAACGGTCGGCATCATTTTAACGATATCCGAGTGGTTTTAAGCGTCACTGAATGCTCTTTTTAAAGTTTGTAGAAGAGGTTGTAAAGGTGTGGAAAGGCTTCGTTTCCATATGAACCTGCTTTCTTTTCGCTTCTGTCAATTGGATGGCTGCCGCTACTTTTGCTGCCATCTGCATCACGACATGCAGTCTTGTATTCTGTAAGACCACATGCTCCATAAACCCACTGACATTGACCATTCCGCTAATGTGTAGTTGACCTACAGGCGGAAGGTCTTTTTTTAATGCCGAGCCCGGGTTTAACGAACCTTTTCCAAGCACGACAGATCCGACTGATGATGATTTTCCAAGGCATGCATCAATCGCAAGAATATAAGGACTCGGATGGTTTCTCCTGATTTCAGCTAATCGCTCCTTCAGATTCAACGCATGCAAAGGGTCCTCAAGTGTTCCATATATATGGAACGTTTTTAATGCATGGTCATGGAGCATCGAACCGACCAAAGGCCCGAAGGAATCTCCTGTGGATCTGTCGGTGCCAATACAGGCGATTACGATATCTTTGGAAGGTGGAAGCCATTCTTGCAAGTAAGTGCTCAACAAATCGCTCATGGCTGGATCGTCGGTGTTTACGCGTTTCTCTTCTTTTGAAAACTTGTCCTTGAAATTCATAGCTTCTCCTCCAGACACATAGTAGTAACAGTATATAAGGTTGTCCGCGGTTCTATACGTGACAAATACATAGATGTGGAGGAACGGTCATGTTAAAAGCAGGGTTCAAGTGGATGTTCTTAATCATAGGGACAATGATTGGTGCCGGATATGCTTCTGGAAGAGAACTTTGGCAGTTTTTTGGACATGATAGCAGCTTGGCGATTCTCTTGTTCTCTCTCATGTTTATCTTTTCTTGTAAAGCCATACTGGATATCAGTTTCAAAAAACAGACCGGGCACTATTTACCTGTTCTACGGGCAGTTGTCGGTAAACACCTGACCGGCGTCTATGACTGGATGATTATCATTTATCTTTTTACAACGACCGTCATCATGCTGGCAGGAAGCGGCGCAACGTGGCAGGCATTCAATTTTTCCTATCGAATTGGTGTCCTGGCGATTGTCATTCCTCTGATTCTTTTGTTCGTTTGGGATGTGAAAGGGATCGTCATCGTGAACAGCTTTGTTCTTCCGCTGCTCATATCGGGGCTTCTGTTCGTTTTGATTTTGTTTATCAGGGATCAGCAGCTGTCTCTTTTTGGACATGTTCATGAGATGAGCAACTGGATGTCCGCTTTTCCATTTACGGCGTTGAATATCCTTCCACTGATCGCTGTCCTCGGGGCCATCGGTAACCAGGTTCGAAACAAAGGGGAAATCTGGATTGCAAGTATTGGTAGCGGGGTTATTCTTGGGGCGGTTTCTTACCTTTATAACAACAGCCTGATCCAAATCTCGGAAGATATCATTTTATATGAAATCCCCCTTTTCGCGATTTTAAAACATTATCCGTATGAAATGATGATCTTCATGTCGGTCATGCTGTGGATCGCGATCTTTACAACAGCAGCCTCGGGGACGCTTGGACTTGTGACGAGATTCAGGGAATATGTGAGACAACCCCTCTGGATTCTTGCAATGGCTGTCATCGCTGTGATGCTTCCTTTTACATCATTCGGATTCTCAACACTCATTGAATACTTGTATCCGTTATACGGCATCCTGAACCTGTATGTTTTAGTTTCTCTTCTTTTATACCCGATTCTTTCCCGATTCAAAATTCGCTAGAAACCTGTTAAAATAGATGTCATATTCATAGACGGAAACAGGAGGGAAAGCGGTGACCGATGCTAAACAGGCGGTAGATGATGCAAAAACAAGATGGGACGAGATCGTCGACTATGTGACAGGTCCGGATCTATGGATTACCGTTGGATTTGGTGCGCTGAGGATTGTTCTCATTTTGTTGGTCTCCTTTTTGATCATTCGAATTGGAAGGAGAATCATCACCCAGTTTTTTGCTAACAAAAGGCGCGGACCTTTTCGGATTACCGAAAGAAGAGAAGCCACGCTGAATAAATTGGTTTTGAACACAATGTCTTATGTTGTGTACTTTATGGCCTTCATCATGATTCTTGAAACGTTCAATTTTGAAGTCGGCGCTTTACTTGCCGGGGCTGGTGTGGCAGGTCTTGCCATCGGTTTCGGGGCGCAGAACCTTGTCCGTGATATCATTTCTGGTTTCTTCATCATCTTTGAAGATCAATTCTCTGTCGGGGATTATATTCAGACTTCTGGCGTTGAGGGTTTTGTTGAGGAAGTCGGTCTCCGAACGACGAAAGTGAAGGCATGGACAGGCGAGGTTCATATCCTTCCTAACGGGAATGTCACTCAGGTGACGAACTTTTCCATCCATAACAGTATTGCAGTTGTTGATGTAAGTATTGCTTATGAGGAAGACATCGAAGCCGCTGAAAAAGTGATTCAGGAATTATTGAAAGAAATGCCGGAACGCTATGAATCGATGCTGAATGTCCCTGAACTGCTTGGCGTGCAGACACTCGGAGCGTCGGATGTCGTCATGCGTATCATTTGTGAAGTGAATCCGATGGAGCACTGGGCAATGGCCCGGGTGATCCGCAAAGAAGTGAAGAACAGACTGGATGCGGAAGGAATCGAGATTCCATTCCCTCGTATGGTGATGTATTCACGTGACGAAGAGCCGAACGAACCCGTCGATTACGGAGAAAAAGGAGGAGTTTCCTGATGGCTGATAAATCCTATGAGTTGAATGATATTGTTCAGATGAAAAAACCTCACCCCTGCGGAGAAAATCGTTGGAAGATCATCCGTATGGGTGCGGACATCCGAATTAAATGTGAGGGTTGCGGCCACAGCGTGCTCGTTCCTCGCAAAAAATTCGAAACAAAGATGAAAAAGGTTCTTGAAACAAGCGAATGATCCTCTCCCCTTCTGTATTCAGAGGGGGGCTTTTTATGCGAATTCATGTGAAATTATGAACATAAAGTCTGGTACATGTTTCTGATTTGTCGGTGCCAGGCACCTGATTTTCGTCTTTAGTGCCTGGCACCAAAATGATAGTAGGCATGGACATGTGGCACAACTAACGTGTAATTGTGAAATTTTGAACAGGAAACCTGGTACTCACGGAATACTTGTTGGTACCAGGTACAGAACTAGAGAATTGCGTACCCGGTACCCTTTCATTAGTTTTTCATACGTGGTACTCGTTTGTACAAAAATATTTGCAAACCCAAATAAAAAGATCCTTCTCCCTCTCTTTTTCAATAATTATTGAATTTGTTACTGTAGAAAAAGGAGTTTTTTAGGAGAAACAACCGAAGCTTTCCCGTTTTTGCATAGGTTGTTATTTTCAAGTACAGAATCTATAATTAAGTGGACTAACATGCATGTATGTAAATCCTTAAGGAGTGAAAGTCTCATATGGCACTAACAGCAGGAATCGTAGGTTTACCGAACGTGGGGAAATCTACGTTATTTAACGCAATTACACAAGCAGGCGCTTTGTCTGCCAACTATCCGTTCGCCACAATTGATCCGAACGTCGGGATCGTGGAAGTTCCGGATAGTCGTCTAGAGAAGTTGACTGAGCTTGTGAACCCTAAGAAAACTGTACCGACAGCTTTTGAATTCACGGATATCGCAGGAATCGTCAAAGGTGCGAGTAAAGGGGAAGGACTAGGAAACCAGTTCTTGTCTCATATTCGTCAAGTGGATGCGATTTGTCACGTGGTACGAGCATTTGAAGATGAAAATATCACCCACGTATCCGGTCAGGTCGATCCGATTACGGATATTGAAACCATCAACCTTGAACTGATTTTGGCGGACCTTGAAACCGTGTCGAAGCGCATGGATCGTGTCGCAAAAATGGCACGTCAAAAGGACAAGGAAGCAGTGGCTGAGTATGCAGTACTTGAAAAACTGAAAGATGCATTGGAGGAAGAAACCCCTGCCCGTGCCGTCGAATTCAGCAGCGATCAAGAAAAGATTGTAAAAGGCCTTCATCTATTGACTTCAAAGCCTATCCTCTATGTGGCGAATGTAAGTGAAGATGAAATCGGTGAAGCAGATAACGATCGAGTGAAACAAATTCGCGAATTTGCAGCAAAAGAAAACGCGGAAGTTATCGTGGTTTGTGCAAAAATCGAATCTGAAATCGCTGAGCTTGATAACGAAGAAAAAGAAGAGTTTCTTGAAGATCTCGGGATTGAAGAATCCGGTCTTGACCAACTAATCAAAGCAACTTACAACTTGCTTGGGCTGGCGACTTACTTTACGGCTGGCGAGCAGGAAGTCCGTGCGTGGACATTCAAAGAAGGCATGACCGCTCCACAGGCAGCCGGTATCATTCACACAGACTTCGAACGTGGTTTCATTCGTGCGGAGACGGTCTCATATGATGATCTCGTTGATGCAGGATCCATGGCTGTAGCCCGCGATCGTGGTCGTGTCCGTTTAGAAGGTAAAGAATATTTAGTGAAAGATGGCGACGTTATCCATTTCCGTTTCAACGTATAAGCGAGGATCCTTCCGTTAAAAGGTTGTAAATCTTGGACAACTATGATACAATACTAAATTGTGAGTAATTCAATGAAGATTACTCCTTGCTCCTTTGATAGAAAAGGAGCCGTCAAGTCCATAAGGAGGTGAAAACGGATGAGTAGAAAATACGAAATCATGTATATCATCCGCCCAGACATCGAGGAGGAAGCGAAAACATCTGTCAAAGATCGTTTCAGCAAAATCCTAACAGATAACGGTGCGGAGATTGAAGAAGTTAAAGAAGTTGGCAAGCGTCGTCTTGCTTACGAAATTAACGACTACCGTGATGGGATCTATGTAACAGTTGATTTCACAGGTACACGTGATGCAATCAACGAATTCGACCGTCAAGCGAAGTTCACGGATGATATTATCCGCCACATCGCTGTACGCGAAGATGACAAATAAGGAGTGGTTCTGATGTTAAATCGTGTCGTATTAGCCGGCAGATTGACGAAGGATCCTGATTTACGCTATACGCCAAACGGAGTAGCTGTCGCCAACTTTACAATCGCCGTAAACCGTCCTTTTTCCAACAACTCAGGAGATCGCGATGCCGATTTCATCAACTGTGTCGTTTGGAGAAGAGCGGCTGAGAACTTGGCTAACTTTATGAGTAAAGGTAGTCTTGTCGGTGTTGACGGACGCCTACAGTCCCGCAGCTTCGATAACCAAGAAGGTAAGCGTGTATTTGTAACAGAAGTTGTTGCAGATAGCGTGCAGTTCCTAGAGTCCAAAGGTGCTTCCCAAGGCGGGGGTAACCGTGGAGGTTCAGGATTCCAACCAAATCAGAATCAACAACCATCAGGAAACAACTTCGGTTCTAATAACAGCAATAACAACCAACGAAATGATGACCCATTTGCAGATAATGGGGAACCAATCGATATATCAGATGATGATTTACCATTCTAAATAGGAAGGAGTGAATGCTACATGGCACGTCGTGGACGCGGAAAACGTAAAAAGGTGTGTTTCTTCACAGCTAACGGAATCACACACATCGACTTTAAAGATGTTGATTTGTTGAAACGTTTCGTCTCTGACCGTGGAAAAATTCTTCCTCGTCGAGTAACTGGAACTTCTGCAAAATATCAGCGTAAATTGACGAAAGCGATTAAACGCGCTCGTACAATGGCCCTACTTCCTTACTCTACTGAGTAATAGTAGCGTCATAAACCCCTTGATGACTCACTAGAGCCATCAAGGGGTTTTTTATCGTTATCTTTATTCATGTAAATGGCAGGATTCTTGAAGACTCAGTTTCGAGATGTTTTTTGAGTGGATGGGGCTGCGGGGAATGACTCGCTTTCCGCGGGAGCGCGTTGAGCCTCCTCGGACTCCGTCTTGCGGGGTCTCACCTAGCACTCTTTTCCTCTTCTATATCCGGTTTCGGCGCCTAGCGGCTAGTGAGACTTCCCTCGCTTCTGTACGATAAGTCAACATCGAATCACTCCGTTCTTCGTGTTTCCTTTATCTCCGCCAGCTCAGTCCAGTCCATACGCCGCTGATCGAGGCGCCTGCACACTTAAGTTAGGAGTCTCCCCATTCCCCTCCGCCACTGTACCATGGGAGTTTCTCGAAACCACTTCTATCAGTTCTCGGAAACTCTGCTGGTATGCTCAAGCGAAGTGGATAATATAATACTCTCCCTAGTGTAAATTCGAATGTGAAAACTTGATATAGAGCGCTTTATGCCTACTTATAAGTGGGGGTGGTAGGCGCCCCATTGTGGTAAAGGGGTTCGTTTCTCACATGCATCGAATGGGGTTGTTGGGAAGCTGCGAGACTCCCGTGGGAGAAAGGAGATAGGCGAGATCCCGCAGGGCTTTAGCCCGAGGAAGCTCGCCACTCCCCCCACAGGAAAGCGAGTAGCTTCCCAACAACCTCTGACTCCTAATACGGCAAACGAACCCCGGTTATCTCGAAACTGAGTCTTCCACAATAGGGAGCTATTACGCAATAAACACTTTTTCAGCTACATAAAAAACACGGCTGTTCCTCTGAATTCAGAGAGTCAGCCGTGTTTTGTTATTCTATTTCAGCCCCATTAAGGCTCTCAGCTCTTGTTTGTTCGTCAGCAAGTCTTCCAGTGTGTATTTATCTAAGACGGTTAGAAAGGCTCGTAAGGCTTCGTGAAGGACGCCTTTCAGCTTACATGCCGGGGTGATGACGCAGTAGTTGGTGGCGCAGTCAAAGCATTCGAGCAAGTGGAAGTCGTCTTCCATGGCGCGGACAACGCTTCCTATATTGATGTCTGCTGGTTCCTTCGCCAGACGGATGCCGCCAGAACGTCCCCGGAGAGTTTCGATCAGCTCTAGTTTATTCAACTCGTGGATGATTTTTCCTAAATGGTTTTCGGAGATGTGAAAAACCTCGGAAATCTCCTTTTTATTCGCAAGTTCGCCATCTCGTTTCGATGCAGTGAAAATCAGGACTCTCAAAGCGTAATCGGTGTATTTCTTGAGACGCATCTATTTTAACCCTCATTCTTGTTTTTTTATTATCTTATCATAAACTGCCCTGGCTGTCTTAATTAAGCAATGTTTTGTTTTCTGTCACAAAAGATGTATTTTAAATATTGCTTTTGCGAGGAAGGACTCCTTATAATAAAGATGTATATAAAATACATCAATTAATAAAAGGGGTTTTTAAGTATGTCTACGAAGGCGACTGAAATTCTCGATCAACAGACAACAAAGACGATTAAATCAACCGTTCCTGTATTAGCAGAACATGGAGAAGCGATTACGCGTCACTTTTACAAACGGATGTTTGAAGATCATCCAGAGTTGAAAAATATTTTTAACCAGACACACCAGCGGGTCGGGGATCAGCCAAAGGCGCTTGCCAATACGGTTTATGCGGCTGCCCAATACATTGATCAACTCGAGGTCATTGTTCCGCGTGTTAAACAAATTGCAGAAAAGCACCGTAGTTTAAATGTGAAACCTGAACATTACCCGATCGTAGGAGAATACTTGTTAAAAGCCATTAAAGAGGTCCTTGGGGATGCAGCCACCGATGACATTATTGAGGCATGGGGGAAAGCTTACGGAGTCATTGCTGATGCTTTTATTGGAGTGGAAAAAGAGTTGTACCAGGAAGCAGAACAGCAAAAAGGCGGCTGGATCGGGTACCGCTTATTTGATGTGGTGGATAAGGTTAAAGAGAGTGAGGAAATCACTTCTTTCTATTTGGAACCAAAAGACGGAAAAGCATTACCTACTTACAAACCCGGCCAATATTTAACCATCAAGGCAGAAATCCCAGGAGAAACCTATACGCACCTTAGACAGTACAGTCTTTCTGATGCCCCGGGAAAATCATACTACAGAACTAGTGTTAAAAAAGAACGAGGACTCTTGAATCACCCTGACGGTATGGTTTCTTCCTGGTTGCATGATCAGGTTGAAGCTGGGGATTCCATTCCTGTCAGTGCCCCAGCGGGAGACTTTTATCTAGATACCCATACCGAACGTCCACTTGTTTTGATTAGTGGAGGTGTAGGGCTCACACCTTTGATGAGCATGTGGAAGTACGCACAGAAAGCTCAGCCGAATCGTCAGGTTCATTTCATCCATGCTGCAAGAAACGGACGTGTGCACGCTTTTAAAGAGGAAATTGAAGAGTCAAAACCAGGTACGGCCCACCTCATATATGAAAAGCCTGAGGAGAATGACTTGTTGAAAGGACTGCACAAATCAGAAGGTTATATTACACTTGATTGGTTGAAGACAATTGCTCCTGAAGAAGCAGAATTTTATTTTTGCGGACCGGAAGGGTTCATGAAGGCTGTTTATGGCATGCTGAATCGTTGGGGAATTCCTGAAGACCGTATTCATTATGAATTTTTTGGACCTCAAGGAGAGTTATAAAAAAGAGACGGAATCACAATTTGATTCCGTCTCTTTTTGTTTGGATACATGATTCTGAAGGGCTACACTCACATTGTTCCTACTTTCGTGACATAAGCAACCCTCCACTGAAAGGAAAATTCACCTTCATCCAGATGAGTTAATCATGCATTCTCTTGTCTCTAGGGGCATGGGTTTTTTATGAACAGGAAGGGGCAACGGGCTGCAGGCGCTGATCAAATTTATTGATTTGCGCCATGAAACCTTGAATGACTGGTCCGCTGAACAGGGTGATCAGTACAGTGCCAATGCCAATCGCCCCGCTGAAGAGAAAGGCGAGAATAACCAGGAGAATACTGATGAGCGCCCTTGAGATGGACACGTTCCAGCCCGTGAGTTTACTGACAACGAGCATCATCCGGTCGAATGGGTTCGGGGCGAAGTCTGCTTGAAGGTTAAGCGCAATACCGAAACCTGCAATGACCATTCCAACAACCAAGCAGATCATCTGCGTCCAAAACACATCTGGATGGATCGTATCGCGGATGGTAAAGACCCAAAAATCGATGCCGATTCCAGTTAAAAGAGATGTCGCCAAAGCAAGGAGCTCTGGTCGTCTTTTTTCAGCAATAGCATTGAATACGATCATACTGAAACCGACAACGATCTCCCAACTTCCGATTGTCAGACCGAACGTCCGGTGCAGACCGACGAGAAGGGCATCAAATGGAGACGTACCTTGTGCAGACTGGATGGTCAAGGCGATGCCAAGTGTCATGATGATAATGCCTACCGTATAATACATCGTCCTCATATAGATGCGCTTCATGTCCATCCGCCCCTTTCGTTTTTTCATACCTTAAGAGACTATATCGCGAATAGACGGGAAATTTCAAGACTATGAATGTAAAAAAACGACAGGGAAAAGTCCCTGTCGTTTTTAGATTCTTTACTCTTCTACATAAGCCCATTTAAATTCAAATTCCGGGCCTGTTGCTGTGGTGAAGACACCTTTGATCGAAGGACGGAAAAGTTGAGCTTTTGCATCCTGATAGATTGGTGCTACCGCTTGATCTTCTTCTAGAAGCAGTCTTTCAGCTTCCAAGAATGTTTCATAACGTTTTTCAGGTTCTTGGGCATACTCGCCGTTCGCTTTTTCAATCAACGCGTCATACTCTTCGCTGGAGTAGCCCATGTTGTTGTTCTGACCATCTGTAAGGTACATGTTCAAGTATGTGTTCGGGTCAACATAGTCTGGACCCCATGTAGCAGCTTCCATTTCGAATTCGCCTTCGTTGTCACGGCGGACACGTTCTTTAAATGGTACTTCCATCAAGTTGATGGTTACGCCTTCAAGGTTTTCTTCCAGTTGGTTCTTATAGTAGGCAAGAACGTCTTTGGAAGTCCCTGTATCATCACCAAGCAGTTCGATTTCAACAGAATCGGTACCTAGTGCTTCCAGGCCTTTCTGCCAATGTTCTTTTGCTTTTTCAACGTTATATTCTACCAACGGACCTTGAGCTTCACGGAAGTCCTGATCACTGTCCGGCATAGAAACAAAGTTGGATGGAACATAGCCTTCTGCTGGTACAGATCCATCGTTCAAAATGACGTCAACGAGTGACTGACGGTCAATCGCGTAGGAAATCGCTTTACGAATGTCTGCATTCGCAAGAGCTTCGTTATTCTCCTGGTTGAACTTGAAGAAGTATAAGTATGGTTTTTCAGCAACATTGAAAGCGTCGCTCGTGCGGTACTGGTCCACGAATTCAGCGTTCAATTCCGTCTGATCGATTTCACCAGTATCATAAAGGTTGACACCAGTGGAAACTTCTTTAATTACTTTTGCATTAATCGTTTCTAATTGAACGGTGTCAGCATCCCAGTACGTATCACTTTTCTCAACGGTCCAGCCTTCGCCGTGATTCCATTCCGTCATTTGGAATGGCCCGTTAGAAATTGTATATTCAGCTTCTGTAGCAAATTTGTCGCCCTGTTCTTCTACATACTTCTGGTTCAACGGCATGAATGTAATGAATACCGTCATAGACTTGAAGTATGGGACAGGCTTTTCAAGTTCTACGACAAGGGTTTTATCATCTTTTGCTGTAGCGCCCAGATCTTCAAGTTCTGCTTCACCATCACTGATGGCTTGGGCATTTTTAATGATGCCTCCAAGGAAGTAAGGGCCGTACTCAGAGCCAACCTCTGGGTCGACAGCTCTTCTCCATGCATATACGAAGTCGTGTGCTGTGACAGGGTCACCGTTGGACCATTCCGCATCACGCAATTTAAATGTCCATGTCAGGCCGTCTTCACTCACTTCGGAGCTTTCTGCCATTCCATCTACAAGCTGGCTGTTCTCATCCAGGCGGTATAGCCCTTCATAAGTTTCCCCAGCCCACTGGAAACCGACCGAATCGGTGATTAGAGATGGATCCATGCTAGGGATCTCACTTTTCGCTGTTACGGTAATTTCTTGATTTCCGGAAGCTTCTCCCTCGTCTGACTGTTCAGTTGTTTCTTCAGATGTTTCATCCGTGTTTTCTTCACCTGTGTCTGTTGATGTTTCGCTGTCTCCCCCGCTACAAGCTGCAAGGAACAGTGCGAACATCAGTGCCATTAACACCAATAGATGCTTTCTCAAAGTGAATTCCCCCTATTTTTAATTTTCTAAAAATAATTACTTTTTGAATTATACAGATAAAAAAGAAAAAAATCAAAGTCCTTTATTCGATAAAAATAAGAAAAAAATGTCGTTGAACAGAATATTCTAATTTAATTGACAATGGTTCTTTCTTTGATAGGATTAGAGAATATCATTGCTTTTCTAAAGCATAAAAGGATCTATGGAGAAAAGTGAATCACTGAATATAGAGGAGGTTGAAGGAAGTATGAAACGTGAATGGGATTTGTTGCACACCCCTGGTCCAACGCCAATTCCACCGAGTGTAGAACGGAGCATGAATCAACCGATGATCGGCCACCGTGGTGGAAAGGCCAAAGATTTGATCAATGCTATTGCTCCTAAACTGAAGCCGGTGTTCGGTACATCTGGAGAGGTGCTGGTCGTTACAGGGAGCGGGACGTCTTCTTTGGAAGCATCTGTTGTAAACACGACCAAGCCCGGGGACAAAGCAATTGTCGTAGTCGCTGGAGCATTCGGAGATCGTTTTGCTCAGATTTGTGAGACGTATGAATTGGATGTGGTACGCGTTGAGGTTTCATGGGGAAAAGCAGTCGAGATCTCCCAAGTGGAAGAAGCACTTCAAGAACATCCCGATACGAAGGCCGTTTTTCTTACACACTGTGAAACATCTACAGGGGTCATGCATCCGGTGGAAAAAATTGCTGAGCGTGTAAAATCTATAAGTTCAGCTCTGGTCATCGTCGATGGGGTTTCTTCTATTGGAGGCGCCGAAGTGAAGATGGATCAGTCTGGAATCGATATCTTAGTTTCAGGTTCACAAAAAGCGATGATGCTTCCTGCGGGGCTCGCGTTTTTGGCTGTCGGAGCTCAGGCCTGGTCAGTCATTGATGAAAATCCGCGTCCTCGTTTTTACTTAGATTTACGGAAATACCGTCAACAGCTTGAAGGTGGGCAGACTCCTTTCACACCTGCTCTTTCCCTTCTTTTCGGTCTCCAGCAGGTCCTTGGATTGTTGGAAGAGGAAGGCTTAGATCGGGTTTTTGAACGTCACCAAACGATGAAAGAAATGACACGGGACGCTTGCCGTGCCTTGAACCTGCCTCTGTTGGTCTCTGACGAAGATGCTTCATCGACCGTCACATCGATCCGACCAGAATCTTTTGAGGCAGAACAACTCCGAAAAGTGGCGAATGAAGAGTTCGGCCTTATTTTAGCTGGCGGACAGAAGCATATGAAGGGTGAAATTTTCAGGATTGGACACATGGGATACTGTCGTCCTGCTAATGTTCTTCAATATATAGGAATTCTTGAAATTGTCTTGAAACGTTTAGGTCATGAATTCGAACCTGGAGCGGGTGTCGCAGCTGCGCAAGCCGTTTATTTGGAACGTACAAGGGAGGAATAGAGATGCACCGCGTATTGATTAGTGATCCACTGAGTGAAGATGGAATCAGACCTCTATTAGAGGCGGAAGATATCGAAACCGTCATGAATCCGAACTTATCTCATGAGCAGTTGTTGGAGGAAATCGGTTCGGCAGAAGCACTTATCGTAAGAAGCCAGACGCAAGTGACAAGAGAAGTCATTGAACATGCCCCTCATTTGAAGATTATCGGCCGTGCGGGAGTGGGAGTCGATAACATCGATCTCGATGCGGCCACGGAAAACGGCGTCATTGTCGTGAATGCCCCTGATGGGAATACGATCTCGACAGCCGAACACACGATGGCGATGCTCATGTCGTTAGCTCGGAACATTCCGCAAGCTTATCATCAGCTCCAACAAAAACGGTGGGAACGTAAAAAATTCGTCGGCGTTGAGTTGAAAGATAAAGTGCTCGGCATTGTCGGTTTCGGACGTATCGGTCGCGAAGTCGCCCAGCGCGCCAAAGGTCACCGCATGAAAGTTGTCGCCTTCGATCCGTTTCTGAATGAAGAAAAAGCAGAAAAAGCAGGTGTCACACATGGGACATTAGAGGAAGTTCTCAAACAGGCAGACTTCCTGACTGTTCATACCCCTCTGATTGACAAAACGAAGCATCTGATTAATGAAGAAGCCATTGCCATGATGAAGACGGGAGCCCGTATATTGAATTGTGCCCGTGGAGGGATTGTAGAAGAAAATGCACTTTATGAAGCGATCCAATCAGGGAAAATCGCCGGGGCAGCGCTTGATGTCTTTGAAGAAGAACCTGCGACGGAGCATCCGTTGTTATCCTTGCCGGAAGTGATTGCCACCCCTCACCTCGGTGCAAGTACGATCGAAGCTCAGGAAAACGTCGCGACAGACGTCAGCTACGATGTGCTGGAACTATTGCGCGGAGGAACGGTGAGAAACCCGGTAAATCTACCTTCTGTGTCATCAGAAATGATGGAGAAGCTCTCCCCTTACTTCAAGCTCTCTGAACGTTTAGGCGCCTTTTTATCAAAAGTGGTGGAAGGTACGCTTGAGCGTGTGAACGTTTATTATAGTGGCGATTTGCTTGAGGTTGATACAATGCCTCTTACAAGGATTGCCGTCAAAGGGATATTGAAACGTCATATCGGAGAACGTGTGAATGATGTGAATGCGTTCAAGACAGCTTCTGATAAAGGGATTACGGTAAATGAGCAGAAGTCGACCCAAACGAAAGGATTCACGAACTTGATCACCGTCGAAATCGAGACCGATCAGGAAAAGCGCAGCCTTGCCGGTACGCTGCTGAACGGTTTAGGCGCACGTATCGTGCAGTTTGATCAGTATTCCATCGACGTTGTTCCAGAGGGACACCTTGTCGTGATCCGCCACACCGACCAGCCAGGCGCGATCGGCCGCGTGGGGAGCTTACTTGCCGAACATGAAATCAACATTGCAACTATGCAGGTTGGACGTACGAATGAAGGTGGAGAAGCCGTCATGGTGCTCACGGTAGACAAACCGGTGGATGGGGAGTGTAACGAAAAGCTTGCTCAAATTGAAGATATCAAGCAAGTGCAGTGTTTGACGATTTAATTGTATCCATTTATGGGAGCTGATCCAAGATAATTGCTATTATTTAATAAATGAAAAGACAAACCTCGACAGGTTTGTCTTTTTATTATGGAAAAAGTGATTCCATTTTATAGTTTTGTAAAATCTAGTACAAAAGCTTTGACTTTGAGACTTTCTCTTGTTAAATTTAATTCCGACTTAATTCATCGACTTTGTAGGGAGGGTATATAATGGAGGAAAACAGAGCAGAGATTTCATCTGGTCGTAGGTTTTTATTTCGTATTTTAGATGGCATCGAATGGCTGGGGAATAAGCTTCCATCACCATTGTTGCTGTTTGCTATATTAGCATTTATCGTAGTGATTATTTCTGGAATTTTTGCCGGTGTATCTGTCACAAATCCAACGACAGGGGAAGCCGTAGAGGTGAAAAACCTTTTTAGTCTGAGTGGATTGGATTATATATTTAACAGCGCGGTCGATAACTTTATTGGGTTTCCGCCGCTTGGAGCCGTTCTTGTGACCATGCTCGGCATTGGTCTTGCTGAACAAACGGGTTTAATCAATGCTTCTTTGAAAGGAATTGTGTTTTCCTTTCCTCAAAAATTGTTGACGGCCGCTTTAGTTTTCGCCGGAGTCATGTCCAGTGTAGCGGTCAACGCCGGTTACGTTGTACTTCCACCACTTGGAGCCGTCCTTTTCTTAGGACTTGGGCGACACCCGCTTGCTGGACTTGCTGCCGCCTTTGCAGGTGTGTCTGGTGGGTTTGGTGCCAATTTAGCTCTCACGTCTACCGATGCCATCCTTCAGGAGTTGACTGCTGAAGCGACACGTACGATTGACCCTGCTTATGCAGAAACGATTACGGTCACAATGAATTACTTCTTCGCAGCCGTGTCTGTCGTTCTGATCACTCTTATTGGTACGCTCGTAACTGAAAAAATCGTAGAACCCAGACTTGGTAAGTATGAAGGTGAGCAGGAAGGGGAAATCGATGAGTTGACCGCTCTTGAGAAAAAAGGGATGCGTCTTGCTGGGATCGGTTTTCTGATTACGTTTGCTCTCATGGCTTACTTGTCTTTTGGTCCTTTGCGTGGAGACGGGGCCTATATTGAATCTCCGTTTTTCAGTGCATTGGTATTCGTCATTTTCCTATTATTCTTGGTCCCGGGTTTGATTTATGGAATCGTTACAAAAGAGATTTCTAATGATAAGGACCTTACCAAACTGCTTGGAAAAACAATGGCAAGCATGAGCGGTTATATTGCCCTTGCGTTTACGGCAGGACAGTTTATCGCGTATTTCCGTGAAACGAATTTAGGGACTGTCATCGCTTTTCGCGGGGCAGACTTTTTGAATTCTACAGGGTTTGATGGGATTGGACTCATCTTAACGTTTATTGGATTGACGATGGTCGTCAACTTCTTCATTGGAAGTTCTTCAGCTAAATGGACAATTTTGGCCCCTGTGTTCGTTCCGATCATGATGAACCTTGGCTATTCTCCGGAGTTTACGACATTGCTCTATCGTATCGCAGACTCTGTGACGAACATGATTACCCCGTTGCTTCTATACTTCCCGGTCATCATCGCGTTCGCTCAGCGCTATGATAAGAAGCTAGGGATTGGAACACTCATTTCCATGATGATTCCTTATTCCGTTGCGTTCTTACTTGGCTGGTTGCTACTGTTGCTCGTTTGGGTGCTATTAGGAATCCCTGTAGGACCTGGTGCACCAATTCAATATTAATGAAAAAAGCTCAGCGTCGGTGTGACGTTGAGCTTTTTTCGTTTATCTTTCGGATATCAGGAAGTTTGCACGTTATTCAGTAATTGAACTAAAACGTAATTCTCTCGCTCGATCCATGGATTTTTTTTCGTTTGATCCAGTATTTTTCTGTTTTGGGCAAGGGCTTCCTCGACGCTTATCCATACGGGTGTGAAGTCCTGGTCTTCCTCATAGGGATCCAGCTGTTGTCCGCCCTTCTCTCCCCACCACTCACAAAAATAATAACGGGAGGTCATTTCAAATATGGCTTCCGGGTCATACACGTCAAGGTGGCTTTCCACAACCTCACCGGCAAATTGCCTCACCTGGCAGTTCCTAAAGCCTGTTTCTTCCTGGATTTCTCTGATGAGAGCTTCCTCATCTTTTTCTCCATCATTAACGCCACCACCAGGCAATTTGAAATCCCCGAGGTTCGACTTCACCATCAGAATTTTTCCTTCTTGAAAAAGAATGCCTCTGACTGCGGTTCGCTTGTTTGTTTTGTACCCCTCATTTTTTTCGAGCCCAAACCGCTTTTTAAAAATGAAGTCAGCCAATGGGATGCACCTGGCGTTTGCGGTTGGAGAATGTATGGACTTCTGTATAACCAACGGATTTTGCAAGATCGATCGCTTCTTCATAGCGGTACCCGATATGGTCCGGCTTGTGGGCATCCGAGCAGAGAACGATTCCAACACCTTCATCTTTACACATTTGTAAAAGCGTCGGATCTGGATAGAGTTCTCCAACTGGTTTGCGCAAGCCTGCCGAACTGATTTCAATGCATGTATCTGTTTTCGCTAGAGCTTTTGCTGCGCGTTTATATTGTTCTTTCAAAAATTCTTTGTCATCCGGCCGGTAACCGAACACTTTGATGACATCAATATGTCCGACAAAATCAAAAAGTCCTGACTCTGCAAGGGTGACGACACGGTCAAAGTATTGCTGGTAGACGTCTTTTAAATCTCGTTTTTCATATTCATCCCGGTAAATCGCAAGATCGATGCCCCATTCATCGATCCAGTGGACTGAACCGATCACGTAATCGAAAGGATGGGAAGAAATGAAGGCTTCCATCTCTTTTTCTTTCCCCGGCATGTAATCCATTTCAATGCCCATCTTGATCGGGAGTTCTGCTTTGGCTGCTTCATCAAACATCTTTTGGTAGGTTTCAAAGTCAAGTGTACGACGGTTTTCCACCCATGGGTTGGAGAGAATGTCGCGTGTTTCCTGAAAAAAATATGCATGTTCAGATACGCCTAATTCTTCGATTCCTTCTTCTTTCGCTTTTGTTATGTAGGTTCGTAGATAGTCGACATCAAGGTTTCCGGTTTCCGCCATATGGACGTGGTAATCGGTGCGCATGTGCGGCCCTCCTCTATCGAATTTTATTCATCATAACAAACATTAGAAAAAATCACCAAGAAGAAGCGGATGGAAGCATTTGATACGAGAAGTATGAGGGGGTGATATGTTAAAATAGGGAGGTTAAGACAAGCGCGATAGAAATAGAGGTGCTTTATCAATCATGAATGACACAAAGAGGTTGACGGAAGGGGCTTTAATGACCGGCCTATATCTGCTATTGTTATTGGTAATCATTTTTGTGCCGGTTATGGGACCACTACTATTAATGATCCTGCCTGTTCCATTTGTTTATTATAGTTATCGTTATGGTGGAAAAGCAGGGGGCCTCATGTTTGTGGCCGCCACCATTTTCACACTATTATTTGCGACCGTATTTACCGTTTTCACCTTGCTGGCCGGAATTGGCGGGCTTTTCTTAGGTATCGCTTTGCATCACAAACGTTCATCCTATGAAGCTCTTGCTATTGGCTCTGTTGGGTTTGTCATCGGTCTTCTCGGAATTCTCTTAATCACGCAGCTCTTTCTTGGAGTCAATTTAATGGAAGAACTGAAAAATGGGATGAACCAGGGCTACGGCACTTTCGAGAGAATTTTCTCAGGGCTTCTTGATGGAGAAGAGGTAGAGACGGATTTGGCTGAGATCGGGCAATTGATTGATTTTATCCCGGATATTGTCCCAAGTATATTGGCGATGAGTGGTGTCATGATGGCTTTCGTCAGCCAATGGACGACCTATAAACTGATCAATCGCATCGAAAATCAGTCCATGGGATTCACGGATTTTAAGAACTTCAAGCTGCCTACATCAATATTATGGTATTACTTTGTTGCAATGATCTTGAATTATGTCACGATGGATGGCAATAATCTGATTTATTTAGCTGCCGTGAATGTATTTATTCTGACGGGAGCACTGATCGTCCTGCAGGGATTCTCTTTCGTCTTTTTCTATGCATGGAAGAAAAAGTGGTCAAAAGCTATACCGATTCTTGTGGTTGTATTTTCCATACTTCTTCCACAAATCATCATGTACCTTGTGAGAATAATCGGTATAATTGATATAGGATTTCCGATGAGGGAACGTGTGGAAGAAAAGAAAGAATGATCGCTCTCAAGAAGATGGTAGGAGCTGAATGCAATGCCGAATTTTTTTAAAAAACCAACAATGAGCGGACACTTGTGGATCATTTATTTGATCTCCCTCCTTCTGCTTGGCTTCATCTGGTACTATCAATGGATGCTGGGACTAATGATGACGCTCTTTTTAGCTGCGTCCATTTTTTACAGTGTCCGTACTGAACAGAACATGATCAATGAGACAGAAGAATATATATCGACCTTATCCTACAGGGTGAAAAAAGTGGGCGAAGAAGCCTTACTGGAAATGCCCATCGGAATCGTTCTCTATAGTGAAAACTATATGATCGAGTGGGCGAATCCTTATATGAACAAGTTCACAGAAGAGGATACGATTGTTGGCGAATCGTTAAAACGACTTTCCGATCACCTGATTCCATGTGTGAAAGATGAGGAAGATGAAGTTTGGATCACGATTGCCGGTTATAAATTCCAGACGATCATCAAAAGGGATGAACGTCTGCTTTACTTGTTCGACCGGACACAGCAGACGGAAATCCACAACCGTTATGAAAATGAACAGACGGTTCTTTCCATCATTTTCCTTGATAACTATGAAGAAATTACTCAGGGGATGGATGACACCGCCAAAAGCCATATCAACTCGCAAGTGACTTCGATTTTAAACAAGTGGGCGGGAGACTATGGCATTTACTTGAAGCGGACTTCTCAAGAGCGCTTCATGGCGGTCATGAACCAGAAAATTCTTTATACTTTGGAAAAAGCGAAGTTTGAAATCCTTGATGATGTACGTGAATTGATTACAGATCAGAACGTTCCATTGACGTTAAGTTTCGGAATCGGTGTCGGTCCGGTCAGTCTTCCGGAGCTTGGCGAACTAGCTCAATCGAGTCTTGATCTTGCCCTTGGCCGAGGCGGAGACCAGGTCGCCATCAAAGATGATTCAGGAAAAGTCCGTTTCTATGGCGGAAAGACAAATCCGATGGAAAAACGGACACGGGTACGCGCCCGCGTCATCTCCCATGCCATGAAAGAACTTGTTCAGGCAAGTGAGAAGGTCTTGATCATGGGACACAAATCCCCGGATATGGACTCTGTCGGCGCGTCGATCGGTATCTTGAAAATTGCCCAGGCAAACGACAAGAAAGCTGCCATCGTCCTTGATCCGGATGATATCGACACCGGCGTTCAACGGATGGTCGAGGAAATCGAGAAAGACGAAGACCTCTGGCATTACTTCATCCCACCTGAGGATGCTTTAGAAATGGTGACAAATGAGACGTTACTTGTTGTTGTGGATACGCACAAGCCTTCCATGGTCATTGAGGAGAAGCTGCTTTCCAAAACGGAGCATGTCGTCGTGATTGATCACCATAGACGTGCAGAAGAATTCATCGCCGACCCGACACTTGTTTATATGGAACCATACGCATCATCGACGGCAGAACTAGTCACTGAGCTGCTTGAATACCAGCCGAAAAAACTGAAACTGTCGATGCTCGAATCGACTGCCCTGCTCGCAGGGATTATTGTCGACACAAAAAGCTTCACGCTCCGTACAGGGTCACGGACATTCGATGCTGCCTCATACTTGAGGTCCAAGGGAGCGGATACCGTACAAGTCCAGAAGTTCATGAAAGAAGATCTCGATGTCTATATCCGCAGAAGTAAGCTGATTGAACGGGCCTCTGTTTACAGAGATGGAATTGCGATTTCCACCGGGGACCGTGGAGAAACTTACGGACCTGTTATCATTGCACAGGCCGCGGATACGCTACTGACCATGAGCGGCATTGTTTCCTCGTTCGTTATTTCTGAGCGGAGTGATGGACGGATCGGCATCAGTGCCCGTTCTCTCGGGGATATCAATGTTCAGGTCATCATGGAGAGGATGAACGGTGGCGGGCATTTGACGAACGCAGCCACACAACTTGAAGATACAACGATTGAAGATGCAAAAGCATTGTTGCAAGATATTATTGATGAATATTTTGAAGGGGGAGACACAGAATGAAAGTAATTTTCAAAGCGGATGTCAAAGGAAAAGGCAAAAAAGGCGAAATCAAAGAAGTAAACGATGGATACGCGCGCAACTACCTTCTAAAAAACAATTTGGCGGTAGAAGCGACGAAGGGGAACGTTCAGGCGCAAAAAGCTAAAGATGCCAAAGCCGAACAGCAAGCACAGGAAGAAGTCGAGGAAGCGAAACGTTTGAAAGAAACGCTTGCGGATCTCGAAGTGAAGCTTGTGGCGAAATCCGGAGATAACGGCCGCTTATTTGGTTCCATTACAAGTAAGCAGATCGCCGAGCAACTGAAGAAATCCCATAATATTAAAATCGATAAACGTAAAATCGAGCTTGATGATCCGATCCGGACATTGGGCTACACGAACGTCCCTGTGAAACTTCACCCAGAAGTAACAGGTACGATCAAAGTCCATGTCGAGGAAAAGTAAGTCTTGAACGATCAAGCGCCCAATCCATTCTACTGGAGCTATTGGGCGCTTCTGTTTTGTATTTCTGGCTCACATCCCTCTTTTTCATAATGAAAAGGAAGGATGTATAAAATAACCGTACAACGTGCGGTTGTTTGTGACGGACGGGCCATCCGTGCTTTAGATTCAGAGGAGGAACAACAGTGAGTGAAATGTGGAACGATCGTACCCCGCCCCATAATATAGAAGCTGAACAGGCGGTACTCGGTGCGGTCTTTTTAGAACCTGAAGCAATGTCGACAGCTGCTGAGTATCTTCTTCCTGAAGATTTCTATCGGGCGAGCCACCAGCGAATTTTCGAAGTGATGCTTTCGCTCTCAGATAAAGGAGAGCCGATCGATCTCGTCACCGTAACGGCAGCTCTTTCCAACAACCAGGTGCTCGAGGAAGTTGGAGGGGTTTCTTATTTGACGGATATCGCAAACTCCGTACCGACTGCTGCGAATATCCAGTATTACACAAGCATTGTGAGTGAAAAATCGACCCTTAGAAGTTTGATCCGTACGGCTACGAATATCGTAACGACCGGCTATTCAGAAGAAGAGGACTTAGAGGATGTATTGAACGCCGCAGAAAAAGACATTCTCGAGGTTTCCCAAAGGAAAAATTCCAGTGCTTTCAAAAGTATCAAAGACGTACTGATTGACGTTTATGACAACATTGAACAGCTGCACCACAATGACGGAAGTACGACTGGAATTCCGACAGGGTATCGCGATCTTGATCATATCACCTCTGGCTTCCAACGGAATGATTTGATTATCATCGCCGCCCGTCCGTCTATGGGTAAGACCGCGTTTGCTTTGAACATTGCGCAGAACGTAGCGGTCCATACCGATGAGAATGTCGCGATTTTCAGTTTGGAGATGGGGGCCGACCAGCTCGTCTCCCGTATGATTTGTGCGGAAGGAAACATCGATGCTCAGCGTCTCCGTACAGGGCAGATGGAAACAGAGGATTGGAACAAGCTGACGATGGCGATGGGAAGTCTATCCAACGCCGGTATTTATATTGATGATACACCAGGTATCCGCGTCAGCGAAATCCGTTCCAAGTGCCGTCGCCTCAAACAGGAACACGGACTTGGCATGATTCTGATCGACTATTTGCAGTTGATCCAGGGAAGCGCCAACTCAAAAGAAAACCGTCAGCAGGAAGTATCAGAAATTTCCCGTTCTTTAAAAGGATTGGCTCGTGAGCTTAATGTTCCATTGATCGCTCTGTCTCAGCTCTCCCGTGGAGTCGAATCAAGGCAGGACAAGCGACCGATGATGTCTGACTTGCGTGAATCCGGTTCGATTGAGCAGGATGCCGATATCGTAGGATTCCTTTATCGTGATGATTACTACGACCAGGAATCCGAAAACCAGAACATCATTGAAATCATCCTGGCCAAGCAACGTAATGGTCCGGTGGGAACAGTATCCCTTGCCTTTGTGAAAGAATACAACAAGTTCGTCGATTTGGATCATCGGTATTCCGATGCTGATGTACCACCGGCATAAGAAGGAAGACGCCCGAGACTTAAAGCCTCGGGCGTCTTTTTTATGATTAGCTTCAAAGAAGCCATCTATATCATCATCCCCATCACGCCTCCCGAAAAGTCACGCTGGGGAATGGATGATCCTAAAGGGTCAGGAAGTGGTCGATCGCATGAGCGACACCGTCTTCGTCATTCGTTTTCGTAAGGTAGCAGCAGGCCTCTTTCACTTCATCTTTGGCATTCCCCATGGCGGCGCTGTACCCTGCTATATTCATCATAGATAAATCATTGAAGCTGTCTCCAATGACCGCCGTTCTTTCTATAGATCGGTTCAGTTGTTTAGTCAACTGCCGGACGGCATTTCCTTTAGAAGCAAGCCTGTGTTCCAGTTCGAAGTTATGATTGGAAGAACTTACAAGAGTCAAGTCAGGGTGGTCATCGAATCTCTCCCATCCTTTTTGGAGTTTTTCTTCTTCAAAGGAGAAGGCGAGAATGTTGTACACGTTCCTATGCTTATCGACGATTTCTTTATAGGAGTCTACATGCAAAAATCCGGACTGACTAAACTGTTTTTCAGCTGCCTTTTCCAGCCTGGTCAGATCGGTTTTCGGGTTTGCACTCTGAATCCGGTCGAGCTCAATGTTCATAAGCTCCCTGCCATTTTGCGGGGTTAAAATTGCTTCATCATCAATCGCTTCATAGTAGAATCCTTCTTTTTCAAGCCACCCCAAAATTTCAGAGACATCATCTTTTTCCATCGGTGTGGATGAAAAAAGCTTACCGTCCGGACGATGGATCGTCGCCCCATTGGCGGCGATCACCCATGTGTGAAGGTCCAGGCCGGAGAACAGGTTACGGACATCGAATGCTGCCCTTCCTGTTGCTATGACCACCTCAACGCCCTTCGACTGGGCACGCTGAATAGCCTGAATATTATTCTTGCTGATTTCATTCGTGGAATTTAACAGTGTTCCGTCTAAATCAATGGCAATCATGTCCATAAATCAGATCCCTCCTCTTCCGTAACAATCAAGTCTACATGATGATCTTGTAATTTTTGTTGAAATTCTTCATCAGGAAGTTGGTCTGTAATGATGACATCCACGTCTTCAAGTTCTGCGAAAGTAAAGAACTCGGTCACACCAAATTTCGTATGGTCCGCAAGAACAACGACTTGTTCTGCCTGTTTGATCATGTTTCGTTTGACCATCCCGTCTTCTTCGTGGGCAATCGAGAGCCCCGAAGCAGATATTCCCACCACTCCGATAAACGCTTGATCCACATGATAGCTTTTTAATCGTTCGATAACGGAAGCTCCGTAAAGAAATTGGTGCTCCTTTTGGAGAAAACCACCAAGCAATTGGATGGACACGCTTTCAACATTCGATAAAATTTCCGCTTGGTGAATCGAATTGGTAATCACTGTGATGTCCATAGGCCTGATTTGATTCGCACATGCCTGAACCGTCGTAGATGTATCTAAAATAATCTTTTCTCCTGGACGGATAAAAGAAGCCGCTTTACTACCGATCTGTTGTTTTTCGAAGGAAACGGTTTTTAAACGGTGAGAATAATTTTGAATGGTCGTATGTGCCCTCGGCAGGATTGCTCCCCCGCGTGTACGTACGATCGCTTTCCGTTCTTCCAACTTTACTAAATCCCGTCTTGCTGTGTCTCTTGATATATCAAACATCTCACACATTTGATCAATGGAAATCCGGCGATTTTCTTTTAAAAATTGCAAGATTCCAATTAGACGTTCTTCCTGATACATCGAATCCTCCTTCCGCTTTTGCTCTTATAAGTGATTATAAGTAATTACTTAATGGAAATCAATCAAAAATAAGTTATTTTAAGTTTATTTGTAAATGTTAGTTAATCTGCTGCTTTTATGATAAAAATAAATTATTCAATATAATGGAAGGTTGTTGTAGGCTTATTTTCGAGACATTTCCTGAGGGGGATCGAGGGCGGAGAGTTGCACGGTCTCTGTTCCAATTCCTCAAAAACTCTCAAAAAATCATCAGAATGGAGTCCTTGAGGTCCAGAAGTTATAATCGAACAATAATATTGTAATTATAATTTAATGTTCGGTTTTAGCGTTGACTTACAAGGTCTGAATTGGTAAACTGACGATGGATAACATATTTAACAAATTTTTGGCGGAGGTGCCTTATGTCTTCTGTAGTTGTAGTCGGAACCCAGTGGGGGGACGAAGGAAAAGGCAAGATAACTGATTTTCTATCACAAAATGCCGAAGTTGTCGCTCGTTATCAGGGCGGAAATAATGCTGGTCATACAATAAAATTTGATGGAGTAACATATAAGCTTCACTTGATTCCTTCAGGGATCTTTTTTGAAGATAAAACGTGCGTGCTTGGAAATGGAATGGTGATTGATCCGAAAGCGCTGCTTGAAGAATTGAAATACTTACATGACAAAGGGGTCTCTACAGACAACCTGCGGATCAGCAACCGTGCTCATGTGATTCTTCCATATCACTTGAAATTAGATGCACTTCAAGAAGAAGAGAAGGGTGCGAATAAGATCGGAACGACCAAAAAGGGAATCGGCCCTGCCTACATGGACAAAGCGGCTCGTACAGGTATCCGTATCGCTGATTTACTTGATAAAGAAAGCTTCCGTGAAAAGCTCGAGCAGAACCTTGCTGAGAAGAACCGTCTTTTTGAAAAAGTATATGAAACAAAAACGTTTGCGGTGGAAGATATTCTGGATGAATACTATAAATATGGTCAACAGATCGCATCCTATGTATGCGATACATCTGTCGTATTGAATGATGGATTGGATGAAGGTCGTCGCGTTCTTTTTGAAGGTGCTCAGGGAGTTATGCTCGACATCGACCAGGGGACGTATCCTTTCGTTACCTCTTCTAACCCAATCGCGGGGGGAGTAACCATAGGTTCTGGTGTGGGACCATCAAAAATCAAACACGTTGTCGGTGTTTCGAAAGCTTATACGACGCGTGTCGGAGATGGACCTTTCCCGACAGAGCTTGAAAATGAAGTCGGAGATCAAATCCGTGAAGTGGGTCGAGAATACGGTACTACCACGGGACGCCCAAGACGTGTAGGTTGGTTTGATAGTGTCGTTGTCCGTCATGCCCGTCGTGTAAGTGGAATCACCGACCTTTCCTTGAATTCCATTGATGTACTGACAGGGATTGAAACATTGAAAATATGTACGGCTTACAAGTACAAAGGTGAAATCATGGAAGAGTTCCCGGCAAGTTTGAAAGTTCTTGCCGAATGTGAGCCGGTTTACGAAGAAATGCCAGGCTGGACGGAAGATATCACAGGCGCTGAAACGCTGAGTGACCTTCCGGAGAACGCACGCCATTACATTGAGCGTGTGTCTCAGTTGACAGGAATCCCGTTGTCTATTTTCTCTGTTGGTCCTGACCGTGCACAAACGAACGTTGTCCGCAGCGTATATAGTGAATAATATGGAAGCCTGGCTTACTCAGCCAGGCTTTTTTTACAAAAGCATGGAAGGATAAGAATCGAAAAAGTATAAGTCAGGGTACACTTTACATAGATGAACAAGAGGAGGGGTGTTTTACGTGAAACGCATTTGTGTTTTCGCTGGGTCCAGTGCAGGGAATGATCCAGTTTTCATAGAGAAAACGAAAGCTTTAGGAAAAAGACTGGCCGCAAATAACATTGAGCTGGTTTATGGTGGTGCTAAAAGTGGATTGATGGGTGTGTTAGCCGACCAGGTGCTGGACGGCGGAGGAAAAGTGACAGGCATTATGCCGAGCCATCTTTTTGAAAAAGAAATCGTTCACCCCTACGTAACAGAAATGATCGAGGTAGGGACAATGCATGAAAGAAAAGCGAAGATGAGTGAGCTGGCTGACGGATTCATTGCCCTTCCGGGAGGGTTCGGTACGTTTGAAGAGCTTTTTGAAACGGTCAGTTGGGCTCAAATCGGCCTTCATACAAAACCTCTCGCCCTATACAACATCGCGGAATACTACACACCGCTTGTTCAGCTCATCGAACACGCAATAAAAGCAGGATTTGTACCTGAAGATAACCGTGAACTTTTTATAGATGCCGACGATCCTTCTTCTTTATTGAATCAAATGGAGCAGAAAAAATAAAAGACGTGCCTATTCAAGCACGTCTTTTATACTTGGATCGTTTTAAAGAAAATGAGTCCAAAAAAACGATACGTCAATTTAATACTTTCAATCGAGGATTCTTCGGTGATGCTTAATCCGTAGATCGTCGTTGGTGAGGTATCAGGTGACGCAGCCATTGCTTTGGAGGCTAGTGGCGATGTGTCCGGGGCGAGTGGAATGGTTTCATATTCATTGATGGCATACGCATCTTCCACAAGCGCGTAAGTATCGGTAATTATGAATCCTTTTTCAGAATCACTGATCTGCATCTTGATGTTTGTAGGCTGTTGGTTGTTATTGATGGACACATCAGTGATTTGGATGCTACCCAGCAAACTTTTGTTTCCGAGTGCAACAATGACGGTTTGCTTATCTTCTGTTGTACCGATCGAACCATGGGTGAGCGGCGGATTCAATTTTAAGAAACCAATAATTGAGACAAATAAAAGGATAAGAACGAAAACAACGTAGCGGAAAATCTTTTTCAAACAAACCCTCCTTTCTTTTTGATAACAGAATTCAGGGAGAAAATCTATATTTCTAGTAAAATTACTATTGCTTACGTTTATTCTGTATGGTACGATAGTTATCGTTGCGGTGAACAAGCCGTATTGGTCCGGTAGTTCAGTTGGTTAGAATGCCTGCCTGTCACGCAGGAGGTCGCGGGTTCGAGTCCCGTCCGGACCGCCACTTTCATTATATCATTTGAAGTAGTCGAATACACACGTAATGTGATGTGCTCACTAGGTTATATCGTCGAAAGATAATGAAAAAAATACCCATGGCTCGGTAGCTCAGTCGGTAGAGAAGCCGTAAACTTCAGCGAATCATCTCCCATGTAGGCTTTGCGAGGAGCGTACACTTCACCGAAATCCCTTGCAACGTGACGAGCACAAACATCTTCGAATAATCTTCGAAACAAGATGTGGAGCGAAAGCATGATTAGAATTTATTATTTATTATGGCTCGGTAGCTCAGTCGGTAGAGCAACGGACTGAAAATCCGTGTGTCGGCGGTTCGATTCCGTCCCGAGCCACTCCATAAAAAGCTTACGGAAATATTTCCGTAAGCTTTTTTGTATGGAAAATCATTCTTATATCTTAATAATCTTAACCAACTATATGGCAGTATTCTTGAAGACTTGATTTCGAGATGTTTCGGGGTTCGTTGCCTGGTTGAGCGTCAGGGGTGGCTGGGAAGCTACTCGCTTTCCTGTGGGGGAGTGGCAAGCTTCCTCGGACTTCGTCCTGCGGGATCTCGCCTATCTCCTTTCTCCCACGGGAGTCTCGCAGCTTCCCAACCACCCCATTCAATGGATGTGAGAAACGAACCCTTTTACTGTGGGAGGGTACCTTCTACTATTAAGCATAAAGCGGTCCATACCACATGCAGAATAGCGTTCTTGGGAGTTTATTCCCCTCCAATTACCATGTGCATAAAAGGAGTTTATTCCGGATGTGGTTTCGAGATACATATGGCAAAGGGGCGGAGGCGAATGGGGAGACTCCTGCGGGAAAAAAGTGCTTGGTGAGACCCCACAGGACGCAGTCCGAGGAGGCTCACCGCGCTCCCGCGGAAAGCGAGCCATTCCCCGTAGCCCCCATCCACTCAACAAAAGTCTCGAAACTGAGTCTTCCACATAGGAAGCTTATATGGAATAGAGGGAATTTACTAAAATGAATAGTTTAATATGAAAAAATGACTATCCTTTCGTAATTTTGGTAAGAATATTATATCTTTTTTACATATTTAAATATCTATTTCTTATAAATATTCCGTGTGATAGATTAATTTAGGAATAGTTTAGACGGTGCATCAGGAGGATCATTATCATGTGGAAGAAATTAGCTGTCACAGCGATTTCCGTCGTAAGTGTCGGTGTAGGAACGGCCTACGCCGAGAGTTCACTGCCGACGGTCTATCACGTTTATATAGATGAACAACATGTGGGGACGGTAGAAAATCAAGCAGAGGTCAAATCGGAATTACGCGAGCGTATGGAAGAGGCGGAAGAAAATCATGAAGGATTGAACCTTTCCTATATGGAAGAAGTCTCATTCAAGGAGCAGAAAGTTTTGTCTGTGAAAGACGAATCCTCGAATGTTTTGGATTCGCTTCAAAATGAATTGACCCTTGCCGCAGACGTTGTACGCCTTCACATCAATGGGGAGCCTGTCGCTCACCTTCCAAGTGAAGAGAAGGCAGAAAAAGTCCTTGAAACCGTAAAAGAGGAATACGTTGAAGAAGAAGAACTTGAGAATTTAGAAAAAGGTACTCCAGAGCTGCCGGACCTCGGTGAAACGAAGGTGATGGATGTCGGCTTATCGGCTCCTGTCACAATGAAAGAAGATCAGGTCATGCTCTCGCAGGTTCATACAGTCGAAGAAGCCGTGTCCAGGGTGGAAGAAGGACGTCCTTACCCAAGCAGTCATTCGGAAACGACATCATTTATGGGGATGATGGCTAAATCACAGAAGCCGCTTGTGGATGTAGTAATCACCGAGAAAGAACGAAAGGAAGAACAGGTTCCTCATAAAGTACAAATGAAAAAGACGGATGAACTTTTTAAAGGTGAATCCGAAGTGAAGCAAGAAGGGGAAGATGGAAAGAGAGAGCTTTTGATTGAACGAACGTACCGAAATGGTGAAAAAATAAAAGAAAAGACGGTTGAAAGAGAGGTCGTCAAAGAACCTGTGACGAAGATCGCCCTTCAAGGAACAAAGAAAGTCCCTTCTAAAGGTACGGGTGATTTCACTTGGCCGGCTGTGGGCGGAGAAATCACCAGTGAGCAGGGAGAACGCTGGGGGCGATACCATAAAGGGATTGACATTGCCGGTGTTTCTGATAAAACGATTAAAGCTGCTGATAACGGCAAAGTGGTCGAAGCTGGCTATCGAAATAGTTTCGGAAATAAAGTCGTGATCGATCATGGGAATGGATACGAGACGACCTATGCTCACCTCTCCTCAATTGATGTCAAAAAAGGGGAGACCGTTAAAAAAGGTGAAAAGCTCGGTGTTATGGGAACGACAGGACGTTCCACAGGGGTACATCTACATTTTGAAATCCATAAAGAAGGTTCACTCGAAAACCCTCTTTCTCACGTGTCCCCCTGACCCTAACCGCTATGATTCAATCATAGCGGTTTTTTCTTTATCAAATCGCCCTAGGAAAGCGAACCATTTATCTCATTCCCCCTAAGCCACGTATCAAAACTGGTGATGGTTGATTGGAGCAAAATTTAGTAAGAGGATTAAGAAATAGGCATGATAAAAGTATAGGTGAAACGGCTGATTTCGAGAGAGGTTTATGGTGAAATAAGACATTTACCATTAAATAAGTTAAAATAAGAGAAAGAAAAGATGACGAGGAAAAGGATGTGACGGAATATGGCACAGAAAATTTTAGTGGTCGATGACGAGAAACCCATTGCGGATATATTGAAATTTAACTTAGAAAAAGAAGGTTATGAAGTCGTATGTGCATATGACGGAGATGAGGCGGTTGCGAAAGCAGATGCAGAAGAGCCGGAATTGATTCTCCTTGATATTATGCTACCGAACAAAGACGGTAATGAAGTCTGCCGTGAAGTGAGGAAGCGTCATAATATGCCGATCATTATGTTGACGGCAAAAGATGCAGAGATTGATAAAGTACTTGGACTGGAAATGGGTGCAGATGACTATGTGACCAAGCCTTTCAGCAACCGCGAATTGATTGCCCGCGTGAAGGCGAACTTGCGTCGTCAACAGCAGGAGCCTGAAGACAGTGCACAGCAGACGAAGGATATTGAAATCGGCCGTCTGGCGATTCACCCGGATGCTTATACGGTGACTCGTGACGGGAATCATATTGAATTGACTCATCGTGAGTTTGAACTTCTTCACTATCTTGCTCGTCATATCGGACAAGTCATGACTCGTGAACATTTGCTTGAAACCGTTTGGGGCTATGACTATTATGGGGACGTCCGTACCGTCGATGTAACGGTAAGACGTTTGCGGGAAAAAATTGAAGAGAATCCTAGTAACCCAATGTGGATTGTTACCCGTCGTGGGGTTGGGTATTATTTGAGAAACCCAGAACAGGATTAAGCCTTTATGAAAGAAGTAGGTTTCTTTCAGTCTGTTAGGCTGAAGCTGATTCTTGTATACATTTTGTTATTGTTATTGGGCATCCAAGTCATTGGTGTCTATTTTGTCGATCGATTGGAAGAGCAGTTGGAAACCAACTTTACGAATTCCATTGAAGGACAGCTGAATTCTTTAACCTACAGTTTGCAAAATGCGTTCAATACAGAGCGGGGAGAAGATTCGCTGCCTTTGAATAATGATCTACAAAGCCTTATTAATGATTTTAGTGATGATAACACCGATATTGGAAAACTCTGGGTTGTAGACAACAACCAAAAGGTGCTTGCGGCTACGACGACGAGCGACCAGTCTCCCATCGGTAAAAAAGTGACGGACACCGCCATTACGAAGGTGTTCTTGTTTGGGGAGGCCACAGAACCTAAACCTTGGCGGGAAGAAGGGACCAACAACCGGCTGTTCCGTGGTACAAACCCGATTACGGATGAGTCCGGAGAAGAGATTGTTGGGGCTCTTTATTATGAAGTTTATATGAATGATATTTATGAACAACTTGGGGAAATCATCAGTATTTTCGCCAAAGGGACGGTCTTAGCTATTACGGTTACGGCTTTGCTCGGGATTTTGGTGGCGAGGACCATCACGAAACCTCTGACAGAAATGAAACGACAGGCACAAGTTATGGCGACAGGGGACTTCTCCC
The DNA here is from genome assembly GCF_900104185.1 of Halobacillus aidingensis. Lineage (GTDB taxonomy): Bacteria > Bacillota > Bacilli > Bacillales > Halobacillaceae > Halobacillus > Halobacillus aidingensis. Next base: position 268,067 of record NZ_FNIZ01000001.1, on the reverse strand, counting down.
AGAAGGTCGATGTAAAAGGAAATGACGAAATCGGACAGTTAGGCCATACCTTTAATGATTTGAATGATAAATTGAAGCTGGCTACTGCGACGACAGAAGGCGAGCGCCGGAAGTTGAGCTCTGTGCTTTCGAATATGTCGGATGGTGTCATTGCGACAGACCGGCTCGGTGCCATCACACTAATGAATGCACCAGCCTCGAGACTAATTGGACAGACATTTGAGGAGGTCCAGGGACAATCCCTTGTGGATGTTCTTGACTTGAACGATCAAGTTGAAAATATCTCAGAGGTGGAAGAAGCAGGGTCTATGATCATTGATTTAAGCAGTGAAGATAACCACCTTCTGCTTAAAGCCAACTTTTCTGTGGTTGAAGATGAAAACCATGACATGAATGGTTTCATCACGGTCATTAGTGATGTGACCGAGCAGCAGCGTGTGGAAAAAGAAAGAAGAGAGTTTGTTTCAAATGTCTCACACGAACTACGTACCCCGTTGACGACGATGCGGAGTTATATAGAAGCATTGAACGATGGGGCATGGCAGGATCCGGATATCGCACCAAGATTCCTCGATGTGACCCAAAACGAGACGGACCGTATGATTCGTTTAGTGAACGATCTTTTACAGTTAACGAAAATGGATCATAAAGAAACAAGCCTGATGAAAGATCGTGTTGAGTTCGTCAGCTTTTTTGACCATGTGATCGATCGTTTTGAAATGAATAAGAATGAAAAAGTAGAGTTTGTCCGCAACTTGTCCAACAAAAACATGTATGTGTGGATGGACAAGGATAAAATCACACAAGTGCTGGATAACATCATCTCCAATGCCATTAAATATTCTCCGGAGGGTGGGAGCATACGGTTTAGCGCCCATTCCACGAAGAAACAGCTGCGGGTAAGCATTACCGATGAAGGGATTGGAATGCCTCCAGACACCGTTGATAAAATCTTTGATCGTTTTTATCGTGTCGATAAATCCCGTGCGAGAGAAATGGGAGGAACCGGACTGGGCCTTGCTATTGCCCGGGAAATGATTGAAGCTCATCATGGAAAAATATGGGCGGAAAGTCGTGAAGGTAAGGGCACGACTGTCCACTTTACTTTACCGCTCATGAGTCAGAAGCGGAGGGGACAGTCATGAAAAAAGAAACCATGAAGTCTGTCACTTTGGTGATTCTCATCGCCTTCAGCTTAGTGTTGACGGTAGCTCTTTGGACGTATCAGCCCGTAAATGAAACGTTGGAAGAGGATGTGTTCATTGAAGATACGAAATTAGAAGAAATAGGATCAGAACGGGCTATTCCGAACCTGGTTCCTCCTGATAAGGTCGTTTTTCATGAGCAAAATTCATTTTTTACATTCAAAGATAATATTGATCGAACAGCTTTTTACCAAAAACAGATGCAGCAGTGGAACTTATCCAACCTTGATACGAGTCCAAGAACGATCAATGTCGATAACCATAGCGAAATTGTGGAAATCATTTTTCCTGCGCATCTGCCTATACAGGTGATCAGTGATATCTTTCAAGTGAACGAGAGTATTCCAATGGAGGGGCTGCAAGCCAACTTCAATCGGATATTCCTATTGCGTCATTCCCAAGAGGGAAGTGCTGCTTCAAGTGCTTCATATGACTTGTGGTTCGTAAATAGTGATGCTGAAGGAAGCGAAATTACACTTCAGGCAGATATCAGTGCAGCTTCTGGAGAACGTGCCATACAGGAAGTCGACAATAAAGATGAATTGGTGGAAATGTCGCGTGTGGCTGATGTCCTGCGGATCGACCCCGAAGATGGAACGAATGCTTCTCACATTTACGTACCTAAAAATCCTGTCAGTATATCAGAATATGTGCTGCAAACAGGAGCTGTAAATGTAAAACCGATTCAGAATGATATTTTTCCTTCGAATACGCGAGTGTTCAAGTCACGGACGAATAGCGGGGAAAATATCACCAAAACATTCCAGCGAAGATTGACGCAGTATGATAAGAGAATGGAATATGATTTGACGATTCCCAACTCAGCAAACCAGAAGAACTTGACGGAATATGAATTGTTTGTCCAAAGTATGGAGGATATCAATAGTCATTTGGGGTGGACGGATGACTATCGTCTGAACTCGATTTTGAGTGGTCGGGATGAAGTTCGTTACCGCCTTTACTTTAATGACCGGCCAGTGCTGGAGAACGTCGATACTTATAAGTTGGCGAGCATCCAGTTAAGTTATCAGCAAGGACAGATTCAGGAATATGACCGCCCGCTCGTCCAATACAGCAGCATCAACGAAAGCCAAACGAACCTCTTGTCCGGTGAGGAAGTCCTTTTGGATCTCCAACAAGAAGGTGAGTTGGAAACGTCCAGAATCAGGGATTTAGAGATTATGTACACGCTTGAAGAACAAAGGAGCGAGTTGGTGTACAGCTTGATTCCTGAGTGGTATATGTTGACAAACAGCGGTTGGACGAAAGTATATCCAGAAGAAAGGTCCCAAAATGCAGAGGTTTCGTGACGAGGAGGTAAAACATGCAGTGGGGTCAAATTAAAACATTATTTATCATCAGTTTCTTAATCCTCGACCTTTTCCTGCTGCAGCAATTGTTAAGCAAGCAAGCGGAGGATGAAGTGGGGCAGATTTCCACCGTTGCTGAAAGTATTGAAACCGAACTGGAAGCGAACGACATTTCCATTTCGGAGGATGCGATCCCGGAGGAATTGCCAGAAGCTACACCGATTGAATCGGAAAGTGTGCATACGTTTCCTGATGATGTGATGAGTCAGATTGAAGATATGGATGAGAGTGATAAAGAGGTTGAGCTCAAAGAAGACGGTCAGGTATTGCAAGTCACTTTTGATGAGCCGATAGAAGTGACGGAAGATACGATCCAGAGCGTTGTCGCTGATGTCGTCCCTTTTGCTTCCCGTTATTCCTACTGGGGTTGGAATGAAGAGGCGGGTGCGGCTCTCTTTTTCCAGGCAAAAAACAATAAGACGGTTTATTTTAACAATAACGGATATTTGCTGGTGAATATCGTTGATGGTGAAATGACTGGATATGTCGCAACCTTACTATCCTTTGAAGATGGGGAATACTCAGGGCCCTCCGATGACACGGAAATCACCATCGAACCTTTAAGTGCCATTCGTATTTTGTTGAATAACGGTCTTATTGAGTCGGGAGATGAAATTACATCGATGGATATTGGCTATCATACGAGTTACAGTCTGCCTGCGGGGGAAGAAAATGAGACGCAAGTGTTCGCATCAACATGGAAAGTGACGGTCAACGGAGACCGCAATCATTTTCTCTACACCTTGGACGGGACAATCATTGAATATATCAACGAAGAATCATTTATCTCAGATGTTAAAAGTGAGTATGGCTTAAAAAGTGCGGAAGAAGAGCAAACGGCAGCAAATGAAAATAGAGAAACCAATTAGATGGAGTGTATGGAATGAGCATGAGATTTAGTGTACTTGCTTCAGGCAGTACGGGGAACGCATTCTATATTGAATCGGGAGATGAGAGAATATTAGTGGATGCTGGCTTGAGTGGTAAGAAAATGGAAGGTTTGCTTGATCAAGTGAACATCGACCCACAATCCTTATCACGAATCCTTGTCACTCATGAGCATAGTGATCACATCAAAGGTCTTGGCATCATGGCAAGACGCTACAACCTTCCTATCTACGCAAATGAAAAAACTTGGAATGCGATGGAAGGGCAAATCGGCAAACTTCCCATCGATCAGAAATTCCACTTTTCTATGGAGGAGACGAAGACATTCGGGGGTCTGGATGTAGAATCCTTTGCCGTTTCTCATGACGCGGCAGATCCTATGTTTTATACGTTCCATAAGGACGGGAAGAAGATCGCCCTCGTTACCGATCTTGGCTATGTATCTGAACGGATAAAAAAGACAGTCGAAGGTGCTGACGCCTACATTTTCGAATCGAATCATGATGTGAGCATGCTTCGAATGGGACGCTACCCATGGAATGTGAAACGACGCATATTAGGGGATTCCGGACACGTTTCCAATGAGGATTGTGCCCTGGCCCTCACCGATATCATTACGGACCAGACGAAAAGAATCTACCTTGCGCATTTGAGTCTGGATAACAATATGAAAGACCTTGCCCATATGTCTGTTAAAAATGTTTTAGAAGAGCGCGGATTTGAAGTGGGCCGCCACATTGAATTGCATGATACGGACCCACAGGAAGCCACACCAATCTTTGAGGTTTAAAAGGTTTTAAATGGTAAAGAATAAGGAAACAGTACCTTAGAAATTTACGGAGAGCGTAAGAAAGGTAAGGTGAAAGAGGCGTGGGTTATTATGATGATCATTCCCCTACCCGTCAGCAGAAACAGCAGCGCAGACGGTGGGTGATGCCGACGATTGTCGGAGGTATTTTAGGAGCTGTTCTTGTCTTATTGGCTTTGCCTGCTTTGGTACAAACCGAGCTGCTTCCCTATGATATGACCATCCCTGAGGATGAAAGTGGACTAGTTGAAGATGATCAGGAGCTGACAGGTGGAACGACTAAAAATGTCGAGCTTGATGTAAATACGCAAATCACCGATGTGGTTGAAAAAGTAACTCCTTCCGTTGTCGGAGTGGTCAACTTGCAGACACGCCAGGATTTTTGGCAGCAGGAAGGTGACTCCGCCCAACAGGCAGGAGTAGGATCCGGTGTTATTTATAAAAAGGAAGACGGAACCGCTTATGTCGTGACGAACAACCACGTCATTGAAGGGGCAAGTGAAATTGAAGTCGTCCTTGCTGATGAAACAAGGGTCAAAGCCCAACTGATCGGAGGAGATTTATTTACCGATCTGGCCGTTTTGAAAATGCCGGCCGATCAAGTCGAACAAGTCGCTGAGCTCGGCACTTCAGAGAACTTGAAGGTGGGTGAACCGGCCATCGCTATCGGCAATCCGCTTGGTCTCAGTTTCGCAGGCTCAGTCACTCAAGGAATCATCAGTGGTAAGGAGCGGGCGATTCCTCAGGACTTCAATGGAGATGGGATGGAAGACTGGCAGGCAGAAGTCATTCAGACGGATGCAGCCATAAACCCTGGAAACAGTGGTGGTGCACTTATTAACATTGATGGTCAATTGATTGGAATTAACTCGATGAAAATTGCTCAGTCTGCCGTCGAAGGCATCGGTTTTGCTATACCGATTGATTCAGCCAAGCCAATCATTGATGAATTGGAACAATACGGCCAGGTGAATCGTCCGTACATTGGTATTGAAGCCTATGGGCTGAATGAGGTACCGACGTCTGAATGGAGCAATACGTTGAACCTCCCACAAGATGTAGACGGTGGATTGTATATCCGCAGCATTCGTCAAATGTCTCCAGCTGCTAAAGCAGGTCTTGAGCCATTGGATGTCATCACCGCCCTTGATGGAGAATCCGTACGGGACATCATCGACTTACGTAAGTACTTGTACAATGAAAAAGACCCGGGGGATGAGATGGAAATCACGTATTATCGAGATGGTGAGCAAGCGACAACCACTCTGACGCTGGGATCTCAAGAGTAACCCACACAAAAAGAGTATCCAATCATGGATACTCTTTTTCACTGTCAAATTTCGCTATAATTCTACGAAATTCACTCCAATGTTATCCACAGGGTGTGAATAGTATTCTGGATAAGTGTCATATATGGTAGTAGAAAATATGTTCGCCACCATATAGATTTGTCGATTGTGTATATGTGGATAAATTCCGTGGATAACCTGTTTATATTCAGGGGGAACCTGTGAATATCAGAAAATTTACAAGGTTTGTGCATAAGTCTGTGGACAATTGTGGGTAACTATTTTCGTTAGTCTATATTTTCCACATGTGTATAAATGTAAACAGGGTTCTCCCCAACATTTCTTATTGTTTTTCATTGTTTGATCCCATCAAAAATTGTCTAATGGTAACGATAATCGAGAATTCTTTTAAGCGCTCTGTTTCTTCACTTTCTGAATCTTGAATTTCTTGCGGTAGTACCAATTGAACACGTAAATCAATGGGGTCAAAACGACGGTGGGCAGCAACCACAACCAGATGCTGGTGCTGGATATATTCAACAGACGTGGAGCACCAAAGACGGTAAAGGCGGTAAGAGTCGCAATCGAACAGCCAATTAAATTTCCGTAGTGCTCAAAATACCAGTGCATTTTATTTTGGGGTGGGGTCAGCCAGTAATACAATTGTCCCCCGCCAAGAATGATCCCTAAGATGGGGAAGTATTGAAGCAATGGAAAGTCGTACATCCATCCGACCACCATAGTGATGGCTGACATTAGGATAAGCAAACATGAAATTCCCAGGTCGTAAACGTTGCGGTGTTTTTCTGTCCGTCGTTTAAAACGCAGTACGCGGATGCCCATCCATGCCGTTGCCCCACTTAGTGTAGCGATGAAAAGCAGAAAAAAGGAAAAAGCTCGAGCTTCTGGTACCGTATAATCGAAAAATATGCGATAAATTCCCATATAGAGAGCTGTTGCTGCTACGGTGTACATGGCCGTGACGTAAACCCAGCCGACTTTTCTGTGGATGTTTCCGCCTTTTTTCGTTACAAGGGGAATCCAAAAGACGGCGAGAGCGCTGAATCCGGCGATAATATGGATGGTAAGCATGATTGAAAATAATAACATAGCGATCGCTCCTTTCAAGACCTCCTCCTATATATACGCTTTCCTGAAGCTCCTCCCCTCCTTTTTTACTAGATGTTTACAAAAAAAGACCGGCTGTCGCCGGTCTTTTTAGTCAAGTTGATCTTGTTGCCATGTTTTCTTAATGATTTTAGTTAAAGCAAGAATGGCAATCAAGTTCGGCAGTACCATAAGCGCATTGAACGTGTCGGCCATCTGCCACACAAAATCCACTTGGACAAGCGAACCTGCCACAATGAAAATCAACACTATGCCACGGTATAAAGGAACTCCTTTTTCACCGAACAAAAACTTCACGTTCACTTCCCCGAAATAAGCCCATCCGAGGATCGTTGTGAAGGCAAAGAATAAGAGGCAGATGGCGATGAATGGAATGCCGAATTCTCCGAGTCCGCGTGCAAACCCTTCTTGTGTAATCGCACTACCCTGAAGGTCTGTTTGATGGGCATCTGTAGTCAAAATAACCATGGCGGTCAGAGTACAGATGATGACGGTATCGATGAAAACACCGACCATCGCGACGAGTCCCTGATGGGAAGGGCGCTTGACGTTTGCGATCGCATGGGCATGTGGAGTCGATCCCATGCCGGCTTCATTTGAAAAGAGCCCGCGTGCAATTCCGTAGCGAATCGCTTCTTTGATTGTGGCACCGAGGACACCACCGCCAGCTGCCTCAGGACTGATAGCGGCTTGGACGATGAGCTGCAGTGTCGGAAGAACCTGGTCCCAGAAGTTCACCATAATGATGAGGCTTCCAATGATATAGAGCAAGGCCATGACAGGGACGACATTTCCTGCAAAGGACGAAATCCGAGTAATGCCTCCGAATAGAATGAGACCGATGAAAAAGGCGACGGCAACTCCTAAGCCGAGGTTAATCGTTGTGGAACTTGATCCCATCGCTTCGTTCATCGCGGTCGTAATCGCATTGGACTGGACCATATTTCCGACAAATCCAAGAGCGATGATGATGGCAATGGCGAAGAATCCGGCGAGCCACTTGCTGCCAAGCCCGTCCCGGATGTAATACGCAGGACCGCCGTGGACCTGGTCTCCTTTTTTCACTTTATAAAGCTGAGCGAGAACGGCTTCTGCGAAAATCGTTGCCATCCCGAAGAAGGAGCTGATCCACATCCAGAAAATCGCCCCGGGACCGCCAGCTGCGATGGCGGTGGCGACACCAGCGAGGTTTCCTGTCCCGACTTGGGCGGATATTGAGGTCGCAAGCGCCTTGAAGGAGTGGATGCCTTCTGTTTTTTCTTTTTTGAAAAGGGGTGCGAACGTCTGCTTGAATCCTTGTCCAAGGGAGCGGACCTGAATGAAGCGCAGTTGAAATGTCAGCCATACGCCGGTCCCAAGCAGGAAAATCAGCATGACTGGTCCCCATAAAAAGCTATTAATCTCTATGAATACGTTGGTTAGTTGTTCCATGGGTAAGATCCTTTCTTTCTTTAACATATGACCATGAAAAAGAGTATCTCACTTGCAAGCGTTTTAGTACAAGAGGAAAAAGTTATTAAGGAATTCGACAGCATAAATTTAGTATTCGACAAAACTATTTAAGAATTCGACAGCGTAAATTTAGTATTCGACAAAACTACTTGAGAATTCGACAACGATATTTTAGTATCCGCCACCACCGCTATTGCTTTCCAAACGCTGAAGAATTTACGTACAATAGAAAAAAAGGAGGGGTACTTATGATTGATTTAAGAAGTGATACCGTAACCAAACCGACGATGGCGATGCGTCAGGCAGCGTTTGAAGCAGATGTCGGGGATGATGTGTATGAAGAAGATCCTACTGTGAAAAAGCTTGAAGACAAGGCGGCGGAAATGCTCGGGAAAGAGGCGGCATTGTTTGTGACCAGTGGAACACAGGGAAACCAGATTGCCGTTTTGACCCACTGCAGCCCTGGGGATGAAGTGCTTCTGGAAGCGAACGCCCACCTTTTTCTATATGAAGGTGCGTCGATGTCGGCACTTGCTGGGGTGCAGCCACGGACGATTCAAGGGACACGTGGGGTGATGGATCCTGAAGATGTGAAGGCCGCGATTCGGCCGGACGACATTCATTTTCCGGAAACGAGCTTGATCTGCCTCGAGAACACGCATAACAAAGCGGGGGGCGTTGTCGTGCCGCTTGAAAATATGCAGGCGATTTATGAAGTGGCGAGAGAAGAAGGGATACCCGTCCATCTCGATGGTGCACGCTTGTTCAATGCATCTGTCGCCTCAGGAATTTCATTGCACCGGTACGCTGATCAAACCGATACGGTGCAGGTGTGTTTGTCGAAAGGGTTGGGAGCACCGGTAGGATCAATCATTGCCGGTTCCTATGATTTTATCAAAAAAGCGCGAAAATGGAGAAAGCGTCTCGGCGGCGGGTTGCGCCAAGTCGGGATGGTTGCTGCACCTGCGTATGTGGCCTTGACCGAGATGGTGGACCGGCTAGCGGAGGACCACGCGCATGCAAGGCAGCTGGCGAACGGCCTTCAGCATGTAGTAGGGCTGAAGATTGAAAAAGTGGAAACGAATATCGTGCTCGTTCATGTGGATGGACTGGGAGAGACGGCCGAATCCTTTTTACATAAACTCGAAGGAGACGGCATTCTTGCGGTGCCCTTCGGCCCGACTACAGTCAGGTTTGTCACAAATTATGATGTGAGTGAAAGAGACATAGACCAGGTCATTGATGTGATCATTTCCCGTTATCAGTATTAGGATTATCTTTTCATGAATAGGGTATAGATAGGAAATAACCCATGGAGGTGGCGTTCATAGCGGACATCCGAGCAAATCAAGTCAGACGAGGTCCGTCGATCAATGACGAAAAATTTGCTGACATGTTGTTCAAGGATTCTTTTGTTGATGGTATTCCGCTGGATGAGCTTGGCAAGGATTTGAGAAGGATGAAACGATATAGAAAAGAATTGGATAAGCGAAAATAGTCAAACCCCCATGGATTCATCCATGGGGGTCATTTATTATACAAGTTCAGGTAGTCGTTGTGACTCCTGGGACTGTGCTTCAAGACCAGCTTTGTTCAGGAAGTTCCACGGTTGGTTGAAGTGGGGCTGGAAAAAGAAATCCGTGTACGCTAGTTCGTCGATCGTCATGCCTGTTTGAATGCACACGCTCATCGTGTTGATGGATTGTGTCACGTCCGCTTTGGAAATGACTTGTGCACCAAGGATGCGGCGGGAATCAGGGTTGATCGTTACTTTCAGCATCACTTTTTCTGCTGTCGGCATAAACGCTGGGCGATGAGTGTCTTCGATTGTGATGTTTTTCACATGAATGCCTAAAAGTTGAGCAGATGTTTCCGTAAGTCCAGTGGAAGCCATGTTTAGATCGAAAATGTGAAGTCCGGATGTGCCTTGTGTTCCGACGTGTTTCATCGTCGGTTCGATTAAATTGCGGGCGGCTAATGTCCCCATACGGACGGCATTCGTTGCAAGTGGAATATACATGTGTCCGCCTGTCGGATTGTAAGGAACGGCACAACAGTCACCCGCAGCGAAAATTTCAGGGTCACTCGTTTGCATATATTCATTGACTTTAATCGCGCCGTTATCAAGCATATCGACTTTTCCTTTTAATAAATCCGTGTTTGGACGGAAGCCGACGCAAAGGATGACAAGGTCCGTTTCGTACGTTCCACTGTTTGTTGTGACGGTAGAAACAGATCCGTTGGTTCCTTCAAAATGCTGGACTGTTTCGTTCATAGCTAGCTCAATGCCGCGTGCTTTGAAATCATTTTCAACCATAGTGGTGAACTCTTCATCTAAATATTTATTCAAGATTCGACCTGCACCATCGATGAGTGTCACGTCTTTGCCTGCTTTTTCAAAAGCTTCAACAATCTCGACCCCGATATATCCGGCGCCGACGACCGTCACCTTTTGCGCGTCTTTCGCACGCTCGATGATGGTGTTTGCCTGGTGGTAGTTTTTCGCAAGCAAGATGTTATCAAGCCCGATACCTTCGATGGGAGGGGTGACCGGCCAGGAACCTGTCGTCATGATGAGCTTATCGTACGTGTCGTGAATTTTTTTACCTGTGACAAGGTTTGTAGCTTCAATCGTTCTTCTGACTGTATCAATGTGTTCCACGTCATGCTGCATCTTCATCGTCACACCAAGGTTTTGCAGCTCTTGAGGGGAAGAATAAAACAGCCCCTGCGGATCATTGACGACTCCACCGACGTATAACGCTAAACCACAAGATAAAAAGGATACATTGTCATTTCGTTCATAAACCGTAATGTCTGCTTCAGGGTAAAGTTTCGCCATATTTGTAACCGCAGCGGTACCTGCGTGAGTGCTTCCAATAACAGCAATTTTCATGGTAGATCCTCCTTGAAAGTACATGTGAAACATTTCACATGTTCAATATGTTTTTATTATAAAACGGTTCATTTAGAAAAACAACCCCTTTGTTCAGTATTTCACAAAATAATTTTCCTTTTTTTGTTGTACCAGGTCATACATATTTTGGAATTATTATATACGCAGCGTAAAAGGCCTGTGAGGTTTGTATTAATTTTGTGGTTAGCTGAAGGAAATTACGACCCGGCATGGAAGAGGTAGGCGAAGGTCTCATTTCTATCAAGGGAGTGTTTGATTTGAAAAGGATGGTTGTTTTCGTTTTTAGTCTTGTCTTTATTTTATCTGCCCATGGTGTTCAGGCTGCTGGAACGATAACCGTAGGCGATGCTTTGTACACACCGAATGGAACAGATGTAGCGGTAGAAGGGTATATTGTAGGGGTTCCTGTAGGCATTGATACGGTTGAGCAGAGCAATTTCACGAGTGATTATGCTCTAGCAGTAGCGGATGATGCTTCCGAAACTCAGGTGGACGACATGATTTTTGTGAAGTTGGATTCAGAATATCGTCGTGAATACGGCCTGCAAAACAACCCGGGGCTGATGGGGAGGAAAATTAGAATAGATGGTACGAGGGATGATTATTTCGCTCACCAGGGAATTGAATATGTGACATCGTTATCCAAAGTTTCTACGGATGATGGCGGAAGCGGTGATGACGATGGAAGTACATACACAGGCAGCTACTATCAAGATGCGGAAGGTTTGTCCGGTTATGCATTGAAACAATCGCTGCATGAGATCATTGATGACCATACCGAGCTTTCTTATTCCAACGTCTGGGATGCGCTGCGTCATACAGATGAAGATCCATCAAACTCGAACAATGTATTGCTTTTATACTCCGGAAAGTCCTACAGCAAGTATGACAACGGTGGTTATGTCGATGACTGGAACCGTGAGCACGTATGGGCGAAGTCACATGGGGATTTCGGAACGTCGATGGGTGCAGGTACAGATATCCACCATCTTCGTCCTACAGATGTAACAGTCAATTCGGCTCGCGGGAATCTGGATTTTGATGAAGGGGGATCTGCTTTTTACGAAGCGCCGGGCACTTATTATGACGGAGATTCCTGGGAACCTCGCGACGCGGTAAAAGGGGACGTCGCCCGAATGATTTTCTATATGGCCGTCCGTTATGAAGGGGATCAGGGAGAATTGGATTTAGAAATTGCCGATTATGTAGGGACGAGCGGTCCATACTTAGGAAGGCTTTCCGTGCTGAAGGAATGGCATGCGCAGGACCCCGTTGACGACTTTGAACGAAACCGAAATGAAGTCATTTTTAATGATTACCAGGGAAATCGAAATCCATTCATCGACCACCCAGAATATGTTGAACAGATATGGTAAAAGGATCAAGGCAAAAACCGGACCACCATCATGGTCCGGTTTTTTGTTGTTCTTTTTACCAATATATGTATGACCTGGTACAACAATATTTGGATATGTTAATCAATCGATGCAGGAGTTTGGTTTTTGGGTGTGGTAGTTTATAGGGTATGAGAATTTTAGGAGGTGATTGGATGGCGAGGGATGTTCGGTTTAAGGTGGATGGGCAGCGGTTCAACTATAGAGCGGCAGGGATACTGATAGAAAACGATCATGTGCTTTTACATAAACAGGTGAATGATTCGTATTGGGCGCTGCCAGGTGGAGGCATTGAACTGGGAGAAGCTTCTGAAGATACGATTATGCGGGAGATGAAAGAGGAGCTTGGCTATGCCGTAGAGGTGGAACGAACCGTTTGGATGGCGGAGACGTTTTTTGAACACCGAGGGGATGATATGCATGAGGTGGCTTTCTACTATTTATTAAACACAAAGGAACCGACATTTAGAGAAGGACCTTTCCAAGGACTTGAAGGGGAGCGGCTGATCTATCAATGGATCCCCTTAGAAGATATGGAGAAAATCGAAGTACGACCACCTTTTCTCAGAAAAGCATTAACGAATGTTCCATGTGAAACATCGCATCTCGTTGTGAAAGGGTAAGAGGGTTCTAGTCATTCACATAGGCTCGTACAATGGTACGAGTCCTATTTTTCGGAGGTGGGGAAGTGAAGAAAAAGTTCATCACTTGGACGCTCGTGTTGTATGCCATTTATGGTCTTTTGTTAGGCCTTTATTTCTTTCAGTGGACAGATGTAGGAGTTCCGCCAGCGTATGAAGGAACGGCCGCGGATCCCGCGACGTTCATGACGGAAAAGGAACTGGAGCTGAGCCAGGAGTATTCGCGGTATCAGAACTTCTTATCTTTTCTCGGGGAGCCGCTCGAATGGATCATCTATCTTGGTGTGATGATTTTTGGTGCCTCGGTCGTTTTTAAAAATTTCGGCAAGCAGATTTCCCGTTTCCGCATCATTCAAATTCCAATCTTCGTTTTACTGCTGCAAACGTTGACGACGATTCTTTTATTTCCGTTGGATTATGCGAGACGGTGGCTGTCTGTAGAATATGGCATTTCCACACAAAGCTTTTCCAGCTGGATGCGTGATGAGCTGGTCGGATTTTGGATCGGGTTCATCATCATGGCGCTTCTCATCACCGTCCTATATTTCCTTATGAAAAAGTTCGAAAAACGCTGGTGGCTGATTGCCTGGGTGCTCATGATCCCATTTTTATTTTTCATGATGTACTTACAGCCGGTCGTCATCGATCCGCTTTACAACGACTTCACTGAGCTTCAAGACAAGCAGCTGGAAGAAAAAATTCTCGCGCTTGCGGATGAAGCAGACGTTCCTGCTGAGCGGGTGTATGAAGTGAATATGTCCGAAAAGACGAACAGCATGAATGCCTATGTGAACGGCATAGGTTCGAATTTGCGCATCGTGTTGTGGGATACGACACTGAACCGCCTTCAGGAAAATGAGGTGCTGTTTATAATGGCGCATGAAATCGGTCATTACGTCATGAATCACTTGTATTGGAATTTAGCTGGTGTTATTGTCGCAACGTTCTTTGGACTTTTCTTCACCTATCATTTATTGCGGTATGCAACGCGTAGATGGGGAGAAAGGCTCGGCTTCACAAAAGTATCGGATATCGCCAGTCTGCCGATGTTTTTCCTCATCCTGACGATGCTTTCGTTTTTATCAAGTCCAGTGGAGCTTGCCATTTCAAGGAATGCCGAAACAGATGCCGACCAGTACGCGATTGAAATGACCCAGGATCCGGATGGGGCGATTGGATCGTTCCAGGAGCTTACGGTGAACGGGTTGAGCGACGTCCACCCGCCTGCGCTCGTCAAATATTTACGCTACGGACATCCGACAATGATGGAACGCATCCATATGCTTGAGTCTTATCAGGGCATTGATATGAAAGAAGAATAACAGACTTACAATATTTACCGTACCAGGTCATCCAGAATATGGATGACCTGGTACGGTATTTTTTAGGTTGTATCTAGTATGTGTGGGGGTCTTCTGATAGACTTTTAATAAATGAGTTTGTAAACGCTATCATATTAAATAGGAAGAAAGAGGAGGGTATGGGATGCTTTCCATGCTTGAGGATTACCGGAATCAAGTACTTGAGACGTTGTTTGGAAATGTGGAACATTGTATTGTCGTTGTCGATCGGGAGGGCTGTATTTCTTACATGAATGAAAGTTACTGTCGCTTCATTGATGTGGATCAAACAACGGTGAAAGGAAAACATGTGACGGACGTTATTGAAAATACACGCATGCATATCGTTGCGGACACGGGAGAAGAGGAAATGGCCGACCTCCAGCAAATCCGAGGCGATTATATGATTGCCCATCGTATCCCACTCTGGGAAAACGGTGAGGTGATTGGTGCGCTGGGTATGGTTCTTTTCCGTGACACGGATGAATGGAAAATTATGAACACCCATATCAAGGACCTGCTTCTTGAGCTTGAAACCTACCGTAATCAAATGCAGCAGCAAAACGGGGCAAAGTACTCCCTGCATGACATCATTACGAGCTCCCCGGACGTTCTTCAGTTAAAGGAAAAAATACGCAAAACGGCGCATAGCGATGTTTCTGTTCTTTTGCGCGGCGAGAGCGGCACAGGGAAAGAGTTGTTCGCTCACAGCATCCATCACCTCAGTGAGCGGAGCACAAAGCCTTTTGTGAAGGTGAACTGTGCAGCCATCCCTGAGGATCTCATCGAAGCCGAGCTGTTTGGCTATCAGGATGGGGCGTTTACGGGTGCGAAAAAAGGCGGGAAGCCTGGGAAATTCCAGCTCGCCCATGGCGGTACGCTTTTTCTTGATGAAATCGGAGACATGCCTCTAAGAGCGCAGGTGAAAATCTTGCGCGCTCTCCAGGAAGGGGAAATCGAAGCGGTCGGCGCGGTTCACCCGCAAGAAGTGGATGTACGAATTATCGCCGCGACCAACCAGTCGCTGGAGGAAATGATTCAGGACCAGCGTTTCCGTGAGGACCTCTTTTACCGAATCAATGTCGTCCAGATTGATATTCCTCCTCTCCGGACAAGACGCGGGGATATCAAAATCCTTTCCAAATATTTATTGCAAAAGGTGTCCGACCGTACGGGGAAACGTGTGGAGGAGTTTTCGAAAGCGGTCGAGGACGTCTTTTACAAATACCACTGGCCGGGCAATGTCCGTGAGCTTGAAAACGTTATTGAGTCAGCGGTGCATATGACCGACGGGGAAACGGTTCAATATGAGGACCTTCCTGCACATCTTCAAAAGGAATCCGCCCCTGTTCCGGAGGCGGAAACGCTGAAACAAATCGTCGAGCAGACCGAAAAACAAGCCATTCAAAAAGTGTTGAAAGAGGCGGATGGTGATAAAAGTTTGGCTGCGAAGCGGCTCGGCATCGGAAAATCCTCTCTTTATGACAAAGTAAAAAAATACAACCTCTAACCATTCCAAAATTCAGGAATCTATTCCGGAATTCTGGAATGGTTCTTTTTATACGGTTATGTAAGGGTTTTCATTAACTGCTTGCGCCAAATTCCAGAAATCCGTAAAAAACATTTCACAAAAGATTCAAAATCCTTGATGCAGCAATACCGTTAAGTTGGCATGAAACTTGCATGTAAAAGGGTGAAGGGAGTGTGAAGACTCATGAAACAAATTTATTCATCATTTCATGAAGCTGTGAAAGATATAAAGGATCATTCAACAATTATGGTAGGAGGATTCGGGCTTGTCGGAATTCCGGAGAACTTGATTCTCGCCCTCGTCGAATCGAACGTGAAGCATTTGACCGTCATCTCTAATAACTGCGGGGTCGACGATTGGGGTCTTGGACTACTTTTGAAAAATAAACAGATCGATAAAATGATTGGCTCGTACGTCGGGGAAAACAAGGAATTTGAACGCCAGGTACTCGCGGGTGAGCTTGAAGTCGAACTTACGCCTCAAGGAACGTTAGCGGAGAAAATCCGTGCAGGTGGAGCTGGTATCCCGGCCTTTTACACACCAGCAGGAGTCGGTACGCCGATCGCGGAAGGCAAAGAGGTACGCACTTTCAATGGTAAGGAATACCTTTTACAAGAAGGGTTGACGGCAGACTTCAGTCTTGTCCGAGCATTTAGAGGGGACCGTCACGGAAATCTCGTCTACAACAAAACGGCCCGCAATTTCAACCCGATGATGGCAGCTGCTGGTGCAGTAACGATTGCAGAAGTCGAGGAACTCGTTGAACCGGGTGAACTCGAAGCAGACGCCATTCATACACCGGGTATTTACGTGCAAGGGCTCATCGAAGGGCAGCAGGAGAAGCGCATTGAACGTTATACGGTAAGAAAAGAAGCATAAATAGGAGGTAGATGAACAATGGCAGTACAAAAAGACAAAGCGGCAATCCGTGAAATGATTGCCCGACGAGCTGAACAGGAAATTGAAAGCGGTTACTATGTGAACCTCGGAATCGGTATGCCGACAATGGTGGCGAACTACATCCATCCGGAAAAAGAAGTCGTGCTTCAGTCTGAAAACGGTCTTCTTGGCATCGGCCGCTCGCCTTATGAGCATGAAGTCGATCCTGACTTGATTAATGCCGGTAAAGAAACGGTAACGGCGTCTGTTGGTGCCGCTTACTGTGACAGTTCGGAATCGTTTGCCATGATCCGTGGCGAGCACCTCGACTTAGCGATTTTAGGCGGTATGGAAGTGGCAGAAAACGGCGATCTTGCCAACTGGATGATTCCAGGAAAAATGATTAAAGGCATGGGTGGTGCGATGGACATCGTACACGGATCGAAAAAGGTCGTCATTATCATGGATCACGTCAACAAACATGGCGATCCGAAGATTTTGAAGGAATGTAAACTGCCGCTGACAGGAAAAGGCGTTGTCGACCGCATCATCACGGACCGTGCGGTTATGGACGTGACGGACGAAGGTCTGAAGCTCGTCGAAATCGCAGAAGGATGGACTGTGGACGAAATCAAAACACAGACAGAAGCAGAACTGATCATCAGTGACGAACTTTTAAAAATGCCATCCAGCAAATAAGGAGGAACATCCATGGTTGAAAATAATGTGGTATTCATTACAGGTGCAGCGAGTGGGATCGGCTACGAAATTGGAACCGAATTCGCCCGCAACGGCGCGAAAGTAGCGCTCAGTGATATTAACGAGGAAAAAGTGAAAGAAGCAGCAGATCGCTTGAATCAAGAAGGTCTGCAGGCAATCGGACTCGTCTGTGACGTGACGAAAGAAGAACAGATTCAGAGTGCGATCGACAAAACTGTAGAAAAATTCGGCCGTCTCGATGTACTCGTTAACAATGCCGGTTTGCAGCACGTCGCATCCATTGAAGATTTTCCAACAGAGAAATTCGAACTAATTACGAAAATCATGCTGGTTGCCCCCTTCATGGCAACGAAACACGCTTTCCCAATCATGAAAAAACAAGGCTTCGGACGCATCATCAACATGGCGTCCATCAACGGCTTGATCGGCTTCGCTGGCAAGGCCGCCTACAATAGTGCGAAACATGGAGTTATCGGGCTTACGAAAGTGACGGCTCTTGAAGGTGCGGAAGACGGAATCACCGTCAATGCGGTCTGCCCAGGTTACGTTGACACGCCACTCGTAAGGAATCAGCTTGAGGATCTGGCTAAAAACCGTGGCGTTTCTTTAGAAAAAGCGCTGGAAGAAGTCATCTACCCACTTGTTCCACAAAAACGTCTTTTGTCCGTTCAGGAAGTTGCTGATTACACGTTGTTCCTTGCAAGCAACAAAGCCAAAGGGGTAACCGGTCAGGCAGTCGTCATTGATGGCGGTTATACGACTCAATAAACGAAAGGGGATTTTTACATGAAACCAGTGTATATCATAGAAGGGGCACGCACTCCGTTCGGTACGTTTGGCGGGGCCTTGAAAGACGTCGATCCGACCGATTTAGGAGTAACGGCAAGCAAAGAAGCACTGAAACGAAGCGGCATTTCTGCAGAACATATTGACCTCACCATCATGGGGAATGTCATCCATTCTTCACAAAACGCACCTTACTTAGCCCGCCACATTTCCTTGAAAACAGGCGTGCCACATACAAGTCCGGCTCTTGCGGTCAACCGTTTGTGTGGCTCTGGTATGCAATCTGTCATATCGGCTGCCCAGTCCATTCAACTTGGCGAGGGAGAAACAGCATTAGCCGGTGGTGTGGAAAGCATGAGTCTTGCACCGCATGCCATGCGAGGCAGCCGTTTTGGCACCAAGCTTGGTACACCGAAAATCGATGACATGCTCTGGGCTGCTCTGACGGATGAATATATCGGAGCTGGCATGGGTGTCACTGGTGAAAATCTTGCGGAGAAATATGAAATTACAAGAGAACAGCAGGATGAATATGCAACTCGCAGCCATAAGCTCGCAGCAGAGGCCCGTACATCTGGAAAATTCGCAGAAGAGATTGTACCAGTCGAAATCAAGACACGTAAAGGAACGCAAGTGGTCGATCAAGATGAGCACATTCGTGAAGATACCAACCCTGAATCCTTATCCAAGCTGAAGCCAGCCTTCAAAAAGGACGGCACGGTGACAGGCGGGAATGCAAGTGGAATCAATGACGGTGCAGGTGCGGTCGTTTTAGCAAGCGAAAATTATGTGAGTGACCACAATGTTCAACCGATCGCTAAGATCCTTTCTTGGTCTGTTGCCGGCGTGGAGCCTGAATACATGGGCATCGGTCCTGCCCCAGCGATTCGTCAGGCATTGGAAAAAGCAGAGCTCTCGCTTGATGATATGGACCTCATCGAAGTGAACGAAGCGTTCGCATCTCAATATCTTGCCGTTGAAAAAGAACTCGGCCTCGACCGTGACAAAGTGAATGTCAACGGTGGAGCCATCGCCCTCGGTCATCCGATCGGTGTAAGCGGCACACGTGTCCTGTACACGATGATTAAGGAGCTCAAGCGCAGAGGTGGACGTTACGGCGTCGCATCGTTATGCATCGGCGGCGGTCAAGGCATCGCCATGGTCGTCGAGACTCAATAAACATAAGGAGGAAAAACCATGTTCGGAATTTTTCTCGGGCTTGTCGTATTGATGGCCCTTGCCTACTTAGGCTGGTCCATCATCTGGGTGGCGCCCATCGCAGCTGGTGTCGTCGCCCTCACCGGCGGTCTCGATCTACTCGAAGCTTATAAAGATACATACATGGGCGGATTTGTCGCCTTCGCGAAAGACTGGTTCCCTGTCTTCATGCTCGGAGCCATTTTCGGAAAACTGATGGAAAACACAGGGATGGCCCGTTCTGTCGCGGTCGCTTTCACAAAATTGATTGGTACTCAGCGCGCGATTTTAGGGGTGCTCGTATCCGCCGCTGTTCTGACGTACGGCGGAGTCAGCCTGTTCGTCGTCGTTTTTGCTGTTTATCCATTGGCCCTATCCCTGTTCCGTGAAGCGAACATCAGCCGAAAGCTGATTCCTGCAACAGTCGCATTAGGTGCCTTTACGTTTACGATGACGGCCCTTCCAGGTTCACCGCAAATCCAGAACCTGATCCCGATGGAATACTTCCAAACGGACGCCATGGCAGCACCTGTCATGGGAATCATTGCAGCCATTATCATGGGTGGCGGAGGCTATTTTTACCTGAGATGGCGTGAGAAGAAACTCGTCGCTCAAGGAGAGGTCTTCACCGAACCGAAAGAAAAGAAAGAAATCGAACAACCGGATACAACGCCGAACTTTTTCTTGTCCCTTCTGCCATTATTAACGGTTCTTCTTACATTGAATCTATTAAACTGGGACGTTGTTACCGCTCTGATTTCAGGAATAGTGCTCATTATGCTTCTGAACGTCACGATGTTCAAAAAGTTCATCCCATCCATGAACAGTGGAGCTGCCGGTTCAGTTATCGCGATCATCAACACGAGTGCCGCGGTCGGATTTGGTACAGTCGTACGTGAAGTGCCCGGCTTCGCCAACCTGACACAATTGCTGATGGGCATCAAAGGAAATCCATTGATCTCAGAAGCGATCGCCGTTAACGTACTCGCTGGTGCAACCGGTTCCGCATCCGGTGGTATGGGAATCGCGCTTGAAGCGCTAGGATCCAAGTACTACGAAATCGCCATGAACACAGGCATCAGTCCGGAAGCTTTCCACCGTGTCGCTTCCCTATCCTCAGGCGGTCTCGATGCACTTCCGCACAACGGAGCGGTCCTGACATTGTTTGCGATTACAGGTATGACGCACAAAGACAGCTATAAAGATATCTTTGTCGTAGCCGTCCTAATTCCAGTAATCTCTGTAGCATTCGTAATTTTGTTGAATACGATCGGCATCCTATAAGAGTTGAATAGCCTTTATTTAACAGACCAGGTCATCCATATATTGGATGACCTGGTCTGTTTGTTATAAAAAAGGAATCCCGTAAAAACCGGATTCCTTTGTGGTACGATCTATTTCTTTCTGTTAAACGTCTTATCTTTAATCGATTTAAACGCTTTTGAAGAATTGTCCACGGTCTTTCCAATGACATCTGAGCCTTTCTCGGAGGCTTTCTTAACGATATTGCCGGAAGAATCCACTGTTTTCCCAATCAGCCCGCCTTCACCCGTAATCGACTTAATGATCTTTCCAGAAGTATCGACCGTATTATGAATGAAGTCATTGGCCTCTTTGGACACACCTTTTACAAACCCATCCTCGTTCTTGTTTGCCTCATTTTCCTTAGAGCAGTTGTTCTTATCAAAATCGCTCATGCTGTCATCTCCTCTTTAGGAATTCAATCACCTTTCATATCTATGTGTAAGAAGGGGGCTTATGATTAATTTCCATATTATGTATGACCTGGTACGCCTAATTATGGAAATCCACTTCGTGGTACACTAGAGACAAATGATTTGTTACGGAGGAGTACAGCATGAAGATTACAATTGTAACTGTTGGAAAGTTGAAGGAAAAGTATTTGAAGCAGGGGATTGCGGAATACGTGAAAAGGCTTGGTCCTTATGCGAAAGTAGATGTCGTCGAGGTCCCAGACGAAAAAGCACCGGAAAATTTGAGTGAAGCGCAAATGGTGGAGGTGAAGCAGAAGGAAGGAGAGCGAATCCTTTCGAAGGTCTCTCAGGATACATACGTTATCACACTCGAAATTGAAGGAAAGCAGCTGACGTCTGAGAAGCTTGCGAAAAAAATCGATGAGCTTGCGACTTACGGCAAGAGTAAAGTGGCGTTTGTCATCGGAGGTTCGCTAGGTTTGAGTGATGAAGTGCTGGAGCGGAGTGATTTTGGCTTGTCTTTTTCGAATATGACTTTTCCTCACCAGTTGATGCGGTTGATGTTGGTGGAGCAGGTCTACCGGGCGTTCAAAATCATAAGAAATGAGCCCTATCATAAATAATGCACATTCGGATAGTGCCATTCGTAGTCTTAGAAAATCCAACCACGAATGAAATGCTTTTGTTGTAAGGAAGGAAGAGTTTTATGGAGGTTGTAGCATTTATTATCATTATCCTAATCGCTTCTGTACTTCAAACGAGTACAGGGTTTGGATTTTCCATCATGGCTACTCCATTTCTCCTTTTGCTATTTGAACCGGCTGAGGCAATACAAATAAATTTAATTTTATCTTTAGTGATCTCAAGTGCTTTAATCATGAAAATTAAAAAGGATATTGATTTAGGAATCCTTAAAAGGTTCGTGACTGGTAGTGTAATAGGACTGGCCATAGGGATTGCAGTTTTTTTACACATGGATATGAATCGGTTGAAAATGGGAGTAGCCCTTATGATTATTGCACTAACAATTATGCTGATTCTTAAGTTTCGGATGAACCAAAGTAAGGAGAGAGACTTGCTTATAGGCGGGATTTCCGGTTCGCTTACCACGAGTATAGGTGTGCCTGGACCTCCGATATTGTTATATTTTTCAGGGACAGATACTCCTAAAGAGATAGTAAGAGGGACTACATTGGCCTTTTATCTATTTATATATTTTGTCAGCTTAATTATCCAAGTGGTTTTTGCTGGGACCAGTAAGACGACCTGGGTATCGAGTTTATGGGCGTTACCCTTGGTATTTTTGGGGTTGTATTTAGGCGGGAAATTATTTAAATGGATCGATCCAAAGGTCTTTCGCCTATTTACATATATTATTCTATTATTTACAGGGATATATTTGCTGATTGAGAGTGTAGGGAGTTTGTAAATAAAAGATGATCTATTAATTGTCCCTACAAAATTGAAAAAACATTCTAAAAGATATGTCCTTTTTGTATAACAGGGGTTGTAAAACGCTTTCATTATGTGTAAACTAAACTCAAGTCAAAATCCGAAACGTTTCGGAAAGAATTTTAGGAGACAAATATGGCTACGATAAAAGACATTGCAAAACTAGCAGGAGTATCCGTTACTACCGTTTCAAGAGCATTAAATGGGTATTCGGATGTTAATGCAGATACTAGGAAACGGATTGAACAAATCGCTAAAGAAATTGAATACAGCCCGAATGCCTTGGCAAGAAGTCTCGTGATGAAACATACGAAAACGATTGGACTCTTAGTTTCGGGATTATCAAGAGATGGTGCAAAAGATAATATCGTTTTTGATGTGTTAACTGGAATCAATGAATATTGTGGATCGATGGGGTATGACTTGGTTTTATTCAATACCACGACATCGAAGCAGAAGGAAAAAACATATGCCCAATTGTGTCGTGAACGGCGAGTGGATGGGGTTATTGTACAAGGAATTAAGAAAGATGACCCTTACTTAATTGAAATCTTTGATAGTAACATTCCTTGTGTTTTGATTGATGTACCCGTGGAAAATGAACATACAGGTTATGTCTCTACGGACAACGTGGACGGTTCTATGAAAGCGATCCGCCATTTAGCTGAATTAGGACACTCCAACATTGCTATGATCAATGGTCATGATCAGGCTTATGTAAGTAAAGAAAGAAGAAAAGGGTTCGAACTTGGCATGGTGGAAGAAGGCTTGGACATCCACCCGGAATGGATAGTGAATGGTGAGTTCACGGAGTTAAAAGCAGAAGAGGCAGCCTATCAACTTCTGAAAAACAACCCTGAAATTACCGCAATCTTTTGTGCTAGTGATTTAATGGCTTTAGGTGTCATGAGAGCAGCATTTGATCTTGGTAAGAAAATTCCTGGTGACTTATCCATTGTCGGCTATGACGATATTACTTTGGCTTCTTATGTAACACCAGCTTTAACAACAATCGCTCAGGATACTTTCCGTATGGGTTATGAAGCAGCTGATTTGCTTTTGAAGATTCTCCACCAGACAGATGAGAAAAGAGTTCAGTTGATTGATAATGAACTAAAAGTTAGAAAAACAACAACAAGATGTAATTAATATATTTTTTTGAGAAATTCCGAAACGTTTCGGATATATTTTTTATCTTAAATCCAAAACGTTTCGGTTAGGAGGATGAGAAGATGGAATATCGTGTTTTGAAGGACAATGAATTATTTTTGTTAACGGATAAGAAGGGAGACATCCCACTAAATCATAAGTATGGACTGGGGCTGTACAAGAAAGATACCCGTTTTCTCAGTGAAATGAAGATAACGATTAATGGAGAAGAGCCCATTCTCTTAAAATCAGAACCAGGTGAAACCTACGAGTCTTCAATGTTACTTACAAATCCTCACATAGAAAAAGACGGGGAAGTGGAGTTATGGCGAGAATCCATAGAAATAAAGAGACATCGTTTCATTTATAGTGATGTTCTATATGACAGGGTCACCTTAAGGAACTATAATCCGAAAAAGGTGAAGTTCACGGTTGAGCTTTCACTCGATGTCGATTTCTCTGACATGTTTATCGTTCGAGGTTTTCAAAACGGAACGACCGGCAAGAAATTAGGAGTGTCCCAAACCGCTAACGATTTAGTTTTTTCATACGTTGGAGCGGATGACATAAAGAGAAATACTAGAGTTGCCTGGGATGAACAAGAGAATGCAAATGTGAACGACCAAACGATTCAAGTACCGATTGAGTTGGATCACGGCGAGGTGAAAGAACTTACTTTATATATCATTCCTACATTGGCAGGAGAGAAGATAGAAGTGCACGATTGGTCCCTGGCTTATAAGGGTTTGAAAGAGAATTATAAAACTTGGAATGAAAGCGTTACCAATATATCAACAGAATATAAACCACTGCAAAACCTGGTGGACAGAGGAATACAGGATTTGCAGGCATTATCGACCGATGTAGGTCATGGGCCTTTCTTTGTAGCTGGTTTGCCGTGGTTCGGTGTTCCTTTTGGGAGAGATAGTTTAATTGCAGCATTACAAATGCTTCCGTTCCAACCGGATATCGTACGCGGGACGCTTAGGACGATGGCTCACTATCAAGGTACAAAGAAAGATTCCTGGAGAGATGAAGAACCAGGGAAAATTATGCATGAAGTACGTTATGGTGAGCTTGCAAATACGAACCAAGTTCCATTTACTCCTTATTATGGATCTATCGATTCGACGCCACTGTTCCTCATTTTAGTTACCGAATATGTACATTGGTACAAGGACATGCAGCTTTTTGAAGAATTAGAAAAAACCATTGAAGCAGCCCTTGATTGGATCGATTTATATGGGGACAGGGATGGAGATGGTTTTGTAGAGTACCACCAGGAATCATCGAAAGGAATTGCTAACCAAGGTTGGAAAGATTCCGCTGATTCGGTTGTTCATAGAAATGGAGACTTTGGAGAATCCCCAATTGCTCTTGCAGAGGTACAAGGGTATGTGTATCAAGCAAAAGCCGGCTTGGCTCAAATCTATGAAGCGAATGGTCAAGAAGAAAAAGCAAAAACATTGTGGAAACAAGCGGAATCACTTAAGAAAAAATTTGAAAGTGCTTTCTGGATGGAAGATAAAGAGTTCTATGCCATTGCTTTAGATAAAAATAAAGAGCGAGTGGGGACGCTTACCTCTAATCCCGGACATGTTTTATTTTCCGGTATGTTAATGGAAGAAAGAGCACAAAAAGTGATGGATATGCTCGTTTCCCCTGCTATGTTCTCTGGATATGGCATTCGTACGATGGGAGAGGGAGAAGCGGCCTACAACCCGATCAGCTATCATGACGGAAGTGTCTGGCCTCATGATAACAGTATGATTTTACTAGGAATGGGGCTGTTGAAAGGTGATGAACAAGCGAACAAGGTTATCTCAGGCATGATTGAAGCTTCTCAATCATTCGAAAATCATAGACTCCCTGAACTGTTTTGTGGATACAGCAGAGAAGAAGGCAAGCCGGTCCCTTATCCAGTAGCATGTTCTCCGCAAGCATGGGCGGCTGGCACACCACTTACTTTTGTTAGAACGATGCTTGGTTTGTATCCAAATATAGAAAATAACCAATTAGCTATTCATCCAAAATTACTGCCTGAAATGAGTGAACTGAGCTTGGAAAATCTTCCTCTTGGGGATGGATATCTATCTTTGAAAGTGAAACGAGATTCCAGTGGGCATCAAGTAGACATTCATAAGAATACAACGGGTTTCCTTATTCAAAAAGCAGAACATGTGAGTGTTAATGTTTAAAAAAACGGAGGGATTGATGGGTATGAAAATCAATAAAATGTTGGCGGCTGTAGGGGTTTCAGGCATGCTGTTAGGAACAGCTCTCGTAGGATGCAGCAGTGACTCTTCGGGTGGAGGAGAAAATGAGGATGGGAAGACGGTTGTTGAACTAGCTGGTTGGGGATCTAGTCCTGAAGAAGAAAAATTATTGAAAGAAACCATCGCCTCTTTTGAAGAAAAACACCCTGATATTGAAGTGAAGCACGAAGTGATTGCTGATCAATATATGGACGTTACAAAAACCCGTTTGGTAGGTGGGGAGGCCGCTGATGTCTTTTATCTAGATGCATTAGAGGCTCCTTCACTCATTGATACTGGAGTTCTAGAGCCTTTAGATGAATACGTGACTGAGGATTTCGACGTAGAGGACTTTGAAGAGCCGCTTCTGAATGCGTTCAAGATAGATGGAACTCAATACGGTTTTCCAAAGGATTTCTCAACATTGTCTTTATTTTATAATGAGTCAGCCTTTGAAGAGGCTGGTCTCGAAGGTCCTCCAGAAACATGGGAAGAACTTGGAGAGTATGCACAAAAGTTAACGGTGGATGAAGACGGAGATGGGCAGCCAGAGCGATTCGGTCTTGGTTTGTCTAAAGAACTTGCACGACAATTTTATAAGTTCCAACCTTATGGTGGACAAGTTGTCGATGACAATGGGAAAGCAGCTTTCGCAAGTGAAGAGGCCATTGCTTCACTAAAACCTGTCATTGAAATGTACCAAGAGGATCAGAGCGCTGGATTACCCTCTGATGTAGGTACAGATTGGGGTGGAGATATGTTTGGTCAAGGAAAGGCTGCTATGGTTATTGAAGGGAACTGGACCATCCCGTTCTTAGAAGATAACTTCAGTGACTTAAACTTTACAACAGCGGAACTACCAACCATCAATGGAGAGAAAGCAACCGCTGCTTTCACTGTTGCTTACGTAATGAACAAACAATCCGAGGTGAAAGAAGCATCGTGGGAGTTGATTTCTTACCTCACAGGTAAAGAAGGTATGGAAACATGGACAAGCAAAGGATTCGCACTGCCAACGCGTAAATCTGTAGCGGAAGAGCTTGGGTATGATGAAGATCCTCTTCGCCAGTCATTTGTAGAAGGAGCATCTTACGCACAACCATGGCAAGCAGGTAAAAACCTACCGACCATTATGACAAACTTTGATAACCAATTCATTAGTGCACTTCTTGGCGAACAAACGTTAGAGGAAGCGTTGCAAAAAGCTCAAGAGACGGCCAATAAAGAAATTGAGTCTTCCAATTAAAGGATAAGAGGGGACCACTTGAGTCCCCTCTTACATTTATATCAGGAAAGAGGTGTCAACATGGATCCGGTGAAAAAAGAGGATCGTTCTCAAGTTTTTCAGAAAAGAGGTTCCAAACAAAAGAAACAACCAAAAAAGCCGAAGAAAATGATGACGAAGACATTTAAAGAAGGGTTTTCGGGATACTTGTTTATGAGCCCTACGATCTTCACGATTGGAATTTTTGTTGTCATTCCTATTTTATATGCTTTGTACTTATCCTTTAATGATGTTCAATTGCTGGGAGGCATAGGGTACGAATTCATTGGACTCGATAATTATACAAGGTCGTTTGATGATGGACGGGCCATGATCGCTCTAAAAAATACTGCTGAATACGTTTTGATTGTAGTACCCGTCCAAACCTGTTTAGCCTTACTATTAGCTGCTGCTTTAAATTCTAATATCCGTGGGAAAAACGCATTCCGAATTATTTTCTTTTTACCGACGGTAACATCATCCGCTGTTCTTACAATCATTTTCATGTGGATGTATAATCCTGACGGGCTTATCAATACCTTTTTGGCTTTTTTACAATTGCCTACGTATAATTGGCTGGCCGATCCGAGCATTGCCCTGAAATCTATTATGATTATGAATATCTGGGCCACGGCTCCATTCTTTATGGTCATTTATTTAGCGGCGATGCAGGATATCTCTGATTCTGTTTATGAAGCAGCGACCATCGACGGAGCAAACTGGTGGCAAAAGTTTATCTACATCACAATCCCAATATTGAAGCCTGTAACTTTCTTTGTCGTTGTCATGGGGGTCATAGGTACATTCCAGTTATTTGACCAATCCTACATCTTCTCTGGAGGATCAGGTGGACCAAATAACTCGACACTGACCATCGTGTTACTTATTTATCAATATGCCTTCAAATCATTAGATATGGGCTATGCATCAGCATTGGCAGTTATTCTGGCAATCATCATCATGGTAGTTACATTGATTCAGAAGAAATTCTTTGGTGAAGAGAAGCTTCATGACTAAGGGGGTTCAGAGATGAAGAAAAGACTATTTTCCAAGCCTTTCATTTACACAATCTTAATTCTATACGCGGTCATCACATTCATTCCATTTTTGTGGGCTATTCTTTCTTCCTTCAAATCGCTGGAAGAAATCGTATCAGGAATTACATTTTTACCAGAAACATTCACTTTTGATAACTACATTCAAATCTTTTCCCAAGAGCCCTTATTTCTAAGGTGGATGTTCAATTCCATTTTTATCACAGCTTGTATGGTTTTCTTGAACATTATTTTTAACTCCATGGCCGGATACGCATTGGCAAGAATTAAATTTGCAGGCCGTAAGTTTTGGTTTTTCCTAATCCTTGTGGTTCTCATGATTCCATTCCAAGTAACCTTGATTCCTAGTTACCTAATTTTAAAGATGTTCGGATGGTTAAACACCTACCAAGGATTGATCATCCCAGGTATGGTTAATGCAACGTTCATATTCATGATGAGGCAGTTCTTTTTGAACTTCCCGAAAGAGCTCGAGGAAGCGGCTCAAATGGATGGACTTAGCCGGATCGGTACGTTTTTCAAAATTGTTATGCCATTAGCAAAACCCGCACTCGCTGCGCAGGCTGTCTTTATTTTTATGTCTTCTTGGAATGACTTTATGAGACCGCTAATCATCATGTCAGATGAAGAGATGTTTACGCTGACTTTAGGGTTGAATACATTTAAAGGACAATACATCAGTTTCTGGAATTTAATTATGGCAGCATCGACTCTTATGACGATTCCGTCCTTACTGATTTATGCCTTCTTTAACCGTTACTTTATTAAAGGTGTCACGTTTACAGGTGGTAAATAACTCAAAAGTCTTTTAAACCTCATCACTCGGAGAATCTTCACATGGTGAAAGTGGGAGTATCGTTTCTAAAAACCATTGCTCCTCACTATCGCAACAGAAAAAGTGCCTGCTCGTCATTAAGCGAACAGGCACTTTTTTTATTGATAATTCACTATCGCAGGACTAGGATCGAGTTTCACAACTTCTTCCGGTGTCATCACCGGCTGATCCTTATCATAGAAAACTTTAAAACCTCCGTACTGGGAAGGATTGTCGCGCACATATTTTTTATACAGCGCCATTTTATCAATCGATGAGCCCCAGCCGTCAAAATTAAGCGCCACTTCCACGTTATCAGTGGGTTGAATAGCATCTTTATTCGTAAGCACATGTTCCGTGAACTGGTGGACAAGAACAAACTTATCGGGCAGGTTATTTTTCTCTGTCAGCTTGGAAAGGTATTCAACGGCTTTTTGAACCTCTTTTCCATCCACCTGGCCGAGGTCTTCTCCTGGTACTTCGCCTTCATCGACTTGAAATTCGGTGTCGATCGCAAGGTGAACGTTCGGATGCTTGAGCCATTTCTCAATGCTTTTCACCTGGTTCATCACCGTATCGGTACCAAGCTGGATATCGAGAAGAACGAGCGCATCGTGTTTCTCCGCGAGGTTTACATACTCCTCGATTTTTTCATCCGGGAGCTTACTCACGTATGTACCCTCAGGTCCCGGAGCGCGTTGGGCCATGGTCGTAATCAGTTCAATGGTTGGAATGGCCGGCCGGGCAGGATCAGCATTCGAGTAGGCCTGGGCCTGCTCTTTGAGCTGTTTCATAAGTTCCTCAGGCTCCATCGTGCCGAGAATGCCCATGTTTTCTGATTGAGGGGTCCCATAATAAGCGACAAGTCTATGATCCTTCAGCGGTCCGTTCGCCTTATCTTCCATCCCTTTGCTGAGTGTCTCACCGACAGGAACGGAACGCTTAGGGTCACCACCGAGCGCTAGCTCCTCATCCGGCATATTCTTAAGTTCTTCTTTGGACAAGCGTTCCTTGAGTGGGACGGCGTCTTCAGATGGTTCTAACGCTTGATAAGGAGGCTCCGGGTCCTTTTTTTGTTCTGGTGCAGTTTCTTTTTTAGGGGCTTCTTCTGCCTCTTCTGAAGTCTGCTCCGCACAGGCTCCAAGCAGAACAATTATTAGGGCTGCAAGCAGCAGTTGTATGAATTTTTTCATGATGTTACACACTTCCTTTTAACAGAAAAGATTGGTTGTTTAGGTACAATATAGAAAAATACTAACATATTGTGCAAGATCCAAAGCTCATGTCATGAGAATGAAAAAGAAATATAAAGAAGTGTCTATGTATGATTTAAAGTTTGTACTTAATGTTAAGATGATTCAGTACATGATGCGCGGGACAATCACTCTTATGGTAAGATCATTTCCTGTTCACTTAACAACTAGGGAGCAGGATTTTTGTATGCTCTTCACATTCCTATATAATGAAGGAAGAAAACTTCCATCTCACAACTAGAAAGAAGGATCACACGTGTCAAAAGCAGTCACTATTATTCTGCAGATCACCGGCTTATACATCATCTACTTACTCGGAACACTTATACAAAATACATTCAACCTATTTATCCCAGGCAGCGTCATCGGCCTGGTAATTCTGTTCGCACTCTTATCATTAAAGATAGTCCCCGAACACTGGTTCAAACAGGGCGTGGGGTTCATGATCAAACATCTGCCGTTCTTTTTCATTCCGGCCACAGTCGGCGTCATGAGCTATGCGTATGTTTTTGAAGGGAAAGGGGTGCTTTTGATTCTCATCGGCTTATTGAGTACGGCTTTAGTGATGGGGATCTCAGGTTTCGTCGCTCAGTGGATGGCGAGAAGGAGGGAGGCTGCTCATGAGTAGTCTTCTTCCGGCTTCGTTCATAATCATTCTGACGATTCTTATCTATCAGGGGGCGTTGTTCATCTATCGCAGGTTTCGCCGCATCTATACGGCCCCGATTATTTTGTCGACCGTGACCATAATCATTCTTTTACTGCTGTTCGGTCTTTCTTATGATACGTATATGCTCGGCGGCAAGTGGATTGATTATTTGCTTGGTCCGGCAGTCGTTGCGCTTGCTTTCCCGCTTTATCAGTACCGTGATCTTCTGAAAAGGATGCTCCTGCCGATTTTGGTAGGGACTTCAGTTGGCGCGTTTATTGGTGTGACCTCTGGACTTTTGCTTAGCAAGTGGGCGGGTTTCAGTGAGTTGATCATCCACTCGATCGTTCCGAAATCAGTGACAACTCCTGTTGCGATGTCAATTGCGGAATCAAGCGGCGGTGTCATGCCGCTTGCAGCTGTTTTTGTCATGATTGCCGGCATTGGTGGAGTGCTGATCCACCCTGTGGTGATGCGCTTTTCCCGCCTCACCCATCCACTCGGAAAAGGGGTCGGCATGGGGAGTGCTTCACATGCGATTGGGACGGCGACATCGATGGAGCGGGATCCGCTTGAAGGTTCTGTCAGTACGATCGCGATGGTGTTGAGTGCAGTCCTCGTGTCGATCCTGGCTCCGGGTTTAACGATATTGTTCATGTGAAAAAGTGTCTGCCTCTATTCTTCTGAGCGCAGACACTTTTTTTATTTTTTTGGCCAGATGAAATGGCTGATTGCAATGAGAAAGTCGACACCGAGGACAAGGGTCCAGAGCTTCAGTGCATTGGAAAGAGCTTCAGTGCGAGATGGATCACCAATGAGAAAAATCAGGCTCACAAGAAAAATGGCCCCAATTAAATAGGCAAGCACATGCTGCAGCCAGCTTTTAAAGTAGTGCTTAGCATGGGGGATGCCGGAAAGCTTATTGGGGCACGGCCCTTCTTTTGTGATGTAATATCGGAAACGAACATCCGCCCATTTAATCATGCTTTTACCGAAGGCGACCGACACACCGATATAGACGGCAGCAATCGCATGGGCGATTGTAGCCTCAGCCCCGTTCCATAGGTGAACACTTGTCGTTACAAGTAAGATCAAATCAATGAGTGGGGTTAAAGCGAGTAACAACAGTCCTGCTCTTTTCTTTTTGAAAATATAACGTGTCACTAGTCCTGCGATGATGACAACCCAAAATCCGATTTCACTTGCGACAATCACCCAGGCGATCAAGTCCAATGGTTTTCCTCCTGCCTTTTTTAAATCGTAATCTAAGTTTTACTACTCAAGAACTTATTTTCTTTCTAAACTCCTTGTTGGTTAACAGGTGAAGCAAAAAGGAGTTAAAGTTCCTTTGCAGTTTTCTAGAATTTAAGACGTTCAAATTGTTGGCCAAGAACACGACCTCTGTCTGATTGCCTTCTTTATCCGTTGTATAGGAAGCATGCGTGAAAACAAATAAAGTCGAGCCTCCTTTCATCCCACCGTGTTCGATCCACTTTCTGTTTGCTGGATGTATGTACAAAGCATAACCTAGGATTTCTTCAATACATCGCTGCATCTTATCATCAAATGTTCCTCTTCGATTGATGACCTGCATGAGGGTCAAATAGTCTTGGGCTGATGCTGCGGGTAATCGGTCAGACCATATCTTTTGGAACTCAACATCCAGCTTCACTTCGTTCATGTATCCTCTCTGTTCGTTTGCAGCTAAATGCTCATGAATTTCCAAAGAACAGTCAATATATTCCTCTCTAGACATGCCCTCAAGTCTCTTTAGAAGATCATTTTTATCCGTAACCTTCTCCTTGGTTTCAATATAGGAAGGGATGTACAAGGAGGAGACAATTGGGAATATGGGTGTATGGCTCTTCATATGAAGAGAAGCTGGTAAAAGATTGATAGCTTCTAAGCCAAGGTAATTCATTAGGAATTCTGTGTTAGCATTGGAGCTGTAGGCAATCATCCCAATCGCGATTTCTTTTAAGGTGTACTGGTCTTTGTCGGAATTGGCACGAACCCATTGTTTGTGAGCACCGCCATCTGTCCCTTCCATATAGAACTTCAAAAGCTCCTCTTTGGGAATCCATGCATTTTCATCAATTATGTTATCGCTCACTTGTCTTGCAAATACAATTGCAATGATGATTTTCATAGTACTTGCTAAAGGTAGAACAGTATGTGGATTAATTGAAATCGTGGGTTCATCGTTGCGTTTGATTATAAGTGAGATGTCATCTTTTTCTCTTCTTTTCTCGGCATAATTGATGACCATATCAAAATTGTTATAAAATATTTTCCATAATACAATGGCGGTTAAGGCAATCGCTACCCCTATTGGGATGAATTGGTCGGTCAAAGGAAAGTCTCCCTTCTATAGTATATTGAGTTCATGCATGTAGCCTTTTATATGTTTACGTTTGCATTTAAGATTTGTTTCATTTTTCCATTTGGGAGGAGTACCATTCTGTCGACTGATTTAGAGGTGAAAATAAAAAGACCCGTCCAAGACGGACTTTAAAAAATTCACTCATACCCTGGATATAAGATGTAAGTAACCAACAGGCTGAGGAAGCCCGGACCTATCCTTGCACTGCTCTCTATGAAAATGGACTTGAAGCCGTATGTGCTGAACACCACGGCCCTTCTTTGAATAAGCTGATGGTGCGATGTTTTTCTTTCCTTGATGGGAAAATACCCTACGGAATCCGTATTCGGAAGGGCTTCCAAATATTTTAATTTTTCGATAATAGTGATACACTGAACATAGATAAAAATAACTGATAATAGGGAGAATGAAAGGGAATGAGCAAAAAATACTCGAAGACAGATGTGATTTTAATTGGTGCAGGGATCATGAGTGCGACATTGGGATCTTTGCTTAAAGAATTGGTGCCGGACTGGAACATTCGCGTGTTTGAAAGGCTTGGTAGTGCAGGGGAAGAAAGTTCGAACGTATGGAACAATGCAGGCACAGGCCATGCAGCCCTTTGTGAGCTGAATTACACGAATGAAAAGCCTGACGGTACGATTGATATGACAAAAGCCATTAAAGTAAATGAACAGTTTCAAGTCTCCAAGCAATTTTGGTCTTATCTCGTGAAAAACAATCGGATCAGTAACCCGAATGACTTTATAATGCCATTACCCCATATGAGTTTCGTTCAGGGAGAGAGAAATGTTGATTTCCTGAGAAAGCGCTTTAATACCATGGTTGCGAACCCGTTGTTCAAGGACATGGAATTTTCTGATGATCCAGATAAACTGGAAGAATGGATTCCGCTAATCATGAAGAACCGAACGATCACAGAACCGATCGCGGCAACGAAGATCGATGCGGGGACGGACGTGAACTTCGGTTCATTGACGCGGAAGATGTTCGAGCACTTGGAAAAAGAAGACCTTGAAATCAACTACAAGCACAGTGTTGAGGATATCAAGCGTGCAGAAGACGGATCGTGGGAAGTGAAAGTACGGGACCTTCAAAACGATAAAATGGAATACCATAAGTCCGACTTCGTCTTCATCGGCGGAGGAGGGGGAAGTCTACACTTGCTTCAAAAAACGGGAATTCCTGAATCGAAGCAGATTGGTGGATTCCCAGTCAGCGGTCTGTTCATGGTATGCAACAACCCGGAAGTGATCGCCGAACACCGCGCGAAAGTGTATGGCAAAGCGAAAGTCGGTGCACCACCGATGTCTGTGCCACACCTGGATACACGTTTCATTGACGGCAAAGAAAGCTTGCTTTTCGGACCATTTGCAGGGTTCTCGCCAAAGTTTTTGAAAACCGGATCGCTGCTTGATTTGATCACCTCCGTCCAAAGAGATAACTTGGCTACAATGGTAGCGGCAGGTGTGAAGAACGCTTCCTTGACGAAATACCTGATCGAGCAGGTCATTCAATCGAAGGAAAAACGTCTGGAAGAACTGCGTGAATTCATCCCTGCGGCCAAAGCAGAGGACTGGGATCTCGTCACCGCAGGTCAACGCGTACAGGTCATTAAGGATACCGAGGGTGGGGGCAAAGGAACGCTTCAATTCGGAACTGAAGTCGTCAGTTCCGCCGATGGCTCCATCGCTGCCTTGCTTGGTGCTTCACCAGGCGCATCGACAGCGGTTTCTGTCATGCTTGACCTGATGGGAAGATGCTTCCCAGAGCAGTTGAAGGAATGGGAACCGAAAATCAAAGAGATGATTCCTTCTTACGGGAAAAAATTAGTTGAAAATCCAGAGTTGATCCGCGAAATTCATGCGACTACAGAAGAGACGCTTGGGCTGACGGAGGAGCAGGAAGAGAGTCCTGTGAATATTTAAATGCAGCGAAAAGTGCCTTTCCCCACACAGGTGGGAGGGCACTTTTTTTATTGTCTTATAGGTTAATGTTTCGTAACTCGTGTGCAATGTCCTCTAATGTTGCTTAAACGTCCCCTATCGAGAAGTTATTGTCCATTTTCTTACTCCGACCAAAGTTGTATATATTTTTCATTCTTTCCGCTAATGGGTTTTCCCTCGGAATCTATTACTATTGGTTAAAAAGAGGGCATTCAATCATGGCTAGTTTCAGTTAGAGAATTGCTCTCGGTAAGCGGGAGGAGAAGAAGAATGAAGTTTCCAAGCTTTGAAGCATCACAAATAAGGGTAGCGAGACCTACCGACCAATTAGAAAAAGTCATTGAATTTTATGAGGCAGGACTTGGTTTAGAGAGAATGACAGACTTTGCAGGACACAGAGGATATGAGGGTGTGGTTTATGGATTACCTGGTCTATCCTACCAACTCGAGTTCACCAGGCATGAATCTGGCAGCCCTTGCCCTGCACCTTCTAAGGATAATTTGCTGGTTTTTTATATAGAAAATCGGGGTGAGGTGCTGGATGTAACTGAAAGACTCCATGATATGGGATACAAGAAAGTGGAATCTGAAAATCCATATTGGAAGGAAAAAGGGATAACCATTGAAGATCCAGATGGTTGGAGAGTCGTTTTGATGAATACGAAAGGGATTTGAAATGAAAAGGTTAGTCAGATCAAAAGAAAGAGAAATGCATAGAAACACTATGCTTTTCTCTTTCTTTTATTCTTCCGAGGTCTACCAATTAAAGCTGTTGTGGGAGCTGAAAACGCTGTACTGAAGAATCTTTTAAATGGGAATGCTTGTTTTAGATTGGCATGGTTTGAAATAATGAAAAGCTGTAAGGAGGGATGTGCATGTTGTTCTTTATTATTCTTGCCTGCATGTTATTAGGTTGGTTGATTATGATGACCGGTCCTTTGATAGGAGGAATCATCACTTTTGGTATTGTTGTTGGTTGCTTATTTAGGGGGTTATTTCTCATCAGTGAAATACATAAACAAATAGTCAAAGATGAAAGAGAGAGAGACTTAGACAGCGACATGGATGAGAGGTCGTTCTAAGTTTGATTGCTGCATGGCCCTTGGATAAGTAGTAGTGAATATAGGGACGTAAAAGCATGGATGTAAAAACTTTGCCTTCATGCTTTTATGGGCGATTTTACTCTTTTTAAAACAACGGTTGCAAAACGACACCAGTGTCGATATAATATAACTAACAAAACGACATCGGTGTCGTTTAATTGAGAGGGGCCCAACCTATGGAACGTTTATGGAAAAACAAAGGGTATATGACCTTGATGTCCGCGCAAGCCATTTCGAGCATTGGCGACTGGCTCAGCATTGTTGCGATTATCACGCTTGTCGGATTGAAATGGGATGCATCACCGCTTGAAGTGTCGTTCGTCTTTTTATGTTTGGCTGTGCCGATGGCTTTGTTTGGACCGGTTGCTGGAATGGTGGCTGACCGCTTCAGCCGTAAAACGCTTATGATCGTATCTGATGTCGTTAGGGCGGCTTTAATACTGATTTTGACGGTCGCGACATCGCTTTGGATGGTTTATGCAACGCTACTTACGATCGGAATCTTCTCCGCAGTCTTCATTCCTGCGAAAAACGGGAAATTGAAGGAAGTGGTGCCGGAGGAGGATATGAAAGGGGCGATGTCGATCACTTCGATGATTGACTCGTCAACGAAAATTCTCGGCCCGCTCGTCAGTGGATTGCTTGTTACGGTTTTCGGCGCCCAGCAAGTTTTTATCATCGACTCGGCCACGTTTCTCGTGTCTGCGGTCATCCTCTTGTTTGTTCCAAATGCGCTTCCTCTGGAAACGACCGAAGAAGAAAAAGAGAAAGCGTCGTTCAAGAAAGAGTTCGCGCTCGGATTTTCTTTTCTTAAATCGAACCGCTTTATGATGACGGGTTTGATTCTTGTCGGGCTCAGCCTGTTGATTCTTCAATCGGCCGATTCTCAGCTGATTGTCTTAATTCGTGAGCTGACGCAGGTGTCCCCCGATTTGTTCGGTTATCTAGTGACGGGGTCTGGTCTCGGCATGTTCTTAGCAGGATTTTTGTTAGCGAAGAAAACGGATTATAAAGCTTATCCGCTCATGCTCCTTGGGGTTTGTGGAATCGGAGCGAGTTTTGGGATTATGGGGATGCTTACCTTTTATGACCTCAATTATTCTATCCTTTGGGGACCGGGACTCGGATTCACCGCGGGTTTCTCTGCAAGTCTGATTTTTGTTCCGTTCCAGGCGACTGTCCAGGTGAACACGCCTGTTCATATGACCGGGCGCGTGTTTGGGGTTATCAATAGTGTCATGACGACTGCGACCATCATTGGGCCTCTTGTCGGAGGATGGATCGCGACGATGATTGGCGTCATTCCGACGTTTACCATTGCAGCAAGTCTCCTTGTCTGCGTATCCATCGTAGGATTTGTAACGAAGCGAAAAGTAGAGGGAGGGAAAGCACATGTCTCCACGAGTGAGCAAGGAACACCTGAAGCAACGACGAGCTGACATCATGGAATCTGCAAGGAACGTATTCATCGAACATGGATACGAGCACACGACGATGAAGCATGTCATGGAGTCGGCTGGCGTCAGCCGCGGCGGTCTCTATCAATATTTTTCAAATAAAGAAGACCTATTTGAAGCCTTGCTTGAAGAAGGGCTGACGGATGAAGCTGAAACGACAGAAGATTCTCTTGAAAAAGTAGAGTCCTATTGGGACCTGCTTATGCAGCTTTTGTTCGGGGAAGATGGCAGTCCGAATACAGAGATGGACCCTCTCGCACCAAGCAAGCTTGAGTTCTTTATCACCGGACGTAACAATGAACGAAGACGTGCGTACGGGGAAAAACGTTATGAAATGGGTCTGCAGATTTACGATGGACTCATCACAAAAGGGCAAAAATCCGGTGAGTTCAGTGATCGCTATGAAAGCCAAATTATTGCGCGGTCGATCATCACTTTCATTGACGGGCTGGCACTCGATCATGCCATTTTGCCCGAAGAGAAGGTAAAGTTGAAGGAGCAGTCGGCTCTGTTCGTGGATTATTTGAAAATGGCGTTGATTGAATCCTCCTCTTGAAGAGGGGGATTTTTATTTAAGGAAAACAAGAGAAAAATGTTCAGAATCGGTTGTCAATTTCAATCGAAGTCCTGTATAGTAATCTTTAACAATTCAATCATGTTTCTTATCCAGAAAGGTGGAGGGACTGGCCCGTTGATACCTTAGCAGCAGACTTATAGAAAGTACTGTGCTAATTCCAGAAGCGTTCAGCTTGCAGATAAGAAGGGAATCGTTCGGCGGTTACTTAGCCCCTCTTCTTATTTAGAAGAGGGGCTTTTCTTATTGGAGCGCACAAACTATGAAAGAAAGAAGGGTTATAAATGTCTATAACAACCGAAAAGAATGTGAAGAGAACACCATTTAAAGGAGACCATGTAGGAAGCTTCCTACGGCCAGAACGATTGAAAGCAGCACGTATCCAACAGGCAGAGGGAGAAATAACGGAAGAGGAATTGCGTCAAGTGGAAGATGAAGAGATTGTAAAATTAGTAGAAAAACAAAAAGCAGCAGGATTGAAAGCTGTCACGGATGGCGATTTCCGCCGAAGCTGGTGGCATTTTGATTTCCTCGAAGGCCTCGATGGGGTAGAAGATTATGAACCTGAAAAAGGTCTGAAATTCAAAGGAGTGGAAACGAAAGCCCGTGGAATTAAAATTACAGGACAGGTAGGTTTCAGTGATCATGAGATGGTCAACCATTTCCGTTTTTTAAAAAGCATTGCCGGTGATGCTGTTGCCAAATTGACAATCCCGAGTCCGAACATGCTCTTATTTCGTGCGGATCGGTCGGAAGGCATTTATGATGACGATGAAGAACTCGTCAATGATTTAGTGGTGGCTTATCGAGGATTCATAAACAAAATTTATGAGGAAGGCTGCCGCTACCTACAGTTTGATGATACGTCATGGGCGACGTTTTTCTCAGAAGAAGGACGTGCTTCAATGAAAAAGAAAGGCCAAAACCCTGAGGAAGTGGCCGAGCTGTGTGCACGTGCCATCAATGAGTCGATTGCCAACAGACCGGATGATCTGCTTATTACCATGCATATTTGTCGAGGCAATTTCCGTTCGACCTTTATGACGAGCGGAAGCTATGAAGCGGTATCGGAAACAATTTTTGGTGGCTTGGATGTTGATGGTTTGTTCCTTGAGTTTGACGATGAGCGCTCCGGCGGATTTGAGCCCCTTCGTCATATGAACCGCCAAGACTTATCCATCGTTCTTGGTTTAATTACATCAAAGTATGGAGAGTTGGAGGATCCAGAGCGCGTGAAGGCTCGTATTCTTGAAGCTTCAGATTATGTACCTTTGAGCCAGCTGTGTTTGAGTCCTCAATGTGGATTTGCATCAACAGAAGAAGGTAATGAAATCACAGAAGAACAGCAGTGGAAGAAAATCGACCATGTTGTCAGGATTGCAGAAGAAGTGTGGCAGGAGGGCTGATGTAGACTTAATCTCCTTGGAAGGAATGTTTCATTTTTCTTATAGTTGGTTATACAACTATAGGTTCTTTTTAAAAGGAGGAATGAACACATGAAATCACTGCAGGATGCATTGAAACATAAAGTAGGACTTGGCACAGCCCCTTTAGGAAATATGTTCAGGGATGTCCCGGAAGAAGAAGCCCGTGAAACGATACAAACCGCCTGGGATGAGGGCGTCCGCTATTTTGACACTGCACCTTTTTATGGAGCCGGTTTAGCGGAGATGCGTGTCGGTGACGTGTTATCGAAGTATAACCGTGATGACTATGTATTAAGCACAAAAGTCGGTCGTTATATGACGGATGAGACAGAAGAGAACGCAGGGCTTTTTGAACATGGCCGGAACAATAAAGTCATTACCGATTACACGGAAGACGCAACGAAACGGTCGATCGAGCAGAGCCTTGAACGACTGCAAACCGATCGTTTAGACATGGTCTTCGTGCATGACGTTTCTCCTGATTTCCACGGAGATGAATGGGTGGCTAAATTTGAAGAAGCGAGAACCGGAGCTTTCCGTGTATTGTCACGTCTTCGGGAAGAAGGAGTCATCCGTTCGTGGGGCCTTGGCGTTAACACGACAGAACCGATTGAACTTGCGATGGAGCTTGAGGAAACAAGGCCGGATGTCTGCTTATCCGCAACGCAATATACGCTCCTCCAGCATGACCGCGCGTTACAGCGCATGATGACGATGGCAGAAGAGAAGGATGTAGACATCGTTGTCGGCAGTCCTTATAACTCTGGTGTCTTGTTTGGTGGAGATCACTACAACTATGAAAAAGCCGGCGCGGATATCATTGGAAGAGTAAATCAATTGAAGGAAATTGGCGACAAGTACGATGTGCCGTTAAAAGCAGCTGCACTCCAATTTTCAACGGCCCATCCAGCCGTAAAGTCGGTCATTCCCGGCTCGACTCGTCCGGATCGTATTAAGGAAGATTTGGAGATGATTCAGAGGGAGATTCCGAAAGCATTTTGGGATGAACTTGTGGAGAGAGGGTTTATTTCGCCGCTTGCTCCTCTGCCAATTTAATCAGTAAAAAGGAGGAAGCCGTGAGTGGTTTCCTCTTTTTTTTGATCTTTTCATGTACCTCTTTTTACTCCTCATGACACCTTCTTATATGAGTAACTTCCGTCTAGCTCATGTTGACAATAAAAAAGAAGAGCGACCATTGCCGCTCTTCTTTGGTATAAAGGTCATTAGTTACGAATCAAGTAATCAAACGCACCTAGCGCCGCGTTCGCACCATCACCCATAGAGATGATGATTTGGTTGTGTGGGGTGTCAGTTACGTCACCCGCAGCAAACAATCCTGGCACGTTTGTTGCGCCGTGTTTGTCTGTGATGATTTCACCGATGCGGTTCATTTCAACAGATTCATCCATCCATTCGGTATTAGGTACAAGTCCAATTTGGACGAAGACACCTTCAAGGTCGATGTGCTGCTCTTCCCCTGATTCACGGTCGATGTATGTGATTCCGTTCACATTGTCATCGCCGGTGATTTCTTTAGTTTGAGCATTTGTTTTCACTTCAGCATTTGGAAGGCTGTTCAAGCGTTCTTGTAAGACTTCGTCTGCTTTCAGTGTGTCTGCGAATTCAAGCACAGTTACGTTTTGTACGATACCGGCAAGGTCAATCGCTGCTTCGACACCAGAGTTTCCGCCGCCGATAACGGCTACGTCTTTGCCTTCAAACAATGGTCCGTCACAGTGTGGGCAGTAAGCAACACCTTTGTTCTTATACTCGTCCTCACCAGGTACGCCGAGTTGACGCCAGCGTGCACCTGTGGAGATGATGACGGTTTTACTTTTCAGCACTCCGCCGTTTTCGAGTTCAAGTTCGAACATGTTGTCATCGTTCTTCTGCAAGCTTTTCGCACGTTGAAGGTTCATGATATCGATCTCATAATCTTTGACGTGTTCTTCTAAGCTTGCGGCGAACTTCGGTCCTTCTGTGCTCTTCACACTGATGAAGTTTTCGATCGTCATCGTATCAAGGACTTGCCCGCCGAAACGTTCAGCGACGATGCCGGTACGGATGCCTTTACGTGCAGAGTAGATGGCTGCACTTGCGCCTGCAGGACCACCACCGATGACAAGAACTTCGTAAGGCTCACGGTTTGTGAATTCCTCTGGAGATGGACCTTCACTGATTTTCGCTACGATTTCTTCAAGCGTCGTACGTCCACCACTGAAGAATTCTCCGTTCAGGTGTACAGAAGGAACGGCCATGATGTTTTTCTCTTCCGCTTCTTCTTTAAACGCCGCACCGTCGATCATCGTGTGCGTAATATTCGGGTTCAGCACGCTCATGATATTCAGGGCCTGAACAACATCCGGGCAGTTGTGGCAGCTTAAGCTGACAAACGTTTCAAAATGAAACTCTCCGGAGATGTTTTTGATTTGGTCGATCATCGTATCGTCGATTTTCGGAGCTCTACCACTCACTTGCAGCAAAGCAAGAACCAAGGACGTGAATTCATGACCAAGCGGAACACCGGCAAACGTAACACCTGTTTCTTCTTGCGGGCGGTTCACGCTGAAGCTTGGTGTGCGTTTCATTTCTGTGTTTTGTACTGTGATTTTCGGTGACATGGATGCAAGCTCATCCGTGAGAGCCAGCATGTCACGGGAGACTTTATCGTCTCCCGTGCTGACTTTCAGTTCGATGTCACCTTCTAAAAGCTTTAGATACTCTTCTAATTGTGCTTTTATTTGTGCATCGAGAACCATTTATATTCCACTCCTTAAATTTTGCCGACTAGGTCAAGGCTTGGTGTTAGTGTATCTTCGCCTTCTTCCCATTTTGCTGGGCAAACTTCACCAGGATTGTTGCGTACGTATTGAGCAGCTTTGATTTTTCCGATAAGGCTGCTTGCGTCACGGCCGATTCCGCCAGCGTTGATTTCTACTGTTTGGATAACGCCGTCTGGATCGATGATGAATGTACCGCGCTCAGCTAGTCCATCTTCTTCGTTCAGTACGTCAAATTGACGGGAGATCTGCTGAGATGGGTCACCGATCATTGCGTAAGTGATTTTGTTGATTTTTTCAGAAGCATCGTGCCAGCCTTTGTGTACGAAGTGAGTATCTGTAGAAAC
The DNA here is from genome assembly GCF_900104185.1 of Halobacillus aidingensis. Taxonomy (GTDB): domain Bacteria; phylum Bacillota; class Bacilli; order Bacillales; family Halobacillaceae; genus Halobacillus; species Halobacillus aidingensis. The sequence continues at coordinate 224,899 of NZ_FNIZ01000001.1, read as the reverse complement.
AGAGTAAACTTCAGCACCTAGTTCTTTCAGTGCGTCGTAGTTGTTTTGTAGATCTTCAAGTTCTGTCGGGCAAACGAAAGAGAAGTCTGCTGGGTAGAAGCAAACAACGCTCCACTGTCCTTTGAAGTTTTGTTCTGATACGTCAACGAAGTCACCGTTTTTGAATGCTTTCGCCTGGAATGGTTGTACTTCTTTACCGATTAGAGCCATAGTAGAATTCCTCCTGTAAAGTATGTTTGATTAGCTGCCGGAATGTTGCAGCTTTTTATAATAATTCTAATTCAGTAGCTATTATTATATAAAATCGACTTTTTGTCAACAATGACAAAAATCTGTCGAAAATTAATTCTCAGCTGACTGAATGAGAATGATTATACAAAAATTTCTCACGTTTTCTAGTGTAACAAGAAATAGGGAAAGGGTTTAGTAATTAGCCTTCCCGATTTTCATTTATTATAGAATCATATTGAGGAAATAAATTCATGGAAAGGTTCAGTTTCTTTTGTTCGGGTTTTGTAAAGGTTGTGAGGGAAGTAAAGGGGAATGGCGGATGGTGTCGAATAGTACATAAGCACTCAAAAAGAGGAGGATGAGAATGACTGATAATAAGAAGAACATAGTGGCTTTTGCGCAGCCTTCCGAACAGACAACCCCTTTTCGTCATGGCCAACCACTGTCGGAGGAAGTCATGGACACGTTCTTGCCTGAGACTTACAATGACTTCGTTTCTTTTATTGTACAAAGAGTCGGGGAAGTGTATCGGCCGCTGTTGATGGAGTTCGTGGAGGATCACGATCCCCCGGAAGACAAACGCCTCGCGCTTGAGTTGAATTTGTTTTGGTGGCGCGTCCTATATGATGTTTCTGAAATTGAGAACGTAAGCTTTGTGGAGGATTTTTGTATGGAATATAAGCAAGATCTCAAGCAAACCCCTTTGATGAAAGCATGGCTTGAAGAATGGGAGAAAGCCTCACCGAAATTCTACTATATTGGCCACAAGTTCGGAGCAAACGCCTTCGTTGCTGTGGACATGGAGACAGAAGAAACGGTAGAGGTGGTCATGATTGATAGAAGGGTGAAGGAGCCTGAAAAAGGCAGCATAGCCGTGGGGACACTCATTCCAATGGGTAATGCTCTCTATTTTCCGGTGACCGGTTTCTATTATTTTGATCCAGAAGTGAGTAAAGAACTGGCCCGTCCGCTCATGTACCATTATGAAAAGCATATGGAAGCATCCCCTGTGCTCGAGGGATTTGTGCATGTTCTCTCCATTGCCCTGCAAATCGAACGTATGATTTTGGAAAAGACCACTCCTTCCTCCCTCTCTTAATGTTTCCTCTTTGCTCTAACCGCCCATACCATTGTCATAGAAGACTCTCTTCGTGGTAATATTGAAGGAGTAACCATTCGAGCGGAGGAGCTTACTATGCGCATTTTTAGAATCCTGAACAATAATGCAGTCGTTGTCTATGATGGCCCCCAGGAGAAGATTGTTATGGGGAAAGGCATCGCTTTTCAAAAGAAGCGGAACGATATTGTGCCGAAACATAAAATCGAAAAGATATTCCTCTTACGTGATCAGTCCTCAGAAAAATTCCAACAGCTTTTATCCACTTTACCGGAAAAGCATATAGAAGTTGCAGAACGAATCATTAGTCATGCGGAAGGGTATTTGGAAGCGCCGTTAAACGATCATATTCATATTGCGCTCACTGACCACTTATCTTTTGCATTGGAACGCCTGGAGCAAGGGTTCCCGATTCAAAACAAGTTGACGAATGAAATCAAGTTTCTATATAAAAAGGAATTCGAAGTAGGGATGTGGGCAAAAGAAGAAATCAAACGTGAGCTTGGTGTCGAGGTCCCGATGGATGAGGTCGCTCACATCGCGCTTCACGTTCATACCGCTAAAATGGACACGCCGTCGATGAGCGAATCGTTGCAGACGGCGACCATTTTGCGTGATTTTGTTGAGCAGGTCGAAGCGATTGTTGGGCTTACCATTGAAGAAACGAGCATCAACTACCAACGCTTGATTACCCATCTCCGCTTTGCATTGAATCGTGTGGAAGAAGGCAGCAACTTCGAACCGATTGATGAAGATATGCTGGAGCTGATTCAAACGAAATATAAGGAAGCTTATGAGACGTCAGAGAAAGTAGCCCGCTATTTGAAGGAAGAATACGGCGTAGATTTTCCAGATTCTGAAGTCGCCTACATCGCTTTGCATATCCAGCGTCTGTTAAACGTAAATTAATTTTATTAAGGGATTGACGATAGCGTTTTCATTGGTTAGAATGAAATTGTTCAAAGTTGAATATTGCAGGATTGTTACTGGTAAAGCAGGCAAGACCTAAAATGTGTAGAGTTGGCTAGGTGACTCGTGTATGCGAATGACCTATCCATACTGTGCGCGTTTTAGGTCTTTTTTATTTCCCAAAAAATAACAAGGAGGAAACATCATGAATCATAAAGAAGTAGCTGAACAATTGGTTCCATTGCTCGGCGGCAAGGATAATGTTGTCAGTGCCACTCACTGTGCCACACGTTTACGTCTCGTCATTGATGATGAGAGTCAAGTCGATAAAGCAGCTATTGAAGAACTCGATGGCGTTAAAGGAGCATTCTCAAGTTCCGGTCAGTTTCAGATTATCTTCGGAACAGGAACTGTCAACAAAGTTTTCACCCATTTCGGCCCAATGGTCGGAGCTTCAGTGGAAGAAGAAGAAAATGACAAATCCGTTTCTCACAAGGATGCGGCGAAAAGTAAAATGAACCCACTGGCGCGTTTTGCCCGGACGCTATCGAACATTTTCGTGCCGATCATTCCAGCGATAGTTGCTGCAGGTATGCTGATGGGTCTCCTAGGCCTGATGAACACGTACAACTGGGTCGATCCAGAGAGCGGAATGTTCGTCATGCTTGATATGTTCTCATCTGCCTCCTTCATCATTCTACCGATCTTGATTGGTTTTAGTGCCGCGAAGGAATTCGGAGGGAACACATATTTAGGTGCCGTTATCGGTGGAATTATGACCCACCCGAATCTTTTGAACCCATGGGGACTTTCTGATGCACAGCCGGAAACTCTTGATTTCTTAGGGTTTGGTGTCGAAATGCTTGGATATCAGGGAACAGTTATCCCTGTTCTATTGACGGTTTATGTGATGGCGAAAATGGAACAAGCCTTCCGTAAAGTTGTTCCGAATGCGATCGATTTATTGCTCACGCCGTTCTTGACGGTTATTTTCACAGGGTTTGTTGCCTTGCTTGTCGTTGGACCACTTGGCCGTACGCTCGGTAATGGATTGACTTCCGTGCTTGGTGTTGTGTATGACACGGCTGGCCCGATTGCCGGTCTGATTTTCGGTGGATTGTACTCCACGATTGTCCTGACAGGTGTTCATCACAGTTTCCACGCCATTGAAGCGGAACTGTTGAACGTCGGTGGTAACTACTTGCTTCCAATTTGGGCGATGGCGAACGTTGCTCAAGGTGGAGCGACGATTGCGGTCTTCTTCAAGACGAAAAACAAGAAAACGAAAGAAATCGCTCTTCCAGCAGGAATCTCTGCTTTCCTTGGAATTACGGAACCTGCGATTTTCGGTGTCAACTTGAAATACCGTCGTCCGTTCATCGGAGCAGCGATTGGTGGTGGACTAGGTGGCGCGTATGTTGTGTTCACAAAAGTGATGGCGAACGGAATCGGTCTGACCGGTTTACCGATGTTCGCAATTGCCCAGGATCCGATTAACTACGGAATCGGCTGCTTGATCGCGATTGGTGGTTCCATCCTTGCGACGCTTCTACTCGGATGGAATGAAGATACGAAATAATAGTGACGAATCCTTACTAGTCTTTCGGCTGGTAGGGATTTGTTTTGTATAGGTTAATGGAAGATAATAAAGATAGCTATGATTTTAGAGGAGGATGAACAATGAAAAAAGGTGTCATTTCGCTCGGGGAAGCATTGATTGATTTTATTCCGTTAGATCAAGACAATACGAACTATCAAAAGAGCCCAGGCGGGGCGCCGGCGAACGTTTCTGTCGGTGTGGCAAGACTTGGGGCCAAGTCTACATTTTTAGGAAAAGTCGGCGATGACGTGCTCGGGCGTTTTATGAAAAAAACGCTCACCGATTACGGGGTACAGACCCACAGCATGTTCCTCACACCGGACGTGAGGACGGGTGTTGTTTTTGTAACAAATGCCGAGGACGGGGAACGAAGCTTTGACTTTTACATCCACCCGAGTGCCGATCAGTTCCTTGAAGCAGGAGAGATTGACGTGTCAGATTTTGATACCCATAAAGTGCTTCATTTCGGTTCGATTTCAATGATTGGTGAGACAGTCAAAAAGGCGACGCACCATGCGGTTGCTTTGGCGAAGGAAAAAGGGATGATCGTCTCGTATGACCCGAACTTACGTCTCATGCTTTGGGATTCCGAAGAACAGGCACGGGAAACGATTCAGTCGATGCTTTCAGAAGCAGACCTTTTGAAAATATCGGAGGAAGAGTTGGAGTTCATCACAGGCGAAGCGGACATTGAGCGTGGGCTTGAGAAACTCGCAGCTTATGATATTCCTTTGACCCTGATTACGATGGGCGGAGAAGGTAACTATGTGTGCACGTCTGAGGGAATCCAGCATGTGCCAGCGATGAAAGTAAAAGCAGTCGATACGACAGGTGCAGGCGATGCGTTTGTTTCCGGCATGTTGTACTCCTTGAATGAGTACGAAGGCGATATCACTGCCATTACGCTTTCGGAAGCGGTGAAGATGGCGAAATTCGCAAGTGTATCCGGGGCTTTGGCTGCATCGACGAAGGGTGCCATGACAGCACTGCCGACACGAGATGAAGTAGTCAAACACCTTGAAGGGGCAGGCGAGTAATTGATGAGTAAAGATCAGGAGTTGCGCCAGGCCGCGTTTAAAGAAGTTGGAAAATACCAAGATCTTGTAGAGGCAGATCCTTATCGGCTGCACTATCACATCATGCCGCCCGTTGGCCTTTTGAATGACCCGAACGGCTGGATTCAGTGGAACGGGACCTATCATTTGTTTTACCAATGGATGCCGTTCAAAACGGGGCATGGGGCGAAGTTCTGGGGCCATTATTCGTCCGAGGATCTCGTCAACTGGACGCATGAAGATATTGCTCTTACTCCCTCTGAGTGGTTTGAGAAAAATGGCTGCTATTCAGGTTCTGCGATTGAACATAATGGCGAACTATATGCTTTTTACACAGGGAACGTGAAGGATGAGGAAGGCAATCGCGAGTCGTATCAATGTCTTGCTGTTTCAGATGACGGCATTCATTTTGATAAAAAGGGGCCGGTCGTACATCTGCCGGAAGGATACACGGCTCATTTCCGTGATCCGAAAGTGTGGGAGCAGGATGGTTCTTACTTTATGGTGGTCGGTGCTCAGACGGAAGACTTGAAAGGAGCAGTCGCACTGCTTCGAAGTGAGAATTTATATGAGTGGAACCATGTCGGCGTCTTAGCTGGCGGGGGAGAAGGCCGGCTAAGTGAGTTCGGTTATATGTTCGAATGCCCTGATCTGTTTGATCTGGGCGGCGAGGATGTGCTTGTATTTTCACCCCAAGGGCTTGAGGCTGAAGGAATGAAGTATCAAAACGTCTATCAGGCGGGCTATGTTGTTGGGGCGTTTGATTCTCAGAATGGATCCTATGAGCATGGTGACTTTTATGAGCTGGATCACGGCTTTGACTTTTATGCACCACAGACGACGGAAGATGAGCAAGGCCGCCGGATTTTGTTCGGTTGGATGAGTGTGCCGGATCAGGATGAACAGGATCATCCGACTGTGAAGCATCAGTGGCTGCACAACATGACGTTGCCGCGCGAACTAAAGCTTGTAGACGGAAGAGTCTATCAAACACCAGTAGCGGAGCTTGAAGGTTTACGCGAAGGTGATGTGGTGGAACGAGAAGTGGAGCTTGATCACGAGACACTTGAAGTGGACGGGGTCAAAGGTGAAGCAGAAGAGCTGAAGCTGGAGCATATCGATGTTTCTGAAGGTTGGTTCGCGCTTGAGATTGGCGGAGCTGCACGTCTCGTTTATTCCAGTGGGCAGAGAATCTTTACATTGGAACGTGAAAGTTACGTGGACGGGGTCGTTGAGAAGCGTCAGACAGAAGTTGCGGAGTTAAAGGATATGCACATCTTTATCGATACTTCGTCTGTAGAAGTGTTTGTCAACGGTGGCGCACACGTCTTCACCGCCCGCTTCTACCCAGCACCTAACGACGAAAGCCTTCGGTTCACCGCATCAGACAAAACAACCTTCAACCTTAAAAAATGGGATTTGAGGAAAGTGTTTTAAATTTCCATTATCTGTATGACCTGGTACACCATATTATGGTATATAAAATCATAAAAGAAGCCGGAGCTCGCTTAGAATGCGTCTAAGTAAGCTTCGGCTTCTTTTTTGGTGGGAAAGATTTTGTTGTGACCCATTTCGTCCATCCGCTGTTTCAAGTATGGATACATGTATTCAGCATGTGTGTAGAGGGCGATAGCTGAAGGTTTTTTAGAGACGACGAGGGAGCGGAGTTCTTCCATTTCCCCTTCTACATCAGGGGTGTTGATTTTTTCACCGTTCATATCAATGAGGATCGTAAACCCTTCCGTCGCGTGCTCCAAGCTTTCTTTGATGGCGCTGCAGTAAATAGCAACGTTTTCTTTGGTGATAAGTTCGCGTATATTAATAAACTGTCTTTGTATGGCCGGATCGTAATAGACAATAAATTTCGAATGGTAGTACCAGTCTGTCAGCTCTAGCATGATTGAGGGGGCTTCTGTTTCCACACGAATGAACGCTTCATTTTCCCGGCCGTCGAAAATCATACTCTTGAAGAATTGAAGCTGCGCTTCTTCTTTTGTCAGATGAAAGATGATGGACGAACGATTCCCGCGCCCGCGTCCAGGAATCCAGGTCAGCCACCCCACCTCTTCCATCTTTTTTATGATGATTCTTAAATTCCTTAGTGTGTAAAAGAGATCATCCGCCAGCTGCTGCATGGTGACGTCCACTTGCTCTTCTTCTCCTACGTTATGAAAATGTGTACGCAAACGAATATAAGTTTCCTCAAGCTTCACGGTCTTCTCATCTCCTCAAAAGCGGAATTTTACCTGCATGACCTTTGCCTCTTTATCTCTCTCTATTCCTGCTATGATTGAATTAGAAGTTAAAAACAGTATAACACTTTACTGTGGGAATACGGACGTGCATAGAGTCTTCCATTTTTATCAACCTGTTTATCAAGTGAACCTGCTTAGCTCTGTTTAAGCTAAAATCATTGAGCTGGCTTTGGCGGAATTTATAACAGGTTTGGAAATGGTGGTTTCAGTATCTTAAGGACATTAATATTAGTACGAACGTAAGGGGTAAAAATATGGTTAAATTCATTTTATTTATACAGAAGGTCGTTGTAAGGCTATTATCGATGAATGGGTGTTTGCAAATCACCGCAATAAAGAATGGACGGCATTTCAGTTTCGAAATCATTCTAACTAAAAAGAAGCGCATTCCTTTAAATTGGAGAGCCATTCCCATCTCGGTGGGATCAGGAGATGACCGTGAAAAAAGAAAAGTGCTTCATGAAAGTGATTAGGTGGTTGTATGATTTCCATATAATGTATGACGTGGTACACCAATATATGGGAAAAGACGGTCCTTTTCAAAGGGACCGTCTTTTTGTTTATGGTGCGTAGAGTTTGCCTTTGTCATCGATGTAAACGGTTTGGATGAGAGTTCGTTCGAGAGGGGTACCTTCATAGGTTCCTTTCACGTCGATGGTCATGTTGTAGACGCCTTCACCAAGGCTTGGGATCTTAAAGTCATTCCCATTCTTCTTCGCCTTCAATTTCTTCTCTTTTAACTTTCCGTTTTTATCATAGTACTCAACAGTCATATCGGTTTTTACGTTCAGTTTTTTGTTTCCTTTCACCTTCATTTGATTTCCTTTCACTTCTCCACTAAGCATGGCATCGACTGGGCTTTCGAAAGTCGTGTTCAGGAGGTAGCGTTCTTTTTGTTCGGCTTTCGTTTCGAGCGTCCATTTCCCTGCTTCCGGTTTTTCAATGGTGAGGGTGTGGTGGTAGGCTCCTTTGAAAAATTCAGTATCGTCCGCCGTCACCTTAAAGTCGGCATATGTTTTTTTACTCGGTGATGCGAGTGCCAAGGAGGTATCTTTTTTGTCACTGATCCAGTCAAAGGTTACGGAATCCACGCCCTTTTCAACCGCTACACTTTCCTTATGTGTCCCGGCATATTCCCCGCCTGTGATGTAATGGCCTGCTGGTGTCTCAGCACTTTCCGTCACAGCAGCTGTCTCGAAGCTTGCGGCAGAAGCTGAATAGAACGTTTCTTCATTTAAGTAATTTTTGAACAGGTTGAAAGTAGAGGAACCTTCTTTGATTGTCGTATGGTTCCACCTACCTACACTGATTTCAGCAGCGTAAGGAAGGCGCGAGCTTTGGACGGTTACGGCGCCGTCATTGCTTCCATAGGCACTCAAATAAAGACCGCCCCAGTATAAAGCGCTTCCAAAATTTCCCCATTTCGTTCCTCCCAATGTGTAAATAGGGGTGTTGTACACATTAGCGTGGCTGTCTGTTACCGAGCGGTAATAGTCCATGTAGCCGGTTTGGAGCGAGTATGTGCCATCATTTTTACTTCCTATGATGCCGGTAAGCCATCCCGCCCAGCTGCTGTATGCGAGGTCTGCAAGCTCTGAGCCGCGGTGGGGTGAGGATAAGGTGATCACACGTTCGATATACGGATCTGCTCCGTAATGAACGAGGGCGGACTGGGTATCCACACCGCCTTTACTATGAGCGACGACGACAACTTTTTCACCGAAGTAGTTGTAGACCTCCTGTACTTTTTGAGCTAAAAGAGCTCCGTTATCCCACATGCTTTTTCCAGCATTTAGATCAATGAAAGCTGTTTCGTATCCGTTTTGATAGGCTGTGGCATACATATTATTATTTTCATACCAAGTGTCAGAGGAGCTGTTCAATCCATGTACAAAAAGGATGGGGTGGGAGTTGGCAGCAATTGAGGAAGGGGTTGTTCCGACATACCATTCGCCGGGGTTACCCGAGGAACCATCCTTGATCGACCCGGCCAAACTGACAGATGGTACGGTGAGAAAAAAGGCAGTAAAAACGACGAACCACTTTTTGAAATTAATCATTCCCTGTCTCCTTATAATAAAGTTTTCGGGATTCGTGAAGGTTGTCCCTGGTGTGTCCCCTTCTATACCATTCTCTATAGGAAATTCATTTCCTCCATTTGGAAAATAGGAACTTTTGTTGAAATATGTTTCTAAGACCTTCCGTATCCAGGGGGGCTCACATAGGATAAATTATGAGTAAATGGGGGAGGAATGAGGATGTCCCACAGAATCACTTCAGGTAATCGTCTTCTTTTCGTCACAGAACCAGGCGGGCAGGTCATCGAGGAAGGACAAACGGTCGATTTGACGGAAGAATATCCGGCGGGCATCGATGTCAGCCCTTTTTATACGATTCGGGTGGCTGGAGGAAACCGGGTGGTCTCAGAAGGAGCCGTCACGTTCAAGTTACTTATGAAAGTCAATCAGGTCAGTTTTTTAACCCTCGATCAGATTACGGTTTATCCGGGAGAAAGGTTCAACCGTACCTATAATGTGCCGGGGCTGGGCCTTGGGATAAAAGCGGAAGCAGAAAATGGTTCGGGCGTGGATGCCGTCGATTTAGTTGTGATCGGGTTTAAGTTTTAGAATCCAAAAATAAGAACTTAAAAAAGGACGCCTCCGCTAAAAGACGTCCTTTTTGCTTTATTCTTTTTCAATTGTATAGGTCCCCCGAGCAGTCTCCAATGTGAAGCGGTCATTCAAGAACTGATACCGTGTCGTATCCTCCAATGGAATTTCATAGTAGGCTGAGGGCAGGGGCTGAGCGCTTTGCGCATCGGTTTCTGTCTGTCCTTGTCCATGTAAGTAGAGCGCGTGCATTGGTGTGTATTCATCGAGCCGGCGCGTGTGAGTCTCATAAGATATGTGGTCAAGGTTCATCGTAATGGTATCTTCATCCCGTAGTTCGTGTTTTTTGATGCGGATGTTTTCGCCGTGCCACTGCTGTAATTGCTGGTTGAATTCTTCAATCGTCAAATCGTTCATGCTGATCCCTCCTGCATTTATCTTTTCCACAAGGCTTGTAAACATGCAGGTGATGCTTCCCATATCATGGTAAAATAAATGGCATAGCTTTTATCCAGTTGTGATATCGATCAATTTGCGGATATATCAATTTAACAGGGAATATATCAGTTAAATGTAGGATTTATCGGCTGAATTCAGGATTTATCAATGAAAGCATGATTTCTTACATATAAATCAGATGAAGGAGGGGACCACCCCATGAGAAAGACGGGACAAGTTTTTATGCTGCTCCTTTTGTTAACTCTTTTAACCGCCTGCGTAGAAGGGGACCTCAAGCTGAAGATCAATAAGGACGGAAGCGGCGAACATACGGTTACAGCAGGCGTCGAAAAAGAGGCACTGAATCGCTTCGGAGACCGGGCTGAAAATATGATGAACTCTGTTTCTGGAGAGCTTGAGTCAAAAGGTTACGAAGTGGAATTCTATGAGGAGAATGGTTTTACTGGTTTTCGGGCCAAAAAGGAATTCGAGGATGTGCAGGAGCTGGAACTTCTCCCTGTGTCCGGCGGAATGACGGAAGCAGGGGTGGCGCCTGCGATTGGCAATATTCCTGTTGAGATGACGACTGAAGGTGGGCTTTTTACAACGACGTATAAAGTGGAAGCAGCGCTCGACCTCTCGAACTCTGGTGTGATCGGCGGGATGCAATCTCTCGTCGCGGATCAGCTTGATTTCACGTTTACACTCGACCTTCCTCTAAAACCGAAGTCGCACAACGCCGATCGTGTGGATGGGGATGAATTGCAATGGGACATCCGGACAGCTGGTGAAACGAATGTAATGGTGGAGATGGTCGTGCCGAACGTAAAAAACATAATCATCGCAGCGGTTGCTGGAAATTTCCTTCTTTTTCTTCTCGTATTTCTATTTAAAAAAAGAAAAAAGAAAAATGATTAAGAATCCCCGTTATGTTATGGGGATTCTTTTTTTTCACACAGACGAAATCTATTCAGAATAAAATAATGAAAAAGGGGTGTGTCATATGGATCAAGTCTTATTGGAAAAGTTGCAAGAGGGAGGGTACACACTGTATGTCCGCCATGGAGAAGCGAATGTCGGAGTGGATCAGCCTGATTTTTCGTTCCAAGACTGTTCGGCACAGCGGAACCTATCGGAAAAAGGGAGAACTCAGGCAGAAAGGTACGGAAACGCGATTCGCAGGTGGAACATCCCTGTCGCTTTCCCCGTCTTCACTAGTCCCTTTTGCCGCGCGAAAGAATCCGCCATGCGTGCGTTCGGTGCAGAACAAACGCTGAGTGATCCCTTTTGGTCCACTGTTTATCAGCTCAACACCCCAATTCCTCCTTACATGCAATCCGCTATCCTTACACGTCTTTCTGATTATCTTGAACAGGCACCACCTGAAGGAGCAAACCGGTTCATAATAGCCCACAGCTTTCCAAAAGGTATTGCGTTTGGCGCCATTCCTAGTATGGGAACTATTGTCGTAAAACCTTATGGAAAGGGGCGTGGATTTTCCGTTGCCGGTCACTTTACCATTGAGGAACTTGAAGAGTTTGTAAAAAATTAAGTTATCACTTTCCTTTATTCGACAAGAACAGGTATAGTAAACATAGATATGAGCAACGGTAGACGGTGCCTTCAGAGAATCCTGTCACATCCCGGCGTCTACATTGAGAACCCGCAGCAAAACACTCACGGAGGGTATACAATGTTCAACTCGTTTAAGAAAAAAAAGAAGGGATCGATGACCATCATCATCACAGTATTGTCTCTTGCCATCATGGGGGCTTGTACTTTTGGACCTGACGAAGCGGAAGCGAAAAGTTGGAAGAGTGAGATGAATTTGACGGAGGATTTGAAGTATTCCGCAGAAGCGACCGTACGACTATACATTCAATTGTGTAAAGAGGAGCAAGAATGGCTTCCTTTCAAAGATGCCCTAGAAAAGATTGAAGCCTTAAGCAAAGTGGAAGCGATGGATCTTTACTTGGAGAGTTACTACAAAAAAGTGAAGTCAAAAGATATTCGTGACATCGTCAATGACGTATATGGCATTGACCTTGAGGCGGTGTCTGATCTTGGTGCCGGCAAGCAGACAAGCACCTACTCTGACGATGTTCTCGGGTTGGTGAGACAAGCACTTGATGAAGAGGTCAGTGATGAGGCTATCACCAACATGGAAAAGATAGAAGTGATGGACTTATACTGGGAGGCCTTCGATGGAAAAATGTCCGGCGATGAAATAAGGAAGATGATCAACGCTATCTTCGGCATCAATTTGGCAGGCATATCCGGGCTTGAAGGTACAGGCGTTGCGCTTTTTTCAAAAGAACAGTGGATTTCCCATTATGAGAATGATTTGTTTGTTGTCCATACAGGAGCGGATGATGTAGACGTGTGGGTTTACCCAACGGATTACTTCAAGGAGCAGACGGGAGTGGAAGCGAATCCTCGTCAATTGGAAGTAGCCCTGAGCGCCTTAGGCTTTGAATATAGTGAAGAGAAAGAAGCGCTTTACTACGCTAATCCTACAGGGAAGTCTGTGCCTGACAACTTCAAAGGTCAGACGCTCGGGACGATTATTGGTGTAATCAAGGAAGAGTATGAGGGGCTGAACTAGGGAGGGGGAAATGAAAGGAAGTTCGTAAAGGGAATATCAAGCTTCAAGGATTTTGAAGACATGATGGGATGGATAAAAAAGATGCCTGCCTATGTTCTGTAGAACATAGGCAGGCACCTTTTTTATTTTTTCAAGACATCCACAAAATGGGAAACGATCCTTGCTGTCATCCCCCAAATCACTTTATCTCCGTATATATAAAAATATTCCTCAAGCTGACGCGTCCGCCAGTTGTATTCTTCTCCGCCGGGAATCAAATCAAATGGAAAATTCGCTTCCGGCTGGGCTTCGAAATGTACGTAATGGATGCGCGGTCCATTTTCCATGAAAAAGGAAAGCGGCACCGTAAACACTTCACGGACTTCATCGGGGTTGCGAATGAGTTCGTCTTCTGTCACATCTAAATACCCTGCAAACGTGTAGACGATCATGCCGAAGGGGGAAATCAGGTAGTCGAGCGGATGGACTTCTGTGAACTGTCCAGACTTGACGCCTAATTCCTCTTCCGTCTCCCGGATGGCGGCCTGTTTGGCAGAAGGGTCCTCAGGATCAATTTTTCCACCTGGGAAACAAATCTCACCGGGCTGTCTTCTGAGCTGATGAGAACGCACTTCGAAAACGACATGAAGCTCATTGTTTTTTTCGATAATCGGTAAAAGGACAGCGAACTTACGGAACTGTTCGTGTCCGAGAACAGAGGGGTTGTGTTTTTTCACTGTCTCAAAAATGGTTTTTGCGTCCATAGTTTTCACCTCGTTCTTTTACTATACCAGAACATCCTTCGGAATAGAAAAGAGGCACTCATCAGAGCGCCTCTTTAATGATTTTTTTGTAATAAAGAACAGACAGCAGTCCGAAAATTGAATAGAAAGCGGTGTAGAGCCCCATGACGATCAGCATCGGGGTCCATAGTTCGGTGCCGAAAAAGAACCAGCCCGATTGGACGGCAAAGTAGCTGTGCGGGAGACCGATCAGTAGCGGAATGCCGAAATTAAACAGCTGCTTTCCTTGAATTCCCCGTAGGAGGTCGCCGCGGGTGAAGCCGAGTTTTCTTAGAATCGTATAACTTCCTTTTTCGTCTTCACCTTCGTCCATCTGCTTGAAGTAAAGCACACAACCGGAGGTGATTAGGAAAGTGAGGCCTAGGAAGCCGACGATAAACATGACGAGCCCCATGTTTTGTTTTTGAGACATGGCGCTGTGCCACTGGGAGCCGTTGTCTCTCCCTTCATCGAGTCCCATATCAGCAAATATCTCGTAAGCTTTCTCTTGTTTACTTGAATCTTCAAGGTTTACACCTGTATAAAGATTGGATTTTGTCTGGATCTCAGGGTTATAGTTTTGGCTCAGTTCTTCAAACAACGCTTCATCAACGACGCCGATCGGAAGACCGCCTGCCACGTAATAGGAAGAGAGCAAATACTCTTCTTCCAACCCTTGATATTCCAGTTCGCGCCAGTTACCGTCCAATAAAATTTGTGCCGTCCCTCCATCATGAAGGGAGATGAAGGACTGCATTAAATCCGTATAGCCTGTGAGCTTCATTTCTCCTTCATCGAGTTCGATTCCGTCTGTCTGGACTTCACTGATGACGGGGAAGGTTGTCTTTTCGGTGTTGAAGTTCAACTCTTCCAAATTCGCATCGAGGATGTCTTTAACGTTGAATTCTGCTTCATATACAGGGATTTGATTTTCTGTATAGGCGATGCCTTCCTTTTCTAGTCGGTCCATAAAGCCATCCGCCTTTTCGGGTTCAATGATGGCAAAATCATCTGGTACCGTCGTCTCGGCTAATTTTTCTGCCGAATAGTAGGAAATATACATAAGCGAAAGCAGGCTGATCGCAAGCGCGGACACCGTCGTAATCACGGTCAGCAAAAAGGCGTTCGACTTCATCCGGAACATGACGGACGACAGGGAAAGCACTTCATTGATATTCAGATAGCCGTTTTTATTTTTGCGGATCAAATTGGAAACGAAGCGGACCGACCCTTTATACAAAAAGTACGTTCCGACAATGACTGAGCCTAGGATATAAAGCATGGCCAAGTAAAAGCCGTTGATCGTCGTAATGCTGCCTTCAAACAGCTGGGAAGACAAATAGTATCCGGATGCAATCAATCCGATGCCGAGCAGGCCCATCAGATGTTCCCAAACCGACAGCTTCTTCACTTTTCCTTGAGCGCTTGAAGTAACACGGAAAAGGGAAAGGATTGACTGTCTGTGAATGAATAGATAGTTCGTCGCCATGATGACGAGATAGATCCCGGCGAAAACGATCAGCGTCTGGAAAAAGGCCTGGGTGGAAAAGTTGAGCTCAGCGATTTCATCAACCCCGACCACACGGAAAAAGCTCATCAGTATCAACTTGGAAATCGCAAAGCCGATAAAAATTCCGACGGCCAGGGACCCGAAATAAATGATCAAGTTTTCGATGCCTAAAATGCGTGCGATGCGGTTTTTCGTCATGCCGATCAGCTGGAACAAGCCGATTTCCTTACTTCTTCTTTTGATGAACAACGCATTGGCATACAGCAAAAAGATGGCAACGATAGCAATCAGTAAAATGGATGCGACCCTGACTGCTGCTTCGCCTTTGATCGATCCTTCCTGACTCATCGAGGGGTCATACTGTAAGGTGACGAACGAAAAGTACAACGCGACACTGAAAATGAGTGCAAATACATAGAGGTAGTAGTTTTTCAGGTTCTTTTTCAAGTTGCGTAAGATGAGCTGATTAATGTTCATACTGCACACCGCCAAGCACACCTTGGGTCTTCATGATGTCCTTCAAGAACGTCTGCCTCGTCTGGTCGCCTTTATTGAGCTGCGTATAAATCTGTCCATCTCTGATGAAGATGACGCGGCTGCTGTAGCTTGCGGCGACAGGATCGTGGGTGACCATCGCAATCGTCGCTTCACGCTTTGCATTCAGTTCGCTCAGTTTATCTAAAAGGTCGGAAGCAGATTTTGAATCGAGCGCCCCCGTTGGTTCATCGGCGAAAATGATGCTCGGTTCGTGGATGAATGCTCGTGCGGCTGAGGTGCGCTGTTTCTGACCACCAGAAATCTCATTCGGGTATTTATTTTGGACGTCTTCGATGCCTAGTTCCTTCGCTACCGAATCGAATTTCGCCTGGGCCTCTTTTTTGGACACTTTGGAAATCGATAGAGGGAGGAGGATGTTCTCTTTGACCGTCAATGTATCTAATAGATTGTACTCCTGAAAAATAAAGCCGAGATGATGCTTGCGGAACTCAGCAAGCTGCTTATCTTTTTGACTCGTAATCTCCTGACCGTCGATCGTAATCGTCCCGTGACTGACGCGGTCGATGGAGGATAATACATTGAGGAGCGTCGTTTTTCCCGATCCTGACGCGCCCATGATCGTGACGAACTCACCAAGCTGGATGGAAAGGTCGATGCCCTCTAAGACGTGCTGTTTCATAAACTTGTTTCCGTAACTTTTATGAATCTTTCGTGCGTCTAGTAAACTCATTTCGTTACCCCCTTCATTCTATGACTTCATTGTAGAACCACTGGAAATCTTTTTCCTTCGATTCATCTAACAAAATGACGGAAGCATGTGACAGTTTCGTCACATGCTCCCAAGCTTCGTAAATTCATTCGGTTTTGGGAAGCTGAGGGTGAAGGTTGTGCCTTTTCCGAGTTCGGATTCCACATCGATGTCAATCTTCAACGCTTTTCGGATCCGGTCAGTCAAGTAAAGGCCCATGCCGGTAGCGGCTTGATCCTGATGTTCCGTCGTTGAAGTGAACCCTTTTTCAAAAATTCGTGGAAGGTCCCTCGGGTCGATGCCGCGTCCCTCATCCTGGATCGTAAGCTGTACGCGGCCGGCTTCTTCCGTACTTGCGATCGTAATTTCCGATTTCTCACTGTATTTAATCGCATTCGTCATCAGCTGTCTGCATATGAATGCGAACCATTTCGCATCTGTCAACACGGTTTCAGCTTGTAGATCAATATCAAAGCCGATCCCTTTTTGCATGCACCATGACCGTAGCGATTTGATCTCATTGAATAACAGCGGCTCAAGCTCCACTTGTTCTATATAAAGGTCGTTTTCGATAAAAGGAATCCGCTTCTGATGCAGCTGCTGATCAAGAAGCAGGTGGATACGCATCCACTCGAAGGTCAGCTGTGACTTCAGCTTGAAGTCATCGATACGGTCGATGATCAACCGCATTGCAGTCATGGGTGTTTTCACTTCATGAATCCATGATAACAGCTCGTCTTTTTCCTGTTCGAGAAGACTCTGGTTACGGGAAGCTTCCTGCATCAACCGTTCCATCTGATCACGCACATTTGTCTCAATTACCGCTTCAAAAGGACTGTCCGCTTCAGGGAATGTCGTCAAGTCGAGGTCGTTGTCCCGCTCTTCCAGTTCCGTATAGAAGCGGGTTTCTTTGCTGTAGCGGATGAAAAGGAAAAGGATGACGAGAAGTCCTGATAACAATATGTAGTAGAGCATGGCCGAAAGCGGTACGGTCTGATCAACGAACGCAACAAACAAGGCGAGCAGCTGGAGGATCACGATCAGCAGAATCCAACTGATTCGTTCAGCCAGGAATTTCAGAATCATGACTCGTCCCTCGCGACATACCCTTGACCGACCTTCGTTTCAATGGCATCACCAAGTCCAAGTTCTGCAAGCTTTTTGCGCAGTCGATTGACGTTGACCGTGAGGGTGTTGTCACTGACGAACCGTTCGTCTTCCCACAGGCGATGGATGATTTCCTCACGGCTGACAATTTTGCTTTTTTTCTCGATCAGCTGCTTTAAGATGAGCATTTCATTTTTCGTAAGGTCGACGGTTCCATCGTCATTCGAGACCCGGTTTCGTTCATAGTCGATGGTTGCACCGAGCCACGTTTTCAATTCATTTTGATCGGTATTGTAGTTATAAACTCGACGAAGGATCGCCTGGATTTTCGCGATCAGCACATCAAAGTGGAACGGTTTTTGTACGAAATCGTCCGCACCAAGGTTCATTGACATCACCATGTCTGTCGGGTGGTCCCTCGAGGACAGGAAGATGATCGGGACATTGGAATGTTCACGGATCAACCGGCACCAGTGGAAGCCGTCAAACTTCGGAAGCTGAATGTCGATGATGACAAGATGGGGATCGACATCCGTGAATACTTCCATCACCCGGCTGAAGTCACTGATGCCGTGGACTTCATACGACCACTGCGAAAGACGTTCTTCCATCTCCTGAAAAAGGGTACGGTCATCTTCAATTAACAGCAATTTGAACAAAGGGGACACCACCTTTCCGTATTTTACCTTTTATCAGTATAGCAAATGTACAGGTACTTACGCATTTTATTACGAAAAAGCGGTAGTGTAGTAAAAATATTTTGACCATTGCGTCAAATCCTCTTTAAAAAAGAAGAGGATGGGCGTACAATGGATACTAATATTCAAAGACCACCATAGAAAAGGAGTCATGAAAATGTCATTGAACATCGTCGAAGCAACCCATAAAAAAGCCAAACCAGAGAGTGAAAAGATTCCTTTCGGACGCACCTTCACGGATCACATGTTTGTGATGGACTATGAAGAGAATAAAGGCTGGCATGAACCGCGGATCGTCCCTTATGAACCGCTCACGCTTGATCCTGCCGCGATGATTTTCCATTATGGACAGACCGTTTTTGAAGGATTGAAGGCATACCGAACCGATGATAACCGCGTGCTTCTTTTCCGTCCTGAGAAGAACTTCGAGCGACTGAACTTATCGAGTGACCGCTTGAGCATTCCGCCGGTCGATGAACAAGAAGTACTCGGTTATTTGAAAGAATTGGTCCAGCTTGAAAAAGATTGGGTCCCTGCATTTGAAGGAACGTCCCTTTACATACGACCATTTATTATTGCGACAGAACCGAACCTTGCGGTGGCTCCGTCCAAATCGTATAAACTGATGATTATCTTATCACCGGTCGGCCCGTATTTCTCAGGTGGCATCAAGCCGGTAACGATCAACGTGGAAGACAAATTCACACGTGCCGTCAAAGGCGGAACAGGCATGGCGAAAACTGCCGGCAATTACTCATCCGGCTACCAGGCACAAGCGAAAGCTGCAGAAGAAGGGAACAACGACGTCCTATGGCTTGATGGGGTGGAAAAACGCTACATTGAGGAAGTCGGCAGTATGAACATCTTTTTCAAAATCGATGGGGAAATCGTGACTCCAGCGTTGAGTGGAAGCATTCTCCAAGGGATCACGCGTACGTCAATTCTAGAACTTCTGCGTAAATGGGAGGTTCCTGTAAACGAGCGCCGGATTTCTATTGATGAACTGTACCAGGCTTATGAAGACGGCAAGCTCGAGGAAGCCTTCGGAACAGGCACCGCGGCCGTCATTTCTCCGGTTGGTGAATTAAACTGGCTTGGCAAAAAGATGGTCATCAACGACCACGAAATCGGTGCCTTGTCGCAAGAGCTTTATGATACGATCACAGGGATTCAACGGGGAAGAAAAGAAGATCGCTATGGTTGGACAGTGGAAGTATAAAGGGAAGCCTCAGGTATTGATGCCTGAGGCTTTTTTTGATATCTGAAAACCACTACGCTAAAGCATTATAGTGGAAGAGACAGGGACATTCAAACCCTGTAACGTTTTCCATTTTTTAGCGACTACTTATACAAAAGGGGGCGGTAAAGATGAAAGATATTGGGGGTATTTTGTTGTTCGGGCTGCTTTTGTTATCGTCGTGCAGTCAATCCGAACCACCTCAAGAGAAAAACAAATCTATGAGTGCCGATCATAAAGAAAGTTATGAAATGATTGTGGACGCCTGTCCAGAGCCAACATATGACGGGCAGACATTTGATGAATTATCAGCGGAAGAGAAAGAATTGTATGATGTGGGTGAAATGTCAGACGAAATGAAAGAACGTAATCCAGATTTGTTACAAGTGACGCCTCTCCAATCTAAACGGCAGGAATTCTTCAGGGATAGTATTTCTGAAAAAGGCTACACGTTAGATGATTTAAGGAACATAGGTGAAATGTATATGGTTGAGGGAACCATCATTCTTCAATTCAAAGACCAGTTGACAGAAGAAGAGCAGAAAGTAAAAGAATCTTTTATGAAAACGGTGAAGGAAATCAAACAAAAATTCAATGAGAATGCGATTCATACTGAAAAAGTGGAAATTTCGGCAAATGAGCTCAGAGAACAACACGATGCGTTATCTGGAATTTTAGATGGTTCTTCTATTGAAAATAAATTGTGGGGATATGGGACGTGTACACCTTCCAAACAATTGAAGATCGAGGTCACAGAACAATTAACGGAAGAAGAACTCAAGCTTCTGAATGAAAATGCTGAAGTAGAAATTGCTGTTCAAGTAAATGAGCCGAGCCAATTAGAAGGATACGTGACTGAAGTCAGAGGAAATGAAATGCTTGTTGATATGATTTGGTTTAGCAATCGTCCAGATGCAGTAAAAGTAGGTGATCATGTGAACGTTTCTTATACTAATGTGATGGAGTCTCTTCCTGCACAAGCGGGAGCCATGGAAACGGAAATTTTAAAAGACTCCCAACCAGAGGGGGCAGACATGAAAACCTCTGCAGCAATTAAAAAAGCGGTAGACCAAGCAAAAGAAAAGATTCAAAGCCCCTCACACGAGAGTGAGTATTTGAGTGTAAGGGAAATTGAATACAACAAAGATCATGATCAATGGGGAGTCTTATTTGAAACTACAGTTGAAGAAGAAATGGTAGAGATTCAAGTGAAAGATGAGTGAGAAAAAGGTATTCGGTGCTACATTTCTTTGTGCAAGCCCTTCACTGCTACCTCATCAGTGAGGCTTGCCAAACATCAATCTTCAAGAACTTTATAATACAATCACATGGGAGGGAAAAAAAGAAAAGATCGCTATGGTTGGACAGTGGAAGTATAAAAGGGAAGCCTCAGGTTTGGTGCCTGAGGCTTTTTTTAATATTCGTTTGTTTTTTTGTTCAAGTGTTTCACCAGGAACATCAGGACAAAGTAAAGAAAGAAAACGATGGCAAGACTCACAAACCAATCGAATGTCGCATGGAGAAAAGGACTTATGATGATGACGACGAGAAGAAAAACAAACCGGGCGATGTCTTTCTTCTGGTTCCTCCGAGTGAACATCGCACCCCTCCTTTTTCTATCCTCTAACCGAATATTGCTAACCTTAACCTTTTTTAAACCAAAGGGGTTTAGACGACCACAATAGAATAAAAATAATAGAAACACCCGTATCTTTTTCATGGATTTTTCCGTTATAGCTGTGAGAGGTCGAAAGGAGTGTGAAAGGTGGAACTAAATACAAGTAATCCCGTTGGGAATCTTGGTCTTGAGGAGATCGAGAAGGACTATGATAAGCTTTTAAGCTATTGTCTTTTCTTAACGCGCGATGGATGGGACGGAAAAGACCTTGCCCAGGAGTCGGTTGCAAGGGCGTGTGAGCATTATGATGCAGGGGAAATCAGACCAGCTCTTCTTAAAAAAATCGCCTACCATGTTTGGGTGGATCAAAAACGCATGGAGAAAAAGGAACCCTTGATGGAGAGGCCGGCGGATGACTTTGTAAAAAAAGAAGAGACTGTCGATGAAACCTTGGTTCAACTCCTGTTAGAGAAATTGACGGTGAAGCAGTTGCTTACATTTATTTTGAAAGAAGCTTTTCATTATAAAATTGCAGAGATTGCAGAACTGCTTCAAATGAAGGAAACAGCAGTTAAAGCGTTATTGAAGCGTGCGAGGGATAATCTGCACAGGTGTCCCGAAGCGGAAAGGCTACAAATGATGCGAACCCGCTCAGAAGACGATCTTCTCTACCAAACATTGGTCAGAACGCTCACCATTCAGGATCCAACGTTATTGATTGAAAAAATTCCGATTCTCCTCAAACCTGCTTCCAGAAATCAGCGACCAGCTTCACCTTTAAACGTCCTCTCTTTAGCAGCATAAAGGAGGGAAAATCCGATGAATACGATTCCTTATGTCATTGAACAGACAAGCAGAGGGGAGAGGTCCTACGACATCTACTCCCGACTTTTGAAAGACCGGATCGTTATGGTAAGTGAAGAAATCAATGATCACATGGCCAACAGCATCGTCGCCCAACTTTTATACCTTGCAGCGGATGATCCGGAAAAAGACATCTCTTTGTATATCAATAGCCCAGGAGGATCGACGACTGCTGGTTTTTCCATTCTGGATACGATGCAGTATATCCAGCCTGATGTGCGGACGATCTGTACGGGGATAGCGGCCTCTTTTGGAGCGATGCTTTTATTGGCGGGTACAAAAGGAAAGCGGTATGCTCTGCCGAATAGTGAAGTCATGATTCACCAGCCACTTGGAGGAGCTCGCGGACAGGCGGCTGACATAGAGATATCAGCGAAACGAATTATCAAACTGAGGCAGCACATTAATGAAATCATCGCCGAACGGACCGGGCAGCCTGTGGAAAAGGTGGCAGAGGATACCGACCGTGATTATTTTATGAGTGCGGAAGAGGCGAAGGAATACGGAATCATTGATGAGATTGTTCACAAAAAATAAAAAACCGCCCGGCATGGGCGGTTTTTCTTATGGAGCCGTGAGTGCTTCTTTCGGTTGTACTTTTTCAAGTTCGCCGAGAACATGCTTTTCTTCCTCTTCGGAAAGCGGTAGGAGGGGAAGACGGACACCACCGACCTCCACACCTTTAGCATGAAGCGCCGCTTTAACCGGAGACGGGCTTGGTGCAGAGAAGATGGCATGCATAACAGGAACAAGCTTTTGGTGAAGACGGGCGGCATAAGCAAAATCGCCTTCGCGGAAACTTTGAATCATCTGCTGCATTTCATTTCCGATCACGTGGGAGGAGACGGAGACGATTCCTGTACCTCCGATGGATACGAATGGAAGCGTATTGGAGTCTTCGCCACTGTAAACTGAAAAGTCATCGGACGTTTCACGAATGATTTCCGTCGCCGCATCAAGGTCGCCGCTTGCTTCCTTGATGGAAACGATATTTTTGATTTGAGATAGGCGAATGACGGACGCCGGCTCCATGTTGATGACGCTTCTTCCTGGGATGTTGTAAAGCATCACGGGAAGCGATGTAGATTTTGCAATCGTAGAGAAGTGCTGGTAAAGACCTTCTTGAGTTGGTTTATTGTAATAAGGGGTCACGAGCATGACGGCGTCGACACCGACTTCCTCAGCTTCTTCAGTCAAACGGATGGACGCTCTCGTGTTGTTGGATCCGGTACCTGCAACGACAGGAACTCTTCCGTCAACCACTTCAACAACGAATTTGAAGAGGCTCACTTTCTCTTCTGTCGTCAATGTTGGTGATTCACCAGTTGTTCCTGCAATGACCAGGGCATCCGAACCGTTTTCAATCAAGTGGTTGACTAACGCTCGAGTTGCATCAAAATCAATGTTTTCTTCGCTGTCAAAAGGGGTCACCATTGCTGTTAATACTTGGCCGAAATTCATAACCTCACACCTTTGTTTAGAATTTTGAATACGTTCGAGGTTGTGAGGGCTACGGCAGTCAAAATAAAAACGGCAACAACGAGGGCGTCGCTGCTGCCGTAGAAACTTTTAAACCGTTCCTGCGTAAGATAGCCCTCCATATAGTTTCCTATATGACAGTCCTGTACTTGTTAAGCAGCAGAACCAGCATCAGGGATATGAGATCCCTTTCGCTTCGGCAATTTCCCCTTTCCACCTTCATCTCAGGAGCTCATTCTCCTCCGACAAGTGTACTCATGTCATTGCACCTCTATCCTTACTTCAAAATCATTTGAAATAAGAAAATATTTAGTTAGTTAAAGATTATCAAAAAAGTATCCATCTTACAAGGGGAAAGACAAGGGAACAAACGATTCGACAAAATCTCTGAGATTCTTATCTTAAGCTATCTGGCAGGAATGTGTAAGACTCGATTTCGAGACTTTAGTTGAGAGGATAGGGGCTGCGGGGAATAACTCGCTTTCCGCGGGAGCGCGGTGAGCGTCCTCGGACTGCGTCCTGCGGGGTTTCACCATGCACTTTTTTCCCACAGGAGTCTCCCTATTCCCCTCCGCCCCTAGCCGAATGAGGTTTTCGAAATCCCTCTTAAAGTAACCTGCAGATTTTGGTGGTGAAGTGCTGATGAATCACCCGATATAGTAGCTTCTACCATAGCAACTGCACGAATAAGGCGAGGGAACAGGGGCTGGGAAACGTCCGCATGAAAAGCGGAAGGAAATCCGGACGTGTTTGTTTTTCTACGTACTGATTCAAAGCACTGCAAACCGTCGTTTCCCTGCCCCCGTATCCATGGCCAGGAATTCGTCATTACTTATTCCAACCATGCAAGGCTTACTCCGTAGACCTTTGGGAGGGGCTCTTGACGCTTCCGCGGAAAGCGAGTCATCCCCCGAAGCCCCGACCCGCTCATCAAAAGTCTCGAAACTGAGTTTTCCAGTGTAGGGAGCAATTCTTACATGAAGAGAATTGGAGGGGATAGGCACGATTTGGGGGTGGGGTTCTTAGTATATGGTGTATGAGTTTTTTAGAAGGGACGGATCGGATGAATCAATATCCAAGTTATTATAGTAACGGGAATCAGGATCGGATCGTGTTCGGCGGTGGTGGAATGTTTAACCCGGGAGCTGGAGGAGGTTTTGGCGGATTATTCCCTCCAGGCACTTGGGGCGGCGGTACTGGCGGGCAGTGGCAGCAACCATTTCCGTGGGGAGGTCCAGGCGGTGGGAGTTGGCAGCCGCAACCTTCCGTTCCAGGTCAGTGGATAGGCCCTGGTGGTCTGCCGCCCGGGTACAATGGTGGATTCCAACCCGGAGGTTCCTGGGGAGGACCATTTACACCACCAGGACAAAGCCAACACGATCTGTACCGGGCTTGTATCAACAATTGTGCCGCACAGTTTGGATCTAATGACCAAGCGTATTTCAATTGTATTAATCGTTGCCGCAGTCAATACATGGGCGGCTGATCATCCGAGAGGTTTGTAAAGGGCAAACCTCTTTTTACATAGGTGGGGAAATATCAGTCTCGAGACGGATGGAGAATCATTCTGTGGCATATCGTTGCTGGCATCGACCTTTTATACAATGGAATCAACCAATAATAAACGAAGGTGTGATTCATATGGCAGTCAATGAAATAGCGTTGCAACAATCAGAAACGGAACCGAGAGAGATTCCCTCCATATTCAAGAATCGAAACTTTTTGCTGCTTTGGGGAGCGGCACTTTTATCAAGTTTTGGTATTTCTTTTTTCCTTTTTTCACAAAGCTGGTATGTCGTCAATGTCTTAGGTTTAGAGGCCTCACTTGGCATTCTGTATATCGCTGTTAGTATTCCACGGGTGCTTTTTATGATTATCAGTGGAACGGTGGCGGATCGCTTTGATAAGGCGAAGATCATGTTCTTGTCTGATTTTATTCGTGGGCTGCTTCTCGTCGGCCTTGTCGTCTGGTTTATTTTCGGTGGAATTACGTTATGGACATTTGTGACTTTTGCTTTTTTCTTCGGTATTCTGGATGCTTTTTTCTGGGCAGCGGAAAGTGCCGTCATTCCTTCAATCATTCATAAAGATAATCTGACAAGAGGAAATTCGATTATCCAGATGACCAACCAAACATCATTCATCCTGGCTCCTATGCTTGCCGGAGTCATCATTGCGTTTGGAAACTATGAAATTGTGTTTGCAACAACAGCAGTCATGCTTATTGTGGCAAGTGCTTTGATTTTCTTCATGCGTGTACCCAGAGTGAAAGAAGGATCGGAGGAACAGAAAAGGTTTTGGGATGATTTTAAGGAAGGATTGCTCTACGTAAAAAATTCCCGTGTCATTTCGCTTGTCGTTTTAACGACGATCTTTATGAACCTCTTTTTAGTCGGACCTTTAACGATGGGTCTTCCGTTATTTGTGAAGACCATTCTGGAAGGGACCGCGATGGATTTCAGCTTTCTTGAAGCAGGTTTGGCTGTGGGTATGCTGCTTGGTTCGATTGTGGTCGGTGTGTTGAATGTGAAAAAGAACCGCGGGAAAATTGGCATCATTGCGCTCGTTATCTCAGGGATAGCATTTACAGGCCTTAGCTTCACGACAGAACTTTGGATGAGTATATTATGTCTTGGAATCTTTGGTTTCGCCTTATCGGGATCAAACATTCCATTCATTGCTGCCATTCAGAGTTTAATTGAAGAGAAGATGCTAGGACGGGTGATGGGGCTCATTTCGCTCGCTTCCATGGGACTGATCCCTGTCAGCTATGCCTTAACATCAGGGGTCCTAGCCTTCGGCGTTTCCATCCATCACATTATGGCAGTCGGTGCGATTTTAGTAACCTTGTATTCTGCGTTTATTTTCTTTAGGTTTAAAGAGTTGAGGGAGATTGAATAGAAAACAAGCCTACGACTTATGAAAGGGAGGGCAGAATACAGAAACCTCGCTCATTAAAAGGCGAGGTTTTTTCTTCAGGAAGAGTTATGGATTGTGAATGGTTCTGGTGAACGACTAGCCCTGAAAAAAGCGTATGATTCCCTAACGCGCCTTATCTTAGTGAGTAGGACGGGGGGATTAACGGGATTTTTTGTACCATCCTTTTTCTTTGAATTTTGAAATCGCTTCAATGCGGTTGCTGACTTCTAATTTTTCTAATATGACAGACACGTAGTTGCGGACGGTCCCCGGAGTGATGAAGAGCTCCTGGGAGATTTCTTTTGTATTCTTTCCATCTGCCATCAGTTGGATCACCTCGCGCTCACGTTCTGTTAAAGGGTTTTGCTGGGTGAACGCCAGGTCGACGAGTTCTGGGTCAAAGATGCGCTGTCCGTTGGTGATTTTCCGAATGGCTGTGGCGAGTTCTTCACTCGGGCTGTCTTTCAACAAATAACCACTAACACCGGCGCGACGGGCGCGGTCGAAGTAGCCGGGGCGGGCGAACGTTGTCAAAATGATCACCTTGCAAGGCTCTTCATATAATTCTTCAGCGGCATCCAGTCCATCCTTCACAGGCATCTCAATATCCATGATGCACACATCCGGCTTTAATTTTTTCACAAGCTCACAAGCTTCTTCGCCGTTTTGAGCCTGACCTACGACTTCCATGCCGTCCTCTAAATCGAGAAGAGCTCCAAGTGCACCTAAAAGCATGCGCTGGTCTTCGGCAATGACGATACGGATCATGCTTATTCCTCCTTTTCTTTGTTTTTAATAACGTTCGGAACGTGAAATTGTAGTGTCGTACCATTTTTTGATTCGATTTCAAGTTTACCGTTCACAAATTCGAGGCGTTCACGCATGCCTTGTAGTCCATGGCCGCGAAAGGGGTCCAGCGAGGCGGGGAGGCCTTTTCCATCATCTTCAATACCGATGAGAATTTCAGTCGGGGATTGTTCGATGGTCACACGGCAGGTCGTTGCTTCACTGTGTTTCACAATATTCGTCGCTGCTTCTTTCAAGCACATGCTGAGTACATTTTCCACGAGCAGAGGAGTATTGGTTACCTGAGGGTCTCCTTCGCATTGAAAATTCATTTCTGCCGCTTCGATAATTTGTTGTACGCGGACGATTTCATCTTCGAGCTTCGTCCCTTTCATATTCGATACCATCTCCCTGACTTCCTTCAAAGCTGTCCGGGCTGTGTTGCGGATATCCTCCACTTCTTTATTGGCCTTCTCCGGATGGACCGTCATTAACTTGCGGGCGAGGTCACTTTTCAAACCGATCATCGAAAGCTTTTGTCCGAGCGTATCATGGAGATCACGCGCGATCCTTTCACGCTCTTCAATGACCATCAGTTGCGAAATTCGTTCATTCGCATCTTCCAATTCCCCTTCGAGTTTTTGTTGTTGGCTCCGATAGCGGACCGTAAACGGAAGGAGAATGACCCCGATCACCGTAATGATAATGAAAGGGAGGTTCGGAAAAAGAGAATCAATTTGGTAAATGAACGTTGTCGTAATCGCAATTAACGTCGACGTCAAATGGACGATATATAAAGATAAAAAGCCACCGAGATGTTTGATGTTTCCAATGAAATACGCAATAAAAAGGGCGAAATAAATGTATCCGAACAAGGCCGTCATGACGATACTGATGACCATCTCAACACTGACCCATAAATAGACGAATCGGCTGTTGGATATGAACGACAACCGGTAAGCGAGGAAGAAGATCAGCGTCATCAGAATGCCGAACAGCATTTCGTACATGGATGAAGAACGGAAAATGAAGAAAAAGGGCAACAGACAAAAAATGATCCAAACGTAAATGCTGAGCCCTGTATTTTTTGGAATGATTTGATACCAGTTCTGCATGCTGGTGCACCTCCTTTTTCTTAGCATAAAGGAAAAGCCCATTCGAGGGAATGGACTTTCAACTTCTTTATTCATCCTGGAAGCTTGGCTGCCTTTGATCGAGCATGGCTACGCGCTTTTCTTTTAGAATTGGTTTCACTTCCTTGAAGGATACGAATGTTTTATTTTCTGTATCATACAGCCGGAATCGAATCGATTCAAAGCTTGTTGCGAGAGTAATCGTCGTCGCATGTTTCAAAGGAGGTGTCTTTTCGTGCGCTTCCTCTAATGCATAGTTCGGAACTCTCGGGCTTAAATGGTGCACATGGTGGAAGCCGATATTGCCGGATACCCACTGAAGCACTTTAGGAAGCTTGTAATAGGAGCTGCCATCGACGGCTGCTTTTACAAAATCCCATTCTGACTCGTCTTCGAAGTAAGAATCTTCAAATTGGTGCTGTACATAAAACAACCAGATGCCTAAGACGCCTGAAACATACAGGACCGGGATTTGAATGATTAAGAAAGCTTCCCAGCCAATTGCCCAGATAATTAAGCTGTAAAGGGCGACTACAGCAATGTTTGTCACATACGTATTGATACGCTCTTTCTTTTTGGCGCCTTTTCGGTTGAAACGGTTGGAGACAAGGAACAAGTAAAGCGGTCCAAGGCCAAACATGACGATCGGGTTACGATAGAGGCGGTAGGCGAGTCTTTCTTTCCAAGATGCTTTTACATACTCGTCCACGGTCATGACCCAAATGTCGCCCGTGCCGCGTTTATCTAAGTTTCCGCTTGTTGCATGGTGAATGGAATGGCTTCGTTTCCACTTATCAAAAGGAAACAACGTTAGAATGCCTGTAATCGTTCCTATGATGCGGTTGGCCTTTTGGCTTTTCAAGAACGACTGGTGCGTACAATCATGGAAGATGATGAAAAGGCGGATGACGAATCCACCAGCAATCATAGCGGCAGGAACAGCAAGCCATACAGAGACGGACAGGCTTGCATAGGCCAATATCCACAATAAAACAAACGGGATGATTGTATTGATCAACTGGCGGATGCCTGCTTTTGTATCAGGTTTCGCAAAGGCTGAAACGCTTTTTTTCAGCTCTCGTTGTTTATCCTTGTTCATAATAACGACTCCTTCGTATTTGTTCATGTTACTTATGATAGGAAAAAACCCTCCATTTTATAAGACATAAACGTCAGGACATTTATATGACACTTGTCATGGGTGTTTGTCTATTCTTAGGAGATGAACATGGAAATGTAGTGTTGAGGATATAGGAATGAGGTATTCGCTCTCTTAGTGTAGAAAAGAGATCATCATTAAGATAACGCTTACAATGTGATATAATGGAAGTATAAATTGATACTCTATTATTGGAGGGTTCCCCTATGACCAAACGAATTCTCGTTGCGTACGATGGGAGTGACTTGAGTAGAGAAGCGGTATGGGAAGCAAGGAATCAGGCGTGTGAAACTCCCAGTAGGGAAATTCATATCGTATCCGTCGTTAAACCCACAGGTCCAGCAACAAATGCTGCGGTATCCCATAGTATCGGGGATGAAATGGCAGAGAAGTTTGCTGGAGAAATGGATGGGTTGAAAGAGCAGTTGTCTTCATCTGACGTGGGTGTGATCACAGAGGTCATCATTAGTGATGTACAAGAAAACCCTGGAATTAGTATTTGTAAATATGCGGAGGAGAAAGCGGTGGACTTGATTATTGTTGGTAACCGTGGACTTGGGAAAGTGAAAAAGATGTTATTGGGAAGTGTGAGCAATAACGTCGTCCAGCATGCCACCTGCCCCGTATTAGTCATGAAATAAAGGAAGAGAAAGCCTGAAGCAACCCCCTTCAGGCTTTCTTTTT
Source organism: Halobacillus aidingensis (assembly GCF_900104185.1). GTDB lineage: Bacteria > Bacillota > Bacilli > Bacillales > Halobacillaceae > Halobacillus > Halobacillus aidingensis. The sequence goes on along the minus strand of NZ_FNIZ01000001.1, from coordinate 194,879 downwards.
TTATGGTTATAGAATGCTGTGGTTTGTGTAGCTTGCTGTGTCCATCCGACTCCTGAAGGGCCTATGATCCAGGCGGTCGGGTAACATACCCAAAAAGCAGTCAAGTAAGCAGCGGTTCGCTTACAATATAACCACTCATCGTGTCACCTCAATCTTCTATCTAATCGCCTCTCATTCTAGTCAAAAGAATGGAGGACTAGACATTTACAAATTCTGGCGTACCAGATCTTACATAAATTTCCATAAAACATAATCAAAAGACTGTTTGTTCCCGCTGCAGTCTTTTGATAAACGGGGGTCTGCCGCTTTTGTGTTTAAACTATAAAACTGGGGCCTTATCTTTGTGTTTGCTACACGTTGCCGAATGTAAGCGCTATTCGTTACAATTTTCTTAACAGTTCAAACATTATTACTTCCATTCCACCTAACGAGCCCACTTGGTGAATCAATAGGAGAATGATGAAAGGGTGTGGTGATCTTGGAAGCCATCAGTAAGAACTTTTTCTTATACCTTTCCAACAATAAGTTGTTAGATCGCTTTGCTAAGCGCTTTGGCAGTAAATTTGGGGCTGACAAGATAGTAGGGGGAGAGACGTTCTCCCAGGCAATTCCATTAATACAGCAATTGAACCATGAGGGTTTGGTCGTTACGGTTGACCATTTAGGAGAGTTTGTAGACTGTGAGGAAGAATCCAGAGACCGCGCAGGTGAATGCATCCGTTGTATTCAGCAGATTGCGAGTAACCAGCTGCAGTCGGAAGTATCTCTTAAACTGACATCGCTTGGACTGGACATCAGTCGCGAGTTGGTTATGGAAAACATGGAACTTATTTTAAAAGAAGCCCAAAAGCATGACATTACGGTCACCATTGATATGGAAGACTCGTCAAGGTGTGGGGCTACCTTAGATATTTATCAGGCGTTGAAAGAGGACTACCCGAACTTAGGTACGGTCGTTCAATCTTACCTTTATCGCTCCGATGAGGACCTTGATCGTCTTAATGATTGCCAACCTTACTTGCGCCTTGTAAAAGGGGCTTATAAGGAATCGGGGAAAGTCGCTTTTCCTGAGAAGCATCTCGTCGACGATAATTTGAAGCATCTGATTAAGAAAAACTTGCTGAACGGCAACTATACAGCCATTGCAAGTCACGATGATGCGATCGTCGATTACACGAAAAAGCTTGTGGAAGAACACAACATTCCGAAAGACCGCTTTGAATTCCAGATGCTTTACGGCATGAGGAATCAAATGCAGAAAGATCTTCTTGAAGAAGGGTACAAAGTGAGAGTGTACCTTCCTTATGGAGAAGATTGGTACGGGTACTTCATGAGAAGGCTCGCCGAAAGACCAGCGAACATCGCCTTTGCATTGAAAGGTGTTTTCAGTAAATAAAACTTCTACACATTAGAAAGGGGAATTTTATCATGGTCCAGCCTTATAAACACGAACCATTCACAGACTTTACAATTGAAGAAAACAAAAAAGCTTTCGAGGAAGCGCTGAAGCAAGTGAAAGAAGAATTAGGGCAGCATCATGATCTTCTCATCGATGGCGACCGCATTCGCACAGACAATACGATTACTTCTACAAACCCTGCGGACACGAAGCAGGTCGTAGGTACCGTATCAAAAGCGAACGAAGATTTAGCTGAAAAAGCTGTCCAGTCAGCAGCGACTGCTTTTGAAGACTGGAGAAAATGGGATCCACGTGCTCGCGCTGAGCTGTTGTTCCGTGCGGCCCACATCATCCGTCGTCGCAAGCATGAATTTTCCGCTTATCTCGTGTATGAAGTAGGAAAGCCTTGGAAAGAAGCGGATGCTGATACAGCAGAAGCGATTGACTTCCTTGAGTATTATGGTCGTCAAATGATCGAATTAAAAGAAGGAAAACCGGTAGAAAGCCGTCCTGGTGAGCAAAACCGCTATATTTATACATCCACAGGCGTTGCGGTTGTCATTCCGCCATGGAACCTTGCGTTTGCCATCATGGCAGGTACAACGGTCGCCCCACTTGTTACAGGAAGCACGGTCGTTATGAAACCGGCAAGTAACAGCCCGGTCATTGCCGCGAAATTCGTAGAAGTGCTTGAAGAAGCGGGTCTACCTAAAGGTGTCTTGAACTTCGTACCAGGAAGCGGTGGCGAAGTCGGCGACTACCTTGTCGACCATCCGAAAACGGCCCTGATCTCCTTTACAGGTTCCCGTGATGTCGGAACACGCATCATCAAGCGTGCTTCAGAAATTCAAGAAGGTCAGAATCACCTGAAGCAAGTGATCGCCGAAATGGGCGGTAAAGACACCGTCGTCGTCGATAAAGAAGCGAATATTGAAACAGCAGTGGATGCCATTATTGTTTCCGCATTCGGATTCTCTGGCCAGAAATGTTCTTCCGGTTCCCGCGCCGTCGTTCATGAAGATGTGTATGACGAAGTGTTGGAAAAAGTAAAAGAACGCGCCGAGCAGCTGACAGTCGGAAATGCATCTGAAGAGAATGTCTACATGGGACCGGTCGTCGACCAGGGCGCTTATGATAAGATTATGAGCTACATGGAGGTCGGAAAAGAAGAAGGACGCCTTGTTACTGGTGGTAAAGGTGACGACTCGAAAGGATATTTCATCGAGCCGACAGTCTTTGCAGATCTTGCTCCAGACTCCCGTATGCAGCAGGAAGAAATCTTCGGACCGGTTGTCTGCTTCACAAAAGCGAGAAACTTTGATGAAGCGATTGACATTGCCAACAACACAGAATACGGCCTGACAGGTGCTGTCATTTCTGATAATCGTGAGCACCTGGAAAAAGCGAAATATGATTTCCACGTCGGAAACTTGTACTTCAACCGTAACTGTACAGGAGCCATCGTCGGTTATCAGCCATTCGGCGGCTTCAAGATGAGTGGTACAGACTCCAAAGCTGGCGGACCTGACTACCTTGCTCTTCACATGCAAGCGAAGACGATCTCTGAAATGTTTTAAAAAGCCTAAGGCTCTCCCAAACTTGGGGGAGCTTTTTTCATACTACATACGTGCTTCTTATCCTGTGCTCGGTTCCGTTACGGATAGGTGGTGAAAAGGGGATGGGCAGTGCGATTGCCGTCCACGCAAAAACCCTGATTCACCCATAATGTATTGGATGCTTGTGGTTCAGATTACAGCAAGGGATACCTGTTAGGGAACCATTGTTTCACGATAAATAAAGCCTTGGTTATATATTTCTTTTTCTTTCCATCCACAACCGATATAATGGAGGGTAACGATACATGACATTCAACCTACTCGGAAAGGTCAGGATTCCTATGGAAGTCAAAGAATTGATCCTTCAGGCAGAAGATATTCATAAAGCGACAGAGCTGATCAGTTCAAAGTTGAAGAAGCCTGTCATTATTGAAAATAAGAATTTCGAATTGATTGCTTATAGTTCAACGTTTGATGATTTCGATCAGACACAGCAGAAAACGATCCTTTCGAAAAAGTGTCCGATCTTCATTATTGATCGTTTAAAGAAGGAAGGCATTGTCACTCGTCTGGAAAAACAATCGGACCCTATCCGCGTCCATCCCATGGAGGATCTTGGATTTCAACAGCGGGTCGTCATTGCCGCCAAACATCTTGGACATACGCTGGGTTACGTGTGGGTTCAAGAATCGGAGCAATCTTTGAACGAAGAGGAAATGGATTTTTTAGAGGAAATCACCGGACATCTCGGGAAGTTGATCTATGACCAATTCATGAAAGAGAACGCCAAAGAAGGGCGGAAAGAGGAGCTTCTCTGGCAGCTGCTTCATCATGAATACGCCAGCGAAAGCCAGTTTCGTCATGATGCCTCTCTCGCTCAACTTAAGATCCCGGATCGTTTTTCAATTGTCGTTTTTTCAGTCACTGCTCCTCAATACAAGTCGATGCTGGATGATTTGGAAAACACCGTAAACCGCTTCCGGACGAACCGCCACCTGTATTACTTGAAGACCGAATTTCAGTTGATTCTGTTCATTGAAGGAAGAGGATTCGACCGCTTTTCATCAAGGGATATTGCCCGTGACCTCATTGATGTCGTCAAAGTGGAAACAGGGGAGGAAGATTTTTATCATTTCCTCATTGGTGTCGGGAAGGAATACACGAAGATTTATTACATGCGAAAAAGCTTCCTCGAAGCGTTGGAAGTCATCGAAACGGCGAACTTCATCGGCCCGCGTCCTGAAACGATGCCACGCGAGTTTCCAAAACTTGGCCTGTACCGATACTTAGCGGCGTTGTACGAAAAAAACAGTTCGGAGGATTACTACAGTGAAGATTTGCTGACGTTGATCAAAAATGACACGACGAAGCAGACGGATCTCCTCTTCACATTGGAAGCTTATCTTGCCAACAACGGAAAAGGAAAGCAGACGGCGAGTGAACTGTTCATCCACCCCAATACGCTGAATTACAGGGTCAAGCAAATCCAGGAGCTGACGAACATCGATTTCTCTGATTTCAATATGAAAGCTTATTTATATACCGAGTTGTTGTTACTAAATAATGTAGATAGCTATTATGAACGATACAAAGCAGCGTTGCAAAAATAAAAGGAGGGGGCATCCATCATGTCCCCTCCTTTTCCTTATGCCTGGACGGCGCATTCGTAAGTTTTTTAACCACCGCTCAAATTCTTGGCTTGATAACCGTTGTGTGTGAGAATTGTGGTTGCTAGATACCCTCTTAAACCTACCTGGCAGTGTACATATACAGGACGATCTTTAGGCAGTTCATTCAATCGGTCCCGTAGTTCTCCTAAAGGAATGTTGATGGACCCTTCAATAGCTCCGTTTTCTCTCTCTTTCGGTTCTCTGACATCTACAATGATTTCCCCTTTTGCAAGGAGGTCCGCTATTTCATGGTAGTGAAAAACAGATACTTCACCATCCATCACATTGGAAGCCACGTAACCCGCCATGTTGACAGGGTCTTTAGCTGATGAATACGGAGGGGCATAGGCTAATTCCAAATCTGCCAGATCGGTTACCTTTAAGTCCCCTTTTATGGCTGTCGCGATCACATCGATTCTTTTCTCTACTCCTTTAATGCCGACACCTTGGGCCCCTAGTATTCTTCCTGTGTTCGGATCGAACAGCAACTTTAAGGATATCGGACTTCCGCCAGGATAATAGGACGCGTTTGACGCCGGATGAATGTGAATGGCTTCATAATCTTTTTGAAGAGCTTTCAAAAGTTTTTCGTTATTTCCGGTAGTCGCAACGGTAAGGTCGAAAATTTTTGCTACAGATGTTCCCAAAGTACCTGAATAGGATACGGGTTGACCATGGATGTGGTCGGCAACCAAACGCCCTTGTCGGTTGGCAGGCCAGGCAAGTGGGATCATCGCAGGGGTTTGCTGGATATAATCTTTGACTTCTATCGCATCTCCGATCGCATAAATGTTCTCATCCTTCGTTTGAAGTTGTTCATTTACGAGGATGCCTCCACGGGATCCGATCTCGAGATTCGCTTTTTTAGCAAGGTCGTTTTCAGGTTGGACACCGATGGACAAGATTGTTAAATCGCTATCAATGAAACGGCCGCTCTGTAAAAGGATTTTGTTTCCCTGGTCTTCAAATGCCTGGACACCGTCATTGAAAATTAAGTTCACTCCATGTTTTTTCAGCTCTTTATTTACTATGCTTGCCATTTCGTAATCAAGAGGGGCCATCACCTGGTTGCCAAGTTCAACAATCGTCACCTGTACCCCGCGGTGGACAAGGTTTTCAGCCATTTCCAAACCGATGAACCCTCCACCAATAATGACGGCATGTTCAGGTGCTTTTTCGTCCACCCACGCTTTAATTTTATCCGTGTCAGGGACTGTACGTAGAGTAAACAGATTTTCTGCTTCTTGTAATCCTTTGAATGGTGGAACAAGAGGCTTTGCCCCAGGAGATAAAATGAGTGTATCGTACGTTTCCTCATACATTTCCCCTGTATCCACTTTGCGAATGGAGAGCGTTTGTTTCTCGCGGTCGATCTTTATGGCTTCACTAAGGTTACGGATATCCAGATTGAATTTTTTTGACATGCCTTCGACGGTTTGGACAAGGAGCCGGTCTCGGTCGGTAATCATTTCTCCTATATAATAGGGTAAACCGCAGTTTGCGAAAGAAATGTAAGGTCCTTTTTCAATCATGATGATTTCATTTTCTTCACTCAGGCGTCTTAGTCTGGCTGCAGCAGTTGCACCACCGGCCACACCGCCCACAATGATAATTTTTTTAGACATCGTAATCCTCCCCTTCTTTCCTTAATGTGAAACTCTTCACATTAAGTCTTATCTATAGTTTACTCTGTGTTCCCCTAAAATACAATATACCCCCTCGTGTATATTTTGTGACAATCTTTTTCCAATGAAAAAGAGGATTCGTGCATGAGGGGCTTCTGACGTTGTAAGATAAAGATAGTGGAAAAGGAGATGGTGATCCGATGGTAGATGAAATGAAGCTCATTCAGCAGCACTTAGCCAATGAACGCACCTATTTAGCTTGGATCCGAACGAGTATTGCCCTTGTCGGGATCGGGTTTTTAGCTACAACGGTCCATATTTCAGCCCTTCCGACGGCAGGGGAGTTGGCGAACAGTCTGGCTATGCTCGTCAGTATTTCCTCCTTGTTTCTTGGCGTAATGACGATTATTGGTGCGACTGTGAACTATTATCATACGCGGAAGAACATCAATGAGAACCGCTTTGTATCCTCCCACCGTATTATTGTCTACATGACTTCTGTGGCCTTTTTGCTGTTTATATTGGTGACCACGTATTTATTTTTTGTATAATACTAGAAAAAGCCTCGCTGACTTTTCAGCGAGGCTTTCCTTGTGTTGGATTTTTTTAAGCGTTACTGAATTCACCTTCATCCGGACGGGATTTTTTAATGAAGAAAGCCATGATGAAACCGGCAACGGCAAAGATCCCAGCAACAATAAAGGAGACGTTTACTCCATGAATCAGGCCTGTCACTCCTTCAGAAGGAATGGTCTGGCTCGTCATGACAGAAACGAGCATGGCCGTACCAACGGCCCCTGATACTTGGCGCATCGTATTGTTCATGGCTGTCCCGTGTGGCATCAAATGCTGTGGCAGCTGGTTGAGTCCTGCTGTTGTTACAGGCATCATCACCATAGCAATTCCGAACATACGGACACAGTTGACGAGAGCCAAGTATAGAAAGGTCGTCGACGGATCAAGGTTCGTAAAAAGGAATGTAGAAACCGTGAGCAGTCCGAGACCGATGATGGCAAGCCAGCGCGCACCGAATTTATCAAAAAGACGACCGGTGATCGGGTTCATGATGCCCATTAACAATGCACCCGGCAATAGCATCAAACCTGACTCGAAGGCCGTGAATCCGAGCATGTCCTGCATGAGAATTGGTAAAATGACCGCCCCACCAATCATGGAAATAAAAACAATCATCCCCAGGGCGGTCGTCAGGGTGAAGACTTTATATTTGAAGATACGGAATTCCAAAATCGGTTTTTCCAATTTCATCTGTCGGGTGATGAAAAGCGTCAACGTGACCGCTCCGACAGCTAAAGAAAGGAGCACCTCCTGACTTAAAAAGCTGGCACTGCCGGCAACACTGAATCCATATAAAAGTCCGCCGAAACCGAACGTGGACAGGATGATGGAAATCGGATCGACTTTCGGGAACGTTTGCTTTGTTACGTTTTTCAAAATGAAGTAAGCGACGATCAAGTCTGCAATTGCAATCGGTAAAATAACGAAGAACAAGCTTCTCCATGGGAACTGCTCGACGAGCCAGCCGGACAATGTCGGTCCGATGGCCGGTGCAAAGGCAATGACGAGACCGAACATGCCCATTGCTGATCCTCTTTTTTCAATAGGGAAAACAAGGAACATAATCGTCTGCATTAAAGGAAGGATAATCCCGGCACCAGAAGCCTGTAACACTCTTCCTGTTAAAAGAACCGAAAAGTTAGGGGCGATCCCGCAGACAAGTGTACCGAAAGCGAACAATCCAACAGCTGTCATAAAGAGTCCTCTCGTAGAAAAACGTTCAATTAAAAAGGCTGTAATAGGGATCATGATTCCGTTCACTAACATAAAGATCGACTGCAGCCATTGCGCTGTATTCGCGTCCAAATTCAAATCGGCCATAATGTGAGGCAGGGCCGTAGCTAACAGGGTCTGGTTTAATATAGCTACAAAGGCGCCTGAAATAAGCACGATCATCAAAGGGACACGATTAATTTCTTGAGATGACATGATTTAACCTTCTTTCTAAATTACTTAGGCAACTAATGAAATATCATACCATAAGAAATGTAATTTGTTCAGTATCCTGCATATAATTCCTATTAAAAAATTAGGCCTCTAATATTATATCGCCGAAAAAACAACGCCTGCTCATGGCAGACGTTGTTTTGCTTAGGCTGTTTTCTTTTTTCCGAAGTAAAAGAGTCCGAAAAAGATACCGATTGCTGTCATGGCGACCGCTACGATCAACGTCGGCCAAGGCCCGAATTGAGCAATGAACGGAACGGATAAGGCCGTCACAAAGCCTCCGCCTAAGAAGGGTTCATAAAAGAGCTGTTTGTATCCGAATGCCTCAAAAGCAGGGGACTCGTTATCAGGATCGACGACGCGCATCAATAGTAACCCTGTTGCAGTGACACCCATCGATTGTCCAAAGTCTCCAATTCCACGTTCAAACCAGTACTGCGGAATCATTCTAGGAGCAAGCACGAGGAAACCGAACAAGTTCCATGCAATCCCTGCAGCCGCTAGAATGACAAATGGAACGAGGTATTCACCGATGACATCCAATGATACTGTAGAGATCGCCGACAGAATAAGGATATCAAGCGCAAGTCCTTGAATTCTGTTGATCATTCTTCGATCAACAAGGTTGTACTTGTCCTTTTTGCTGAAAAAGATTTGAAGAGCGATTCCGCCGATCATCGCGAGCGGGAATAATGGAATATAGCTCATAAAATCGGAACCTATGGTAATAGACTCAAGACCAATCAATCCTTGCAACAATAACCAACCAAGTAAAATAGCTATAAATACGATGGATAAATGGAAAGATAAGGGTTCAATTGATTCCGGGCGTAAGGTCATTTTCCCCGCTGGTTCACGGTTTTGATACTCCATAACTCCACGCTTTCTCAAATTAGAAAAGTCTTCCACGTCTTCAATCACTTTTGTCTTTTTATTACGAACACCCCAGTTGATGAGGATGATTCCAAAAATGACACCGGATAATACACCGATCGTCGCAAGGCCGATGGCTAAATCGAAAGCTTCGGCAAAACCAAGCTCTTCGAAAGTGCTCGCCATACCGGCAGCCGTCCCATGACCACCTTCAAAAGCGACCTCAATCAAAGCTCCTGACATAGCAGGGAGGTCAAAGAAAGGAACTAAGACGAGGACAGCAAGTGTAATCCCGACCACATACTGCCCCCAGCCAACAGACCATCCAAGCGCCAACTGTGGACCAGCGTAATGCCAAATATCTTTTAACTTAGGAATGGCAGCTCCGAGAAAAAGCGAAGCAAATACTACATTGATCATGAGTCCAGGAAGGGCAGACCAAACCTCTGTAATGGATTCTGTCATGACACCATTCGAGAAAAAGCTGTCTTCCGGCATGAATTTTCCGAGTACTTGGGGACCAAGGAAGAGTGCAATAAACCCACCGATAATGGATGAGGGTAAGAATAAATTTTGTAATAACGTCCACTTGACGCGGATGATTTTACCGATCAAAAGGAAGACACCGATATAAAGGAGTGCGAAACCTATTTCATTCGGAGTCATATGGTCACCTCTTTCTTACTGGGGTTATGTTTTCCCATTTGAGTAGTTTTAATATATACTCACTTTCCCTGGTATTTCTTTTGTTGAAACTACATTTTTTATAAAATTTTTTTCCATTTATAACTTCTTCAACTAAAACTCCCTATTGTGGAAGATTCAGTTTAGAGATAACCGGGATTCGTTTGCCTGGTTGAGCGTAAGGGGTGGTTGGGAAGCTACTCGCTTTCCTGTGGAGGAGTGGCGAGCTTCCTCGGGCGGGCTGAAGCACTAAGGGATCTCACCTATATCCTTTCTCCCACGGAAGTCACGCAGATTCCCAACCACCCCATTACATACAGGTGAGATACGAACTCCTTCACCAAGAAGGACTGTCTTCCACTATCCCTGGCTTGCAAGCATAAAGCGCTCTATATCATGCTTTAACATTCGGATTGACACTGGGGAGAGTACGTTGTTCTCCACTTCGCTTGAGCATACCAGCAGAGTTTCCGAGAAGTGGTTTCGAGACACTCCCATGTTAAAGGGGCGGAGGGGAATGGCGAGACTCCTGCGGGAAAAAAGTGCTTGGTGAGACCCCGCAAGGCGTCAGCCTGAGGAGGCTCACCGCGCTCCCGCGGAAAGCGAGTCATTCCCCGCAGCCCCATCCACTCAAAAAACATCTCGAAACTGAGCCTTCAAGAATCCTGCCATATAGCGAAAAATCCCCCGTCTGTTTAGGACGGAGGATTTCGGGTTTTTAAGATTGATTCTTTTCGGTTTTATTAATGAGTGAAGTTCCGACGAGGTCGCCGGTTACGTTTAGGGCTGTCGCTCCCATACCGATTAGAACGTCAACGGAGGCGAGGAGGGCGACAGCTTCCATAGGCAGTCCAACTTGTGAAAACACAGTCGCAATCATAATGATTCCGGCACCTGGGACTCCAGCTGTTCCGACAGAAGCGAGTGTTCCAACAAGGACGATTTGAAGGATGGAGACAAAGCTTAATGGATCACCAATAATGTTGGCTGCGAATACAGCAGATACCGCAATTCGAATAGCTGCACCATCCATATTGATCGTCGCTCCTAAAGGAAGGCTGAAGCCATACAAACTTTTATTCAACCCCATGTTATTCGCAGCATTTAGTGTAACAGGCAGCGTACCTGAACTGCTCTGTGTAACAAAGGCTGTTAACATCGGAGTGCGTGCTTCTTTGAAGAAAGCATTCGGCTTTCGCTTGCTCATAAATAGGAAAAGGATATAAATAGCTAATTGTACAAGTAAACCTACATAAAGGACGACGATGAAGTTCCCTAACTCCAACAGCGTGTTCGCCCCTTGTGTACCAACAACTTCAGCAATAATCGCAAATATGCCGATGGGTACATATTGAAGGATTCCCTTCATGACGATTAAAGTCGCTTCATTCAAAGCGTTTATAACTTTGTACAAATGCCCTCCCAGACTTTGATAAGCGTTGGTCGACCGCATGTAAGAGAGCGCCAAACCAAAGACGAACGCAGTAAAGATGATTCCAAGCAAGTTCATTTCCGTTAAGGCTGTAAGAATATTTTCAGGCACGATGTTTAAGAGCACGCTGGTGACTCCAGGATTATCAGGAACATCCACGGTTTCATTCCCAAGACTCATCCCTGTACCCGGATTAAACAAAGTTGCGACGGACACGCCCACTAATATAGCAAGGGCGGAAGTGCCAAGGTAATAAAGGAAGACCTTTCCTCCCATGCGTCCTAATGAACCGATGTTCGTCTGATTAATACCAACTATAAGGGTAAATAGAATTAACGGTACAATAATAAATTTCAGAAGACGGAGCAATAGGTCACCAAAAGGGGCCAGAACAGCAGCGTCTTCTCCGAACAGGAGACCGACGGATACACCGAGCACCAGGGCTACGGTGATTTTTTTAATCAATGATGTTTGTGTGTAGATTCTCCACAACTTACTCATGGTGAACCCCTCCTTTTTATTAATATTTAAACAGAATAATACTGATTGGTTTACTAAGGTTTACTAGAGTAAGATAAGGCATGTGGTCAAGGATGTCAACGGTGTTGCTTACCATTTACATACTCTTAATCAAAGCCTTCCTCAAATCCCATGCTTTATCTTCTATATAAATTCTCTATTGTAGAAAGGCTCAGTTTTGATAAATTTTTTGAGGTGTTGAAGGGCTTTGTGGGAAGGGACGCATTCACGCAGCCAAAACTCTTGTAAACATCTCGAAATCGAGTCTTCTACTATCCTGCCATATAGTTAAGTATTGCTCAAAGGATAGGGGTTACATGCGGAGTGGGTAAGGGTACTAGGCTTAAAAAGCGTAAAGGAAGTGACGTGTGTCGAGAAGAAAAATGTCGTTGCTCTTGCAGGGGCGAGTGGATATATAGGACAGAACTTAATGGAAAAGCTGAGAAGCCGTGCTGATATCATCGCTCTATCCCGGAATGGAGACGAAAAGGAAGACAGTGACCAAGTGACTTGGCGATCGTGCGATTTATACTCGATGGCTGATGCAGAAAAAGGCCTCGATGGAGCGGATATCGCTGTATATCTTGTGCACTCGATGATGCCCTCGGCTAAGTTGACCCAGGGATCTTTTGAAGATATGGATGTCATCCTTGCTGATAATTTCGCTCAGGCTGCAAAAAAAGTAGGAGTGAAGCAAATCGTTTATTTGAGCGGCATCATCCCTGAAGACCAACCAGGACTTTCCCGTCATTTGAAGAGTCGACTTGAAGTGGAAAAGATTCTAGGGGCATATGGAGTGCCTGTGACAACGATCCGTGCAGGACTTATCGTCGGCCCAAGAGGGTCTTCGTTTCCGATATTGAAAAAGTTAGTCAAGCGTCTTCCTTTTATGGTTCTCCCACAATGGACGAAGACGAAAACGCAGCCAATCGCCTTACCGGACGTCATCGGGTCGCTCGATCAAAGTATCGGCGAAGAGAGCTTAAAAGGACGTTCGATAGACGTTGGGGGGCCAGATGTGATGACATATGACGAGATGATGAAGAAAGTGGCAGGCGTTATAGGCAGGAAACCAATTATGGTCAATGTCCCTTTTTTGACCATTGATTTGTCTAAGCTATGGGTAAGACTCGTGACAGGAGCACCAAAAGAAATGGTGTACCCACTCATTGAAAGTCTTATTCATCCAATGGTCGCCCAGTCCCAAAATAAAGTGGATGGAATCAGTGAAGGGAAAACTCCTTTCGAGGAAGCGGCCGAGTGGGCTCTGAAAGAGGAAGAAAAGCAACCCAGAGAAAAATTGAACAGACCTAACCTACCTGCCATGCAGGATGATGTCCGCTCTGTCCAGCGTATCCCGCTCCCTCAGGGCCATTCTGCAGACTGGATTGGGAAGTACTATGTGAAGTGGCTAGAAAAGGTGTTGAATCCATGGGTGAAAACAACCGTAGATGAAACCCACTGTTGTCATATTGGGGTGATCTTTAATGACATCCCCCTACTGGAATTCACCTATTCAGCCGAAAGAAGCACGAAGGACCGTGCCTTATATTATATATCGGGGGGCCGGTTGACTAACAAAGAGAAAAACGTCAGGGGAAGACTTGAATTTAGGAAAATTCCGGGGAAAGATGAAGCGGTTGTAGCCATTCATGACTATATGCCATCATTGCCATGGTTCTTATACAAATACACCCAGGCAAAGGCACATTTGATCGTCATGGCCTTATTCCGCAGGCATTTGGAGAAATGGGGAACACATGAACCATCGTTTCAAGTTCATGAATAATTTCAGGTAATTGAAACATAATAACCGTGTAAGACATTATGTTTTACACGAGGTGATTAGGATGGGCAACAAGGAAAAAAAGCCGGATCGCCAGTTCAAGGAAAGAAAGAGTCATGGCGAGTACCGGAATGGCCGGAAAGCTCAATTCAAAAACCACAGTACACATTTCGGAGAAGTTCCGAATGAGTACGTAGACCGTGAGCGTTTAGGATACAACGCTGACGCGTAACCAAATCCCCCACACGGCATTATGCCGTGTGGGGGATTTTCTTTCCATTCACAAACTCACGTAGTTCAACTATAGGGGAGGATTGTTGATGACTCAGTTTCGAGATGTTTTTTGAGTGGATGGGGCTGCGGGGAATGAGTCGCTTTCCGCGGGAGCGCGATGAGCCTCCTCGGACTCCGTCCTGCGGGGTCTCACCTAGCACTCTTTTCCCGCAGGAGTCTCCCCATTCCCCTCCGCCCCTTTGCCATATCGATGCCTTGAAACCACCTCCGCACTGAGCCGATTTCACACACAGGTGGATAGGACGCTATTCTGGATGCTAAAGCTTGCTGTAGAGCACTGTGTGCTTATAACGCTAGGATAGTGGAAGATATCCTTTCATCGTAAAGAGGTTCGTTTCTCTCCTGCATGGAATGGGGTGGTTGGGAAGCTGCGAGACTCCCGTGGGAGAAGGAGATAGGCGAGATCCCGCAGGACGTAGTCCGAGGAAGCTCGGCGCTCCCCCACAGGAAAGCGAGTTGCTTCCCAGCCACCCCTGATGCTCAACTCAGCAACGAACCCCGGTTATCCCGAAATTGAGTCTTCCACAATAGGGAGCGTTTGGGGGAGAAGTGGAATCTTACTTAACTGTTCGATCATTTAAGTCGATATTACTAGAAGAGAGAGTCAACTTAAGGGGGATGAACATGGGTTTATTCATGACAAAGAAAAAAGAGGAAGTCAGGCCGCTTGGGGAAGGGTTTACTGGGGTCATTAACATACCAAAAGATTCTGATCTACATACACAGTTTAAAATGGTTCATCTTAGTGAACAGGATTTGGCGATCCTGCAATCATTAAAGCCAATGATCAGTAATCACATCGATCAAATCGTGACCCAATTTTATAAAAATTTGGAAAATGAACCATCCTTAGAACGGATCATCAATAATCATAGTTCTATCGATCGTTTAAAACAGACATTGACGGTTCATATTCAGGAAATGTTCAACGGGACGATTGATACCACTTTTATTGAAAAAAGAAAAAGAATTGCGACCGTGCATTTAAAAATTGGGCTGGAACCGAAATGGTACATGTGTGCTTTCCAGGACCTATTATTATCTTTCATGGACATTTATGAACAGGAGCTTCCAAGTGAGCATTATGGTCAGGCAACACGTGCAACGACTAAAATCCTAAATATTGAGCAGCAGCTCGTTCTTGAGATGTTCCAGGAAGAAGCAGAGGAGCTCCGTCAGATTGAAGTGGAGAAAAGGGAAGAGGCGTATCGTAGAGTGGATCAAATGTCTGAAGAGGTAGCAGCTGTCTCTCAACAGGCGAGTGCATCCACAGAGCAATTGACGGAACAGACAGATAAAATTGTCGGTGATTCCAAAAAAGGTTCCAAAGTCGCTCAACAAGTGGAGCAGCAGTCGATGGATGGGAAGAAGCGCCTGGAAATTCAGCAAAAACAAATGAACCAGATTCAAGAAAACATCAATGAAATCTCTGGGGACATGGAAAAATTGAAGCATGTCGCTGAAGAAATCAGTAAAATCGTAACGATCGTTTCTTCCATTGCAGAACAAACGAATTTACTCTCATTGAATGCGTCGATTGAAGCTGCAAGAGCTGGTGAGCATGGCGCAGGTTTTACCGTCGTCGCAAATGAAGTACGGAAGTTGTCTGAGCAGACGCAGAATTCAGTAGCAGAGGTGTCAGATTTAATCTCCACTACAAGTGGCCAGATCCATAACGTTTCTAGTAATGTCGGCAACATCAACACCATGATTTCTGAAGGTGCAGACAGCATGGATCAAATCAATCAATTTTTCACTGAAATCGTATCTGCGATGGGCCAAAACAAAGCGTATAATGCAGGGATTGAAGCAGAGCTTGAACAATTCGCTCAGGTCATCGAGGAAATCAATGGGGCGGTTTATAAGGTGGCGGCTTCCTCTCAACAGTTGACGGAGCTTACAGATTAGATGTGAAAAGCAAACCAGCTATACATTTCACGGTCAGACGGGGGTAGAACCAGGATACGAGAAGAAGGGGAAGGGGGAGGCCTGAAAAAGTAAGCGCTCCCCGTTCTCAATCCTGATTCTCAAGCCAATCCTTCAATACGATGGCATGGTTGTGCTTTTCATTTTTTGCTCCATACAAAAGAACCACCCGATGGTTTTGAGCGATTTCTTGCAATTCTTTTTTCTTTGATTTTGCCTCCTCAGATTGGTGCAGTTCCTTTTTGTACTTGGATTCAAATTCATTGAATTTGTCAGGGTCATGATTAAACCATTGTCTGAGGGAAGAGGTTGGCGTGAGTTCTTTAGCCCATTCATCCAGTTGCGCCTTTTCTTTTGAAATACCCCGTGGCCACACACGATCAATGAGGATCCGGTATCCTCCTGTTTGTTTTTCATCATCGTAAATACGTTTTAAAACGATGGACATGTATGTTTCTTCCTCCTTTGTTGTGAAAAATAAGAAGCCCTGCACGTTGGTGTGCGGGGCTTCTTTAATGCAAAATTGAATTAGCGTTGAGGATTAACCTCTACGACTTTTTCTTGTGGTACCGTTGCATTTTCCTCATCCGAATCTTCTGAAAGCTCGTCCTTCGCTTCTTTGGCTTTATCTCCAACTTCCTGCAAGTCTTCTCCGGCATCTTTTGCAGTGTTTATAATTTCTTCAGACTCTTCTTTAATATCTTTCGCTTTATCAGCAATTTCTTTCCCTTGGTTGTTAAATACATCTTGAACGGTTGCGGCTGCTTCACTTACAATGTTCACGACATTGCGGACGCGTGTGACAAGGTCATCTTTTTTCGCGGATGGATCCTCTTTCACCTCAGAAGCATAGCCGGAAACCGCATCTTTCGTTGAACGAGTGCCTTCTTTCAGACGCTTTCTTTCTTTAGGATCTTTAATAAGAATGAAAGCCCCGCCGACTAATGCTCCTGTTAAAATAGCAATCGGCAGTTTTTTGTTGCCTCTTTTTTTAGGTGTTTGTGGTTGCTGATTTACATTTTGATTTACATTTTGGTTTTCCATTAGGAAATTCCCCTTTCGGTTGTTAAATTTTTTTGTGCTTCGATACGCATTTTTTCTTTTGTCGCCTGGATGTCTTCGTATTGATTTCTACCCGTATCATAAAATTCCTCTTTTTTGCGGTCATACTTCATTTTTGAAACGGACGGTTCCTTGATCCATATCCTCAAAGCTAATCCACTGACGAAACCGGCGATGATGCCGATGATCCATTCGAGTGCCTTCATGATGAAGTGGTCTCCAACTGAGCGGCTTTCAATGCTTTTCGTTTTTGTGAAAAGTAATACGTTAAAGCAAGAGCTCCATAAACACCACGCCAACCTTCTTCGTTGATTTTTTGTTCGCCTTCATGGGTTGTTTGCTTCAGTGAATAAGTCATATCAACAAGAGAGGACGTAAGCTTCCTTGAAGATTCACCGATATCCCCGACGATATAGAAAAGAGGACTGAGAGCCCGAATCTTTTCATTGACGTCTGCTAATGTGTCGTTACTGTGGTGCAGGACACCTGTCGTTTCTTTCATGACAGAATCCAGTTGCTCTGGCAGTTGATCTACGGTTTTTTTGACACCGCCAAGGACACCTGCCAAGTTGTTCAATGCTTTAATGAGGAAGATAGAGACAATCGCAAAGGCGATTCCGATAATTAAAACACCGATTCCTAAAAAGTCCATTTAAAAAACCTCTCTTCTTTATTGTACTTTTTTTCTCTTCCATTTCAGATAAAGTTCAATAGCTGCATCTCCCCAGCGGAGCGCTTTTGTGACTTTTTCATCTCTTTCATGAGAAGCGTGTGCGACGCTTTCAGAAACGCCTTGAATGGATTGATTGACATGTCCGACCGTGGTACCGACATTGTCAAGGGCATCCATCAGACCATCAAGCGTCTTTGTCTTGGTTTCAATATCTGAAGCGATGTGATTCGTTTTCTTAAGTAAGCTCTCTGATTCTGTTGTGATACCCTGCATCTGCCCTTCGACCTTTTCTAACGTCTGTGAAACACTCGTCATTGTACTCGATGCAGCTTTCAGTGTTTTCACAACGAAGATGGCTATGAATGCAAAGGCAATTGCGATGATGAGTAAACTTATTCCCGCTAATGACATGACTCTTCACCTCTTTTATGTTTTAGGATTTCTCTACCTGCTTTTTGTCAATAGAGAAAAAAAGCCACCGGAGCATCTGCCTCCAGCTGACCCGATTAATTCTTGTAAAGCTATACCACTAATCTTTTTCAATGAAACACTCTCCGCGTTAGAAGTTTATGTAAATTCAAAAGATCGTCCATTTTCCTCAAATTAAGTAAGAGCCGTTTCTTTCCTTTAGTAGGGCCAATGGGCGTGGGAAACTTCTCACTTATATAAGGAAAACCAACCTAGAATCGGTCCGGTCCTCGTAACTCCTTCTTCTTAGCCAGATCAGTCCGTTCGCTGTTGACTGAAACGAATCTAAACCAGATCAAAAAGCAACTCTTCCAAACGACGAACCCTCTTCATCTATCACTATAAAAGTCCTGAATTTGGAATTTTTTGTCTGAGTAAGGTTTTTCCATAAAAGGAAGAGGGAAGTACATATTTATGCAAGCGCTTTCTTATAAACGTTGTTATGAAAGTAAGCAGGAATAATGAGTATGTATAAAAATTCGTCACGATTCGACAAAACTTTTCAGAAAATTTTTATTAATAGCAATTGTAAAAGAGGTTTACTGATTTTATGATGAATATAGGCAAAAATAAAACACGTAAATTTTTTGCATGTTCATCAACAGAAACTAAAAATCTACTAGTTTAAAGAGGAGTGATGGTGTGGTCCAAGATACAACTTTAGAGCATGATATCTATTTATTCCATGAAGGAAACCTCCGTTACAGTCACAGGCTGCTCGGAGCGCATCCGGATACAAGAAACGGAGAAAAAGGTATCCGTTTCACCGTTTGGGCTCCCCATGCGGTTCAGGTAAGTGTCGTCGGGATGTTCAACGATTGGGACGGCCGGGAGAACCCGATGGAAAAAATCAATGATAACGGAATTTGGATCGCCTTCATTCCGGGTCTTGAAAAAGGCACGATATACAAGTATGAGATATTAACGGCTCACGGACATCTTCAGCTGAAAGCGGATCCATATGCAATATCCAGCGAGCTTCGACCTGATACGGCTTCTGTCGTCTACCCATTAGACAATTACTCGTGGGGGGATGACGAATGGATGAAGCAGAGAAAAGCGAAGAACCCCTATGAATCTCCGATGTCCATCTACGAGCTTCATTTAGGTTCATGGAAAAACATCGAACCTGAGGTCTTCTATAATTACCGGGACTACGCCGATATGGTCATTCCTTACGTCAAAGATCTAGGGTACACCCATATCGAACTCCTTCCACTGACTGAGCACCCTTTTGATCGTTCATGGGGCTACCAGGCGACTGGGTACTATTCTGTCACCTCCCGTTATGGAACGCCCGATGATTTCAAGTATTTTGTCGACCAGTGTCATAAATATGGGATCGGTGTCATATTGGATTGGGTTCCTGGGCATTTTTGTAAGGATGCCCATGGGTTACGCCGGTTCGATGGTGAAGCTCTCTATGAATATGCTAATCCCAGTAAGGCGGAAAAAACACAGTGGGGCACGCTCACATTCGATTTTGCTAGAAACGAAGTTCAGAGCTTCCTGATTTCAAACGCGATCTACTGGCTGAAGGAATACCACCTCGATGGTCTACGGGTCGATGCCGTGGCGAGCATGCTTTATTTGGATTTCGGCAAGGAAGATGGCGATTGGGAGCTGAATGAGTACGGCGGCCGTGAAAACTTGGAAGCCGTATCGTTTATCAAAAAAATGAACGAAGCTATTTTTGAGGAAACACCGGATGTATTAATGATGGCCGAAGAGTCCACCTCATGGCCGCTCGTCAGTGCGCCGACCTATATCGGCGGGCTCGGATTCAATTATAAATGGAACATGGGCTGGATGAACGACATGCTCAAGTATATGGAGATGGATCCAGTTCACCGGAAGTATCATCATAACTTGATTACCTTCTCTTTGTTCTATGCTTTTTCTGAGAATTTTGTATTACCGATTTCTCATGATGAGGTCGTTCATGGCAAGAAATCGTTGCTAAATAAAATGCCGGGTGATTACTGGCAGAAGTTCGCGAACTTGCGCGCCTTTCTTGCCTATATGTATGCCCACCCTGGGAAGAAACTCATGTTCATGGGAGGTGAATTCGGACAGTTCGATGAGTGGAAAGATTTAGAGGATTTGGATTGGGAGCTATTGGACTATGATTCCCACGCCTCCATATTGGATTATACGAAACAATTGCACCAATTGTATCAAGATATGCCTGCCTTATGGGAACTCGATCATAAGGAAGAAGGCTTCATGTGGATCGATGCCAACAACTATGAGCAGAGCATCATCTCATTCGTCCGCAACAGTCGTACATCGAATGACCAACTGGTGGTCGTCTGCAACTTCACTCCAGAAGTCTACCACGATTACAGAGTAGGAGTACCGAAACATGGCTCATATAAAGAGATCTTCTCGAGCGACGCGGAACATTTCGGAGGTTCTGGGCAGACGAACGGGCTGCCTTTAGAAAGCGTACCTTCCCCATGGCAAGGACAGGATCAGCATATTACCATGACGATTCCCCCGCTCGGTGTGAGCTTCTTGAAAAGAACTTCAGTATCCAAGGAGGAAAATCATGAAAAATAAAGAATGTGTAGCAATGCTTCTGGCTGGCGGCCAAGGAACCAGACTGAAGTCATTAACCAAACAAATTGCAAAACCTGCCGTTTACTTTGGCGGAAAATATAGAATCATCGACTTTCCATTGAGCAATTGTACGAATTCAGGCATCGACACAGTCGGTGTTCTTACCCAATACGAACCGTTGATTTTGAACGACTATATCGGCATTGGGGACACATGGGACCTTGACCGTAAATATGGCGGTGTTTCCGTCCTGCCTCCATTCATGCAGGCAGAAGGCGGCGGTTGGTACACAGGTACAGCCAATGCCATTTACCGTAACTTGAAGTTTTTGAATCAATACGAACCTGAACACGTTCTTGTGCTGTCTGGAGACCACATTTATAAAATGGATTACGGTGCCATGCTTGATTATCATAAAGGGTCTGGCGCTGATGCAACGATTTCAGTTATCGAAGTGCCGTGGGATGACGCCAGCCGTTTTGGCATTATGAACACGGATGGAGAGGGAAGAATTACCGAGTTTGATGAAAAACCTGCGAATCCGAAGAGTAACCTGGCGTCCATGGGTGTCTACATTTTCCGTTGGGATGTTTTGAAACAGTACCTGATTGAAGATGCAGAAAAAGAAAATTCCTCCCATGACTTCGGGAAGGACATCATTCCAGCTCTTCTTTACGATTATAAAAAATTGATGGCTTACACATTCGAAGGTTACTGGAAGGATGTCGGTACGATTGACAGCCTTTGGGAAGCCAACATGGACCTTCTGAAAAGGGAGCCTGAGTTGGACTTGAATGATTCGAAGTGGCGCATTTACTCGAAGAACCCGAACCAGCCGCCGCAATATATCGCGCCGACCGCTCATGTGAGAAATGCTTTGATTAATGAGGGCTGCCGCATCAAGGGAAGCGTAGATACATCGATCATTTTCTATGGTGTGCACGTGGATGAATCTTCGGTTGTCAAAGATAGTGTCATCATGCCTGATGTGAAAATCGGTAAAAATGTGAAGATCCACCGTGCCATCATTTCAAAAGGCAGCGTCATTGAAGATGGAGCGGTCATCGGCGATCCATCACCAGACAGTGAAATTACACTCGTGGCAGACGAGGGAAGTGTCCTTGCCACAAGTTATGCTACCAATAGTTAAAGGGAGGATTTTATGGATCGTATAGCAGGAATCATAAACTTAGATCACGAACAAGACATGTTGGATGAGTTGACCTATTTCCGTTGTGGCGCGGCCGTACCATTTGGGGGGCGTTACCGGATGATCGACTTCGCCATTTCAAATATGACGAATTCCCGGATTGAATCCGTAGCGGTATTCGCTCGCAGAAAGTACCGCTCCCTGATGGACCATTTGGAGCAAGGCAAAGCATGGGACTTGGACCGCAAGCGTGGCGGGCTGTTCATCCTTCCTCCAGACTGGAATGATCCAACAGACATTTCACGTGGGGACTTGCAGCATTTCCACAACAATATCGATTTCATCAATCGGACATTAGCCAACTATATCGTTGTCTCAGGTTCTCAGCACATCTGCAACATCAATTATCAAGATGTTCTACAAGAACATAAGAGCTCTGGTGCAGATGTTACGGTTATCTACAAAAAAGTGGATGAACTTTACCCCGAGCATCAAAGAGCCCACAAGCTTGATGTTGATGAAAACAACCGGGTGACAGCGATCCACAATGATCATAGCAATAAAAATGTGTACATGGATATGTACATCATTGAGAAAGACCTCTTATACAATTTGATCGAAAAATGCATCGCTCATGGCTGCTCCCACTTTTTCCTGGACGGGATCAAAGCCCAATTGCCTGAAATCAATATCCATGCGTATGAATACCATGGTGGTCATGCTTTAGTGAACTCTGTTGAAAGCTACTATCGTAACAGCGCCAAGCTCTTGAATCCTGAAGAACATGATGAATTGTTCAAAGACGATGCTCCCGTGTTCACAAAAATTAAAAATGAAGCACCTTCCAACTATACCGTCACATCCAACGTTTCCAATACGATGGTCGCAAATGGGTGTGTCATTGAAGGTCATGTCGAGGACAGTATTCTCTTCCGCGGTGTGAAAGTCGCTGAAGGAGCTGTCATCAAAAATTCAATCATTATGCAACGCTGTGAAATTGATAGCAATGCCGTTTTAGAAAACGTCATTCTAGATAAAGATTGCAACATTTCAAACGGGAAGACATTGATCGGTGCTCCAGAGAAGCCGTATGTCGTCGCGAAAAGAAGAACAATGTAATACCCCAATGGAAGGGACTGTCCGGATCTTATCACTCTGACAGTCCTTTTCATGTAATCAGCTTATTCGTGATGTTTTGAACATGTTTCCAACAAATAATTAAAGGAGTGGGTCAAACGTGAATGTATTGATGATTGGTTCTGAGTGTACCCCTTTTATAAAAACGGGTGGTCTTGCCGATGTTCTGGGTTCTCTTCCTCATGCTTTGAAAAAGCAAGGTGCGGACGTCCGTGTCGTGCTTCCGAAATATGAAAATATGGATGACCTCTGGAAGGAACAGCTGGAGCACCTGGATGAATTGAACATAAAGCTGGGCTGGCGCAACCAGTATGCGGGTATCGAATATATTAAATATGAAGGTATTCCTGTTTATTTCATAGATAACGAGTATTATTTCAAGCGTTCAAATCTTTACGGATACGATGATGAAGCGGAACGGTTCGTATTCTTCAACCGTGCCGTCATGGATTGGGTCTGTGAAATGGACTGGACGCCTGATGTTTTACATTGCCACGACTGGCAGACAGGGTTGATTCCGGTTTACTTACATACCCATTACAAGGAAGTTGAGAAACTTCAAGGTATGAAAACCGTTTTTACCATCCATAATTTGAAGTATCAAGGCGTATTTGCCCAATCTGTGCTTCATGATTTGATGGACTTTGATGAGAACATGATGAGTGAAGATGCGTTTGAATTCTTCGGAGACATCAATTTCATGAAAGGGGCCTTGAATTACGCGGATTTCATTACAACGGTCAGTGAAACTTACGCAAAAGAGATTCAAACGCCTTATTATGGGGAAAACCTAGATGGAGTGTTAAGAAAGCGTACTGATGAATTGATCGGGATCGTCAACGGCATCGACGATCAAAACTATAACCCTATGAAAGACGATGCCCTGGCGTTTCCTTATCGCAGTTCTTTGATCAAGAAAGCCCAAAACAAAATGTGGCTGCAGGCGGAGCTTGGTTTGCCGGTCAGAAAAGATGTTCCGATGATTGGCATCGTTTCCAGGCTGGTGGAGCAAAAAGGATTCGATTTGATCGGGCGGGTCATCGATGAGTTGTTACATGAAGATGACGTCCAGATCGTGTTGCTTGGTACAGGTGAATACCAATATGAACAGATGCTCCAGTGGGCCCAGAACCGACACCCAGAGAAGATGTCTACGAATATCCGGTTTTCAGAACCTTTTTCCAGACAGATTTATGCGGCGAGCGATCTATTTCTCATGCCATCCCGTTTTGAACCATGCGGCATCGGCCAGTTAATCGCTTTACGATATTTGGCTGCTCCCATTGTAAGGGAAACGGGAGGACTTGCGGACACCGTTCAGCCATATAATGAAGAGACAGGAGAAGGGAACGGATTTACGTTTACCAACTACAACGCCCATGACATGCTGTACACCATTCGCAGAGCACTCGAATTCTATCAGGAACCTGCTGCTTGGCAGAATCTTGTGAAGAACATTTGCAAGAGTAAGTTCACATGGAAAAACTCTGCTGATCAATATATGGATCTTTATCAATCCATGTTCCGTTAGCAGGGGTGATAGGAGGAACCTTCATGGTGATGTTCAGTGACAAAGAAGAATTCAAGTCAGAGTTCAAAGCGCAGTTGGAAAGTAAGTTTGGTAAGACCATAGACACAGCTTCTGAGTTCGATACGTACCGGTCTCTTGGGGCGTTGATCCGAGAGAAGATCAATAAAGATTGGTTGAAGACAAACCGGGAGTACAAAACGAATAAAACAAAGCAGGTGTATTACTTTTCCATGGAATTTTTAATGGGACGTCTGCTTGGCAATAATTTATTGAACTTGGACGTACTCTCGCTCGTTGAAGAAGGATTAGCGGATCTCGGGCTTTCTTTATCGGAACTTGAAAAGAAGGAAAGTGATGCTGGTCTTGGTAATGGCGGATTAGGACGATTAGCTGCTTGTTTTCTCGATTCCCTTGCTTCTTTAGAATTAGCTGGACATGGCTATGGCCTGCGGTACCGATATGGAATGTTCGATCAGCATATCATTGATGGAAAACAGGTGGAATTCCCGGATTATTGGCTTTCAAAAGAATTCATTTGGGAAGTCCGCCGCCCGGAAGATGCAATCGAAGTCCGTTTCGGTGGGAATGTATCATCGACAAGAGATAAAGATGGAAAACTCCATTTCAAATATGAAAACTATGAACCAATTCAGGCCGTCCCTTACGATGTACCCGTTGTCGGCTACCACAACGATACGGTGAACACGTTAAGGCTCTGGTCCGCTGAACCTACGGTGGAGGATACGATGACGAAAGCCGAAAGAGAAGGGGTTTTCGGTCACTTTTTAGATCATAAACGATCCCTTGAATCCATCTCGGATTTCCTTTACCCCGATGACTCTACAGAGGAAGGTAAAAGCCTTCGTTTGAAGCAGGAATACTTCTTAGTGTCCTCTGGAGTGCAATCGGTTGTGCGTTCGTTTGAAAGGCTGGGACTTCCATGGTCCTCGTTCCCTGACAAGGTAGCGCTTCACATTAACGACACCCATCCGGCGCTTGTCATTCCTGAGCTGATGAGGATTCTTATGGATGAAAAAGGGATCGGCTGGGAGGAAGCCTGGGAAATTACACAGTCCTCTGTTTCTTATACGAACCACACAACATTAAGCGAAGCTCTCGAGTCGTGGCCGGTGGGCCTTGTACGGACATTGCTTCCACGGATTTTCATGATTATCGATGAAATCAATGAACGTTTTTGTCAGGGTTTATGGAAAACCTATCCTGGTGAATTCGACCGAATCGCGGATTTAGCCATCGTGGCAGATGGACAGGTGAAAATGGCCCATTTGAGTATTGTGGGCAGTCACAGCATCAATGGAGTGGCTAAGCTCCACACGGATATCCTGAAGGAACGTGAAATGAAACGTTTTTATAACACATTTCCTGAGCGCTTTAACAATAAAACGAACGGCATTACCCACCGGCGCTGGTTGATGCATGCCAACAGCCCATTGACCTCTGTCATTACCGAGGCCATTGGTGGGGAGTGGATGAAAGAGCCGAAACAATTGACCCGCTTGCTTGACCATAAAGATGATCTGGCTTTTCTTGACCAGCTTCATGAAATCAAGCAGGAGAATAAAGTGAATTTCGCCAAGTGGGTTAAACATACGCAAGGCATTACGGTCGACCCGAATTCCATCTTTGATGTCCATATTAAGCGACTGCATGGGTATAAACGCCAACTGCTTAATGCCCTTCATATTATGCATTTATATAATGAATTGAAGTCAGACCCGACGCTCGATATCGTTCCGAGAACCTTTTTCTTCGGAGCAAAAGCAGCGCCAAGCTATCACTTTGCAAAAAAAGTGATTCAACTCATCAACCGCATCGCATCTGTGGTCAATAATGACCCTGATGTGAAGGATTATATAAAAGTGGTTTTCCTGCCGAACTACTCGGTTTCCATCGCAGAGAAGATCATTCCTGCGAGCAATGTCAGTGAACAAATTTCGATGGTTACAAAAGAAGCCTCAGGAACAGGCAACATGAAGTTCATGATGAATGGAGCGCTGACCCTTGGAACCATGGACGGGGCGAATGTGGAAATCCATGATCTTGTCGGAGATGATAATATCTACATTTTCGGTTTAACGTCTGATGAAGTGTGGGACTATTACCGAAACGGATCCTATTCTTCCCGAACCGTTTATGAAAATGATGAGCGTGTCCGTCATATCATGGATGAACTCATTCATTACAGCCCTTTCTCCAAGGGGGAGACCGACTTTCAGGAGATTTATGATGCCCTTCTGACCTATAATGATGAATATTTCGTGCTTAAAGATTTTGCGAGCTACGTATTAGCTCAGAAAAAGGTGAGTCAGGATTATCAACGCAAACGTCAATGGAACTTGAAGAGTCTTGTCAATATTTCTCAATCCGGGGTTTTCTCAAGCGACCGGACCATTCAGGAATATGCCCGCGATATATGGGACATTCAACGTGTGAAGACGTTGAAGTGAGGTACTATTTAGGGGGACGGATGTGTGAGACAAAAGGATATGTATCACAATAGTTTTGAAGAATCTTATCGAGAGCCTTTCGGTGCAGCACCGAAGGGTTCTCCTGTTACGCTCAAAATTGACATCAGTGACCGGTACAGGGTTTCCCACGTCATCCTTCACTACATCTTAGACCGCACAGATGATGAGAAAACGAAGGAGATGGACCTCTGCAGTCAGGAACATCAGCAAGTGTCTTATGAAGCTACAATCCGGATGCCTGAAAGGCCGCAGCTCATCTGGTATTTTTTCGAAATCATCTTAGAGGACCAAACCCTTTTTTATGGACGGGAAAAAAGCTATGAAAGCGGGGAGGGAAAGGTGTACGATCATATACCTCCTTCGTGGCAGATCACGGTGTACGACCCTTCTTATAAAACCCCGGATTGGTGGAAAAACGCAACAATGTATCAAATCTTCCCGGACCGTTTTTATACGGCAGGAGAGCTCGAAAGGGATAATGCGCCCGAGACGAGTCTGATCCATGCCCATTGGGAAAATGATCCGGTGTACATTCGGAATGAACGAGGAGAAGTCATTCGTTGGGACTTCTTCGGCGGGAACCTTAAAGGAATCACTGAAAAGCTCGATTACATTGAAGGTTTAGGGGTATCCGTTATATATTTGAATCCTATTTTTGAAGCGGAGAGCAACCACCGATATGATACAGGCGATTACCACAAAATCGACCCTCTCCTCGGTACGAAAGAGGACTTGGAAACATTGATCAAGGAAGCGGCTGAGAGAGGGATTGAAATCATGCTGGATGGAGTCTTCAGTCATACCGGAAGCAACAGCATTTATTTTAATCGAGAAGGAAAATATGATTCTCTCGGCGCGTATCAGTCTAAAAACTCCCCGTACTACAGCTGGTACACCTTCCACCATTATCCGGATGAATATGATGCCTGGTGGGGTGTCGGGACGCTTCCAACATTGAATAAAGAAAATGAAGACTATCAGGACTTCCTCGTCCATGATGAAGAGAGTGTCATCAAGACCTGGCAGCAATCAGGGATGAAAAACTGGCGCCTGGACGTGGCTGATGAACTGACTGATGACTTGATCAGTCAAATTTATCGTCAGTTGAAGAAGAAGGATGAATCGAGTGTCCTCCTTGGGGAAGTTTGGGAGGATGCGTCTAACAAAACGGCATATGGAAAACGGCGGGACTACTTCTTGGGTGGTGTCCTGGATTCCGTGATGAACTACCCTATGCGCCGATTAATGCTTGACTTTATGAAAGGTGAAATGGATGCATATACCGTTCATCGCCGACTTATGACGTTAAGTGAACATTATCCGAAAGAGTATTTCTATGCCGTCATGAACATGCTTTCCAGTCACGATGTAGAGAGAATCCAAACGATGTTGGAAGACTATCTTCCAGATGATTTTAGTCAAGAGGAAGCAGAGAAGCTCATCATCAAGCAAATCAAATCTCTCAGTCTATGGCTCTATGCTTTTCCAGGCGTGCCTTCCTTGTACTATGGAGATGAAGCCGGCGTGACAGGTGGGGCTGACCCTGATAATCGCAAACCATACCCTTGGGGACGAGAGAATAAAGAGTTGCTGGATTGGTATAAGCAAATTGGACAGTGGAGGAAAGAACATACAGCTCTCCGGACTGGTCATTGGAAATCTTTCACCCTCGACAAAGATGTCATCGGTTTCGAACGCTGGACAGAAAACGGCGTTGATCATTTCAATGAAAAAACAAGCGATGAACGAATGCTGTATTTATTCAACCGCAATACAAGAAAGAAAATAGAGATCAACTTGCCGATTCAAAAAGGAAAGTGGCAGCACCTAGAAAACAAGAAACGAATTTTTAGTTCAAAAAACAATGTGTTAACGATTGAACTCGAACCTTGTGAAGCCATGTTATTGCGATTAATGAAATAGGAGGGATACCGATGGGATTCTTAGATGGACTGATGGGGAATGCCAGTCAGGTGGATGTTGATAAGATTGAAAGAGAGCTTGAAGGCATCCTTATTGAAGGAGAAAACATCCAAAGCGGGTATAAAGTTCTGAGAGATTCTTTCATTTTCACCGACCGCCGCTTGCTGCTTATCGATAAGCAAGGTATGACAGGGAAGAAGGTCGAGTATCACTCCATTCCTTATAAGAGCATCACTCACTTCAGTGTCGAGACAGCAGGCAGCTTTGACCTCGATTCTGAATTGAAAATCTGGATCTCCGGAACGAATGAACCGATTGGGAAACTCTTCAAAAAAGACAGTCCGATTGAAGAAGTACAACAAACCCTCGCCACCTACGTATTATAAATGTTTCACGTGAAACAATTCTGAAAATAGGCCTGGAAGTAAGAATCCAGGCCTGTTTTTTATGCTTTTGTTCAACTATATGGCAGGGTTGTGGAAGACTTGAATTCGAGACGTTTCGGGGTTCGTTTGCCGTGTGGAGCATAAGGGGGGGGGGGAAGCTACTCGTCCAGCTCCATCGCCCAGACACTCGCGTCATAAGCAGAACAGCAAAGGAATGAAAAAACACATTCCGTTGCTGTTCTGCTTATGCCAGTCGTGTCTACCAGGGCAATTCCGCATTTGAACACTTTCCTGTGGGGGAGTGGTGAGCTTCCTCGGACTACGTCCTGCGGGATCTCACCTATCTCCTTCTCCCACGGGATTCTCGCAGCTTCCCAACCACCCCATTCGATGCATGTGAGAAACGAACCCCTTTACCGAGAGGGGCTGTCTTCCACTATCCTTTTTGTTATATGCATAAAGTGCTCTATAAGAAAGCTTTATGCATGTAAAAATTCTTCAGGAGTTGATTCCCCTGCAATTAACATGTGCATAAAAGCAGCCTATTCCAGAAGTGGTTTCGAGATACTTATATGGCAAAGGGGCGGAGGGGAATGGGGAGACTTCTACCTTAAGTGTGCAGGCGACTCGATCAGCGGCGTATGGACTGGAATGAGCTGGCGGAGATAAAGGAAACACGAAGAACGGAGTGATTCGATGTTGACTTATCGTACAGAAGCGAGGGAAGTCTCACTAGCCGCTTGGCGCCGGAACCGGATATTGAAGAGGAAAAAAGTGCATGGTGAGACCCCGCAGAGCGAAGCTCGAGGAGGCTCACCGAGCTCCCGCGGAAAGCGATTCATTCCCCGCAGGCCCCATCCACTCAACAAAAGTCTCGAAACTGAGTCCTCCACAATCGGGAGCATTAGTGGTAAACCTACACTAGGAATCTAAAAATTCCATATATATTTGAATTTTTGGTCTGATTAGCCCATCATAAGTAATAGATATATACTGTTAAACAACAATGAAAGCGTTATCAAAACGAGGTGTGGACATGAAGCTTGAATTGACTCATAAGCAAACGACAGGCTTAGTAATGACAACACAAATGCGTCAAGCAATCACGATGCTTCAATGGACCTCAGCTGAATTGTGGGAACATATTCAGCAGGAGATCCATGAGAACCCCATTTTAACGTTAGAAACCCCGACTATGATTCCTTCCAATCGTCATCATCGAGAGGCCTATCACGATCCGATCGATCAAATCGTACCTGACGAAAAAAGCTGGCGGGATGGATTGGTGGAACAAGCAGGCTGGTTGAAGGTTGACCAGTCATTAAAAGAAGCGCTTCTTTTTTTAATTGGAAATTTAGATGAACGTGGTTTTTGTACAATTTCTGAGGAAGAAGCGTCACTGCAAACCGGTCAATCATTGAATACGCTCAAACGGGCGAGACGCCTTTTATTGCAATTTGAACCGTTGGGTGTCGGGTGCATGGATTTTAAAGAATTTTTACTCTTACAAGTGGAAAAGAAGCATCCGGATTCTTCCGTTTTATCTGTATTGATAGAAAATCACTTAGAAGACCTTGCTGCTCAGAACTTCAAAAGAGTAGCCTGTGAACTGGACATAGAGGAAGCGCTCGTCGTCGAAGCCTTGGAAGTCATCCAGTCTTTAGAACCACGTCCGTTGCTTCCGGATCACGGACCGAACAATATCCCGGCGATGCCTGATTTGATACTAGAAAAAAAAGACGGAGGCTATGTGCTGCGTGACCCTTTTTCTGTCAGTGGTCAAATCAAGTGGGATGAGCAGTTGGTTCGTATGTACAAAGAGGGAAAGGAAGCCCATGAATATTTGGACGGCTGCTATAAAAAAGCGCGCTGGCTTCTGCAAAGCATAGAGCAACGGCAAAACACCATTTTGCAAGTGGCGGAAATGATTATCAAGCACCAGAGAAACTTTTTAAATGGCGGTTCATTAAGGCCGCTCACTTTAAAAAAGTTGGCTAAAAAACTAGGTGTCCATGAGTCGACGATCAGCCGAACCGTTGCAAACAAAGTCTTGCAGACACCAAAGGGAATATACGAATTGAAAAGCTTTTTTGTCACGGGTTACCAATCCGCGGATGGAGCAGAAATTTCTTCCCAGCACATTAAAGCTTTAATAGGAGAGATGATTCAAAAAGAAAATCCTCTGAAAGCTTTATCTGATCAAAAGATGGCGACAGAGTTAAAGGAAAAGCATAATGTGAAAGTGTCGCGCCGAACCGTTGCCAAATATCGAGAGTCTCTCAATCTCCCTTCCTCATCCAAACGAAGAGCATCTGCACGTGAAGGGGGTTCTCCTATTCTTCTACATTCCTAGGTTATTTCCCTGAAAAAAAGGGGATAGTCTAGTAGAAGATAGTTGAGGAGGATTCCCTGGTGAAAAATTTGATATCCTATGTGAAAGATGTGATTGCTGAATTTCAAAAAGACAACATTCCCCTGCTTGGCGCAGCGCAGGCGTATTATTACTTATTGGCCATCGTTCCGCTTTTAATTTTAGTGTTATCGATTCTTCCCTATTTGAATATAGACGCTGAAACCGCCATTCAGGCCATAAGCAATGTTATCCCAAGTGATACAGCCGAAGTGTTCAGGGAGAACATCGTCGCTGTGGTGGAAAAACCAAGCGGTGGGCTTTTGACTGTTGGTATCTTAGGGACGCTTTGGTCTGCTTCGAACGGGATCAACGCGTTCATTCAGTCCTCGAACTTGGCTTATAATGTGGAAGAGACAAGGTCATTCATTAAAGTCCGTTTTCTTTCCATCGTGTTGACGATCGGGATGATACTAGCGATTATCGTTGCGCTCCTACTGCCTGTATTCGGCCAGGTCTTGATTGATATGATCAACATGCCATCTCAAACAGCCATCCTATTGCAAGTGCTGCGCTGGACGTTGAGTATCGTTGTCATTGGCGCCGTTCTTATGGCCCTTTATCACTTCGCGCCAAATAAGAACATTCCCTTTAAACATATCCTTCCTGGTGCGATTATCACGGCTGTGCTCTGGCAGTTGATTTCTCTTGCCTTCTCTTTCTATGTTAGTAACTTCGGAAATTATTCCGCAACCTATGGAAGTCTTGGAGGAATTATCATTTTAATGTTATGGTTCTTCCTTACAGGGATCATCTTAATGGTAGGCGCTGAAATTAATGTCATTTACCACCGTCGTCATGGCGGAGGCAAAAGGAAAGCAGCTTAACCCTTTTACAAAAATCATAGCTTTGTTATGAAGAAAGGTTCCGTACCCAAAGTGGTGGACGGAACCTTTTTCTATTTGTACTTAACCCCTGTGAACTAAAATTTGATTGGATAGCGTTCGAGGAGTTCCGTTAATGTAGGTCTTTGATGGTTGTCTCTCCCGGTCACCGGCGTCGCTTGAAAGAGGGATTCAAGAATGGATTCCTCGGTAGCTTCCCCAACAGCCCGGAAGGCTTCGTCCATATCTTCTTCATGGATAGATGAAAAAGTAATCGTTTCCTCAGGTTTCTCATGGGTGATGATTGTGGCCGTCGAGAATCCGAGGACAACATCGCCACTTCCATTTCCAATCATCGCCCCGGTCCTTGATAATCCAGTCACCGTTCGTTTGCATATCCTTTTCAATTGCCGATGTGACACTGGGAGGTCTGTTGCGACCACAATCATGATCGACCCTCTATCTTTTTCCTCTTCTGCTTGAATGCAGTCCTTCAGCTTTTGCCCAACCGGTTGACCATCAATCCTAAGATCACTCAGTTTACCGAAATTCGTAAGGGTTAGAACTCCTATCGTGTAGGTGCCATGTGCAAGCTGTACCTTCCGTGAAGAAGAACCGATTCCACCTTTCAATGAATAACAAAGCATCCCCCGCCCTGCTCCGACACAACCTTCCTTAAAGTGATCCTCGGCATCTGCAATGGCTTGAAGAACATGTTCTTTCGTCACCGCCTGTTCCCTAATATCATTGATATACATGTCGTTGCATTCCCCGATGACAGGGTTGACTGTCCCCGTGGCCCGGCCGATCTCCTGATTTCGCTCAAGAGTGTAAGCAACGAGAGCATCATAAGCGGCTCCTACACCGAACGTGTTGGTCAATATAATAGGGGTTTCCAGTGTCCCCAGTTCTTCAAGCTGAATCGTTCCTGCCGTTTTGCCGAACCCGTTAATGACATGAGCAGACGCCACCGTTTTTTTTTGAAAAAGGTTGCCCTGGTGAGGAAGAATGGCGGTAACTCCTGTCTGGACTCTATTCTTGTTTAATGTATAATGGCCGACGGTCACTCCAGGAACGTCGGTGATTTGATTTCGTTCACCGATAGGCATAGATCCTATGGTGATTCCGTGCTCTCGGGTTGTTTCATTCATCGTTACACCTCCACATGTCCTATTCGCAATGCATCGTGTGAATTCCTCCCTGGTGTATGTTCATACAACCGAAGGATTTTATATACATATTCCGATAGAAAAGTAGATTTATTATTGTATAAAACGAGTATAAGAGAAAAAAATTCTTCGTTTTTCTAAGTTTTTTTGTTTGCGCTTACATCCTTTTAATATTCGGGTTTCTCATGAATTTGAATTGTCGCATTAACGTGAAAATTCAGCAGTTGAGCGCGTCAAGAGCGTGATTCTTAAGGTCTTTCATGCTATACTAGTAAGAAACTGAAAAGACAGAATTTTTTAATTTTTGCCTGTAACCTACAAGAATATGTCCGCTAGGGGGAAAAAATATGCAAAAACACGGATATCCTGTTCCGCAGGGGCTATATCATCCGGAAAATGAGCATGAAGCTTGTGGTATCGGAGTGATTGCCAACATAGACGGAACGAAGAGTCACAGTATCGTAGAGAATGCCATCACTATTCTATGTAACTTAGAACACCGTGGTGGACAATCTGCTGATGTCAGTACAGGAGATGGGGCTGGAATACTGACGCAGATCCCTCACCATTTTTTCGAAGCGCAATGTGAGAAGGAAGATATATATTTGCCTGAAGCCGGTAAATATGGCATAGGCATGATTTTCTTTCCCGAAGATCATGAAACAAGAACCGAATGTATGCAGACGTTTGAGCGTATCGTCGCTGAAGAAGGACAAGAGTTCCTAGGATGGCGTACGGTACCGGTAAACGATTCGTTTGTTGGGGAAGATGCGAAGAAGACCAAACCATTTATTCGTCAGGCTTTCGTTGCTCCGTCTGGAAATGTCCAAACTCAAATGGATTTGGAGCGCCGCCTCTACATCATTCGTAAGCGAGCGGAAATCGAGATCACTGGAAAAGACGGGTACGATGACTTTTATATCAGCAGTTTGTCATCGAACACGATCGTCTATAAAGGGATGCTGATCCCTGAACAGCTGGATTCCTTTTATATCGATCTGAACCACCCGGATTTCAAAACGGCCCTCGCTTTAGTGCACTCCCGCTTTAGTACGAACACCTTCCCGAGCTGGAAACGTTCGCACCCGAACCGATTCACCATTCACAATGGAGAGTTTAATACATTACGAGGCAATGTCAACTGGATGAGAGCACGCCAGGAGCTTTGCAACTCGGAATATTTCAGTGAAGAAGATTTGCAAAAACTTCTTCCTGTCATCGATTCCAACGGTAGTGACTCTTCCATGTTTGATAATGCCTTTGAATTCTTATACTTGTCCGGTCGTTCACTTGCTCACACAGCCATGATGATGGTTCCTGAGCCATGGTCGAATGATGAAACGATTCAGGAAGACAAGAAGAATTTCTATGAATATCATAGCTGCTTAATGGAGCCGTGGGATGGGCCGGCTGCCCTTGCATACACGAATGGAAAACAAATCGGTGCATGCCTCGACCGTAACGGCTTGCGTCCTGCGCGTTATTACGTAACAAAAGACGGGATGATTGTCCTTGGGTCTGAAGTGGGTGCCCTCGATATTTTCGCTGACGACATTTTGTATAAAGATCGTCTCGCGCCAGGGAAGATGCTTCTTGTTGACCTTGAAGAAGGGAAAATCATTCCTGATGATGAAATTAAATTGCAAATTGCTCGTGAGAAGCCGTATAAAGAATGGATTGAAGAGAACAAATTCGATTTAGAAGACCTTCCTGAACCGATGACCGAACACCGGCCGGTTGAAAACTTGATCGATCAGCAGCTTGCTTTCGGTTATACGACTGAGGAATTAAACAAAATCCTCTTGCCAATGGTCAACGATAAAAAAGACCCCGTCGGCTCGATGGGTTACGATTCACCGCTTGCTGTGCTTTCTAAAAAGCCACAATTACTGTACAGCTATTTCAAGCAGTTGTTTGCTCAGGTAACGAACCCGCCGATTGACGCCATCCGTGAAAAGTTGATTACGATGGTGGAAACGACGATTGGAGCAGAAGGGAACCTGGTGGATCCCAAACCAGAAAGCTGTCGTCAAATCCGATTGCAGACACCGATTTTGACCAACCGTGAACTTGAACAGATCCGTCAGCAGGATTTAGAAGGGTTCGCAGCACGTACGCTTTCCATTCTTTTCGATGCAGAAGAAGGCGGTTTGAAGCCTGCGCTTGATCGTTTATGTGAAGAAGCGGATGCAGCGGTAGAGGATGGTACGACGCTGATTGTCCTATCGGATCGTGGGATCAGTGAAGAGTATGCAGCCATTCCTTCTCTGCTTGCCGTATCCGGTCTGCACCATCACCTCATTCGTAAAGGAACACGTACGAAAGTGAGCCTGATTATTGAATCTGGAGAGGCGCGTGAGGTGCATCATTTCGCGACACTGCTCGGTTATGGAGCGGAGGGAATCAACCCTTATCTTGCGTATGAATCCTTGAGGGATATGATGGAACGCGACCTGCTTGAAGCAGAATCTCATGAAGCGGCTGTTCAGACGTATATCAACTCTGCAACGGACGGAATCATCAAGGTCCTTTCTAAGATGGGAATTTCGACAATCCAAAGTTACCGTGGGGCACAAATTTTTGAAGCTGTCGGTATTCATAAAGATGTCATCGACCAGTATTTCACACGAACAGCTTCTCGTCTTGGCGGGATTGGTCTCGATATCATCGAAAAAGAAGTGCTTATGCGTCATGAAGTTGCTTATGGAGAAACACGTGGATCGAACCGTACACTTGAAGCAGGCGATGAATATCAGTACCGCCATAACGGGGAAGATCATCAGTACAACCCGCAGACGATTGCAACATTGCAGCACGCCTGCCGTTCGAACGACTATGACCTTTTCAAACAATATTCCAAGATGTTGACTGATGAAAAGAACAACTTACAGTCTCTCCGTGGATTGCTTTCCTTCAAGGATCGCCCGTCTATTCCGGTTGAAGAAGTTGAGTCTGTCGAAGATATTTGCAGACGTTTCAAAACGGGAGCTATGTCTTTCGGTTCCATCAGTGAAGAGGCTCACGAAGCCTTAGCCATTGCAATGAACCGTATTGGAGGCAGAAGTAATTCCGGTGAAGGTGGGGAAAATCCAAAACGCTTTACACCGGAAGAAAACGGTGACTTGAAACGGAGTGCCATCAAGCAGGTAGCATCCGGACGTTTCGGAGTGAACAGCCATTACCTTGTGAACGCGGATGAAATCCAAATTAAAGTCGCTCAGGGAGCCAAGCCGGGTGAAGGTGGTCACCTTCCAGGCAAGAAAGTGTATCCGTGGGTAGCAGAAGTCCGTGGTTCCACACCTGGTGTTGAATTGATTTCACCACCACCGCACCACGATATCTACTCCATTGAAGACTTGGCTGAGCTGATTTATAACTTGAAAAATGCCAATCCGAAAGCTCGTGTCAGCGTGAAGCTCGTTTCGGCTGTCGGTGTTGGAACGATTGCTGCAGGGGTAGCGAAGGGACGTGCCGATCTCGTACTGATCAGTGGATACGATGGAGGAACGGGTGCGGCACCGAGAACAAGTATTAAGCACACCGGTCTGCCTTGGGAAATCGGTCTTGCTGAAACGCACCAGACGCTTGTCCTTGACCGTCTGCGCGACCGGATCGTCGTTGAAACAGACGGAAAAATGATGACGGGTCGTGACGTTGTGGTCGCCTCCTTGTTAGGAGCGGAAGAATACGGATTTTCAACTGCACCACTTGTCGTCCTCGGTTGTGTCATGATGCGTGTCTGCCACTTGAACACATGTCCGGTCGGTGTAGCGACACAGGATCCTGAACTTCGTAAGAAATTCACAGGGGAAGCCGATCACCTCGAGAACTTTATGCGTTTCATCGCACAAGAAGCTCGTGAACTCATGGCAGAGCTCGGATTCCGTACGATCAATGAAATGATCGGCCGTACCGATGTTTTACAGACCAACGAAGCCGTTGATCACTGGAAAGCCAAAGGCGTCGACTTGTCTGCCTTGCTTTACCAGCCTGATGTTCCTGCCGACTATGGTCGTTTTGCCGTCAGAAAGCAGGATCATGGCCTTGAAAAGACGCTGGATATGGAAGAACTGATTCCGCTTTGCAAGAAAGCCATTGAAACCGGTGAGCCGGTGGAGGGTACAGGATCAATCCGTAACATCCATCGTGTCACAGGTACCATCCTTGGTAGTGAAATCACACGTCGATATGGAGCGGAAGGACTTCCAGAAGATACGATCAAGTTGACCTTCAAAGGTTCAGCAGGCCAAAGTTTTGGAGCCTTCATTCCCAAAGGTGTCACCCTTCGTCTTGTCGGTGATTCCAATGATTACGTAGGGAAAGGATTGTCCGGTGGTAAAATCATCGTCCATCCATCACCGAAGTCTTCATTCGTTCCGGAGGAAAACACGATTATCGGAAACGTGGCTTTATACGGCGCTTCAGCTGGAGAAGCTTACATCAATGGTCTTGCAGGTGAGCGATTCTGTGTCCGAAATAGTGGAGCAGACGTCGTTGTTGAAGGTGTCGGAGACCATGGATGCGAATATATGACAGGCGGGAAAGTCGTTGTCCTTGGAGGCACAGGGCGTAACTTTGCGGCAGGAATGTCCGGAGGAGTCGCTTACGTGCTGGATGAGTCTGAACTTCCTTTTGATACAAAATGCAATAAAGAGCTCGTTCATCTGCAGCAGTTGGCAGATGCGAATGAAATCCAAGAACTCTATGACATGATCGAAAAACATGTTTCCTATACAAACAGTCCACGTGGTCAACGGATTCTTGCCAATTGGAGCGACTATGTATCTAAATTCGTTAAAGTCATTCCGAGAGATTACTTGGCGATGCAAGAACGAATCAAGAACTTGAGAGCCAGTGGCCTCGAGAAGTTTGATGCTGAAATGACTGCTTTTGATGAACGCAACAAACCGGTAGAAACAGTCAAATAACGGAGAAGGGGGAGATCTGATGGGAAAGTCTACTGGATTCATGGAATACACACGCCAATCCACACCTGAGCGTGATCCTGAAACAAGAATAAAAGATTGGGAAGATTACAAGCTTCCCCTTTCAGATGAAGAAGCACAAAAGCAAGGGGCACGCTGCATGGACTGCGGCGTACCTACTTGTCATTCTGGAATGGAGATCAACGGCATCACAAGTGGTTGTCCTGTTTATCACTTGATACCCGAATGGAACGATCTGGTGTATCAGGGAAAATGGAAGGAAGCCCTTGCCAAAGAACACGAAATGAACAACTTCCCGGAGTTCACAGGGTTCGCATGTCCTGCTCCGTGTGAAGGGGCTTGTGTTCTTGGAATCAACGAACCACCAGTAGCCATTCGCAGTGTAGAGAGATCTATCATTGAAAAAGGATTTGAGGAAGGCTGGGTCACACCAGAACCTCCTGCTTATCGCACAGGTAAAAAAGTAGCGGTCGTCGGTTCCGGGCCTGCTGGTCTGGCAGCCGCTGCACAGCTGAACAAAGCTGGCCACTGGGTTACGGTTTATGAGCGTAACGACCGTGTCGGTGGGTTGCTCACTTATGGAATTCCTGAAATGAAGCTGCCTTATTCCGTGGTCGAGCGTCGCGTGAACATTTTAAAAGAAGAAGGCATCCAGTTCATGACGAACACAGAAGTTGGTCGTGACTATCCTGTCTCTCGTCTGAATGAAGAGTATGACACAGTCATTCTTTGTGGCGGAGCGACGACGCCAAGGAACCTGGAAGTAGATGGACGCAACTTGAAGGGCATCCACTATGCGATGGACTTCCTACACTCCAACACAAAGAGTCTTCTCGATTCCGATCATGAAGACGGAAACTACATCAGTGCGAAAGACAAAAATGTCATCGTCATCGGTGGCGGGGACACAGGAACCGACTGTATGGCGACATCCATGCGTCATGGCTGTAAGAGCCTGACTCAGTTTGATATTTATGATAAAAAAGGTTCTACACGTGACAATGAAGTCAACCCTTGGCCACAGTATCCGGTCATCCACCGCGTGGAGTATGGCCAAAAAGAAGCAGAAGCGAAATTCGACAAAGACCCACGTGCTTATGCAGTTATGACGAAGAGGTTCGTTGGGGATGAGAACAACCGTATTAAAGAAGTGCACACGATTGACGTCGCTCTTTCTTACGATGAAAATGGCAACAAAGTCCGTACTGAAATCCCAGGCACAGAAAAAGTATGGGAAGCAGACCTTGTCTTGCTTGCGATCGGTTTCAGCGGACCGGAACAAGATCTAATCGATAAACTCGGCATTGAAACGACCGTACGTTCAAACGTTGCCGCCCAGTACGGGAAGTACACGACGAATGTCGAAGGCGTATTCGCTGCCGGTGATATGCGCCGCGGGCAGAGCTTGATTGTTTGGGCTATCAATGAAGGCCGTGAAGTCGCACGCGAATGCGATCGATACATGATGGGCGCATCTCAGCTGCCATAAATATGACTTATGACTAACCCTTTTAGCCATCTCTGAAACAGAGGTGGCTTTTTTGTTTAGCACCTTAAACATATGATTGGTTTACTAAAAGGGATATTAAACAATATGGCAGGATTGCGGAAGACTCAGTTTCGAGATGTTTTCGGGGTTCGTTGCCATGTTGAGCGTCAGGGGTGGCTGGGAAGCTACTCGCTTTCCTGTGGGGGAGCGGCAAGCTTCCTCGGACTACGTCCTGCGGGATCTCGCCTATCTCCTTCTCCCACGGGAGTCTCGCAGCTTCCCAACCCCCCCATTTGATAAGTGTGAAACACGAACCCATTTAGCCCAGGATGAGTGTCTTCCCCCATCCCTGTCCTAGATTGATAAAGCGCTCTGTAGCAGGCTTTTCATGAAAAATGTACACTCTTTAGTATCTACACGCTACTTTTGGAAGTTCCGCTATTTGTTGAAGTGGTTTCGAGACACTTATATGGCAAAGGGGCGGAGGGGAAAGGCGAGACTCCTGCGGGAAAAAAGTGCATGGTGAGACCCCACAGGACGCAGTCCGAGGAGGCTCACCGCGCTCCCGCGGAAAGCGAGTCATTCCCCGCAGCCCCCATCCATTCAACAAAAGTCTCGAAACTGAGTCTTCAAGAATAGGGAGCTTTTACGAAATAATCACTATAAGGAATTACTTCTAAGAATTAGAGTTTCTTCGTTGTTTACGAACACCTTCCGACAAACTACTTTTTTAGAAAAATAATTGTGTGTTTATTCTGTCGAATCGGCGGGTACGTAGATTGTAATGTTTATTTATTACTTACCATTCTAAGGAGTGGTTTCTTAAGGAGGAGCTCAATGAGTAAGAAAAGATCAAGAAAAGATGAGCAGTTGGATCAGTTTCGGGTGGATGACTCCGGCAAACATTTGACGACGAACCATGGAGTCAAAGTATCAGAAGACGAATTTTCATTAAAAGCAGGCGTGCGTGGTCCTTCCCTATTAGAGGACTTTCATTTTCGTGAAAAAATGACTCATTTCGACCATGAGCGAATCCCTGAGCGTATTGTTCACGCGAGAGGTTTTTCCGCACATGGGGAATTTCAATTATACGAATCGCTTGAGAAATACACAAAAGCTGATTTTCTAAATGATACATCAAAAACTACGCCGACATTCGTAAGGTTTTCAACGGTTGCTGGTTCCAAAGGTTCCGCAGAAACGGTGCGTGACGCTAGAGGATTCGCAACGAAATTCTACACAGAAGAAGGAAACTATGACTTAGTCGGAAATAACATACCCGTCTTCTTTATCCAGGATGCTATTAAATTCCCTGACCTTGTCCATGCAGTCAAACCTGAACCACATAATGCTATGCCACAAGCTGCTTCCGCCCATGATACGTTCTGGGACTTCGTAGGACAAAACCAGGAATCTGCTCACATGGTGATGTGGACGATGTCTGACCGTGCTATTCCTAGAAGTCTGCGTATGATGGAAGGCTTCGGAGTTCACACGTTCCGTTTAGTCAACAATGAAGGTAAGGCACACTTTGTTAAGTTTCACTGGAAGCCTGTCCTTGGCACACACTCTCTTGTGTGGGATGAAGCGCAAAAAATCAATGGTAAAGACCCTGATTTCCACCGAGGAGATCTATATAACTCCATTGAAAACGGTGATTATCCTGAGTATGAGCTGGGTATCCAGGTCATTCCTGAAGAAGATGAGTTCAAGTTCGATTTCGATGTTCTTGATCCTACGAAGCTGTGGCCGGAAGAAGACGTTCCTGTTCAAATCGTCGGTAAAATGACGTTGAATCGTAATGTGGATAACGTGTTTGCTGAAAACGAACAGGTGGCCTACCACCCAGGAAACGTCGTACCAGGTATTGACTTTACGAATGATCCATTGTTGCAGGGGCGTTTGTTCTCCTATACAGATACACAGTTGATCCGTTTAGGTGGACCGAATTTCCATGAACTTCCGATCAACCGTCCTGTCTGTCCGTTCTTTAATAATCAGCGTGATGGCTATGGTCGCCAAACGATCAATAAAGGGCAGGTCAGTTATCACAAAAACTCACTTGCGAACAACACACCGACACCGGCAAGTGAAGAAGAGGGTGGTTATGCCCACTACCAGGAAAAAGTGGAAGGTTACAAAATCCGTGCCCGCAGTGATAGCTTTAAAGATCACTTCTCTCAGGCTACCCTGTTTTGGAACAGCATGAGTGATCATGAAAAAGAACATCTAATCAATGCGTTCAGCTTTGAACTTGGAAAAGTGGAAAGTGAAGCAGTGCGTGAGGAAGCAGTGAAAATGTTCGCTAACGTAAGCCTTGAGCTTGCACAAGGTTTTGCTAAAAATATTGGTGTCACTCCTCCAGAGAGCGGCGGATCAGATGTGAAGAAATCTTCTCCTGCACTCAGCCAGGCGAATACTGTTCACAAGCCATCCACTCGTAAAGTTGGAGTCATTTTAGCCAGCGGATTCAACGGAAAAGACGTCACTCAAGCACTGAAGGAGCTTTCTTCAGAAGGAATCATGACAGAAATCATTAGTGACAAGCAGGGAATGGTTAAAGGAGATGACGGTTCAGAATTTAAAGTCGACCACACCTTCCTTACGACTGATTCTGTTCTGTATGATGCGCTGTACGCGGTCGGAGGGAGCGATGAGGAAGAGGCGTTCAAGAAACATGCCTCTCATTTCCTTAATGAAGCATTCTCTCACTATAAACCGCTGGGTGCTACCCACAATGCTGTTCAGTGGTTGAGCGATAACAAGCTCGCCGATCACAGCGGTGTCGTAGCTGGTGATGATGTCAAAGGTTTCACAGAAGATTTCGTACAGGCAGTGGCTGCCCACCGCCACTGGGATCGTCAATTAATTTAACAACAACCCTGCCGCCCTTCTTTCACCCGGGGCCGGTGGGGTTTTTATTTTACTCTCATAAACGCTAGTCATAGAGGTTTGTTCTGCCTCAACTATCCATATCCAACGAAAAACATTTATAAAATAATAAGTAAGCCATAGACCAAAAGCCATTGATTCATCAAGTTGAGCATCGTCTTGAAAGGGAAAAAGGGACGATTTTTCGTATAGTTTGTTTAAATCACGTGATGATAAGGAAAAGGGTGAATAAATACAAAAAGACGAAGAGGTGATTCCATGATTCGTACAATCTTAATGATCATTGGTTTAATTGTAGTGATTAGCTTCATTATTTCCATGCTATAATAATTAATTTAATAAGAATGAAGAAGATGACCGGTATTCAAATACTGGTCATTTTTATGCTCAATGTTTTTTTAGCATGGCTGTGAATACAATAATTAGTTAAAGAATATGGCAGGATTGTGTAAGACTCGATTTCGAGACTTCGGGGTTCGTTTGACGTGTTGAGCGTTAGGGATGGCTGAGAAGCTACTCGCTTTCCTGTGGGGGAGTGGCAAGCTTCCTCGGACTTCGTCCTGCGGGATCTCGCCTATCTCCTTTCTCCCGCGGGAGTCTCACAGCTTCCCAACCACCCCATTCCATGAAGATGAGAAACGAACCCCTTTCCTGTGGGGGGGTGCCTTCCACTATCCTGGTGTTATAAGCATAAAGCGCTCTATAACAAGCTTTTCGTATGCAGAATAGCGTCCTTAGGAG
Organism: Halobacillus aidingensis; assembly: GCF_900104185.1. GTDB lineage: Bacteria > Bacillota > Bacilli > Bacillales > Halobacillaceae > Halobacillus > Halobacillus aidingensis. The sequence goes on along the minus strand of NZ_FNIZ01000001.1, from coordinate 151,241 downwards.
TTCATTCCCTTCCAATTACCATGGGCATAAAAGCGGCTTAATTCGGAAGTGGTTTCGAGATACTTATATGGTAAAGGGGCGGAGGGGAATGGCGAGACTCCTGCGGGAAAAAAGTGCTTGGTGAGACCCCACAGGACGCAGTCCGAGGAGACTCACCGCGCTCCCGCGGAAAGCGAGCTATTCCTCTCCGTCCCCATCCACTTAACAAAAGTCTCGAAACTGAGTCTTAAAGAATAGGGAGCTTTTGTTGAAGGGAAGAGGTGTCTGTGTTTCAGCGATTAAGAAAATTTCGGTATAATGAGAGAAAATGAGTAGAAGGAGGACAATGAGGTGAAGGAAGCAGTTGCGTTACATAAAGATCAGTTTATTGAAGAATTAAAACAGTATTTAAGCATACCGAGTATTTCTTCCTTGTCTAAACATAAAGAAGACGTCAAAGAGGCGGCGGATTGGACAGCGAGTGCCTTAAAAAAAGCAGGCATGGAGAATGTGGAGGTCATCCCTACAGAGGGGCATCCAATTGTTTATGCGGATTGGCTTCATGCAGCAGGAAAGCCGACGGTTCTTGTGTACGGCCACTATGACGTACAGCCGGAAGATCCGCTCGACTTATGGGAAACACCGCCATTTGAACCGGTCATCAGAGACGGAAAAATTTTCGCCCGGGGAGCTACGGATGATAAAGGTCAACTGTATATCCATATCAAAGCCGTCGACCTTCTTATGAAGGAAATGGGGGAGCTTCCGGTCAATGTGAAGTTTGTCATTGAGGGAGAAGAGGAAATCGCAAGCCCGAACCTTGGCCCATTCATTCAGGAAAATGAGGAAAAGCTTGCTTGTGATGCTGTGGTCATAAGCGATACGTCCTTTAGCGAGAAAGGACAGCCGGCGATCTGTACATCTTTACGCGGTGCTTTAGCTATGGAGATGACCGTTTCAACCGCCAACTCGGATTTACATTCCGGCACCTATGGCGGTGGCGTACCTAATTCGATTCATGCCCTCGTCCAACTGTTGGATTCCCTGCATGAAGAAAATGGCCGGATTGCCGTTGACGGTTTTTACGAGGGTGTTCCAGAGCCCACAGAAGCTTTAAGAAAAGAAGTAGCGGAAGTCCCGTTCAATGAAGAACGTACAAAACAGGAACTCGAGCTTGACGAACTTTTCGGAGAGGAAGGGTTCACTTTCCAGGAACGTGTCGGCATCCGACCAACGCTTGAAATTAACGGAATTACTGGAGGCTTTCAAGGCGAAGGATTGAAAACGATCGTTCCTAAAGAAGCGAGTGCGAAAATTAGCTGCCGTCTAGTTGGTGAACAGGATCCCAAGAAGGTTTTTGAGGCGATTCAACGTCATGTAGCCGATAACCGACCAGTGGGTGCGAAGGTTGATCTTCATCAGTACATTAAAGCTGACCCGGTGGCGATTGATTCAAAAAATCCTTATATTCATTCAAAAAGCGGCAGATGCGTTTGAAAGTGTGTACGATGTGCGTCCGCTATTCCCCAAGGAGGGCGGTTCGATTCCGATTGTCGAAGTTTTCGGTCGTGTGTTAGATGCACCGGTCGTATTGATGGGCTTCGGACTTCCGACAGAAAACCTGCATGCGCCAAATGAACATTTTCATCTTGAGAATTTCACTAAAGGGATAGAAACGGTTTGTAAATACCTTCAAGAGTTATAAAGGGAAAAGGCTGAGAATGAAGCTCTCAGCCTTTTTTATATGCAAGATCAAGAATGGACTGGATGAAGGGCCCTTTTTTCTCTGTGTACACCGAGCGTTCTTCCCTATAGGTCTCAGCTAACTGTTTTTTTAGAGATTCATAGGCTTTGGCGGATCCCGGGTTCGCACGCAAGTAGTTTCGGAATATGATTTTTTCCTCCCACTCGGAGCCTTTCCATTCACAGATGTGCAGGTGGATGGTGTCGTTCGTATTGGTTTCTTTTTTGAAAAAGCGTCTTGTCCTTAATTCAGGCTTAGGAACATATTCATACCCTGCTTGTGAAAGGGGAGGAATGTAGCGTGTGAACTCATCAAGGTCCTCCACCCCTAATAAAATATCAATAATTGGCTTAGCGTGGAGGTTTGGTACAGAAGTACTCCCAATGTGCTCTATGGGAATAGTCGAATCCCCGACTTCTTGTATGATGGCGCTTTTTTCTCTAGCGAAGGTCTCAGGCCATTCGGATTGATAAGGAGAAAGCTGTACACGATTTTGGTGTTTCTGTTCATCGCAGGTGAAGCAGTTCAGTGTTTTGCTTTCCGACAATACCCCATTCAAGAACCCATTTTCACAATAGATCGTTGTGCCGCATTCAGCACACGTGCCAACTTTTTCGTGCACGACGGTCACTCCCTTACCTTTTAGATTTTGGATAAGTCTGTCTTTTTTTGTCAAAACGAAACGTTAAAATGTTAGAATAGTAGAAAGATACTAGTTAGGAGGATGATCATGGAACAACTACAGACAAAGCCAAAGACGTTTGGCGAAATACTTGATCATACATTCAGTATATCAAAGAAAAACTTCGGTCCTTTATTTCTTACGTTACTCATTATATTTGCGCCGCTCTACATATTTGATTACTTATTCATGGTGCTGAGCGGGATCAACTTGTTCCGCGAGCCGTCAGGAGGAGGATTCACAGAAGGGGTCCTGAACAACCTGGATACGGCAGCGGCTACCCAGGAGCTTGTAGCGACAAATCTTGGGATCGGTATGGAAATGTTGTATTTACTTGTTTCTACTGTTCTTGCCATTATCATCTATCCGATTGCCCAGGCATCGGTCATTGTAGCGACGAGTAAAGCACTGAAGAATGAAATTTGGTCCAAAGGTCAAGCGATTAAAGGGGCGTTCTCTAGGTTTTGGCCGCTCATCGGAAGCACAGCCTTGATGGGAGTCATATTCGGAGTCGCCGTCTTTATCGGGTTTCTCCTTTTCGGTATTTTAGGAGGCATTAGCTTTGCGAGGGATGGTTTTGGAGTCGGATTCATCATGTCGATCATCTTCGGTCTGTTGTTTTTCGCAGCAGTCGCTTTTTTTGTGACTAAACTGAGCATGTTCTTTGGAGCGATTGTATTTCAGAAGGTCGCCCCAGGCTTTTCAAAAAGCTGGCAGCTGACGAAAGGACGCTTCTGGTTCACATTCGGATTGTTCATTGTCTTCTTCATCATCACCATCTTGCTTACTTCTGTAATGGAGGGGGTCTCTGCGCTTCTTTTAGGTGGCAGTCTTCTCGGTCGTGTGCTGACGGACCTTGCCTCGATCATTACGACACTGTTTATGATGGTCGGTTATACGGTTTTGTTTTTTGACTTGAAAACAAGGAACGAAGCGGATGATTTGAAAGATATGATTGCTTCTTACAAAGAATCATGAACGTAGGTGAATCGTGTGAGTCGATCAAATGAAGGAAAAGAACAACTGAAGGAAATTCTCGAGCGTCCGGAGTATCAAGCGTATGAGCAGGAATCTCAGACGGCGAGTCAACGTCTTTTGGATGTCATTGCTCAGTGGGTGAAAGAGTTGCTTGAGACTTGGTTTCCTAATTTCCAAGTCTCTGATTCTGCCATCAATGGCTGGATCTATTTTTTCGGTTTCATCGGAATCGGCATCCTGTTGTTTTTTGTCATCAAGCTTGTGGGACGGCTCTCGGGTGAGAAGAAGTTGTCTGAAAAGCGTACGTTCAGTATGACTTCAGACTTGGCATGGTCGTCAGAGAAGCATGTGCAGGAAGCGGAAGCACGAGCGGCAGGTGGTCAATTTTCTGAGGCAGCCCGTCATGTTTTTCTTGGCATGCTGTTGGATTTTGATACGAGGGACCTTGTCGAGGTGAAAACTTGGAAAACGAACGGGGACTATGAAAACGAACTGCAAGACTCAAATCATGCACTAAGTGCTGACTTCTCTTTCCTTGCTAAAACCTTTGATCAAATCACCTATGGAAACCGGACACTCCAGAAAGAGGAGTTTGATGAATTCCGCTTTCGGGCGTTTCAGTGGATGGATCAAGAAGGGAGGAAAGAAGCGTGATCACTACAAAGAAAACGTGGCTTTGGATCGCTGTCACCTTTGCCCTTCTTGCAGGCATTCTCTATTGGCTCTCCAGCGGACGTCCAGAGCCGTACCCTCCTTATCTATCTGAATCCCCTTCACAGACAGGAATCAAGGCCTTTTACACGCTTCTTGAGGAACAAGGTGTTGAATCTGCACGCTGGGATAGCAAACCGAGCCGGCTGCCGGAAGCAAGTGGCCGACAAACGCTTTTGATGATCGAGCCTTTTTCCACCGTCAGCGGAGCTGAGATGCATCAGTATGAAGAGTGGATGGAAGAGGGGAATACCATCTGGCTGATGAAAAACAATCCTGTCGGTTATTTTGATACCCAAGTAGACTATGGTATTTTACCTGCAGGTGAAACGACGGTTGAGGATGAGAATGGTCGTACATATACCGTTGAGGTTCAACAGGAGCACCGTCTACAGACGAAGGACTCGGATGATGTCCTATTGAGTGATCGTCAAGGGGTGTTGGCCTTCGAGCGTTCTTATGGGGATGGTGCGCTGATTGTTGGCATGAATCCGGATTGGTTCACAAATGGAATGATTACGGACCGAGAACATTATGAAGTGATCACATCGATATTAGCATCAGAAGCCGAATACAGTAGGATTTGGTTTGATGAATATATCCATGGACAGGACGGTTTTTTTGCCGGATTGGACGTCTATCCGAAGTGGCTGATCGTCTTCACCCTACAACTTGCTTTGTTTATGCTTTTCTTTTTATGGATGCAGGGCAAAAGATTCGGTCCGTCGTTTATGCCGAGAGAAGCGGTTGTGCGATTCGGGGATGAACGCCTGCAGGCTCTTGCTGCCTGGTACCGAAAAGGTGAGTTTTACAGAGAATCGCTAGCCGTTCAGGAATCCTATATTCGAAAGCTTTTACAGGAGCGGTTTGGTGTATCATCCCAGGCGTCCTGGGAGGAGATTCGCCACACGCTATCGTATCGGTTGAATGATCAGGATTATCAGGGTTGGGAGAAATGGACGAAAACCGTGGAGCCGTTGGAAAACGTATCGGTTGTAGAGAAAAAGGCATTTTTAGATTGGTCGCATACGTTCGATCAGATGAGGAAAGAGGTGCAAGGGTCATGAATGAAAAATTATCTGAGTTGATACAAGCCTATGAACAAAGGGTTTATGGGCAGTCCGAGAATGTCCGTTTGATGCTCGCGTCCGTACTTGTTGGCGGACATGTGTTGCTAGAAGGTGTTCCTGGAACCGGGAAAACAAAAATGGTCCGAACGTTAGCGAACCTCCTTGGAGGCGACTTCAAGCGGATTCAGTTCACGCCGGACCTCTTACCGAGCGATATTACCGGAAGCATGATCTATAACATGAAAACCGGTGATTTTGAGACGATGAAAGGACCTGTGTTTACGAATGTCCTGCTTGCTGATGAAATCAACCGGACACCGGCGAAAACACAAGCGGCCTTGCTTGAAGCGATGGAAGAAAAGCAAATGACCATCCAGGGAGAAACGTACACACTTCCAGATCCTTTTTTCGTTGTCGCGACCCAAAACCCGGTGGAGTTTGAAGGGACGTACCCACTACCGGAAGCGCAGCAGGATCGCTTTTTGTTCAAATTACATATCGATTTTCCGTCCATGGAAGAAGAAGTGGCCGTGCTTAAGCAGATGATTATATCCAAACAAGAGGGATCGGTTCAACCACTGTTGACGGTTGAAGAGTTCAACAGGATCAGTGTTGAGATAGCGGGCGTCACGATGACCGACGAAATGTATGGTTACATCATGTCAATCGTTCGTAAGACGCGTGAAACGGAATCGATCCGCCATGGAGCAAGTACGCGGGCAGGTATTGCGATTGCGAAAGCAGCGAAAGCGTGGGCCTACCTGGAATCACGGGACTACGTCACCCCTGACGATGTCAAAAAGGTCGCGTTGGCTTCCTTGAGACACCGGGTGATTTTAGCGCCCCATATGGAACTGGAGGGAGTGACCCATGGCCAAATCATTCAAGAACTTGTGGGATCAGTTCCTGTTCCGCGATAAAGGGATTGTTCCAACGAAACGTCTGCTCTTGTTTATACTCGCCTTATCATTCGTATTGATTTTACTATCATGGATAGGTCTTTCCTGGCCTTTCATCATAGCTGCGAATGGAGCGATTTTATTACTGAGCTTGATTGACCTTACTTTCTCACCTAAACGGAAAGAGCTTCAAATTCGACGGGCGATGGATGAAGAAATGGAGCGGGGGATTGAAAACGAGGCCTCTGTGTTGGTCAGGAATGCTTCTGACAAAAGGCTGGCGATGAAAGTGATCGATCACTTTCCGCAATCGTTCAGCCAACCCTTTCCTTTGAAAAAAGAGATCCAGGGATATGAGGAAGCCCGCATTACCTATCTTTTTCACGCCGAACAACGCGGAGACTACACGCTTCCTCACCTTCATGTCCGCTATCGTTCTCGCTTTGGTTTGTGGGAAAAACAGATGAGGGTGGAGCAAACCGATAGCGTTCGGATCATTCCGGATCTCACGGAGAGCAGAAACTTCCTGGAGGACGCACAGCGATTTCTTCTTTACGAGGGAACACGACTGAAGAGACGTCAGGTGGGAACGGGAGAGTTCAGTAAAATCCGTTCTTATGTTGTGGGAGATGATATCCGGAAGATCAATTGGAGACAAACCGCGAAAGTTCAGAACCTGATGACCAACGAGTATGAACCAGAACACGGAAAGTTTGTTACCTTATTGATCGACTGTGGACGTATGATGGGCGTGGAGCTTGAGGAGAACAATCGATTGGAGAAGTCTCTCGAGGCTGCGATGACGTTGGCGACCGCTGCCTTGAAGCGCGGCGATTACGTGGCGGTTCTCGCTTTTTCAAAACACGTTCATGTGTATGTTCCGCCAGCAAAAGGGATGGCGCATATGCAAACCATCCTGAAAGAAATTTATAACTTGAAAGTCGAAGGATTCGAATCCAACTATACGGCTGTGTTCCAGCACCTGCAGAAGGTACAAAGCAGGAGGAGCCTCCTTTTATTGTTCAGTGATGTGAGCACTTTTCTATACGAAGAAGCAGCTTTGCATTATTTACAACGGTTGCGGCGCTCGCATTTGTTCTTAATGATCGGAATTGAAGACAGAGTCATAGATTCCCAGACAAGAAGAGAGCCTGAGGATCTACAGACCACATTAGTGAAAACGATGGCCCAAAAGCATGTCTTGGATAAAAAGCAGGAGCTGAAAAAATGGGAGCGACAAGGTCTCCAGATGATCGAGGCACCGGAAGAGGAGTTAGCGACTTCTACCGTTTCCCATTACATCAATATTATGAACCGTGGACTTCTTTAGTTTTGCCGGCATTAATTTTTCCAATGATCACGTATGCCAAAAGCCCGAGGACGGTAACGAATGCAAACGCGTATTTCGCTTCAAGGGATAAGGTAGAAGGGGTGATGTAACCTTCTACAATACCTGCGATGATAAAGAGCGGGAGTGTGCCAATCAACAACAGAACGGAGCGGTAGGCATAGGTTTTTAATTGATAGCTGCGCGTTCGTTTGCCGGGGACCCAGAGCTTATAGCCCATTAAAAGACCCGCACCGCCCGCGATGAAAATGGCTGTCAGTTCAATGATTCCATGCGGGACGATATAGGCCCAGAAGTCATAGGCTTTGCCATGAACCATGAACAAAGCAGCCAGGGCACCGACGATAATTCCGTTATAGATGAGAAGATAAACCGTCAGCAACCCGAAGGTCACGCCTCCGGCAAAAGCAAGAAAAGCAACTTGAATATTATTGGTCATAATTTCCGCTGACATGACAGGAGAATTAACCCCACCGTCCTGGCTGCCAAGCCGGCTCGGATCTACAGCTTGAGCGATAGAATCAGGTAAAATCGTGTAAAGGCTCATCGGATCCTGATAGACAGCAAGAAAAGCAGCCAAACCACCTAAAAAGAACAACAGCATGCTGATGACAACGAACTTCCATTGTTCACCGATGAGTGTAATGAATGAACTTCCGAACATTTGCTTCACTTGTTTCCAATTGGATGTGCTTTCCTGGTAAAGCATGTTATGCGCCTTTGTCACAAGGTCGTTCAAGTAACCGGTCGTTTCTTCTTCTGCAAAGTATGTTTGACTGTAAGCAAGATGCTGCGTGACTTTTTGGTACAGGCGCTGAAATTCTTCTAAATGTTTCGGTGCCCACTGGCGTCTGTTCTTATGTAGCAACTGAATCAGCTCTTCTAAACGTTTCCACTCTTCACGGTGGCGTTGGACGAAAGATCGATAGTTCATGGTTTCACCTGCAATACGGGAATTTTTTACATTCTACATCTATTATAGAAAAACAAAAGACATATGGGAACCCATAAGGAGGGAGGAAGAAGATGCAGGAAAGATGGAAAGTGAAGACCCCGGAACATGTGACTTTGAATTTCCAGCTGGCAGGCTTAGGAAGCAGGGGAGCGGCTCAAATTGTCGACTCCATTCTCTTGGGCTTATTATATAGCGGAATGATTGCGCTCCTCCTATTTACAGAAAACCACTTGAACTTCATGTTGGAAGGGCGCGGGTGGGTGATCGCTTTTGTCATTCTTATCTTATTTGGCATCCAATGGGGCTATTTCTTCTTATTCGAATGGCTCAGTGGGGGTAAAACCCTGGGCAAAATGTTGCTCGGCCTTCGTGTCGTCAAAGAAGATGGGGGAAAAGCAACCGTCCTATCTATATTGATTCGAAATTTATTACGAATCATCGATATGCTTCCCTTTTATTATCTGATTGGGATGTTGATGGTTTTCTTCCATCCCCAGCATAAGAGACTGGGCGATCTTGTCGGTGGAACGATCGTTATCCACGAACGGAAAAAACAACGTTCGAAAAAGAAACAGACACTCGTGGAAAAAGAGATTGAAAATCGTGACCTGAAATCGGACCAACAAGTCGTTGGAGACTGGGAGAGACAAAACGTTACGAAAAAAGATTGGAATCTATTGAAAACCTATGTTCATCGTTACCCGACCTTAAAACCTACAGAGCAAGATACCATGACCAGGGAAGTTGCTGAGATCCTTCTTCCTAAACTCGGATTAGAGGATGGAACGAAAAGTGAAGATGAGTTAGCTACTCGACTTTATGCTGCATATATAGATTTAAAGGAAGAGTGGGAATTCCAGTTATAACAAAGAAAGAACAGCCGTTTTTTGGGGGCAGAAAGCGGCTGTTTTTTATGTCTAAAAGAGATTTTATAAATGATCAATCTTTATGTATGCATTTGTAATTATAAGTATTTATGTGAATATACAAGAATTTGCAAATATATATTTACTTCAGTGTAGAATTTGGTATTATATACTAGGATTTAATAAAATACAGGCGAATAAACGGGCTGATCCATGGGGGGAGGTTAAGTTTGTTCCTACCTGAAATTATAAAAAGGAAAGGGGATCATAGCTCATGCTTACATCTCTTTATGTGTTGTCTTTAACCGTACTGCTTACGTTCCTTGTATTATATGCCGTCGATAAAGTTGCCCGTCGCTTTAAGAAAATCCAAACTCCTACAATCCAACAAGATCAAGTCCCAGCTGAAGTCGATTTCAGCCACCAGACATTCAAATAAATGCTTCAACAAAAGTGGCCCTGCATAAAAGGTGCCACTTTCTTTTTTAGACAGAGTTTACCCACATTATAGATTAGCTCCCTATACTTGAAGACTCAGTTTCGAGACTTTTGTTGAGTGGATGGGGGCTGCGGGGAATGGCTCGCTTTCCGCGGGAGCGCGGTGAGCCTCCTCGAGCTTCGCTCTGCGGGGTCTCACCAAGCACTTTTTTCCCGCAGGAGTCTCCCCATTCCCCTCCGCCCCTTTGCCATATAAGTTTTTCGAAACCACATCCGAAATAAGCTGCTTTTATGCACATGGTAATTGGAGGGGAATCAACTCCCAAGGACGCTATTGCGTATGCGGAAAGGTTGCTATAGTGCGCTTATGCTTAAAACCCCATCACTGTGGAAGGCACCCTCCCACAGTGATGGGGTTCGTTTCGCTCCTGCATCGAATGGGGTGGTTGGGAAGCTGCGAGGCTCCCGTGGGAGAAGAAGATAGGCGAGATCCCGCAGGACGAAGTCCGAGGAAGCTTGCCAATCCCCCACAGGAAAGCGAGTAGCTTCTCAGCCACCTCTAACGCTCAACACGGCAAACGAACCCCGAAAAGTCTCGAAATCGAGTCTTCCACAATCCTGCCATATACTTTAATAACTAAGAGTGTCACTGGGACTGGGGTTGTCTTGGGTAGAGGGGTTTACGTTTTGTTAGGTACCTGTTTGTGGTAAAATAGATATGTTTACATATAGAAAGAAAACAACCAAAATAAATACGTGTTCTATATATGATCAAGTACAATTCAACAGATGGAAAAGGGGATATCTCATGGCGAATAAAGCGGTTGTTCTAGGAGCGAACTATTATATTGGACTGAGTACGATCAGATGTCTAGGGATTCATGATGTTCACGTTGCAGCAGTGGACTATGACTGGGAAGGTGCCTACGGCCTTGAGTCCAAATATTGTACAGAAGCATTGATTGGGCCTCACTATAAGGAAGATCCAGAAGGTTTGAAGACTTTCTTGATCGATTATGCCAAAAAGCAGGACCATGCCCCTGTACTTATTCCGACAGCCGATCCATATGTGGAATTCGTGGATGAATATCTGCCGGAATTAAGGGAATATTTCCTTATTCCTCAAACGGAACAAGGATTATATACTAAGATAATGGACAAAGGCACTCTCCACACGCTGGCTTCCCAGCATGGAGTAGCTGTTCCGGAAACGGTTCAAGTGGATGATGAGAACCTTGTAGAAAGAGTAGAAGAGGAAATTCAATACCCTTGTCTCGTAAAGCCGGTGGACTCACCAGCTTTTGTATCCAAATTCAGAAGGAAGCTTTTCAAAGTTCATAATAAAGAAGAGTTAATAGAAAAAGTTGAACAAGCGAAAGAAGCGAATATAGAGGTCATCGTCCAGCGAATTATTCCTGGTTTTGATGACCATATGTACACGTTTGATGCCTACCTGGATCAAAACTCCAAGGTGACGCATTGGGTGACTTGCCAAAAGCTTCGCCAATTCCCTGTGAATTACGGCGCATCTGTTTACACCCAGCAAAAGTATGTGCCGGAGCTTTATGAACTTGGTGCGAAGTTCTTGGAAGGAATCGGATATAAAGGTTTCGCTGAAATTGAATTCAAAAAGGACGCCGAAACCGGCCAATACTATTTAATTGAAATCAATGTACGTATCACGAATTTGAATCACCTATTACAAAAAACAGGTATCAACATCCCTTATATCACGTATAAAGAGTTGATTGGGGACCCGGTGGAACCAAAAGCGGTGGAAGAGGATCAAAATCTTGTTTTCTGGTATGCCTACGAGGACCTTCTGGCAGTCAGGGAATATATCAAAACAGGACAACTCTCTCCTCAGAAGGTCTTGAAGTCTTATTTCAGACCGAAAGCCCATGCCATCTGGGATCCGAAAGATCCAAAACCAGCGTTCTCCTTTGGGAAGAAGTTGGCGAACCTTGTGGTAAACAAAGTAACGAAGAAAAACAGATAACTATACTCCGTCATGCTGCTGAGAATATAGATGGCGGACCGTAGGAAATGCTAACCAATAATCGAACGATATGGACGGAACGAAGTTGAATTCCATTGAACAGGCTAAAACAATGCAGGGAAGGTAGATAAGAATGGCTAAGTTGAAAGAATTATTATCATTCATCAATATACTGGAGTCATGGAATGATAGGGACCTGGACATCCGAGGACTCGCATACAATTCAAGAAGTGTAGAGCAGGGAGATGTGTTTGTCTGTATTAAAGGTTTCAAGACGGATGGACACCGTTATGTAGCGGAAGCAGTGAAAAATGGAGCGGCTGCCATTGTGGTCGAGGATTATCAGTCCGGATGGGAGGACCTTCCACAATATCAGGTGAAAGACAGCCGTCGTGCCCTGGCCGCACTAAGCGATGCTTTTTACAACCACCCTTCAAACGCAATGAAAACAATCGGGATTACAGCGACAAACGGGAAAACGTCCACTTCATTTATGACGGATGCCATTCTTGAAGAGCATGGTCTTAAGACAGGCTTGATTGGTACTGTCGTGGTCAAATTTGGTGACTACTCCGAGCCCACAAAGCTGACGACCCCGGAATCGCTCGACCTGCATCATTATTTTGCTCAAATGAGAGACCAGGATGTATCTCATGTCACGATGGAAGTTTCCTCCTCAGCTTTGGATTTAAGCAGAGTAGGAAGTGTAGATTTTGATATCGTTACACTAAATAATATCAGCCGCGAGCATATCGACCTGCATGGTTCTTTCGAAGAGTATTTCAACAGTAAAGCAAGCCTGATTCGCAATGCGGGTGAAGATAAATGGGCTATTTTGAACCTTGATGATTCTTATTCCGCATCCTTGATCGACGAAACGAAAGCCAATGTACTCACATTCAGCGTAGAAACAGGAGATGGGGATCTGGTATGTAAAGATTTGGACCTTTCCACAGGCCGCGCGAAATTCAACGTTGAAATCCGGAAACCATTTACCGTAGAGGGGAAAACTTATGAGCCCCAAGAGTTTCCTATTGAGCTTTCCACACCAGGGTATCATTCTGTTTACAATTCCATGGTAGCTATCACTGTAGGATTGTTAAATGAGGTACCGATTCCAACCATTCAAGCCGGATTGAAAGGCTTCGGTGGTGTAGAGCGACGCTTTGAAATGGTTTTTGAAGATGATATTAAAATATTGGACGACCACTTCGCCAATTACGGAAATATCAACGTCACCTTGAATACTTTGCAGCAAATGGAATATTCAAATCTTAAGCTCGTCTATGCGATTCGAGGAAGTCGTGGGATTACAGTCAACAGAGAAAATGCAAAAGCTATTGTGGAATGGGCTCCGAAATTGGGTCTGACGGAAGTGATTGCAACCCTCAGCCATTCCCATGTGGATGAAAAAGACCGGGTGACAGAAGAAGAGCTGCGTGTCTTCCAGGAAATGATGGAGGAAGCGGGCATCCATGTAGACTTGTATAAAGAGTTGGATGATGCCATCCACCATGCGCTCTCAGAAGCAGAAAAAGACGATGTGGTCTTGTTAGCAGGATGTCAGGGGATGGACCCTGGGGCGAAAATCGCCCTCGAACAGTTGAACAAGACACGTCCGGAAATGGATGAAGAGAAATTGTTCAAGCCATTGAAAAACAGAGTAGCAGGAATCCTCTGATTAAATCGATACAGCAAGGTCCCGGTCTTTCGTTAGGAGGCATAACAGTGAATGATAAAATTATCGGCATACTCGGGGGAATGGGACCTGAGGCAACCGCCGAATGTTATATGAAGATTATAAGAGCGACGAATGCAAGTAAAGATCAAGAGCATTATCGCGTGATCATAGACAGCAATGCGAAGATTCCTGACCGTACAGAAGCCATTTCAGGAAAAGGGAAAAACCCTGTTCCTGAAATGGTCCATGCGGCTAAGAATTTAGAAAAGCTCGACGTGGACGTGGCGTGTATTCCATGTATGACCGCCCATTACTTCATTGAAGAAGTCCAAAAGTCTGTATCCTTCCCATTACTGAATGCTTTTTTGGAACTGAAGAAATTCATCCAGGATCATTATCCAACCGTTCCAAAAATCGGGGTGCTCGCCACTACCGGCACCTTGGAAACAGGACTTTTCCAGAAGTACTTTGATCATTTGGAAGTGATCGCTCCAACACCATATACACAAAATGAAAAAGTGATGCGAGCCATCTATGGTGAAAACGGGATTAAAAGTGGAAACACGGATGGAGAACCCCTTCAACTATTGAAAGACGCTTCCCAGGAACTGTTGGACAATGGGGCAGAATTGATTATTTCAGGCTGTACCGAGATTGGTCTCGTGTTGAAGCCTTACCACCTGCCCGTTCCTCTGATCGACCCTATGGAAGTTGTCGCAAACGTCGTCGTAAAAGAAACTGTTTATCAAAAGTCATGAAAAGCGTACCCCCTTCTTATATTTGTAACAAGAACCATTCATCAGGAGGGGTGCGTATCATGTCCAAAAGCGAGTTTGACCAATTTTTGTCAGATTCCTTCAAAGAGGGGATATCCTTCAGAGAATTGAGGCTTTCTGAAAAAGAAGTATCTCACTTGAAGTCCCATTATCCTTCAGCCATTATCAGAAGGACGAGTGATGTCAACGACGCGTTTAAAAAATCATGGTATGAAGTCCATTTATCGCCGATTCAAAGAAAACCGGAGAGCCTGGATTCTATACGTCAAGAAAATATCCGGCTCAAGCGCGAGCTGGAAACCTTGAAGAAATTGAAAAATTAAGCTCATGAAGACAATTCCAAAAGATTGTCTTATTTTTTTGCTCTTTTTTAGATGTTCATCCGCAGCTATACTCCTCTATTGTTGGAAAATTTTCCTTAAAATCAAGGAGGGAATAATTAGTTCTATTAACCTATGACTTTAATCACCAACCCAGCTCTTATTAAGAGCATATTTTGTCGACGGAAAAGGCGAACATACGTGTGTTTTGTTATGGTTTGAAACATAAATGTAATAATAATTTGTCTTTATTTAGCGAATATCTTTGATATAATGAGATAGGAAAATGCAACAGACGACTCAAAGTACATACAACAGACAACATAGATTCACAAAATGAGAGTTTAGTAGGAAGTGATATAAATTGTTCGATCTGCATCACCGCAGTCTAGCACCTTATGTTCTGAGGGATTCCGTTCTATACAGTGGAGAGATTGAACGGATTACACGGGGTGACCACCACTATGAAATTTAAAACATTCGGTCGCCACGGCAAAGAGGGCGTAAAAAGCTTAGCTAGAAACAGGTGGATGTCCATAGCTTCTATTTCAGCTGTGACCGTAACCTTATTGCTAGTTGGAGTTTTTGCCACATTGCTATTGAATTTAAACGACTTTGCATCACAGATCGAAGAAGATGTAGAAGTCCGCGTCTTTATTGATAGAACGGCTGAAGATACGAGTCGTGAAGCCTTAAAGGATAAAATTGAAGAAGTATCAGCGGTTTCTTCCGTGAAGTTCCAGTCCAAAGAAGAAGGGTTGGATCGACTGATTGATAGTCTAGGCGATGATGGAGAAGTGTTTGAATCCTTGAAGGATGAAAACCCACTGAATGACGTCTACATCGTCAAAACAGTCGAACCTGAAGATACGATAACAGTCGCACAGACGATTGAAGATTTTAATAGTGTAGCCAAAGTCGAATACGCCAAAGAAACCGTTCAGCGTTTATTCAGTGTCATGGATGTGGCACGTAATGTAGGGCTTGCGATAATTGCCGGTCTCCTTTTCACAGCCATGTTCTTGATTGCAAATACGATTCGAATTACCATCGTTGCTCGTAAGAAAGAAATTGAAATCATGAAAATGGTCGGAGCGACAAATTGGTTTATCCGTTGGCCATTTCTTTTTGAGGGATTGATGATCGGTATTCTTGGTTCACTCATACCGATCGCGGTCGTTGTGTTCGGATATGATTATCTTTACACAGAAGTGACCACACGATACCCTACATTGTTCATTGAATTGTTGCCCGTTTACCCATTCGTGTTGAAAGTATCTGCACTCCTGATCCTTATGGGGATCGTAATTGGTTTATGGGGAAGTTTCACGTCTATACGTAAGTATTTAAGAGTTTAAATCTATTGATCTGCCAAAAATAAACAGGTAAGGATTCGGGGGAGGAAGAAAGTTTGAAGTTGAGAGTTTTAGTAGCCACTCTGACCGTCAGTCTAATTCTATCCGGTTTTCCACTCTATTCTAATACAGTCAACGCAGAAACGAACCAAGATAAACTAGAGGAGAACCGTGCCAAGCAGTCTGAAATTGAAAAAGAAAAACAAGAAAAGCAGGAAGAAATCGAAAAGCTTCAACAACAACAAGAAAAAGTGAACGCAGAAATCGCACAGTTGGACAAACAAGTGATGGAAGCGATGGATAAGATTGAAACGAAAGAAAATGAAATTGCGAAAACAAGAGAAAACATCGAGCAATTAAAAGCAGATATTGCTGAACTTGAAAAAAGAATTGCTGAACGTGATGAACTTTTAAAGGATCGCGTTAAATCCATGCACCAAAACGGTGGAGCGATTGATTACCTAGATGTTCTTATGGGTGCTGAAAGCTTCGGAAACTTCTTAGAGCGTGTCATGAGCCTTAACACCATCGCTACACAGGATAAAGAAATTCTAGAGCAACATAAAGCAGATAAAGAAGAAGTAGAAAAGAAAAAAGCACAAGTTGAAAAAGAATTAGCATCTCTCGAGCAAAAGCTACAAGAATTAGAAGCTTTGAAACAAGGACTCGACCAGAAAAAACAAGAAAAAAATGAACTGATGGAGAGTCTTGAACGAGATGAAGAGCTTGCACATAACCATGTAATGGACATTGAAGAAGAGCAGGATACCCTTGCTGCGCAGGAAGCTGCGATCCAGAAGGAAATTGAACGTGAACGTGAAAGAAAACGTAAAGCGGAGGAAGAAGCTAGAAAGAGAGCAGCAGAAAAAGCTGCGGCTGAAAAAGCAGCTGCTGAAAAGAAAGCAAGTGCTTCAAACACAAGCAGCAATAACTCAAGTTCTAGTTCCAACTCTAGTTCCAACTCAAGCTCGTCCAACGAATCTTCTTCTTCCAATAGTGGAGCGCTATTCAGTTGGCCCGCAAATGCAGGAGTTACTTCTGAGTTTGATCGCAATCGTATCCATCCGATTACAGGAGTACCAAAGTTACACTCAGGAATTGATTTAGCTGGCGGAGGCACCATTCCGATTCGTGCCGCAGCAGATGGAACAGTTATCCGTGCCAATTACTCATCAAGCTACGGGAATGTGGTCATGATTTCCCACCGTATGAATGGACAAACTTTCACGACGGTATATGCTCATATGAGAAGTACACCTGCCGTATCTTCAGGACAATCTGTATCTAGAGGTCAGTTTCTTGGAAACATGGGTAGTACAGGGGCTTCGACTGGACAGCACCTTCACTTTGAGATCCATGAAGGAAGCTGGAACGGAGCACGTTCTAATTCTGTAAACCCACGTAAATACTTGCCTTAAAAATATAGCCAAAGAAAGAAACCGATGGAAAATCGTAAAGATTTCCCATCGGTTTTTTGTTTCGTTTTCCCCATGGGGGTACTTTCCTACTCAGCTATGAAAGTATGGGAATGTATGATGTAAGAGAGATTTCACTAACGTACAGCTTGAACGATCAATCGATGAGTTGGATTTGGGATTGGGTCACAGGTAATTAAAGCCCCTATGAGCTGCAAGAGCGGTATTTCCGTTGTTTTCAAGGTCTAAGGAGTTGTTCATGATTCCCACTCCGTAAGAAAGGATTTCTTCCGTAAATCCTTCAAACACAGGTAGTACTAATTGGATTGTAGGAATTTCAAGAATAGCAATCGCCTGTAGTTCTTGTGGAAATTGTGTTAATTGGGGAGAGGGAGGGGGCTTATCTAATAAGTTATTCACATGTGTATATCTTTCTAAGGTTTTATTAAAGGATGTGGCAGTATCTTCTCTTCCTTTATTGAATTTGTCTATAATCTTGTCCTGTTGGTAAGAGATATTCTGGTCTTCCATAGGGGGTATCGTAGGAAACTGATGCCGATGAGAATGAAAAACTAGTGAACCATTTCATAAGACCGTCTTATTTTTAATATATATTTGAATTACTTTCTTTTTAGGGGTGCGTAGCTCTTTAGAATGTATGGGAAGGGGTGCTGAATCTGTGAGGTCTTCGTTGCAAATAGGACAATCCCAGGGTCCGTAATTACTACTACTGTAAGATGCTCTGTGACAGCGGGTACATACTTTCTTTATCACGAAATCTCCTCCAATACTAGACACTCACCTGACTTGTGTGTTCTTTATAAAGAATTTTCACTCCCTATTATACCTCAATCATGTTATATAACAAGCATTATTGAGAACAATTGTTCATTTAATCTTACACTATATCGTATATAAGTCCTTATTTTCTTTATAATGTAAACGTAACATACGTTCGGTGTTATACTTAAGGAAGATCATTCTTCATGACCAGTCTTCCAGCTTGTAGTTCATAAATGAAGGAGGAAGAGGATGAATCGAATGAAACTGATCCCTTACAGAATGGATGCTATTTTGGATACGACGAAGGAAGTCCCAAAAGGTGTGCATATGGTTGAGGCTCAAAGTATATGGGACGAGACGCGCCAGGGAGAGAGCAGCATTATAGCTGTCATTGATACAGGTTGTCAGAGTGATCATCCAGACTTACAAGGACAAATTGTAGGCGGACGTAACTTTACAGATGATCATGATGGAGACCCTGACAATTATCAAGATAATAACGGACATGGAACTCACGTTGCAGGGACCATTGCTGCTAAGGAAGATGGAGAAGGCGTTGTTGGTGTTGCGCCTCAAGCCAAGCTTCTTATTCTTAAGGTGCTCTCTGAAGAGGGGAGTGGGCAATATCAGTGGATTACTGATGCCATTGATTATGCGGTTCAATGGAGAGGGAAAAACAATGAGCGGGTTCGAGTGATCTCTATGTCTCTTGGAGGACCAGATGATACGCCCGAACTTAAAAAATCGATCTTGAATGCCATTTCCAAAGGGGTTTCTGTTGTATGTGCGGCAGGTAATGAAGGGGATGGGCGGGAAGATACGATGGAGTACGCTTATCCCGGAGCCTATAATGAAGTCATTCAAGTGGGAGCTGTTGATGAAGGACGGCGCCTAGCCTCATTTACGAACACAAATGATCAAATTGATCTTGTAGCTCCAGGTGTCAATGTCCTCTCCACCTATCTTGAAGGTAAATATGCTCGATTATCAGGTACATCTATGGCAACTCCACATGTTTCTGGTGGTCTTGCATTAATCATTCCTTTAGTAGAGGCTCAATTTCAGAGGGAAATGTCCGAAACTGAAGTGTTTTCACAACTTATTAAGCGGACTACACCACTAGGTCACTCTAAAGTCGCTGAAGGAAATGGATTGATGACCTTGGCACTGACAAAAAAATTAGAAGATTTATTCAGCACCTATATCACATAATCATATATTTTAATGGAGAGGTTTAAAAACCTCTCTTTTTTTATGCAAACCAAGTCCACCAACTAGAAAGAGAATTAAAATCTCAGGCCGTGATTTTGTGTCGAAAATAGTAAAATGATGGTAAGAATGTGATTGTTTACATATATGCATACATGTTTGCAAAAATGATTACTTGCACACAAAAATGAATACATCGCGTGTGCAATCACGTTTACATGTACACAAAAGTGTACGCATGTTGTTTTAAAGGGATGTGTGCAGTTATGCATACATGTACACAATAATATATACAAGTACACAATTATGAACACGTAAAAAGGCGCATTGACTATTTTCTGATTGTTTAATAGATTTAAAGTAAGGTGAGGTCAAATCTAGCAAAAGAAAAGGAGAGCTGTGTAATGATGAAATCTAGAATTGCAGCTGTTGATGTTGGTAACGATGCCGTGAAGGCGAACTTTGGAAAATTGGAATCTTCTTTATATATTCCTAACGTGGTCGCTAGAGATCTTGAGGACCGTCCGGTTATCGGAATTGAAGATCTAGATGATAAGGATCCACTCGATAATCTACATATCCGAGTGCATTCCCCTGCTTTACGTGAAAACAATGCTATTTATCGTGTAGGGAATTTAGCTACGAAGACTACAAATTCTGCGGAGTTGGATCCTGGAAGTTACAAATCAGAAGAAGATCAAACATTGATCATGCTGTTTGCATCTCTTGCTATGGACGCTGTTACTGGGAAAGATGCGCAATCAGCTAAAAACAATGTGCTTGAAGCGAACTATACACTTGGTACAGGTTTACCATTGCGTGAAGTGAAAGAAGGAAAAGATGTAGGTTACCGTTCCCAGCTTCTAGGCTCTGTACACCAGGTGGAATTTTTAGTCACACCTAAATATCAAGGAATGAAAGTAAACATCAAGTTTGATGAGGTCAAAGTTTATCCAGAAGGATTTGCTGCTTATGTAAACCTTGTCATGGATAATGATTTGAACATTATTAATAAAGAGTTGGTAGATAAACAAATCCTGATTCAAGACATCGGGGGACTTTCTACTGATATCGCCGTTATTAGAAATCGCAACGTGGATGATGACAAGGCTCAAGGATTCAACTTGGGAGTGTCTGAATCATTGGAGATGATCCGTGACGAGATCCTTACGAAGCATGGGGTTGAATTAGACAGCCGTCGTGACGTCGTCGATATCATCACGCGTAAAAATGATCGCCACCACATCATGGTTCGAGGAAGCCGTACAAATGTGCACGACATTACGGACCGAATTTTACTTGAACTTGCGAAGAAACAGTATCGTTATTTAAGAAATGTATGGCAGAAGAATTCCCAGTCTGAAATCTGCTATTTCGTAGGTGGCGGTTCAGCAGTATTGAAAGACTATATTAAGACATTGAATAACAAACTGGATGGCTTTAACATTGAATTCTTTGAAGATGAGAATGAAAGCATCTGGATGATGGCCAATGCTTATTATAAGCTCATTTCTGACTATATCCGCAAGAATTCGAAGATAGAAGATAAGTCTAATAAAAAAGTAGAACAAAAAGCCGGATCTTCTAAGTAAGGTGATTGGATGAGTTCTTCTAGAAAAAGTGTGGAGAGGGGCCAGTCGATTACGTTCCGGGTCCCCTCGGACACACCGGATCATTTATTAAAACAGCTGTCCCAGTTAAAAGAGAAGGAACGTAGAAATTTTTCAAGTAAAATCGCTCAGTTCGTCCTTGATGGAGTGAACCAGTCCTTTACGAAAGATAAGGAAACCGTGACCATTCCGCTTCCAAAAGCTCTTACGAAAGAGCAGAAAAGTTGGATCAAACATGAACACTCAGAAGCTCTCATCGGCAGCATCCTTTATCAGCTCATGATGGATCCTGTTAGGGCAACGACTTTACTTGCATCGTTAAATAGCAACGCCTATAACATTGATGATGCTCTGTATCTTCAAGAAGAGGCGGCTACAGAGGAAGAAGCCCCGATTCCGACAGAGATCGAACCTGAGAAGGAGAAAGCTGGGTTGCCTGAAACCCCACTCGAAGTAGATGGGGATGATGATTTGGATGATTTGGATTTGGACAATCTTCAAGCTGATTTTCAGGAACAACGGGAAGAAGATGTTCTGGAAGAAGATGACGATGACTTGCTCGGTGACTTTTTATCAAGAATGAATAAATGATCATAAGCCCCTCGTATAAGCGGAGAGGGCTTATTTTTATGGACCTCTAAAAAACCCCGATCTTTCTTCAATATAAGCTCCCATTTCTGGAAGACTCAGTTTCGAAACTTTTGTGTGAGTTTAGGGGCTGCGGGAAAAGGTTCGCTTTCCATGGGGCGGGCGGTGAGCCTCCTCAGGCTACGCCTTCCGGGGTCTCACCTGTCCCACACGTCCCATAGGAGTCTCACCGTTTCCCTCCGCCCCTTTGCCATATAAGTGTCTCGAAACCACTTCCAGAATAAGTTGCTTTTATGCACAGATTTAATGGAGGATACGAACTTGCAGGCAATCTATTCTGGGTGCGGAAAGCTTGTTATGTAGCGCTTTATGCATATAACACAAGGATAGTGGAAGACCCCCCACACAGTAATGGGGTTCGTTTCTCACATTCATCGAATGGGGTGGTTGGGAAGCTGCGAG
>NZ_FNIZ01000001.1:0-129363 GCF_900104185.1 Halobacillus aidingensis | reverse complement strand
GAAGCTCGAGGAGGCTCACCGCGCTCCCGCGGAAAGCGAGTCATTCCCCGCAGCCCCATCCACTCAAAAAACATCTCGAAACTGAGTCTTCAAGAATCCTGCCATATTCTTTAATAACTAATATCAACATTAACATAAAAAAACAAGAAGCCCGGTTAGTTTTGGGCTTCTTGTTAGATTAGGAATCTAATACTTATATGATAAAAAACAGAATGCCGACGATGAGAAAAGCCGCGGCAACGACCATTAATATTTTGGCTAAGGTTTCCACTGTCTCTCTCCTTAAATGATATTCGCTCCAATCACATACGAAAGGCCGATGGAAATGACTAAAGAAATGAATCCTACGGCACGGTTGTCATTTGCAATTTCTTCATCGATTTTAAAAGATGGGGTCAAGAATTCAAAAATGAAATAACCGCAAAGGAGAAGAGCAAATCCATACAAGCCCCAGCCCATCGTTTGGGTGAGTGAGTCATTATGTTCAATTGAAAAACGAAAGATGTTTGCAATTCCAAATAGTTTTCCCCCGGTAGCCATCGCTACAGCAATGTTGCCCTTCTTGATTTCTTCCCAGTTATTATAGGAAGTAACGATTTCAAAAATCGCCATGAAAAGAACTAAACACAGGACAACAACACTATAACGAGCGGCGGTTTCCACTAACGTGTATTCCCAAAAATTACTCATTCCTCCGCTCCCTTTTCACGAATTATCGAAACTCAAGGACGGTCACTCCACTTCCACCTTCATTCATGCCTCCTGCCCGATGGCTGGAGATGCTTCGGTGGTTCTTTGCGAAATTTTGAACCGCTGTCCGGAGAGCTCCTGTCCCCTTTCCATGGATAATAGATACTCGTGGATAGCCTGCTAAAAGAGCGTCATCAATATATTTTTCTAAACGGTTCAACGCATCTTCATAGCGTTCGCCACGTAAGTCGAGTTCTGTTTTCACATGGAAGTTCTTCCCTTTGACTGTCGCCATTGGCTTTTCTTTATAAGGTTGCTTTGCCTTTACGAATTCAAGTTCTTTGCGTTTGGCTTTCACTTTCATTACACCAACCTGAACCTGGTATTCATTCTTACCTGTCTGTTCCACTATGGTTCCTTGCTGGTTAAGAGTCAGTAGCTTCACTTCATCTCCAGGGTTCAATTCTCTCGACTCTTTCTTAGGTGCTGGAGCTGCTTTCGGTTTCTTCTTCGCAAGTTCAGGCTGTGCTTCATCAAACATCTTACGAGCTTCAATCCACTCATGTTCTTTCATTTGTGCCTGTGATTTCATGTTCCGTATTTCGCCAACGATCGTTTCTGCTTCTTCTCTGGCCTGGCGAATAGCTTTCTCTGCTTTTTGTTCCGCTTTTTCATATAACTTTTCACGCTGCTCTTCAAATTGGTCCCATTTCTGCTTTAATTCATTTCGAAGCTCTTCTGCTTCTGCGAGGAATCGTTCTGCTTCTTCATAATCCTGCTCTGCTCCCCGCTTCGATTCTTCTAAGGAAGCAATCATATTTTCAACACTCTGAGAATCCACACCGATATGACCTTTCGCAGACTCAATCACAGATTCTCTTAAACCTAGACGCCTGGAAATCTCAAATGCATTACTCCGACCTGGAACGCCAATCAACAAGCGGTAGGTCGGTTTTAGTGTTTGAATATCAAACTCGACAGAAGCGTTGATAACGTCCGGGCGATTGTAGCCATAAGCTTTCAATTCCGGATAGTGCGTCGTCGCGATGACACGGGCCTTCCGGTTGACCACTTCATCTAAGATCGACATCGCAAGAGCCGCTCCTTCTTGCGGATCCGTTCCAGCACCAAGTTCATCAAATAAGACTAAGGACTGGTCGTCCACTTTGTCCAAAATGTCTACGATATTCGTCATATGAGAAGAAAAAGTAGATAAACTTTGTTCGATGGACTGTTCATCCCCGATGTCTGCATAGACTTCTTTGAATACAGCCATCTCACACCCATCCAATGCCGGTACCTGTAATCCGGACTGTGCCATCAGCGTGCATAAACCTACGAGTTTTAGAGTAACCGTTTTTCCTCCTGTGTTCGGTCCAGTAATAACAATCGATGTATAGTCCTTGCCTATTTCGATATCATTCGGAACGACTTCATCTCCCGATATTAGCGGATGTCTTGCTTGTTTCATGTCAATGCGGCCTTCGTCATTCATCTTAGGCATGGCTGCTCTCATCTGCTTACCTAACTTCGCTCTGGCAAACATAAAGTCCATATGCCCTAACACATTCACATTTTCATATAAAGGTTCATGGTTTTCCGCAATCGCATCCGAAAGTTCTTTCAAGATTTTCTCAATCTCATTTTTTTCCTGGACGCGAGCTTCTTGCAGCTGGTTATTCAAGTCAACAACTGTTTGAGGTTCTATGAATAGTGTCGCTCCAGAAGATGATTGATCATGGACAATCCCACCAATGGATCCACGATATTCTTGTTTAACAGGAAGAACATACCGTTCATTTCTTATGGTGACAATGGCATCGGAAAGCATTTTTGATTTAGATTTTGTAAAGGACTCCATTTTGTCCCTTACCCGGCTCTCATAAGTCCGGATTTTCGAACGGATGGATCTCAATTTCTCAGAAGCTCCATCCATAACTCCTCCATGTTCATCGATACAATTTCTGATTTCACTCTCTAGTTCCCTTAATGGAGCGATGGTAGAAACCATATCTCTTAAAATGGGCATTTCGGGTTCTTCCATATCTTCGATGAAGCGCTTCAGTTGTCTGCCTCCATATATCGTACTGGCGACATCCAGACATTCTAATGCGCTTAGCGTGCCGCCAATTGTGGTCCGCTTCAAGCTTGGCTTGATGTCAAATATACCGCCAAGTGGGACATGGCCTTTCAAGCGCAGGACTTGTCCAGCTTCATCCGTCTCCATTTGCAAGTGGCGAACCTCTTCTAAATCAGAAGATGGTTTCAAGGCGGCAGTCTTTTCTTTCCCCAAGGAAGAGGCCGCTTGTTCGTTCAATTGTTCTATGATTTTTTTAAATTCTAGTACATGAAGGATGCGTTGATTCATGTGTAACCGTCTCCTTTATTACTCCTTATGGATCTTGAACTTATCCATCAACTGTTGTTTCGTCCACGTATTGATGACTGTATCTTTTCTCAGCCAACCTTTTCGTGCTGTACCAATTCCTATTTTCATATGCTCCAACATTGAATAACTGTGAGCATCCGTATTAACGGCAATGTTTACGCCCTCTTCCTGTGCTCTCATTAACCATTCCCAACTCAAATCCAATCGGTTAGGGTTCGCGTTAAGTTCAAGGACCGTGCCTGTTCGCTTTGCCCCTTCAATCAATGCTTCAAGGTTCACGTCGTAGCCTTCGCGACGGCCGATTAAGCGTCCGGTCGGATGAGCAATCATATGGACATGAGGGTTTTCGAGGGCATTGGTCAACCTTTCCATAATTTGATCCTGCGATTGCTGAAAGCTTGAGTGGATGGATGCGATGACAAAGTCCATCTCTTTCAAAAACTCATCATCAAAATCCAGTGATCCATCCGGAAGAATATCCATTTCAATACCCGCAAAGATATGGAAATCTTCCATTTCTTCATTCACCTTTTCTATCTCTTTCCTTTGCAAACGTAAACGTTCTTCATTCAACCCGTTTGCTACACGCAAGTATTTCGAGTGATCGGTGATAGCGATGTACTCATACCCTTTTGCTTTTGCTTTCTCTGCCATTTCTTTAATGGACTGTGCTCCATCACTCCAAGTCGAGTGCATATGAAGGTCCCCGCGAATATCATTCAATTCCACGAGTTCAATGGGTTCTTTGAATTTCTCTACTTCCCCATAATTTTCCCTAACTTCAGGAGGGATGAAATGAAGACCAAAATGTTGGAAAAATTCTTCTTCTGTTTCAAACGTTTGGACTTCTCCCGTTTCCGCTTTTTCAATCCCATACTCACTAATTTTCTCATCGTTCTGCTTAGCGAGTTGTCTCATAGCGACATTATGGTCTTTGGACCCTGTGAAATGATGTAAGGTCGAAGCAAATTCTTCTGGTGCAACAATACGGAAATCAATGCCTATATCATAGCCTTCATTGACAACGACAGAAACCTTCGTCTCGCCTGAGGCAACAATCTCTTTTATATCTGGATACGCCAATAGCTCATCTCGAGTTTTAACAGCATTTTCAGACGCAATGATGAAATCTAAATCCTTAATCGTTTCACGCATTCTTCTTAAACTTCCCGCTCTTGAAAAACGTGTGAATGTCTTTCCCTGTTCAAGAAAACGCTCGATTTTTTCTGCTAATGGAAGCATGACAGCAACCGGCAACCGTTCTGGACGCGCTCCTGCATCTTCAATCGCCTTCAACATCTTTTCAGCAGACTTTTTCCCGAAACCATCCAGCGCTTCCACTTTTCCTGCCTCCAGAGCTTCTTTCAATGCCTCTGCATCGGTCACACCTAATTGTTGATAAAGCTTTGCCAATTTCTTTCCGCCGAGACCTGGAAGGTCAAGTAATGGGACAAGGCCGGCCGGAACTTCTGCCTGTAATTGTTTTAATGTATCTGATTCTTCGTTTTCTAAGTATTCATCGATGACAGTTGCCGTGCCTTTTCCGATTCCTTTCATTTTGGTGAAATCATCAATCTCACTTAATGATCTGTCATCACGTTCTAAAGCTTGGGCAGCCTTACGGTAAGCAGATATTTTAAAAGGGTTCTCCCCTTTCAACTCTAAGTAAACAGCAATTTTTTCCAACAATTTAATGACTTGCTTTTTATCGATAGCCATGATTTATCGACTCCTTCACGTTTTATCCTGTTTTCAAGATGAAAAAGAGCCGCCATGATCATAATCATAGCGGCTCCACCTGTACTTTCATCCTAACGTCTTACTCAGCCAGCTACATGTTCAATCCACAGCGTTTTCAATTGTTCTGAAAAGACTGGTGTGTGTTCGATGATCAGCTGTGCAAGAATCGATCCGTCCAAAGCACTTTGCACTCCAGCAAGAGGTACAAGCGCCGCTATGTACAGCACCACGAATAAGATGACATAATTTTCAATAAAGCCTAAAATTCCACCTAACATCGTATTCAAAGAATTCAAGATCGGCAGTTCCGAAACAAAGTCCAACATGGACGCAATAATATGTAAGATGATTTTGGCTCCAAAAAAGATAATGGCAAAAGCAACAGCGTTATAAAAGGCTTGTTCCAAAGGCAGATTTTCTAAGAAGATCGCCCAGGAAGAATCCTGAGGCAGTTCAGGATAAGGTACCCATAACGTCAGTTTCGGCGCGAGGTCATCATAGTAGATAACAGCGAGTACAAAGGCTACAACGAATCCGATGAGATGGAAAAGCTGGAGAATAAAACCTCTTTTCAGCCCTGTTATTACACCAATAAACAAAATAAACAACAACAATAAATCAATCATTTTACCCTCTGTCCTCTTTCTCTTTCTTTTCAATATAATTCATAAGTTCTGTACATTCTTCCTTTAATTTCATATATTCATTCATCGTATTCACAGCGGTCAAAACGGCGAGCTTTGCCGTATCCAGGCTAGGATTTGCTTCGTGGATTTCTCGCATCTTTTGGTCCACCAGACTGGATACCATACGGATATGATGGGGCTCTTCATGACCAACTATAGTGTAAGATCTTTTGTTGATCTCCACTGTAATTCTTTTTTTCTCTTGGTCTGACTGCGACACATTCATACCCCCTAGTTTCTCTCAATCCTAAACTTTATATTAACACGAAGCTTGACAAATAGGAAACCAATATGGATGTTTTTCGCAAATGTTCTCTTTTGTCATCCATTTTGCTATACTAATCCTATCATTTTAGACAGAAAGGAATCCATTATGCCCCAAGTTGTATTGAAATTACCTGCCTCTACACTAGAGAAGATGAAGAAGTATTATGCCTCAAACCAAAAAAACAGTCCACCAGCGGCGTTGTTTGCAGCTAAAACAGCGAGCTGTACGATTACAGCCTACAAATCAGGCAAGGTGCTTTTCCAGGGTCAAAAACCAGAAGAAGAAGCTGAGAAATGGGGAACCGTTTCTTCCACTACCTCCGGAGGTCAGAACAAAAGCAAGAATAAACGCCATGCTTTTCATCCCGATGAACAGCTTTTCGTAAGCTCCCATATAGGATCCGATGAAGCGGGGACAGGAGACTATTTCGGACCCATCACTGTAGCAGCCGCTTTTGTAACGAAAGAACAAATTCCACAGTTGAAAGCGATCGGTGTGAAAGATTCAAAAAACCTTTCGGATGCTCAAATTACCAACCTGGCTAAAGATATTGTAGCTATGAAAATCCCTTACAGTCTACTGAGACTGCCGAATAAAAAATACAACCAATGGCAGAGAAAAGGATGGAGCCAGGGGAAAATGAAAACGATCCTCCACCATCAAGCCTTGAACCGTCTTTTAGAGAAGATTGCACCTGAAAAACCGGATGGAATATTAATTGACCAATTCTCAGAACCACATGTGTACAAAAAGCACTTGAGAAGTGAGAATCAGCAACTTCAAGAACACGTTTACTTTATGACAAAAGCGGAAAGTTATTCGATTGCTGTCGCAACAGCTTCCATCATTGCAAGGTCTGCTTTTGTAAAAGCGATGAACGAGATGGAATTCGATACAGGTCTTCCGATACCAAAAGGAGCCTCCGGAAAAGTGGATCGTGCCGCTGCAGCTATCATTGAAGCCTACGGGGAAGAAAAGCTGGAGGAATTAGCTAAAGTTCACTTTGCCACCACTGAAAAAGCAAAAAAATTCGTTAAATAATCCGATGTTGCTTATACAAAAAGCTCAGAGTTAAGGAAACTCTGAGCTTTTTGTTTATCATATGGTTTATCCACGAAGTTCAGCCTGATGCTGACTTTTCACCGCTTCCAGGATAGCATTGTGCGTCTCTTCTACTTCTTGATCCTTCAAGGTGCGAAGTGGATCTAAGTAAAGCAGACGGAAAGCGAGAGACTTCTTCCCTTCATCTAGATGTTCACCTTGATAAAGATCGAATACTTGAACATCCTTCACTAATGGACTTCCTGCCTCTGCAATCGTTGCCTCAATCGATCCTGCGGTCACATTTTCATCTACGACAAGCGCAATGTCACGAGAAACAGATGGGTGACGAGGAATCGTCTGGAATTTCTCTTCTTTCTTATATTCCTCAATGAGAACTTCCAAATTCACATCAAAGACATACGTTTCTTTCAGTCCGAGCTGTTTTTGAAGTTTCGGATGGACCTGCCCAACGAAGCCGATGACTTTTCCATTAACGGACACGGTTGCCGTACGTCCTGGATGCATATGATCCAACTTCGTTTTTTCATAGCTGAAAGGAAGATCCAGCTGTTCACTTAATCCTTCCAAAATCCCTTTAGCAACGAAAAAGTCGACCGATTTTTTCTCTTGCTGCCATGGATGTGAGAGCCATTCCCCTGTCAATGCGCCTGATGCACGCAGCATTTCTTCCGGCTGTTTCGTTACTTTTTCCTCTTCACTAATAAACACGGTACCGACTTCATAGAAAGCAAGGTTTTCCTGTTTCCGTGCCACGTTATAGGATAAGGATTCTAATAACTCAGGAACCATGCTCAAGCGGAGCGTGCCATGGTCTTCACTCATAGGCATAGCAAGAGCGACAGGGCTAACGGATTTTTCTTTCACTTCAGGGCTGACAAGCATTTGTGCTTTATCCTCATGAGTAAGGGAATAAGTAATTGTCTCATGAAGTCCCGCACCTTCAAAGTATGCTTTCACTTTACGTTTCAGCAATTGCTCAAGCGTCAAACCACCTGCTTGAGACGCCCCTTGTGGAAGTGTATACGGAAGGTTATCGTAGCCATAAATGCGTGCCACTTCTTCCAGCATATCTTCAAAGATGGTAATGTCTCCACGTCTTGTCGGAACAGACACATGGAACTCATCCCCGTTTTGATCATAATTGAACTGAAGACGACGGAAAATGTCGGCGATATCCTCATTGGAAATATCGGTTCCAAGTCGATCATTGATTGTGCTCGTGTTTACAGTGACTTGCTTTTCAGAGCGGTCCAATTCGTCATGGGACACGACACCATCCAATACCGTTCCTCCTGCATATTTTGCAAGAAGTTCGCAAGCTCTCAGGCCGGCACGTTCTACGCGGTTCGGATCGACACCTTTTTCAAATCGTGTACTTGATTCACTGCGGAGCCCATGATCTTTTGAAGCTTCACGTACCACAGATGGATCGAAAAATGCGGCTTCTAAGATGATCGTCGTCGTATCATCTTGAACTTCAGACTCAGCCCCACCCATGACACCAGCGATGGCATGAGCTTTTTCCCCATTCGTAATGACGAGGTGATCGCTCTTCAGTGTGCGCTCCTGGTCATCAAGCGTCGTCATCTTCTCTCCATCTTTTGCACGACGTGTAACAATAGTATGCGAACCAAAACGGTCGTAATCGAAGGCGTGAAGCGGCTGCCCATACTCCATAAGTACGTAGTTTGTAATGTCCACGACATTGTTGATTGGACGGATGCCTGCCGCAGTCAAACGGTTACGCATCCACAGTGGAGATGGTCCGACTTGGATGTCCTTAATAATGAAGGCTCCATAATAAGGGTTCGCTTCTGAGTCTTCCACGACTACAGAGACATGGTCTGCTGTTTTCTCACCACAAGTTTTGACGTTTTCCTCAGCCAATTCATACGTGCCATCGATGGCTGCTGCTACTTCATAGGCTACGCCGGCCATGCTTAGAGCGTCCGAACGGTTGGGTGTCAATCCAAGCTCGATGATCAAATCATCAAGATTTAACAAGGAAACAGCATTCGCTCCGACTTCTACATCTTCCGGAAAAACAAAAATTCCATCAGCGAATTCTTTCGGGACATCTTTTTCATCGACGCCTAGCTCTTGAAGAGAACAGATCATCCCGTTCGATTCTTCTCCGCGCAGTTTCGTCTTTTTAATTTTGAAGTTGCCAGGAAGAACCGCTCCCGGTGTAGCTACAGGAACTTTTTGACCTTCAGCGACGTTCGGTGCGCCACAAACGATCTGAAGCGTTTCTTCTCCGACGTCCACTTGGCAAAGGTTCAATTTATCGGCGTTCGGATGCTGTTCACAAGATCGTACATACCCGACGACAACGCCTGTGACCTCTTCTGCTACAGGTTCAACACTTTCCACTTCAATTCCGGTCTTCGTAATGATTTCTGCCAGTTCTTCTGGCGAGTAACGACTGACATCAATATATTCTTGCAACCAATTCAATGATACAAGCATGGTTTCATTCCTCCTTTAAGCCTTGTGGTATTGTTCTAAGAATCGAATATCATTGGTGTAGAAGTGACGGATATCATCCACTCCATATTTCAACATCGCGATCCGCTCAGGTCCCATACCGAATGCGAATCCTGAATATTCTTTCGGATCATATCCTGCCATCTCAAGGACATTCGGGTGAACCATTCCGCCTCCAAGAATTTCGATCCAGCCGGTTCCTTTACATACTGAGCAGCCTTTCCCTCCACATACTTTACAGGAAATATCCATTTCTACGGATGGTTCGGTGAATGGGAAAAAGCTTGGACGAAGACGTATTTCACGGTCCGCTCCGAACATCTGCTTCGCGAATGCATTCAATACGCCTTTCAAATCGCTCATTCGCACGTTTTTATCGACTAATAGTCCCTCAATTTGCGTGAACTGGTGAGAGTGAGTCGCATCATCTGTGTCACGACGATAGACCTTACCAGGGCAAATCATTTTAACAGGTTCACTGCCATCTTTAGCTCCCATTGTCCGTGCTTGAACAGGGGAAGTATGGGTACGCATTAAGAGTTCTTCCGTTACGTAGAAAGAATCCTGCATATCCCTTGCCGGGTGGCCTTTCGGCAGATTCAGTGCTTCAAAGTTGTAATAATCCGTCTCCACTTCAGGTCCTTCTTTGATTTCAAAGCCCATACCGATGAAGAGGTCTTCAATTTCTTCCACGATACTCGTCAATAAGTGAGGACCTCCAACCTTTACAGGACGGGCAGGAAGAGTGACATCAATGCTCTCTTCTTCCAATTGCTTTTCTAATGCTGCATCCTCAAGAGCCGTTTGTTTTGTCTCAATCGCTTGAGCAATATGTTCCCGAACATCATTCGCCAATTGCCCAATAACCGGACGCTCTTCTTTGGACAATTTGCCCATTCCTCTCAGAACTTCCGTAATCGGGCCCTTTTTTCCTAAGTACTCGACTCTTACATCCTTCAAGCCTTGAACAGAATCCGCCTGATCAACTTTCTTCAAGGCTTCCTGTTGCAGCTCTTCTAAACGTTCCTTCATGCTTTTTTCCTCCTTTAAAATCGTTTCGACTCATTTCCCTTTCACGTTTCAAAACTATTAAGGTTGAAAAACGGCTGGAAAATAAAAAAAGCCCCATCCCTGAAAAGGGACGAGACTTGTATGGTCGTTTCGCGGTACCACCCTTGTTGACACATTTACATGTGCCCACTTTGATGAAAATAACGGATTAAATCCGGGCCTATGGCCAGCTCCAGAGTGAAATTTCGATACATGCCACGTTAGAAGCACTTCCAGTCCAAGGTGCTTCCTCCCTATAACGATTTACATTCATCTACTTTGCTCTTTCTAAGCTTTTCATTGTTTAATTTTTATCAACTGAATATATTATAGTCAAAGAAGCCTATGGATGCAACCTTATCCCTTTAAATGATACATAAGGACAGCACCTGCGATTCCTACATTCAGCGACTCTGCCTGTCCATAAATCGGGATATAGACACGTTGATCTGCTTGGTTCAAAACAGACTCCTGAATCCCCTGCCCTTCATTCCCTACAATGAGTGCAGCTTTAGAAGGAGCTTGCAGTTGTTGAAAAGGGACAGCATCCTTCAGAGCAGAAGCCCAAATCTGGACTCCTTCTTCTTTCATGGGTTTTACAAAGTCTTCTAACTCCCCTGTGATGACGGGGATGTGGAAGATGGACCCTTGCGTAGCTCGGATGACTTTATCATTGTAGGCATCCACTGTACCTGAACCTAAAATCACCTGGTCGAACCCTGCTGCATCAGCTGTCCGAATCAGTGTACCCACATTCCCAGGATCCTGAACGGAGTCAAGCATTAATGTTAATGTGGCTTGATTTAAGGATGGTTCCTTCTGTTTGACGATTGCTGCAATACCTTGAGGTGTTTCCGTTTCTGCAATAGCCCGAAACACAGAATCATTGACCATTACCGCAGGGATATCTTCAGGGATCGAAAAATCTGTTCCTTCACGAACAATCATTTCAACAATCTCCCAATCACTTTTCATCACCTCTTCTACGAGATGAAAGCCTTCTACAATAAAGGTTCCTGTTTGATTTCTATATTTACGTTTATGTAGCTTTTTCCATTCCTTCACTTTTGTATTTTGTAAGGAAGTCAACATAGTAGTCCCTCATTTGCGTGTTTATTTCTCATTCATCATACATAGCAAGACCACGGTTGGTCAAACTAAAGAAGAATATTCGCGAAGTTATGGAGAAAAGGAGGTTGAATGAACGATGAACCTGAATTTAAGAGCAGCGATTCTTTCTAACGTTAGTGGACATAACGCTGAACAATTGGAAGCGACCATCGATGATGCCTTGCAAAAAGGAGAAGAAAAAATGCTTCCTGGTCTTGGTGTCTTTTTTGAAATGCTATGGAAAGAATCTGATGAGCAGGAAAGACAAGAAATCCTGGATACATTAGAGCAGGGATTGAAACAAAATCAGTGAAAAAAAGCCAACCTGAAAAGGGTTGGCTTTTTACGTCATTGAGAGTTAATTAAAGGTTATTTCCTGCACTTTGTCTGCATCAAGTCCTTTGATGACTTCAACAATCAAACGTACCGCATTTTCAAAGTCATCACGGTGAAGCATCGCTGCGTGAGAGTGAATGTAGCGCGTTGCAATCGTAATGGACAATGCAGGAACACCATCATGACTTAGGTGAATCGCACCAGAGTCTGTGCCACCACCGGCAAGAGAATCAAATTGATATGGAATCTCATTAGCATCTGCCGTGTCTGTTACAAAATCACGAAGGCCTTTATGTGAAATCATGGACGCATCATAGAGGATGATTTGAGGACCTTCACCCATCTTGCTTGAGGCATCTTTGTCTGACACACCAGGTGTATCTCCAGCGATTCCAACGTCCACACCAAAAGCGATATCCGGGTTAATCACATTGGCAGACGTACGAGCCCCACGCAGACCTACTTCTTCCTGGACGGTTCCAACACCATAAACGATATTCGGGTGTTTTTCACCTTTCAACTGCTTCAGTACTTCAATAGCAATCGCACATCCAATACGGTTGTCCCAAGCTTTCGCAAGAAGCATCTTCTCATTTTTCATTTGTGTGAATTCGAAATATGGAACGACCGAATCTCCGGGTTTCACACCAAATTCCATCGCTTCTTCTTTGCTTGAAGCACCAATATCAATAAACATATCTTTAATATCCACGGCTTTTTTACGTTGCTCCGGAGGCAGGATATGTGGTGGTTTGGATCCAATTACTCCTGTCAAATCTCCATTACGTGTCATGATGGTCACACGCTGTGCAAGCATCACCTGGCTCCACCAGCCACCGACGGTTTGGAAATAAATATACCCGTTATCATCAATGCGAGTAACCATGAATCCTACCTCATCAAGGTGACCAGCTACCATAACACTCGGGCCTTTTTTATTCCCTACCTTTTTCGCGATCAAGCTGCCTAAGTTATCTGTAAACACTTCATCTGCGTATGGAGCGATGTACTGCTTCATCACATCACGAGCTTCCCGCTCATTACCAGGAACGCCTTTAGCATCCGTCAAATCTTTTAACATTTGTAATGTTTCGTCTTTTTTAGCCATATGTAACAATTCCTCCTTTTCCTATCCAATGGATATTATAAACCTTTTGAAGCGATTTCACAAAAAATTCAGTTTCCTGCATGATCAATACCCTTCATCTTGACGCTCAAAGTTGATGGCATTTTTTCTTTCGTATGCATCAATCAATTCTTTCTCAGTAATACCTAGTGTAAGACCAAGAACTAAATAATCATAAAATGCTTTCTTATAAGATTGTTCGTCTTTCCTCTCCCTTAACCTCTCTATCGAGCGATAAACAGTAAGAAAGGCCGATGTTTGGGAATCTACTTCGACCAAAGGTGTGGCCGTATAACGATAATCAAGGTCCAAGCCTAAAGAAAGCAGAAAATGGACCCCATCCACATACTCTTCCAATATTACAGACTTCTCACTGGGTCCTTTTGTACTCCAAAACTTAAAGCATCGCGTTTCATTAGCTAACTCTCCTAATTCAACAAGAAGCGCAAGTACTTTTTCCTCAACCTTCTGTCCTTTTTCAATCCCGTGCTGCTGCTCTATATAATGATCTAATTCCCTCTGCATATCATACAAACTTTCCCAATTCATACTCTACCACTCCTTCATATTACATTTAACCAGCTCTCCGTGATGATTTTATAAAAGCTCCCGATTGTGGAAGACTCAGTTGGGGGAGCGCTGAGCTTCCCCATCCCCCATTCCATGCAGGAGAGAAACGACTCCTATACCAATATCGGGCCACTCAGAAGTAAGCATAAAGAGCCCTACATCAAGCTTTCTAGCTCGGAATGACTACGAGAGAGAGTTTTATATTATCCATTTCACTTGAGGGTACAAACAGCGTTTCCAGAAGTAGTTTCAAGACACTTACATGGTAAAGCGACTCATTCCCAGCAGCCCCATCCACTCAATAACCATCTCGAAACTGAGACTTCAAGAATCCTGCCATATACTTTAATAATCAGCATCTAACTATTTAAAAATTTTCTCATTAAATGTATCATTTTTTGAAACAAAAGGATACGTTCATACGTATGGAAGCAAAAGAACAGTTTACAGGGAGATGAAAGAAATGATCATCCTATTATTCCGGTTACTCTTACTGATTGCCATAGCCTTCATTATTTATACCGCCTATAAATTCATCGTCAATCCAAGGAGAAAATTAGAGCTTGCCAGAGACAAGAAACAATTTTACTTTCATGATAACAAGGAGAATACGAAAGAAAACTTTTTAATGACTCTAAAAGGACATGTTTTTGAAGGAGAGAAGTACTTAGGGACCACTGAGGATTCGTTTGAGGTGATCAACATCAGTGTGAGTGTACACAACCCTGAAAGGTTACAAGGTCTAGACAGGGAGGATCTTTACTTTATGGAAAAAGAAATCTTGATTCGCTACCCTTATGCTTCCATCGAGTGGAAATACCCGATGAACCGTTTGATCATTCAGCCATTAAAAAATCACGATGAAAAAAAGCCCCACTCCTTTGAGTGAGGCTTTCGTTTATGGACTCGTCTGGAAGAAATCTCTCCAGAGAAACACTTCGTATTTTTTTCGTATCAAAAAGCACACGCCAATTAAAGCTCCCGAAAAAAGGAACATCATCGGGATGGAAAATAAGGAAATCCATTGTCCGACAGATGTATAAACGACGGCTAAGGGTAAGTTTGCAAATAATGATGACTTCGCATATTCTTTAAAGTCTGCGCTAATTTCCAATAAACAATAGGAAAGTAAATGAAAATGAATAAAAGGTACAAGTCTTAGTATTGCGACTTGTTTTACCGTCAAATTAGAGTTTTTCTTCAACCATTTTCCTTTTAACGACCTCAATTTCTTTAAGCCAGAAGGAACGAGCCTGATGGTGCGATAAAACAATAAACTCGAGAGCATTGTACCCACCACCGAATACGCACTTCCAGCAATAGGCCCAAATAAAACGCCACCCGTAATACAAACGAGCATAACAGGTAAAAACAAAAATGGTCGTAATAAATGAATAGCAATGAATAAGAGCGGTGCCCAGGCTTCTTGATGTTCTAACCATGCAAAAATGGTACTTGTTGTTTCGCCCATCTCATCCCCCTCCCTGTCTACATAATATGACAGAGCGGTTAGAGATAGAACCGATTCAACAGGTAGGCCATTCCTGCGATATATAAAAGGGTAATGAGAGAAAAACCAAGTTTGAACGAAGTATGTTTCGTTTTATGCCTAAATACACTCATGCCAATCCACCCTCCAAGAGCCCCCCCGGCTAAAGCTATTCCCCAGAGTTTCTTTTCTTCAATCCGCCAAGATCCTCTTTTAGACCAACGTTTATCTATCCCCATCATAATGAAAAGGATTAGGTTAATGACGATTCCATACATTCCAATAAAAATAACAACATCCATAATAATACTCCTTCCTCCTAAATACCATTTGCTCCACAAACGTCCCGAAACTGAGTCTTCCAAAATGCTGGGTCACTTATTATGTAAATCCATAGGTTTCTGACTATAAAAAAGAACCATTTCCTACCGATCGGAAATGGTTCTTTATCATTGTCATTTTATTACTTAAGAGCAGATTTAGCTTGCTCTGCTAGGCTTGCGAAACCTTGCTCATCGTTTACAGCAAGATCAGCTAGCATCTTACGGTTAACTTCAACACCTGCAAGCTTCAAACCGTGCATTAGACGGCTGTAAGAAATGTCGTTCAAACGCGCTGCAGCGTTGATACGAGCGATCCATAGCTTACGGAAGTCGCGCTTTTTCTGACGACGGTCACGGTAAGCATACTGACCTGATTTCATTACTTGTTGTTTTGCAGTTTTGAATAGTGCATGTTTTGAACCATAATAACCTTTTGCTAGTTTAAGGACACGGTTACGACGTTGGCGTGTCACTGTTCCACCTTTTACTCGTGGCATGGTAATCCCTCCTATTTAAATCAATGTATATTAGTCGTTTGGAAGCATGTGCTTGATGCGGCGGTAGTCTCCAGCAGAAACTAGTGCATCTTTACGCAACTTACGCTTTTGTTTTGTAGATTTGTTCGCGAACAAGTGGCTAGTGTAAGCGTGAGAACGTTTCACCTTACCTGTTCCAGTCTTTTTGAAGCGTTTTTGAGAACCTTTATGGGTTTTCATTTTTGGCATGTGAATTTCCTCCTTTAACTTGATACAATTCCTTACTTCTCGTTAAGAGGAGCAAGCATTAAGAACATACTACGACCTTCCATTTTAGGCTTGGTCTCAACTTGGGCAATGTCTTTGCACTCATCCGCCATGCGTTCAAGTACTTTTTGTCCAAGTTCTTTGTGAGTGATTGCACGACCGCGGAAACGGACAGATGCCTTCACTTTGTCACCTTTCTCCAAGAACTTACGCGCGTTACGCAGTTTCGTGTTGAAGTCATGGTCTTCAATCCCAGGGCTGAGACGAACTTCCTTGACTTTGATGACGGTTTGTTTCTTACGAGCTTCTTTTTCTTTCTTCTGCTGCTCGAAACGATACTTTCCGTAGTCCATCACTCGGCAAACCGGAGGCTTCGCATTTGGCGCTACCATAACAAGATCAAGATTCGCATTCGCTGCGATATCTAAAGCTTCATTACGTGGTTTAACTCCAAGTTGCTCACCATTTACGTCGATCAGACGAACTTCACGGGCACGGATTTTCTCATTAACGTTCATGTTATCCTTGCTAATATCGAGCCACCTCCAACAAATTTTAGAAAACTTATATGAGATCTGTCATCGACAAGATTTCCTGATGCAAATAAAAAAAGTGTCGGTACACATACTGCACCCACACGACTCCTAATAATCAAAGGAATAAGTGACCTGCCAACTGCGCTGTGCGTCGATCAGGTGAGAAGCGGGTGCTCCTACTTGTCTCTAGATCCGTTCATTCAGTTACCTAAATTATAATAGCATGCCTTATGATGCATGTCAACAACTAAACTCCGCCGACATGACTACTTAAACTAGGATAAGGCATGCACCCGCAAAAATCAAGGCTTTTTTAGCCAGGACTCACCATCCACCTTCTTCCACTATAGCTCTTGTTTGTGAAAGACTCAGTTTCGAGACTTTTGGTGAGCGCATGGGGGCTTATAACACCAGGATAGTGGACGGCACCTTCCCATAATAGCGAAATAAATATGGAAAAAGCAAAACCCGAAAGCCTTTTAGGAGGCTTTCGGGTTTTGTTCTTTTACTTACGTAGTAGTTTTTGGTCGATTTCGTTGCGGATTTCCTGTTTGAATGTATCCAGTGGTTTTGTTGCGGAATCTTGTTCTCCGTAACGACGGACGTTGACAGCATTGTCTTGAATTTCTTTGTCACCAACCACAAGCTGGAACGGAATTTTTTGCATTTGAGCTTCACGGATCTTGTAACCGATCTTTTCATTACGCTCATCGACTTCAACACGCACGCCTGCTTCACGCAACTCATCTTCAAGTTTCTTCGCATAATCAAGGTGCACATCTGCGGATACAGGGATGATTTTCGCCTGGACAGGAGCCAGCCAAGTTGGGAATACGCCTTTATACTCTTCAATAAGAAAAGCAACAAAGCGTTCCATTGTTGATACCACTCCACGGTGAATAACAACCGGACGGTGATCTTCTCCATCTTCTCCAACGTATGTCAGATCGAAACGCTCCGGCAGGTGGAAGTCGAGCTGAACAGTAGATAATGTTTCATCTTTTCCAAGAGCTGTCTTCACTTGAACATCGAGTTTTGGACCGTAGAAGGCCGCTTCCCCTTCTGCTTCTACATACTCAAGCTCCATATCTTCCATTGTTTCTTTCAACATCGCCTGAGCTTTATCCCACATCGCATCATTGTCGACATACTTCTCTTTGTCCTCAGGATCTCTATAAGAAAGGCGGAAGTAGTAATCATTGATCCCAAAGTCACGATACACTTCCTGCACAAGACGAACCACACGTTTGAATTCATCCTTCAATTGATCTGGACGAGCGAAGATATGGGCGTCATTCAATGTCATCGCACGTACACGCTGCAATCCTGCAAGTGCGCCGGACATTTCGTAGCGGTGCATCATGCCGAGCTCGGCAATACGTACGGGAAGATTACGGTAGCTGTGCAATTGATTTTTGTAAATCATCATATGGTGTGGACAGTTCATTGGACGAAGGACGAGATCTTCATTATCCATTTCCATTGTTGGGAACATGTCATCCTGATAATGATCCCAGTGTCCACTTGTTTTATACAAATCTACACTTCCAAGAACAGGTGTGTAAACGTGATCATACCCAAGACGTTCCTCTGTATCTACAATGTATCGTTCAATTGTACGACGAATTGTAGCTCCTTTCGGAAGCCACATCGGCAGCCCTTGACCAACCTTTTGATTGACTGTAAAAATATCGAGTTCTTTTCCTAACTTACGATGATCTCTTTCTTTTGCTTCTTCAAGCATTTTCAGGTACTCATCAAGATGGGCTTTCTTTTCAAAAGCTGTACCATAAATACGCTGCAGCATTTGATTATCGCTGTCTCCACGCCAGTATGCACCAGAAATGCTTAACAGCTTGAAGACTTTGATTTTACTTGTTTGCGGAACATGAACCCCGCGGCAAAGATCGAAAAATTCTCCCTGCTGATAAATTGTCACTTGTTCCCCTGCAGGGATTGCTTCGATCAGCTCAAGTTTCAAATCGTCACCGATCTCTTTATACTTTTCAATCGCTTCTTCACGTGAAAGTTCGATGCGTTCGATTTCTAAATTCTCATCGACGATGCGCTGCATTTCTTTTTCGATCTTCGGAAGGTCCTCTGGTGTAAGGGACTCTTCCATGTCGATATCATAATAAAATCCGTTTTCGATCACTGGACCAACACCAAGCTTCACATTGCCATATAGACGTTTAATCGCCTGCGCCATCAAGTGAGCGGAAGAGTGGCGGACCACTTCCAGACCTTCTGGGTTTTTATATGTCAAGATTTCAATCGCACCATCTTGTTCAATCGGTCTTCTTAAATCATAAGGTTCGCCGTCTAATTTGATCGCCAGGGCTTGTTTTTTCAAGCCAGGGGAGATCGATTGTGCGATTTCTTCACCTGTCGTACCTCTCTCAAACTCCTTAATGTTACCGTCTGGAAATTTGATTTGAATCGCATTCGACATGTTTAACACTCCTTTATCTAAAATAAATATAAAAAACGCCCGTCCCTCAGCATATAAGCTAAGGGACGAGCGTTATCACTCGTGGTTCCACCCAAATTCCCGCAAAGTAAGACGATGCGGCTTCATTCTCCTTAACGCGGATCAGACGCTGTCTATTACTAATCACATGTTCACAGACAGAGCTCCAAGGTGGTAAACATTAAAGCCGTCAACAAGGAGCTTCCAGCCGATGGCTCCTCTCTCTGGTCTTGCGTCACTTTATGTTCGTGTCCTTTTCCAAGCCGTTGTTTAGATATGTACGTTATTATATCCATTTAGGAAAAGGAAATCAACCCATTTTAAAAGGAAATTGTGATTTAGGCCTCCATGAAGCTTTTTCTTCAAATATATTCATCAATAACTCTAAGTTTGAATGGTCCGTTTCATCCGAATAGATGATCAACTCATCAGGTGCATGAGCAAGAGCTGGTGTAACCGGCCATTCAATCGGCAGATGAGCAATACAATCATCCGGATATTGCTTCATGTACAACCTTGTTTCCGATTCACTAATCGGGTTTCCTTCATCATGGTAGTAGGTTAAACGACCATCATCAAGCAGATGAAGCAACTGAACGCCTGTGTCTTTATGATGGACACGGTGACGCCATGAATCCACCAACAGTTGATAGGACTCTTCTTGTTTATATTCATCAATGATTTTCCCTGTATATTCAATAAGCGATTCATGGACGGATTGCAAACAAGCAGCACTGAGTTCATCAAATTCCACATAACTTCTAGCGATCAAATAATCCTGAATAAAAGCGCGTAAATAGTGGTAAATCGGTGGAAGTTGGAGTCCCGCGGGTGGTTTATCTTCGAAGTCTTGTCCAATTTCAAGCATTCGTTGAACTTCTTGTGCGTCCTCATAATAGTACCGATGTTTCAAAACGCCTTCCATCCATCCGAGCATTTTCCTTTTCCGGATTACTTGTAAAAAGGCCCGAATCGCCTCAACATAAGCCGCTCCACTCAATGAAGCATTCATCAACTTCACATCAAACCCGTCTTTGTGTTCCTTGAAAATCCAAAGTTTTTGTTCCGAGACAATCGCATTATAGAATAGGATCGCTTCCGTACGATTAGAAAAATGAATGCAAAACACCAAAATTCCCCCTCGTCCCGACTTCACTCAACTTCTATGTTCAATGGAAGACCTCAGGGGCCAGCCCTGAAAATCAGCCATTAAAAGATGACGCACCTATGACATAAAGTTGGCTGTTCCCTGTTATATTTATGTGACAAGAGAGGGAATCATGCTATTGTCTTACGTTTTGTAATCGTTATCCTCGTCTATTCCGCCCATTCACGTGGACCCCTTCACTCAGTTGGCGGATCCGCTCTGTAATTCTTTTTGCTTTTACTTGTTCTACATCTCCGCGATTACTCGTCATCAACACTTTCTCCAACTCGTTCAAATTGTAGTTAGAAGTGAAGAAAACCGGAAGTCTTTCCATCATTCGGTAGTGGAGAATACTTCCAAGTACCTCATCTCTAAACCACGCAGATTGAGATTCTGCACCTATATCATCAAGCATGAGTACAGGAATTTCTTTGAATGCTTCAATCTTTTCATTCATGGAATCGTCTTTGATTGATGCTTTAATTTCTCTTACAAATTCCGGCATATAGATGACCATAGAAGGGATATTTTTTGAGCTTAGTTCATTTGCGATAGCTCCAAGGAAATAAGTTTTCCCCACACCAAACGGGCCATGAAAGTACAATCCCTTACTTGGCAGTTCATCATTAAGACCTTCAATATATTGGACAGTTCGTTCCACCGCAGCTCCTCGATCCGGGTCTTGAAGATCCATTCGTTCTAATGAAGCCTCAAGGATTTCACGTGGCATATGGAGACTTCTCACTAAAGATTTTTGCTCTTCCTGCTGTTCATGTTTCCGTTGACGGCGACATTTATCATAAATCAACTTCACATCAGAACCTTCCACTTCTACTCTTGGAACGTAACCGGGAAGGATATTGATACACTCTTCACGTGTTGGGCATTTCTCACAGTTTTTTGACTGAGTACGGTATTCATAGAGTTTAATCAACTGTTTCTCTATCGCTTCTTCCGTTAACTCTTCATGCTCCTGCATCAACTTTTTAACTTCCGAGGATTCCATAACTTCTGCTTTCATATGGTTCATTCGTTTTTGAAACTGCTTGTTGTTACGCATCCATTTTTTTAATGATTGTTGAATAGGTTCCATTGTTATCCCCCCTTTTAATTACCTTTGTTCGTCAATCTTTTTATCCTTGCCGCTATATCATCAGTGTTGACTTGTGCTGCTTCTTGCTTTTCATGTTTCTCATGCTGAGGAGCCTCTTGTTGTGTGAACCAGGCTGGGATGACTTCTTCTTTTTGGTTTTTACGCTTTTGAGACTTCTGTTTTCCCCATTGCTGGTATTTCTGATGCTCGGCCTTGGCTAGGTTCATCGCTTGTCTCACGGTCGTTACATTTTTTCTTGCCCAGTGACTTGCGATTTTCTCAAGGTAAGGCTTCGACAATTTCATATCGGTTTTTAATAGGACGTAATGGACGAGTACATTCATGACTCCTGGTTCAATTCCTTGTTCTGTCATCACGTCACGAATCATTTTCAAATCTTGTTCAGACGCACGGTTACCATTGGATACATCTTCAAGCAATTCCCTAGGAGAGATTTCCTCAAGCATTTGAATGAACTGATCCTCTTTTGTCCCATTTGTTGACGTGTTTTCCACTTTCATTTTCTCTCTGCGATCTAGAGCTGATTCTCTCTGTCTGTCATTCTTTTGTTCCTTCATAAAATCATGACAAGCTGCCTTCAACTCTTCTTCCACTAAGTAATGATTTTCGTCAATGGCCCAGGTGACCGCTTTTTCCAGCTCAGTGTTTGAAAGATCATACAACGTCGCCAATTGAACAATCAACTTCTTGTTGCGCCCATTTAATATTTGTTCTGATGGATACATTCGCTTTTTTAATGCATGGTTCAGCCAGTGAAAGTCCACTCGATCCATGGATGCTACCGGCCCTCTGGATTCTGGTTGATGATTCTGCTGCTTGGCAATGGTTTCAGTTTCTCTTTGGACAGTTTCAATCATTTTGTTATGGAAGACTTCATCAAAAGTCGCGGTAACTTCAGTAAAACCATCAAGCGTTTGTCTGGCGTTCAACAAACGGCTTTGTAAGCGCTCATACTTTTCCTTACCCAACTCATAATGCAGCAGCAAAGAGAGCATATCATCAAGAAAGAACTCTTCAGGAGAAAAAGGAGGGCGCACAGAGTAAAGATATACCGCCTGTTGATCTTCATCAATTGAGCGGAACGTCCGTAATAGTCCGATAGCCTCCAGTTTCCCCCTCGCCTCATAAATTTTGTCCAAAGGGGCAGAAAGGTAAGACATCAATGTATGGTGAGACTGCACCTGATCCCCTTCAACCATATCCGATTCCGATATAAGGACATGATAAAGCGAGACCGCCAACCTCCCTACAATCGGCTGGTATAAATGTGACAAGGAACGATGAAAACTTCGAGGCAACTCTCCATTACGAATAATTTTAAAACCGTCTACAGGGAGAA
Organism: Halobacillus aidingensis; assembly: GCF_900104185.1. Taxonomy (GTDB): domain Bacteria; phylum Bacillota; class Bacilli; order Bacillales; family Halobacillaceae; genus Halobacillus; species Halobacillus aidingensis. The sequence continues at coordinate 106,685 of NZ_FNIZ01000001.1, read as the reverse complement.
GTTTGCCAATAGAGTAACTCACCGCCTCCACCTCCTTCAATCGTTAAAGCTTATTCATTCTATTTCAAACAGGAAACCAAGATTCTTTTCATATCTCAAACAAAAATGGCCCCTAAAACTGTAATCCTAGAAAAAGAAAATGAGCCGGAACAGGCTCATTCATTGTCTTCATGTTTAATTAATTCCTTTAATTCGTCGATGAAAACATTGATGTCCTTGAACTGTCGATATACAGAAGCAAAACGAACATAAGCAACTTCATCAATGTCAGACAGACGCTCCATCACCATTTCACCGATATCTTCACTCATGACTTCAGAAACGCCACGATTTCTTAATTCCTTTTCGATATCCATGGTCACTCGTTCCAGTTCCTCCACGGCCACCGGTCTCTTTTCACAAGCACGAATCAGTCCACGCATCAATTTTTCACGACTGAACTCTTCTCTTGTGCCTTCTTTTTTCACAACGATCAGCGGAACTTCTTCTATCCGTTCAAAAGTTGTGAACCTGAATTGGCATTGTTCGCACTCTCTGCGTCGTCTGATCGCCTGTCCTTCTTCGATTGGCCTGGAATCAAGGACTTTTGTACTTTTATAGTGGCAATTTGGGCACTTCACGTATGATCAACTCCACATCATCTTCTTTTCGGCAGTACTCAGGAAGGATCCACCGTTGTGAACTGACTGTCCAATTTTTGATAAAGCTGAACGATTAGATTCCGGCTGTACCCAAAATCAACAGGACCTCCTGAGTCCGTTGTGACAGAAAAGTCAACGGCTGTTCGAAAAGGACGGACCATGATGATCGTCGCCACTATAAACGCGCGTCTATTGCCTTTATATTTGACGGTCAGTTCTCCACGTTCCTTAGAACTTGCTACAATTTCTGAAGGTGACGAAAAAAGTCCTTCCACAGCACGGAAGAGATCATCATGTTTTGCTTTATAATAGTGTGTGACAAGCGCAGAATCCTTATGCTCTTCACTCGTTTCTGAATGTTTGCTGAAATACCTGGAAATAAATGCTTTCACTTACCTAACCCCTTCAATTTCATTCGACATTATCTCCCTTTATTTTAACATGACTTAGGAAAATAAGAAATGATTATTGAAACCAATGGGTCCCTAATAACCCCCCAGTCCCATATTCCGCATAAGCTCCCTATTGTGGAAGACTCAGTTTCGAGACTTTTGTTGAGTGGATGGGGACTGCGGGGAATGGCTCGCTTTCCGCGGGAGCGCGGTGAGCCTCCTCGGACGGCGTCCTGTGGGGTCTCACCATGCACTTTTTTCCCGCAGGAGTCTCCCCATTTCCCTCCGCCCCTTTGCCATATAAGTATCTCGAAACCACTTCCGGAATAAGCTGCTTTTATGCCCATGGTAATTGAAGGGGAAAGAACTCCTAAGGACGCTATTCTGCATACGAAAAGCTTGTTATAGAGCGCTTTATGTTTATAACACCAGGATAGTGGAAGGCACCCTCTCACAGGAAAGGGGTTCGTTTCTCACCTTCATGGAATGGGGTGGTTGGGAAGCTGCGAGACTCCCGGGGGAGAAGGAGATAGACGAGATCCCGCAGGACGAAGTCCGAGGAAGCTCGGCGCTCCCCCACAGGAAAGTGTTCAAATGCGGAATCGACCTGGGAGACACGACTGTCATAAGCAGAACAGCAACGGAATGTGCTTTTCACTCCTTTGCTCTTCTGCTTATGACGCGAGTGTCTGGGCGATGGAGCTAGATGAGTTGCTTCCCAGCCACCCCTAACGCTCAACACGGCAAACGAACCCCGAAAAGTCTCGAAATCGAGTCTTCCACAATCCTGTCATTTACTTTAATAACTGAGTAATTAATAAAAAAAATGGGCTTTGAAGCTTATAATGAAAAAGAAGCCACGCGTTTGGAGCTGCGTGGCTTCTTCCTATTATAGAGCGCGAGACTGCTGTACTTCTACAGGTCCCATTCCTCTTGGTACTTCTACCGTTTCATTTTTCCCCGCTTCTAGTGCATCAACGATGTACTGAGCGGCGACATTAGGATCAATGCGATCTCCGCATGTATAAACATCAATACTTGCATAGCCATGTTCTGGAAAACTATGAATCGTCAAGTGCGATTCAGAAATGATGACCACTCCACTAACTCCGTGGGGGGCGAATTTATGAAAAGCGACTTCTCGTACTTCCGCACCAGCTTTAAGAGCAGCATCTACAAAGACTTGTTCTATATACGACATATCGTTCAATTTTTCTTCATTACAATTCCATAATTCAGCAATTACGTGTCTTCCCATTGTATCCATATTAAGGATCCCCCTTTGTACATTCACTCTTCAATACCTCTGAAATAACAGCCATGAACTACCACGGGGGAAAGTTAGTCCTGAGAGGTCCTAACCCTTTGAGTAGACATGAATTTATATGAAATTCAGAAGTTCAAGAGAAAGTATATATGGTTTACCCCTAATTTGCAAGAAATATTTTACTGGCTTTTGCACAACACTTCTTGCCGCCCCCTGGGGACTCAGATACAACAGGATTCGGGTTGTTTATGACACTCGGGCCTCTTTTTCTTGTTTCATCATGTTACCGACATACTTAGCAAGGTCTACCACACGGCAGGAATATCCCCACTCATTATCATACCATGCCAGTACTTTTACTTTACGGTCATCAATGACTTGTGTAGACAACCCATCTATGATCGCTGATGATGAGGAAGTCGTGTAATCGATGGAAACGAGGGGCTCTTCACTGTATTCCAATATTCCTTTCATTCCACCCTCAGCCATTTTCGCAAAGGTCTCATTCACTTCATCTGCCGTCACTTCCCTTTTTAAATCGACGACAAGATCAACAAGAGATACATTCGGAGTCGGTACGCGCAAAGCCATACCATTCAATTTCCCTTGAAGAGTCGGAATCACTTCCCCTAAGGCTTTAGCTGCTCCTGTAGATGTAGGGATGATGGATTGAGTACACCCGCGTGCCCTACGTAAGTCTTTATGTGGGTTATCTAAATTCTTCTGATCATTGGTAAAGGCATGGACGGTTGTCATCAATCCATTTTCAATGCCAAATTCATCCTCCAACACTTTTACTACAGGGGCAAGACAGTTAGTTGTGCAGGAAGCATTTGAGATGACATCGTGACTGGCCGGCAAATATGTTTCTTCATTAACACCCATCACAATCGTCGCATCCACTTGTTTTCCAGGAGCTGTAATGATGACTTTTTTAGCTCCAGATTCTAAATGAAGACCTGCTTCTTCTTTCGTTTTAAACTTGCCTGTTGCTTCAATTACAATATCGATATCCAGTTCGTCCCATGGCAGCTCCAATGGGTTCCTAGTTGAACATAGCTTCACTTTTTTCCGATTGACGACTAAGTCTCCATCAACGACATTGACCTCACCTTGAAAACGCCCGTGGACACTGTCGTATTTAATCATGTGAGCAATTGTTTCAGCTGGATAACTTGCATTAACGGCTACCAAATCCATAGATTCATCCGCCACAGCCTTTCTAAATACCATGCGACCAATTCTTCCCAAACCATTAATTGCAACCTTTGTTTTCCCCATGCTGTTCCAGCCCCCTATATATGATATACTTTTACTCTGCAATTCCTAGATTAGTATAACATATTGTAAGCGGTTTTACATACAGAACAAAAACTTTCCACAAAAAATAACACGTCTACCCAGACGTGTTATTATACGATCTCCCAACCGTGAAGTATGTCATTTAATTGCTGTAAACTTCCCTCAACCGTTCCGGTATTATCAATGACCGCATCCGCCATTTCTGCTTTCTTTTTCACAGGGATCTGCGCACGGATCCGCTCTTCAGCATCCTCTCGTCCCGACTGATCTCTTTCCATCAAGCGTTCCAATTGTGTTTTTTCATCCACATACACAACAAGGATCTTTTCAACGTAATCTGTTAAGTTGCTTTCGAACAGCAATGGAATATCCAGGACGACCGCTTGATATTGTTGCTGCTTATACTGCTCGCGCCGCCTGATCATCTCTTCCCTTACTTTAGGGTGGACAATGCCATTCAATTGTTTTCGCTTTGTCTCGTCAGCAAAGACGACCTTGCCGAGCTTTTTACGATCCAGATCCCCGCCTTCTTCAAGCACCTGTTCTCCAAAGGTTTCTACAATTTCTTGATACGCAGGTTCTCCAGGTTGCACGACATCCCTTGATATTTGATCAGCATCAATGACAGGTATATCCATATCCTTGAACATCTTAGCTACAGTACTTTTTCCACTTGCAATACTTCCTGTTAATCCAATGACTAAAGTCATCCTGACACCTCCTTAAGACAACTTGATCAAGCCGATAATGATGAGTAACACTCCAGGTAAAATGGACAAACTTTCCGCTTTATCACTAAGCTTGGAGCCGCTCAAAATCCCACACCCAAGCATGCAGAAAGTCGCTACGGTAATCATAACCGCTGTAAATAAAATAGGAATTCCGATGAGAGCTCCACTGATTCCAGCTCCAATGGTATCGAGGGATAGTGCAGCTCCAAGCAGCCATACTTCTTTTCCGCGGATGCCACCGGAGTGGTCCACATCCGCCGCTAAGGGGTCGTTCAATACTTTTGCCGGGTTAAGCCACGGCTCCTTCTTTTCTTCACTATCCTTCTCTTTCTTAAAAAACTGCCATAAGAAATAGATACCGATTCCGATTAACGCAAGTGCCCCGACGCGTTCGGCGTCTTCTGCTGCCACCACCGCTGCCAGTAAATGACCAAAATAGGAAGACAACAGAAACATACACCCAGAGACACCCGCAATTAAAAAGACACCTCTTAATGTAAGGCCGACCTTTTTCAAACCTAATACGCAGCCGATTCCAAAGCTATCGATGCTGACTGCTGTAACGAATAAAAAAATGAACATGCCAATCCCCATGCATCCCACACCTTCATCTCTTAAGCTGTGGGATAGTATATGGGGGTTTACCTAGTAGTGTGTAAAGGTTGACACTTAGGACAAATGTGAGTCCCTCTTCCGCTGACCTTCAACTTCTTAATCGGAGTGCCACATTGAACGCATTCCGTATCCTGCTTTCCATAAACACGGAGCTTCTGCTGAAACATTCCGATTTCCCCCTGACTATTTAAGTAAGAACGAATTGTCGTTCCGCCCTGGTCAATAGCCTCAAGGATAACGGAAATACTCGCTTCACGAAGCCTTTCAATCTCAGCTTTTGTCAAAGTATTAGCGATTCTTTCAGGATGAATGCCTGCCCTGAAGAGGGCTTCGTCTACATAAATATTTCCCAGCCCAGCTACAATCGATTGGTCAAGCAAGACAGCTTTTATATTCCTAGACGTTTTCTTCAGCCTCTCATAGAAATAATCCACGGTGAAAGCTTTATTGAATGGATCAGGTCCTAGTTGAATAAGTGGTTTATTTTCAAGCTCCATTCCTTTTGGAAAAGCATGCATCGTCCCGAATTTACGCACATCGTTATATCGAAGTTCTGTTCCATCGGTAAAGTGAAAGATCACATGGGTATGCTTCGGCTTTTCAGTCGCACCCTCATAAACACCAAACTTTCCTTCCATGCGCAAATGGGAGACGAGTGCAATGTCATCCATATGGAAGATTAAAAACTTCCCTTTCCGATCGATATCTTGAATGGTCTGGCCAATCAATAACTGCTCAAACTCTTTAGGGTCTTGAGGTTGTTTAATGATATTCCCCCAAAACACGGATACCTTTTCAATCTCTTTTCCTAAAGCGAGATGCTTCAATGTTTTTCTGACTGTTTCTACTTCAGGTAACTCTGGCATCGTTTCATTCTCCTCTTACTTTGCATCATACCATGTGTCACCGTACGAAGAATCGACCTTTAGAGGGACATCTAAATCTACGGTATTTTCCATGACAGATGATACAACTTCTTCTAATTGCTTCACTTCTTCTTTTGGTGCTTCGATGATCAATTCGTCATGCACTTGCAGCAGGACTTTGGCTTGCATTTTCTCTTCTTGAAGTCTTTCTTCGAGGTCGATCATCGCTTTTTTAATAATATCGGCTGCGCTTCCCTGAATCGGTGTATTCATCGCCGTCCGCTCGGCAAAGCTGCGTTTATTAAAATTCCGACTCTTAATATCAGGAAGGTATCGTCTACGGTTCATAAATGTTGAAACATACCCTGTTTCTTTCGCTTCCCTTACCGTTTCATCCATATATGACTTGACTCCAGGATAGCTTTCAAAATATTTATCAATAAAAGCTTGTGCTTCTTTTCTCGTAATACCAAGGCTTTGGGACAGGCCATAGTCACTGATTCCGTAAACGATTCCGAAATTAACTGCCTTCGCCTGTCTTCTCATTTCACTTGTCACATCGCTTCTCGATACACCGAAAACTTCACTTGCTGTCTGGGTATGGATATCTTCGCCTTCTTTAAATGCCTGCATAAGCTTTTCATCCTGAGCAATATGCGCGAGGACACGAAGTTCAATTTGTGAATAATCACTGGCAAACATGACCCATTCTTTTTGGGAAGGGATAAAGGCCTGTCTTATTTTACGCCCTTCTTCAAGGCGAATCGGAATATTTTGCAAGTTAGGGTCCGTAGAACTTAATCGACCGGTTTGTGTCAGAGCTTGGTTAAAGCGTGTATGAATTTTTCCGGTATCCTCATGAACCACCTTAAGAAGACCTTCAATATAAGTCGACTTCAGTTTTCGAAGCTGACGGTTAAGAAGAATTTTAGGAATGATCTCATGTTGATCCTCCAATTGCTCTAAGACGTCCGCAGACGTGGAATAGCCGGTCTTTGTCTTTTTAATAACAGGAAGTTCCAGCTTTTCAAATAGAATCGGACCTAGTTGTTTAGGTGAATTTAAGTTGAAGTTTTCACCAGCGAGTTCGTAAATCTCCTGTTCGACCTTATTCAAACGTTCTTCTAGTTCTTGTCCCATATTCTCTAACCTCTGGACATCCACACAAACTCCGCGATGCTCCATCCGTCCAAGAATAAGCGCTAACGGCATTTCAAGTTCTCTGAACAATTGATACTGCTCATTATCTTTCAATTTCTTTTCCATGTCCTCTTTCATGTTATAAAGAAGAGATGCTTTTCTTCCAACGTGCTCATGGAACTCATGATCATCATCTGGCCGCTTCATTTTTGCGCCTTTACCATACACTTCTTCATCATATTTGACGGCTGTTTCACCTAAACGGTGGCCAATCGCAGGAATATCATGGTTATTCTCAGCAGGGTTAATCAAATAAGAAGCGAGCAATAGATCGAACGTGATTCCTTTCATTTCAATACCATGACGTAAAAGAGCGACACACGTCCGTTTCGCATCGAACACCCATTTTTCATTATCTGCACTTTCCGCCCATGTTTGAAAGGCATCTGATTTTTTGGCATCTTCCATGGAAAGGACGAACTTTCTTTGGTCATTTACAATAGCAATGCCTTCCACTGGTGCCGTATGGTAATTATCGTAAAGCATCTCGACCACTACCGCTTCTTTCCCTGTAAAAAGATCTGCCGTTATTTCCTGGACCACTTCTACATCAATCTCTGGAAGTTCTTGAGCTTCCTCAGATTCCGTACCGCCTTCTTGCACACGGGAAAGCAAAGATTGGAATCCAAGGTCTTTAAAAAACTCACTCACTTTTTGGGATTGATAACCGGAGTAACCGATATCAGATAGGCTGATTTCAATTGGAGCTGCACGCTCGATGGTCACAAGCTGTTGACTCATCAATGCCTCTTCCTTATTCGTCTCCAGTTTTTCTTTCAACTTCTTACCACTCACATCATTTAAATTCTCATAAAGGTTTTCAAGCGTGTCAAATTGCTTCAACAGTTTTACCGCCGTTTTCTCCCCAACCCCAGGTACACCTGGAATATTATCAGAACTATCTCCCATGAGTGCTTTCAAGTCAATGATTTGATCCGCTCGGACTTCCATCTTTTCCATTAGGAAAGATGGGGTGTATGTATCAACATTGGTAATCCCTTTTTTCGTCAGGCTCACAGTGATTTGCTCATTCACTAGTTGAAGGAGGTCCTTGTCCCCTGAAATCACCTTCACTTCTAAACCTTTTTCCCCCGCCTGAGTAGCAAGGGTGCCGATGATATCATCTGCTTCGTAATTTTCAAGCTGATAATAATTGATTTCAAACGCGTCCAGAAGCTCCTTGAGCACAGGGAACTGTTCAGATAGTTCAGAAGGAGTTTTCTGGCGACCACCCTTATAATCCTCGTATGTTTTATGACGGAACGTCGTTTTACCAGCATCAAATGCAACGAGCAAATGATCCGGTTGATCCTCTTCAAGAATTTTCAACAACATGGTTGTAAAACCATACACGGCGTTCGTGTACACCCCTTTATCATTATTTAACAGGGGCAGTGCAAAGAATGCCCGGTACGCAATACTATTCCCATCAATTAATACAACTTTTTCAGCCATTGGCCCACTCCTCGTTATAGAAGATACTCATAGGAGGATCTTCGTCTATTTCTTTTCCTTAGTCTTCGTTCGTTTAATGAATCAATGTATGCTTGAGGTTCCATTGCTCGATAAAAAACGCCTTTTTCTTCATTCTACCATGTTTACAGTAGAGAGGAAAAAGGCGTGCCTAATCTGTTATTCAAAATAACCTAAAAGCAATTCGGCATAAGGAGAATCCTGAGGGAGAATAATCGTCGTCTCACCATCGATCGTCTTTTTATAAGATTCTAATGTACGATAGAGTTGGTAGAACTCTGGATCTTGAGAAAAGGCATTGTTGTAAATCTGGGCGGCTTCCTGTTCGCCCTCTGCCCGGATTTTTTCAGCATTTGCTCGAGCTGTGGACAGCATTTCTTGAACTTCTCGATCCACTTCTGCACGAATTCTACTCTTATCCGCTTCCCCTTCTGACAAATACTGTTGAGCAATTTTCTCACGGTCTGTAATCATTTGATTAAAAACTGCTTCTTCATTCGCTTCCGGCAGGTCAGAACGCTTAATTCGCACGTCATCTACAACAATACCGTAATTATCTCTTTGTAAGTATTCGTTCACTTTGGCCGTAATTTCTTCATTCAATACTCCTCTGGAACTCTCTTCTTCATTAATAATCTCAGAGAAATTCATCTTTCCTAATTCAGATCGGACAATAGAGAATATAAACTCTCCCATTCTCGCTTCAGCATTCATTTCGGTACGGGCGTTAGCAATCATATTTTCTGGGTCAGTGATGCTCCATATCGCATAATTATCGATAATCATCCGTTTTTTATCCAATGTGGTGATCTCTTTTTCATCTACATCGTAGACCATTTTCTTTTTAGATAGGGTGGAAACTTCTTGTACTAATGGGATCTTGAACTTAAGACCCGGTTCTTCGTGAATTTTAACAACATCCCCAAATTGACGGACTACCTTATACTCCCCCTCTTTAGCAATCACGATTGAATTTATACCTATAAGAAGGATTCCTATAATAACAAGTAATGTGACCCCGGCTTTCACGTACTTTTTGAGGTCCTTTTTTTGTTTTTCATTTTCATTGAAAATTTCTTCACTCATGATTCTTCACTCTCCTCATCCTCCGTCGAACTAGGAGGTACCACATTTTGAACCGTCCCTTGATTCAATGGCAGATACTTCATTGTGTTTCCATCATCATTCATGATGTACACATTGGCTTCTGGCAGCACTTCTTCCAGCGTCTCCATCACAAGACGCTCACGCGTTATTGTTTTATTGCCCTGATATTCCTCAAGTAAGGCATTGAAACTGGAAACACCACCGGTCGCCTGTTGAATTCTCTCTACTTTTGAACCTTCCGCCCGTTGAATAATCGCATCCTTTTCCCCAAGCGCTTCTTCCCGTTTCTGGTTAGCATACTTTTCCGCTTCGTTCACTTTACTTTGTTTCTGTTCCCTAGCATCTGTCACCTTTGTAAACGCAGAGCGTACTTCCTTATTGGGAAGATCGACCTCCTGCAGACGAACATCTATAATAGATACACCAATTTCATAGCTATCAATTAAACTGACTAACCCTTCTCTCACTTCATTTTCAATTTCAGCTTTACCAGATGTTAGAGCTTCATCAATTTCACTACTTCCAATGACACCTCTAAGTGAAGAAGATGTAGCATTAAATAAAACCTGTTCAGGTTTCTCCGAGGCAAACAAGTAAGCAGCTGGATCCGTAATCTTCCATTGGACGACGAGATCTGCCTGTAAAATCATATCGTCCCCTGTAATCATCGTTACTTTATCCGTTTCTTCTCCGCTGTCATCGAAACCGAAATCCAAGCTGAACGTTTCTTTCGACATTTTCTCTACTTCTTGAATCGGCCATGGCATTTTGAAATGCAACCCTGGTTCTGTTATGCCGTCTTCAGCTTTCCCGAACGTAAGCACCACGGCCTGTTCCGATTCATCCACGGTATACCATGTCGTAAGAAGGGCAATGATCAACAACACACCCACTGCGACAAGGCCTGTCCATTTGTAAAATTGTTTAAGACTCATATCGACTTCCCCTTTATCTTTTATGGATACTATAATTACGATTGTGTAACAAAAAGGTTTCAAAAAGTAAATCCGTTTCTGTTCTCGATTGAAACTCTCGATTGCGGAGGCTCAGTTCCGAGACTTTTGCATGGTGATATGGTAGTTGGGAAGGGGAATGGAGGTGTATTTTTACAAGATTATAACTAAATCAAAATGAAAAAAGGCAGAAGCGAGGGAAGCTTCTGCCAAAAAGAGAAAACACCTTGGATGAAAGGGTTTCAAAGGTATTCTATCGAAGTATTGTTAACCTTAATTTAATAAAATATTAATTTTCCGTAAACTTCTTTGGAATCTCAACATAAAACGCCGTGCCGACATCCACTTCACTTTCCACGCGAATGGTCCCTTCATGAGCTTCTACAATATGTTTTACAATAGCAAGACCGAGACCTGTGCCTCCTGAATTCCTACTTCTCGCTTTATCCACACGATAGAACCTTTCAAAGATCCGTGATATTTCTTCCTCGGGTATCCCCACGCCATTATCGGTAATTTTAATCGTTACATAATTTTCCGATTCCTGAAATTCTAATGTAACTTCCCCTTCATCACCGGAGTAATTAATGGCATTTGTAAGCAAGTTCATAAACACTTGCTTCAAGCGGCTGGAATCCCCCTGGATCAATGTATTACCTTTTATAGAAGCATGGAGCTTCACTTGTTTTTGTTCGGCATGTTGTACCACGATTGGCAGTAAGTCATTCAATAACCGTTGGACTTCGACCTGTTCAACATTTAAAAGGAAGTCATCCCTTTCAAGTTTGGACAATTCCAAAAGATCTTGAATCAAGGATTGCAACCGGCCACTTTCTTTCAAGATAATTTGTAAAAACTGTTCGAGCATCTTTTCATCTTTCATAGCCCCGTCAAGCAATGTTTCTGAAAAGCCGCGAATGGAAGTAATAGGAGTTTTCAATTCATGGGATACGTTAGCTACAAAGTCTTTTCTCATTTGCTCCAATTGCTTCAGTTCTGATATATCATGGAAAACCAAAACGACACCTCTCCATTTCCGGTCTTCACTGAAAATGGGAGCACCGGTCACTTCCAAGTGTTTCCGGTCAATATTAACAGGCAGCACAAACGTTTCGCTCACCGTTTCTTCAAACATATAAATCTTCTGTACGGTTTCGTGAATGGTAGTATAAGGGATCGCATCGTGATATAAATGACCGATAAAATCGTTTTGCTCTCCCTTAAACGTTTCTAAGAACGCACGATTCAAAAGAAGAATATACCCTTTTTCATCAATCAGTACTAACCCATTCCCCATATTATTTATGACCGCTTCTAATTGATTCTCCTGCATGCCCTTTGTACTCGTCATCTCCTGCAGATTCCTAGCCAGAATATTAATCGACTGGCTTAATTGCCCTGCTTCACCAAAATGCCCTTCATAAGTTCTTGCTTTATAATTTCCTTTCGCAAGTTCTGTAGCGACATTAGCGGCTGATCGAATAGGACGGATATATTTAGAGAACACGTTAAACCCGATCACAAAAATGACTAAAAGTCCAAGAAGTAACGTAAAACCGATTAATAACCAAATATTTTTTGTGATATTGGTCAAGGCTTCAACAGGTGAGAGAAGGATAAGTGTGCCATTTATATCATCTACACTATTATTCACAGGGTAATAGAAGATTTCATCTAGCATTTGCCCTTCATTCATCGGGGAAGTTCCACCCTCAACCCTTGTGATTACTTCCTGCTTTTCGCCTTTACTTATGACAGGTACAGCATCAACCGTATCAATCATTCTTTCTCCGGAATCTGATATAAAAATCATGCCAGTATTCAACTGTTCACTAAAGTTATATAACTCTTCCTGACTTACTTCCCGATCTTCTGTGAATCGATCCAAGTACGTGATGAAATATTGACTTTCTAACTCTACACGCTGTTCAAATATGTTGATAAAATAGCCGCGGGTCAGTTGAGCAAGAATGATTCCGAGCCCGAGCATGACAATGACCACTAACACCGTATAGGTCATCAGTGGCCTAGTATTGGAGGCCATTTACTTAGGCTCCTCCATTTTATAACCGAGCCCGCGTATCGTTTTTATATACACTGGCTTTTTCGTCTCGGGTTCAATTTTCTCACGTAAATGGCTCACATGGACATCGACAATACGAGTGTCACCGGCAAAATCATAATTCCATACGGCACTTAAAAGTTGGTCTCTCGAAAGGACACGTCCTAAGTTTTGAGCAAGGTATAAAAGCAGCTCAAATTCTTTTGGTGTAAACGTTAAAGGTTCATCCTTAATTGTAGCCTCATATTGTTCAGGATAAATAGATAGATCAGCAATTTGGATGATCTTTTGATCGTTTACAACATTTTCGCGAACCATTCTTCTTAAGATCGCTTTGATTCGAGCTACGACCTCTCTAGGACTGAATGGCTTGGTCAGGTAGTCATCAGCACCAAGTTCAAGACCAAGAACCTTATCAAATTCATCGTCCTTAGCTGTCAACATGAGGACAGGGGTATTCACTTGCATTTGCCTTAATTTCTTACATACTTCCATACCATCCATTCCTGGAAGCATGACATCAAGAACGATTAAATCAAAATTGTCTTTCGATGCTTTTTCAAGAGCATCCGTACCATTATAGGCCACATCAGTCACATATCCAGCTTGATCAATATTATATTTTAATAAAGTTACAATAGATTCTTCATCATCTACGATTAAAATTCTTTGTTCCAATGCCATCACCTCTACTACAAGTTACTTTCATCATACAATGAAGTTTACAATTTGAATACGGATCTTTACCATTTTTACTTAATCTTAATATAGACAATAACCTCTTCTTCATCCGCTTATAAGAAACTCAGGAATAGAATGCGATGAAACGATTATCCTTAGGGGGTATATAGAAAGTGGGGAAAAAGCCGCTAGTCTCTGTGGAGTCCAAGCGGCTTGTGGTAATTGTGTGAAAGCTAATTTACTTTTTCTAGTTTAATAAAAGTTTTCCAAGGAGATCGCATTCATGGAATCAGGTTCATACGGGGGTTGAACGATAAGCGTTCCTTTCACCACTTCGTCACCTTCTTCATCATATCCTACCACTTGAAGTTCAACTTGATGTTCTTCTTTGTGAATAGCTGTTACTTCAGCGTGAAAACGAACGTCTCCATAATGATAAACAGGTTTAGGGTATTCTAGATTCTGCTGAATAATATGACTACCTGGACCAGGCAAATGCATAGAAACAATAGAAGACACCATACCAAACACCATGACTGTCGGTACCACCGGGCGTTTAAAAGGAGTTTGTGAAGCATAATCATGTTGGATATACAAAGGATTTGCATCATTCGTCAAGCCTAGATACATAAGTAAATCACGGTCTTCGACTGTAAAAGAAGTCGTGAATTTTTCGCCGGATTTTAAATCATTGATTTTCTTTCCAAGCTTTCTCTTTTTACCTAACATATCATCACCTCTTGTAAACGTTTTCTTTGCTGTTTAAAAAAGGGATCCGAGGGTTTTCCCCGAATCCCTTCTTCTTTATTTTAATACATTCAACACATTTTTCACAGAATCCGCCGATTTATCCAACTGCTGTTTTTCTTCTTCTGTCAGTTCAAGCTCAATGACCTCTTCAATTCCATTTCCACCAAGAATTGTAGGAACTCCAAGATAAATCCCATCATATCCATATTCACCTTCTAAATAAGCAATGGAAGGTAGAATACGACGCTGATCTTTCAGGATTGCTTCTGCCATTTGAACTAAAGAAGCAGCAGGTGCATAATAGGCACTCCCATTACCAAGAAGACCGACGATTTCTCCTCCACCTTTACGGGTTCTCTCTACAATTGCATCTAAACGCTCTTTGGAAATTAATTTCTCCAAAGGAATACCGCCAGCGAAAGAATACCGTGTAAGTGGCACCATGTCATCACCGTGACCACCAAGGACGAAGCCTGTGACATCTTTGATGGATACATTAAGTTCTTCAGCAACAAACGTGCGGAAGCGCGCTGTATCCAGGACGCCGGACTGTCCGATGACACGATTCTTAGGTAAACCAGCCTCCTGGAATACAGAATAAGTCATGGCATCAACAGGGTTTGTCAATACAACGATAAAACAATCCGGAGAGTTTTTGACAATTTCTTTTGTCACACTCTTCATGATTTTTGAATTTGTATTGACTAGATCATCACGACTCATACCAGGCTTACGAGCAATACCCGCAGTGATGATGACAAGGTCTGAATCTTTCGTATCCTTATAATCAGAAGTTCCAGTAACCTTGGCATCAAACCCCTGTACAGGACTCGCTTCCAACATGTCCAGAGCTTTCCCTTTCGTTGGATCTTCCATATCAGGAATATCAACGAGTACAACATCTCCCAGCTCTTTTTGTGCGAGCATAAGCGCTGTCGTAGCACCAGTGAAACCAGCACCGATTACTGATACTTTGTTTCTACGAATAGCCATCATGACCCACTCTCCCTTATTGATTAGTCCATATTCTTAATCAGTTCATCACCGAACTCAGAGCATTTCACTTCTGTTGCGCCTTCCATCATACGAGCGAAATCATACGTGACAACCTTACTTCCGATGGTTTTGTCCATAGATTTCGTGATTAAGTCAGCCGCTTCTCTCCAACCAAGGTGTTCAAGCATAAGCACACCAGAAAGGATGACAGAAGATGGATTCACTTTATCAAGACCAGCATACTTCGGAGCTGTACCGTGTGTCGCTTCGAAGATCGCGTGTCCTGTTTCAAAGTTGATGTTCGCGCCTGGAGCGATTCCAATTCCACCCACTTGTGCAGCCAGTGCATCAGAAATATAGTCTCCGTTCAAGTTCATCGTTGCAACAACATCGAACTCTTTCGGACGAGTAAGAATCTGTTGAAGGAAGATATCTGCAATGGCGTCTTTTACGATGATCTTACCTTCAGCCTCTGCTGCATCCTGAGCTTTATTGGCAGCTTCTTTGCCTTCTTTTTCAACAATGCGGTCATATTCTGCCCAAGTGAATACTTTATCACCATACTCCTCTTCAGCAACTTCATAACCCCAAGCTTTGAAGGAGCCTTCTGTGAACTTCATAATGTTCCCTTTGTGTACGAGCGTGACGTTTTTACGTCCTTCGTTCAATGCATAATCAATTGCTGCACGAACCAAACGCTTCGTACCTTCTTCGGATACCGGCTTAATTCCGATCCCGGAAGTTTCAGGGAAACGAATGTTATGTACACCCATTTCGTTTTGAAGGAAGTCGATTACTTTCTTCACTTCTGGTGTTCCTTTTTGCCATTCGATACCTGCATAAATATCTTCAGTGTTTTCACGGAAGATCGCCATGTCCGTATCTTCTGGACGCTTAACTGGAGAAGGTACACCTTCGAAGTAGCGTACAGGACGCAGGCATGTAAACAAGTCTAGCTCTTGACGAAGGGCTACGTTCAACGAACGGATTCCTCCACCAATCGGAGTCGTCAAAGGCCCTTTGATTGCAATCTTGTAATCTCTGATTGTATCTAGAGTTGCTTCTGGAAGCCACTCACCTGTTTCATCATAGGCTTTCTGACCTGCAAGTACTTCCTTCCATTCGATGGATTTCTCACTATTGTATGCTTTATCAACAGCAGCTTCGATGACGCGGCTTGCGGCTGCCCAAATATCAGGACCGATTCCATCTCCTTCAATGTAAGGAATGATCGGGCGCTCTGGTACATTTAGTGATCCGTTTTGTTCTACTGTAATTTTTTGTGCTTGTGTCACAATAAACCCTCCTAATATTTTGTAAGAAATATGGATGGATCATCCTCTTCTATCATACGTTAAAATAAGTTGAATAAAAAGGGAGGCTTGCCGGCGTACCGGCTGCACTCTTATCGATCCTCAATTGGTGTATAGCTTTGGCCTTTAGGTCCTACGTATTCCGCACGTGGACGAATCAGACGGTTGTTGGAGTACTGCTCGAGAATATGCGCCAACCAGCCGGACACACGGGAAACGGCAAAGATCGGTGTGAAAATATCGTGGTCGATTCCAAGACTATGATAAACAGAAGCTGAATAAAAGTCCACGTTCGCAGGAAGACCCTTGTTCTCTTTGATATAGTCCTCAATTTTAATAGACATTTCATAGTATTTGGAGTGACCTGTGAGTCCTGTCAGTTCACGGGACATCTCTTTCAAATGTTTTGCCCGTGGATCTCCTGAACGATAGACACGGTGACCCATACCCATAATTTTCTCTTTATTTTCTAGTTTTTTCTCAATGGCTGGAATCGCGTTCTCTACGCTTCCGATTTCCGTCAGCATCTTCATGACGCGTTCATTCGCACCACCGTGCAATGGGCCTTTCAAAGCTCCGATGGCAGCTGTCACTCCGGAGTACACATCAGAGAGAGTAGCTACACAGACACGGGCTGTAAATGTAGACGCATTCAGCTCGTGGTCGGCATGAAGGACAAGTGCTTTGTTAAACGCTTCTACTTCTAAATCTTCCGGGTCTTTTCCGTTGAGCATATAAAGGAAATTTCCTGCAAAACTTAAATCTTTTTTAGGTGCAACCGGCTCTTCTCCTTTACGGATACGAGCAAATGCAGTTACAACCGTAGGGATTTTTGCTTGTAAACGCAGCGCTTTCCGTTTGTTCGCTTCCCCTTCCATGACATCAGACTCAGGATCATAGAGTCCCAGCATGGAAACAGCTGTACGCAAAGCAGCCATAGGGTGTACTGTCGATAGATCATAAGACTTCAGATGATCGACAACTTCAGTCGGAATGTCCATATTTGAAATAAGTTCTTCCTTAAAAGCATCCAACTCTTCTTTGTTTGGTAGCTTTTGATTCCAGAGAAGATAGACAACCTCTTCAAAACTGGAGTTTTCGGCCAGGTCATCGATATCATATCCGACATATGTCAGTTTATCGTCGATGATTGAACTTATGGATGATTCAGTTGCTGTAATTCCTTCAAGACCTTTAGTTGATGATGACATACAATCTCTCCCTTTCAAAAATTCCTTTTTCCTTAATACTCTCAATAAGAAAACGCTTTACTATTTGCTTATTAACCTTTATAGGAAAACTACCCCACAGACAATTATAAAGTATTCTGAAGAGAATGTGAATTGAAACCGTTTAATTTTGCAGGATTTTATCGAATATTCCTACATAATTATGAGGATTATACATTTGTTGATAACTTTTGGTTCTTTGTCTGATCAAAGCTCAAACTCATTTCCATAAATGGGAGGTGGATGATATAGATAACCAAATATTACAAGTTGCTCTGCGTTTTATTTTCGTAGTTATGATTGCTATCAGCTTTATATTTTTCACTTATTTTTCCTGGATATACTTGCAGCCATTTATTTTTGCTATCGTGTTATCTTTCTTCTTCCAACCCTTTATTCACTTGTTAAACAATCACCTGCGAATCCCAAGGGGTGCGGCTATTCTGCTTGTCCTGTTCATTTTCGGCGGGCTTGCAGGAGGCCTCCTGGCTTTATTAGTGGCAGAAATTATTCGGGGTATTCAATATTTAGCATCTGGCGTTCCTGGTCACTTTTCTCTACTAACCAATTACTTAACTCAAGGAACGCTGGATTTCTTGAGCCCCCTATTAACAAAGGGGGAAGCATTCACCAACAAATTAAGTGTAAATCAGCAACAAACATTGGAAGAATATTTTAAGGTTGCCCAGGAAAAATTCAGTGAGACAAGCCTCACTTTGTTAAACAGTGCTCTTGAAGCTACAGGTCTTTTTCTTGCAGAGCTCCCTTCTTCTTTCGCCTTTATCTTCATCACCCTGCTTGCTACTTTTTTCATATGTAAAGACTGGGGTATGATTGTGAAGTTTTTTATGAAAGTTTTTCCCGAAGGACTGTCAGAGCGTGTTTACATCTTCCGGGGTGAATTTATACAAACAATCAAAGGATTAATCCGTGCTCAGTGCATGCTCGTTATGATATCAACTTCACTCATTGCTATAGGTTTACTAATCATTGGTGCTCCACACCCTTTGACCATAACATTTCTTGCTGCTCTTGTCGATTTCATCCCTTATGTAGGAACAGGCATCATCTTTATCCCATGGATCATTTATCAATTTCTCACGGGAGAATTTATGATGACCATCTGTTTATCCATCCTCTATATGGTGGTCATGCTTACAAGACAAACGCTGGAACCAAAGTTGTTGGCCGATCATTTCGGTGTTCCTCCTATCATCCTTCTCATCAGTCTTTTTCTTGGTTTTCAACTATTTGGAGGATTAGGAATGCTGATCAGTCCCATCGCACTCATGACGATACAGACGTTAGTTAAAACAGGAGTGACTAAAGAAATTTGGACATATATCATTGGAAAAACCTAGTCATAGTTTCTATTTATAGAAAAGAATCTTAAACGTTGGTTTTCATCACTAGTTATTAAAGAATATGGCAGGATTGTGGAAGACTCGATTCCGAGACTTTTCGAGGTTCGTTTGCAGTGTGGAGCGTCAGGGGGGTTGGGAAGCCACTCGCTTTCCTGTGGGGGAGCGCCGAGCTTCCTCGGGCTACCGCCCTGCGGGATCTCGCCTGTCTCCTTCTCCCACGGGAGTCTCGCAGCTTCCCAACCACCCCATTCGATGTAGGTGAGAAACGAACCCCATTACTGTGTGGGGGGGCTTCCACTATCCTTGTGTTATATGCATAAAGCGTTACATAACAAGCTTTCCGCACCCAGAATAGAGTGCTTGCAAGTTCGTATCCTCCATTAAATCTGTGCATAAAAGCAGCTTATTCTGAAAGTGGTTTCGAGACACTTATATGGCAAAGGGGCGGAGGGAAACGGTGAGACTCCTATGGAACGTGTGGGACAGGTGAGACCCCGGAAGGCGTAGCCTGAGGAGGCTCACCGCCCGCCCCATGGAAAGCGAACCTTTTCCCGCAGCCCCTAAACTCTCACAAAAGTCTCGAAACTGATTCTTCCATAAAAGAGATATTTTGTAAAAGAGGGAATGAGTATCAGCAAAAGCAAAAAACTCAGAGAAATGAATCTCTGAGTTTGCATTTATTTTCTGTATATTGTAATCGTTCCTTTTTGCATGGCTTTTTGAATCGCATTTCGGATAACTCGTTTGATAGGAAATCTGGTTGCCGGGAACAACAGTAAAAATCCAATTGCATCCGTGATGAAGCCGGGTGTCAGCAATACAGCTCCACCGACAAGTATACAAGCCCCATCCAAAAGTGTATCTTGAGGCACTTGGCCATAATGTACGGATTGTTGGAAATTTCTTATCGTTTCTAATCCCTGCTTTTTCGCCAGCCATGCACCTAAAACGCCCGTCAATATAATTAAAAGAATGACCCATATTGGCCCGATTAAGTTTCCTGTCCATATGAGTACACCAATTTCTAATGCGGGAACCACTAAAATAAAAAGCAATAACCAACGAAACATAGAATCTTCCCTTCTTTCCATTTCCTCTATTATACCTTTTTTGAGGATACATTGAAAAGAAAAGACAGAGAAGTAAATACTCCTCTGCCTGTTTCATCTCGTTTCAATCTTATAATACACTTGCGTGACCTTCGTAAATATCACCGCGTGAACTATCAATGGTAATATCAGAGCCATCCTTGATCAATTCTAGAGCATCATTAACCCCAACAATTACTGGAATACCGAGGCTTAGTCCCACAACCGCTGCGTGAGATGTAAGTCCACCTTCCATTGTAATGATCCCGGCAGCTTTTTCAATGGCTGGCATCATGTCACGATCCGTTCCTTGTGTGACAAGGATGTCTCCATCCTCGACGCGGTCAATGGCTTCTTGTGCATTTTTAGTAACGATAGCACGTCCATATGCACTCTTCTGGCCAACGCCTTGTCCTTTAACGAGGACATCTCCAATGACGTGGACTTTCATCAAGTTGGTTGTACCACTTTCACCAACAGGTACACCACCAGTGATGACTACGCGATCACCGCGAATGGCAAGACCGGAGGCAAGACTGCGCTCAACTGCCACGTCCAGCATATCATCCGTAGAGTAAGCACGTGGACCCATCACAGCATAAACTCCCCAAACGAGAGATAGCTTACGGTTTACTTCTTCATCAGAAGTGATCGCTACAATCGGGGCTTTTGGACGATACTTAGAAATCATGCGAGCCGTATGTCCACTTTCTGTAGGTGTAACGATAGCTGCTGCGTTCAAGTTAATCGCCGTATGAGTAACCGATTGACTAATCGCATCCGTGATTGTCATATCGCTATGCTTAGAACGTTCTTGCAATAGGGCCATATGATTTAAGCCTGTTTCTGTTTTACTTGCAATGTTATGCATGGTTTGAACAGCTTCTACAGGGTAATCTCCTGCTGCTGTTTCACCGGAAAGCATGATAGCATCCGTACCATCAAAGATGGCGTTCGCAACGTCAGACGCTTCTGCACGTGTTGGGCGTGGGTTACGTTGCATAGAGTCAAGCATTTGAGTAGCTGTAATAACAGGCTTACCTGCTTCATTACACTTACGAATCAAACGCTTTTGTACTAGTGGTACATCTTCAGCTGGAATTTCGACACCAAGGTCACCACGGGCAACCATCAAGCCATCACTGACTTCAAGGATATCATCGATATTATCGACACCTTCTTGGTTTTCGATTTTTGGAATGATTTGAATGTGACTGGCGTTATGCTTTTCGAGAAGTTCTTTGATTTCCAGGACATCTGATGCACGACGTACGAAAGATGCAGCGATGAAGTCAACCCCTTGCTCAATTCCGAACTCGATATCCTTCGCATCTTTTTCCGTAATTCCCGGCAAGTTGACACTTACATTTGGAACGTTGACACCTTTTTTATTTTTCAATGGGCCATTGTTCAATACAGTCGTCTTAATCTCATTTTTCTCTTTGTCGATTTCTTCTACTTGAAGTTCAACGAGGCCATCATCCAACAAGATCTTAGAGCCTGGGTGAACATCATTGATCAATCCAGGATAAGTGACAGAGAAACGTTCGGCATTTCCTTCAATTTCATCCATAGAAACATAAGTCGTCGAGCCTTTTTCCAAATAAGCTTCGCCATCTTTCAGTGTTCCTGTACGAATTTCCGGACCTTTTGTATCAAGTAGAATAGCTACAGTCTTTCCTGTCGCTTTAGAAGCTTCACGGATATTTTTAATTCTAGCTCCGTGCTCTTCAAAATCTCCATGTGAGAAATTCAAACGAGCGACATTCATCCCTGCTTCAATCAGCTGGGTCAATTTTTCTACAGACTCAGAAGCAGGTCCGATTGTACTAACGATTTTTGTTTTTCTAAACATTTTATTTCCTCCTCAAGTGCCTCTTGCATTATATAGATAGTTCTTTGGAAAGACGATACATATCAAAGTCGATCTTGTGCTTGGTGTTCAAAATTTCTACAATATCATGGTCCACCAATTTATTCTGCTGTATACCTACCATACGACCAGCATGACCGTTCAACAATAAGTCCACTGCATAAGCGCCTAGACGACTTGCCAGTACACGGTCAGCAGCACTTGGAGAACCACCGCGCTGCGTATGACCAAGAACGGTTACACGTGACTCTAAACCAGCAGCCTCGTCAATTTTGTTACCAAGATCCACAGCACTTCCGACACCTTCAGCTACAATGATAATGCTGTGCTTCTTGCCACGATCATGGCCGCGCTTCAAACGATCGATGATATCTTCAAAATCATCATCAGCTTCTGGAATGATGATACTTTCAGCTCCGTCCGCAAGTCCTGCCCAAAGTGCAAGATCCCCGGCGTCACGCCCCATAACTTCGATAATGAACGTACGTTCATGGGATGTAGCCGTATCACGGATTTTATCAATAGCATCAATGATAGTATTCAGGGCTGTGTCAAAACCGATGGTGAAATCAGTTCCAGGAATATCATTATCAATCGTTCCCGGTACACCAATACATGGATATCCTTTTTCCGTGATTTTTTTTGCCCCCATAAAGGTACCATCACCGCCGATGGCTATCAAGCCCTCGATGCCATGTTTTTTCATTTGTTCGATCCCTTTAAGCTGACCTTCTTCTGTTTTGAATTCTTCACAACGAGCAGAATAAAGCTTTGTACCTCCTCGCTGAATAATGTCCCCAACAGAACCAAGCTCCATCTTCTCGATGTCACCATCAATTAATCCTTGGTAACCGTACTTGATCCCATAGACTTCTAAACCATGATAGATTGCTTTACGAACGACTGAACGAATTGCTGCATTCATTCCTGGAGCGTCGCCCCCACTAGTAAGTACTCCGATTTTCTTCATTCTCATCACCTCAAAAGTTTTCTATTTATGTTGTCCCCAACCAAAGATGAATCGAAACCTCCATCTATTTTTATAAGGATAGCCTATCCTCTAGTCTATACAATTAATAAAACTTCAACATTCCATTCATCAATGATAGCGTTACCATCCTGTTAAGATGCGAAAAGCCGCACCCAAGTGCGACCTTTCTTTACGGACTTATTAATTTCAACCATCCTATTATAAATCAAGATACGTGTAATCGCCAATATTTTTGTACTTTAAGAACCGTTTTTCTAATAGTTCCTCAACCTCAAGAGCGCTCAACGTTGCCAGAGATTCGGATATGATTTTCTCAATTTCTTGAGCCTGGGCCTCGATATCCCTGTGCGCTCCCCCTCTTACCTCTGGAATCACAGCATCAATCACATTCAATTTTTTCAAGTCATAGGAAGTGATTTTCATGGATTCTGCTGCTTCTTGAGCAAGGCCTGCATCCTTCCATAAAATAGAGGAGGCACCTTCAGGAGAAATCACGGAATAAGTGGAATTCTCAAGCATGAAAATACGATCTCCAATGCCGAGACCGAGTGCACCACCACTACCGCCTTCCCCGATCACTATACAAATAACAGGAACTGTGAGGCCTGCCATTTCCATCAAGTTTCTGGCAATCGCTTCACTTTGACCTCTTTCCTCTGCAGCTTTTCCAGGATAGGCTCCCTTTGTATCGATAAATGTAATGATCGGTCTTTTGAATTTATCTGCCTGCTTCATTAAGCGGAGAGCTTTTCTGTACCCTTCAGGATGCGGCATACCGAAATTACGACGAATATTTTCTTTCGTATCTTTTCCTCTCTGATGACCGATCACGGTTACGGGTTGACCTTTGAACTTAGCAATCCCAGAGACGATCGCGGCATCGTCCCCAAAATTACGATCTCCGTGCAGCTCCAGAAAATCTGTAAAAAGATATTCGATATAATCAAGTGTCGTCGGTCTTTCAGGGTGGCGTGCCATTTGCACACGATCCCATGGAGCCATTCGGTCATAGACATCTGTTTCAAGTCTTTCCAATCGATTCTCTAAAGTAACGATTTCATCACTTAGATCCATTTCACTATTCTCAGTCAATCGTTTTAAATCAGAGATCTTTTCTCTTAACTCAATGACAGGTTTCTCGAATTCGAGTACGTGCTTCACGATTGGTCACCTCCCACATTATGAAGATCAAGAACTGTCGTTAGCGTCTTTTTCATGTCATGCCGGTGAACGACTTTGTCCAGTTGACCGTGCTCCAGAAGAAATTCAGCGGTCTGGAAATCCTCTGGAAGCTTTTCACGAATCGTTTGTTCAATAATTCTCCGACCAGCAAATCCAATCAAAGCACCAGGCTCTGCAAAATTATAATCTCCAAGGGAGGCAAAGCTCGCTGAAACGCCCCCTGTTGTCGGATGGGTCATGACTGAAATGAAAAGACCACCATCTGAATGAAGGCGCTGGAGAGCGACAGAGGTTTTCCCCATTTGCATCAGGCTAAGAACACCCTCCTGCATTCTCGCACCACCGGAAGCTGTGAAAATGATGAACGGAAGCTTCTCTTTTCTGGCATTCTCGATGGCATTCGTGATTTTTTCACCTACCACTGACCCCATGCTCCCCATTCGGAAACGGGCATCCATAACAGCCACAGCTGTTTCCATGTCATTCATTTTCGCCTTTCCGGTGACAACCGCTTCATTCAAGTCAGACTTTTGACGGTCCTTTTCCAGTTTTTCTTCATATTCTGGGAAATGCAACGGGTTATTTGAAATCATGTGCTTGTCCCACTCTACAAAGGATTCCTCATCAAATAAATGTTGGATGCGTTCGTAGGCACTGAGACGATGATGATGATCACAATGAGGGCAAACATTTATATTTCGATTCAATTCTTTTCTATAAAAGATCTTTTGGCAGTTTGGGCATTTCTGCATCAAACCTTCAGGTACATCCTGCTTTGCTTCTTGGCTGGGAATGGATGCGTATCTTTTTTTCTTGCTGAAAAAGTCTCTTAGCAAGGTGATTCCTCCTTTGGGACAAAGCTTCCTTTCTTATCAATATACATAAATTTCATTTCGTAATATGACTCATTCTGTCGAAATAGATTCGACACGATACGATCATTGAAATAGACGTATAATTTTCATTGTATCTTCTTCCTCCATGACGGTAACCAATTCTTCATACCAATCATCAGAATAGCTTACATCATGGACGGTGTGGGTAAATCCTGAGATGAATTGCCACATCGACAGAAGGAGAGGTTGATCACAAAGGCTGAATAAATATTCAAATACCTTTTGATGCCTTTGAGCGTATGAATGGTCAGAAATGATCGCTCTTATGTCGCTCCTATTCCGGCTGTCTAAATTCCCGTTCAACAAAAGCAGTACTTCTTTTTCAATCATTTGTTTAGCGGTCATCAATTCACTCTTGGTCCTCGATTCATTAAGTAAGAAGTTGGATAGCAGCTCGACCATATGGTAAGGGCGATAGGCTCTCATATAGGTGCCCTCACCTCTTCTTGTTTCAATTAATCCCAAAAGCTCCATCGCCCGGAAGGCTTCCCGGATTGAGGACCTACCTACATTCAATTGTTCACTTAACTCTCGTTCTGACGGGAGCTTATCACCAGGCTTCAACCGATGCTCTTCAATGTAAGATTTCAACTGTTGAAGAACCCCTTCATAAACTTTCCCTCGCTGCTCCTGGGCCACGTTATACGGACACCTCTTTTCATCTCTAACCACAACCAAGTTATGTAGAAGGAGAAACCGAAAAGCTTCCCCCTCTCATATCAATCTTCATCAATTAATGTCAGTTGTCTAGTTTTTTCTGCAACTTCTTCTGGATCTACGTGATGACGGGCAACCCCAGACTCCATCGCCGCTTTTGCTACGCTTGCAGCAACGGCTGGCGCCACTCGCGGATCGAATGGTGCAGGAATGACGTAGTCTTCACTCAACTCATCCTCACTTACTAAGGAGGCGATGGCTTCAGCTGCTGCAATTTTCATTTTTTCATTAATTCTAGTCGCTCTTACGTCCAACGCACCGCGGAAGATTCCCGGAAATGCCAGCACATTATTTACCTGGTTAGGGAAGTCTGAACGACCAGTTCCGATGACACGCGCTCCAGCTTCCTTTGCATCTTCAGGCATAATTTCCGGTTCAGGGTTTGCCATGGCAAAGATGATAGAATCATCATTCATTTTTGATACGGTCTCTTTGGAAAGCAATCCACCAACGGATACACCAATAAACACATCCGCACCTTCCATGACCTCTTCAAGATTCCCTTCTGTACGGTCTTTATTCGTAATTTTAGCAATTTCATCTTTCACATCGTTCATTCCGTAATCGCGGCCTTCAAAAATAGCTCCTTTGGAATCACACATGATGATGTCACGCACACCGAAATGATAGAGCAATTTAATAATCGCAATTCCAGCAGCACCAGCCCCATTAGCTACCACTTTGATTTCTGAGAAGGTTTTCCCAGTTATTTTTAATGCATTCATTAATCCTGCTACTGTAACGATTGCCGTACCATGTTGGTCGTCATGGAAGATTGGTATATTCGTCTCTTTCTTCAGTCGATCTTCGATGATGAAGCAGTTGGGTGCGGCGATGTCTTCCAGGTTCACACCGCCGAAAGTAGGTTCCATTAACTTTACAGTCTGCACAATCTGATCAATATCACGTGTGTTCAAACAAATAGGGAATGCATCTACTCCTGCAAAACTTTTGAACAAAGCAGCTTTACCTTCCATGACTGGCAGGGCAGCCTCAGGTCCAATATTCCCCAGACCAAGAACAGCCGATCCATCACTGACGACGGCTACCATATTACCCTTCATTGTATAATCGTACACCGTATCTTTATGGTCATAAATCTCTTTACAAGGCTCTGCCACTCCAGGGGAATAGGCAAGGCTCAAGTCTCTAGCATTCCTGACAGGAACTTTTGAATGGGTTTCAAGTTTTCCTTTATTGACACGGTGTATGTGCAAAGCTTCATCTCTTAAATTCGACACGACGACACTCTCCTTTTAAACTTATAGTGAACCGACCCTGGTGGTCTGACCACCATTAACCTCTTAATTATAACAGATGAATATAGCGTGTAAAGAAATACAAAAATCCGGGCTGAGCTTTTAATGCCCTGCTCCATCTTTCAAAGGTCTGACGGCTACGGATGACTCTCCGAAAAATTCATTCAATTTACCCATCGATACATCATTCACTTCAAGACAATAGGTTTCATCCAGTTTATAAGTCACTCGATCTTCAGATCGAAAAATGAAGATTGGTGTATTCCCCGGGAAATATTCAGCAAGCTTTTTCAATTTTTCAATGGAATAGTGTTCATGTTCTTCCGTCACCTTAATAAAAAGCCGTTGTTTTTTATCAGCTGGATATTCATCTATACCTAAAGGCTCAGCATGGTTAATGATCAATTGTTTCTGTCCTTTTCTTTCATCAACTTTCCCCTTCAAGTGCACAAGCATCTGTTCTTTCAGCCAAACTTTTATATTCCGATAAGTTTCCGGAAAAAGGACGGCATCCATCTCAGCGGTTTCATCACTAATGGTCAAAAACGCCATAGGATCGCCTCGTTTCGTACGTATTTCACGGAGACCATCAATAACCACGGCAACCTCCACTTGTTTCTTAGTAGAACGGTGAGCCTCTCGAATTGGAAGTATCCCCTTCACCTCGAGGTCTTTCCGTTGGTGGCCCAATGGATGTTGAGACATGTAAGTGCCCAACACCTCTTTTTCCATCGACAAACGCTTCAAAGGGGGGAATGGATCCACTTCCACCATTTCCATATCTAACTCATTGCCGAAGAATCCCGGTTGGTCTTGGAACTCCTTAAAAAGTTCCCCCTGCTCTAAAGCTTGATCGATACTCGCAAGAACACTCGCTCTATTCTGGTGCAGATCGTCGAATGCGCCCGCAAGAACCAGGGATTCTATAACTTTTCTTGTAACAACCTTCCCGTCAACACGTAAACAAAAATCGTTGAGATTCCGAAAAGGTCCTTTCATTCTCTCTTCCATGATCGCTTGGGCGGCCTGGTAGCCGACCCCTTTGACAGCCGTCATTCCAATCCTGATTTCCCCTGAGTCATCATGGTTCAGTGCTTGGCTTCTATTCACAGATGGAGCTTTAACTTTTACGTTCATATCTCTGGCTTCACGAATATACATCGTCATCTTTTCATGATCTCCAAGATGAGCATTCATCAACTCTGCCATAAAGTAAGAAGGATAATGAGCTTTCATGTACGCTAATCTGTATGAAATCAAGCTATAGGCGACCGCATGGCTTCTGTTAAATCCATAATTGGAGAATTTAACAATCCAATCGAACAACTGGTGAGCAATCGTTTCATCATAGCCTTTCGCCTTACACCCTTGGACGAACCTCATCCGTTCCTCTTCTAAAACGTTTGCTTGCTTTTTACTCACCGCTCGCCTTAATAGATCGGCTTCTCCTAATGAATAGCCCGCCACATGACGAGCGACTTCCATGATTTGCTCTTGGTAAACCAATACCCCGAACGTGTGGGCAAGAATTGGCTTCAAGTCTGGATGCGGATATTCAATATTTTTCCTTCCGTGCTTCCTATCAATGTACAACGGGATGTATTCCATCGGTCCTGGTCTGTAAAGAGCGTTAACAGCTACAACATCTTCAAAATGACTCGGCTTTAAACGATGCAGCACATTTTTCATTCCTTGAGACTCCAGTTGGAAGACCCCATTTGTTCTTCCTTCTTTCAAAAGATCAAATGTTCGATCGTCATTTAGCGGAATATGACCGATTGAAAAGTCCTTTTGACGATATCGTTTCACTTTCCGTTCCATTCTTTCAAGGAAAGAGAGATTCCGAAGGCCGAGAAGATCAATTTTAAGAAGTCCCACTTTTTCAAGGTCTCCCATGGCATATTGGGTTAATGAAACAGGGCCTTGGCTTTTCAAAAGCGCCGTATACCTCACAAGTGGTTCTTCACTTAATACGACTCCTGCCGCATGGGTCGATACATGTCGCGGAAGCCCTTCTAGCTTCGTTGCTACTCGGAACAACAGCTTTAAACGATCGGAATTTCTGATGTACTCTTTCAGCTCCTCCGATTTTTTCACAACATCCACGAGTGATGAAGCGGATGTTTTAGGAATCTGATGAAGAATAAAGGAAGCATCACTTTCATCTATTTTCAACACCTTGAACAACTCTCTCAAGACACTCCTGGCAGCAAACGTACCAAATGTACAAATCTGAGCCACATGTTTACTTCCATATTTCTCAGCTACATAGGAAATCACTTCGTCCCTACGATGGTCCGGAAAGTCAATATCTATATCCGGCATTGTAATTCTTTCGGGATTGAGAAATCGTTCGAATAACAAATGATACTCCAACGGATCGACCTGAGTGATTCCCAGCAAATATGAGACGATGGATCCGGCGGCAGACCCACGCCCTGGCCCGGCGTGGATGCCGTTTTCCCTCGCATAACTGATAAAATCCCAAACAATTAAGAAATAATCGCTGAAACCCATAGATGCGATGATAGATAATTCATGATTTAGTCTCTCCACAGCTTGTTGACGACTCTTTGTGTCGTATTTGTCAGGCAATGATGATTCACAAAGCTGTCGTAAGTAGTCATCCGAGCTTTTATTTTCTGGGGAAGGATAAGTAGGGAGCAATTGTCTGTCCAATTCCAAATCTACCTGGCAGGCATTCACAATTTCCTCTGTTGCTACAAGTGATTCCGGCCACCATTCTCCAAAAAAACGCTCCATTTCTTCTTGAGACTTAAGATAGTAATGATGATCATTGTTTTCAGGGCTGTAACGTCCCCCTTCATCAATCGCGCGTAAACATTGGAAAGCATCCGCCTCGCCTCGATCCAAATAACGGACATCTCCAATGGCCACAACCTTCAGTCCGTTCCTACTCACCCATTCTCTTAAAGGTGTATGTAATTGGCGTTCCGAATGGAGGTCGCGATCCTGGATACTCAGGTATAAACGATTCATTCCTAATAGATTCACCCAGCGCTCTCTAGATGTCTCTATTTTGTCAGTCATACGATTAGCGATCGACTCGGCCCACGGAGAACTTGAAGTCATTTGGATAAAAATCAAACCTTCTTTGTACATAGCCAATTGCTCAAGTGTTATGTTTTCCTTTTCTGTTTGAACGATTGTACTTATTTCAAGCAGGTTGTGGTAACCCCCGGTTGTTTCCGCCAACAAAATCATCGGAAAGGAGAGTGTTTGATCAATGACAGTGGTCTTCAGACCAATGATTGGCTTTATTCCTTCGTTCCTACATTCCTCATAAAAAGAGACCGCTCCGCTCATCGTATCCTGATCAGTAAGGGCAACAGCACCAAATCCAGATTCTTTGGCTGTTCGTACAAGGTCCTTGATTTTAATCGTACTGTTCATCAAGCTATAACCTGATTGCACATTCAAATGGGTAAACGTCATTTCGAACACCTTCTTTCATGTAAATTATAGCTACTCTGGGGATTGGATGAAAGCCTTCTGCATAAAGAGAGGATTTAAAGAATAATGGTTAGGTAAGAGACTATTTTCAGACAGCGAAAAGAGGGACAAGATGGAAGATCGTTTAGTCATATCCATGATTCAATGCTTCTTTATCGCGTTCGGAGTCATCGTTGGTGGAACCATTATCGGAAGTATAGGAAGTTTATTAACAGGGGAAGCCGCTTTGACATCCATGTTTCGGATAGCAAAAGGCTTGAGGATTTGGGCCATTGTAGCAGCCATCGGCGGAACATTTGATGCCATAAGCAATTTCGAAAAAGGAATCTTTGATGGTTCCACGTTTGATATCTTCAAGCAAGTGATGATCATTATCGCCGCCATGGGTGGAGTGAAAACAGCACTGCTTCTTTTTGAATGGTTACTGGGTGATGAGGTGACGTAATGCACTTTCCAGCCTACCATAAAAACAAGGAATGGAGACGTTTTTTTGCGGGTCTTGTTTTAGGAGCGATTATTGGTTATGCCTTTTTCATTTACGTTCATGGCCAACTGCAGCAAAAATACACAGAAGAACATATAGAAATGACAGCCCGACTAAGTGAATGGGAAGCTAAATATGAAACACTCCTAAACAATCAGGATCAAGGATCAGAAGGCACGCCCATGAGTGTCAAAGAAATAAGCGTGGTGTTTACAAATGCAAAAAAACTTGAGATCGACCTGTTGACCCAGCACCAGCTTGATGCTTTGGTCAAAGATCAACTGGTGACGGTATCCGGTAAGGATGTCTCCATCGTTGCTGATCAAGTGGATCTCATCATCTCGACGATTGAAAATAAAAACTATGTCGTCGATGATTTCACTTATGAGTTGAAAGTGACGAGATTAATTGTCTCTGAAACCATGAATTTGCATCTCGAAATTAAATTAAAACGATAGGAATCTGAGCAGGCTTATTCCGCCTGCTCATTCTTATACTTCAGACATACCGCTTCAAGTTCTTTTGCAATTTCATCGGTTTCATCCCATGAAGAAGCAGAAGCGCCTGAGGCCATCGGGTGCCCTCCTCCATTATGGTTGGCTGCGATCCCATTTATCACCGGCCCTTTTGAGCGTAAACGAACACGGATGGTATCTTCTTCTTCCACGAAAAATGCCCACGCAAGCATTCCTTCTACGTCTCCTAGCAAACCTACGAGCTGACTCGTTTCCGAAGGAGAAACGTTAAACTCATCCAACGTTTTACGATCGAGACGGATGGTTGAATACCCAGCTTCATTAACGGTGAAATTTTGTAAAACATATCCTTTCAGCTTGGCGACATGAACAGGAGTCTTATACATTTCGTTATATAACGCTGGTCGATCGAACTCAAAATTCACAAGGTTAGCTGCGTAAGACAGCGTCTGTTTCGTCGTACTCGGAAAAAGGAACCTCCCTGTATCCCCGACAATCCCTGCATATAGAAGTCGAGCTGCCTCATCAGTAAGGACCAATCCTTCCTCTGCAAACTCAGAGTACAATTGATAGATCATTTCTGAAGTGGAGCTTGCTGTTGTATCCACCCATTGGATATCTCCATAAGCATCTACTTCTGGGTGATGATCGATTTTTATTAAAAGGTCTCCCTGATCATAACGCTGATCATCGATACGAGCCTGGTTTGCAGTATCACACACGATTGTAAGAGCTCCTTTAAAAACTTCATCAGGCACCTCATCCATCATAGTAAGGAACTCCAGAGAGGGTTCCGCTGTGCCGGTGATCCATACTTGTTTTTGTGGAAAAGTGGCTTGAATCAATGTAGCTAAACCAGCCTGCGATCCATAGGCATCCGGGTCTGGACGGACATGACGATGGATGATGATAACTTCGTGATCCTTGATAGCTTTCATAATGGCTTGCTTACTCATAAAAAAGTCCTCCTCTTTTGCTTTCCGTGTCATTTAATTATAGAATTCTCCGTACAGGTAGCCTTTTCCGAAGAAACAAGCTACAATAAAAGGGAAATTTAAACGCAGGAGTCGATCAAATGATTATTTTTCCGATCCTTATATTAGTCTCTTTTGTACTTTATATCTACTACAAGGTGATGATTGTCCGTTCCAATGACCCTCTAACTCAAGAATACTTAAATAGTAAATCCAAACTATTCCTTGGAAGTTTCATTTTCTTTTTTGGGATTAACCAGTATGTATTCTACCAAACGAAACTTTCACTTTTTGTAGGTATCGTATTCATTGCCTTCGGTATTTTCCAAGCCCGGCTGGGATGGAAATCAAGCAAGCATTATCAGGCAGAATTTCAAAAGCACCGCACAAGCCCTCAATCATGAATGTCTAAGAAAAAGTCGCTGTTGTTCAGCGACTTTTTTTATCGATCAATGAGCTGTGCCATTAGAAGAGCTTTTCCAACGATAGATTTTTCATGGTGAACCTCAATGTCTACTTTTGCGAATTTCCTTCCGACCTCAAGAATTTGAGGCCGCACTTCTATATCACTTTCGATTTGAACGGGCTTAATGAAATAGACAGAAATGTTTTCAACAACAAGATCGCCTTTTTTATACTTCCTTAATAATCGACTCGACGCTTCTGTGATTAACGAAATGAAAACACCATAGGACATCGTACCAAGAGGATTCGTCATTTGAGGTGTTACTTTCGTTTGCCAAACAGGTGTTGAGTCATCTTCTGTGATGACTTCCATGCGATTTGTCGCAAGATCATCAATTGTTTCGCCTACCTGAGGCTGCCTTTGGATATGCTGCAGTGCTTTCAACACATCCTGACGGGAAATGATCCCTTGAAGTTTATGGGAAGGATCGACAACGGGCATTAGTTCAATCCCTTCCCAAACCATGACATGGGCAGCGTTCGCAAGGGAGGTTTTGGCATGGACGGTCATCGGGTTTCGTGTCATGACTTTTTCAATCCGCGTCTCTTTATCCTTTCCAATTACATCTCTTGAAGTGACGATGCCAACCACACGATTCTGCTGATCTACGACAGGATAGCGGCTATGCCCTGTGGCTGTGTTAAATTCATGCCACCTGGCAACTGCATCCGATGATTGCAAGAACTTTGATTCCTCATAAGAAGTATAAATATCATCGACAAGTACAATTTCTTTTTTAATTAATTGATCATAGATGGCTCTATTGATCATCGTTGCGACTGTAAATGTATCATAACTGGTAGAAATGACGGGAAGCTTCTTTTCATCAGCCAGCTTTTTAACCGCTTCACTCGTATCGAATCCACCTGTAATTAAAACAGCCGCCCCTTCTTTCACTGCAAGCTCATGAGCATTTGTCCGGTTTCCTACAATAAGAAGAGAACCCGCTTCCGTATAACGCATCATCGCTTCAAGCTTCATCGCACCTATGACGAATTTACTTAGGGTTTTATATAAACCTTCGCGTCCTCCAAGGACTTGCCCATCGACGACATTCACAATTTCAGCAAACGTCAATTTTTCTATGTTCTCTTTTTTCTTCTTTTCAATTCTGATGGTTCCGACACGTTCCATCGTGCTGACAAGGTCCTGGTTCTCCGCTTCTTTGATTGCCCTGTAGGCTGTACCTTCACTGACATTCAATGCTTTCGCTATTCTTCTGACAGATATTTTGCTGCCGACCGAAAGGGATTCAATGTGTTCCAGGATCTGTTCGTGTTTTGTTGCCATATGCCCACCAAACTTTCTAACTGTACTAATCCAATTTCTTTTAATTGTTATTATACAGTTGATACAGATGATCCGCAATTTCTTCCTGAAGTTTCAGAAAAAAAGCCGTTTGTCCCTGAGTAGACAAACGGCTTTGAGTCTCTTATTCTTAGAGGTCAATAGATTCTCCCGGCTTTAATGCATGTCCTTTTCCTGGTTTCACTTCTTGAGCAAATGCATCCCCGTCCTGAGCAATTAAATCAAACGTGTTGTAGTGAACAGGCACGACCTGTTTCGCTTGGAGCCATTCAGCAGCGACGAGCGCATCAGATGGTCCCATTGTGAAATTGTCGCCAATAGGAAGGAAAGCAAGGTCAATATCATTACGTTCCCCAATCATCTTCATATCAGAGAATAAACCGGTGTCTCCGGCGTGATAAATGGTCTTTCCATCAATCGTTAGTAAAATTCCTGTAGGCATCCCTGTATACACGATCGTTCCATCCTCTTCCTGATAAGAAGAACCATGAAAAGCTTGGGTGAATTTCACATGCCCAAAATCGAATTCATGACCTCCACCGATATACATAGGATGAGCGTTCAGGCCTTTATTTCCAAGATAAGTAGCTAACTCGAACGGAGCGATGACTTGTGCATCATTTCTTTTTGCAATCTCAAATGTATCCCCAACGTGATCGTTGTGACCATGAGTGAGCAAAATCACATCTGCTTTTACTTGGTCAGCATCCAGATCTGTATTCCCGTTGTCCGAAATGAACGGATCAAAAAGAATCGTCTTTCCATTTGCTTCAACTTTCACAACAGCATGACCATGATAAGAAACTTTCATCCATAACACTCCTTTTAAACTTTGCTGATTCAATAGTTTCGCCAAGCTTGTTCATACTTTTGAATGAGATGTGGATTAATTAAGGTATTGGGTTCCAACTTGACCACTTGGCCTTCTCCATTCAAGATTTCCCCATCTTCATCTTTTCCAAACACTGTCATGGATTGAAAAACTTCCTCTGTCAGAAATTCAGTTTCCACAGTAAATTCGACCTCTTCGATCGCAAGCGGTTCCCTTGCGGCCATAATGAATCCCCAATTTCCGAAGCTCGGAACATCCACATGGAAATTTTCTGTGTACAGTCCTGTGGAGGCCACCGTTTTATCAATCGTCCAGTACACTTCTGTCGCAAAAAGCGGACTTGTTGCCTGGATCATCACTGCCCCTCCAGGTGATAAATGGTTTCTCACTAAAGAATAAAATTCCCGCGTATAGAGTTTGTTCAGACTTTCGTTATTCGGATCAGGAAGGTCGATAATAATTACATCATAAAATTGATCCGCATCCTCTAAAAACTTGAACGCGTCTTTATTTAATACGTTAACCCTTGGATCATCTAGAGCTCCCTTATTTACTTGCAGCAGATGAAAATTGGTTCGTGCAAGGTTTGTGACAGCAGGATCAAGGTCAACGAGCGTAATTTCTTTGATTTCCTGATACTTTAATAACTCCTTAGCCGCAATCCCATCTCCCCCACCTAGGATAAGAACATTGTCTTGTTTGTCAGAAAAGGCGACTGGTGGGTGGACAAGCGTTTCATGATACCGATGTTCATCGGTTGAACTGAATTGCAAGGATCCGTTTAAGAATAGACGTGTATCTCCCTGCTCCTTTGTAAGTACGATCCGTTGATAAACACTCTCTTCCATATGAATAATGGGATCTTTATATAGCTTCTGTTCGAAAGAGAAGGCCATTTCTTCACCGAAAAACAGCCCACCAATAAGAAGAGTTCCAATGATGATTGCCCCTGTCAAATGAACGGAGAACCTCTTAATTTCAGACCGGAATAAATACAGGACCAATACAGCAACAGCTAAATTAATACAAGCAACAAAAAAGGCGCTTTTCACCATACCCATTTGTGGTCTGAGATAGAAAGCAAAAAGGAGACCACCAATCAACCCACCGGCATAATCAGAAAACAACACCCTGGCCGTACTTCTGTTGAGCTCCACACCTATCTCATTCGCTTTTCTAATAAGAATCGGCAGCTCAAGGCCGGTCAGAGCCCCAATGGTAAATGTTACTAGATATAGAAACAGTGCATCTGTACCTGCAGGAGCAAAAGCCGTCATACCAAACATCGTGAAGCTTGAAAAGCCTCCGATTAGTGCGACCATGAATTCAATCCAAATGAACGTGACGATCAATTGTTTCATTACTCTCTCACTTATACTCGCACCAATCCCCATCCCGGTAAGGAACAAGCTGATCGTCAACGTGTACTGCTTTACACCATCACCGAGAATGTACGATCCGAGCGCCCCAAATAACACTTCAAATATAATGCCGCATATGGAAACAATGCCTGAGGCCCAGTAAATAAAATGACTCTTTCTAATATTCGCTTCCACTTTCGTTCACTCCACTTAAACTTGTATGTTAAAAAGCCACTATGAGAATGGTTCATAGTGGCTTCTCTCAGTTGTTCTGACGCCGTTATGTAATCGACGCACCAATAACGAAGGCTAGACCGATCGATACCCCCATCGTGATGATTCCGACCGCTGTGTTATTTTCCTTCAATTTCGTTTCAACAGAAAACTTAC
The DNA here is from genome assembly GCF_900104185.1 of Halobacillus aidingensis. GTDB lineage: Bacteria > Bacillota > Bacilli > Bacillales > Halobacillaceae > Halobacillus > Halobacillus aidingensis. The sequence continues at coordinate 69,972 of NZ_FNIZ01000001.1, read as the reverse complement.
GTGTGAACAATTCAAATAAAAGGTAGGCAATCATTTGAAGGACAACCCCGTACGCTCCCCAAATCAACGTATCCCATACAGTAAAACTATGATAGATTGCAAACGACAGAACAATACAGATGCCGATGATTTTTCCTGCGATGGACATTGCAACAGCCTGATTCCCTTGCTTTACCTCTTCCCAATCCTTATACTGCCTAGTTAACCATTCGAAGATAACCAATCCAAGAACAACAATCACAACCGCCATCACAAAATAGCCTAACGTAGCCAAAAATGGTTCCATTAAAATAACCTCCTTTATTTTCCTGTACCAGGGCCTCCACCACGGTTCGAGGACCCTCTCATAGAAGTGGTTCCGCCTGAATTATAATTCCCGTACATCCCATATCCACCATAACAGTTCCCTGTTTGTTGGCAATTCGCCCTTCGCCGATCATACCAGTCGTTAGACCCCAACGAACGGTTCAGAATAGATCCTAAAAATAAACCACTAAAGAAACCAGGAGAATAATGATTCCTCACAAAATCATCGGATGCAAGTTCAATTGTAATCACACCAGGTTCCTCCGTACTTTCCTGGAGGATCACAAAATGATCAGGATAAATGAGGGCTTGCTTATTTTCCTGCTTTTCACTTATTTCTTCTGGGGGAATAACTGAGGTCAAAGAATCTGACACCTCGGTTAACGACAATTCTTTTGTCATATAAATTCTTGAGATGCCCTGATCGGATCTGACCGTATCCAATAGAGGGAAATGATCCTGAATCAGTGATTCAATATCGTTGGCTTCCGAATTTTCTATTCCACTTAGAATCTCTGACCGATCAGGCTCTGAGGGCAGTTCACCATATGTATCTTCGGTATAAGAACCTGACATTCCTCTTTGGTCATTTCCGCCGAATACATTGAACAATAAGAAAAAGGCAATGATTCCTACGACTATGATCCCTGCATAATCTTTCAACATACACCCTCCTTCCAAAGGACAAAGGCTCAGGCTGCACTGAGCGCTAGAGCCGGATGCCGTCACTATTACGGACAATCCATCCACGACTCGGACTTTGTTATTTTTCCAGACCATAAAATAGCCGTGCCTGACCACTTGGCCAGGCACGAATGTTGGACCAGAGATTATTCTTTGTTCATCTTTTTCTTCAGTTCTTCTAACTCACTGTCCACGCTATCTTTATTATCCAAATCCTCGAATTCGTCGTCTAAGGAGCGGCTCTGTGAGGACATATCCTCACTTGTTTCAGCTTCAGCTTCATAGTGCATGACTTTTTCTTCCATGCGTTCAAAACCTTGTCGTGACTCATCCCCACCAATGTTTGACATGGTGCGGTTCATTTTAGTACGCGTTTTCGCAGACTCTGCACGTGCTTTCAAAGAATCTTTCTTCAACTTCATTTCCTGATATTCCTTCTTCATTTCATCTAGTTTTTGACGAAGGTTATTCGCATCCTGCTGAGCACGTTCCCAAGAAGCCTTGAATTGATCTGCTTGATCCTGATGGTTCTTCTTATCTTCCAGTGCGCGGCGAGCCAAATCTTCATTTCCTGCCTCAATGGCTTTTTCCGCCTGCTGCATACGCTTATCCACAAGAGCCTGAGAATCATCATATTTACGTTTCAACATTTTTTCATTCGCAATTTGCTTCGCTACCGCACTTTCAGCTTCACGGATGTCGTTCTCCATATCACGCATGAATTGGTCCAGCATTTTCACAGGGTCTTCTGCTTTATCCAACATGGAGTTCAACTCAGAACCTACAACTGTTTTTACACGATTAAAAAATTTAAACATATTTTTTCCTCCTTATTTTGAACCTGCTAGTATTTTGATTTCATATGCTTCGATGTCATACCCAACACTTACTTCTACTTCACTGCCCCATGATTCAAGGCTTAGATATGTTTCTTCATCTTCAGAAATATACTCCGCATATCGAGAGGTACGTCCATTGATGTTTTTGCTTCTTCCTTCTCCCGTTACGCGTGCTTCTCCTTCTTCATCTTTAAAAAAGGTTTGACCCTCGTATTCGAGTTTTTTAGGGAAGGGCAAGGAAACAGGGAGTTTTACCGTCTCATACACCCCTAGTTCCAGCTCATCATCCATTTCAGCAGCGAGCCATTTCGTTTGATCACCTTCCAATAGCTGATAAGAAAACCACTCATAACCACCGTCCCGATACGTAATCTTACCAACAACTTCATAGTCCACAAGATCGTACGTAACAATGTCACCGACTTGGATATTCAACGGTGTTCGCTCTTTCACTTCTGGTTCCTGCTTTTCACTCTTTGAAAACAATCTAGAAAAGAAACCCAAATCTTCACCTCTCCTTCAACTGTGACCCTGTGTACCTGTATGTACGTGTCGCATTTATAAAAGGTTTCATCTTTTTTCTTTTTATTTTACGCAGAATTCAAAAGAATCTCAAATCCTCGGCCTTATCTTATTTTTTTCATTTTTTTCTCTTCTTTGAACCTTTGTTTTTTCTGAAAAGAGCGTATAATCAGAAAATATCTTTTACATAAGGAGTTGAAACAGATGAAAACATTAGAAAAAGTAAGTCAATTTGCAGGCAGCACTTTCGCTGTCTGGGTCCTCCTTTTTGCGGCCTTATCTTTTTATCTTCCAGGAGGATTCACATGGATTGCCCCATATATTGTTCCCTTATTAGGAATTATCATGTTTGGGATGGGATTGACTCTATCTAAACAAGACTTCCAGGAGGTTTTCAAAAGACCGAAAGATGTAGCCATCGGGGTGGGGGCACAGTTTACGCTTATGCCGCTTCTCGCTTTTCTCCTAGTGACCATCCTGCCCGTATCGACAGAAGTAGCGGTAGGTGTCATTCTTGTGGGATGTTGTCCAGGCGGAACTTCTTCCAATGTTATGACTTATCTCTCCAAAGGTGACACGGCTCTTTCCGTTTCTATTACAGCTGTATCAACTCTGTTGGCGCCTCTTTTCACCCCTTTACTCGTTTGGGTATTTGCAAGCCAATGGCTTCCAGTTTCAGCAGGAGACCTATTCGTATCCATCGTTAAGGTCGTTCTTATTCCGATTCTTCTAGGACTTATTGTCCAAGCCATTTTCAAGAATAAAGTACAAGCAACGGTCAAGGCCCTCCCACTTGTATCGGTTATTAGTATTGTAGCCATCGTAGCTGCAGTCGTGAGTGTCAATCAATCTCAAATTGCCGAGACAGGGGCAGCTATATTCGCGATCGTCGTCGTCCATAACCTCCTCGGTTACTTAGCTGGCTATGGTTTAGGGAAGTTGTTTAACATGGAGCCGGCAAAACAACGAGCCATTTCCATTGAGGTTGGCATGCAAAATTCTGGTCTCGGAGCTTCGCTCGCAGCTGTACACTTCAACCCGCTCGCAGCTGTGCCAAGTGCCATTTTCAGTGTTTGGCACAACATTTCCGGTCCCATCATTGCAACCATCTTCAGAAAACAGAAGGATGCAGACACAAAAGATACAAACCAAAATCACATCAAATCTGCCTAAAGAACACCATTAGTGATCAATATTCCGTAAATGCTCCCTATTCTTGAAAACTCAGTTTCGATACTTTTGTTGAGTGGATAGGGGCTGCGGGGAATAGCTCGCTTTCAGCTCGGCGCTCCCCCACAGGAAAGTGTACAAATGCGGAATCGCCCTGGGAGAGACGACTGTCATAAGCCGAACGGCAAGGCAAACGAACCCCGTAACATCTCGAAATCAAGTCTTACACAATTCAACCATATTGTGTAAGAATGGTATCGTAAATATGAAAAGAGCGTGGACGTGGAGTCCGCGCTCTTTTTTTAAATCATTATTTATTAAAAAGTTGCTTGGCATCTGTATATTCAAGACCTTGAGCCTCGGCGACCGCTTTGTAGGTCACATGTCCGTCAAGCGTGTTGAGACCTTTATAGAGTGCCTCGTTTTCTTGACAGGCCCTCACGTACCCCTTATTCGCTAACTGAAGAGCGTAAGGAACCGTTACATTCGTTAACCCGATCGTGGACGTTCTCGGGACGGCTCCCGGCATGTTTGCTACCGCATAGTGAAGCACCCCATGCTTTTCATAAGTGGGATCATCATGAGTGGTGATTCGGTCGGTCGTTTCGAAAATGCCTCCCTGGTCGATGGCTACATCCACAATGACAGACCCTTCTTTCATCGATTTGACCATATCTTCTGTAACAAGGCTTGGCGCTTTAGCTCCTGGTATAAGGACGGCTCCAATGACAAGGTCAGACTCTTCCAAGGCCTCTTGAATATTAAGCGGGTTTGACATCAACGTGTTGATATCAGAACCAAAAATATCATCAAGTTGACGCAGACGCTCAGGGTTGAGGTCAATAATGGTGACATCGGCTCCCAGACCCATGGCGATTTTAGCTGCATTCGTTCCTACAACTCCACCGCCGATCACTGTGACTCTCCCGCGACGTACACCAGGGATGCCCCCTAAAAGAATTCCTTTTCCGCCTTTTGATTTTTCAAGGTATTGAGCACCGATTTGGGAAGCCATTCTTCCTGCTACTTCACTCATAGGTGTTAAAAGCGGTAATGATCCGTTCGGTAGTTGTACGGTTTCATAGGCAATTGAAATCACTTTCTTATTTACGAGTGCTTTCGTCAATTCAGATTCCGGCGCTAAGTGTAAGTAAGTAAATAAGATTAAGCCTTCATAAAAATAGTCGTACTCTCCTGGAACCGGTTCTTTCACTTTCATGACCATTTCCTGACTCCATGCTTTCTGAGCTGACTCAACGATTGTAGCACCTGCTTCTCTGTACTGATCATCGGTGAATCCTGAACCTAATCCCGCATGTGTTTCTACAAACACTTCATGTCCTGCATTGGTTAAGCTGACCACTCCTGCAGGCGTCATCGCTATACGATTTTCATTATTTTTCACTTCTTTTGGTACTCCTATTTTCACCGCAATCCAACCTCCTTGTTCCACTTATGAATATTGCTTCTTCTCATAGTGCTTGGCATTAAAGTCAACCAAAGATTTAAGAAAGCCCTTTCATTGTACCAAATCTTTTACATGTGATGAAGATACTACAAAATTTGATCCTTACTTTATCCATTACCGGTGTCTGTGAATAACGTCCAATCCCCCGGTGACTTCATAAATCGTACCTGTAATCATATCCGAGTCTTCTTGACATAAAAAATCAATGGTTCGTGCTACATCTTCTCCCGTTCCTGGCCTTCCAATCGGGGTTTCTTCATCTTTGGTTTTTCTGCTCACCTCAATGCAGGATTCCTTCCACTCTCCTATTATGTTTCCCGGACATATCATATTTGATGTGATTCCATATTCTGCTTCTTCATAAGCAATGGTTTTAGTTAAGGAAACAAGCCCAACTTTGGCTGCAGCAAAAGCAGAACGATAGATCCACCCTGAAGCAGATTGAGCTCCTTGGAACCCATAATTAATGATTCTGCCGAAATTTTGCTTTCTCATATGAGGAACAGTGGCTTTCATAAGGTAAAAAACAGCATCAAGGTTTCCTCGGATCATCGAGTTCCATTCCTCTTCTGTGTAGTCCATCAGTTTTTTTCGTTCAAAGATATAAGGCCCGGCATTATTAATTAAATAATCCACCCTGCCAAAGCGCTTCAATGTTTTCTCTGTAAGGCGATGAATATCTTCTTTCACTGTCACATCAGCCTGTATGATTTGAATTCTGTCATGGTCATCTGGAAAATCATCGAGTAAAGAGAGGGCTTTAGCCTCGTCATTTCTATATGTAACGGTAATGGAATGATTTTGTTTCAGCATATGCTCGGCTACTTTTCTTCCAAGCCCCTTGGTGCCAGCTGTAATCAGTGCATGTCTCATCTTTCCAAACCTCCTTGAGTCTCTATTTTCATTTACACATGAGTCACCTTTCTGTACAATGATTGGGTCAGAAAGGACGTGAACGTTTTGAAAGCTTATGCACCACGGAAACATGTGATCGAACAGTATGGTTTAGAAGCTGTCCCTGTCGACAGACGGGATACACCCTGGTACCGCTTTGCTTTCATACAGATTGCCATAGCTGCGAATGCAGGAAACTTCCTCGTTCCCGCATTAGCTGTCTTGGAAGGAGGACTTTCGTTCTGGACAGGAGTCATCTCCACGAGTATCGGAGCACTCCTCGGCTTCTTACTTGTATCCTTTTTATCCTTACCAGGTGCTAGACTTGGCATCCCGGCTCAATATGCACTTCGTACAATTCTTGGAGTAAATGGAACCCGTTATTTATCTGCACCGATCCGAACCCTCACTTCCCTTTATTGGTTCAGTGTACAAACCATCGGCGGCACTTATGTCATCCAACAACTCATCTTACGTTTAACAGGTATAGATCTCCCGTTTTGGGTCTATTCTATACCACTTTCTATTCTCATGGTTACACTTGCGATCGTTGGTTTTAATGCGGTAAAACAAGCCATGAGCTATTTTTTACCTTTATTGCTCCTGGGTGAAGCAACGATCTTGTATGTTTACTTTACTACAAATCAAACACCTGATTCACTGATGGTGCTTCAAAATGGAGGCTTGGAAGGGTCATTCTCCTCCATGTTCTTTTTTGCAAGCCTTGCTTTTGTTCAATATGTATCAGGCGTAAGCGCATCAGCGGATATGACAAGGTATGCAAAATCCCCTTCTCAAGGGTTTTATGGATTACTCATTGGTAATGGAATCGGCTTCTTTATTACAGCGGTTATCGGGTGTGCATCCGCCTATCTGTTTCACAATATTAACCCTTATGTATCCTCCACGGACTTGACAAATTCCCCGCTTCTTATAGCGATTATTACAGGGACAGCCATCATTTCCATGATCAGCATTAATGTAAGTAATGCTTATACAGGGGGATTCAGCCTTTTGAATACCTTCCCAAAACTTTCTAGAGTTCAAGCTGCCATTACCTTCGGTTCAGTAGGTGTGTGCCTTAGTGGTTTCCCTGCCCTTGTAAATGAAGCAGAATCATTTATCTCTTTGCTTGGCGGGTTGATCATCCCGATATCAGCTGTTATCTGCAGTGATTACCTCATTGTAAAAAGAAACTATTTGAGTGAAGAAGATTTGACTCTATTGACGAAGCCACGCTATGTGAACAGCTTAGCTATGGGAGCGATTATGGCAGGGAGCCTGCTTTATTTCCTTCTTCCGGATGAATGGTCTCCAGGATTCTTAACATTCTTGGTCATCTTTACGGTTTACCCTATTTTTATAAAAAAATAATAATTTCATTGCCCCAACAGCTTAGGGCTGTTGGGGCTTTTATTAACGTGAATCTTCTTTTTTACTTCCAGATTGGTAACTTTCATTCATCGCCTGCATGAGTTGTTGTTCCTGTTCCATCTCTTTTTCTCTTTCGATTGGATTCTTCGGTTTCTTCATGTAAACACCTCCCTTGTTTAGTTTTCGAAAAATTGTTAAAGTTATGCGCGACTTGAGCGTCTATCCAATAAACAGGCATGATATAATAAAGATATAGAAAAGAGAGGAGGCATCCAGCATGACTTTTGAATACAAAGATATTGTAGTGGCGGTCGACGGTTCCGTTACGGCAGAAGTGGCATTTAATAAAGCCATTGACATTGCGAACCGGAATGAGGCGAAGCTGGTTTTAGCTCACGTGGTGGATACTAGAGCCTTTGCGACCGTAGAAGCTTATGACCGATCCCTTGCGATCCGTGCCGAACAATATGCGACCGAATTATTAAATGACTACCAGGAAAAAGCAGAAAAAGCCGGTGTGAAGAATGTAGTTGTTGATGTTGAATACGGTTCTCCAAAAGTTAAAATTGCTAAAGATGTCGCTCCGAAATATAATGCTGACCTTATCATCTGTGGTGCAACTGGTTTAAATGCAATGGAACGTTTCTTTATCGGTAGTGTGTCCGAACACATAACAAGATACGCTACCTGCGATGTGCTTGTTGTTCGACCGGATGACACGGAAGAAAGCCAAGACAAATAAAAGAGCCCTGTTTCGGGGCTCTTTTATTTGTCTTTATTCAGTTCTCCAACAATGTGTGGAAGTTCAGGAAGAATTAATCGATCCATCGCAAGTGTGACAGCACCAGAAGAACCTGGGGTTGAGAAAACAGCCGTTCGTCCGGATACACCAGCGATAGCCCGGGATAAGATAGCTGCAGATCCAATATCTTCTGTGTAGCTAAGCATTCTGAAGATCTCTCCGAAACCAGGCATCTCTTTATTCAGCACCTTTTCGATCACTTCAATCGTTACATCCCTTTTAGCCATCCCTGTACCGCCGTTTATTAAAACTGCGTCGATTTTTGGGTCGTCCACTCCTCGTTGCATATAGTCACGAATTTGACTTTGTTCATCTTTCACAATATGGTATTCACTCACTTTGTGCCCTTCATCTGTAAGCTTATCGATCATTAGCTTACCGCTTTTGTCCGTTTCTTCTGTGCGTGTGTCGCTCACTGTGAGTACAAGGCAGGAAATTGAATCACTTGCCCTTGCTTTATGTTCTTCTACGGTCAATCAAGACGCTCCTTCCTTGTTCATAAGATGACGGTATTGATAAAACTTCATGGCGAACTCTGTCACTTGTTTTGTTAAATGATAGTTTGAATAAGCCCCTATCGCAATACTGATGAATGGTAAACCTTGAATGAGCTTTTTTCTGAACATGAGGATGAATAAGGATTTGAAACATTGTTTCATCGGTTGTTCCATCCAACCTTCATCTGTCAATTGGTCCTCACCTGCAAAAATATAGGGGTGCTCTTTCTTCTCCACTTCTTCAATTAAATCATTCCAAGCACTCGCTTTCAGTCTTTTCGGTAAGGTAGCGGCATGGAAAACTTTGAGGGAGATCATCATTTCGTAAGGGTGGTTCATCTCATGACCAAATGTCAAACCAATCAGTTGAATGGCTCTTAGGTTCATTAACATCATCAGAGGGTAATCCATCCCTAGGAAAAGCCAGCCACCTGCTCCTGTCAAGCCACCCTGGGCAAAGGAATAAAGTCTCCCCCGAGCCATCTGCTGCTCGGCTATGTAGGTCAACTGTTCTACGGTCAACTCTTTCTCCATATCTTCGATTTTTTCAATCTTATTGGAAAAAATTCTTCCCACCGTTAGTATTCGTTCTCTAGCCTCATATTGATAGGAGGTTCCTTGTAAAAAAGCATGCGTATGGAAGAACCAGGCATCTAATTTTGAGAAAAATGCTTTTTTCACTTGAGGATCCACATTCATCAAATTTTGTTGTACCCAATGATCATAAACCATTTCAAAATCATTCGGCTGATACTGCTGGTATTGCTCTAACCATGTCTTTAACTCCGTACGTATGCGTTGGTGTGACAAAGCGCTCCCTCCTCGTCTTTGTTTCTTACCATATATTGTAGACTGAAAGCTCAAAAAAAAGCAATCGTACCCTAGGTACGATTGCTTTTTCTATTATAATCCTTTTTCAACCGTGTCACGAGCAATCATGACTTCTTCGTTTGTTGGAATAATCATGACCTTCACAGGGGAGTGAGGGTAGTTTACAAAGGCTTCTTTTCCACGAACTTTGTTAAGAGCAGGGTCCCAATAAACGCCCATGAACTCAAGGCCTTTCAACACACGTTCACGCATAGTAACACTATTCTCACCGACACCGGCAGTGAAAATAATTCCGTCGATGCCGTGCATACGGGCTGCGTAAGAACCGATATATTTGTGGATACGTGCGGAAAAGACTTCAAGAGCGAGCTCCGCACGCTCGTCTCCTTCTTCTGCACGCTTTTCGATATCTCTCAAGTCACTGGAGAAACCAGAAAGAGCAAGCATACCACTTTCTTTGTTCAATACATTCATGACTTCATTCGCTGTTTTGCCTGTTTTCTCCATGATGAATGGAATCAATGCAGGGTCGATGTTACCAGAGCGAGTCCCCATAGTAACCCCGGCTAGTGGTGTGAAGCCCATAGATGTATCGATGGATTTGCCGCCTTCAATAGCTGCAATACTAGCACCGTTTCCTAGGTGGCAGGATAGGAGGCGAAGCTCTTCTACCGGGCGCCCCAGCATCTCTGCTGCACGTTCAGAAACATACTTGTGAGAAGTACCATGGAAACCATACTTACGGATCCCATATTCTTCATAGTACTCATATGGCAGGCTGTATAGGTAAGACTGTTCCGGCATGGACTGGTGGAATGCCGTATCAAACACAGCTACATGAGGTACGTTCGGAAGTACTTCACGGAAAGCGTTGATTCCAGTCAAGTTTGCAGGGTTATGCAATGGAGCCAAATCAGATACTTCCTCAATTTCTTTGATCACTTCATCAGTGATGAGTACAGACTCGCTGAAACGCTCGCCTCCGTGGACAACACGGTGTCCCACACCATTGATCTCATCCAGTGAATCGATGATTCCGTTCGCTGTCAATTTATCAAGAAGCATTTTTACAGCTTCTCCATGATCAGGGATATCTGTTACGGTTTCATCTTTTTCATCATTTACTTCAATTGTAAATACAGCATCATTCAAGCCGATACGCTCGACTAGACCTTTGGTAATTACAGTTTCTTCAGGCATTTCAATCAGTTGGAATTTCAGTGATGAACTACCTGCATTTATAGCAAGAATTTTATTACTCAACGTTGCTCATCCCCTTAGAATTTAGGTTCGTAATTTTCTACCACTACCATTTAATCACCCGTTTTCAACGATTTCAAGGTTGTTGACCGATGATAACGTTTACTTGTTATATTCGTTATTTTCTCACAATTGCGTTCTTTTATATTCATCAAACCATTGGTTCATCTGGGTAAGAATATCCGCCATCCCATTCGGATTCTTGAAGGAAGGAAGCTTGGCTAATAACGCCTGCTTCGGCGCCTTCGTCTCTTGGCCTTTCTTTTGTAAAATCAAAATGCTCTTTCCGTGCTTTTCATCTTTGAATAAGCTATCAGAAAGTTGAAGCATCCCAACGATGTGAGCATGTTCACGCAAGAATGCATTCAGCGCCTTAGACTGCTCACTCTCAAAAAGGAAGTTCGGCACAATGAACATAAGGAAGCCGCCTTCTTTTGTATAATTCAATCCCTGCTCAATAAACAGATGATGGGCATAGGACAAGCCTTCGTCCGCTTTCAGCTTATATCTTGCTGCTTGAGCGTCATCCGGATAATAACCAACAGGAAGATCAGCCAGTACAAAATCGACAGGCTCCATTAAGAAAGGGGCAAGACTGTCCTGGTGGAAGAATTCAATTTCATTTTTTTGCAGATTGGCATTCGCTACGGCAAGCTGAATGAGCGTAGGGTCTACTTCACTGGCATACGCTTGTAGAGACATATCCAGCTGGTTCATGACGGAAGTAATTAAATTTCCGCTTCCCGAAGCTGGATCGAAGAGTTTCAAGCTTTCTTTTCCTTCAAACAATTTGGAAGCTAGATAACCCATGAACATGGCCACCGAATCTGGTGTGATCAAATGTTGCTGTTGCGTGGCTCCTTTCATGCCCTTTAGAATGGCCAGTTGAACAGCTTTTCGTATTTCTTCTTTTTCAAATTCTTCTCTTTTCACTTTAACCAGTTCATTCGTAAGAAAGGTCTGCAAAGAATCTCCCATATCATCAAAAGGCTGTCCATTAAATAGGACATCCATCGTTTCTGCGATCGCTTCTAAATAGGTGATATTCAAGTCTTCGGATATGACCGTTGAAGTATCATCAATCCATTGAAATAGTTTTTCCACTCGTTCCTGCTTCATAATCATTCTCCTTAAAATAAAATCATGCTCTCGCTTGGTATACTTAATAGAACCATTTCAAAAGAAATTGGCGCAGCTGTTTGAATCAAACATGATGCGCCAACCTTCGTTTACGTTTTCATCTATATCCACCATATCGAATTCCACCCTTCAATTCAACAATGTTAAACTTTCCCGATTTGTTTGAAAATTGTGTGCGGTTTCAAGAATGAAATGATAAAATGACATCAAGCTATACATAAGAGGAGGATGCTAGATGAACGACCAACGAAGAAATTTATACTTTTTTTATCAACAAACGGAAGAATTAAATGATAAATTGGAGTCCTTATTCCAACTCGCTCGCGACAACGATTTTCATATCGTTGAAAATTCCACAGATGCTAACATCATCATCGCTGTAGGCGGAGATGGCACCTTCTTGCAAGCTGTTCGTAAGACCGGTTTCCGTCAAGACTGCCTGTATGTAGGCATCCGAACCGGGCATGAGGCAGGGCTTTACTGTGACTTCGACATCGATGATCATGATGAAATGATCGATGCGATGACGAATTCTGAAGTTGAAGTACGCCGCTTCCCAGTCATTGAAACAACAATCAATAATGAATCCACATTCATGTGCCTTAATGAATGCAGTGTCCGCTCAACGTTGATCAAGTCAATCGTCATTGATGTCCACATCGATGACTTGCATTTTGAAACCTTCCGTGGAGACGGCTTAATAATTGCCACTCCTACTGGAAGCACCGCTTACAATAAATCCATCAACGGTGCGGTTGTGGATCCGAAACTTCCGTGTTTCCAGATCAGTGAGCTTGCTTCACTTAACAATAACCGCTACCGTACCCTCGGCTCTTCCTTTATTTTAAGCGGAGAACGATCATTAAAACTCAAAGTCCGCCAAGATGGAAATGACCATCCGATTATTGGCATGGATAACGAAGCCTTTTCCGTTCGTAACATTCACGACGTCACGATCAACCTCAGTGAAAACGTCATAAAGACTGTTAAACTTAAAAACAATACGTACTGGGACCGCGTGAAACGTACGTTCCTATAATATCTTTTAACACCTGAAAAAGGAACTTCCAAAACATCGGAAGTTCCTTTTTAGTTAAAAATATCCATATTATCAGATAAGCTCCCGATTGTGGAAGACAAAGTTTCGGGATGTTTGATGAGTGAATAGCGGCGAATGGAAACCGCTCGCTTTCCATTGGACTGCTAAGAGCACCTATCAAAAGTCAAAGGAAGCCTTGCCTAGATGAAATAATGAATGACGATTCCTAGCCATGGATACGGGGTCAGGGAAACGACGATTTGGATTGTTTTGGATCAGTTAGTAGAGAAAACACACACGTTCATGTCTCCTTTAGGTTTACATGCGGACGTTTCCCAGACCCTTTTTCCTCGCCTTATTGGTGCAGTTTCTATGGTTGAAATCACTAAAACGACATGGTTGATCAAAACTTAATTTCAGATTTCGGCCGTTTATTTTAAGAAAGATTTCGAGAACCTCATAATATAAAGGGGCGGAGGGGAATGGGGAGACCCCGCAGGACGGAGCCCGAGGAGGCTCATCGCGGCTCCCGCGGAAAGCGAGTCATTCCCTGCCGCCCCGATCCACTCACACAAATATCTCGAAATCAAGTCTTCCACAATCCTGCCATATAGTTTAATAACTTGTTTTGATAAGCAATCAGGAGCGCTGATATACGATTTCTTCGTCTACAACGGTCATAGTAACCGTAGCGTCTGCGAGTTCATGAGATTTCAATGCAAAAAGATCCCTATCTAATACTGTAAAGTCAGCAAGGAACCCTTCCTGAATCATCCCTTGTTCATTCTCCTTGTGGATCGCTTGAGCACTCCCTTTCGTATAAAGAGAAATGGCTTCATAAACGGTAAGCTTCTCTTCCGATTGATAAACGGCGTGATCATAAGATGCCCTTCTGTCTACGGCTGCTCTTATGCCAAGCAGAGGGTTGATTTCCTCTATAGGGGCATCCGATCCTCCCGCACACTTAATTCCTGCATCCAACAGCGTTTTCCAGGAGTAGGAATTTTTCAACCTTAAGTTCCCCAGGCGTTCAATGACCCACGGAAAGTCAGATGCAACGAATGTTGGCTGAATATCCAAAACGATATTTAAGCGCTGCAATTGGTGAATTAACGCAGGACTTAGAATTTGCGCATGAATAATACGGTCACGTTCCCCATTCTTAAGAGGATTGGACGCAATGGCGTTGGCCACCGCTTCGACAGCTCCGTCACCAATGGCGTGTACAGCCACTGGCATGTCTCTTTTCCTTGCTTCTTTCACAAGTTGATCAAGCTCTTCATTCGTGTGGATGGCCACTCCATGATTTTCCGGATCATCTGCATACGCATCTTTTAACCATGCCGTCCTACCGCCTAACGCTCCATCAGAGAAAATTTTCAACGCCCCTAATTCTACAAAATTGGTCCCTTTTTTGAATCCCAGCCCTTCTTGATCTACCTGTTCAATCACACCATGGTGAATGAGAAGGTGGGCCCGGAATTTTGTTTCCTTTCCATCAATGACATGCAGAAAAGCGTCGTACGTTTTTCTGAAACCACCATAATAATTCAAGTCTTCACTATGGCCGCCTACAAGACCAAAAGAATGCATATCCATAACAGCTAAGTCCGTGGCTTTTCTTAGATACTCAGGTGTAACTTCAGGCATGGCACCTTTAATAAGTTCCTGTGCCTGATCATGGAAATATCCAGTCGCATCCCCTTGATCGTCTCTTACGATTACCCCTCCCTGCGGATCTGGGGTGCTTTTCTTAATTCCAGCCATGTTCATCGCTTTTGTGTTAGCTAGTAAGGCATGTCGGCATACCCTTGTCAGCATCATCGGGTGTTCGGAAGAAATTTCATCAAGCTCATCTTTATGTATGATGCGTTTTTCTTCCCATTGATTTTCATTCCAACCATCACCAATGATCCATTCTCCAGGCTGCAGTTGTTCTGCATGTTGTTGTAACGCCTGTTTCACTTCTTCTGCCGACTTCATAAACGAAAGGTCAAGCCTCATTAGGCGTTCCCCATGGCCGATGATGTGTAAATGACTATCCGTAAATCCAGGATACATGACAGCCCCTTTTAAATCGTGTTCTTCTGTGATTTGATCTTTGTAGGTTTGATATAAAAGCTGTGTATCGCCAACTGCTTTCACCTTTCCCCCGGAAGTCACAATCGCTTCCACCCATTCTCCTTCTTTTTTCATCGTATATATTTTTCCACCATACCAGAGCTTCACTTTTAACACTCCCTCTTTCTTCCTTTTATCTATACCATAATCTATATGTGGACAGAATTGAAGTACAAGCCATTGAAAGAGCAAACAGAAGTATCTGGGCTACAGTAGCGAAATGTTCAAGTTTCGACCGATTGATCTACAGCTTAAGATTTAATTATTTCCTAGACAATAAAAAACCCCTGGCCTTTGAGGCCAGAGGATAAATGATTTACAGTAAATCATCAAATTCGTCGTCTTGTTGACCCGATTGTCGATCCGGGGAGACTTCAACGATATAGGATTCTTCCAATGCTTTTTCAATATCACGGGTGAAATCTGAATTAGATTCATAATAATTGGCATTTTTTCGTGTGGGTTTCGTCTTAGGTGCTTTCGGCACAAAAACTGTACAGCAATCTTCAAAAGGGCGGATGGAAATGTCATACGTTCCAATTTTCCTGGAAATATCAATAATCTCTATTTTGTCCATAGAAACAAGCGGTCTGATAATTGGGTAATTGGTAACCTCATTGATGGTATTCATGCTTTCCATCGTCTGACTGGCTACTTGTCCTAAGCTTTCACCTGTAGTGATGGAGAGAAGTTCATTTCTAGCGGCCACTTGTTCACTGATCCGCATCATCATTCGGCGCATGATTGTCATGCTGTAACCTTCTGGCATTTCACGATGAATTTTTTGCTGGATTGCCGTAAATGGAATGACGTGAATTTTCACTCTCGAACCGAACTTGGATAAAGCTTGAGCAAGATCGATGACTTTCTGTTTCGCCCGTTCGCTTGTGTATGGAGGCGAATGGAAATGAATCGCTTCGATTTCAACTCCGCGTTTCATTGTCAGATAACCTGCGACCGGACTATCAATTCCGCCTGAAAGCATCAACAAACTCTTCCCTGTCGTACCAACCGGCAAACCACCCGCTCCTGGGTAATCTTGTGCCGTAACATAACATCCCTCATGACGAACTTCTACTTTTATTTCTACATCAGGATTATGCACATCGACCTTTACATCTTCCGTTTGACGCAGGATATGTCCACCTAATAATGGGTTAAGCTCCTGTGAAGGGATAGGGAAAGTTTTGTCCGTACGCTTTGATGATATCTTGAACGTGCGAGCATTCCTTGCGTCATGAAATGCCAGCATCACAGCTTCTTTCATTTGCTCTTCTTCTTTTTCCACCATCACAGCGAAACTAAGGCTGTGGATACCGAATACTTCCTGGCATTCTTTCATTACTTCATGAGGTTTTTCCCCATTCAGCAGGACAAACATGCGCCCTTGAGTTTTCTTTATCGTTGTATTTGGATATTTTCTCAGCTTTATGGCAATATTGCTTTGCAGTTTTTGTTCAAATGCACGTCTATTTTTCCCTTTCAACGCCATTTCACCGTACCGAATCATAATCCGATCGAAATTCATTATGCTCACCCCATCGTCGCTTGTAAGTTTTCAACTGTTTGATCTAACTTTTTCAAAAACAGATCGATTTCATCTTTTTCATTCGTTGTAGAAAGACTAACGCGTAAAGCAGAAGTCGTCCGCTCATAATCCAAGTTACACGCCTTGAGTACAGCACTCACGTCCGGCTGTTTGGAAGAACAGGCAGATTTAGTGGAAATGAAAATCCCTTCTTCCCCTAGGGCGTGAATAATGACTTCGGGTTTATATCCTGGAATGGAAAAATTTATTATATGAGGGGCCCCGTCCTCCGGTGAATTGATTTTACAATAGTCTCGAAGCATAAGCCCTTCCCATAGTATTGTTCTCATTCTACGTAAGTGGTTGACTTTTTGTTTGTGATCTTCATGAAGCAGCCGCAGGGCTTTTACAAACGCTACCGTTCCAGGTAGGTTTTCTGTTCCCGCTCTGACCTCTGCTTCTTGGCTTCCTCCATGCAACAGAGGAAAAACACGCACATGCTTTTGCATGAGTAGAGCCCCGGTCCCTTTCAATCCATGAATCTTATGCCCGGAAAGGGTACAAAGGTCAATGCCCCATTCTTTAACGGAAAGCTCTATTTTTCCTAACCCTTGAACATGATCGACATGAAAGAATACTTTAGGGTAAGCCTTGAGCAGTTCCCCGATTTTTTGAACGGGCTGAATGGTACCAAGCTCATTGTTCACACTCATCACGCTGACAAGAATCGTATCGTCTCTTAACGCTTGCTGAATATCTTCGGGATTAACTTTCCCGTTCTGATCAACATTTATATAAGTGACTTCAAAACCCAATGTTTCCAGTGCCTTGAATGCTTCCATCACAGAAGGATGTTCAATCAGAGTCGTAACTAAATGTTTCCCTCTATTTTGATGTTGAAGCGCAATCCCTTTGATCGCCATGTTATTTCCTTCGGTCCCCCCGGATGTGAAAATCACTTCCTGAGGATCGACGCTCAAAAGCTGGGCCGCTTGTTTCCTCGACCGATCCAATAGACGTTCAGCCTCACTCCCGAAACGATGAACGGATGAGGGATTGGCAAAATATTGGTCTGCGACCTTTTGAAAACTCTCCAACACTTCATAGTGTGGATGAGTTGTGGCACTGTTATCTAGGTAAATCATGGGCTTTGACTCCTTTATTTTCGAATTGCAGCTCATTATTTTATCATAACACGAAGTCAAATGAAACACCTGCCCTATTAACAATAAAAGAGCATCTGCTTTATGCAGATGCTCTTCACCCTAACTATTGTCGGTATCATTTAATTCAAGAGATTCAAGGAGGGTATCGATACTTAGTTTTCCATCTTCACGAACATCGTTGACCCAGTCTTTCGTCAATGTTTTTTCTCCAATGATCGTTCGTACCTCATTGTCCACTTCTATGTTTCTTTCAAAAAAATCAGCGGATATTTGATCATTCAAGCTTTTGCCTTCAGTATGGATGGACCTAGTAAAACCATGCTCCTTGCTATCTAAAACCTTCGCATTCGAAGTCAGAAAAAAAACCGCAAGAACACTTGACCATATGAGAACTGTTCCCGAAATTAATCCGATGATGATTCGCTTCTTCAACTGAACCACTTCCTAAACCAGGACTTCTTCCTCTTTGTCAATTTTGGACAGCGCGGCCGGATCCACTTCTTTAATGGCCTCTGTAGCAAGCGTCAGTGCTTGATCATAGTGATAAGACCTGAATTTTTCCTCTGCTTCAAGGAGTTTAGCTGCTAAGATTGGATATTTGCTTCGATAGCGATTGCCGCATTGAATCACTCGTTCTGCAAGCTGAGCTGTTTCCATAATCTTTTCAGCATCCTGACTCAACTGCTCTGTCATTTCCATTGCCTCATCCAGTTTTTCATTGACTACAGCCATATCAAGCGGCTGTGCTTCAAGACTTTGAAATACCTCATCCACTTTATGGCTCGCTGCTTTCATATCTTCATAGATGGATGTGGGGATTCCTGGGATATTGCTTCTCTTCAATCGACGATGAGTATCTAAAAGAAGGCTTTCCATCTTCGTCATTTTCTGCTTAGCTTCTCGTTCATCTTTTCTCAGGTTTTGAACACGCTCATGGAAATACCCATGCTGTTCTTCGAGCTCTTGCAATTGTTTCTCCGTATCTTCCACTTCTTCACGGAGAAGGGCGTAGGAGGTTTCTCCATCTGCTCGTCTGAAATCGAGACTCGTTACGCGTTTGCGCATTTGATTAAACCACTTGATCAAGCTTCGGTGAGACTCCAAATGTCCTTCCTCCACTTGATACGTTTGTTGTATTTCCTCTAATTCCCGCTCCGTGTCCGCCAAAACATATTCCAACTCATCCAACTGAGCTTTAAGTGGTACAAATTGCTTCTCCACATAATGATGAGCCACTGCTTCTCTTTCTAGCAGCTGATACATTTCCTGGATTCTTGTTTGAATTTCTGTTAAAGCATCTTCAATCCCTGATTGGTCTCCCTGCTCCATTTGCACAAGCATTTCCTCCAGAGACCGCTCATAGTTATGTAACTCTGGAAGAAAATCGAAATGAGAGATGCGGTAACCTTCCGCCTTCATCTCTTCCACACCGCTTTTAAGCTCTTTCAGCTGTTCAGGTAATTCAATCTTCACTTGTTTCAAACGATCAGGGAAGTGATGGACATCCTCCTGCAATTGTGTAGTCTCTTGACGTATCGTTTGCACAAGGGTATTGGCTTCGATGTAATCCCCTTGATCGGTTAACTGTTCATATTCACTGAGCTTATCCTTCAATTCACCCACTCTTTGTTCAAAAACACGGACCGCTTTGCCATATTGATGGCGGTTTTGAATAAGGAGTTTAGTAAGTTCTTTCAATTCCGGCTGCATCGATTCAATTTCCAAACGGCTTTGCTTTTCAGAATCAAGGAGGTCTTCCAGTTCTTGAAGCATCATTTTAATGTCTTCCTCAATGGCTACTAACTTTTTCTCTGTGTTTGCCAAGACGACTTTAACGCGTTTAAAACGATAGCGATCCGCCGCTTCTTCTGCATCGAAAAGGTCTTCCTCCAGCTCAGGCAGCTCTTTTGTCAAAATTTGATCCCAACGAGCCCGCCACGCTTCGAACTTTTCCTGAGTCTCACCAGAAAGGTTTAAACTTTTCACTTTGGATAATTCTTCGGTGACGCGCCGGTTCATGATATCCATTTTCCAACCTTCCAGGCGATCCACTTCATCATAGACCTTTTTCCGCCAGATCAGCCCTATGATGAACAATGCGATGAGTAGTAAAATAGCCCCGATGACGTACTTCATAAATAGCCTCCTTACAATAAACGTGCCATACGGATGTATTACGTTCCGAATTGTGATTTAGTTGTTTATAATGATACCATGTAAAACATCCTTTTGGCTAAAATATTTCAAATTTATTATCATATTGACAAAAAATTCAAGCACAAAGGAGAGACGACTATGATTGATGGTCACATCCATACACCTTATTGCCCCCATGGCTCTTCAGACACCCTTAAAAGTTACATTGAACAAGCCATAAAACGTGGGTATCAATCCATGACTTTCACAGAGCACGCGCCGCTTCCTTCCACATTTGAAGATCCCGTTCCAGACAAGGATAGCGGGATGTCTTTTCGACAAGTGGAAGAATATTTAAAGGAAATCGACCGGCTAAAAACAGAGTACCAACGGGAAATTTACATTCAGAAAGGATTTGAAGTAGATTATATCGAAGGGTATGAAAAAGAGGTGGAAAGCTTTCTAAATACCTATGGACCCTCTCTTGATGACAGCATCCTATCTGTTCACTTCTTAAAAGGTCATAGTCAGTGGTACTGTATCGACTACAGCCCGGACATGTATAGAGAAGCCATCCATGATTTCGGTGGAATCGATCAACTTTACCAAGCCTACTACAACACGCTCAACCAATCGGTTCTCAGTGAGTTAGGTGAATACAAACCGAACCGTGTCGGACATATGACGCTTGTGAAGAAGTTCCAATACCTCTATCCCGCACCGGAAAATTGGGAAAAGCAGGCTCATTCGTTCCTCGAACTCGTTCAGGATCATGGATATACCCTTGATTATAACGGGGCAGGAGTAGTGAAAGAACATTGCAAAGAGACTTATCCGCCATTACAAACGGCCAGACAAGCCTCTTCTATGGGCATACCTTTAATCTATGGTTCTGATGCTCATACGGCAGCAGGGCTCGGACAAGGATACGATTCTATCGACTCTCAGCTTCTCAAGCTTTAGCAAGCTCCTGGACGGAACGGTGATCGTTCATTAGCCCGCTATACATTTCTACAAAATGATTAAGAGAAGCGTCTGTAATAAATGGATCTTTAAACTCATGTGGCATCATGAACGGAGCGTTTAATAATCCCTTTAGTTGTAGTAAACATAGCTTTTCTTTGAACGTGACATCAATATGGGAGTTTTTATGGAAAAGAATTTGAGTAAGTAAATGATTCTCTTTCGCCAAATAAGTGACAAGCATTTCTCTTGCAAACGTTGTGTTCAACGTCAGCTCCCTATTTAACAAACAAGATAGTTGATAATTCGACTGTTTATAATGTAGAATTTTTTTCACTAAATCATTTAGACGATATTCGCCTTCTGAGGGTTGCTCGTTTTCCAGCATTTCAAGATAGGGCTCAAAATAGCTGACGGCGAGCGATTCAAAAAGGCCTTGCTTGCTCTTAAAGTAGTAATGGATCAACGAGACATTTACATTAGCTGCCTTCGCGATATCTCGGACGGATGTTCCATTGAAACCTTGGCTGTAAAAAAGGCGGCAGGCAACATCTAATACTTTGTCACGCGTTACATTTGGTCGGCTCATTATTTTTCCCCCTCAGGAAAAGATTCTCTCTATTTGTTGGATTTCCTGCTTGCAATCGTCCATCAAATACCGACAGAAAATTCTGTTTTTTGTCGAATACTATAAACTCAGGAGGTATATTGATGTTTCAAACCACTTCTTATACAGGTTCAAAAAAAGAAAAATACGATCTGGTCATTAAACAATTAAAAGCTCTCATCGAGGACGAACCCGATCAAATCGCAAACTTGTCTAATGCATCCTCCCTTCTCAACCAGTTCTTGGATGATGTCAATTGGGTCGGCTTTTATTTGTGGAAAGAAAGCCAGCTTGTTCTTGGCCCTTTTCAAGGCCTTCCTGCATGTGTTCGAATTCCATCAGGTAAAGGGGTTTGCGGAACAGCAGTAGCCGATAACAAAGTTCAGCGCATTGAAGATGTTCATGCGTTTCCAGGCCATATCGCCTGCGATGCCGCAAGTCAATCTGAAATTGTTGTCCCTATTGTAAAAGGTGATGAAATTTTTGGTGTCCTTGATATCGACAGTCCTTCCAAAGGAAGATTCGATGAAGTGGATGAGGAGAAACTAGTCGAATTCGTACAAACTTTACAAAATTATATTTAAAAAGAAGCCGCTGAAGTGTTTTTCACTCCAGTGGCTTCTTTTTTAGCTTCT
Organism: Halobacillus aidingensis; assembly: GCF_900104185.1. GTDB lineage: Bacteria > Bacillota > Bacilli > Bacillales > Halobacillaceae > Halobacillus > Halobacillus aidingensis. The sequence goes on along the minus strand of NZ_FNIZ01000001.1, from coordinate 47,990 downwards.
CTCTTTAATAGGATGAGCCGTTACAATTCGGTTTCTTCCAGAACTTTTAGCTTTATATAAAGCTTGGTCCGCCTGTTGGACAATCTGCTTCCGGTTCGGCCTGAGCCATTCTGCCTTCCACGGAGCAATCCCACAGGAAACCGTTACACCAGGGGAAGTCGAAATCGCAATCTTTTCACGAATCATTTCAGTTAAATCATGGGCTTTTTCAGATGGAAGCATTGGAAGGTATACCGCGAGTTCTTCCCCTCCCCACCGTGCGGAAAGACCTTGACCCCCAATGACTGACTTGATGATATCAGCCACCTGGCAAATGACCTCGTCGCCTACCTGGTGGCCATAGGTGTCATTGATGTTTTTAAAATTATCAATATCAAATAGAATCAGACAACCCTTCTCATCATCCTTGACATGTTGTTCCACACAATGGTCCAAGTGAACCCTGGAATGAAGTTTTGTTAGATAATCAGTGATGACTGCCTTCTCCAACTCTTCTCTCAGGATTGAATTCGCAAATGCCAGCGTAGAATGGGCGACAAGCGATTGCAGAAGTTTGAAGGACTCAAACGTAAAATAATACGGCTCTTTATGGAGGACAATGGCAAGACCGCTGATATGTTCGTGATCTTTCATTGGCACGGCCATCAAAGAACGATATTGGGGTACATGTTCAATCGGTTTCGTCTCCAGATCACTTATGAAAAGTGGGGCATCTTGATGACATACGGATTCTTTCACATAATGCACCAGCGTACTTGATTCGGATGAAGCAAAGTATTCTGTACTCCCCTCAAGAACGTGATGACTTGAAAGTTCTTCATACGTAACAAAACCAACTTCATCCGCATGAAAAGACTGTTGAATTTTATACGCCATATAACTAATCTTTTCAGTTAATCGCATGTTGGAGTTGAGTTTTTGTGAGGTGGAGTTAATTAATTGCAGATCACTGTTTAACTTTCTTGATTGCTGGTAAAGCTGGGCATTTTCAAGAGCTTTCCCAGCTGTGTTTGCTATGAAGATGAAAAATTCGACATCTTTTTTAGGAAAATATAAATACCCAGGGGTCACAACCTTCAATACTCCATAGATGCCTTGTTTACCTTTAAGCGGAGCATATAAAATCGAGCACTTTTCTACTAGGTGATCTTCAATTTGTACTTCTCCTGTTATATAGGCCTGTGTACTTGCACTTGACTCAAGGTCCATATCGTAGGTGAGCTCGCGGACAGGGAGATCATTATCTTTCGTATAATCATTCGACAACAATAAAAAGTATTGAAAATCTGGATAGGTTTTTCTTAGGGTGTCTATAATTTCTTTTAACACTCCATCTGTATCAATAGAGGAATGGAAGTGAGAAGTCACTTTGTATAACAACTCGTATTTTTTCTCTTCCTCCATGGACGTGTAAAAGCCTTCGACCTTTTTTATACATTTCGTAACCTCTGAACTAACAGCCCGCAGCAACTCCTCCTCCATCTGTACAGCAGACGTCCCCTTCAGAACTAGATATCCAAAGATCGTTTGCCCAGAATGTAGCGAGGTGACTCTTAAAGAAGAACCAACTGCTTTTGCATCGATGATGTGTTGCACGTCTGATTGACTTTTCGTTTGGGTATATAAATCATCCAGAGAAAAGTGACTTCTTAATGATTCTTTCACAACCCCATCCTTTGAATGTATTTGAAAACGACCTTTCCACACATCCAGCAAATAAATGGCACAAAAAGAAGCTTCGGAAAACTTTTTTATTTCATCAGTCAGGTTGACAACAAACTGTTCATAGGTAAAGGGTGATTCTGAAATAAAGTATTGGAACAGACGGCTTTGTAGTTTTTCAATTCTCTTTTTTATGAGGGATTGGACAATCATTCGACTCACCTATCTTCCCTAACAAACGTTTTGAGTATATTGTACCATTACTTTAATCACAAAAACGACCATGAATATGTAAAAAGATCTTTATAAACTGTTCACTATTATATCATTCTATTTCTCTTTGGTTAGAATCATCTATCTTTGAACTTTACCCTTAAGTCGTACCTTCTTTTGTGAGAAAAACGCTTCTTCAAAACAGAGAGGACCAATAGGGAGTAATAGTAAGTAACCTTACAAAGATATAAGATTAATGAAAATTATAGAACTGAAGATGATTCAGGGATCCCTTCCCCTCACTATCACCTAGAGTTCTTATTTCAAATATCGTGAAATATAATGATTACAGTGTTTTCATTATCATCTAACCAATTCCCTATCATCATTTTTTATTTCGATCCCCTTGACTTCCATCCCTAATAAGATTACAATATTCGTTGTGTAAAATAAATGGCAGCCTATGTGAACCACCATTGTCATCATTTTGTTCCTCTATTTGAGGTGCATCGTGTAACTCTCTGCTGCTGGGGCGAAGGTGCATGAAAACATAATGAGCAATGATCGAAGGGACACACTGTTTTTATTTTATGCAAAATAAAATAAAAAGGAGGAAATTCCTATGGCACGTTATACAGGTCCAACCTGGAAAAAATCACGTCGTTATGGTATTTCTTTAAGCGGAACTGGTAAGGAGCTTGAAAAGCGCCCTTACGCTCCTGGACAACATGGTCCAAACCAACGTAAAAAACTATCCGAATTCGGTCTTCAACTACAAGAGAAGCAGAAGCTTCGTTTCATGTACGGTTTGACTGAGCGTCAATTCCGTCGCTTGTTTGAAGAAGCGGGTAACATGAAGGGGATCCACGGTGAAAACTTCATGATCCTACTTGAATCCCGTTTGGATAACCTTGTTTACCGTCTAGGTCTAGCTCGTACGCGCAACCAAGCTCGTCAGCTAGTTACTCACGGTCACGTTACTGTAGATGGCGGTCGCGTTGATATCCCATCTTACCGCGTAGCTCCTGGTCAAGCGATCAGCCTTCGTGAAAAATCTCAAAAGCTTAACGTCGTAGAAGAAGCAATCGAAGTTAATAACTTCGTACCAGAATATCTTACTTTCGACGAAGACAAGCGTGAAGGAACGTACACTCGTTTCCCTGAGCGTTCTGAGCTTCCTTCTGAAATCAACGAAGCTCTTATCGTTGAATTCTACTCTCGTTAATCTCTGCTTTAGCAGAATTACGACAAAAACGCCTTTGGAATGTTACTCACATTTCAAAGGCGTTTTTATTATTGTCAGGACAGAAAATAAAATACCGGAAAAGCTGGTATTCTCACCATAAACATAGAGGCAGACCGAAGTGGTCTGCCTCTTACTTTTATTATTGGAACTTAACCAAGAAGTACTTTTTCTTTCCGCGACGGATAATGGTAAAGCGATCCTCGATGCGATCTTCCTCACCAATCGTATGTTTAAGATCTTGGTTACGTTCTCCGTTAATATAAACAGCACCATTTCCGATATCCTCACGTGCCTGACGCTTGGAAGAGGAAATGCCAGCATTTACAAGAAGGTCCAACAGCTGTGGCTCTTTTTCTTCAGACTTGTAAGTCGGAACATCTTTGAAGCCTTGCTCAATTTCTGCACCTGATAATGTCTTGATATCTCCGCTGAATAAAGCAGCAGATATGCGCTCCGCCTGTTTCAATGCTTCCTCGTCATGGACGAGCTTTGTCATTTCTTCAGCTAGACGGCGTTGAGCCACACGTTTTTCTGGTTGAGTTTCTACTTCTTTTTCTAGTTCTGAAATTTCTTCCAAGCTTAAGAACGTGAAATACTTCAAGAAGCGAATCACATCACGATCATCCGCGTTGATCCAGAACTGATAGAATTCGTAAGGGGACGTTTTCTCAGGATCTAGCCAGATCGCTCCACCAGCTGTCTTCCCGAACTTCGATCCATCCGCTTTCGTAATCAATGGAACAGTCAAACCATAGGCTTCCACTTCTTCTTCTCCTGCAGCAGATCGTCTCAGCAATTCAAGCCCCGCGGTAATGTTCCCCCACTGATCGCTTCCACCGATTTGAAGCGTGCAATTCTCTTTTTGATACAACTGTTGGAAGTCAAGAGACTGCAAGATCATGTAAGAGAATTCTGTATAGCTGATTCCCTGCTCAATACGAGACTCTACAGAATCTTTTGCCAACATATAATTGATTCCAAAATGTTTTCCTGTATCTCGAAGGAAATCAATGATTGTCATTTGTGATAACCACTCATGGTTATTACGTGCTACCGCTGCATTTTCACCTTCATCAAAATTCAGGATTCTCGCCAATTGTTCTTTAATACTTTCACTGTACCCGTGAACAACCTCTGCACTGTTCAGTTGTCTTTCACTTGATCGGCCGCTCGGGTCCCCGATCATGCCTGTACCGCCGCCAACAAGTGCTATAGGACGATGTCCTGCTTGTTGGAACCTTTTCAACATAAGTACTGGAAGCAGATGCCCAATATGAAGACTGTCCGCTGTCGGATCAAACCCACAGTAAAGCGTTACCTGTTCCGTTTCGAGGTGCTTTTTCAATCCTTCTTCGTCTGTCATCTGGTTGATCAAACCACGTTGTTGCAAATCCTTCAAAATATCCATTGGATCACTCCTCAATCTGTTATAAGTAGACTTGTGCTAAGGTCTCAGAGATGAATTTTCTGAAAACAAAAAAAGACCTCACCCCTTGTGAAAAGGGACGAGGTCTCGCGGTACCACCCTTGTTGCACACACGTATGATGTGCCACTCCGATCGATAACGGCATTTCACCGTCTTCTGATTCATACCAGAAGAATGCTCCAGGTCGTAATTCAAAAACAACTGTGTACCGGCTCTCACCCACCGCCGGTTCTCTGAGACAGGGAATTGTTTTTTACTCCAGTCCTTCAACGCACATATATTCATCTACGTATATATTTATCACAACACAATCCAAAAAGCAATAAACCAGGGGTAGAATTATATCCTATATGCCCTGGGTATGTTATAATATTGGTGGATTTTTTAGGAGGTATTATCATGTCTAATAAACCGGAAAACGGGCGAAAAAAGCTGGATATACGCTCTTTATGGCAGAGTGGCACCATCCAGAAAAATGGCCGGATCACCTATGATGTCGTATGGAACGTCATCTTATTTTTTATCATCATCGGTGTTATCGGGTTATTTTTCGCAGGTGGTGTAGGCGCCGGCTATTTTGCTTCTCTTGTGAAAGATGAAGAGGTCAGAAGCGAAGAACAAATGAAAGAAACCATTTATAACTATTCAGAGACCTCGACCATGTTATTCAATGATGGAAAAACAGAGATTGGAGACGTCAGGTCAGATCTCTATCGTGAGGAAGTCCAATTGGAACAGGTCAGTGAAGATTTGAGAAATGCTGTGATTGCTACAGAGGATGAATATTTCGGAGAACACAAAGGTGTGGTTCCTAAAGCGGTCATGCGAGCCGTCGTTCAAGAAGTGACCAACTCCTCCGTAAAAACAGGTGGAAGTACATTGACCCAGCAGCTGGTCAAAAACCAAATCCTGACGAACGAAGTATCGTTTGAACGTAAAGCCAAGGAAATGCTGCTGGCTTTGAGAATTGAAAGATTCTTAGATAAAGATGAGATTCTGGAAGCCTACTTAAACATCGTACCTTTTGGCAGAAATGCGAATGGACAAAATGTGGCAGGCGTACAAACTGCCGCTCAAGGCCTTTTCGGTGTTGATGCCAAAGACTTAACTTTAGCACAATCCGCTTATATTGCAGGATTGCCTCAATCCCCGTTCGGATATACCCCTTTCTATAATGACGGATCTATTAAAGAACCTGAAAATTTAGAAGCGGGAATCGACCGCATGCACGAAGTTCTGGAACGTATGCATGAGGCCGGGTACATCACTCAGGCAGAGTATGATGAGGCGATGAAGTTCCAAATCAATGAAGAAACATTAACAGATCCAAAAGCTACTGTTCTAGGTACTTATCCTGCCATTAACCAGGAAGTGCACAAAAGAGCAAAAGACTTAATAAAAGATCACTTGATGAAGCAGAACGGTCATACAGAAAAAGACCTCTCAGAAGATGAAGCCTTACGTGAGGAATATAACACTATGGCAGAGCGTGAACTTTCTTCCGGTGGTTACCAGATTCATACAACACTAGACAAAGAAGTCTATGACGCCATGCAGAAAGTGAGAGATTCCTATACGGAAGGAAACTGGCCTTGGGGGCAAGAAACGGTCTTGAACAGTGATGGGCAGGAAGAAAAGGTTGACTCTCCTCTTCAGCTGGGGAGTATGATTATCGAAAACTCTACAGGTAAAATTCACGGTTTCATCGGTGGATATGATTTTGAAGAAGAAAATCTCAACCACGCAACCCAAGCCCGCCGCTCGAACGGTAGTACAATGAAGCCGCTCCTTGTATATGGACCGAGTTTTGACATGGGGGCAGCTCAGCCTGGCTCAGTCATTGCAGATGTTCCATACTACTATGATAGCGGGAAAGAAGTTCGTAACTTCTCGAGAAACCATAGAGGTTTTGTTTCTGCGCGTTATGCTCTTGCCCAATCTTATAACGTGCCAGCAGTAAAACAATACAAAAGTATACAATCTCAAGAGCCTGTAGAAAACTATCTGGTTAAAATGGGAATGGAAGAAAATTTAGTCAAAGCCGACTACACGAGCGAGTCGATGGCGCTTGGTGGTCTTACGTACGGAATCACTGTTGAAAACAACGTAAATGCCTATGCAACATTTGGAAACATGGGTAAATTTGTCGATGCATATATGATTGAAAAAATTGAAACGAAAGATGGAGAAAAAATCTACGAACATCAGGTAGAAGAAACAGAAGTGTACAGCCCACAAGCGGCTTACCTTACTGTTGATGTCATGCGTGATGTATTGGAATACGGAACAGGATCCAGGGTCCGTGGTATGTTGTATAACCGAGGCGTTGACTGGGCCGGAAAAACCGGAACATCCCAATCAACCAAGGACTCTTGGTTTGTAGCGACAAACCCTAATGTCACGGTCGGAATGTGGACAGGTTTTGCCGAAGGAAACATGCAGCACTTGAACTATAACCAGCGTACGCAAGGCTTATGGGCAGATGTTGTCAATGCTGTTTCTGAAATCCGCCCAGAGTTGATGGTTCCAGAGAACGATTTTCAGAGCCCTGGCGGATTGGTCACACGTTCTTATTGTGCAACATCAGGTTTGCTGGCATCTGATCTATGTTCCTCTGTCGGTCTTGCCAAGAGCGATCTCTACGATGCTGACTATGCACCAACGAAAGTAGATGACAGCTTGATCAGCGGTGACTTTGTACGCGTCAAAGATCAGCTGGTCGTAGCAGGTCCGAATACGCCTGGCGAATTTATTATCGATGGTGGCGGGGTTACACTCAGCCCTGAATTCTTAGAAGAAAATGGATACACAAGCTCTGAAGTACTAAGAGAACTCTTACCGAACTCAGGGGCATGGTCCAATGTGGCTCTTCCTTCCACACAAAGTATAGGATCAACAGCTTCTTCCATCGATAATGATGGACAGGCACCAGCGGCACCAGGTTCCGTAAGTGCCAGTGGATCAGCAATTTCTTGGACACCTTCATCTAGTAGCGATGTTGTAGGATACCGCGTCTATCGCGCTTCTACTCCAGGGGGATCCTTCACGTTTATTGGAAATACGACAGACAACTCCCTCGGCTACTCAGGAGGAAGCGGGATTTATGCTGTAAGAGCCGTCGATTACTTCGGCCAATCATCAGGATTATCCGGAACGACGACGGTAGGTAATCCTGGCGCACCAGAACCTTCGGATGATGAAGACACCTCATCCAATAACTCTGGAGGAAGTTCCAACTCAGAGAATGGCTCTTCCAACAACGGATCATCCAATGATGGAAACGGAAACTCTAATGGTTCAAACGGAAATGATTCTGGAGAGAGTAACTCTGGTGAAGAGAATTCAGATGGTGGAGAATCAAATGGTGACGATGAAACTGGAGATAATGATTCAGGAGATAATGATTCAGGAGATAGTGGGTCCGGAGACGACGACTCCGGAGATGATTCTGGCGGAGAAGGCTCCGGCGATGGCACTGGAGATGGTTCCGGTTCTGGTGAAGGCTCTGGATCTGGTGATGGTTCAGGAGGAAATGATTCCGAATCAGATGATGGATCAGACTCTCAGGAAAATTAAACAATAAATAAAATCCGATCGGCTTGCCGGTCGGATTTTTTATTCATCATGAAAAACAAGCATGGTTTCATGTATAATGGAGGAAATTAGTAAAATAATCTATTAATCTATGACAGGTGGTGGCTGAATGAATCATGAAAAGACCTATCATTACGAGGCATTTGACACAGAACATGGACCTGTCATCGTAGAAGGTCCATTACCCTCTGAAGATCTTGAGAAATACACATTCCATGAAGGTTTGACGGCCTTCCGTCCTCCAGAAAAACAATTCGAGGCCATTAAAGGGATTGCAGACTTTGAAGAAGGTCGCATTATTATCGCAAGGCACAATGAAGAAATCATTGGATATGTAACCTATCTGCATCCAGACCCTCTAGAACGATGGTCAGAAGGCAGTATGGAAGATCTCATAGAGCTTGGGGCTATTGAAGTCATTCCAGAGTTCCGTGGCTATCGGATCGGCTCACGTCTATTGAGAGTCTCCATGATGGATGAGTATATGGAAAACTATATCATCATTTCTACCGAATATTATTGGCACTGGGATCTCAAAGGAACGGGGCTGAATATTTGGGACTATCGAAAAGTCATGGAAAAAATGATGGCAGCGGGTGGACTCACTCCTTCTCCAACCGATGATCCAGAAATTATATCCCATCCTGCAAATTGCTTGATGGTGAAAATAGGACGCCATGTCTCCGATTCTTCTGTGGAACAATTTGATAAATTGAGGTTCTTAACAAGACATCAATACCGGACGAGGAGGTAGTTATATGTTAGTGGAAGAAATCATGAAAGAGAAAGTCATTACCCTTTCTCCTGAAGAAACCATTGAAAAAGCTCTGAAACTCCTTCACGAACATCACATTCGCCATATCCCAATCATCAACGAAGAAAATGAAGTCATTGGCATCGTCTCAGACCGTGATGTCAGAGATGCAAGCCCTTCAATCTTTGACAAAGAAACCGATCATGAAGAGCTGAAAAATCCAATTCGATCCGTCATGACCTCACCCGTGACAACGGTCCACCCACTGGATTTCGTAGAGGAAGTGGCATCGATCTTTTATGAGCAGGAAATTGCCTGTGTCCCCGTGACTCGAGATGAAAAACTGGTCGGAATTATTACTGAAAAGGATATGTTGTACACGCTCATTCAACTGACAGGCACACACGTTCAAAGTTCACAGATTGAAGTGAAAGTGATCAACAAACCTGGAATACTTCCACAGGTCACTCAAGTGTTCGGTAAAAGAAAAGTGAATATCAGCTCTGTCCTCATCTATCCTTATAAACCTGACCCTAAATATAAAATCATTGTCGTGAGAATTCAAACAATGAATCCCTTGCCTACGATTGAGGACTTAAAATCTGAAGGTTACGAAGTTCTGTGGCCTCAAATGCCAGGGATTCCATCATGACGTGTCATGCTGGATTTGTGTATTCCGAAGAATTTACGACATACCGCTTTCGAGACGATCATCCTTTCAATCAAATGCGTGTGGTAATGACAAAAGAATTGTTAGAAGCTGCAGGTGCGTTATCTGAAAAGGACATTATTGCTCCACGATTGGCTACAGAAGAAGAATTGTCGCTGGCGCACAGTAAAAAGTATATCGAAGCTGTCAAAAAAGCAGGGCAAGGGTTATTGACAGAAGATGAAGGTATGGAGTATGGGATAGGTACCGAAGATACTCCGATTTTCAAAGGCATGCATAAAGCGTCTCAGTTGCTTGTCGGGAGTACATTATCTGCAATAGATGCAGTAATGGATGGAAACGTGCAGCACGCATTGAACCTTGGCGGTGGCTTGCACCACGGTTTTGAACGTAAAGCTTCTGGATTTTGCATCTATAACGATGGAGCCGTTGGGATTAAATATATACGAGAAAAGTACAAGGCTAAAGTCCTGTATGTGGATACCGATGCGCACCATGGGGATGGTGTGCAGTGGGCATTTTATGATGACCCGGACGTATGCACTTTTTCCATTCATGAAACAGGGCGATACCTCTTTCCAGGCACTGGAAACGTGAATGAACGTGGATTAAAAGAAGGCTACGGCTACTCATTCAATATACCAATCGATGCTTTTACAGAAGATGAATCTTTTTTAAGTGTTTATGAATCCGCTTTCAGAGAAATTGTCGATTTTTTCAAACCGGATGTCATTCTTACACAAAATGGTGCGGATGCCCACCATTTTGATCCTTTAACTCATTTATGCTCCACAATGAAAATTTACGAAGCCATTCCCAAATTAGCTCATGAACTCGCTCACGAATATTGTGAAGGGAAATGGATTGCTCTCGGAGGTGGCGGATATGACATCTGGAGAGTGGTCCCACGTGCGTGGGCACAAATTTGGAAAGTAATGAGCGATCAAACCCCTTTCCGAGGTTCCTTACCAGTGGAATGGGTTCAAAAATGGCAAAAGGAAGCGCCTGTGAACTTGATGGAAACATGGCATGATCCACCTGATGCTTTCAAGCCAATTCCACGCCGGGAAGAAATAACGGAAAAAAACAAAAAAGTGTTGGCCAAAGCCTTACAACTAATCCACAATCAAAAAAAATTCAATTCTATGTAATAATAAAGAAGCCACTACTAAGAGACTCTTTTCAGTAGTGGCTTCTTTATTAAGTAGAGGAGCTTTCATAATCCGGATCAAGAATCACAATTTCCACTCTCCGGTTTTTACTCCAATTCTCTTCCGAATCATTCGGTGCTACCGGTCTTGTGTCCCCATAAGCGACGGCAGTAAAACGTTTGGCATCTAAGCCTTCCGTATTGGCAATGATATAGCGTATGACGCTGCTTGCTCTAGCACCAGATAACTCCCAATTTGAAGGATAACGATAAGTGTTGATCTGACGGTTATCGGTATGACCCTCCACTTTCACGAAATTAGGAATGTTCGTTAACAGTGTCCCGACTTTCGTCAAAAAAGGTTTCGCCCCATCCAGAATTTCAGCACGGCTCGTTTCAAACAGCAATTGTTCTTCTAATACCAGTACGACACCCCGCTCTGTTTGAGTGGCAGCAATGATGTCACTGAGTTCGTTTTCCTTTAAGTATTCATCAACTTCTTTTTTTAATTCTTCAAGATCTTCCGTCTGCTCAGCCTCATTAGATGCCACATGATCCGGGTTTTGTGTGGGGTCTTCAAACTCATTATTTTTCTCCCCATTTTCTTGAATCTTCGTCTGTTCTGTAGGATAGTCGCTCTCAATAGCCGATGGATAAAAATCAAAAATCATCCGATTACGAAAGGACTCTGCTATGGCTTCAAATTTCACTAGGTTAATTTGAGACATGGAGAATAAAAGAATGAAAAACACGAGCACCAATGTGATCATATCCGCATATGTAGTCATCCATTTAGGTGCACCTTTCTTTTTATCCTTTCTTCGCTTAAGATTCATTAGCCGTAGCTCCTAATGTATCTTCCTCTTGTTGTTCCTTTTCTTCTACTTTTTTATCACTTTCAGATAAAAATGCGCTCAGTTTCTCTTCTAAGATTTTAGGGTTTTGCCCAGACTGAACTCCAATGACACCTTCAATAATGATTTGTTTTATGAATATTTCTTCATAAGTTTTGTTTTCAAGCTTACCAGCCAAAGGGATAAAGACGAGGTTGGCAAGCAATGTACCGTAAAAAGTAGTGAGCAGTGCTACAGCCATTTGAGGGCCAAGAGTTGCAGGGTTGGATAAGCTTTGTAACATGAGAACAAGTCCGATTAGTGTCCCAATCATTCCCCAAGCAGGTGCATACTCCCCTGCTTTCTCAATGATTGCTCTGCCTCTTTGATGACGCTCCTCAACGGCCACGATTTCAGCTTTCATAATGTCGTTGATGACCTCTGGTTCAATTCCATCTACAGCAAGAAGAATTCCCTTCTTAATAAAAGGATCTTCCACTTCTTCCAGTTCTGTCTCAAGAGCAAGTAAACCTTCTCTCCTTGCTTTCTCAGATAAGCTCACGAACAAAGAAATCAATTCTCTTAAATTCATGTCACTCGTTTTAAAAGCCTCTTTGGTCACACGGAGCGTCAGCTTTACTTCACTCAAATTGAAGTTTACTAGAATTGCTGCTGCAAGCCCCCCAAGAACGATAAAGATCGAAGACACTTGAATAAACGACTTAAACCCTCCGAACCCGGCGTTTGCCATGATCCCAAACATGACCATGGCAAAACCAACCGTGATTCCGATGGGAGTCAATAAATCTTTTTTTGTCATTCCACTCTCTCCTCAGTTTCGAACAAGTACCTTATAGTACATATATCGGTACTATTTTTGCTGAGTTGAGTTTCTTTCGATAATTCTATGTGGCAAAATGACGTTCTGTTCTTCCACTTCTTCTTTATTCATGAATTTCGTAAGAAGACGCATGGCCACCGCACCAATATCATACATTGGTTGCACCACTGTAGAAAGCGTTGGACGTACCATCGTGGCTAGACGGGTGTTATCAAAGCCAAAGACCTCCATGTCCTCTGGAACACGAATGCCGCGGTCTTGTGCCCCGTGTATGACACCAAGAGCCATTTCATCGGAAGAAACGAAAATAGCAGTTGGCTGGTTGTCCATCTCCACGATCTGTTCTAAAGCTTCGAGCCCAGAATCATAAGAGTAATCACCCGTAACCATCCATTTTTCCGGCTGGTCCTCGCCACTTTCCTTCATGGCACGTTTAAAGCCTTCTACTTTTTCAGTATTAATGACCGTATTTTCAGGTCCTGAAACAAAAGCGATTTGTTTGTTATTCTCAAGCAGCACCTTCGTTGCATCATATGCAGCTTCTTCATAATTAATATTTACGGATGGAGTTTCTTTTGTCTCATCCACCGTTGCAGCCAGTGCAATCGGGACAGATGAAGTTTTGAATTCACGGATATGATCTTCAGTAATATCTCCGCCCATGAAGATCAGTCCATCCACTTGTTTTCCTAACATGGCATTGATCAAATGAAGTTCTTTATCTTTATTCTGATCAGAGTTACTCAGAATAATATTGTAATTGTACATGGTTGCGATATCTTCAATTCCGCGCGCGAGTTCAGCAAAGAAAATACTGGAGATATCAGGAATGATCACTCCGACGGTTGTCGTTTTCTTGCTTGCTAATCCACGAGCGACAGCGTTTGGTCGATACCCTAGTCTTTCTATGGCGTCATGTACTTTCTTCCGAGTCGCCGGTTTCACATTCGGGTTCCCATTCACAACCCTTGATACCGTCGCCATCGATACATTAGCCTCTCTTGCTACATCATATATTGTTACATTCATCATGCATCCTCCTTCGTCAATTCCAATCGTTCATTTTGTTCAATAGGATAATCATACGATAAATCGCTTACCCGCGCAATATTCGCAGCTTTTCTCTGTATTATTATACCCTAATTATTATAACGGATAGCCGTTTCGCTGCAAATGAATAAGATAAAGGTAACCTCAGATCTTGAGATTTCCATCGATTAGTCAACATGGGAGTCGGAAAACACAAAAAAGTTAGGCTAGCTGACCAGCCTAACTTTTTCTCTCAATTGCTCCATAACTTAGCGCCCATGACATATGGGCCTTTATTTATTTTTTTAACTCTTCCATGAAAGCATGGAACGTAGGGATATCCATCTGTTGTGCTGAGTCGGACAGGGCTACTGCTGGATCTGGATGAACTTCTGCCATGACTCCATCAGCACCAATGGCTAGAGCGGCTTTCGCAGCAGGTAGTAATAGATCACGGCGTCCGGTAGAGTGTGTAACATCCACCATGACAGGCAAGTGAGTTTCTTGTTTTAAAATGGGTACAGCAGAGATATCAAGGGTGTTTCTCGTCGCTTTTTCATACGTTCGAATGCCACGTTCACAAAGGATGATATCCTGGTTCCCTCTTGAAATGATGTATTCCGCTGCATTGATGAACTCAGAAATTGTAGCAGACATTCCTCTTTTTAGTAGTACCGGCTTATTAACAGAACCTGCCGCTTTCAGAAGTTCAAAGTTTTGCATGTTACGGGCACCAATCTGAATGACATCCAAGTAATCCAGAGCTTCTTCAAGATCCGCAGGGTTTACGATTTCACTGACAACAGCCAAATCTTGTTCGTCTGCTGCCTGCTTGAGCATTTTCAAACCTTCGATACCCAGCCCCTGGAAGTCGTAAGGCGACGTTCTCGGTTTAAATGCACCTCCACGCAATAGTTTAAGCCCTTCATCTTTCACAGCTTTTGCAACCGTTGATACTTGTTCATAACTTTCTACGGAACAAGGACCCATGATGAACGAAGGAGCTCCATTGCCGACCTTTTCTCCTTTGATTTCTACAACGGTGTCTTCAGGTTTCTTCTTCCGTGATACAAGCAGGGCTTTCCTGTGATCATCTTCTTGCAGCTCCAGGGCTGCTTTGAAAATTTCTTTGAATAAGTGAACGATTGTTGAATCCTCGAAAGGACCCTTATTATGTTGAGATAATTGATTGAGCATTGCTCTTTCCCTCACAGGGTCAAAGCGGTTCATCCCTTGCTGCTCTTTGATTTGACCAATTTCCTTTACCAGATCACCGCGTTTATTGATTAAATTCAGAAGCTGTAAATTAACCTCATCTAATTGGCTACGTAACTGGTCAAGATTTTGATTACTCATTATGTTCGTCCCCCTACCAAGAATTTTGTGTGATGAAATGGATGAATACTTTAAATAATTAGGGACAATTATAGCTAATATTTCGACAGTTGTCACCCCTAGAAAAGGTTTTCATGAAATTCTTTCACAAAAGTTTGCCAAACCTTCATCCAACGTATTGTCCTAAACAAAAAAAGGCCTGCTTTTTTACAGGCCTTGACGAAGTTAAACTTCCAATAATCTTTCTTTAGTAATGGCCGAATGACTGTCATGCCAAACAGCTTCTCCTTCTTGGAACTGAATGACCTGAGGAGACTCATGACGAATTCCTGTGTATTCAGCAATATGGCTGGATAACTCTCTTGATTCCTGTACATAAAGGATGAAGCACGGAACCGATGTTTCTTCAGCAAAACGCTCAAACTGCTGATGAGCAGCTGCACTGATTGGGCAAGTTAAACTATGCTTCAATAAGAAAAACTCTTTATATGCTTCTACGATGTTGATAAATTCCTCTTTATTTTTAATTACTTCTTGTTTCACGTTTATTCCTCCTCAACAGAAAAGATGGAGGTTGAATGTTCAACCTCCATCTCATTTTTCATTATAAATTAGATGATGTCGTGGAATCTTGTTGTTTTTCAAGCTCTTGTGCAGCTTCTTCAATGGCTTCTGCCACTTCTTGAGCTGCTTTTTCAGCTTCATCTTCTTCATTCGAACGGAAGTTCTTCACTTTATCTTTCACAGCTCCACTGAACTGCTGGGATTTTTCTGTTACGTTTTTAGAAAGTTGAGAAGAAGACTCTACAGCTTTATCTTTCCATACGCCACTTTTTTCATAAGCGACGTCTTTCCATTCACCAGCACGCTCTTTCCATTCACTGGAATTGCTATTGATATTTTCCCTAAGTTCACGACCAGACTTTGGTGCAAAAAGTAGGGCTACGGCAGCTCCTACGAGTCCACCAATTAAGGAACCTAGTACGAAATCTCTTCCATTACCATTTTGTTGATTTTGTTGACTCATAACCGAATTCCTCCTTAAGATTTAGTCTCTTCTTTCTTTGCTTTTTTCCACAAATTGATGGCCACTTGACCCCATTTCATGGCTTGAGCTGCTGTATCCGTGTTTTCATGGGCTGACTGGGTTAACCCTTTGGATACAGATCGAATGGACTGGTTGAACTCTTGAACTGTGTCACCAATTCCCTTGACTCCGTCAACTAAAGTATTTAACTTTTGTGACTTTTCTCCTACATCTTCAGCCAATTTATTGGTTTTATTCAAGAGCTCGGTTGTCTCTAAGGTGATTCCTTCCATTTGCTTTTCCACACCTTCAAGTGTGTCAGCAACATTGTTCATTGTACGGCGCACGGCCGTCAGCGTTCTCGCCAAAAATATGACAAGAACAGCAAAAGCCACTGCTGCAATTAATGCAGCAATGTACAAAATAATAATCATTCCCCCTGCACACTCCTTCTTATGTAATCAACACAGTTTAGTTTATACCCTAAATGGGCATTTCTAAACGTGGTGGCTACTATAAATGGACTTATTCGCTATCCTATCCCCAAATTCCTTCACCATTCGGATATTTTGTTCGAAAAAGTTCCCTTTTACTTTTATCCTACAATTAAAATTACATTCCACCGAACGCTTACAATACTGGCAGACTCATTTTCGTCCAAAGGCTTACCATGATAAACAGCTGATTATAGAATGCTTACTCTTATAAATCATCGAGGAATTAGAATATCCCTTTGAGTACAGGGTTCGTTTTTCCTCTCCATCAAATGGGGGTGGTTGGGAAGCTGCGAGACTTACGCTGAATGGATGGGCTGCGATAAGCCCATGGAACGAAGCTCGAAAAGGCTTGAGGTCATATGGATACAGACCCTAGTTATTCCGAAATCAAGTCATCCACAATCCTACCATTCACTTTAAAAAGGCTCATTGAAAAAGAAAAAACATGCGGCTTTTTTAAGCCGCATGTTAGTTTTAGTCGTTCTGCTTTTCATAAGCCTCTTGGAACTTTTGAATATCTCCTGCTCCCATAAACAATAGAACACCATTTTCATGTGCTGAGAGTTGTTCGACTTCCTCTAATTGTAATACGCGGGATTCTGGTATCAATTCCTGCAAATGATTGATGGTCAACTTCCCTTCATTTTCTCTTGCAGAGCCGAAGATATCACAAAGATATACTTCATCCGCTTCGTTCAGACTTTCTGCAAATTCATTAAGGAACGTTTTCGTTCTAGTGAATGTATGAGGCTGAAAAATCGCGACAACGGGGCGATCCTTATACTTTTTACGAGCCGTTTCAATCGTAGCGGTAATTTCGATTGGATGGTGGGCATAGTCGTCTACTAATATCTGATCATGCCACTGTTTTTCTGTAAACCGCCGTTTGACACCCTTAAATGTAGCAAGCTTTTTTATTTCCTCTGGTTGCATGTTTTCATAGTGACATAATGCTATGACACTTAACGCATTCAATACGGTGTGATTGCCATACTGTGGAATGGTAAAGGTATCATAATAATTGTTTCTGACGAAAACATCGAATGAAGTTCCTTCTGATGTTTCGGTTATGTTCTGAGCTTGGAAATCATTTGTATCTGCCAGTCCATAATACAGAACCGGTACATTTGCTTGAATATGTTGGAGATGCTCATCATCCCCGCAAGCAATGATCCCTTTTTTCACTTGTTTCGCCATTTCCTGAAAGGCCTGGAATACATCATCAATACTACTGAAATAATCAGGGTGGTCGAAATCAATATTCGTCATGATGGCGTAATCCGGTTCATACGAAAGGAAGTGACGTCGATATTCGCACGCCTCAAAAGCAAAGTATTGACTATTTTCATGACCCTTACCTGTACCGTCTCCAATAAGATAAGAAGTTGGATAGTTCTCAGATAAGACATGGGCCAATAATCCTGTCGTAGAGGTCTTACCATGAGCGCCAGTCACTGCAATACTTGTATAGTTTTGCAGCCACTCCCCTAAAAATTCATGATAACGATAAAATGGTAATCCCTGTTTTTTTGCTTCTTGAATTTCCTCATGATCATCGCTAAAAGCATTTCCAGCAATGATCGTCAATCCTTCTTGAATGTTTTCCTTTGAGAAAGGCAAAATTTCTATATTCTTAGATTCTAAAACTTCTTGAGTGAAAAAACGTTTTTCAACATCTGATCCTTGAACTTTCTCACCAGAATCATGAAGAATCTGGGCAAGCGAACTCATTCCTGTTCCTTTGATACCAATGAAATGGTAAGTTGTCATAAACAAGAACCTCCAAAATAAAGTGGGTCACTTTAAGTATAGTATATGTAATATTCATGGATATGCGATTTAAAGTTGCACTCTTAAAAAACTACGCATCTGCATTTCCTAATCATATCACGGAATGGACTGCAGAAAAAGTAAATATGACCCAATCAAAAGGCACAAACAACCAATGTCCGTGCCTTTCTCAAGCGATCATTCCTCTGCTCCAGTATATTCAACATATTCCAAGCGTGGATTATGTTTGTACCTTCTACCTTCTTTCGCTTCAGGTTCACCATCGATTAATACATTATCCCCTGTAAAACCGATTCCTATTTTCAATAAACTACCACCGACACCATACATATCTACAGGTACTTTCTTTTCTTCAAACGCACGAATTCGTTCCTTCGTGAATCCGCCGCTGACTACAATTTTCACATGCTTAAACCCTTCCTGATCCAAGGCACGTCTGAGGGCAAAAATTAACTCAGGGTTCACTCCCCTCGGATCAAAAGTACCCATGAGATGCTGATTTCTTAAAAAGTATTTATCCACCAAGTTACGTGAAGTATCTAGACGAACACCTTTCAATTCATCACCAAATTCTCGAGCTACCTTTAAGGAATCAGTAATGACATCATTGTTGTAATCAACCAGAGCCATCAGCTGGTCATCTGGAAATTGTTGATGATAGGCTTTCGTTGCGGCTACAACATCCCCTTTGAACATCTGGATCAGTGCATGAGGCATTGTTCCCATGCCCTCTTTCCCCCACCATTCATTCATCGCGTGTGTCGCTTGTGCCGTGGATCCACCGATAAAAGCAGAATATCCATCGCCGGATTGCTGTGTGAAATGATCATCCCGGTCCCCCATAAAAATGATTGGCTTCTGCTTGCCGGATGAACGAGCTGCTTTGACGACATTATATACATTGGTAGCGACAGAGGTTCTTCTCGCTAATATCCCGTCAATGATTCCTTCTAAAAACCCAAAATACTGATAAGGACCAGTCACTGTAAGAACTGTTTCATAAGGACTGATTTTATCTCCGTCTTTCAGAGAATGGATCTCTAGCTCTCCCGGTTGCTCGGCGAACGTATGGATCAATGCGATGACTTCATCGGTTCCACACAATACCGCATGATCCTTTTGAAAGAATTGCATCGTTACTTTATTATCAGGTAAGTGATTTTCTACAATATCTCTTGTCTTTAAAAAGTAGACAGCAGAAAACCAGCCTTCTGCTACACGTTCATCAAACTTAAACGTTTTATTTGTTAATCGGCTGATTTCTCCATTTAACTTCAGTGCTATTTCCTTCATGGCTTAACTCCTTAAACATAGAGGTCATGATCACTCTCGTTTTCATTCATTGTTAATCATATAAAATTGAGAAGTTTTGCACAAGGTTTTTGCCGAAATGATGAATTACTCCATCATTTCTTCAATTTGCTGCCTCGTTAATAAAATGTCTCTCGGCTTGCTTCCTTTTTGTTCTGAAATAATCCCATAAGCTTCCATCTGGTCGATTAATCTGGCAGCACGATTATATCCTACTTTGAAACGGCGTTGAATGAGTGAAGCACTCGCACCATTCTGCTGAACCACAAATTCTACAGCTTCATCAAATAACTCATCCGTTTCTTCTTCTGTTGAAATCTGCTTCATCAATTCTTCCTGGTGAAAGAGGTATTGAGGTGGAGCGATCTTTTTAACATAGTGCGTCACTCTTTCAATCTCATCATCAGAGACGAAAGCTCCCTGAATACGGACAGGCTGACCTGAACCATTCTCAACAAACAGCATATCCCCTCTGCCAAGAAGTTTTTCAGCTCCCCCTGAATCAATGATGGTTCTAGAATCCACTTGTGATGACACACTAAAAGCGATTCTTGTCGGGATATTCGCTTTGATCAATCCGGTGATGACATCCACAGAGGGACGCTGGGTTGCTAACAGCAAGTGAATCCCACATGCCCTTGCTTTTTGTGCAATGCGGCAAATGGCATCTTCGACATCCTGTGGGGAAACCATCATTAGATCAGCGAGTTCATCAATGACAATGACTAAATAAGGAAGTTTTTCAGAGTCTCTCTGTTGCTTCTTCATTTTTTCATTATATCGTTCAACATCCCGAACGCCTTCTTCTACGAATTTCTCATATCGTTCTTCCATTTCTTTTACAGCCCACTTCAATGCTGTTGTGGCAGCTTTGACGTCTGTAATGACCGGAGACACAAGGTGTGGGAGGTCATTATAGGGTGCAAGTTCTACCATTTTTGGATCGATAAGCAAAAACTTCACATCTTCATGATGTGCTTTATACAAAAGACTGATCAAGATGGTGTTGATGCATACACTCTTTCCTGATCCCGTCGCACCCGCAATCAATCCATGGGGCATTTTTTTCAGATTCGTAACAATGGAATCTCCACCAATATCCAAACCTAAACCAACAGTCAAAGGAGAATTGTCATTTTGGAAGGCTTCGGATTCAAATATCTCCTGCAGTCCGACCATCATGGATTGTTTGTTAGGAATTTCGATACCCACGGCTTGTTTTCCAGGGATCGGTGCCTCAATTCTTATATCTCTGGCAGCCATACTAAGTTTGATATCATCCGACAGGTTTGTGATTTTACTCACCTTGACCCCGGGTTCCGGCTGCACTTCAAATCTTGTGACTGTCGGCCCCTTCATTGCATTAACAACTTTAGCACGCACATGGAAGTGTCGAAGAGTCGTTTCAAGAAGCTCCATCTGTTCTGTTATCCAACTATCATCAAGTGATGTCGGACGTACCGGGTCTTCAAGTAAGTGTAGAGGCGTGTGATACTCGACTCTCTTGCTTTTTTCTTCTTCCACATCCCTAGCTGCAGGCTCATCTTTTTTTGGTTCAGTCTTCTCATGCTGGTTGTTTGTTTTTTTCTCGTGATCGCGGTTTCTTTTGTCCCGTGGCGTCATAAGGACATTAAAAGGCACACGACGCTTTTGTCCATCTTTCTTTTTCGAAGGCTCATGCGAATTCGAAGATGTTTTATTTTCCGTTTCATTCTGTGATTGAGGCTGTTCTTCCCTATTAGTTTTTTCCACTTCCGCTTGTTGATACATTTCCGTTTCTTCTTCGGAAGGTTCAGTTGAGGTCGAGTCATCGACTCCATCCTCAACAGGTTGTTCTTTAGCCATCTCGGATTCGGATTGCTCCGTTTTTCCTTTGGCAATCATCTCATCTTCTCTATTAGAGGGGAAGGGTTCTTCTTGATGGCGAGCTAGCACTTCATCATGGTTCACTTGCTCGCTTTCTATATCTGTTTGTTCATCGTTCTCCTGCGTCTCCGTCACTTCAAGCTCTGAATCATCCAGCTCTCCATCTTCCATACCATCCATGGTCAAGAGGGATTCCTCTTTCTCATCCAGCATGGACAAAGTTGATTCTTTGTCTTGATTGAATTTTGGCAGTTCCCTATGTTTTTCTTCATTTTCTGTCTCTGAACTTGTCTGCATTTCATTCGTTTCTTGTTCACCATCAGAAGCTTCTGATCTCGTATACTCTTCTTCTTTATCTTCGCTCGCTTCTGCCGTTTCTAATGAGTCTTCTTCTCCTCTTTTAATTGCCTCTTGCAGAGATTCTGAAAGGTTCTTTGGTCCATCCTTTACTACTCCAACCTCTTGGTGCTTTTCATCTCTTGTAGTTTCTAGAGTTTTATCCTGTTTGTCCGTTTCACCAGGACTTTCATTTTCCAGGGGTGAATGTTCATCGAGCTGTTCGTTTTCTGCTTGACCCAGCTCATCATCAGCGAATGTAAGGCCCCGATAATCTTTTGATATATTCGGTCTAATGTCTTCTGTGTACTCACTTCTGCGCTCCTCGACGGTCTCTTCAAATAAGGTGGTTTCCGAAGTAGCCGCCTCTTCCCGGTCAAGAATTTTCGGCAGCTCGGAAGCAGGTTTTGGCCTAGAGTTTTCTTCATCAACACGAGCTCTCATACGTTTCCGTAATTCCTGCCATTGTTTTTCATCATTGGAATCAGTGAAAAATTCCGGCTGTGATTGTTGTTCTTCTACGGCATACTCTAACCTTTCCAATCCTTTTGTGAGTTGTCGTGCCTGGTAGCCGTATATTGGAGATGGAACATCGGTCGGTGTAAAAGGAATCGAGGAAGTTTCCGGCAACTCCTCATGAGTCTTTTCTTCCTTCCTAGGCCTTTTCTTTCTTTGAGACATACCCTCCACAGGTTCTTGTTTTTCAACGGGCTTTTTGCGTCGAGGGCGTTGATAACTTTCATTTTCATTTTGAGCTTTTCCTGGTGCATCTGGAATGACAGGAAAACGAAACTCTCCTTGTTTCGGATAGCGGTAAGTCA
This sequence comes from Halobacillus aidingensis, assembly GCF_900104185.1. GTDB lineage: Bacteria > Bacillota > Bacilli > Bacillales > Halobacillaceae > Halobacillus > Halobacillus aidingensis. Next base: position 25,587 of record NZ_FNIZ01000001.1, on the reverse strand, counting down.
TTTTTGTTTTAGCGTTTACGTCATTTCTTTCTTCTATATTATGTAGCGTCTCCTGGTCTTTTTTTTCTTCTGTATCCAGCAATTTTTTCATCTTATTTCTTAAGTCTTTCCACATTGCGTTCACTCTCTTTTCAATTTTAAAATCACTTATAGGATTATCCCTATTTTAACAGGTTTGAGGCATTGGTTGGTTTACAATACCTTTAAAAATGACTTTTGAATCAAAAAAAGCAAAGCAGCTGGGCTACTTTGCTTATCTCTATCCTGATTAAACTTCAAAAGGCTGCCCAATAACAGCATCTTCGTCAAGAACTAAGATTCCTTTTTCTTTTGGTGCATCTGGTAGATTCAACTCTTTTGCGGAACAAATCATGCCTGATGAAGGAACGCCTCTCAACTCTGCATCTTTGATCTTCATCCCACTAGGCATAACCGCTCCTACTTTGGCAACAACGACTTTCTGCCCTTGATCGATGTTTGGAGCACCACAGACAATCTGCAACGTATCCTCTCCGACATCCACTTGGCAGACACTTAATTTGTCGGCGTTCTCATGTCCCGTTTTTTCCTTCACGTAACCAACGACAAACTTAGGACTTAAATCGAAGTCGAGTACATCGTCGAGCTGATTTTTTGTAAATAGGTCTTTGATTGGGGTAAGCATATCTTCGGTTAAACGCATTTTCCCCTGTCCATCGATATTAAAATACTTAGAAGCATTGAAGATATTGTAGCCGAGCAAAGAACCGTCCTTGCTATCCGTTATTTTCACTACATCTCCGTAAGCTTCTTCTTTAAAAGTATCGCGGTCTCCTTCTTTGATTGGAATAATCAGGACATCTCCAATTCCTTGCTTGTTGTAAAATACATCCATGTTCTACTCTTCCTTTCGATCCTTATTCGGTTTCTTCTGAGCAAGAATGAAAATCGGTTCCAGCTGCTTATCCTCATATAAAAACGATAAGGAGGTAACAGGCACCGTTCCTTCTGCAAAGAATTTCATAGCCATCTGAGCTAATATATCATATCCTTCTGAATTTTGGACATCTGCAAAAATAATGACATCCTGGTGAGGAATGCTGATGGCAAGCTCTCCTTTACACTCGGCTTTGAGCTTTTCAAGAAGGGCTTCATTTAGGATACGGCTAGCATCATAGCCGTCTCTTGCCGAATGGAAATAAAAGTCATTTCCATATACGCTGTCTTTTTTCATCTCAACAGGAAGAGAACGCACATTAAAGCCAGCCACTTCCTTGATCCTGTCTAGAGACCAACCCTCGTCTTCTAACATTTTCTCATCAATTAATTGATAAGATTTGCCTAAATCCAGAGCATAATATATACGTGTTTCTGCCGTATGGTCGACATAAATCAACTTTTTCCCCTGCTCGGTTTCTGTCGGAAAAGAACCGGCTCGTATGACAGGGAAAATGTGCTGTTCTTTCCCTGTCAGCTTATGATCTTCATTCATAACCCGAAGAGCTTCTTTCACATGGTCTTCAAGCTCATCAATGGCTTCTTCCCCGCGTGCTTCATACTTTGAAATCACATTTGGCAATGTAATAGTAATTCCTTTTCCAGTGTTGTTCCACTCGACACGGAAAGTATCTTTATCTCTATTGAATGTCGTTTTCCATTGGTCATTCGCTAGACGTTCTTCTAGTTTTTTCTTCATCTTAATACTTGTCATCTTCATCTTTTTTCCTCCTTTATTATGGGAAGAAAGAATTTGTTCTCTATTTTCGTTTCTTCAAACTACATCGTTTTCTATTATACACATTTACCCCTACATAACAAAAGCACAACGCTATTCAACTATCTGGCAGGATTGTTGAATACTTGATTTCGAGACTTTTGTTGAGTGAATTGGGGCTGCGAGACTCCCGTGGGAGAAGGAGATAGGCGAGATCCCACAGGGCTTTAGCCCGAGGAAGCTCGCCACTCCCCCACAGGAAAGCGAGTAGCTTCCCAACCACCCACGGACTCCAAATACGGAAAAGGAACACCGGTTATCTCGAAGCTGATTCTTCCACAATCGGAGCTTTAGTGATGAAATTAGATTGAATATAAAGAAACAGGCCGTGCTTTGGCACGGCCTGTTTCTTTTTACTGGTCAAGTTTGTTTATGAAGTCTTCAATCTGTTCTTTAGTTTTTCTGTCCTTACTGACAAAGCGGCCGACTTCTTCGCCGTCTTTGAATGCGAGGAAACTCGGAATGCCGAACACATCGTTTTCTGCGCAGATGTGAATGAATTGATCGCGATCAACATATACGAATTTCCAGGCTGTGTACTTTTCCTCCAACTCTGGAAGGAATGGTTCAATCACTCTGCAATCTGGACACCAATCTGCAGAAAATAAGAAAATAACAGGTTCATTATTTTGAAGTTCTTTCATTTGTTGATCTGATTCTAATGTAATCATTTCAGGTCACCTCCAACGTTATTCTAGCACACCATTAATCGTATTGAATAATCATATCCCCTGGTTGGATCCACCCTTTCTTGCGGAACCAATATGCCACAAGATAACTAATCAGGGCTGGGCCAATAAAATGAAAACTGATGATGATCCAGAGGATTTCCCAAGAAAAACCCATGGACTCAAACGTCATAATTTGACCGACAAATCCGCTTGTCCCCATTCCTGAACCAGCTGCATTGTTTTCTACACTTAACCAAACGGTTGCGATAGGGGCCAAAACAGCTCCTGCTATGGTTGGAGGAAGAATGATAAGCGGTTTTTTGACTACGTTTGCAATTTGAAGCATGGATGTTCCGACTCCTTGAGCGAGCGCACCGCCAAATCCGTTATCTCTGTAACTGATGGTGGCAAAACCGATCATCTGTGCTGCACAACCTACAGTGGCTGCTCCGGCTGCCACGCCATCTAAGGAGAGCATCAAAGCAATAGCAAGGCTGGATATAGGTGCTGTCAAAGCAATTCCCATTAAAACAGCCACAAGTGCTCCCATGATGATCGGCTGTTGTTGTGTCGCCCAGTTAATAATGCCCCCTACTCCTGCCATAAAGCGCCCAATAGGCGCCCCGATAGCTGCCGCCACACAATAACCCACAATAATAGTGATAAAGGGAGTCAATATGATATCTATTTTGGTTTCTTTACTGACGATTTTTCCGAATTCCGTGGCTAATAAGGCTGCTATATAACTTCCTGCAGGGCCACCTAGCTCTGCGCCGGAGGCTCCACTGAATAAAGCTGCAAAAATTACGAGTGGAGGCGCTTTAAGACCATAAGCAATCGCAGCTCCAATAGCTCCACCCCATATTTTCGTGTCCATTGCAAAAGTACCCATCTCGATGAATGATTCAGAAAGAACGATTATATCTGTCTGCTCGCCAATCGTTTTAATAATTAATCCAATAATTAGTGAAGAAAAAAGCCCCAATGCCATGTAGCTTAACGCTGTGACAAAATAAGCCTGAAAGGACAATTGAACGCCTTTTCTTTTTAAAAAAGTAAGCATTGCTTAACCTCCTGAACTGACCAAAACTATCATACACCCAATTCAAACAGGTGTAAATACACTTCCGTTAAGTCGATATAAGTCAAAAGACTCCCGCCATTGCGTGTTTCCCTATTGTTTTACTAGATAAAAAGATCTATAATTAATCAGTATATAGAGAAATTTGCGAATATTTAAAAGGAGGGGTCGAATGAAGTCGATTAGAAACCGAATGCGTTTTCTGTTAATCGTGGCGGTTGTTGGAATCTTTGCCATCTTTAGTTTTTCTACATATTTCTTTCAAGAACAAAAAGAGATGGAACAGCGAACGCAAGAAGTGCAGCAGTCACTCGCTGATAGTCAAAAAATTAATTACTTAATGTCTAAAACCTTGATTGAGCAACAAAAGTTCTTTCATAACCCGAGCGCTGAGCAAGGGGAGGCAACAGCAGCCGCCATCCAATCAGTGAAAGAAACAGCTACTAATTTTGCCAACGCTTATAAAAATTATCCTAAGATCGAAAGTCAGTTCACTGAAATCACTAAGAAAGCTATAGAATATGAAAAAGAATTAGGTCCTTTGGTCAATATGTATAAATTAGTGGGGTTTACTGAAGATGAAGGGTTGCATCAACACATTCAAACGTCCTATGAAAGTTTCAACGGTGTCATTGAGTCCGTGAATAGTGACCCATTGAAAAATTCTTTACTTGCCATGAAGGTAAGCGAACGCAATTACATCAACGAGCCAAACTCCGAGCAATTAACCGCATTTAAAACCAGCTCTCAAAATTTCAAAGACACGATTAAAGAAATGGATTTGGATGCCGAGCAGTCTGCCACCTTAAACCGGAACCTTTTAAAATATGAACAGACGATCAACTCCATGGATAATACATTCAATCAGGCCAACGCCATCCGCACGTCCTTTGAAAGTATTGCAGCAGATGTTTCCAGTCAAGCTGATCTCGTCATGACCACAGCCAATGAATTACATGCTTCCCTGCTTGAAGAACAGCAACAGCGACAGCAGTGGTTAACAACATTACTCGCTATTATTGGTGGAATCATTTTATTAGTCATCTTGACCACGGGGGTCTTCTTAATTCGTTCCATTAAAAAATCCATAGACAGTCTTAAAGAAAGCGCCACGATTATTGGTGATGGCGATCTATCTCATCGTGTAGATTTGACTTCCAAAGATGAGATGGCTGAGCTAGGTTTACAGTTTAACCACATGGCCGCCAGAATGGAACAGTCCGTACGTAAAGTGCTTCAAGCAACGGGTGTCCTTAATACATCTTCTGAAAGTCTGACTTCTATTTCTGATCAAACAGCAAATCAAGCAGAAGAAGTGAACGAAGCCATTAGTCAGGTAGCAGCTGGATCTCAGGATCAAGCTCAAAAAATCGATGAAACCCATCAATTCATCCAGCAAGTCACAGAAGCTATCATCGATACAAAAAAAGCATCAGGAACGATCGAAACGAAACTGATGGAAGCAGAAACCGAAGGACATGCCGGTTTACAAACGGTCGCTGAGTTAGAAAAGACTTCAAGAGATTTTATCGAACTTGCTTCACACATGACAGAGGAAGTTCAGAACGCTTCAAGAAAATCTGAAGAAGTCAATAAAGTGGTCACAACAATTGAAGGGATTGCAGACAGTACAAATCTTTTAGCCTTAAATGCCGCAATTGAATCCGCCAGGGCTGGTGAAGCAGGAAAAGGTTTTGCCGTCGTTGCCGATGAGGTTAGAAAATTAGCGGAGCGGTCGAAACAGGAAGCAGGAAGCATTCAAGAAATGGTCGCAACCATGTCCAGCCAAATGACGACTCTTTCTGATGAAGCAGAGAAATTTAAACACTTCCAATCTTCACAAGATATAGCTGTCACGCAAACCAAAGATGCTTTCGACCGGATCGCCTCCTTTGTACAATCTATGAATGAACAAATTCAGGAAGTAAATGAAGCCGTTGAAGGTGTGGATCGTGTAAATGAGGAAGTAAAAGAAAGGCTGCAAAGTATTAGTGTGATTTCTGAAGAAGCAGTAGCTACAGCAGAAGAAGTCGCGGCCTCTAGTGAAAATCAATTAACATCAATAGAAAAAGTTCACCATTCAGCTACTGACCTTCAAGAACTTTCTCAGGAACTGTCTGCTGAAATCAGCCAGTTCAACATCAATGAAAACCCATCAATAGAAGGAAATTCTGATGAAGCGTTTAAGGAAGCGGGAGAGCAATTGGAAACAAAAGAAATTAAAGAAGATCCAAATTCAGAAGCACATAAAAAAGTAGAACTTATCCATGAAGAAGAAAGACTTTCTTCATAACCATCAGGAAGTCCAGCAGAAGTTCCTTTGCTGGACTTCCTTTTTCACATCTTTCATACTAAAGAAAAGGGAAATTTAAGGAGGATGAACCAATGGAATTAACCATTTATCTAGCAGGGCAGATTCATGATGATTGGCGAAATGAAATACGAAAAAAAGCAGAAAGAGAAAAGTTATCCATCCACTTTGTAGGTCCTCAAGAGAATCATGCACTTTCTGACGATATTGGGGAGAAGATTCTAGGGGAGCAGCCAAATAAAACCTATCGTGATGATGCTGCATCGAGCATAAATAATTTCAGAACACGTGTGTTACTCCAAAAATCCGAGGCCGTCATTGCTTATTTCGGTGAGTCATACAAACAGTGGAATACGGCCATGGATGCAGGTGCTGCCATTCAGGCAGGAAAGCCGTTAATTTTAGTAAGACCTGAATCACTTGTCCATCCACTCAAAGAATTATCTAACCAGGCCGATGTAACCGTGGAGACTCTGGACCAGGCCCTTGAGGTCCTTACCTACTTATACGAATAAACCTCAAAAAATTATTAAAGTATATGACAGGATTCTTGAAGACTCAGTTTCGAGATGTTTTTTGAGTGGATGGGGCTGCGGGGAATGACTCGCTTTCCGCGGGAGCGCGGTGAGCCTCCTCGAGCTTCGCTCTGTGGGGTCTCACCAAGCACTTTTTTCCCGCAGGAGTCTCCCCATTCCCCTCCGCCCCTTTGCCATGGAAGATTCTCGAAACCACTTCTGGAAAAATCAGCTTGTATGATTGAGGGAAGTGGATAATATAACCCCCTCCACAGCTGGCATTCACAACGTAAAAGCTTGATACAGAGCGCTTTATGCATGCTTAGGAGAGAAGGATGGGAGAAACTCCTTCTCGGTATAGGGGTTCGTTTCTCCCTTATATGGAATGGGGTTGTTGAAAAGCTGCGAGACTCCCGTGGGAGAAGGAGATAGGCGAGATCCCGCAAGGCAATAGCCTGAGGAAGCTCGGCGCTCCCCCACAGGAAAGCGAGTAGCTTCCCAACAACCCCTGACTCCAAATACGGCAAACGAACCCCGGTTATCTTGAAACTGAGTCTTCCAGAAAAGGGAGCTTATCTACAATAAACTGTAAGACATAAGAAAAGGATGCATCTAATAAAGATGCATCCTTTTCTTATTGATCATAGGACCACTGTCCTTTTAATAATTTCACTACATGGGTGAACATTTCTTCCCTGTGAATGACACCATTCGTAAAAATACCGATGGCCCCTTCGTTTTTTCTTACATCATGTTTGTCCGTAAATTCATCCATGACTTCTCCAAGCTCTTTCCCCTTTTCCAACCCTGCTTTAATTTCATCAGGGAGGAGGATACGAGCACCACTCGCGGTGTAGACGTTCTCTTTACCGTCTACTAGTGCCCCCCAATTACATAAGTAAAGGTCATCTTCAATCTCCATAACTCCACCTTCAAGTCCAATTCCTATATGGGCTTTGTTTTGAGATGCACATTCTCTCGCACGATTGATCGCCCCTTCTAATGTCTCTTCATCAGAAAAAGGTTGAGCTGCAACTTTCGATTCTACTTCCATTCCGATGACTTCCATCTCCGGAAATACACTTTTTACGGATTCAATTTTCGTAGGGTTTTGGGATCCCACATAAATTTTCAGCATAGCGAGCACCTTTCTCCTTCTCTAGCCGTTTATTGCCATTATCTCTCTTGATTGAGGACTTCATACAAGATCAATGGGACCTGTTCACCAATTTTAGCATAAAGTCACTTCGGCTGAAATCAGCTGGTGTGACTTCTATTTCTTACACATTTCTTCTGATTTGTTCCACGGTGTTTTGATCTGTTGTTTTTACCAGTTGAATCAGGAGTTCTTTCGCTGCAGCATAGTCATCCACATGAATAATAGAAGAGGATGTATGGATATAACGGGAACATACACCAACAACCGCGGATGGAACCCCGTCGTTCGCCATATGAACTCTTCCGGCATCCGTTCCTCCTTGAGAAACAAAATATTGATAAGGAATATCATGGGTTTCAGCAGTATCTAGAATAAATTCACGAATCCCTCTGTGTGTAACCATCGAACGATCTAGAATTCTTAGGAGTGCCCCTTTACCTAACTGGCCAAACTCCTTCTTATCCCCGCTCATATCATTGGCAGGAGACGCATCTAACGCATAAAAAATGTCTGGTTGGATCATATTAGCGGCTACTTGTGCCCCCCGCAGTCCAACTTCTTCTTGAACCGTAGCACCTGAGTAAAGCTTGTTTGGAAGCTTTTCTCCTTGCAATTCTTTTAAAAGCTCGATGGAAAGGCCGCAGCCATAACGGTTGTCCCATGCTTTTGCCAGGACTTTCTTTTCATTAGCCATTGGAGTGAACGGGCAAATCGGGACAATCGGCTGCCCTGGCTTTATACCAATTTCCTTAGCATCATCTTTGTCATCTGCACCGATGTCAATGAGCATATTTTTAATTTCCATCGGCTTTTTCCGTTGTTCTGGTGTCAAGTTATGTGGAGGGATGGAGCCAATTACTCCTACTACAGGGCCTTTCTCTGTCATAACCTGAACACGTTGTGCAAGCATGACCTGATTCCACCACCCTCCAAGGGTTTGGAAGCGAAGCATGCCGTTATCGGTAATTTGAGTAACCATGAATCCTACTTCATCCATATGGCCTGCTACCATAACGGTAGGTCCTTTTCCATTCTTCAACCCAAAAATGCCACCCAAACGGTCTTGTACAATCTCATCTGAGTACTTTTCAAGTTCCTGCCTCATGAACTGACGGACAAGGTGTTCATTCCCAGGCGCGCCTGGGAGTTCGGTCAATGTTTTAAAAAGACTTTGCGTTTCTTGATTCATATGTACATCTCCTTTTTTTCCTTCTTTCCATAGTTTAACGGAATTTTGAAAACGTTTCTACAAATGAGTCATGTTTATAAGTTTTGATTTCCTTTTATCGGGTATATTTAGTATACTGGAGATTAGAAATAAGTTGTGAGGTGATTGGTTGATGAACTGGAAAAAAGTCGCAATAGCAGCTGGTGTAGGAGCATTGGCAGGCTACGTAGTAAAAGAGCAATTAAGTAACGGCCAAGGAGTGACTCCTGAAAAAGCATTAAAAATTGCTAAAGAAGCTTTTAAAAAGCAAGGACCGATCAGTGGCTCATGGATTTACATGAAGCCAGAAGAATTGAACAAAAACGGAATTAATTACGATGTGTACCGTGGAGGCATTTCAAAAAACCAGGACGGCGAAACATCTCAATTTGAATTTTACATCGATACGGAAACAGGAACAATTGTTGACGTTGCTGAAACTACAGCTTAAACACAAAAATACCCTCGTACTCGAGGGTATTTTTTTATTGATAGTGATGTTCTCTTTCCTTTAGCTTGTCCAGGATCTGTCCTTGCTCATCAAATTTCAATGCTCTGTATATGGCATCATGGTAAAAAACATACCAAGCACGACGTTGATAGCCATACTCCATCCACTTTTTCTTCTCATGCACAGAAGTTACAGGATAATCATCATACGCAAGGGCCCAGAGTGGATTTTGATGAGCATGAGTTGGCATAAGGTCTGCCATGTGAATGAATACATCATCACCATCTTCAAAAGTGATGATCGAGTGTCCATTACTATGGCCACTTGTATGAATCATCTTCAAACCAGGCAGCAAATCAAACGAATCTTTAAACGTATGTACTTTTCCTTCGACCGCTTCCCAATTTGCTTGCCAATACGTATTTTTTGACCTCATGTTCGGATGGCGCATTTCCTGCCATTCCACTTCGCTCGTATAAATGGTAGCGTTGGGGAAAGTAGGAACGAGCTGATCCTCTTCCCACCTCGTCATTCCGCAAGCATGATCAAAATGCATATGAGTCATAAGCAATGCGTCAATCTCTTCCGGCTTGATATTTAAGCTATCTAAACAACGGAGGACGGATGACTCTTCCCAAACTCCAAAATTCCTCTTCTGCTTATCTGACATCTTTTCATTGCCTATACCTGAGTCGATCAGCATCTTTTTCCCATCAACCTCTAACAAAATCGGGTCTGTTCGCAATTCAATTTGATTGTTTTCATTCACGGGATATTTTTTGCTCCATAAAGGTTTCGGAACTACTCCGAACATCGCTCCTCCATCCATGTGAGTCACCCCACCATTCAACCACGTCAATGAAGCTCGTCCCACTTTCAGGTTTTCCACCGGCAATCTCCTCCCAATAACAAAGATAGCTCTAGTTTATCATAATAACTAGAGCTAATGAAAACGGTATCATTTAGGGAATCGTGCCGTACAACGATAGATGGGTTGTCCCTTTGCAGAAAACTTTTCCTCATATTCTGTCTCCACATTTAAAGGGTCTTCATCTGCATGCAAGTCAACAGAGACATCTTCCAGTATCATACCGAAATTTGAAAAGCTGACGAGAGAATACTCAAAGAGCCCTTTATTATCTGTCTTCAATGTAACTTGTCCTTCTTCCTTCAACACGGCTTTATACTGTTCTAGGAACGTATGGAAAGTCAACCGGCGTTTTTCATGTTTATTCTTCGGCCATGGATCTGAAAAGTTCAAGTAAATATGATCCACTTCGTTATCTTCAAACAAATCCCTTAGGTCTTTGGCATTTTCGTTGACCATACGGACATTGGTTGTTTCAGCTGCCAGGACTTTCTTGACCGCTCCGACAATCACACTCTTCACGAATTCCAACCCGACAAAGTTAACATCCTGATGCTGTTTCCCCATACCAGCAATAAACTGACCTTTACCTGAACCTATTTCTAAATGCAAGGGCTGCTCTTGGTTATCGAAAAGCTCCTTCCATTTTCCTTTCATATCAAACGGTTGTTGGACGACAACTTTATCATTTTCCCTTAAAAAGTCATCGGCCCACGGTTTATTTCTTAAACGCATGTATTGGATTCCTCCTTCTTATCGATAAAATGGTACCATGAAGCTGCTAAAAATAAAAATTTTTCTCGTTTTCCTTGTTATATGAGGAAAAACAGATCTAACTCGTTTATATAAGACAATGCATGAGCTAATGATGCATCAATATGATTATCAACGATAAATTTCGAAATATGAATGGTTTATGGGGTTGGGTTGTAAGCGCTTACTGATATAGTATTAGAATCGTGCATTATTAAATAAACAGGAGTGATGATCGAAATTATGAAAATGATCTCTAAAGCGATTGAACTGACTGTATTGGCTGTTTTCTCTGTCCTATTCGCAGGTTATGCACTATTTATATACCCTTTTGAAAAATTATCAGAAACGATGAGCGCTGAAGTAAAAGAAAAGAAACTAAAATATACACCAGCTACAGAAAAAACCGTTGCGTAAGCAGCGGTTTTTTTCACATCAAACCCTCTCCTCTTCCACTAACGCTCCCTTTTCTGGAAGACTCAGTTTCGAGACTTTTGTGTGAGTTTAGGGGCTGCGGGAAAAGGTTCGCTTTCCATGGGGCGGGCGGTGAGCCTCCTCAGGCTACGCCTTCCGGGGTCTCACCTGTCCCACACGTCCCATAGGAGTCTCACCGTTTCCCTCCGCCCCTTTGCCATATAAGTGTCTCGAAACCACTTCCAGAATAAGTTGCTTTTATGCACAGATTTAATGGAGGATACGAACTTGCAGGCACTCTATTCTGGGTGCGGAAAGCTTGTTATGTAGCGCTTTATGCATATAACACAAGGATAGTGGAAGACCCCCCACACAGTAATGGGGTTCGTTTCTCACATTCATCGAATGGGGTGGTTGGGAAGCTGCGAGACTCCCGCGGGAATGGATTGGCTGGCGAGACCCCACAGTGCGAAGCACGAGGAGGCTTGCCGTCATCCCCACAGGAAAGCGAGTGGCTTCCCAACCACCCCTGACGCTCCACACGGCAAACTAACCCCGAAAAGTCTCGAAATCGAGTCTTCCACAATTCTGCCATTTAGTTGAATATGAAATTTAAAAAAGTTCCATCTGAATAAAATTCAGATGGAACTTTTTTATATGATTTCATGCTTTTTCATAATTTTTTTCAGCTTCTCGGTCCGAATGGAAGCTTCATCGTATTCACCTCTCATTTGATGCCATTGAATGAAAGCCAGGGCCTGCGATACAGAGTACCACTTCATTCGTTCAAACATATGAGAGTCAGGGTAGATTCCATATTCTTTTAACCATACGTTCCAATGATCTTCGGGGATATAATTATACAATAGCATTCCAAGATCAAGAGCTGGATCTGCTACCATTGCGTTATCCCAGTCGATAAGGTAAAGCTGGTCTTTGGAAGACAACAACCAATTATTATGGTTTGTATCGCAATGACAAACGACGTGTACATCATGGTGGACATGGTGAGCGTGTTTTTCTAAAAACTTGATGGCTTGATGAATTTCGATCCGGGGATCTACTTGATCCAGAACCTTTTGGTTTTCTTTTATATCTCTCAGTACTTCATCTGGTGTTAACGGATGTTTTCCGAGCCTCATGAGCATATCAAGAAGTTCTGTGGAATGATGGATTTTGCTAAGAAGGTTTGCCACACGTCTATGTTTCATCTCCTCAGGCTTCAGTTCGCGTCCTTCCAGCCACTCCTGTGCTGTAATTACATCTCCGTTCTCAAGCCGTTTGGTCCATACAAGCTTTGGCACAATACCTTCAGCAGATAAAACAGCTAAAAAGGGGGAAGAATTACGTTTTAAGAATAAACGTTTCCCTTCGGTCTGAGCGTAGTAGGCTTCTCCTGTCGAACCGCCTGCTGGTGTTATCGTCCAATTACTACCAAGAATATGTTCCAACCATTTCACCTTCAATTCCTCAAATCCTCTTGTGATTGAATCACGACTTTGTTTGTTGTTCTAGTATATCGTACTTTGGTAATGATCCAAAATTTTCATGATACCGATTCAACAGTTACCTTATTTTAGATTAACCCATCAATCTGTCAACTTTCAAGAGATATCTATCAATCCAAGTAGAATGTTGTCGATGTTTCCGCTTTCTTGATGCTGCAATCACAGCAAGAGCCATTTTGACCATCCACTTGAAAAGGGAGCGGTTGTCCCGAACTTATATGCACAGAGGAAGCTTTCCATTCTTCCACTTCCTTCATCTTTGTATGCAGACCAAAAAATACGCTGATAAACATGGCCAGCAGCTTCTTTTTAGATATCGGTTTGACTACAAGGATGGATAACCCTTTACTGTTTATGTTCGCCTTTGGGGCAATCTTCATTCCACCACCATAATAAGGATGATTGGTTATGGTCACCATCATGGCTTTATGGATGTTCATTTGTTTCCCATCAAGAGAAAGCTCAAATTGGATGGGTTGGGCCTTCGATATGGATCGCAGAAGAGCAAGAGGATAAGTAAGTTTAGTTATATGAAGCCTTTTTGTCCATGAGCGGTATTTTTGCTGATTGGCTGCCGCTACCACCACACCATCAAGCCCAAAGCCGATACTATTCATAAACGTACGCCTTCCATGCTTCTTCCTATTATTAAGACTGTAGTTTGCAAGATAGACCTTTGATTTCTTTGGGTTTCTCACATAGGATCGAAAAAGTTTTAATCCTCGCTTCTTCAAGGACATCCCTCTGGCAAAATCATTCCCTGAACCCGCTGGTATAAAACAAACAGGAGTTTCAGAATAATTTATTATTCCATTCACGACTTCATGGAGCGTACCATCCCCTCCAAGGACAATAATCCCTTTCAAAGACTCATGATGGATTTTGGTCACTTGAAGAGCCAGTCTTTCTGCATGCCCGGTTTCTTCAGTTAGGAATGACCGACAATTCTCTTTTTTATATAGCGGTTCTTTTTGTATGCGCCGAAACAGGCTCATTGCTTTACCATTACCAGCTACTGGATTGACAATCATTATGTACATGAGACATTTCTCCTACCTATGTGATTATATCATTATACAACATCCCTATTATTCTAGTATACTATTAGTAAAAAAGGAGGGGTATACTTTGGCAAAGGATTGTCAATATTGTGGTACTTCTGTATTTATTCCAGAACAGGGAGCATTAGTTTTGAACTCCATACATCCTCATCAAGGAGGAAAGGAATTTCCACTTCGTCTCACCTATGAAAGTCCGGAGGCAAAAGTTTATAGCTATAAGAATAAAGATGAATTAAGACTTGCTCTGGTGGATTGGTTTGAAGGTTCAACGCCAGATTATTGGGTACATATTCTCAATACCGAAAACTCTCAATCATTTCCGATTTCTATTCAACATTTATATGAAAGATTGCAATACCCTGAATTAGCGGAGTTGATCCATTCCGGATCTTTTCAATCGCACTTACAGCCCATTGTTGACATGAAGAACAACCGCGTTTACGGATATGAGTCTCTACTTCGGACGAAAGACCTTTCTGTACCACCCGGCGAATTATTTTCATATGCCAGCCGCTCTGGTCTCCAATCCATGCTTGATCAAAAAGCACGCAGAACAGCGGTAAAAGCAAAGTCAGAACATCTGAATGCGGGAGATAAGATATTCATCAACTTTCTACCATCGACGATTTATGTACCGGAATTTTGCTTGAAGCACACGTTCCAAATCGTTAAAGAATTTAACATTGATCCAGAAGATCTTGTTTTTGAAGTCGTTGAAACAGAAAAAATCGATGATGTGGAACATTTAAAATCCATCCTCGAAACCTATAAAGCGTCGGGAATGAAAGTGGCATTGGATGATGTCGGGTCCGGTTACAGCACATTAGAGATGCTCAGTCTGCTTCAACCGGATTATTTGAAAATAGATCGTTCTTACATTCAAAATTGTCATTCGGATGTGAACAATCAAGCTTTTCTATTCGATGTGATGGAACGAGCAAACCAGTTGAACATCCACGTTCTCGCTGAAGGGATCGAATTGCAAGAAGAATGGGAATGGCTTCAACAATTAGGTGTTGATTTTGGCCAGGGTTACTACATCGGAAAGCCACAGGCTGTCCCGGAAAAGGAATTCATCCTTCCGTAAAACTGTCTTCCATGTCCCATTCCGGGCGTTTAACAGCGATTGTCCTGCAATGTTTCAACAAAGCTTCTGCTACCTTCAATTGGTCATGCTTCAATGGAGATTTTAACGCCCTTTTCTCATGAAACCATGAGGTATATTGATCTTTACCAATCCAGTCGGTTCTATAGGGAACTTGTTCCGAAACAAATCGCATATTTTTAGACAAGACGACTTTGCGATATGGAAAGTCCAATTGATATTTATTCAGTACACTTTTTACAAATGTTTCTGTTCTGCGGAGGGAGTGCATCGGGCTCAACACCTTGCTTTGCACCCCCTCCTTTTCAATATTCCAGCTATTTTCTGAAGTAGGATGAATGGATTCGCCGTTTGGGTGAGAGAGGAGAGAGATGATTTCAATACCAGATGGACCGATAAGCAGATGGTCGATCTCCACCTCTGCGTTTTTCATTTGCACAACAGGTTCAAACATAAGAAGAAAAGTATCCGGAAACCTTTGTAAAAAATACTTCAAGTCAGAATTTTGCTTGTAAGAGGGATCCAGAAATGATTTTTCCATTAGAGTAGTCGTCGCCCATTTCAACTGAAAGGGAATTAAACCATCTAAGTAGTATTGTTTTAATTCTTCCGTTGAGGAAGGAAAATCATCTTCGCTCAGAGGATTTTTTATGGATTCTTCCGCTTCTTCTTTCGATTTCTTTTTAAAAAACTTTTTAATCCCTTTCTGCTCCTCTTCTTCTATTCTTTTGCCATTTTCGATTGGCTTTTCAACCCAACCTTGTTCGAACCGTTTTTTCATTTTATTCCAATGATCACTTTTTAATTTTACATATTGGCTGGGATACTGATAGATATTTGTTTCATATCTGGAAATATAATCATTTAATTTAATCAATTGTGCCATATTAAATCTTCTGACCACCTTTAATCGTCGCAACTGTTTCATACTTTGGATGCTTTCCAGGATGGATTCGGAAAATGGAAAATTCGTTCACGACCATTTCATACGTTTCAAAAAGGGTAGAGGCCTCGGAAGCCTCCATTAATGGGGAGACCCCTTCTGCCTGCTTTTTCGCTAATGTGATATGGGGATTGAACTCGCGTTTTTCCTTTTGAAAACCTAACTTTTCACCAATCCCATCCACTTTTTCTTTTGTTTCCAATAAGGAAGGTGCCTTCTCCACTTGTGCATGGAAAACCCTCGGTCGCTCCTGATCACCGAAACAACCAGCCGGACCCACAGTTAAAGAATACTCAGAAGGCCAGCTTTCATTTTTCAAACGTTGGACATATCGTTCAATCCTTTCATCGGAACAACTACCGAGAAACTTTAATGTGACATGCAAATCTGCTTTCGCCGTCCAATCTTTATAGTTCATTGTCTCTCTCAGAATGGATTGCCAGTTCATCAATTTTTCACTAATCTCAGAATGGACTTTTATACCAATAAAATAATGACTCATGCCATACGCCCCTTCATTTCAGGTTGAACCATTTTATTAACGACCAGAAGAATGATGATTCCTATAAAAGTCATGAAAGAAAACACACCATACATGAACGACACACTATAAAGATCAATCACCAATCCTCCAACGAATGTAAAACAAGCATTCCCAAGTCCGTTTCCGACAGCTGAATATAAGCCCACAGCCGTAGCCCTTACATCGTCCGGCGCCAGTTCCCGAACCAGGATGAGAGCAGCGGGTATGTAGAGTCCCACGGAAACCCCCTGGGCAATCGTCGTTGCGTAGACGACTGTACTAGAGGGTTCAAAATAATAAAACAACCATCTTAAACAAGAGACCGATGCACTGAAAATGATAATAAATACAACGCCAAAACGATTGATGACCATTTGAGCGAACTTCATGAATGGTGCTTCACTTCCAGCGGCAAGCAGAAAGGCAAGTCCTACCCCTGAAAGCGTCCCTCCTACAACTAATATAAACGTACCAAAATAATAATTATTCGCTAAGACAGGACCAAAGATGAGAAAGTTAGATACAAGAAAAAGCAGGAATGGCTTTTCTTTAATTAAGGTCTTTAATCCCTCTCTAAAGGAAACCGTCACCTCATCGGCGCGCTTTGGAAATTCAAATAAAGTCAGTAAAGCGAGCAGTAATCCTAATGAAAAAGAATAAAAAATCCAATTCATTGAACCAGTCGCTTCTGTCAAACGTCCTAAAACAAATACAGCCACAGCGAAACCAACGGCTCCCCAAAGGCGGATGTTACCATATTCCTTTCCATTCCGTTGGACAAAATTCAATGATAAGCTGTCAGACAAAGGAACGATCCCTGATTGAAACAATGCGATACAAATGATGCCTAGTAAGAGGACGGGGAACAATTGCAGCCAGGGATAAAAGATTCCCAGCACGGAAGCGAAAATGGAAGCGATCATTAACAACCGTTTAGGATTCCTTGTATAATCACTCAGCATCCCCCAAACCGGTTGTACAAAAATGGTGACCAGGGGGAGGGCTGCGATAACGATGCCGATTTGTGTGTGATTCAGCCCTTTTTCCTCTTCTAAAAAGACAGATAATAGAGGAAAAATCGAACCGAAGGCAAAAAAAGTAAAAAAGTAAAACATCTGAATAAAGCGATATGTTTTCTCCGTGGAAGGTTCGGACATTACGTGGTCCCTCTTTCTTTATCTTGTCAATGCATATAGACTTTCGGCATAGATTTCAATGGCCTTGATCATATCTGAAATTCTTACATGTTCGTCCCTTTGGTGAGCCGTATCCGGGCTATCATCAAATAAGGCCCCGAAAGCAACGCCTGCATCAAGGGCTCTCGCATAGGTCGCCCCTCCCATCGTCTTCGCTTTCGCTTCTTCACCAGTGACGTTGTTATAAACAGAAAGCAATGTGGTGACAAACGGATGGTCCTTTTCAAGGTGAATCGATGCTAGATGGTCGAAGACTTCATACGTGCCCTCATTTTTTGCAGCGAGATCTTTTAATTTCTGATCAACGGCTAAATAATCTGCACTCACAGGATACCTAAGGTTGAAACCAAGCTTACAGGTATGCTCATCCATCGCAATCGACCCGAGGTTTGAAGTGAGAGATCCGGAAACTTCATCCATTTGCTTTACATTTAAACCTTCCCCACCTGTAGATTCAAAGGCCTTAAACATATTTTGTATAAATAATTCGTACTCATCATTTAGCGGAAGGGATTGTAGAAAACGTAATAAGGCTGTAATGGCATTCTGTCCTTCTTCTGGTTTGCTTGCATGCACGGCAATGCCTTTCACTTTCACCTCATATTGTCCGCCTGTAGACTTTACTGTCCCCTCAAGCTTGTGTTGGGCTAGATATTCGTTAAAAACCTCGTATATATTCAGGGGAGATTCAATCCATGCCGCTGCCTCATCAGGGACCATATTTAAACGGTCTCCACCTTGCACGGAGATTACCTTTGTTTCTCCCTCATTTTCAGGTAGCGTATAGGTGATGTAGCTGTCTAACAATCCTTTTTCAGCATGAATGACCGGAAAGGATGCATCGGGAGTGAAGCCTAGAGAAGGCATCGTCTCCTTCTTAAAATAATAATCGATTCCCTTCCAGTCTCGCTCTTCGTCGGTACCAAGAATTAAACGAATTGTTTTCTTAGGTTCAAACCCTTGTTCTTTTAAAAGTTTCATAGCGATGTAGGCAGCCATCACAGGCCCTTTATCATCTTGAGCACCACGGGCGTATAACTTGCCGTCCCTTATGGTCGGTTCAAAAGGGGGGGGGTGGTCCAACCGGCTCCTGCCGGCACAACATCCAAATGGCCAAGAACACCAATGATTTCATCACCATCCCCAAATTCAATGTGGCCGCCATGTCCATCTACATTCTTAGTAATAAATCCATCTTCTTCCCCAATACTCAGCATTTTTTCCAAAGCATCATGAATAGGTTTTCCATAGGGATACACAGGATCTTCTTCGTAAACACTCGGAATTTTCAACAACTCCATCACGTTCTCTAAATATTCCTTTTCGTAATTCTTACTCAACGTATGAAAGTCCATACTCATTCTCCTTTACTTAGAATTTTTTCATATGTCGGTTTGTCACATACAGCATATAACTCTGCCCCATCCGGTATAGATTCATCCAATTTGCGATTGATGGTTAGATCATTCCGATCAGCAATTAAAGTCGCACCATTATCAAGTAAAGACTGAAAAGCATCCCGATATGTTCTCCAGTTCCCTTTTTTCGGAATATAATATAAGTCTTCTCCCACCGATCTCTTAAGCAACTGTCCATAGATGCCGGAGACACCTTTTCTGAAAGCTGAACGGACGGCAAGGGAAGAAATCGTTTCATTGGAAACGATGAATTCATCGATTTGGGCATGTTTGAAATTTTTCACATGTTTTTCTTCCATAATTTCTGCAATGGTATGAACATTGGGTGCTACCGTTTCAATAGAAGAAGCAATTAAGAGAGTTTTCCCATCTGTCATTTGTTCATTGCCCATTCGCTCATCGGCAAATATAAGAACGGCTTTTGCTTGAGAAATGTTCGCCTTTTCTAACGTATCTTCGTCCGAAGCCTCGCCTTTTATGTAGTGGATATTTTCTGTAAGAATCGGAGCTTCTTTTAATTGATCTATGATGACAATATTGCATTCCTTATTTGTTTCCATCATTTCCTTTACCGCAAAATGGGCTTTTTGAGACCATCCAATAATAACGAAATGACCACTATCTTTATACACAATATCACCTTCCAGTCGTTTTTTTCGAAAAATGGCTAGGCCATCAATAATTTTTCCTATCACAATACCAATAAGTCCAATACCTATGACATATAATAGTATCGCAATGGAACGTCCTGCCACCGTCACCGGAAAATAGTCCCCATAACCTACAGTTGTAACCGTTGTCATCACCCACCAGAAACCATCAAAAAGAGTTGGGAAAGTATCATTTTCTACAACAACGATTAAAATACTGGAAACAAGAATAAGAAGAGCGCTCGCAGTAAACAGTACAGTATTGTTTACTCTTACCATTTTCAAGAAAATCTTCCGAAGTAAAATCATAGTACCAGCCTCCTAACTTTTAATATTTTGTAAATTAGATGAATAATCTGTAAATTAAAACGATTATAGTAGCACGTTCCGTCTCATTATTGTAGAATGAAACCAACTTCAGAGATTCACATGCACCACAAGTTCCATACAATGACGATTAAGGAGTGGTTTTTTGAATCATCCATCATCCCGCATGCTCAATCGGATCAAAGCTGTTTACCTCTATATTAGAGACCGGGGAACAGTATCGACTAATGAGTTAGCAGACGAGTTCGGTATCACTGACCGTACTATGCAGAGGGACTTAAGCATTTTGGAATACAACGGGCTTGTATCAAGTCCGCACCGTGGAAAATGGACAATCACTGAAAAGAAAGTCAAAATATCATAGAAGATGAGGATATAGATGACACCCGGAAAAGATTCCGGGTGTTTTTTTGGTTGATCATTCAAAGTTGTCTACTGTTCTAAGTTTGTGATTCCCATCAAATAGTCAATTTCTTCATCTGTCAGCTCTCTGTACTCGCCAAGGTCAAGATCTTCATCCAGCCCAAGTTCGCCGATCATCACCCTTTTAAGATAAGTCACCTTTTTATCAACGGCTTCAAACATGCGTTTCACCTGATGAAATTTCCCTTCCGTGATGGTCAACTCTATTTCGGAAACATCGTCAGATTCGAGAATGACCAATTTCCCTGGCTTGGTCTGATATCCATCATCCAGAGTGACTCCTTCAGAGAATTTCCTCACATCTTCTTCTGTTACTTTTCCATCGATGACAGCGAAGTAAGTCTTCCCTACATCTTTTTTAGGAGAGGTTAGTCGATGATTAAGTTGTCCATCATTCGTGATCAACAACAACCCCTCTGTATCCTTATCCAGTCTGCCAACAGGGAACGGGTCAAATACCTGGTCCTCGGGCTGCAAAATATCAATCACCGTTGGATCATGCGCATCTTCCGTCGCAGAAATCAAATCGCCTGGTTTGTTCATCATCAAATAGATGTATTCTCTATACTCTACTTCTTCCCCCATCACCGTGACCAGATCTTCATCAGGATTTACGTGGGTTTTCGGACTTTTCTCAGGGTTGCCATTGATTCGTACGTTTCCGCCCTTCAAAAGTGTTTTCACTTCTTTTCTCGTACCATAACCCATGTTGGCTAAAAGTTTATCAATTCTCATCCTGGACCAAATCTCCTTTTATCCTCTTTTTAAAAATCTATCCAGTACACGAACACGCTCACCTAAGACACGCTCGAGCAATGTTGTCTGATAGGTTAACCACAGGTAAACAAGACCTCCAGCACCTATACTGAAGAACAGAACGATCAGTGCATCCAGTCTACTTTCCATCGGATCTAAAATGAAGCCAAGCACCCATTTGATAAAGAGCACGACAATGGCCATGATCGTTGTCAAAATCAGAACAAGCAACGTCCTCTTAAACAACTGTTGGTAAGAAAATTCAATGGAAGTGAAAATACGTCCAAAGTTAAGGATAACCGATGCAGCAACACCGATGCCTGTGGCAATGATCGCTCCTTTTGCTCCAAATAGTTGAATGAGCCACCAGTTCAGTCCCAGTTTTAGTAGAATTCCTGTCCCAAGACTTATGACAGCAAAATTCTGTTTATTGATCCCTTGTAGGATGGATGAAGTTACTGTATATAAGGCCAGGAACAATCCTACTGGCGCATACCAGCGCAATAGATCTCCCCGATATTCGAGCTCCTCAATCCCATAAAATGTACCATAGGCCTCAAAAGCTACAACTGAAAGACCGACGACAGCTGGGATGATCAATAAGGCGACGATTTGTAGTGCCTGGTTAATCTGGTGATTCAGACGATTCATCTCATTTTTAGTAAAAGCCTGAGTGATCGCTGGTAACAATGCTAACGATAATCCAAGTCCTAATGTGACCGGAATCATAATTAATTTATGACTCAGGAAATTGATAATCGAAAAAGCATTGTTATACTCCAATCCAGAGGCTTTGATTGCTTTCTCTAACGTAAACTGATCGACAAGCTGATACAATGGTGTAGCAATCCCCACTAAGATGAATGGGCCTGCATAGGCGAATAACTCTTGGAACATTTCCTTGTTGGACAAACCATATGTGTACTCCTGGGCCTCTAACTGGCGATCCAAGAACGGTTTTCGCTTTCTCCAATACCAATAAAGGACGATACAAGAAGCAATTCCACCAATGAATGCGGCAAACGTTGCAAAACCGACCGCTTGAGGAATAGGCCCTTGTAAGACTTGAACAATAATAAAAACAGAAACAAGCAAGAACACAATTCTTACAATTTGTTCAATGACCTGTGAAACAGCTGTAGGCGCCATGGATTCATGCCCTTGGAAGAATCCCCTCGTAATACTCATAGGCGGAATCACAAGCAGTGCAAAGCTGACCATTTGTATGACCATTGTGGCATGTCCAAGTCGATCAGAGTTTTCACCAATCGTCCATGCAGCCACCTGCTCTGCAGAAAAGAATAAAATCAAGAATGCTAATACACCAGTAATGGACATAAGAGTCAGACCAGCTTTTAACATTTTACGACCTGTTTCATAGTCTCCCAAAGAGTTATACTTTGAAACAAACTTGGAGACAGCTACAGGTACCCCCAAACTGGAAAGACTAAGTAATATGCTGTAGGGAACGTAAGCAATCGAAAATAGATCTGTTCCTTCCGTACCTACCATATTTTCAAACGGAACGGTATAAATCATTCCTAGAAACTTTGACAAAAATGTTCCGGCCGTTAATAACATCGTACCTTTAAGTATCTTTGACATAATTCGCTTTTCACCTTCAATTTTATTGTAGAATCGACCTCATCTATTTTATCATAGATAAAGGAAGAACAAGGAACGAATGACCCAAGAAAGGAAGACATCCATGACTTACCAAGTAACAGTTATTGGTGGAGGGCCTTCAGGACTCATGGCTGCTATTGCTGCAGCCGAGCAAGGTGTCGACACTCTGCTGATTGATAAAGGAAAAAAACTAGGAACAAAGCTTGCCATATCGGGAGGAGGACGGTGTAACGTCACCAACCGCCTTCCAGAAGATGAAGTGATCAAACATATCCCGGGAAATGGAAAGTTTTTATACAGCCCTTTCTCTGTTTTCAACAATTATGACATCATCGATTTCTTCGAAGGACTCGGTGTAGGTTTGAAAGAAGAAGATCACGGACGAATGTTTCCTGTCAGTAACAAGGCCAAAGATGTAGTTCAAGCCCTTTTAAATCGTATGGAAGAATTGAATATTGAAGTTCGTAAAGAAACTCCCGTCGAGGCCATCCATTATGGAGATAACGAGCACCAAGTCATATTGAAGTCTAAGGAGAAGATATTGACCCGATCACTGATACTGGCTGTAGGTGGTAAAGCTGTGCCCCATACAGGCTCCACTGGAGATGGATATGCATGGGCAAAAAAAGCGGGCCATACGATTACCCAGCTTTTCCCGACCGAGGTTCCCCTTCTTTCCAAAGATTCTTTTATTAAAAACAAGACATTGCAAGGACTTTCTCTAAGAGATGTCGATGTTTCTGTGTTAAATGAAAAAGGAAGAAAAATCGTTACACACCGGATGGACATGTTGTTTACTCACTTCGGCTTATCAGGGCCTGCCATTTTAAGGTGCTCTCAATATGTTGTCAAAGAATTCATGAAAGGACACCGACCTGTAACCATTGAAATTGACGCTCTACCTGATGAGAAAGAAAATGTTTTATTAGACAAACTTCAAAAGATGATGGAAGAACATTCAAAGAAAACCTTTAGAAATGTGATCAAAGGGATGGTACCAGAACGACTGCTTGATTTTGTTCTTGAGAAATCTGAGATATCCCCTGATGAAAAATCTGCCAACATCTCAAACGAAAAGTTGCGGAATTTCACTCAATTGTTAAAGAAATTCCACGTCCATGTTCATGACTCTCAGCCGATTGAAAAAGCCTTCGTCACAGGCGGTGGTGTTTCAATAAAAGAGATCATCCCGAACACGATGCAATCCAAGCTTATGGAACGCCTCTATTTCTGCGGGGAAATTCTTGATATCCACGGTTATACAGGTGGATACAATATCACCTCTGCCATGGTCACCGGCAGGGTCGCAGGAATGCACGCAGCATGGGAAGCGATGGCATAACTTTAGATCTTTAGCTTCCATACGTTGTTAAACTAAGTTACAGGTTTCTTGAATACTTGATTTCGAGATGTTTGTGCGATTCTTGGGCTGCGGGGAAAGTTTCGCTACGCCCCTTTACCATGTCAGTGACTCGAAATCACTTCCGGAATAAGCACCTTGTATGTATAAGGAAAAGGAAGGGATATAAACTTCATTAGCACCCATTCTGTTTGCGAATTATTGATATAGAGCGTTTTATGACTGCTTCCGGGTGGGAGTGGAATACCCCCCATATTAGTATAGGGGGTCGTTTCTCTCCTGAAAGGTTGGAAAGCGAGTTGCTTCCCAACCTTTCCTTACGCTCAATTTAGCAAACGAACCCCAATTATTTCGAAACTGTGTCTCCCGCAACCGGGAGCAAAAATGAGTAAGGTTGGAAGAATAAAAAGAAGTCGAGAGAGGGTCAGCCCTTTCTCGACTTTCTTTGTTCATATTCTTTCAATCTACCTAATTCCTCATTTATAAGATGCTGCATCTCTTCACGATCCCCCTGAGAAACAAAAGGATCAACCTCATCCCAATCCACCATATACACAATATAAAACCTTCGAATTCGTCTGAAATAAACCGTAGAATGCGGAAACTTATCAAAATACCCTCGGACCATTTTCCTTCTCGAGTGGCTCCAACGCACTAGTTGCATATCGGTCCCTCCGAACATACATTCTCTTACTCAGTATAACGAGGAATATTAAGAAACTCAAGAATTTCTACCAAATAAATACAAGTCCTAAATAAGCGAAAAGAAGACTGCTAGATAAATATAAGAATCCATACATTTTTAACCTTTCGTAGCGGTTGGTGATCCCAAATACTCCAACAAATGCCAGCCATACAATAATCCCTACAAAGAAAATATGTTGAAGAAAACCGATTTCTTCCTTTAATGATACTAAATAAAAACCAAACGGGATTAATAATAACATTACTGCATACTTCCAATTCCAAAACGTATTCCTTTTCCTTACCAATTCTGCCATTACCTACACCCTTCCTTTCATAAATAACTCCCAATTCACCATTTCAGTTCCCTTACATGTGCTCATATGTTGGCTCAGCTCTAAAACCATATGAATCCTATGTATACTATTATTCTATCAAATGTTTTGCTAATATCCATAAATAAATAACCCTTCAGGGATATTCCTGAAGGGTTATCGTATGATGTGGCGGCGTCCTACTCTCACGGGGGTAAACCCGACTACCATCGGCGCTGAAGAGCTTAACTGCTGTGTTCGGCATGGGAACAGGTGTGACCTCTTCGCCTTCACCACCACATCAATATAAAGTTTGAGGTGAACCCTCAAAACTGGATAAGGAAACATCTTGTTTGAAAGAGTACAATCTTTTCACGAATGATTTTTATCAGATAGATAAGTCATCGATCCATTAGTATCCGTCAGCTCCACGTGTCACCACGCTTCCACCTCGGACCTATCAACCTCATCGTCTCTGAGGGATCTTATTTGCTTAAAGCAAAGGGAAAT
>NZ_FNIZ01000022.1 GCF_900104185.1 Halobacillus aidingensis | reverse complement strand
CGAGACTCCCGTGGGAGAAGGAGATAGGCGAGATCCCGCAGGACGCAGTCCGAGGAAGCTCGGCGCTCCCCCACAGGAAAGCGAGTAGCTTCCCAAACACCCCTGACTCAAAATACGGCAAACGAACCCGGTTATCTCGAAACTGAGTATTCAAGAAAGGGGAGCTATAGTGAGGTTTGGAATATAGCCCGGGAAATGAGATAGGAAAAAGAAAGCATTGGTAACAGTCAAAACTTCATGTATAATAAACGGCGAGTAAAAAGGAGGCAGAAAATTATGTCGAACAAACAATCCCCGTATTCTCGCTCAGGCCGTTATGAGAAAAAGCGTCGTGGTACGAAGATGTTGACTTGGCTTGTAGGGGCAGGCAGTGTTTTCATGTTGTTGCTCATTGGATTGTTGGTCTTCGGTGGAGAGGACCAAAAAGGACAAGCACAAGATACAGAAAGTCAAGAGGTCACAAAGGAAGATCAAGGTCAGAATGAGGATTCTCAGGCGGAAGCCGATGAGAACACTGATAAAAACGATAAGGACGAAAAAGATAAAAGTGGTGAAGATACAGAGGAAGAATCAAATAAACAACAGGTTTCCATTGAAAAATTCGAAGAGCTGAAGCCGATCGAAGACGAAAAAGGGCTGAAAATAGAAAAAAGTGATGACCCTAATGTAGAACGTGTGATCACAAAGGACTGGCCGGTTATTCCGACAGAAATGGAAACGAATGGTGAACACGGGATCACTTATCAATCAGGTACTCAGGACTATAACGAGTTGAAACAAGCGATCAGAAGCGCTGTCGGCCTTTCTGAGGACAATATCATTTATTGGGATGTAAGTAATAGAGGTCACCCTCAAAAAGCTAAGGCAACGGTCTCTGACAAAAATAAGACAGGATATCTCAGGGTACACATTGACTGGATTGATGGCCAAGGTTATAAACCAGTGAGACTTGAGGTCTTAAAAAATAAAAACGGTTGAGAGAGGAAGTTCGGTTATGGCAATTGGAATTATTGGAGCTATGGATGAAGAAGTTGAATTATTAAAAGCAAATATGGATGTAGCGTCAGAGAAAGAGGTTGCGGACAGTCTTTTTGTTGATGGCCTATTACATGGGAAAGAAGTCGTTCTTTTAAAGTCGGGCATTGGTAAAGTCAATGCAGCTATGGCTACGACTATTCTTCATGAACAATACGAAATTGATGCCGTCATCAATACAGGATCAGCCGGCGGTTTTGCCAAAGACCTTGAAGTTGGAGATGTGGTCATATCTTCCTTAGTGACACACCATGATGTCGATGTGACAGCTTTTAAGTATAAATATGGTCAAGTCCCAGGAATGCCTGACATGTATGCTGCGGATGAAAACCTTGTTAAACAAGCGATGGATGCAGTTGAGAAGACAGATGCTAAAGCAGCGAAAGGCATCATCGCTACCGGAGATTCCTTTATGCAAGAGGAAGCGAAGGTGGATTTTGTGAGAGGTAAGTTTCCTGAAATGATTGCAGCAGAGATGGAAGCCGCTGCGATTGCCCAGGTTTGTTATAAGTATGGAACACCATTTGTTGTCATTCGAGCGTTGTCCGATATTGCTGGTAAGGAATCGTCAATTTCGTTTGATCAATTCTTACCGAAAGCTGCCGAAAATGCAGCCGTCATGATCATGGAAATGGTTAAGAATTACGAATGACAATCATTTCCACCGATACTATGATTCTCATATGTTACGATTTTCATAGTAGGAGGTGGACCGTTTTGGATACTTCCCAATGGTTAAAGAAAAAAGTAATGGATTATAAGCGGTTCGTGATGACACTTTTAATCATGAGCACGTATCTTTATATTGGTACATTGATCAGCCTCTATGAATATGCTACAAAAGCCTATTTGTTTTTGTATCCTGTCATTGGTACAGCCCTTTTGACAGCATTCATCATGACTTTGAAAATCAGAAAATGGAAACGACAACTCGTAGAGGACTGAATGAAACAGCCACTCCATTCTTATAAGATGGTAGTGGCTGTTTTTTATCCATTTTTCCCTTGTTTACTCTGCTTATAGAACTCATGAAAGATCTTCATTAATGCTCGCTTTTCGATTCTTGATACATAACTTCTCGATATACCCAGCTCTTTGGCTATTTCCCGCTGCGTTTTCTCTTCTGTCTGATTCAGTCCATATCGGAAGATAATCACTTCTTTTTCCCGCTCATCTAATACAGTGATGAAATCTTTGATCTTTTCCAATTCCATATGAAGTTGGATTTCCTCGACAATATCCGTTACATCCGCCTGTAGAATATCAAGAAGGTTCAATTCGTTCCCTTCTTTATCATGGCCGATCGGATCTTGCAACGAAATGTCTTTGCTCATTTTTTTCGTTGACCTGAGGTGCATGAGAATTTCGTTCTCAATGCAGCGTGCGGCATAGGTAGCAAGTTTCGTCCCTTTTCCTGTCGAATAACTTTCAATACCTTTGATCAAACCGATCGTCCCTATAGAGATAAGGTCTTCAAAGTCCTCTTTCGTGTTTTCAAACTTTTTCACAATGTGTGCGACAAGTCGTAAATTGTGCTCAATCAGTTTGTTCCTGGCTTCATGACTCCCTTCTGCCATCAATTGGAGCTGTTTGGCTTCTTCTTCTGGAGGCAGGGGGTTCGGGAAAGCCTGGTTTTTTACATAAGACATGAAGAAGAGAGACTCTTTGAAAAAATAAAGGATGGAAGCGATGAGACTGCTCATAGGACGCACCTCCTCAAGGATTAGGCGAATGCCTACAACATACTTATGTCCTTGAGAAGTCGTCTGTGCTTGTCTGTGGTTAAAAATAATGTTCATAAACGTAAAAAAATGCCCCCATGAGAATGGAGGCATGTCGTATTATGAATCTGGTGCTTGTCGCTTCTGCTCTTCTTTTAAGACTTCTGCGTATTCATCCTTTACACTCTTTTCCCAAAGAGGCACGCCAGCACGGTAGGCAGCTCTTGATATCATATGTCCGGAGACAGGGGCTGTCAACAAGACGAAGAATATTCCAAGAAGCAGTTTACCACTTACGATGTCATGTTCTACGTAGTGAAATAGAAAAGCGCCGATCATAATTCCGGCCACTCCAAGGGTCGAGCTTTTTGTCGCCGCATGAAGCCGTGTGTACACATCAGGAAAACGCAAGATCCCTATGGAACCAGAGATAAGGAAAAAGGCACCAATCAATAGAGACAGACATATAGTGATGTCAAAAATTAAATTAATCCATGTCCCGCTCAATGATAACACCCTTTTCTAAGAATTTCGCCAATGCGACCGTACCGATGAAGAGTAGTATACCAATCAGTAGGACGACGTCATTAAACCTTGTCGTTACGAGCAGGACGGCGATTAGTCCAGCTAAGGCCATTAGATTTATTCCAATGATATCAAGCGCAACCGCCCGGTCCGGATTTGTCGGTCCGAGAATTGCGCGATACAAAAGGAGGATCACGGAGATAGCTACAGCTACAACAGCAATGGTAGCTGATATTTGTATCAATGTTTGTGTCACATTAAGGATGTCTTCCATTTAACGGGTCACCTCCATGATACGCTTTTCAAATGAATTTTTAATTTCGCTAACAGATTCCTGAACATCCGGCATATCCATCGCATGGATAAAGATCTTCGTATGATCTTCACTTACTACGACAGATAAGGTCCCGGGAGTTAATGAAATCAAGTTTGCGAGAAGAGTGATTTCAAAGTTTGTTTTTACATCAATCGGAAGTGCGAATATCCCTGGCTGCATGTCCATTTTTGGCTTGTAGACATGCTTGACGATGTCGATGTTTGATAAGAAAAGCTCTCGTATAAATAAAAGAATGAGAAGGAAAAACTTCCACGCCCGTTTCATATAGAATGAATCTGGTACAAAACGCTGCAGGACGAAGAGGAGTATGATTCCTAAGATATAACCGACAAAAAAGGTTGTGAAATTATATGTTTCACTCAGGAACATCCACATCATAGCGATGATGATGTTCAGTACGATTTGTAAAGGCATCAGCTTCTACTCCTTTAACACAGAATCAATATAGAGTTCTGGATCCATCATGTATTGAGAGATGGTTTCTATTGTCGGGAAGAACCATTCAGCACCTACACCGAGGAGAATGGAAACCGTAAGCAGTCCCGCAGCAGGAAGCGCCATTCGTTTTCCTCTTTTCTCTCGCTCCGGAACAGGAATATCCATCTTTTCTCCCCAAAATCCTCTGATGAAAATCCGGATCATCGAGAATAGAATCAGTAGACTTGAAATGAGAGCGGTGATGACGATGAAAATTTCCTCTTCGCCTAACCCGCCGCGTAATAATAATAGTTTACCGATAAAACCACTGAATGGTGGTATTCCTGCCAATACCAAGGATGCTAGAAACATAAGCCATCCGAGAACGGGATAATGGTGAATCAATCCACCCATTTTACGGAGATCCGATGTCCCCGCTACATAAGCAGTGGCCCCCACCAGGATGAAGAGTGCTCCTTTGATTACCATATCATGAACAAGATAATAAATGGTCCCGCTTATCGAAACCTCTGTGAAGACACCTATCCCCATAAGCATGAAACCTACAGCCGGGATAATATTATACGCGACAATCAGCTTGATATTGTTCGTTGAAAGAGCGCCAACAACACCAAAAATCATCGTCAATGCTGCTAAGTAGATGAACAGGGTATGTGTCAATGCGACCTCGTGATTAAAGATCAGTGTGAACGTCCGCAAGATCGAATAAACCCCTACTTTAGTTAACAAGGCCCCGAATAAAGCGGATACGACCGGATTTGGAGATATATAAGGTCGTGGCAGCCAATAATAAAGAGGGAACACAGCCGCTTTTGTTGCAAAAACAAAGAAGAACAAAATGGCTATTGTCGTTAAAATCCCCTGCTGGTCCACTTCCTGAACACGTTGAGCAGCTTGAGCCATGTTGACTGTTCCTACAACCGAATAAAGGAAAGCTATGGTCGTTACGAACAACATGGAAGAAAATAAGTTGATCAATACATATTTAATCGATTCCCTAAGTTGTGCCTTACCATTCCCAAGCACGATCAAACCGTAGGAAGCCATCAAAAGTACTTCGAAAAATACGAAAAGGTTGAATAAATCACCGGTTAAAAATGCACCGCTCACTCCCGAGATCAACATGAAGAAGAAAGTATAGAAGTAAAAGGACTCTTCTTTTTCTGATAAGGATTGAGGTGCAAAGAAAACACTGGCCACCGCAATGATGTTTGTCGTCAGAACCAAAGTTATTGCAAGTAGATCAGCGACAAGTACGATGCCGAAGGGTGCCTCCCAGCTCCCCATTTCAAGGACGATGTTCCCGTTGTCTCTCACTTGAATGAAAATCAACCCGACAACGAGGAGATTAATAATCGCAAAAGCTTTGGATAAATTTCGAACTAATTTTGTTTTTTTGTGTATGAAAGCTAAGAAGATGCCTGCTAATAAAGGCAGCAGAATAGGCAATACAGCTAAGTTACTCATAATCGTTACCCCTTAATTGCTCCATATTATCAGTGCCGTTAATTTTTGCAGCACGATAAGCTAATACAAGTAGTAGGCTAGTAACACCGAAACTTATGACGATTGAAGTCAAAATCAATGCTTGCGGAAGCGGATCCGTGTAATTTTCTACTCCCTCTGTCAGTACTGGCGGTGCTCCTGTTTTCAACTCTCCCATTGTCAGGATGAAAAGGTGGGCCCCATGAGATATGAGGCCTGTCCCAATGATAATTCGTAACAATTGCTTTTGAAGGAGGTTGTAGACACCCATCGTGAAGAGAATGCCGGCTAGAACGGCCATAATAATTTCCATGTATTATTCCTCCTCCTTGTTCTTTCTAAAACGGATCAATCCGTAAATGGCCATGGCGGCAATTCCAAGTACGACAATTTCAAACAAGGTATCCAATCCACGAAAGTCAACAAGGATGACGTTTACAATATTGTCTCCGCCGCCGAGCTTGTAAGAATTGTCTGTAAAGTAATTAGAAATAGACTCAAAGAACTTACTACTGTGAGAAGAAATGGCCACCATCGTCATTAACGCACCGAAACCGATAGATATGACGAGGTTAAGCACCTTCGTACTTACAGGTTCGTCTTTTTTTCGTAGCTTCGGTAAATGATAAAAGACAAGCAGGAACAAAGCGACGGTTACTGTTTCTATAATTAACTGAGTAAGAGCTAGGTCAGGTGCTCGGTATAATACGAAAAGCATCGACAATCCATAACCTACAACACCTAAAATGAGGATTGCGGCTATTCGATTATTGGTAAGAGCGGTACCTATAGCTGCTATGACCATCGTAACGGCGACAAGTATTTCAGGAGCCGTAATTTCCGCTACAGTAGAAGTATCCACTGTAAATCCACCAGTCATCGCCATAAAGGCAAATGAAATGACGATAATGGCTGCTAAAATGAGTCGGACGTATCGTCCGAGAGAACCATTCATATATCCTTTTGTGATTGTAGTTGAATATCGTTCTACTCGATCAACGGTACCGTCATAAACTTTGTTCATACTTAGAACTCCGGGCACAATGTTGTACACGGGCGCCCATACTTTTCTAGAAAGGGCTAAGATACTTCCAAATACGAGAACTGTAAGGGACATAATGAATGGTGGAATAAATCCATGCCAGAAGTATATGTCCTTCTCTTCTAACCCGACCCCTTTGACAGCTTCAGCCGCATGGGCAATGAAGGGCTCATTGATCAAACTCGGGAACAAGCCAATGACGACCACACCAGCTACTAGAACAATCGGTGAAATGAGCATACCGATGGGAGCTTCATGCGGTTTTTTAGGCAGTTCATTCAAGTGTGATTGACCACGAAATGTTCCGAAGAAAAAGTACATGGAATATACGAAGGTAAATATACTACCGAAAACAGCTAAGTAAGGCACGCTCGTTTGTAGTATTCCAGCAATGCCGGAACTCGCGGCTTCCAAATGCAACGAAGATTCAAAGAACATTTCTTTACTATAGAACCCGTTTAAGAAGGGTAGGGGTACCCCAGCCATCGAGAACGAGGCAAATAATGCAAGTGTGGCTGTCATAGGCATAAATGTCATCAATCCGCCAAGTTTACGGATGTCCCTTGTTCCAGCTTCATGGTCTACAATGCCGGCAACCATAAATAGACTACCTTTGAACGTAGCATGGTTAAGAATATGGAAAACAGCACCAAAGATTGCTGCTTTTGTACCGAATCCGAGCATAGCCATTATCATTCCAAGCTGACTGATTGTGGAGAAAGCTAGAATTCCTTTCAAGTCTGTTTGTCTTACAGCCATATAAGAACCCCAGCATAATGTGACAATCCCTGCAATCGACACAATGATAAAGAACCATTCATTTGCGGAAAGCATTGGGGAATAGCGGGCAACCAGATAGATGCCGGCTTTCACCATTGTAGCCGAGTGTAAATAAGCGCTGACTGGAGTCGGAGCTTCCATAGCATCCGGCAGCCAGATATGGAACGGAAATTGAGCAGACTTTGTAAAAGCACCGAGTAATAATAAAATCAAAATCAATGGAAAATATTCATTGTTAAGAATCAACTGTTGCTGATCAATCATTCCTCGTATACTTGAAGTGTTTGTCAATACACTCATAAAGATTAGAGCACCCAATAAGCTTAATCCACCAAAAACAGTGATGAGCATCGATTTTAATGCACCGTATCTTGATTCTTTCTTATAGTTCCAAAATCCGATCAATAAGAAAGAAGATAGGGAAGTGAATTCCCAAAAGCTGTACAGGGCAAATACGTTATCAGATAATACAACTCCCAGCATAGAGCCCATAAATATGAGAAAGTACACATAAAAATGTCCCAGTTGCTCCGATTTATGTAGGTAAAAAACCGAATAGAAGGCAACTAGGGCGCCGATTCCGCTGATTAATAGAACAAAAAGTAAACTCAGACCATCCAGATGAAAGACCATATTCATGTCCAGGGATGGGATCCACGAGTACTCATGGACGACTGGTTCGAAACCAGTACCTAAAAAGCGGGCAAAATAAATAAAAATCAACACAGGTACAATTGTAACGAAGAATCCTGTGTGAATCTTTTCTTTCCATTTACTTAACAATGGGATAAAGATAGCAATGATAAAGGGCAATAATACAGCCACCAACATGTGGTATGTTCCTCCTTTGACGTAACTTTCCTCTATTTTTAATTGGATTTTGGATGTTCGTAACAATGTGTTCACTCAATTGTAATCAAAAAAAGGTTCATTATTCAACTGTAGCATACCGGGGATATGCGGCGATAGGCTTTAATTAGTCTGTCCTTATAAATAAGAAGGAAGACATCATTTAACAAAATAAAAAAAGTCATAAAAAAACTCGTCCTTTGTTGAATGGACGAGCGTTTCTCAAATAGAAAGTCATTTTTTGTCATAAAGTGTAAAATTCAGCCTACATGTGAAATATGCTTATCTAAAAGGTGCTGGATGGATCGCGCGTTTATTTCTCGTTTGATTTGTTCTATAAACTCATCTGAAAGATTGAGTTCAATGGCTTTGTGGTAAGATTGTATTAGTAGGGAATCCGATAATTGCTTCATGCCGCTGTCACACATGTGACAGTCACCTCCCGCTTAATTTGAATCACTGAACGTCTCAATTTTTAATGTATTCTTACCTTATCACGACCCTTATTTCGCCACAATATGGAAGTTATCTACATAAAATTGTAGATAACTTTTTGAAAAAAGAGGTTTACATGAGTGATAACAAAGAAGTTACTGTGTGGAATATGTGCATAAACTTATCCACAACCTAATTTTGTCGGGATTTGTCGAACGATTTTTGTTCTTATTATAAGTCTTTTTGAAACATGCTTCGATTTTGTATATGATGGTGAAGGAGATTTTGCCGTTGTATGAGGAGATGAACTGTATAGATGTTAAAAAACTTTTTACCAGATGAACATGTGCCGAGCGTTTTTGATATCGACCCGGACCAATTAAAAGATAAAGGAATTAAAGGTGTCATCACCGATTTAGATAATACCCTTGTCGCCTGGGATGAACCTGATGCCACGGAAGACATTAAAGGATGGTTCAAGAAAATGAGTGATCATGGCATCCAGGTGACTATTGCGTCTAACAATAATGAAGCCCGGGTTAAGCTCTTCTCGGAACCATTGGATACGACTTTCATCCATAGTGCAAGGAAGCCATTATCGAAGGCTTTCAAGAAAGCACAGAAACAGATGAAGCTTAAAAAGGATGAAGTTGCCGTGATCGGTGATCAACTGCTGACAGATGTCCTTGGTGGAAATTCCGCTGGCTTTCATACAATCTTGGTTGTTCCTATAGTAGAAACCGATGGGTTTATTACAAAATTCAACAGAAAGATTGAAAGACGAATATTAAATTGGATGCGAAGAAAAGGGAAAATTACATGGCAGAGGAGAGATCAGTGATGGCTGAAATACAATGTCAAGGATGCGGAGCCGTCATTCAAACGACAAACCCAGAAGAAGCAGGCTATGCACCTGCGTCAGCACTAGAAAGAGAAGACATCATTTGTAAGAGATGCTTCCGTTTAAAACACTATAATGAAGTGCAGGATGTTCCATTTCAAGATGATGACTTCCTGGAGATGTTGAACCAAATCAGTGATACAAAAGGTCTGGTTGTTCAGCTAGTAGATATCTTCGATTTCAATGGAAGTTTTATATCAGGATTGAAGCGTCTGACTGGAAACAATCCTGTCATTCTTGTGGGTAACAAAATGGACGTACTTCCAAAGTCAGTGAACCACGGGAAAGTTAAACATTGGTTAAAACGTTCAGCTAAAGAGAATGGTTTAGAGGTTGAAGATGTGTACTTAATCTCAGCTGAGAAAAATCAAGGGATCCAGCAATTATCCCAAGCCATCGATCAATACCGTGAAGATGGAGATGTATATGTGGTTGGTACGACGAATGTTGGGAAATCAACATTTATCAACACCCTTATTTCAAATACATCTGGCGTTAAGGACGCCATTACTACATCGTATTTCCCTGGTACAACTTTAGGGTTTATTGATATTCCTCTAGATGAAAAAAGCTCCCTGTACGATACACCCGGGGTTATCCAACGTCATCAGATGGCTCACTACGTATCCGATAAGGATTTAAAGCTTATTACACCCCGTAAAGAAGTCAAGCCGAAAGTGTATCAGTTGAATGAAGAGCAGACGCTTTTTGTAGGCGGGCTCGCTCGACTTGATTTTGAAGCAGGTGAACGGAGTTCTTTTGTATGCCACTTCTCTAATGAATTGACTATCCATCGAACAAAATTGGAAAAAGCAGACGAACTGTATAAAAATCATGTGGGAGAATTATTATCACCACCAGATCAAGATACAATTGAGAAGCTTCCACAGTTAAAAGGTCACACGTTAAAAATCAAAGAAGACAAAACGGATATCGTCTTTTCTGGACTAGGTTGGGTGACTGTACCAGAAGGGGGCATCACGGTTACGGCACACGTACCAGAGGGA
Source organism: Halobacillus aidingensis (assembly GCF_900104185.1). Lineage (GTDB taxonomy): Bacteria > Bacillota > Bacilli > Bacillales > Halobacillaceae > Halobacillus > Halobacillus aidingensis. Next base: position 59,618 of record NZ_FNIZ01000022.1, on the reverse strand, counting down.
GTGAAGGTGTCCTTAAGAGAGTCACTCATATAGGAGGGGATCACTTGTATAAACTAGGGTTGATCGGCCACCCGATTGGTCATTCCATGTCTCCATGGATACATGAAAAACTTATGGAACAACAGGGGATTGAAGGGAAATACGAACTGTTGGAAATTCAACCGGATGAGTTCGGAGAAAAAGTCAATTTATTGAAAGAAAAAGGCCTGGATGGTTTCAATGTGACTGTGCCCTATAAAGAGAAAATCATCCCATACCTTGATGGTCTGGATGAAAGCGCTCGGCACTTGGGCGCTGTGAACACTGTTCATCACACCGATCAAGGTTGGATCGGATATAATACCGACGGCAGGGGGTTTGTCCACTCTCTGAAGAATCGCTTCCCGGATATTTTTCATAATAATGCAAAAGCCCTTTTGTTAGGAAGCGGAGGGGCGGCAAGAGGGATATTCGAAGCTCTAACAAGATCTAATATCGCTCGTGTAGATATAGCGAATCGTACAATAAAGAGAGCAGAGGACCTCATTCAGGATATTCCTTCAAAGGCGTACTCTAGTCCCCTGACACTTGAACAGGCGAAAAATACCCTTATGGATTATGATTTAATTGTTCAAACGACGACGGTCGGGATGAACCCTGATCATGACAAAATGATCGTATCACTTGATCACTTGACAAAAGGGACTGTTGTAAGCGATATTGTTTACCGTCCTATGAAAACGAAATTCTTAAACGAAGCGGAAAAAAGGGGAGCGCGTCTCCATTTTGGACATGAAATGCTGTTGCAGCAAGCGGTTTATGCCTTTCAAATATGGACAGACACTGAACCTGAATCTTCGCTCTTGCTCAATGAATTCGAACAGAAATTGAAAGGGGTATAGAATGTTAACAAGTAAACAGAAGAAGCATTTACGAGCGGCTTCCCATAATATACAGCCGATTTTTCAAGTAGGGAAAGCCGGTGTGAATGAAAATATGACGAAACAAATTGATGAAGCCCTCGAAAAAAGGGAACTGATAAAAGTAAGCATTTTACAAAACTGCTTTGAAGATAATCATGTCGTTGCGGATGAGATTGTTGAAGCAACAGATGCTCATATTGTCCAGGTGATCGGAAATACGATCATTCTTTATAAAGAGTCTAAAGAGAATAAACAAATCGAATTACCATAAAGGGGAAGGTCAATGAAAAAAGTTGGAATTCTTGGCGGTACGTTCGACCCTATTCACCAAGGTCATTTAATTATGGGTGAGTTTTCCCGTGAGGCCATGGACCTTGATGAAGTATGGTTCATGCCTTCCTATATCCCCCCTCATAAGCAGGAGTCTTCAACTAAGCCTGAAACACGACTTGCCATGGTGCGTACAGCGATCAAGGAAAATCCGCACTTCCGCATTTGTGATATTGAATTAGTCCGGAAGGGAACATCGTTCACGGTTGATACCATGACTGATTTGGTGGAGCAATTTCCTGACTATCAGTTCTTCTTTATCATTGGAGGGGACATGGTTGAGCATTTACCGAAATGGCACCGGGTTGAAGACCTTTCGAAAATGGTCCAATTTGTTGGGGTTGAAAGGCCTGGGTATGGGTGGAATGATGAAATTCCTGTCCATTTTGTTGATATTCCCTCAGTCGATGTATCTTCCACGATGATACGCGAACGTATTTCACAAAGGAGAAGCGTTCTGTATTTACTGCCGGAAGTTGTGGATTCTTTTATAAAGGAGCATCATCTGTATGAAAATAAGTCGTGAGGAGGCACTTGAATATGTGCGTCCTGCCTTGAAAACCTCCAGATACGAACACACAGTGAGAGTAACAGACCAGGCGGTTGAACTTGCTGAGCGGTTTCATGCAAATGTTAAAAAGGCGGAACTGGCAGCTGCATTCCATGATTATGCGAAGTATAAACCTGTAAAGCTCATGGAACGTTGGATTGAGAGTGACCGTCGACTGCCTAAGGCTCTATTGGATTATCATCATGAGTTGTGGCATGGACCAGTAGGGGCGTTGATGCTTGAACAAGAAGTCGGGCTTACAGATGGTGAAATCATTTCTGCCATCAGCTGCCACACAACAGGAAAAAAACACATGTCCACGTTGGATAAAGTAGTGTTTTTAGCTGATTATATAGAACCCGGGCGTGAGTTTCCTGGAGTAGATCAAGTACGGAATAAAGCAGAAGAAAATTTGGATGAAGCATGTGCCTTAGCTTTGAAAAATACAATCATTTTTCTTATTGGTAAGGAAAGGACCGTTTATCCGGACACGTTTCATGCATATAATGACTTAATATGATCAATAGATCATGGAAAAGATAGAGATGAAATAGGGAGGAAACCCATGGAAAGTAAAGAATTGGTAAATTTAGCAGCACAAGCGTGCGATGAAAAAAGAGCACAGGATATCGTTGTTTTAGATATGTCAGAAGTTTCTTTAATCGCGGACTATTTTCTAATCTGTGAAGGGTCCAATGAACGCCAAGTGCAAGCCATTGCGAGGGAATTGAAAAATCAAGCAGAAGAAAATGGGATAGAAGTGAAGCGAATGGAAGGGTTTGAGCAAGCCCGCTGGGTACTTGTCGACCTTAATGATATCGTTTGCCACATCTTCCATAAAGATGAACGCCATTACTACAATTTGGAAAGACTATGGGGCGATGCAGACACAGTCGCTGTAGAAGGATTAGAAAACTAATATGAGCTACGGGGATATGGCGCGTGTATACGATCTCCTTATGCAGGATGCACCCTACGATCAATGGGTGGATTTTACGAAGGAAATACTTCAACAGTACCGTCCAGAAGGTCAAAAAATACTTGATGTAGGTTGTGGAACAGGGGAGATCACCCATCGCCTCCATAATGAAGGTTATCATATGACGGGGATCGATTTGTCATCTGATATGTTGGCCGTCGCGCAACAGAAAAATCCTCGGGCTGCAATCGAATGGATTCAACAGGATATGACTTCATTAGAAGGTTTAGCTGATTACGACTGTGTCATCAGTTACTGTGATGTTTTCAACTATTTAACAGATGAACAGAAGGTACAGCAAGCGTTCCGTTCGATTTATCAATCCCTTGCTAACGGGGGAGTATTTATGTTTGATGTGCACTCTATAGATCATATTCGTAATGATCTCAGTGGTGCAACATTTGCTGAAGTCCGTGATGATCTATCTTTCATTTGGTTCTGTGATTCCGGAGAGCTGGAAAATAGCCTTGTACATGATTTAACATTCTTTGTAGAAGATGATGATAAATATCAACGCTTTGATGAAATTCATGAACAGCGAGGGTATGATCATAAAGCTTTGCAATCCTGGCTCACCCAATCAGGTTTCAAAGTCCAAGGAGTCTTTTCGGATTTTAGTGAGACGCCTTCCATTGAAGGAGAACGTTGGTTGTTTGTCTGTACAAAAGGATAGAAGTTATGAAAGAGTCCGTAAATAGCGGACTCTTTTTTTGGGTTGTTCTGGCCGTTGAAGACTTGATTTTCGAGATGTTTGTGTGAAAGGAACCGGGGTGTCGAGGAATGACTCGCTTTCCACAGGAGCCCTCGCTCTCAGGCTACGTAAAAGGTCTCACTAAGCCCTCTATTCCAGCAGGAGGCTCCCCATTTCCCGCCGCCCTTTGCCATATAAGTATTTCGACACCACTTCAATGAATAGCGAAGCCTATCTTAATAGAGATTAGATCCTGCAATAAAAGTATGGTTATTGCAGGAAAATTGGATCTTTTGTCGAATGTGTAAATTATAAATTAATGTGTTTTTTATCTTCTTTATGTTTATTTTGAGTAGCTTCAAACATTTTTTGAAACAATGGCCCAATGTGATCTTCTAGAGCTTGTAACCCCTCTCCCGTAACCCCACCCTTGACAGTCACTTTTTCCATTAATTCTTCCAGAGTCATTACTTTTTGTGCTAAAAGTTCTCCCAGTCCAACCATCATATTTTCTGTTAATGACGTCGCTTTATCTTTAGGAAGCTCCGCAACATCACCAGCAGCTGCTATCCATTGACTGAGCAGATAACTGATGAATGCAGGCCCGCATGATACGATGTCTGATGCTACACGGATGTGTTTTTCTTCAACTTCGATAGGTGTGGAAATGTGTTGGAAAGTCTCTTTTAATAAGTCGCGATTCTCCTTTTTTATCTTTGATCCAAAAGTGAATAAACTTACCCCTGACCATGCATGATTCGTTATAGAGGGTACAATCCGTGCAACCTGGCAAGGTGTGACTTTTTCTAATTGATCCACCGCGACCGGGCTAGTAATGGAGACAAGACATTGATTTTCAGACCATTTTCCTTCTAATTCATCGATGATGTTTTTGTAATGATGCGGCTTGACGCATATGAAAATGATGTCACTCTTATTTTGCAGCTCAGATACATTCTTCGCTACATGAAGCTTTGGAAATTCTTCTTGGATCTTTTCCGCTTTTTCTATGGTTCGGTTGTAAATCGTCAACTTCTCAGCAGGTACGGCTCCGCTCTTAATAAGCGTAGAGATGAGCATACTCCCCATATTCCCTGTGCCGATGATTCCCCATTTCATTGGAATCCCTCCTTAATGATTACCTATATATCCTTATTCTGAAAATATACAATTATGAAAGAAGGTAAGAGAATGAGCGTATTAAAAAGATACGTGTGGGTGTTTATTGTCCTGGCAGTCGTTGGTGTTCTTTATTTTTTCAAGCCTGCAGATGATGCTGAGAGCCATATGGTCGAAATGGAAGTGGAGCAGACGGACACTCTTGAAACAGTCGAAGAAGCTCCTGGTTCTGTTCCTGTAAAAGTCGATGTAAAAGGGGAAGTGCATCATCCCGGTGTATATACAATGAAAGAAGAAACAAGAGTTGACGATGCTATCAAAGAAGCCGGGGGAATGACAGAAGAGGCTGATCCTACGAGTGTGAACTTGGCGCAAAGAATACAAGATGAAATGGTGATCTTTGTAGCCTCCGAACGAGTATCATCCGATGAAATAGTCGAAAAGGGTTCACAAGAAGCTGAAAAAATAAGCATTAACCGTGCTTCAGCAAGTGAAATGGAAAAATTGAATGGAATTGGACCCTCGAAAGCTGCTAGTATTATCAAGTATAGAGAAGAGAATGGCCCATTTTCTTCTGTGGAAGATCTAGTGAACGTCCCTGGAATAGGTGAAAAGACGTTGGAAAATCTCAAGGAAATGATCACCGTTCCGTAAGTTTGACGGAACGCATACGTCAGAGTAAACTTGATGAAAAAAGTGGAGGTTACATAATGGAACGGATTACTTGGAATCAATACTTTATGTCACAAAGCTATTTGTTAAAATCACGCAGCACTTGTCAGAGGTTAGCTGTAGGCGCTGTTATTGTAAGAGATAAGCGAATGATTGCCGGGGGATACAATGGAAGTGTATCCGGAGGTGTTCATTGCATTGATGAGGGATGCTATGTAGTGGATGGTCATTGTGTCCGTACCATTCATGCCGAAATGAACGCACTCCTGCAGTGTTCAAAGTTCGGTGTTGCTACAGAAGGGGCAGAAATTTACGTGACTCATTTTCCGTGTCTGCATTGTACAAAGGCAATTATTCAAGCGGGGATAAAAGCCGTTTATTATAGTGAAGATTACAAAAATGACCCCTATGCTATTGAAGTCCTGCAACAATCAGGTGTTCGTGTACAAAAGGTTCCGGTTGAAAAGGAACCGCTTCAATTTGAGCACAAGCTTCTCATTAAACAGATGCTTGAGAAACTCGAAATGATGGAAGATCCTGAATCTGAACAGCTTGTAAAAGAAGCATCACAACTCTTAAAGCTTGAGAGCCGGTGATTTTTTTGAGAGGATCCTGGCACATCCCCGTCTTAGCCTTTGTGCTTGGCGGGGTGTTATCCATTCAAGAAGGATTCACTTTTTTGGTATTTGTGTTTATTATGCTTTACTGGCTCATCAATTACCGCCGACATCTTCTCTTTCTATTTATTCTTTTTCTGTTTGGAATAGGTGGATATATCCACCTTTCCCCAAGCACCTCTTCGTTTTATCCTCAACTCCTTGATCATGAATCAAGAAAAGGTACAATTGTTTCTGATGTAACAGAAACAGCTCAATCAATCTCCATGGTGGTGAAAGGGGAAGAAGGGAAATTTCTAGTTCGTTTTTTGAAAGAGAATGAGAATGATTTTTCTCCCGGGTGGAAGCATGGAGCCGTATGTACGGTAAAAGGAAAGGCAGAACCTTTAGATAGTGCTCGGAATCCAGGGCAGTTTGATTATCGTGCTTATATGGCAGACAAAGGCATTCATGCTCAAATCCTCATAAATGATGAAGCAGCTCTACAGTGTGAAGGAGAATCGTGGACCAGCCATTTGTACGACACAAGGAAACAATTGAAATTGACTGTTAAAGATCGTGTTCACCCAGGTACTTATATATGGATGGAGGCTCTAATATTTGGAGATACAGGCCTGATCGACGCATCGACGGTTGAATGGTTTAGAGCGTTTAACTTGTCCCACATTCTAGCCATATCAGGACTTCACGTTGGGCTTACACTTGGGGGAACTTACTTTCTTTTATACCGTACAGGCCTGGCAACCAAAAAACAATCCAAGCTTTTTTTGTTATTACTATTGCCTTTTTATATGTTTATTTCGGGTGGTGCTCCATCTGTCATGCGCGCTGGGGTAATGGGCGTGCTTCTTATCTTCACAAGCTCCTTCCAAAAAAAGATCCCCCTTACCGACATCCTTTCCTTCACTTGTCTATTCTTATTGGTTTCTTCTCCGTCTTATTTTTACCACCTTGGTTTTCAATTTTCGTTTTTAGTTACTTTTAGTTTGTTACTCACTATTCCAATTTTGAAACAATACGAAAGTAAATGGATGCAGTCAGCGGTCATAGGGATGGTGAGTCAGCTATCACTTCTTGCATTGCAAATCCATTATTTTTATGAATTTCAGCCCTTTTCTTTATGGATGAACATGATTGCTGTTCCATATTTTTCGTTTTTTGTAATTCCTTTTTTGATGATCCTCTTTATCCTATCCCTTCTCGTCCCTGCCTTATGTTCGGTTCTTTCTCGTGCATTTGCCATCGTCCATGAATCTGTTCTGTCCTTTCTAATAGCGTTATCAAAATATCTTGATTACCCTTGGGTGATTGGTGAACTTCCCCCTATTTATATCGTTGTGTATATATGCTTTTTTTTAGTGGTGATGAGGAATTGGGAACTAAAGAAAAACGTGAAGGCTTTTACTGCTTCCCTTGCCGTGGTTTTTGTACTTGTTTTTTATAGTTCGACTCCATATTTCTCAAAGGAGGGTGTCGTAACTATGTTGGATGTTGGTCAGGGCGATTCGTTCGTTATAGAACTGCCTTATAGGAAAGGTGTCGTTATGATTGATGCAGCGGGACCCCCGATTTTTACAACGAACAAGGAAAAGACAGCGAAGGAAGTAATCTTGCCTTATTTACAGTCACGAGGGATTGATCACATTGATGCTTTATTTATCACTCACGAAGATTCGGATCACAGCGGAAGTATTCCTTTTATTCTTGAAGCCGTGGATGTCGATCGAATGTACGTCAGTCCTTTTCATACCGAGAAATACGAAAGTGAGGTAAGAGTGGAGAGAGTAAGTGCAGAACAAAGCGTTTGGGTAGGAGACCATGAATTTCGTGTCGTACACCCAGTTATAGATCAAGATCATGGTGACCCAAATGACAATTCGCTCGTATTGGATAGCGTAATAGGTGGGAAGCGGTGGCTTTTCACGGGGGATATATCTGCTCCTATTGAGAGGGAAATCGTAAAGAGAAACCGTATAGGGCAGAAAGATGTATTGAAAGTTGCCCATCACGGGAGTCATACATCAACATCAGAAGAGTTATTGAAGCGGGTGAATCCTAAGATCGGGTTGATTTCAGCTGGTTTGGACAACAGGTATGGTCATCCTCATGAAGAGGTAGTGGAAAGATTGACCGAGCATGGAGTTGTATTGCTTCAAACAAATCGACATGGAGCCGTCCAATACATTTTTTCTGGGCAAAGTGGAACGTTTTCAACATTTTTCCCGTATAATGCGAGCAGAGAATAAAAAAAGACTGCCGAAAACAGCAGCCTTCCGGTTTTGTATCCAATTACTGTCCGAGAAAAGAAAACAAAACACCGATGAAGAAAATAACGAAGAAGAAAACAAATGAAAATACAAACCCTAACCCAGAGTCGATCACATCATTAGTTTTGGATTGAATATCGTTTTTAAACTCGTTCACTGTTACCCCTCCTATATCAATTATTAAGTATAGTCCATTTTTAACCAAAAATCTACATTTACCGGGCATGAAAACGAATTTTCATTGATGATTCATACCTTTCCCACTCCTAGCAAGACTTGTCACAGATAATTCTTACGTAAGCGGTCAAACTAAACGCAAGAGAGGAACAACATCGTCCTCTCCAAGAGCTCCCGGGGCTTTTGGAATGGCGTTTATATAGATGGTTCATACGGCGATATCAGCACACCATTTTGACAGAAATTCCAAAGAAACATAAAATGGTGACACTGAGTTCCCCTTTATGGGGCGCCGTACTCTTTTTTATAAAGGAAGGACAACCACATTATGGTCAATGTAAAACAATCACAAGTGTACTTATTATATGGGGAAGAATCCTATTTAATTCAAGAACATAAAAATAAAATCATTGAAAAAACATTAAAGAAAGAAGACCGGGAGTTTAATATTTCCCAGTATGATTTAGAAGAGACACCTATTGAGGATGTCATTACAGATGCAGAAACCTTTCCATTTCTTGGTGAAGGGAAAGTGGTTATTGCCAATCATCCCGTCTTTTTAAAGGCGAAGCCGGATAAACTTCCGTTCGAGCATGACACGGAGGTGCTGCTGGAATACCTTCAAAATCCTGCGGAATACACGGTGCTTATTCTAGTTGCTCCTTATGAAAAGCTGGATGAACGGAAAAAAGTGTTCAAACAATTAAAAAAGAACGGAGAAGTCATCAGTTGCCAGCCGGTTAAAGAATGGGACGTTGACAAATGGGTCCAAACATTAGCGAATGATTTACATATCACCGTTCCTCCAGAGATTCATGAACTGTTCACTCAAGAAATTGGTGCAAATCTTATGGCGCTTAGAAAAGAAATGGAAAAATTGGCTTTGTATGTCGGAGAAGGCGGCGTTGTCACGAGAGAAATCGCAGAACAGCTTCTTTCCCACAGTGCAGAAGCTTCAGGGCTTAAACTTGTCGATGCCGTCATGGAAAAAGATTTGGGTCGAGCCATTCGGATTTATAAAGATCTGGAAAAACTGAATGAGGAGCCGATCGCTTTAACTGCCCTTCTGGCTTCTCAATTCAGGATTATCAGTCAAGCGAAGGTACTCAAACAAAAAGGATACGGCCAAAATCAAATGAAAAGTTATATTAAGGCCCACCCTTACGTTATAAAAATGGCGCTTAAAAGAGAACGTGCCTTCACCCAACAGGAACTGGATCAAATTATGAATCAACTTGCAGAAACTGACTACAATTTGAAGCAGGGGAAAATGGAGAAAGCCCTGGCTTTTGAAATGCTTCTCTATCGCTTGATCAACATCAAACAAAACACACCCGTTTCTTCCTAATTATTGATCCAATATACTTGATCACGAGTCGTTTTCAAGCCAACCTGATCCCTAACATAACGGCTCTAATAATTTTGAAATCGAGTCTTCCATTTAATGAAGATTAAACGAAAAGAAGCCCTCCGATGAATCGGAGGGCTTCTTTCATGTAAAAACGACCCATTCAAGAAAGAAGGATCGTCTGTTGGTCATAAATTACGAATGAATTATAATGCGTTGACTAGTTTAGTTAGGCGGGATTTTTTACGGTTCCCTGTGTTTTGAGGAAGGGCACCACGTTGAACAGCTTTGTCGATTTTCTTAACAGCTGTAGGAAGTGCTTCTTTCGCGTTCTCTACATCCTTGCTTTCAACAAGCTTTTCTACACGTTTAACCGCTGTACGCATGTCAGATTTGAAAGCTGCATTCAAGGAACGAGCGTCATCATTCGTACGTACACGTTTTTTCGCTGATTTAATGTTAGGCATAGTTTCACCTCCTAGGTAAAAACAAAAAACTCATTCATATCGAACAAGAGACATTTTACCAGAGCGGTAAGCTGTTTTCAATACTTATCTCATTACCAATCCCTTCATTTGCATAGTTTTTATCTGCTTGGGAGAAGATTTTCTTAAGGAGGTTGAAGTGAATGGAGGAAAATTTCGACTACACGTTGAGAACGGACCTGGCACTTGAGGCACAGGAAATGAATGTGAAAGATGAACCCGGATCCTCAGATACTGATGGGGTTGAGGTTCATGAAAATGAAAAGAATGATATTAAAATCACGTATGTAACGGTAGATGAAGCGGGTGCTGAACGAATTGGGAAGAAAGCGGGGCATTATGTCACGTTAGAATCGCTCGCTATTCGTAAGCAGGATCATCAATTGCAAGTGAATTTATCCAAAACGTTATCCGGCCAGCTAAGAAAATTGATGAATGAGTGTGGAATAAAGGATATGGACCGTGGGTTAATTGTTGGCCTTGGTAACCAAAATGTGACCCCGGATGCTTTAGGACCATTGGTAACAGAAGAAGTCTATGTAACGAGCCACTTATTTGAGCTTCATCCGGAAACCGTATCTGATGGCTACCGTCCCGTATCTGCTTTCACGCCCGGGGTCATGGGTGTCACAGGTATTGAAACCAGTGATATGGTCCATGGAATCATAGAACAAACGAAACCGGATTTCGTTCTTGTCATCGATGCTCTTGCATCACGTTCAATCAATCGCATCAATGCGACCATACAACTCTCTGATACGGGGATCCACCCAGGCTCTGGTGTGGGCAACAAGCGGAAAGAAATCAGCCGAGAGACATACGGAATTCCTGTGATCTCCATTGGTGTACCAACAGTAGTAGATGCCGTGACCATCACGAGTGATGCGATTGATTATGTGTTAAAACATTTTGGCAGAGAGTGGCGGGAAAAAGACCGTCCGTCCAATGCTTTGTCACCTGCCATGAACCCGTTTGAAAGAAAGACGCTGACGGCTGAAGACCACCCGAATGAAGAGCAAAGCAAAGCGGTCATGGGCATGTTCGGCCAATTAGAAGAGATGGAAAAGAAACAACTGATTAAAGAAGTGCTGACCCCTCTGGGCCACAATTTGATGGTCACACCGAAAGAGGTGGACAGCTTTATCCAGGACATGGCTCATGTCATTGCTAAAGGGATCAATGGGGCCTTGCATCCGGGTATAGAAGATGGAGAAGCACAATCATATTTGAAATAATGATTTAATAGAGAGGTTCTATTAAATTCCTCTCTCTCATACCATTTACTAGATAGTGGATGAGGGGGAGGATTTTTCATGTCTCGTTACCCGATCATGAAGAAAAATAAGAAAAGTTATATGAAGCAGGGGACAAGGTGGACCATCATCGCAGTCACTGTTTTGCTTTTATTATTTATTGGTATCGGTATTCTTACAGGGGCAAAAACGACCTATCGTATTTATTCAAGTACGATACAAGAATGGACAACCAAGCTTGAAGGCAGTGCTTTTTTATATCTGTTCGAAATGGAAAACCGCTCCTTTAAAGATGCCCATCCGGAAGGGAATCGAATTCCGAGCTTGACCACATTGTCTTTTCAACTACTTACGAGCCTTACACCGAATGATCCAAGAAGCCTCCTGGGAAGGGAAATCCCTGGATTGTCTTCTTACAACAGTCAAATTATCATTGCTGGTAAAGGGACGGACTATTCCACACTCCCTATTGAGTCAGAACCTCCTATGATCGTAGATGACCGAGGGGAAGAAGGGGATGTGGAAGAAAATAACGAAGACGAAGGCAAATTGGAAGAGAAACCAGTGGGTGAAGATCGTGTTTATATTTACCACACGCACAACACAGAATCTTTTTATCCACACTTACCGGATGAGTCCACGGACCACGATGGAAAAGTAAATATTACTCTTATCGGAGAACGTCTTGGCGAAGGGTTAGAAAAAAGAGGGATTGGAACGATTGTTGATACAACAGATGTAGCTGCATTAAGAAGTGAAAAAGGAATGGAATATTATCAATCCTATGATGCCGTGAGACCAGTTGTTGAAGAAGCCATCAGTCAGAATGGTGACATCCGATATTTGTTTGACCTTCATAGGGATTCACTTTCCAAGGAGCACACCACAACGACGATCAACGGAAAAAATTACGCGCGTTTCGCTTTTGTTATAGGTGCGGAACACCCTCAATATGAACAGAACTTACAACTCGCATCCAAAATTCATCAGCTTCTCGAGGAGAAATATCCTGGGATCAGCCGGGGTGTCATTACGAAGAAGGGTTCGGGGGTAGACGGCATTTATAACCAGGACTTGCATCCGAATGCCATACTTATCGAGTTTGGCGGAGTTTATAATCATTTAGATGAGTTGTATCGTTCAGCAGATGTGATGGCTGAAGTTTTCAGTGATTATTACTTCGAGGATGAAAAAGTATCCAAAGATTGATGGAGGAGGGGCGCAATGAAATGGTTGGCGGGGGGACTCATCGTTATCATTGTTTTTGTGACGGGAGCTTTTTATGGCATTGATAAAACGAACGAAAAGCTGGATGACCGGCCCGCTGTGGTGACGACTCCAATATCAGAGCAAGAAGTGGATCATAGCGTGGAAAAGCAAACATCCATATCACCGGGTTCCGATGATTTTTGCGCCTCTCCTAATATAGAATCTGGAGCACCCTGGATCTCTAAGCTTGCCGGAGGGATGGGGCAAGGGGTAGCTTCGAGCTTCAATGGAGTCATCGTTGTTTTGTCTGAAATCATACAGGCGGGAGAATAAGATTCAGATGTTGTTGGGGTTTACATTGAATAATGCTTGCCGTATTGCTATAATCAACCTAGATATTTGTGTCGAATTCAGTAGGAGTGATTTAAGTTGACAGCACAATCTAAACAAGAAAGGGTCCGCAATTTTTCGATTATTGCCCATATCGACCATGGGAAATCGACGCTTGCAGACCGTATTCTGGAAAAAACGAAAGCTTTAACACAAAGAGAAATGAAGGAGCAATTCCTTGATGCAATGGATCTTGAACGTGAACGTGGAATCACGATTAAATTAAATGCCGTTCAATTGTCTTATGAAGCGAACGATGGACAGGATTATACGTTCCACTTAATTGATACCCCGGGCCACGTCGACTTTACATATGAGGTCTCTCGTAGTTTAGCGGCCTGTGAAGGGGCGATCCTGGTTGTAGATGCTGCCCAGGGAATAGAAGCACAAACATTAGCCAATGTTTATCTAGCGCTGGAAAACGATTTGGAAATTATCCCGGTCATTAATAAAATTGACCTTCCTGGTGCAGATCCTGAGCGGATTAAACAAGAAATTGAAGATGTCATCGGGATTGATGCTTCTGATGCCATTCTTGCTTCAGCTAAAGAAGGAGTAGGAATCGATGAGATTTTAGAGCGGATCGTAAGCGATATTCCGGCTCCTGAGGGCGATGTCAAAGATCCGACAAAGGCTCTGATTTTCGATTCCTTGTACGATTCGTACAGAGGTGTCGTTGCCTATACCTGTGTTCGTGAAGGCTCTATCAAACTTGGCGATAAAATTAAAATGATGGCGACGGGTAAAGAGTTCGAAGTGAACGAACTAGGTGTGTTTCGCCCGACCCCGACCCCATTGAAAGAGTTGAATGTCGGGGATGTCGGTTATTTGACGGCATCGATCAAAAATATCGGCGACAGCCGTGTGGGGGACACCATTACACTTGCCAATAACCCTGCAGCCGAACCACTGCCTGGTTATAAAAAGATGAATCCGATGGTGTTCTGCGGAATGTATCCTGTAGATGCGAGCAAATATAACGATCTTAGAGATGCTCTTGAACGCTTGGAACTTAATGATTCATCCCTTCAATTTGAACCGGAAACTTCCCAAGCACTTGGCTTTGGATTCCGTTGTGGTTTCTTGGGAATGCTTCATATGGAAATCATTCAAGAACGTATTGAGCGGGAATATAAAATCGACCTTATTACGACGGCACCAAGTGTTATTTATCAGGTAACCCAAACAGATGGATCTGTTATCAATGTCGATAACCCTTCGATGATGCCGGATAACCAAAAACTTGAAGAAGTTCAGGAACCTTTTGTTAAAGCAACGGTCATGGTCCCTAACGATTATGTTGGTCCAGTCATGGAAATCTGTCAGCGTAAACGTGGTAATTTCATGGATATGCAGTATTTAGATGACAATAGGGTCAATATCGTTTATGAGATTCCATTGTCTGAAATTGTTTATGATTTCTTTGATTCCTTGAAATCCCAAACAAAAGGATATGCATCCTTTGATTACGAGTTGATTGGGTATCGTGTCTCCAACCTCGTGAAAATGGATATCTTGTTGAATGGGGATACCATTGATGCATTGTCCTTCATCGTACACCGTGACTTTGCGTATGAGCGCGGAAAGCTCATTGCTGAAAAGCTTAAGGAATTAATTCCAAGACAGCAATTCGAAGTTCCTGTCCAAGCCGCGATTGGAAATAAAATTGTGGCTCGAACGACGATTAAAGCGATGCGTAAAAACGTTCTTTCCAAATGTTACGGAGGAGACATTTCCCGTAAGCGTAAATTGCTTGAAAAGCAAAAAGAAGGGAAGAAACGCATGAAGATGGTCGGATCTGTCGAGGTCCCTCAAGAGGCCTTCATGTCGGTCCTTGACTTGAACGAAGACTAAAGCTAAAGGAAGACAGTTGAAACCGCAGGAGATTTTTCTCTTGCGGTTTTCCTTATGAAAGGTGGTAACATCCATGAAAATTCCATCCGCATATATTCACATCCCTTTTTGTCAGCAGATTTGTCACTATTGTGATTTTACGAAATTTTTCTATAATGAGCGACTGGCAGATGAATATTTAGAAGCACTGGAAAAAGAAATTCACACCTATATCCCTGGAGAAAAAGCGAGTGTACGAACCATTTTTGTCGGAGGCGGAACTCCGACAGCCGTGAACCATAAGCAGTTAGAAAAGCTTTTACAAATGATTGATAATCATTTTGATATAGCTGGCTGTGAAGAATACACGTTTGAAGCAAATCCTGGTGATTTAGATGTGGAAAAAGTACGTTTGTTAAAAGAGTATGGCGTCGATCGTATATCACTCGGAGTTCAAGTCTTCGACGATGATATGCTCCAAAAGATTGGTCGTGTACACAAAGTAAAAGATGTTTATACGAATATTGATCGTCTAGTTCAGGCGGGTTTAACGAATGTAAGTATAGATCTTATGTATGCTCTCCCGGGACAAACGGTTGAAGATTTTGAAAAAACCATTGATGAAGCGATGCAGTTCGGCTTACCGCATTATTCTTCCTACTCTCTACAAATTGAACCGAAAACTGTGTTTTATCAACGGTACAAAAAGGGTAAGCTTTCCAAGGCGAAAGAAGATGATGAAGCAGAAATGTACGAATTACTACAGCGTAAATTAGCAGAAGCTGGCGCTGTGCAGTATGAAATCAGCAACTTTGCCAAGCCTGGGTTTGAAAGTAAACACAACCTGACATACTGGAATAATGAATATTATTATGGAATCGGAGCGGGTGCTCATGGGTATCTTCCGGGTAAACGGACAATAAATATCCGTCCTCTGCCTGCCTATGTGAAGAAAGCCACGGAAGATGGAAAACCCGTTCTCCACGAGGAACCTATTGGTCTGAAAGAACAGCTGGAGGAAGAAATGTTTCTCGGTCTCAGAAAGACACAAGGGGTATCGAAAGAGCTCTTCCAACAAAAGTATGGGAAAACACTTGTAGATGTTTTCGGAAACAAGCTTACGGAACTGAGAGAGCGCTCCTTAATAGCAGAAGACGCTGACCATATTCGTCTTACATCCAAGGGTCGCATTCTTGGTAATGAAGTATTCCAAGAGTTCTTATTGGATGAATAACGATCTATACGTTCTTCATCCATAAATGGTCGCCATAAGAAAGGTCCGTTGATTTACAATGATATGGGTAGGGTGGGTAACGGTGAGAATTCCACAAAAGAAGGAGCCGGGCGATACCTCGAAGGCCTTGTTAAAGATGGGTTTCCAGTACCTCCTGAGCGAGCCTGTTTCCTTCTCCCAACCCGAACTCTTATTGCGTCACTGTCTATACTTCCTGTCTTCAAAAAGGGTGCTTTAGGGAACGGAACATCAAGTATAAAAGGGACATTTTCTAAAAGAGAAGAAGGACCGGGAGGAACGACTAAAAAAAAGAGCTTTATCCGTTGACATCCCTCAACCCTTTTGATAATTTATTATTAGATTTAGCACTCACTCCAAACGAGTGCTAACAGGGGTGATCATCGATGTTAACAGATAGACAATTGCTCATTTTGCAAGTCATTATTGATGATTTCATTCTGACCGCACAACCTATAGGGTCACGGTCAATAGCCAAAAAAGATGCTGTAACATTCAGTTCAGCAACGATAAGGAATGAAATGGCTGATTTAGAGGAACTGGGTTTTATTGAAAAAACCCATTCATCTTCCGGAAGGGTCCCCTCTGAAAAAGGGTATCGCTTCTATGTCGACCATCTTCTTTCTCCATTGCGCCTTTCCAGTCAAGAGATTGTGACAATTCGGGAAGCATTCGATGATAAAATGATGGAGTTTGAACGTGTGGTTCAGAAGTCAGCAGGTATTCTCTCCGATTTGACGAACTACACATCCATTGTCCTTGGACCTGAAGTATTCGAAACAAAACTAAAACAACTGCAGATCGTTCCATTGTCTGATCAGTCTGCTATTGCCATTTTAGTTACGGATACCGGTCATGTGGAGCATCGCGCTTTCAATGTTCCTGTTGAGATCAAGGGTGCAGATCTGGAAAAGATGGTGAACATTTTAAACAGCCGGCTCCAAGGAGTCCCGTTAGTAAAATTGCACGAGAAACTCTATTCTGAGATCAATGATCTATTAAAAACACATACAGATCATCACGAAGAAGCTTTCCAGTATTTGCGTGCAGCTCTTGTGGATGAACATCCGACGAAACTGTACATTGGTGGAAAGACAAACATTCTCATGCAACCTGAATTCAGGGACCTTGATAAAGTCAGGTCTTTATATGCCACCATCGAACGGGAAAGTGAGATGGCTGACTTGCTGCGGACCGGTAAGAAAGGAATTCAAGTCCGAATAGGACAAGAAAACCCTTTTGATGCTATGCAAAACTGCAGTCTGATTACGGCAAGTTATCAGCTCGGGAATGATCAAGTGGGTACAATTGCCCTCTTAGGTCCGACTCGCATGGAGTATAACCGAATGTTTTCATTGATGAACGTCTTATCAAAGCATATGACCGATACTTTCCGTGCCTGGTATTAGGACGGAAAAAAGAAGAGGGTCAGCCGACCCGTCACTTCATTTTGTGTCATGCTTTTTCAGGATAAGGATTCATGTTATAGTCAGTAACGGTGTAATGGAAAGTAGGAGGTGGAAGTCATGGAAGAGAACAAACAAGAAATCATTGATGAAAAAGATGAAGCTCAAAATGAGGAATCTGAACAAACGGTAGTAGAAGAGACAGATGAATTGGAACAGCTTCGTCAGGAAAAAGAAGAAATCAATAATCGACTGCTTCGTTTGCAAGCGGATTATGATAATTTCCGCCGTCGTACTCAAAAAGAGAAAGAGGCGGACAGGAAATATAGATCCCAGAGCCTTGTAGAGGAATTGATCCCGGCTTTGGATAACTTCGAAAGAGCTCTCCAGGTGGAAGTGGATGGCGATGCTGCCAAAAACTTCGCAGATGGAATGAAAATGGTTTATGACCAATTTAAAGCAGCTCTGGAAAAAGAAGGCGTCGAAGAAATTCCTGCTAAAGGGGAAGAATTCGATCCTCATATGCATCAGGCGATTATGCAAGTCGAAGACGAAAATTATGAAAGTAATATTGTCGTAGAAGAGTTGCAAAAAGGATACCGCCTGAAAGATCGGGTTATCCGCCCGTCAATGGTAAAAGTGAATCAGTAAAAATTATCTTATGAACGAGTACGTAAAGGAGGACATTTAACCATGGGTAAAATCATTGGTATTGACTTAGGTACAACAAACTCTTGTGTAGCAGTAATGGAGGGTGGAGAAGCGAAAGTAATTCCCAACCCTGAAGGGAACCGTACGACCCCATCTGCTGTTGCATTTAAGAATGGTGAACGTCAAGTAGGGGAGGTCGCTAAACGACAGGCGATTACAAACCCGAACACGATTCTTTCCATCAAACGTCATATGGGAACAGACTACAAGGTAGAAGTTGAAGGTAAAGAATATACACCTCAAGAAGTTTCTGCCATCATTCTTCAGTATATCAAGAGCTATGCAGAAGATTATCTTGGAGAAACAGTAGATAAAGCAATTATCACGGTACCAGCTTACTTTAACGACGCTGAGCGTCAGGCTACAAAAGACGCTGGTAAAATCGCTGGTCTTGAAGTAGAGCGTATCATCAATGAGCCGACAGCAGCTGCACTTGCTTACGGCATTGATAAAGAAGACCAAGACCAAACAATTCTTGTTTATGACCTTGGTGGCGGTACATTTGACGTATCCATTCTTGAAATTGGAGATGGAACGTTTGAAGTTATTTCTACAGCCGGGGACAACCGTCTAGGTGGAGATGATTTCGACCAAGTCATTATTGATCACATGGTAGCTGAATTCAAAAAAGAAAACGGCATTGATTTGTCCCAGGATAAAATGGCAAAACAGCGCCTTAAAGACGCCGCTGAAAAAGCGAAAAAAGACCTTTCTGGCGTTGCGCAGACACAAATTTCTCTTCCATTCATCACAGCAGGGGAAGCAGGACCGCTTCACCTTGAGATGAACTTGACTCGTGCGAAATTCGAAGAGCTTGCATCTGACCTTGTTGAACGTTCTATGAAACCGACACGTCAAGCTCTTAAAGATGCAGACATGAGTGCAAGTGACATCCACAAAGTTATTCTTGTAGGTGGGTCTACTCGTATCCCAGCTGTACAAGAAGCCATTAAGAAAGAAATCGGCAAAGAACCTTCTAAAGGTGTAAACCCTGATGAAGTTGTCGCGCTTGGTGCATCCATCCAAGGTGGCGTACTTCAAGGCGATGTGAAGGACGTTGTACTTCTTGACGTCACTCCACTTTCCCTTGGAATCGAAACAATGGGCGGCGTTACGACGAAATTGATCGAACGTAACACAACAATTCCGACGAGCCACTCTCAAGTGTTCTCAACTGCTGCTGACAACCAGACAGCTGTTGATATTCACGTCTTGCAGGGTGAGCGTGAAATGGCCCAAGATAACAAGACACTTGGTCGTTTCCAGTTGACAGATATCCCACCAGCACCACGCGGTGTGCCTCAAATCGAAGTAAGCTTCGACATTGATGCTAACGGAATCGTTAACGTACGTGCTAAAGACATGGGTACAAACAAAGAACAATCCATCACAATCAAGTCTTCTTCCGGCCTTTCTGATGAAGAAGTCGAAGAAATGGTTCGTCAGGCGGAAGAAAACGCTGAAGAAGACAAGAAGAAACGTGAAGCGATTGAACTTCGTAACGAAGCGGACCAGCTGATCTTCACGACAGACAAGACCATCAAAGATCTTGGCGAACAAGTAAGTGAAGAAGAAAAACAAAAAGCTGAATCTGCGAAAGAAGAACTTCAGACAGCCCTTGAAGGCGAAGATCTAGAAGCAATCAAAGAGAAGAAAGAAGCACTTCAAGAACAAGTGCAAGCTCTTTCTGTGAAGCTTTATGAGCAGGCACAAGCACAAGCTGAAGCTGCTCAAGGCCAAGAAGGCGGCGGTGCTGAAGATGATGTCGTTGATGCAGACTATGAAGAAGTGAACGACGATGAGGACAAGAAGTAAGAAAAGGTAGAAAAAAAGTCAAAGTCAGGTTCTTCTTGACTTTGACTTTTTTCATGAAAAGGCAAAGAGGTGACGTTTGCCTGCCTAGATTTTCAATGTTAATATAAACCTTATGTAATAGCGTCCGGGAGAGTGATCGACAAGTGAGTAAACGTGATTATTATGAAGTCCTTGGCGTGTCCAAGGATGCTTCAAAAGATGAAATAAAGAAAGCCTACCGAAAACTGGCGCGTAAGTATCACCCTGACGTCAGTGAGGAAGACAATGCTTCTGAAAAGTTCAAAGAAGCGAAAGAAGCTTATGAAACGTTAAGCGACCAGCAAAAACGTGCCCAATATGATCAATTTGGTCATGCCGGTCCTAACCAGGGCGGCTTTGGAGGCTTCGGTGGAGGCGCTGAAGACTTCGGCGGCTTCGGCGATATTTTCGATATGTTCTTCGGTGGTGGAGGACGACGCCGTGATCCGAACGCTCCACGTAAAGGTGCGGATTTGCAATATACAATGACCCTTCAGTTCGAAGAGTCCATTTTTGGTAAGTCTACCGATATCGAAATTCCAATGGAAGAAGAGTGTGATACTTGTGATGGTTCCGGCGCTAAACCAGGAACATCACCTGAAACTTGCTCCCACTGTCAAGGTTCAGGACAAGTCAATCAAGAACAGAACACACCGTTCGGTCGCGTGGTCAACCGTCGTGTTTGTCATCACTGCCAAGGAACAGGTAAATTCATCAAAGACAAATGTAACACCTGTGGCGGCGATGGCCGTGTGACAAAGCGCAAGAAAATTCACCTGGATATCCCAGCAGGTATTGATGACGGCCAACAAATTCGTGTCCAAGGTAAAGGGGAAGAAGGTGTCAACGGAGGTCCGGCTGGCGACTTATTCGTAGTCATCCGCGTTCAGCCACATGAATTCTTCCAACGTGAGGGCGATCACATTTTCTGTGAAATTCCTCTTACCTTTGCACAGGCAGCACTTGGGGATGAAATTGAAGTCCCTACCGTACACGGGAATGTGAAGTTGAAAGTGCCTGCAGGAACACAAACAGGAAAGACATTCCGTTTGAAAGAGAAAGGGGCACCGAACGTCCATGGCCGTGGGCAAGGGGACCAGCATGTTAAGATGAAAGTCATAACCCCTAAGAATTTGACGGAAAGACAGAAAGAATTGCTTCGTGAATTTAATGATATTAGTGGTAATGAAGCCACAGATGAGCAGCACGGGAACTTTTTCGAACGTATGAAGCGTGCATTTAAGGGAGACAGCTAAAGGTTAAAAGGAAGGTGTCTGTACGATTGGTTGATGGGTAGTTCATGGAATTTCCCGTTCTTTCGTGCAGGCACTTTTTATCTTGAGAGTCTGGTTGACTATCCATAGGTACTTAGAAAAAATAATGAAGAGGGTGGATCATCAATGAAATGGTCTGAAGTATGTATCCATACGACAACAGAAGCAATTGAACCGGTATCAAATATTCTGCATGAGTCAGGAGCGAGTGGCGTCGTCATCGAAGACCCATCAGATATGAAAAGAAAGAAAACGCAGCTTGGAGAAATTTACGAATTGAATCCAGATGATTATCCGGCTGAAGGCGTGTATGTTAAAGCCTACCTTCCTATGAATAGTTTTCTTGGGGAAACCGTTGATGGAATTAAAAAAACTGTATCAAATCTAACAGAATTCGGCATTGATATTGGGCACAATAATGTGACGATCAGTGAAATTCATGAAGAAGATTGGGCAACCGCGTGGAAAAAATATTATAAACCAGTCAAGATCTCAGAAAAGATCACGATCATCCCGACCTGGGAAGACTACACGCCGGTATCCAGTGATGAAATCATTATTGAAATGGACCCTGGAATGGCTTTTGGAACAGGTACACACCCGACAACAGTTCTTAGCATACAGGCTTTGGAGCAGTATTTAGAAAAAGGAGATAAGGTACTGGATGTTGGAGCGGGATCTGGAATACTAAGTGTAGCCTCTGTGCTTTTGGGTGCCGAACATGCGTATGCCTATGATTTAGATGATGTAGCTGTTTCAAGTACAAAGAACAATGCTGCTTTAAATGGTGTGGAAGATAAAGTCACATCTAAACTTAATGATCTTCTTGAGGGAGTAGACTGGGAAGCAGATTTAATTGTGTCAAACATTCTGGCAGAGATTATTGTCAAATTCACAGATGATGCCTACCGTGTCGTCAAGCCTGGAGGATATTTCATTACTTGCGGAATTATTTCTGGACGAAAGGAAATGGTTCGAGAACAATTGATTCAATCAGGTTTTGAAATTGTTGAGACGAACAAGATGGAAGACTGGGTCAGCATTATCGCGAAAAAACCGGAGTGATTGCATGCAACGTTATTTTGTTGATCAAGAATATTGGAACGATGACGCCCTTTATGTGAATGGGGAAGATACCCATCATATTGTAAGAGTGATGCGAATGGGGGAAGGGGACAACCTTGTAGCCATCCATCCAGAAAAAGGCCCCGCTTTATGCGAAATTACAAAAGTGGCTGAGGACGTTGTCCATTGTATTGTTGTCACCTGGATGGAGGAAGACCGGGAACTTCCTGTCCACGTGACGATCGTAGCGAGTCTTGGAAAAGGGGATAAGCTGGAGCAAATTGTCCAAAAAGGAACAGAACTTGGTGCTTCTGCTTTTATTCCATACCAAGCCGATCGTTCCGTTGCCAAATGGGATCAGAAAAAAGCAGTCAAGAAGGTCGAGAGATTGCAGAAAATATCCAAAGAAGCGAGTGAGCAGTCTGAACGAACCATTATCCCTGAGGTTCAGTCTGTTCATACTATTCATCAGCTTTTGGAATTAAAAGAGCAATATGACCACTGTTTATTCGGATATGCGGAAGAGGCGAGACAAGAAAAGTCTCGTTCGTTGAGTGAGGTTTTCGAATCATTAAAGCGGGAGGAATCGGTTTTAGTAGTTTTCGGACCTGAAGGTGGATTTTCTGAAAGTGAAGTGGAAAAACTATTACACGAAGGGTTCAACTCGATTCGGTTAGGTCCGCGAATTTTACGAATGGAAACAGCCCCTCTTTATTTTCTTTCCAGTCTTTCTTATAAGTTGGAAGAAGTTTGAATAAGAGAGATTAGCTCGCATTTTAATCGCTTTCATGCTAAGATGTAATAGATGTACGGACAACTTAAACTTGAAAGGACGATCTACAAATGGAACAAAATCTAGCTAAAATGATTGATCATACACAGCTTAAACCCGACACACAGAAAGATAAGATCACCCAAATTTGCAAGGAAGCAAAAGAACAAAACTTTGCATCTGTATGTGTCAACCCTCACTGGGTATCTTACTGCGCCGAGTTACTAGAAGGAACAGATGTGAAGGTTTGTACAGTCATTGGTTTTCCACTAGGAGCGACAACGAAAGAAACAAAAGCTTTTGAAACAAAGCAAGCTATTGAAAAAGGCGCAACTGAAGTTGATATGGTAATTAACATCGGTGAGTTAAAATCAGGGAACAAACAACTTGTCCAACAAGATATTGAAGCAGTCGTTCGTGAAGCGGAAGGAAAAGCTATTGTAAAAGTAATCATTGAGACTTCCCTTCTTACAGAGGATGAGAAAGTAGCAGCATGTGAACTTGCAAAAGCTGCAGGAGCAGACTTTGTCAAAACATCGACTGGTTTCTCTGGTGGAGGAGCTACGGTTGAGGATATCAGCTTGATGCGTAAAACAGTCGGCCCGGAAATGGGAGTGAAAGCATCCGGCGGAGTCCGTGACTACGAAGGTGCAAAAGCAATGATCGAAGCTGGTGCGACTCGCATCGGTGCAAGCTCCGGAATCGCCATCGTAAATGGCGAACAAGGAACTTCTGATTATTAATCATCCGAAAGAAGCCATCTCGAAAAGGGGATGGCTTCTTTTTATGAGCTCACACCTTTATTAAAGAATATGGCAGGATTCTTGAAGACTCAGTTTCGAGATAACAGGGATTCGTTTGCCGTATTCAGAGTCAGGGGTGGCTGGGAAGCTACTCGCTTTCCTGTGGGGGAGCGCCGAGCTTCCTCGGACTGCGTTCTGCGGGATCTCGTCTATCTCCTTCTCCCACGGGAGTCTCGCAGCTTCCCAACCACCCCATTCCATGAAGATGAGAAACGAACCCCTTTACTATGGGAAGTTGCCTTCCATTATTCTGGTGTTATAAGCATAAAGCGCACTATAACAAGCTTTTCGCATGCAACTACCATATGCATAAAAGCAGCTTATTCCGGATGTGGTTTCGAGATACTTATATGGCAAAGGGGCGGAGGGGAATGGCGAGACTCCTGCGGGACAAAAGTGCATGGTGAGACCCCACAGGACGCAGTCCGAGGAGGCTCACCGCGCTCCCGCGGAAAGCGAGCCATTCCCCGCAGCCCCTATCCACACAACAAACATCTCGAAACTGAGTCTTCCACAAACGGGAGCTATAATGGAGGAGAGAGTAGTGGGGTTTGACTTTAGAGGTTATTTGAAAGAATGTATAGGGGAGGAGGGATGAGATGAATAGGAAAGATCATGTTAAAATGCACAGTTACCCTGGGATGGTAGCCGTTGTGGGGGTTTTTCACGAAGGGAAGGTCAACTTTATGGCTGCCGGCTGGCACGCACGCATACTTATCTATGTCCCCACCCATGTACGGCGTAGCTATAGGAAGAGAAAGGCGTACATATGAGATGGTAAAACAATCGACCCAATTTACGATCAACTTCCTCCCTTTTGAGGAGGTGGGATTCATCCAATACAGCGGGACTGTTTCAGGAAGGGATGTTGATAAAAACCAAATGTACGCACAGCCTTGGAGAATGGAACGGAATGGATTTCCTTTGCTTGAACGTGCCTATCTCGCCTATGAGTGCCAAGTCCATCAAATCGTTCCTACAGGGGACCATGATTGGGTGATCGGTGACATAGAGGGCTGTCACTACAAGGAAGAAAAATTTCTTGAAAATGGGTTGCCGAACTTTGAAAACTTGAACATTCCGCTCTACCTCGGGCGTTCAAGTTATACGGGGCTGGATAAAGAGGTAGAGATCAGAGAAGTTAACGCTCCATTATCTTTCAAAAAAAGTTGACCATATGACATGCATATAATATAATTGTCAAAGGTATGGGGGGTTCCCATACAAGAGAAACAGTTTTGTTTGCTTCGGAGGGAGGGAAATTAGCATGTCAAAAACAACTCGCGTTCGTAAAAACGAGTCTCTTGAAGATGCTCTTCGTCGCTTTAAGCGTGATGTATCAAAAAGTGGTACATTAGCGGAATATCGTAAGCGTGAATATTACGATAAGCCTAGCGTACGCCGTAAGAAAAAGTCTGAGGCGGCTAGAAAGCGTAAGTAATTAAAGAGGGTGTTGAAGAGATGACAATTACAGACCGTCTCACCCAGGATATGAAAACAGCCATGAAAGCCCGCGATAAGGAAAGATTATCGACGATCCGCATGGTGAGAGCTTCTATGCAGAATGAAGCCATAAAACTGGGAAAAGACTCATTATCTGAAGAAGAAGAATTGACTGTTTTATCTCGTGAGGTAAAGCAGAGAAATGATTCCCTCCATGAATTCAAAGAAGCTGGACGTGAAGATCTTGTAGAAGGACTCGAACGTGAAATTGAGATTTTACAAGTATATATGCCGAAACAGCTGACAGATGAAGAACTCAAGCAAGTCGTTGATGAGACGATTCAGGAAGTAGGCGCTACTTCTAAGAGTGACATGGGTAAAGTCATGAGTGCCGTCATGCCTAAAGTCAAGGGCAAGGCCGACGGAACCAAGGTCAATAAGCTCGTTCTTCAGCAACTATCGTAAATATAAAGGCCTCTCTTTGTTAAGGGAGGCCTTTTTACATACGCTAAACATCTCTTCGATCCGTTTATGAAAGTACTAAACTTTTTTGAAACCAACCATGGTTTTGTTTCGTAAACGTATTATATGGTGGGAAGGCTACCTGTAAAGGAGGTGAAAATGAATGAAGCGGTCTTTACGTTTAGGTGTTTGGGGGATACTCCTTATTTTAGGAAGCGTTTTATCATTCTTCCATCTTCAATCAACGGTGCAAGCAGACGGGGAAGGTCAGACAGTTTATGTCATTCCCGTAAAAGATACGGTGGAGCGTGGGATGGCTGCATTCCTCAACCGAACGACAGAAGAAGCTCGTGAAAATGGCGTGGATCATATTATATTTGAAATCGATACGCCGGGAGGTCGCGTGGATGCGGCGGGTGATATAGGAGAAATCTTTCAAGATTTAGATGTTCCGAATAGTGCGTTTGTAACAAACAGGGCTTATTCGGCTGGTTCATATATTGCTTTAAACGCAGATGCGATTTACATGAAGCAGACGGCGACCATGGGCGCATCCGGGGTCATTAATTCTGATGGAACGGCTGCTGATAAGAAGGCTCAATCGGCCTGGATTTCATCCATGGTAGCAGCTGCTGAATCTACAGGACGTGACCCTATATATGCACGGGCTATGGCCGATTCCTCCGTCGATTTAAAGGATTATGGAGCTCCTGAGGGAGAATTTTTGACATTGGGAGCAACAGATGCAGAAGAGGTAGGCTATGCGGAAGGAATCGTTGACGACCGTAATGAGCTTCTCAGCGTCCTTGGTTTGTCTGATGCAACCGTCATAGAGGAGAACCCTACTCTTTCTGAGAATATTGCCAGATTCCTGACAGATCCCGTTGTTATTCCAATCTTATTATCCGTTGCAAGTATTGGTCTCGTTGTTGAATTGTATTCACCAGGCTTTGGCATACCAGGAACAATGGGAGCGCTCTCGCTTGTGCTGTTTTTTTATGGTCACATTGTTGCTGGCCTGGCCGGATATGAGGCGATTATTCTGCTCGTCCTTGGGATCGGGTTAGTGATAGCTGAATTCTTTTTACCAGGAGGCATTGCAGGAATAGCTGGGGTCGTAGCGATAGTATCCTCATTAATGCTTTCATCAGCGGATATGGGGCATATGGCCATGAGTATAGGAATTGCTTTATTGGTGACAATTGTTGTATCCATTGTACTATTCAAATTTGTTGGTTTGGAAAGAGGCTTCTTTCGTCATATCATTTTGAATGATTCCACTTCATCTGAAAAAGGATATGTATCTTCACAAAACCGTTTGGATTTAATCGGTATGGAAGGGGAGGCGATTACACCACTCCGCCCTTCCGGTACAGCTGATTTTGATGGTGAACGGTTGGATGTTGTATCTGAAGGTGGTTTCATTTCTGTTCATCAAGCAGTAAAAATTATCAAAACAGAAGGCTCACGTATTGTTGTACGTGAGGTTAAAAAAGCAGAAAAAGAGGAGGAAACAAAGTGACACTTGAACAATTAATGCCAATCATCATCATTGGTATCATTATTATCGTAGTAGCGGTGTTGTTTACATTTATTCCTGTCATGCTATGGATCAGTGCTCTAGCTGCAGGGGTGAAAATTAGTATTTTCACATTAGTAGGTATGCGATTAAGAAGGGTTATTCCTTCACGTGTGATCAATCCGTTGATCAAGGCCCATAAAGCTGGGGTGAATGTGAATACAAACCAACTAGAGAGCCACTACCTAGCAGGTGGTAATGTTGATCGCGTAGTAAACGCTCTAATTGCAGCACAAAGAGCAAATATTGAACTCAGCTTCGAGCGTTGTGCAGCCATTGATCTCGCTGGTCGTGATGTTTTGGAAGCCGTTCAAATGAGTGTTAATCCAAAAGTTATTGAAACGCCATTCATCGCAGGTGTGGCGATGGACGGTATTGAGGTGAAAGCAAAGGCGCGTATTACGGTAAGAGCAAATATTGACCGACTTGTCGGTGGTGCCGGTGAAGATACAGTCATTGCTCGTGTTGGTGAAGGTATTGTATCCACTATTGGGTCAAGCGAAAATCATAACAAAGTATTGGAAAATCCAGATAGGATTTCGCAAAATGTATTAGGGAAAGGCTTAGATGCTGGAACCGCCTTTGAAATTCTCTCCATTGATATCGCGGATATTGATATCGGGAAGAACATCGGAGCCATCCTGCAAACAGACCAAGCGGAAGCAGATAAGAATATTGCACAGGCGAAAGCGGAAGAACGACGTGCCATGGCGATTGCTCAAGAGCAAGAGATGCGTGCGCGCGTACAAGAAATGCAGGCGAAAGTGGTGGAAGCCGAAGCTCAAGTGCCTCAAGCGCTTGCCGAAGCTTTGCGATCCGGTAAGATGGGCGTCATGGATTACATGAACTATCAGAACATCAATGCGGATACGGATATGAGAAACACGCTTGGTAAAATGTCCGATGAAGAGGAAGAAGAAAAATAATCCTTGAGTACCTTAAAGGAGAATTTGTATGGGAGATCTGATTGAGCTCATTTTCAGTAATTTCCTTATTCTTGCTGCTATTATTGGCGGGATTATCAGCTGGTTTAGCGGGATGACAAAAGAAAATGAGAATAAACAAAAGCCTGAAAAGAAAACATCTCCAGTTCCTCCTGCCTACCCTAGTGGTCCTTCTCCAGATCTTCAGGAAAAGGAAACGAAGACTACATTAGGGGAAGATAGGTTGCGGGATTACTATGAGACCAAACAGAAAAAACTGGCCGAAGCGGAAACGGCTCGAAATGAAGATCCTCAAGAAGGGGAAATCTATACATTCCCTGATCAGGTGAGGAAAAAACAAACTACACCTTCTGCGCAGTTAAATCAAAATGGTCCAATTATAGAAAAAACAAGAAAGTGGGATAAAAAGCGGTTAGCTGAGGGGATTTTAATGGCTGAAGTTCTCGGTTCACCCCGTGCTCGCAAGCCTCACAGCTCCCACCCGCGAAAAAGATAAGCAGAACGCACGAATTGTAGTGATACAATTCGTGCGTTTTTCGTATAAATGAAAAGAGGGGAGGGCGTCGCATGTCAAAATGGCAGCAGCAATTACGGACTTGGATCAGTCGTTACTTTGATTTACCATCTGATGTCATGTTGGATCTTCCTAGAATAACAACAATTGGGTCCATTCATGTGTACATAGAAAATCATACAGGCCTCCTTCATTTTTCTGATGAAGAAGTTCGAATTCAATACAAAAAAGGTCAGGTTCGCATTTTGGGGAAAGACCTGGGTGTGAAAATGATGCTGAAGGAAGAGTTATTACTGGAAGGTGAACTCAAATCCGTAGAATTTTTGCCGGAATAAAAAGGGGGGTGAGACGATGAAGAACCAGCATGATTTCTTTCAGGGAATCATGAAGGTACAAGTAGAGGGACCGTTAATCGAACCTTTTTTGCAAGCATGTACGAAACGTGGCTGTCAAATCACAAATATGAGAAGATTGGATGCTTCTCTCGTCATTTTAACGATTCGGTTAAAGGATTGGAAAATCTTTAGGCAATTAAGGAAGAAGTACCGTTGTAAAATATCCATCAAAGGTGGAAAAGGGCTTCCATTTATTATTCAGCATATGATAGGGAGGCTGTCGGTTCTTCTCGCTTTCATTGCAGCGGTTGTAATCATTTTTGTTCTCGCGAATACGTTGTGGTCCATCAAGGTGGACGGACTATCACCGGAACTTGAAGCAGATGTTGAAAGTAAATTGAATAGTTATGGGGTCTCTCCTGGAAAACTAACGATAGGGATGAAGGATCCTATTGAAATACAACAGCAGTTATTGGAAGATATCCCGGACCTTTTATGGATTGGTGTAAAAAAACAAGGGACGAGCTATCATTTGTATGGGGTGGAGAAAACAAGATACGATACAGAAATGAACACTCGTCCATCAAACCTTGTAGCAGCCAAAAAAGGGATGATTATTGAAACATTTATAAAAAAGGGTCGTCCAATGGTGTCGGTTTATGACGTTGTACAAAAAGGACAAATCCTTGCCACGGGTCAGTTGGTGGAAGAAGAGGATCTATTTATACATTCTGAAGGAGAAGTAATTGCAGAAACATGGTACCGTGTCGCTCAAAGCCTTCCTATGGAACAAGTGCTTTCCTTGACAGATGGTTCTGTTGAAAGTGAATATCTCTTGAAGATTGGGAAGTTTGCTCTTCCTATTTGGGGTTTTTGGCGAGGAGAGGAAGGAGACTTCAGGGAAGAATCACATTCATCAAACTGGAGTATTTTTGGGTTCCACATTCCTGTGAACATGAAGACGATCGACTACTATTCGATTGACCGAAAAGCGTATGAATCATCCAGGAAAGATATCGAAGAGATTGGGGTTTCATCAGCGAGGAGCAACCTTCAGCAAGAACTCGATCCTGATGCGGAAATTAAGGATGAAAAAGTTTTGCACCTCAGTGAGGAGAATGGTAAAGTAAAATTAATCCTAATGTACAAAGTTTATGAAAATATTGCAGTGACCAAGTATGTAAGTCAAGGAGATTGAGTATGCCAGAAGATTTAAAAACAATGGACATTCAATTAGATAATACAACAGAAGCATTAGCCCTTTTTGGTACAGAAGACCGTAACCTCAAGCAAATTGAGGAACAGCTGAAAGTCACGATCATTTCACGCGGGGAACAAGTCAGAGTATCCGGTCAAGCGGAACATGTTCAGCTTGTTGAAGAAATACTCAACAGCGTTCTTGCAATCATTCGTAAAGGTTTGACTGTTACGGAACGAGATATCGTTTATGCTGTAGAACTCGCTAAAAAAGGGAAAATAAATCAATTCGAAGCATTGTTCGAAGATGAAATCACGAAAAATTCAAAAGGGAAATCAATCAGGGTCAAAACCCTTGGTCAGAGGAATTATATCGCAGCGATCAAGAAGAATGATCTTGTCTTTGGTATTGGCCCTGCTGGTACAGGAAAGACATACCTTGCTGTGATTATGGCCGTCAATGCTTTGAAAAATGGAGATGTGAAGAGGATCATCCTGACTCGTCCCGCAGTGGAAGCCGGAGAAAGTTTAGGTTTTCTTCCAGGGGATCTAAAAGAGAAAGTCGATCCTTATTTAAGGCCGCTTTATGACTCTTTGCACGATGTGTTTGGCGCAGAACATACAGCGCGCTTGATAGATAGAGGAACGATTGAGATTGCTCCACTAGCTTATATGAGAGGGCGGACGCTGGATGATGCATTCGCTATTTTGGATGAAGCTCAAAATACGACACCTGAACAAATGAAGATGTTTCTGACTCGATTAGGATTCGGTTCAAAAATGATTATAACGGGAGATATCACGCAAGTGGATCTTCCAAAAGGCGTGAAGTCCGGTTTGCGAGTCGCCGAGGAGCGGTTAGGTAAAGTAAAAGGGTCTGCCTTCATTCATTTGGATCAATCCGACGTTGTCAGGCACCCACTTGTGCAGCGGATTATCGATGCATATGAAGGGGAAAATAAATAAGACCCAGCGACTGGGTCTTATTTATTGTCTTTACATGGAATAAATTGGGAAGGGGTGGGGTGATTTGAAGGCGCGATTCCTTCAACAGCTTCAAAAACTTAACATGCACAAGTCAAAGCTGTTGCTTGCATTACCCGCATTCGTTGTTGCTGTTTTCTTTTTTGCGCTTGCCATTCCAAATGTCCACACGGAAACGTATAAGCTTGAGAAATACAGCACCGCACCCGAAACCATCCGTTCCCCCATCACCATGGAAAACAAACATAAGACAGAGCAGCAACTGAGAGAAGTTACTCAGTCCGTTGAGGATCAATATACGATTTCTGAAGATATTACAGAAGAACGTCTTAGGATGGTAAGTGAAATTTATGATGTTGTGGAAGAGACCAAAACCCAAGGGGAAAACCTGACTAAAGAAGAACAAATAACCATGATTGAATCGCTTCTGACGGATGAACTTTCTGAAGGTCTTCCTACAGAAGTTTTTCTACCTTTGCTGAGGATGGATCAACCGTCCTTGAATGAGAGCCAGCAGCTGCTTGAGACCCTTTTACATAACTATTTTAAAGAAGGGGTGCAAGGATCTGAAGTTGAAGGTTTAGAACGAAGGATTCAGCTGAAAGTACAATATTCAGAAACACCATCACATTTGAAGCGAGTCATTTCGGATATAGGGACTTTTGCTCTTGTTGAGAACTCCTTGTTCGATCCTGAAAAAACAGATACAGCCATTAAAAAGGCGGCTGCTACTGTCGAGCCAGTCATGATTAGAGCAGGAGAAGTGATCGTTGCAGAGGGATCTACGATAACAGGGGATATCTATGATGATCTTCTGTTGACCGGCCTGCTCGATCAACAGCGCAATTTACTTCCATCCATTGGATTAGCCATGTTTGCAATCCTCTTAGGTGCTATTATGTACGCAGAATACAGGAGGGCGGTTAAAAAGGACAACTGGACTGTTCGTCATATCTTCATATCCGCGTTTGTATCCATATGGATTATTGTACTCATGAAAGTGTTCAGTTTGTTCGGATCAATGGACCAACCTGTGTACTATCTCGTACCCGCTGTCACAGGTGTCATGATTGTTAAAATCCTCTGTTCTGAGCGTTTTGCGATCGTGCTGGCGGTGGTCTATTCTTTAATGGCTTGCTTGTTGTTCAACGGACAGTTAGCTGGAGCTCTTCATGCAACCGCAGGAATGTATTTGCTGCTATCTCAGCTGGCAGGCATCTTTTTCCTTACCCAAAGTAAAGATAGGTTGTCCATTGTTCGTGCAAGTGCAGGTGTTGCCTTTACCAATATATGTGCGATCCTTTTCTTTCTATTCATTTCTTTTGAAAAATACTCATGGACGGAAGTGTTTCTGTATAGTGGGTATGGAGTCAGCGGCGCCTTTCTCTCGACAGTTCTGACGCTCGGCTTTCTTCCTTTCATAGAGACCGGTTTCGGAGTCCTTTCTGATCAGAAATTGCTAACACTTGCCAGTCCCAACCACCCGCTTTTACGTAAAATACTCGTGGAAGCTCCAGGTACGTATCATCACAGTGTCATGGTAGCCAATTTAAGCGAATCGGCGTGTGAATCAATTGGAGCTCATGGTCTTCTTGCACGTGTGGCATCCTATTACCATGACCTCGGAAAAACCGTCCATCCCCATTATTTTATTGAGAATCAAATGGGGATGAGAAATCCGCATGATTTTCTGGAACCTGAACAAAGCGCTGAGATAATCATCAACCATCCTTATGAAGGCGCGAGGATGCTGAAGAAGAGTAAGTTTCCAGACGAGATCATTGATATCGCTAAACAACACCATGGGACGACACTTTTGAAGTATTTTTATTACCAGGCCAAGGAAATGAACGAAGATACCAAAGAAGATGATTATAGGTATCCAGGTCCGAAACCTCAAAGTAAGGAAGCAGCAATCATTTGTATTTGCGATTCTGTGGAGGCAGCTGTAAGGTCTTTGAATCATCCGACAGAAGAAAAAATCAAAAAAATCGTGAAATCCATTGTGGAAGACCGCATGCTTGATGGTCAGCTGGATGACAGCAATTTGACGTTTAATGAGTTGAAGACAATGGAAACAGCCATATGTGAAACGTTGCAGGGCATCTTTCATTCAAGAATCGAATACCCGGAAACCAAACCATTAGTCAAGGAGGCAAAATAATATGATTACCATTGATTTTCAAGACGAAACCAATTCAGTAGATGAAGCATTTGTTGATATGATTCAACGTATTATCCGTTTTGCAGGAGAAAAAGAAGGAGTTACAGGGGATGCGGAAGTCTCTGTTAGCTTTGTGGATAACAAAGAAATACAGGAAATCAACCGCAATTACCGTCAAAAAGATGAACCGACAGATGTGATCTCTTTTGCCATGCAGGAACTTGGTGAAGACGAAATGAATGTGTTGGATGAGAACATGCCGCTCATGCTAGGAGATATTATCATTTCTGTCGATAAGGCGAAAGAACAAGCCGAGGACTATAACCATTCTCTTGAACGAGAATTCGGCTTCTTGGCGTTACATGGCTTCTTACATTTGCTAGGTTATGATCACATGAATGAAGAAGATGAGAAGAAAATGTTCGGCAGACAAGAGGAAATTTTACATGAGTTCGGACTTCAAAGATCGTAAAAAGAAAACAGGGATCGGTTTCCGTTTCGCTTGGAATGGGATAAAAGAAGTGTATGAGTCAGAGCGGAATTTTCGCATTCATCTGTCGGTAGCTCTTTTAGTCATCATCGCGGCCCTCGTATTCGGTTTGTCTAAGTGGGAATGGATCACTATCCTCCTCACGGTGGGCATGGTCCTAAGCCTTGAAATGGTCAATACAGCTATGGAAAGGCTGCTTGATTTTTACCATCCTGAACACCATCCTATCATCGGTTCCATTAAAGATATTACGGCCGGGGCTGTCCTTATAGCAAGTATTGGAGCGGTCATCATAGGAATTATCATTTTCCTCCCCAAGCTTTTCATGATATGAGAATAGGAATGTACCTGAGAAGATGATATAGTAAAATGGAGTAGAACGAATGCGTGAACATTTATTGGAGGAACATTTATGACAGAGAATTTCAAATCGGGTTTTGTTACGATCGTTGGGCGTCCGAATGTAGGCAAATCGACGTTCATGAATCGTGTGATCGGTGAAAAAATCGCCATCATGAGTGATAAACCCCAAACAACCAGAAACAAAATCCAGGGAGTCATGACAGATAAAGAATCGCAAATCATTTTTATCGATACTCCTGGAATCCATAAACCAAAGCACAAGCTTGGAGACTATATGGTGAACGTTGCAGAGAACACATTGAACGAAGTGGATGCCGTCCTTTTTATGATCAATGCAGAGGAAGGATACGGGAGAGGGGATCAATTCATTTTGGACCGTCTGCAACGTGTTGACCAGCCTGTATTTTTAATCATCAATAAGATTGACAGGGTACACCCTGATGACTTACTGCCTTTAATTGATCAGTACAAAGAGAAGCTTGATTTTGAAGAAATCATTCCAATCTCAGCCCTTGAAGGCAATAACGTCAATCATTTACTGGAGGTTCTAAAAAAACATTTACCTGAAGGTCCGCAATTTTATCCAGAAGACCAAATCACGGATCATCCGGAACGCTTTGTCATCAGCGAATTTATCAGGGAAAAAGTTTTACATTTGACTCGTGAGGAAATCCCTCATTCCATTGCTGTTGTCATTGAAGCGATCGAGCCTCGAAATGAACATGACAAAGTACAAATTCAAGCCGCCATCATCGTGGAACGAAAATCTCAAAAAGGCATCATTATCGGTAAGCAAGGCAGTATGTTAAAAGAGATCGGTAAGAGAGCTAGAAGAGACATCGAGTCCCTGTTAGGAAGCAAAGTGTATTTGGAACTTTGGGTCAAAGTGCAAAAAGACTGGAGAAACAAACAAATCCAACTCAGTGATTTCGGCTACCGAGAAGACGAATATTAAGGGTTGGAAAAAATTAAGCCTTATGTTTTCAGTAAGGGGAAGCATTCTAGTAATGTACACTCGTTTAGCGATGATAAGAAAGGCGGTGTTTCTTGTGCGCGACAAGCTTTCATGGAACGTTTTCAGTCAAACAGGTAGTGTGGAAACTTATTTATTGATGAAAGAATTGGAGTCTCA
Organism: Halobacillus aidingensis; assembly: GCF_900104185.1. Taxonomy (GTDB): domain Bacteria; phylum Bacillota; class Bacilli; order Bacillales; family Halobacillaceae; genus Halobacillus; species Halobacillus aidingensis. Next base: position 24,073 of record NZ_FNIZ01000022.1, on the reverse strand, counting down.
AGATCAGCAGTCTCAAGAACAGCTCGCTTCCCCTACTGAACCAATATCTACGGATGAATTCCATTCGTAAACAGAGCAGGTGAGCCATTTGATGGACAAGGTGGAAGGAGTCGTCATCCGGACGAATAATTACGGTGAAACACATAAAATCGTCACGATGATGACACGAGAAAAAGGGAAAATCGGCGTAATGGCTCGTGGTGCTAAGAAACCAAAGAGCCGGATGTCCTCAATCACCCAACCATTCATCCACGGCACATTTTTAATTCAAACAGGGTCCGGCTTAGGATCAATGAGTCAAGGGGAAATGTTATCTTCCCTAAGGTCAATTCGCGAGGATATTGTAAAAACGGCTTATGCGTCTTACATCGCAGAATTAACCGATAAGCACATTGAAGAAAAACAGCCGGATCCTTTTCTTTATGAACAGTTGCTTCAAACGTTCCAATGGATGAATGAAGGAAAGGATCCAAACATCCTGACGTTGATGTATGAATTGAAAATGTATAAAAAAGCGGGGTTCGCCCCGGTCGTCGATCACTGCATCCAGTGTGGCAGTCAGGAAGGTCCTTTTGCATTTTCAATGACAGAGGGCGGTCTGTTGTGCTTTCGTTGTAAACAGCGGGACCCACAAGCCTATGGTTTGCCGGATCCTTTACCAAAATTGTTGAAAGTGTTCTTACATATGGATGTGAAGCGACTTGGTCAGATTACGATGAAAGAAGAGAATAAAAAATTGTTGCGTCACATTATGGATGAATACTATGATCGATATGGTGGATATTTCATTAAATCAAAGAAATTTTTAAAGCAGTTGGATTTGTTTTCAGACTGAGGTTTGACAATTTTGCTGGAATTAGAGTATGATTCTATTACTAAATAACGTGTTGCTGTGAAGGAGAGTAGTAACCGGTTTTTCTGTTTCCAATAGCGAGCTTGTGACGGTGAGAGACAAGCGGAAACAAGCTGGTGAAGGCGTTCTGGAGCGATGATGAAAGTGGCTTCCTTTTTTGGGAAGCAATTAGGGTGGAACCGCGGAGACCCCGTCCCTATGTCTGGATGCAGACGTAGGAACGGGGTCTTTTTCTTTTGAGTAAGTCATTTTCTAGGAGGGAACGTATGAATATTCAAGACATGATCTTAACATTACAGAATCATTGGTCAAAGCAAGGGTGTTTGCTTATGCAGGCCTACGATACCGAGAAAGGGGCAGGAACGATGTCTCCTATGACGCTTTTACGGAGCCTTGGACCTGAGCCGTGGAACGTGGCCTATGTAGAGCCGTCCCGCCGTCCTGCTGATGGACGCTATGGCCAAAATCCGAACCGTTTATATCAACACCATCAGTTTCAGGTCATTATGAAACCTTCTCCTGATAACATCCAGGAATTGTACTTAGAGTCACTGGAAGCCCTTGGAATTGACCCGAAGAAACATGACATTCGGTTCGTAGAAGATAATTGGGAAAACCCAACCTTAGGTGCCGCAGGTCTTGGTTGGGAAGTGTGGCTGGATGGCATGGAAATCACTCAATTTACGTATTTCCAGCAAATCGGCGGTCTTGAAGCTAAGCCTGTCTCTGCTGAAATTACGTACGGTCTGGAACGACTGGCCTCTTACATTCAGGATAAAGAAAATGTTTTTGAATTAGAATGGACCAACGGAGTAACGGTAGGTGATATTTTCACGCAGCCGGAATATGAACATTCGGTTTATACGTTCGAAGCTTCTGATGAGGACATGTTATTCGATCTTTTCTCAACTTATGAAAAGGAAGCACAGCGAATCATGGAACAAGGACTTGTCTTTCCGGCTTATGATTATGTTCTGAAATGCTCCCATACGTTTAATTTGCTTGATGCCAAAGGAGTCATTAGCGTAACGGAAAGAACCGGTTATATTTCCCGTGTAAGAAACCTGGCTCGGAAAATTGCTAAGACCTATGTAGAAGAAAGGGAGCGTCTTGGCTTCCCGATGTTGAAGAAGGAGGAGGGTCATCATGAGTAATACCGTATTATTTGAACTAGGTGTGGAAGAGCTTCCCGCTCGTTTTATCAATGATGCTTTAGATCAGCTGCAAGAAAAAACAGCTCAATGGTTCAAGGATAACCGGATTCCTTACGGAGACATCACAGGCTTTGCTACTCCAAGAAGATTGGCTGTTAAAATTACAAATGTTGAAGAAAAGCAGCCGGATATTGAAGAGGAAGCAAAAGGACCTGCGAAGAAAATCGCTCTTGATGAAGAAGGAAACTGGACGAAAGCGGCCATCGGGTTTTCTAAAGGTCAAGGGAAAGATGTAGATGATATCTATTTCAAAGAAATCAAAGGCACGGAATATGTTCACGTCAATAAGTTCATTGAAGGAGAACAAACCACTAAACTTCTTCAGAACTTCCGTGATGTTTTCTTATCGCTTACCTTCCCTAAAAACATGCGATGGGGAAATCGCGACCTGCGTTATGCACGTCCAATCCGTTGGATGATCGGTCTTTTCGGAGAAGAAGTCATTCCTTTTACAATCGAAGGGGTTGAAACAGGAAATACGACATATGGCCATCGTTTCTTAGGATCCAAAACGACAGTTGCTGAAGCTGATGCTTATGAACCAACGTTGAACGAACAGTATGTCATGGCTTCGGTAGAGGAAAGAAAAGCGGAGATTGTAGATCAGCTGAAGAAGCTTGAAAGGGAAAATGAGTGGAAGCTGATTATAGATGAAGAGTTATTGAACGAAGTTACGCATTTAGTCGAATATCCGACCGTTTTCAGCGGCACGTTCTCGGAAGAATTCCTTGAAGTTCCTGAAGAAGCACTGGTTACTTCGATGAAGGAGCATCAGCGGTATTTCCCGGTACGTTCTCTGAACGGAGAATTGAAGCCTCATTTCGTCGGCGTTCGTAATGGGGATGACAAGCACCTTGAGACGGTAGCAAAAGGAAACGAAAAGGTTTTGAAGGCGCGTCTTAAGGATGCTCAGTTCTTTTATGAAGAAGATCAAAAGGGAAGCATTGATGAAAAGATGAAGAAGCTTTCTCGCATGGTCTACCAGGAAGAGCTTGGTACGTTAGCGGATAAAGTCCAACGGATCGTAGCCATTACTGGTAAACTCGGGGAATGGATCGGCCTTGAAGAAACTCAACTGCAAAAAGCGAAACGGGCAGCAGAAATTTGTAAGTTTGACCTTGTTACCCAGATGGTTGATGAATTTACAGAACTACAAGGAACGATGGGGGAAAAGTATGCACGAATTTTCGGTGAAGATGAAGAGGTAGCTGTAGCCATCAATGAACATTACATGCCTCGTCAAGCAAATGGTCCCGTACCTTCTTCAACCATCGGTTCTCTTGTCAGTATTGCAGATAAACTGGATACAATCGTAGGTAGTATCTCTATCGGCATCATTCCGACAGGTTCACAGGACCCTTACGGATTGAGACGCCAGGCTTTAGGTATTCTGCAAACCTTAACGGCACATGGATGGTCGCTTCCAGTTGAGCAATTGATTGATCTCGTGCATCAATTCTATTATGAACTGGATCTCCCGACTCGTGATGAAAAAGAAGTTCATAACGACTTACATGAATTCTTCCGAGTGCGTGCGGCTTATTTAATGAAAGAGGAAGGAGTCGCTTCAGATGTTGTGGAAGCTGTGTTGGCAAGAGGCATCGGCGTCTATCCCACGACGAAGGAAAAAGCGGTTCTTTTAGTAGAAAAACGCCAGGATCCTTCTTTCAAATCTGTGCATGAAGCACTTGGTCGTGTATTGAATTTAGCGAAGAAGGCAGATGCTGCGGATGTCGATCCTTCATTGTTTGAAAATGAACAAGAACGCCAACTGTATGATGCTTATCAACACATACATGAAGATTATCGACAAGCATTAAAAGAGAATCAACTGGACCTGGCTCTGAATCAGTTATCCAAGCTTGCAAGTCCAATCCATACTTTCTTTGATGCAACGATGGTTATGACGGAAGATGCAAGCATACGCCGTAATCGCTTGGGTCTATTGAAACAGATTTCCGAGGACGTCTATGCGTTCGCAGACTTGAATGCCATTGAATGGAAACAACAGTTCTAATCAGCTTTCTTTTACCGATAATTAAAAATGAGCTATAATTAAAAAATAGTATGTCTCAGTTAGTGATCGGGGTGAAGAAAGATTGGAACTATCAAACCGGCAAGAGCAAATTATTCAAATTGTGAAAGATAACGGGCCGATTACGGGTGAGAATATAGCGGATCAGCTGAACTTGACACGGGCCACGCTGCGTCCAGACTTAGCCATTTTGACAATGGCGGGCTTCTTGGACGCTCGCCCGCGTGTCGGTTACTTCTTTACGGGGAAAACAGGATCTGAGCTTTTTACGGAGAAGTTGAAGAAGTTCAAAGTGGATGAATATCAATCCCGCCCGATAGTTGTGGAAGAAGATGTATCTGTTTACGATGCCATCTGTGCCATGTTTTTAGAAGACGTTGGGACGCTTTTCGTAACGGATCAACATTCCATTTTAACAGGGGTCGTATCAAGGAAAGATCTGCTGAGAGCGAGTATCGGTAATCAGGATCTTACGTCCGTTCCTGTCCATATCATTATGACAAGAATGCCGAATATTACGGTTTGTGAACCTGAAGATTTGTTACTGGATGCGGCCCAGAAGTTGATTGAAAAACAAATTGATGGTCTACCTGTCGTTCAACCTAGTGAGGAAGGGCTGAAAGTAGTCGGTAGACTGACGAAAACGAATATTACGAAAGCACTCGTGGAATTGGCCAGGGACCAACACTTGTAATTTTAGAGGGGGAGGAGGGATAGTATGGAAAAGCCTTTAATTTATGTCTTATCAGATTCGGTTGGAGAGACCGCAGAACTGGTCGTAAAAGCATGTCTCAGTCAGTTTGATGACGGCCCTTTTGATTTGCAGCGAATTCCTTATGTGGAAGATAAAGGGACGATCAACGAGGCGGTGCAGCAAGCCAAAGAACATAAGGCGATGATCGGTTTTACATTGGTGATTCCAGAGTTTAGACAGCATCTGAAACAAGAAGCTGAAAAGCATGGCATTCAGTGTGTCGATATTATGGGGCCGATGATGGAGGTTATGGAAAACCACCTACAAATTAAACCTCGTCTTGAACCAGGTCTTGTTCATAAATTGGATGAAGATTACTTTAAGAGAGTTGAGGCCATCGAGTTCGCTGTCCGGTATGATGACGGGCGTGATCCACGTGGTATTTCCAAAGCGGATATCGTGCTTATTGGTGTTTCTCGAACATCCAAGACACCATTGTCTCAGTATTTGGCTCACAAACGCCTAAAGGTAGCGAATGTGCCGATTGTACCGGAAGTGCAGCCACCATCAGAATTGTTCCGTGTCGATCCTGATAAATGCATAGGCTTGAGTATCAGTGCAGAAAAACTAAATGATATAAGAAAAGAAAGATTAAAGTCATTAGGGCTTGGAGATCAAGCAAGTTATGCGAATATGACTCGTATTCAGCAGGAAATCGACCACTTCAATCGGATTGTGGAACGGATTGGTTGTCCGGTGATTGATGTATCAAATAAAGCCGTCGAAGAGACAGCCAATGTCATTATGAACAAATTACGTCAGAATGCCCAAGAATAGTACAAATAGCAGAAGTCGTGCTTTGATTAAGCGCGACTTTTGTTGGGAAGAATGAAATTAGGTACAATTAGACATAGCGTAAATGATAGGAATGTATTATAATATCTATTTGTGGTAAAAATCCTTATAGTGAAGGGATGTCCATTCCTACCAAGTTTTTCTGTAAGGAGTCAGAGAAAGCACATACTTTTCAGAAAAATAAAACATTCACTTTTAAGGAGGATTCTACCGCTTATTGTAGAAATATTGATACTATGCCAAATTTAAATGTTCATATTTATGTCGATGCAGATAGTTGTCCAGTACAAGAGGAAATCATCGATGTTTGTATGCAGTATGATCTACATCCTTATTTCATAGCAACCGTCAATCATTATAGTCGGGAGAAAGCAGAAGCTGGATGGATGTTCGTCGATGACGGATCGCAATCTGTCGATTTGTACATCCTTAATCAAGTTGGAGAAGGCGATGTCGTTATTACCCAGGATCTTTCGCTGGCTGTATTATTGACTTCCAAAGGGGTTTATGTCCTTACTCCAAGAGGTAAACTGGTTAGAGAAAATGATGCAGACAACATCATGAACCAAAAGTTCATACGGCAGCAGACAATGAAGCAGAGAAAGAAATGGAAAGGCCCATCGGCATTTACAGCGAATGATCGCGAAAAGTTCCGATCTGTTTTCCAAAAATTGTTGTCAGAACATGAAGGGTTTTAAGCTTTGAACGAGAATAATTGAGTAGTATGGTGATTTTATGGCTGGACATATTCCAGAAGAAAAAGTCGATGAAATCAGAAGGTCAACGGATATTGTAGAAGTGATCGGCAATTACGTCGATTTGAAGAAACAAGGCAGGAACCATTTCGGCCTTTGTCCTTTCCACGGGGAAAACACTCCTTCCTTTTCCGTTTCTCAAGATAAGCAAATCTTTCATTGCTTTGGTTGTGGAAAGGGAGGGAATGTCTATACCTTCCTGATGGAGATTGAAGGGTTTAGTTTTATCCAGGCACTAAAACAACTGGCTGAGCAGACTGGTATCGACCTTCCTGATCAATTATCTGAAGAGGCCCCGTCAGAAAAGAGCCAAGAATCCCAGGCGATGCTTGAAGCCCATCAATGGTTGACTAAATTATATCATCATTTGTTAAAGAATTCCAAAGATGGTCGGGAAGCTTACCAATATTTAATCGACCGTGGTTTTACGGATGAAACGATCCAAAAATATCAAATTGGATATTCCCCGGATTCTAAGGACTTTGTCGTTACATTCCTTGAAAAGAAAGGGTATCATCCACAGACGATGGTTAAAGCAGGCTTGCTCAGTACCAATGATCATGGAGAATATGCGGACAGGTTCCGTGGGAGAGTCATTTTTCCACTCAGGAACCATTTAGGAAAAACCGTGGCTTTTGCGGGAAGGTCTCTCGGACAACAGGAACCTAAATATTTAAACAGCCCGGAGACAGAACTTTTCCATAAGGGGCGTCTGCTTTATAACTTCGATCTCGCCCGTTCCGCCATTCGAAAAGAAAAAACGGTCATCCTGTTCGAAGGTTTCGGAGATGTCATTTCTGCTGACCAAGCAAATATCCATCATGCCGTAGGTACGATGGGGACATCTTTATCAAGCATGCAGGCGAACCTTTTGAAGAAATACGCAGAGCAGATCATCATCTGCTATGATGGTGACCGCGCAGGAATCGAAGCAGCTGTCAAAGCCGCGAAACTCTTAAAAAGTGTAGGTTGTCAAACTTACGTTGCTCGTGTCCCTGATGAGCTCGACCCAGATGAATTTATCCAAAAGTATGGCGGGGACCGATTCAAACGGGAAATCATTGATACGAGTGATACGTACATTTCCTTTATGATGAATTACTTGCGAAGAGATTATAATCTGCAAGTAGAAGGAGATCGCATCACTTATATCGAAAAGGTATTACAAGAGATTGCAGGGCTTGACCGTGCTGTCGAACGAGAGCACTACCTGAATGAAATCGCTACAGAATTTCAGCTCTCCGTAGAAACTCTGAAAGAAGAAGTTCAGCGGATTCGATCACAAAGCGGTGTAAAGGATAAGGAGCCTAAGAACCGATATACTAATGATACAAGGCAGCCAACGGTTCAAAAAAAACTTTTACCCGCTTTTCATAATGCAGAAAGAAAACTGATTGCGTATATGTTGAGAGATCCATATATCGCTGATAAAGTTCAAGAGGAAATCGGAGGAGCTTTCAATATTGAAGACCATCAGGTCATTGTCACCCATCTTTATGCATATTATGAAGACGGCAATGAATCGGATATCAGTCAGTTCGTCGAGATGATTGAAGATGCTTCCATCAAAAATTTGGCGATCGAGCTTGCAATGGCACCTGTCAGCGAAGAAGTTTCTGATCAGGAAATCCACGATTACATCACAAGGATTCGATCAGAACAGTGGGATCGAACGGATATTAGAAACCTTGAATCTGAGTTGAAAAAGGCTGAACAACAAAATGAGCCGATCAGAGCAGCAGAAATTGCGATGGAAATCATCAAGCGCAAGAAAGAATTGAAACACCACTAGGTAGAGTTTGTATAGATTGTTGGAAGGAGGGGGACTTATGGCAGATAAGCAACAACAGCCATCACGTTCTAAAGAAAATGAGAATCAAACAGAATTAACACTTGAGCAAGCGAAAGAGCAAGTGGTAGAGTTAGGGAAAAAACGAGGGATCCTCGCATATGAAGAGGTAGCGGAAAAACTATCGAGCTTCGAACTGGACTCTGATCAAATGGATGAATTCTATGAACACCTGAATGAACAAGGTGTAGAAGTAATCGGGGATTCTGAATCAGATCCAAGTATGAAGCAATTGAATAAAGAGGAAGAGTTCGATCTTAATGACTTGAGTGTACCCCCTGGAGTCAAAATCAATGACCCTGTACGTATGTACCTCAAAGAAATCGGTCGAGTGAACCTGCTTTCTGCCAAAGATGAAATCAGTCTTGCTCAACGTATTGAGAATGGCGACGAAGAAGCTAAGCGTGATTTAGCGGAAGCCAACCTGCGACTTGTTGTAAGTATCGCTAAAAGATATGTAGGCCGAGGTATGCTTTTCCTTGATTTAATTCAAGAAGGTAACATGGGTCTGATCAAAGCAGTAGAAAAATTCGATTATCGTAAAGGTTACAAATTTAGTACCTATGCGACTTGGTGGATTCGCCAGGCGATTACAAGAGCAATCGCTGACCAAGCTCGTACGATTCGTATCCCTGTACACATGGTAGAGACAATTAATAAACTTATTCGTGTCCAGCGTCAACTTCTTCAGGATCTTGGTCGTGAACCAACGCCGGAAGAGATTGCACAGGATATGGACCTTACTCCAGATAAAGTCCGTGAAATTTTGAAGATTGCTCAAGAACCGGTATCCTTAGAAACACCAATCGGGGAGGAAGATGATTCTCACTTAGGTGACTTCATTGAAGACCAGGAAGCGACATCTCCTTCAGATCACGCAGCTTATGAACTGTTGAAAGAACAGCTTGAGGATGTCCTTGATACATTGACAGATCGAGAAGAAAATGTACTCAGACTCCGATTCGGTTTGGATGATGGACGTACAAGAACACTTGAAGAAGTAGGGAAAGTGTTTGGGGTAACTCGCGAGAGAATCCGTCAAATCGAAGCGAAGGCTTTGCGTAAACTCCGCCACCCAAGCCGGAGCAAACGTTTGAAAGACTTCATGGAATAAAGATTCTTCCGACTCAGGGGTCGTTTCGCAAATGGATGCGGGAGGGCTCCTGAGTTATCTTTTCTTTGGGAGGCTGCTATGAAACATGAAAGGACAAAAACCATCGTTGATGAAATCAGGTACTGGAAACAAAATCATTTGCTTCCAGATGAATATTGCAATTTCTTGTTAGCGCTTTATACTCAAGGGGAAGGTCAGGTGAACGAAGAGAGCGCTAAAGGTGCACAAAGCCCCGCCTTTTATATGTTCATGGCAATGAATGCTTTTTTGTTACCCCTTTCATTTCTTGTCATTTATTTTACTGAAATGGGAATCATAATGCAAACAGTGGTTTTGTCGAGTTTTGTAATCGGGGTATGGATTCATATTCGTTGGTTACAATATAAAAAGTCGGACTGGCTTTTTATTCCGCTTCTCAATGGTGCGTTAATTCTTCTGCTTTTGACCGTTCACCTTAATCAAAATATGATAGGTCTGGGGCTGGCCTTTTACATAACGCTCACTTTAAACTTTACCTTGTGGATTTATCTTGGATGGTTTTGGAAGGTGAAAATGCTTTTTTATTCAGGTGTCATTGGCTTCATTTTTTTAATTATTTACATTGTTTCATAAGTTTTCACATGATATCTCTTTAATAAGTAACGGTTTTCAAGTAAAATAAATATAGTCGAATAGACACGAAAATTCTATATGAGGGAATACATAAGGAGGTTGCAACAAATGAGAAAGAACCCTGTGATTCCATTCGCAATTATCGCTGTGCTGGGGATCGTCGTTATGATTGTCGTATCTGCAGCTGGGATTAATCAACGCGAAGCTATTCAGAATGAAGAAGAGGGCGGCGGTGAGAAGCAAGAAGAAACCGCAAGTGCAAGTCCTGAAGAGTTGTATCAGAACCAATGTGCAAGCTGCCACGGTGGAGACCTTGGCGGGGGAGCTGGCCCTAACCTTCAACAAGTAGGAAGCCGCTATTCAGCTGAAGAAATTAATGACATCATCGTAAATGGTAAAGGTTCTGCCATGCCTGCTGGTCTTTACACAGGAGAACAAGCAACTAAATTGGCCGAATGGCTTGCTGAAAAGAAATAACAATAAGAAGAAGAACGAAAAGCTTTCTGGCCAATCAGAAAGCTTTTCTTTTATGAGAGGAAAGAGTCTATGAATGTAAATCAATTATCTCAACGTTTAGCACTTGTTGCCGACTATTTACCGAAAGGGGCCCATTTTGCGGACATCGGTTCGGATCATGCCTATCTTCCGTGCTTTGTATGTTTGAATGATCCGGAAGCAAGAGCTGTGGCAGGTGAAGTGAATCAAGGCCCATATGATAGTGCAAAAAACGAAGTGGAAAAACATAAGCTTGAGGATCGTATTGATGTCCGTCTCGGTGACGGCCTCGGAGTTGTTGATCCTGGAGAAATAAAACAGGTTGTCATTGCTGGAATGGGTGGACCTTTAATCCGTGATATTCTTGAAGGAGGAAAAGATAAGCTTTCTGAAGTCAATCGAATTGTCGTCCAACCCAATATCGACGCAAGATCTCTTAGAAGGTGGTTCTTCCAACATGACTATACACTTGTCGATGAGACAATTGTAGAGGAAAGTGGGCACATTTATGAAATCCTTGTGGCAGAAAAGGGAGACCCTTCCTCCTGTTACCATCAGCAAATCATAGAGAAGGAAATGTGGCTGGGGCCGTTTTTATTAGAGAAAAAAACAGAGGCGTTTATCCAAAAATGTAAAGAGGAATGGAAGAAGAAACAATATATTGTGAAACAGATGAAGCGAGCGACTTCTCCTGATGAAGAGAAATTGAAACAACACCAAAAGGAAATGGAATGGTTAGAGGAGGTATTGCAATCATGAATCGAACATACACAGCCCAGGATATCATCCGTGAATTTGAAAAATGGTCACCCAAGGGGTTGGCTTTTGAATGGGATAATGTGGGCCTCCAGGTTGGCACCCTCAATAAACCGGTGAAAAACATCATGGTTACCCTGGATGTTTTGGAGAATGTTGTAGACGAAGCGATTGACAAAGAAGTGGATTTAATCATTGCCCATCACCCTCTGCTTTTTGTCAAATTGAATCAAATTAATTTGGATACACCTAAAGGGAGAATTGTCCAAAAACTGATTAAACATGACATCACGGTTTATGCTGCTCACACGAATCTTGATATTGCCAAAGGCGGTGTGAATGATGTTATGGCTGAACTGATCGGAGTAACGAATTGTCGGCCGCTGATCGAAACAGGAAGCGACTCTCTCGTAAAGCTTACCGTTTTCGTCCCTGAAAACCATTCAGATGAATTACGGGATGCGATTAGTGAGGCAGGTGCAGGGCATATCGGTCATTACAGTCACTGTACGTATCAACTTTCGGGACAAGGGACATTCAAACCGGAAGCTGAAACGAATCCGTATATCGGTGAACAAGGAAAACTTGAAATCGTGGATGAAAAACGAATCGAGACGATTGTTCCAAAATCACGCCTATCCGGAGTCTTGAAAGCGATGGAAGAGGCTCATCCTTATGAGGAAGTCGCCTATGATGTTTATCCATTATTAAATGAAGGTGAATCAATGGGGGCAGGGCGTGTAGGAGAACTCGTAAACCCTGTGACTTTAAGGGAATTCGTCGAGCTGATCAAGAAGGAATACGATGTCCCTCATGTGCGTGTATCTGGTAATATGGATAAAAAAGTGAAGAAGGTAGCTCTTCTTGGAGGCAGTGGTGAAAAATACATTCATAAAGCCAAGAGAAGTGGGGCCGATGTTTATATTACCGGAGATATGACTTTTCATATGACACAAGATGCCATGGAAATGGGGCTTTCCGTCATTGACCCCGGTCATCACGTTGAAAAAGTCGTCTGTCCGAAAGTAAAACGGTACTTGGATGAGAAGTGTAATAAAGATGGAGATTTGAACATTTTTGTTTCCAAAGCGGAGACGGAGCCCTTTACAATTGTATAAAAAAAGGATGAAAGCTAGAGCTTTCATCCTTTTTTCTATCTCTTCACTTTTTTTCTGGCACGGACGGGCGGCAGAATCTTTTTCTGCTCAACTTTTGACTCGCGAATCCATGTGCTATCATCATTATGATCGAACTGTTCGATGAACTTAATGACTTCTTTTGTTATAGGAGTTGGAGTTGAAGCGCCCGCTGTAACGGCTACTTTCTCGACACCCTCCAACCACTCTAATTGAATTTCTGTTACATCAGCAATGCGGTAAGCCGTTGTACCAGCTTTTTCCATAGAGACTTGGGCAAGTCGATTGGAGTTGTTGCTCATCGGGTCACCAACAACCAGCGTTAAATCTGCTTCGCCTGCTTGTTCGGAAACAGCTTCCTGACGTACCTGGGTTGCCATGCAAATCTCCTGCTGTTTTTCGAGTTGCGGATACTTTTCTTTCGCTTTTTCCATAACATCATAGACGTCCCACTGACTCATCGTCGTTTGGTTAGTAATCATCAATTTGTCATGATCAATGTTGAGTTCTTCCACATCCTCTTCCGTTTGGACGAGATGGACTTTACCTGGTGCTACGCCCATAGCGCCTTCTGGTTCCGGGTGTCCTTTTTTTCCTACGTAAATGACTTCAAATCCCTCAGCCACTTTTTTTCTAATCAAGTTGTGAGTATTGGTCACATCAGGGCAAGTGGCGTCTAAAACGGTGAGACCTTTCGCTTTCGCGCGCTCCTTTACTTGAGGAGAAACACCGTGAGCGGTAAAAATAACCGTTCCATCATGAATGCCTTCTAACATGTCGGTGCGATTTTTTCCATCAACAGTAATGATTCCTTCTTCCTTAAAGGCGTCGGTTACATGTGAGTTGTGGACAATCATACCTAGTATATATATAGGACGTGGCAGATTCGGGTCTTTAGCTGCGTTTCGAGCAATGACCATTGCATCTACTACACCATAACAATAACCGCGAGGGGCGATTTTAATGACTTCCATTGATTAACGTCCTCCTCTATAAATCCAATCCAATAACTTTAAAGATACCATTATCATTATAAAGGGTAAAGGGAAAGATGACAAAGAAAGACGTTCTAAGACAAGGTTATCGTGCAATTTACCTTCAGCTCTATTATAATAAGGAAGGAACATTTTACATTAAAGGAGAACGGTTATGAGTAAGCACACATTTGATCAATATGCCATCACTTCTACAGTCAGTCGAATTGTAGAGGGATTAGGCTTTAAAAAACCCACCCCCATTCAAAAGCAGGTACTGCCTGCAGCCTTGAGAGGGGAGAGTCTTATCGGACAGTCCCATACAGGATCAGGTAAGACCCATGCCTATTTACTTCCATTGTTCAATCAGATGGATGACGAGGCAGACCATGTACAGTTTGTGGTTACAGCGCCCACAAGAGAGTTAGCCATCCAAATTCAGGATGAAGTAAAAAAAGCAATTCAAATGGCTGGAAAAGAAGAGGTTTGGCGTTCAAAACTCCTCATAGGTGGTACGGATAAGCAAAAAATGGTCGGAAAACTATCTTCCAGACCTCCTCACATTGTCGTCGGAACACCGGGTCGTATTTTAGACATGGTTAAAGAAGAGGCGATTGATCTTTACCAAGCCAAAGCGTTTGTGCTGGATGAAGCAGACCTGATGCTGGATTTAGGCTTTATTGAAGAGGTAGACCAAATTCTTGTACGGATGGACCAGGATGTACAGATGCTCGTCTTTTCAGCGACCATTCCAGAACGACTGCAACCATTCTTAAAGAAATATTTGACGAACCCTACACACATCCAGATTGAAGATGACAAACCATCACCAGAAACGATGGAGCATCGACTAGTCCCGCTAAGACATAAAGACCCGGCCGATGTGATTGTTGAAATATCGAAGGCGATCCAGCCTTATTTGGCCATCATTTTTACAAATGGCAAAAATCATGCCGACGAGCTAGCTGGTGAATTGATGAACAGAGGTCTTGAAACAGGAATTCTTCACGGTGGGCTTTCACCAAGAGAAAGAAAAAGAATGCTTAAAGAGTTGCAAAACTTGCGCTATCAATATATTGTAGCCACAGATCTTGCTTCACGAGGGATCGATATTCAAGGCGTCAGTCATGTCATCAACGCCCAGATGCCGAAAGAAGAAGAATTCTACATTCACAGAGTCGGACGAACAGCTCGAGCTGGAATGCAAGGAACGGCTATTAATTTGTATAAGGAATCCGACCTTCCTCTCATTCAGAAACTCGAGAAAAAAGGACTTACTTTTGAATTTTATGAAGTAAAAAACGGTGAATGGAAAGAAACAAATGCCTACAACGAGCGACAGAACCGTGAACGACATGCTTCCGATCTAGAGAAAAAAGCAAAGCAGATGGTACGGAAACCGAAGAAAGTGAAGCCTGGTTATAAGAAAAAAATGAAGCAACAGACAGATAAGAATATGAGAAAGCTGAAACAGAACCGTTTCAAGAAGAAATAAGAAAGGGTAGATCTTATGTTGAAGATTGGGTCACACGTTTCAATGAAAGGGAAGAAAATGCTGCTGGGCGCTAGTGAAGAAGCAACTTCCTATGGTGCGAGCACATTTATGATCTATACAGGAGCCCCGCAAAACACAAGGCGCCGTCCCATTGAAGAGTTGAACATTGAAGCAGGGACGGAGCATATGAAAGCGAATGGCATCAGCGACATCGTGGTCCATGCTCCTTATATCATCAATATTGGCAATACAACAAAGCCGGAAACGTTCCAGCTTGGTGTTGATTTTTTAAGAAATGAAATCGAACGTACAGAAGCTCTCGGAGCAAGGCAAATCGTTCTTCACCCAGGGTCGCACGTTGGACAAGGGGTAGATAAAGGTTTACCAAAAATCATTGAAGGTTTGAACGAAGTCCTTCATAAAGACCAAAAGGTTCAAATTGCCCTTGAAACGATGGCGGGGAAAGGCTCTGAAATCGGGAGAAGTTTCGATGAGTTGGCAAAGATCATTGATGGGGTGAACCTTAATGAGAAATTATCTGTCTGCATGGATACGTGTCACATTCATGACGCAGGTTACAATGTGATTGAGGACTTCGATGGCGTCTTAGATGAATTTGATAAAGTCGTCGGGATCGATCGTCTGAAAGTCATTCATGTAAATGACAGTAAAAATATCCAAGGGGCAGCCAAGGACCGTCACGAGAACATCGGGTTCGGCCATATCGGTTTTGATGCTCTTCATAAAGTCATTCATCATCCGACCTTGAAAGATCTACCAAAAATCCTTGAAACACCATATGTAGGGGAAGATAAGAAAAATAAAAAGCCTCCGTATCGCTATGAAATTGATATGGTCAAAGAAGGCGTATTTGACGAAGGTTTAAAAGATAAAATCATGCAGCAATAAAGAAGGAGCCCTTGTGCTCCTTCTTTTTTTCGTTAGTCATTAAAGTAAATGGCAGGGTTCTTGAAGCGTCAGTTTCGAGATGTTTCTGGGTACGTTGCCGTGTTGGGTGTCAGGGGTGGCTGTGCCCTTATCCGAGGAGGAATGTCTTTTACAATTCCTGATCTATAGTAATAAAGCGCACTATAGCAAGCTTTTTTTATCCAGAATAGCGATTATGGAACTTCATATAGCTCTACTTTCCTTGTGAGTAAAAGCAACTTATTCCAGGGGTGGTTTCGAGGCACTTATATGGTAAAGGAGCGGAGGGGAATGGGAGACCTCTAGGGGAAAAAAAGTGCTTGGTGAGACCCCACAGGACGCAGTCCGAGGAGGCTCACCAAGCTCCCGAGGAAAGCTAGCCATTTGCCGCATCCCCCATCAAACTCAACAAAAGTCTCGAAACTGAGACCTCAATAAAAGGAAGCTTTTGTTGAATTAATATGGGGGTAAGTTATTTTAACCAATGCTCAACACCGTATTCTTTGGACATTTTCATGAGCAATTTATATACAGATCTTGCCGTATCTTTTGATGTGATTTTCGCGAGTTTGCTGAACATGCGCTTTCTTCCATCAGGGTCGAAGGGGTTATCCTTGTTTTTCTTTAAAGCTGTGACAATGGCAGCAGCTTCATCCTTAGTTATTGGGATTTGATATTTCTGACTATAAAAAAGTAGTTCTTTTACGGTTAACTGTTTCAATTTCTGGGTAATTAACTGTTGTGCCACATTCTTCATAGGCTTATACTCCCTCTCACCGTATTTACTACACCATATGAATGTTGAGAAGGATTTGTGTTTTTAAAAAATTATGTCTATAAGTGTTTCAATTGAATTACATATACCAATCGGTTAGTATAAGCCAATGGGTTCAGTGTGGTACTAGTCAAAAGTACCAATGTGCAGAAAGTGAAGGAGTGAAACAAATATGAAGGAACAAAAACCTAATTGGACAACGGGTATTGCATTGATTCTCGTTGTGGCGGCATTCTTTACTATAAACCAATGGAACCAAAAGCAGGAAAAAGCCCTGGCTGATCAAAAGCAGGAATTGAAAAATAAAAATGAAAAGCTATCCAAGGAAATTGAGCGGCTACAGTCCACGAATGATTATTTGAAGGAACAGCCTTCAGCAGCAGAAGAAAAAAATGGGTATCATACGTGGCCGGAAATTGAGAAAAAGGCAGACCGTCTCGTAAAAGAAAGTGATGGGAATTTCAAAAAATCCTGGGCCATGTACCTGGTTAAGGAAGCAGAGCGCTATAAAATCAACCCTTTTCTTGTTTATGAGTTACTGAAAGTGGAAACAGGAGGAACCTTTGATCCTGAGCTCGTGGGACCTGAAACGAAATATGGACATGCTTATGGGATGTCACAATTTATGAAAAACACGGCTCCTTGGATTGCTGATATGGCTGGCTTACCTTATGAAGAAGAGTTGCTTTTCGACCCTTATTATTCCATGCAATTATCATTAGTTTATTTAGATTTCTTACAAAACAAATACGATAATTGGGACGAAGCACTCACAGCCTATCACCGAGGTATGGGCGGCTTGAATGAATATAAAGAAGAAAATGGACATGCCGAAAGCTGGTATGCAAAAGAAATTCAAGAGAAAGCAGAAAGTCATACGACCGTAGTATTAGCGAATTGATTGTAACCGTCTGACGTGATGTCAGGCGGTTTTTTACCATCAAATCCCTCATGTAATTTCTTGGACTCTCCATATAATAATCATGATTCTTCAAACAGAAAGTGAGGGTATTCTAATGCATGATCCGAAAGATACTGTTGAGAATCATAAAACACAAAAGGCCCCTGAGCATGGGGATGAAATAGAACAAGTGCATGTTGAAGCTGTTGATGAACATGACGAACCTTCGACAGAACAAGTGTTGAACGAAGCTTTTGAAGAAATTCAAGACCATGATTTACGACAAGAACCTGGTAACAGCGAAGCCAGAGCTTCTGACTTTGATGACGTTGTCGCCGTTGATAATCACGGTCGTGAATCAGATGAGCCTGTTTATGGCGATAGTTATGAGGAAGAGTTCGCTCAGGAAGCGGCCATAGGGCCGATCGATGAGCCAATGAATAACGAAGAAAAAGAAACAACAATGGAAGAAGAGGAAGATGTAAAAGTGGGGATGGGCTGGTTGGGATTATCCGCCGCGATCCTTTCTTTCTTTTTTGCTCCGTTAATTCTCGGTGCGGCCGGGATTGTTCTCGGGATCATTGGTAAGCGACGCGGAGCCGATACACTAGGGAATATGGCGATTATTGTCAGTATCGTTTCCATCGCATTTTCATTATTCTTCGCCCCGATTTATAACTTGATATAAACAAAAAGGTGACCCTGATCAGGGTCACCTTTTTTTAGGATTGTTCTTGCTCTTGTTTTAGTTTCTCTTTTTCTTTACGCTCTTTTTCGTAGTGTTCTTCTGCCAATTTGTCGACTTCTTTCTTCAGTTCATCGACCATGATGTCTTCAGGTACTTTACGGATGATCTCCCCATGACGGAAGAGTAGACCTTCCCCGCGGGCACCGGCAATCCCAATGTCTGCTTCTCTCGCTTCACCTGGACCATTGACTGCGCAGCCGAGTACAGCTACTTTAATTGGTGCTTTAATGGTTTGGATATATTCTTCAACCTCATTGGCGATAGAGATCAAGTCAATCTCAATCCGTCCACAAGTCGGGCAGGAAATTAATGTCGCAGCATTTGATGCAAGACCGAATGATTTGAGAAGTTCTTTCGCTACTTTTACTTCTTCCACAGGGTCAGCACTTAAGCTGATCCTTACGGTACTTCCTATCCCTTTACTCAAGATGGCACCAAGTCCGGCAGCACTTTTTACTGTACCTGCGAAAAGGGTTCCTGATTCAGTGATTCCCAAGTGAATTGGATAGTTGAAAGCTGCAGCAGCTTTTTCATACGCTTCAATCGCCAATTTCACGTCAGAAGCTTTAAGGGACACAATGATGTCATGAAAATCAAGGTCCTCGAGAATTTTGATGTGATGCAAAGCACTCTCGACCATTCCGTCTGCGGTCGGGTAACCGTATTTTTCAAGGATATGGCGCTCGAGAGAACCTGCGTTGACTCCGATTCGGATTGGAATGCCTTTTGCTTTGGCTGCTTTCACGACTTCTTCGACTTTTTCGCGTTTCCCGATGTTCCCAGGATTAATACGAATCTTATCTGCTCCACCTTCAATGGCCTTCAGAGCTTTTTTATAATCGAAGTGGATGTCAACAACCAGTGGGATATTGATGCGTTTTTTAATTTCAGGAATGGCGTCAGCAGCTCGATCATCCGGGCAAGCCACTCGGACGATCTGACATCCGGCTTCCTCTAGACGCTTGATTTCAGCGACTGTTGCTTCTACATCGTGTGTTTTGGTGGTGGTCATGGATTGGATAACAACCTCATCCGATCCACCTATCGTAACGTCTCCGACTCTTACGGGACGAGTATCTTTTCTGTGCGTAATTGCCATTAATATCGCTCCTTTGTATATTCACAAAAAGGTATGCAAGATGAATTCCAATCTTCATTATAAGGGCTATTTTTATAAATGAGAAGTCAGGAACCTTAAATATGCACATTTGTGAGTTAAATTTGTGTAAACTCATAAATGTTGTCATCATTATATCATGGGGTTAGTGGAGAAAAAATAATTGTAACTTTGAAACAAAAGGACATCTTCGGACGTACATATAGTAATTAAGGAGAGGATGTGAACCATCATGTTTACTTATGATTGGATCGCTTTATTTATTACTTTTCTCGGTACTATGTTTTTAATAGGGGAATTACTCGTTAACATGCGTGGAGTGTTTGCGATTATCGGTTTCGGCTTTATAACTGTCTATTTTTCAGGTTATCTTGAAACAGAAATGTTCATCGTCATGATGCTCGTATATTTTCTGGGAATCATTCTTATGATTATTGATGGGAAACTATTGAATGATGGGACACTGGCGGTAATTGGTGCTGTAACGATGATTATTGCTGTCGGCTTCAGTGCACCTAATTGGGTAGCGGGTTTGTACAGTGTAATAGGGGTTATTTTAGGTGGAGCGGCTTCTTTGCTGTTCTTGAAAGTTTTCAAGCACAGAAAGATGTGGTCGAAAATGGCTCTCAATGACCAACTTTCCACAGAAATGGGGTACAATTCAATGAATGAAAAGTACCAATACTTACTTGAACAACAAGGAGAAGCACTAACAGATATGAGACCTGTAGGTACGATAAAAATTGAGGATGAAGAATACAGTGCTGTTTCAAACGGCCAGTGGATTACCTCCGGGGATAAAATTAAGGTCGTGAAAGTAGATGGTACAAAAATCCTGGTCAAGAAGTTGTGAAATTACCAAACTTTAAAAAAACGTTAACAATCCCTTAACACTCTGTCGTCATACTTTGTTTGTGCAATCAATCAAAGAGATGGAGTGTTTTTTATGAAAATAGGGATACGATTCAAGCCGGTGGCGTTAAAAGTGCTATGGTCTCAAATCAACTTGCAAATAAGGCTGACAGCCATCGTTTGTGCTCTCGTGCTTATATCAGTTTCCATGATTGGTTTCTTCTCTTACATGAAAGCTAAAGAAAATCAAATGGATTTGGTTCAGGATCGCCTGGAACGCGAGTTGTTAATGGCTCAGGATGTAGCAGAACAATTGATGTACGCCTTCGTTGGAGACCAGGAAGAATTCACAAAACGCATGGAAGGATACTCAAATTCTCAACAGGCGCAAATTCAACAAGATGGTTTGTCCTCTGAAGCTTATCTCATTAATAACGAGGGAATCTATTCGTACCCTACAATGGATGAAGCGCCTTTTCCTGAACCTCTTGCGAAGGAACTTCTGAACAAAGAGAATGGTACAGAAACCGTGCAGTTGGATGGGAAAGGTTTTGTGTTATCTTACGCACCTGTCCAAGAATTACAAGGAATTTATGTTCTTGGAGTCCCAGAGAGGGATTTTATGAGTGGAGTGCGCCAAATGGCCATGTACACATTGATATTAGGTCTCATTACCATAATAGCGATTGGTATAATTGTTTATTTGGTTGTAGGGAAAATCGTTCATCCAGTGAAACAGATGCAACGTGTTATGAAGCAAGCGAGAAATGGGGTTCTTAGTGAAGCAAGCTCCATTAATACAAGCCTTCCTGAGATCCAGTCGTTAAGAAAAAGTTATGAAGAGCTTATACATAAAATTGCGGAGATTCTATCTTCCCTTCAAGGGGCTGTTGTTCAACTTGAAAAGGGAGGAGAACAGATGGATGATTCCTCTCGGGAGTTGAAGCTTGTCCATCAGGATTTAAGCAGAAGTGTGAATCAAGTCCAGGAGGAAAGTAATCAAACTTCAGAATATATGGACAGCCAAAAAGAAGTTTTCGATGAATTGAATAGGGTATTCGGTCAGATACACCAAACGTTGGAAAACCTTTTTGGAGAACAGGAACGAATGAATGAAGCTGTTCAAGTGGGAAATGGAGGAGTGGAGCAGGTCGAACAATCTTTCCACAGTTTGAGAAAAGAAATTCAAGAAATGACTTCAAAAATCGAATCTTTTCAAAATTACATGTTGAACATCCAGGATTCGGGAACCAAAATACAAAATATTGCAGAGCAGACGAGAATGCTTGCATTGAATGCTTCTATTGAAGCGGCTCGTGCCGGACAGCATGGAGAAGGATTCGCCGTAGTGGCCCAAGAAGTTAGACGACTGGCGGATCGGTCCAGAACAGCAGCTGTTGATATTGATCAGCGGATGAAGGATGTCATGTCTCTCGGAGGAGATCTTTCCACACAATTTGACCGAATGGAAAGAGAAATTCAGGAAAGGCAGCTGCAAATGGATATCTCAAAAGATGCCTTCAGGAATTTATCGGAAGGAATGAGTACATTTAATTTACAATTAGAGTCCACTAAATATCAGTTAAAAGAAGGCAAAGAGGTTATGCCGCGTATGGAAAATGTGATTGAAGGCATGAAAGAAGTTACATCAAATCAGTCGCGTTCAACAGGGGAATTAGTAGAAACTTCTAACCGCCAACAAATAACGATGCAAACCTTTGATGCTTTTACTACTGATCTGATAGGACTTACCCAAGAGCTCTCCCTTATTATTGCTTCCAATCAATTTGAAAAGGAAGAATTCAAAGAGGAACAATCCCAAGGAGATGTAAAAGAAGAATATAAAGATACTTCTACAATAAATGAGAAGGCTTCATAAAAGGTCCCTATGAGGGCCTTTTTTTATCGGAAAATTCAAATAACACACTACGGTTGTGTTGGTATTATGCGAATGTAAATTTAATGTTAAGATTCATGAATTGCCTTTACAAAAGCTTTTTCCATGGTTAATATGAGTGAGGTTGTTTTAATAAAGAGAAAAATGATGAAACTTGGATGAAGAAAGGGTGGAGAACATGGAAATCGATGTGCAACAGATGATATTTGAATTCATCGGTGGACTCGGTATCTTTCTATTCGGCTTAAAGTATATGGCGGATGGACTACAACGTACGGCGGGAGATCGTTTGAGGGAACTGTTAGACCGCTTCACGAGCAATCCATTTATGGGTGTGATCGCGGGTACAGTCGTTACGATTCTTTTGCAGAGTAGTAGTACGACAACCGTACTGACAGTTGGTCTTGTCAACGCAGGATTCATGACATTCAGACAAGCGATTGGTGTTATTATGGGTGCCAACATTGGTACCACCATGACCGCATTTATTATTGGTATAGATATTAAAGCTTATGGATTGCCAATCCTTGCCGTTGGTGCTTTCTTGCTATTCTTTTTCAAAAGTAAAAAAGTTGCGAACTTTGGTCAGACCATCTTTGGTCTAGGTGCTTTGTTCTTTGGACTTGAAGTAATGAGTGGAGGAGTGAAGCCACTTCGATCATTACAGGCTTTCCAAGATTTGACGGTAAGTATGAGTGATAACCCTATTTTGGGTGTTATTGTAGGTACCCTATTCACGGTTATCGTACAAAGCTCCAGTGCAACAATCGGAATTTTGCAGACGTTGTTGGGAGAAGGACTTGTGGATTTACAAGCAGCTATTCCTGTATTGTTTGGAGATAATATCGGTACAACAATTACAGCAGTTCTTGCTTCCATAGGTGCAAGTGTCGGCGCGAAGCGAGCTGCATTTGCTCACGTCATATTCAATGTGTTAGGTGCTACCGTATTCTTGATTTTCCTAGTTCCATTTGAAAGATATGTGAACTGGTTACAAACGAGTATGGATCTAGAGCCTGAAATGACAATTGCCTTCGCTCACGGATCCTTTAACATTGCTAATGCGGTTGTACAATTCCCGTTTATTGCAGTCCTCGCATGGATTGTCATTAAACTGGTACCAGGGAAAGATTCAGAAATTGACCATAAACCACAGCATTTGGATCCGATCTTTATTGAACAATCTCCATCCCTTGCCTTAGACCAAGCAAAAGAAGAAGTTGTTCGTATGGGTGAATATGCTTATAAAGGTCTTGAAGAGACAAGCCTTTATTTGAACAATAAACAGCAAAAGCACTCTGAACTTGCCATGCAGATTGAAGATGCTTTAAACAACCTTGATCGTAAAATAACAGATTATCTCGTGGATCTTTCTCAAGCTTCTCTTTCGGATGAGGAAAGTCATAAGCATTCGGCACTAATGGATTCTGTCAGAGATTTAGAACGTATTGGTGACCACTTTGAGAATATCATTGAGCTGATCGATTATAAGAACTCAAATAAAGTGAACCTTACCCCTCAGGCCATTGAGGATTTGAATACAATGTTTGACCTTACGCTAATGACCGTCAAGCAGGCGACAAGATCTCTTGAAACGATGAGCCGCGAAGAAGCATTGGCCGTCGTCCAAAAAGAGAATGAGTTGGATCGTATGGAACGTAGTTACCGTAAGAAACACATCATCCGTTTGAACGAAGGTGTGTGTACAGGACAAGCAGGTATTGTATTTGTAGACATGATCAGCAACTTAGAACGTATCGGTGACCATGCTGTGAACATTGCTGAGGAAGTATTGGGAGAAAAGGAAAGTCTATAAAGGAAAAAGGCGGCTGACACAGCCGCCTTTTTTTGTTTAACGGATATGTAATATAAAAAATGTTATTAAAGAATATGGCAGGATTGTGGAAGACTCAGTTTCGAGACTTTGGGGGTTCGTTTGCCGTGTTGAGCGTTAGGGGTGGCTGGGAAGCTACTCGCTTTCCTGTGGGGGAGTGGCAAGCTTCCTCGGACTTCGTCCTG
>NZ_FNIZ01000008.1 GCF_900104185.1 Halobacillus aidingensis | reverse complement strand
ATGATAAGCGGGGCATCCCGTATCACGCATGAAACATGAGAAATCCTCATCCGGAATACTTTCCACCAATTCATGGACCGAATAGGCGATGTCATTTTCCTGAAGTTTCATTTCAACGTCCATGGGCAAAACCACTTGATTCATGTTATAATTTTTAAACATAAGAGCACCTCCGAGGTTATTGTGTAGGAACTTTAATTTTATCAGAGTGTGCTCTTATTTTTAATTGAAATGAAAAAAGACAACATAAATTGAGGAGCCCTGCGAACCAAATTGGTTCGCAGGGCTCCTTTTTGTTTCAGAGGCTGAGTTTTGTCCCAGCCTCTTTATTGTTTTTTGTATTCATTTAAGAAATACAGCATAGTTGCGCTGCAGCTAAATTAATGACCAAGCGAGCGCATGATAAATTCAATGAGAAAGACCATGGCGATGAGTACGACTGGCGTAGTTAGTTCTCTTTGTTTTCCGATGGCGAATTTTACGATCGGATAAGCGATAAATCCAAAAGCCATTCCATCAGCGATGGAGTAGGTGAAGGGAATCATCACGATAATCAGGAAGGCTGGCATCGCTTCAGATAACTGATCCAGGGGAATTTCCTTAATGTTTTGTACCATCAGCGCTCCGACAATGATGAGAATTGGTGCGATAGCGGTGGATGGTACCATGGAAATCCAAGGGATCAAAAAGATGGTGCCGATAAATAAGACAGCCATTGTGAGTGCTGCTCTTCCTGATTTACCTCCGGATGCAATGACAGCGGCACTCTCAGCTGAAGAAACCGTCGGTGATGTACCGAGGAATCCAGTACTTAATGCTGAAAAGGCAGAGGCCTGGTAGGACCTTTTGAATTTGCTTTGTTGATCAAGCATATCCAATTGTCCGTGAATGAGACCCATATTCTCAAAAATGAGAACGATCGCAAGGGGGAAAACGGCCATCCAGAATCCGAACTCTGTCACGCTTGCGAAGTCCGGCATGAAGATCCATGATTGTTCGCTGAGTGCGAGAGAATCTCCTCTTTCTCCCAATACTCCTGTAAAATGAGCGATGATGGTACCTGCAATCATCGTCACTAAGAAGTTACCAGGGACATTTTTTGTGAAAAGGAAAATCCCGATAAACAATGTAAGGATACTTGTGATGACAATTGCAGACGAAGGGTTGCCGAGTGTGATCAAAGAGTGTTCCCCTCTGACGACAAGGCCTCCTTTTTCTAATCCGATCAACGTCAAAAACAGTCCAAGACCAACCGTGATTGCATGCTTCAAAGAATCCGGAATCGCGTGTTTCAACCAGTCTCCAAGTTTTGTGAAAGCCGTGATTAGAAAGATCAACGAAGCTACGAATACAACAGCCAGCCCTTCTTGAAACGTCAATCCCGTACCTTCAACGATGGAGTAGGCAAACAAAGCGTTAACACCCATTCCTGGAATGAGAACCATAGGCGCATTAGCGTATATAGCCATGATCAAACAGCCGAGTGCGCTGGCAAGAATCGTTGCAATCATTCCGCTTTCAAGCGGCAAACCTGCACTGTGAAGGATTTGGCTGTTCACGGCCACAATGTAGACGGTCGTGAAATAACCGATCAATCCAGCCAACCCTTCTTTCTTCCAGCTCACTTTTTGATGATGCTGATTGAGCATTTGAATCTCCTCTATGAAATTTATCCCTCTCCCGCCCGGTTACCGAGTAACCCACAAACGTTTATTTTACTCGTAAAAGAACAATCTATCAACCTGATTTGTTCGCTTTTTGTAAAAAATGAGGTGTAGAACAACAGTTTGTGTTAAGATGTAAAAGGATTATAATATATTAGAAAGCGTTTTCTTTCTTTATATATAGATGAAAAGGGAAGGTGATTTTCATGAAATTTCGTTCAGTATTCGATATTATCGGTCCCGTCATGATTGGACCATCCAGTTCACACACCGCAGGGGCGGCCAGAATCGGCCGTGCAGCACGCCATTTATTTGGTAGGGAGCCAAAATATGCCCATATCCATTTGTATGGATCATTTGCGAAAACCTATAAAGGTCATGGCACAGATGTAGCCATCATTGGTGGATTGCTCGACTACGATACGTATGATGAACGAATCAGTCAATCACTCGTTACGGCGCGGAAAAATGGAATGAAGATAAGATTTCATGAAGAGGATGCTCATACCGATCATCCCAACACGGCAAGAGTTAAAATCGGTGATGATGATGGTGAGCTCGAGTTAGTCGGGATCTCCATCGGGGGAGGAAAAGCGGAAATTACGGAACTGAATGGTTTTGAACTTCGCTTATCTGGAAGTCACCCGGCGATTCTGCTTATTCACAATGATCGTTATGGAGCGATTGCCTCGGCTACGGCCATTTTAGCTAAAAATGAAATCAATATCGGACGCATGGAAGTGTCCCGTAAAGCACAAGGAGAACAAGCCTTGATGGTCATTGAAGTGGATCAGAACATTGATGATTCGATCCTTGATGAACTAGAACGAGCGGATCACATTACACAAGTAGCTAAGATATCAGATTAAATAAAGAAAGGAGAGCTCACATGTTTCGAAATGTAGCTGAACTCGTAGAATTAGCAGAAAGTGAAAATATACAAATCTCTGAAGTTATGATTCGTCAGGAGATGGAAGTGAAACAACTAACGAGGGAGCAAGTGTTCTCTCAAATGGAAAGAAATCTCGATGTTATGGAAAAAGCGATTGAAGATGGTTTGAAAGGTGTCAAATCTCACAGTGGATTGACTGGAGGAGATGCAGTCCTCATTCAAAACTATATGAAAAATCACACCCCGCTATCCGGAAACCTTCTTATGGATGCCGTTAGTAAAGCTGTCGCAACAAATGAAGTGAATGCGGCCATGGGGACCATCTGTGCTACACCTACCGCAGGAAGTGCCGGTTGTGTGCCGGGGACGCTTTTTGCTGTGAAAAATCAATTGAATCCGACGCGTGAACAAATGGTTCGTTACCTGTTTACTTCCGGGGCCTTCGGATTTGTGGTTGCTAATAATGCTTCTATTTCCGGTGCCGCAGGAGGCTGCCAGGCTGAAGTGGGATCAGCTGCAGGGATGGCTGCTGCTGCGATTGTAGAAATGGCCGGGGGTACGCCTTCACAATCTGCTGAAGCAATGGCGATTACTTTGAAAAATATGCTCGGCCTCATTTGTGATCCTGTTGCGGGTCTAGTAGAAGTCCCTTGTGTGAAAAGAAATGCCATGGGTTCATCCAACGCGGTTGTTGCTGCGGATATGGCTCTTGCAGGAGTGACGAGTCGAATTCCTTGTGATGAGGTTATTGATGCGATGTACAAAGTAGGGCAGCGCATGCCTTCAGCATTCAGGGAAACAGCTCAAGGTGGACTTGCTGCTACACCTACGGGGCGTGAATTAGAAGCCAAAGTGTACGGAATATCGTTGAAGAAAGAGTGAATGACGTGTTGCACCAATCGATCAGTGAAGTTAAAGGAGTAGGAGATAAACTACGATTACAATTAAATGAGCTTGGACTCTTTACAGTGGAAGATCTATTATTCTACTTTCCGCATCGCTATGATTCTTATGAAGTGAAGCCTCTTACCGAATTGACGCACAATGAGAAGGCGACCATCGAAGGTGAAATCGTCTCTGAACCTGCATTAAGTTTTTATGGCAGGAAGAAATCACGGCTGACTTTTACCCTTCAAGTCGATCAGTTTGCGGTAAAAGCTGTCATGTTCAATCGTGCTTTTGCAAAGAAACAATTGAATCAAGGGGACACGGTTACGGTGACAGGGAAGTGGGATCAACAGAGACTCCAAATAACGGTCAGCCAGTTTAAAAAAGGAGAGTCCAAAAGTCAGGAACCCATCCAGCCTGTGTACACGTTGAAAGAAGGGGTTAACCTCAACACATTGAGGAAAGTGATCAAAAACGCCCTTGATGATTATAGTGTGGATCTTCCTGACATTCTTCCTGAAGATCTGGCTCTTGCTTATAAACTTCCAGACCGCCCTTCAGCTTTGAATCAAATGCATTATCCGGAAACAAGGGTGATGCTGAAGCATGCAAAACGTCGTTTTATATACGAAGAGTTTCTTGTATTTCAATTAAAAATGCAGCTGTTAAGAAAGCATAACCGTGAATCGACATCAGGAATTGTTCAAACGTATGACAACGATCAGTTGACGGCATTTGTTCAATCCCTGCCATTCGAATTGACTTCTGCGCAGAAACGGTCTCTCGCAGAAATTTTAAACGACATGAAAAGTCCGCACAGAATGAATCGTCTCCTTCAAGGGGACGTCGGCTCAGGAAAGACAGCTGTTGCCGCGATTGCTCTTTACGCATCAATTACAGCTGGTCAACAGGGGGCTCTCATGGTTCCGACGGAAATTCTGGCAGAACAACATTACCATTCTTTGCAACAAATGTTTGAAGGGCGTGCGAAGGTAGCTTTACTGACCGGATCTATCAAAGGAAAGCGGAGACGAGAAATCCTGGAAGCCGTGGAGCAGAATGAAATCGATATCCTCGTTGGTACCCATGCGCTCATACAGGATGAGGTCGTCTTCAAAAACCTTGGATTTGTGATCGTCGATGAGCAGCACCGTTTTGGAGTAGAGCAGCGGCGGGCACTAAGAGATAAGGGTCTTTCTCCTGATGTCCTATTCATGACAGCAACGCCTATTCCAAGGACGCTTGCGATTACGGCATTCGGAGATATGGATGTCAGTGTGATTGACGAAATGCCGGCAGGACGGAAACCTGTGGATACGTATTGGGTCAAAGGAGAAATGACCAACCGTGTCTTGAGCTTTATACAGAAAGAGATTGACCAGGGGCACCAGGCCTACGTCATTTGTCCTTTGATCGAAGAATCGGACCAGCTTGATATTCAAAATGCCATTGACCTCTACGATCAGCTAAGCGCTGTTTTTGAGCCGTCTACATCCGTCGGATTGATGCATGGTCGTCTCCATAACGAAGAAAAAGAGAGCGTTATGCAGCAATTTGCAGCGAACGAGCTGAAGATCCTCGTCTCCACAACGGTCGTAGAGGTAGGCGTGAACGTACCGAATGCAACTGTCATGGTCATTTATGATGCACAAAGGTTCGGTCTTTCCCAGCTTCACCAGTTGAGAGGACGTGTAGGGCGTGGAGCCGATCAAAGTTACTGTATTCTTCTTGGTGATCCCAAAGGAGACGTAGGGAAAGAACGAATGAGAATTATGACCGAGACGAATGATGGCTTCGAATTATCTGAGCAGGATTTGAAGCTGCGTGGTCCCGGCGACTTTTTCGGCAAAAAGCAAAGCGGTCTTCCTGAATTCAAGGTCGGAGACATGGTCCACGATTACCGCGCACTCGAAACCGCAAGAAAAGATGCCGCTGAAATGATTATGGAAAATATGCTTGATAATGACGAACGATACAAAACTCTAAAAGAGCACGTTTATAGTGACCAACACCTTCTCGGTAATGTGTTGGACTAACTAACCAAACACTCGGCCAAAAAGCCGAGTGTTTTCCATTTCCGAAACGACCCCTTTCAAGTATAGCTCCCTTTTCTTGAAGACTCAGTTTCGAGACTTTAGTTTTATGAATGGTGCTGAGGGGGATTACTCGCTTTCCATGGGAGCGCAAGGAGCACATACCGCGCATCCTTAAAGGGAGCCTTGCCTAGTTGAAATAATGAATGACAAATCCTGGCCATGGATACGGGGTCAGGGAAACGACGATTTGCGGTGTTTTGAATCCGTTCGTAGAAAAACACACACGTTTTTGTCTTCTTGAGCTTTTCATGCGGGCGTTTCCCAGACCCTGTTCTTTTACCATATTCGTGCAGTATCTATGGTTAAAACGACTATAACTACGTTGTTAATCAGGGCTTCATTATCGAACTCAGTGGGTTACTGTTATAGGGATTTCGAGAACCTCATATAACAAAGGGGCGGAGGGGAATGGGGAGACTCCTGTGGGGAAAAGTGCTTGGTGAGACCCCACAGGACGCAGTCAGAGGAGGCTCAAGAGAATAGAGGAAGTTCGATTAAGTTCGGCACGTCCTGTGCCAACATTGAACGACCCCACTTCGTGTGGGGCCCCGCGGAAAGCGAGCTATTCCCCGCAGTCCCATCCACTCAATAAAAGCCTCGAAATCAAGTCTTCCGCAATCCTGCCATATTGTTTAAGGAAGTGTTGTGTGTCACTTAATTGAGTGTCGAAATACTATGGAGATGAAAATAGGGAATCATAAGCAAATCCTTGCGTAATTGAACTTGGTATTATATATTACTATTAGTACCTAGTCATAAGGTGAAAAATTATGGCTAAATGAACGGTGGAATATGTATGAAGAAGTCTAAAAAAGTACGTCAGGAAGAATTGAAAACGAAAATAGACCATACCCCCTTCATTACAGACGAAGAACTAGCAAAAACATTCGGGGTCAGCATCCAGACGATAAGGCTGGATCGAATGGAACTCGGAATTCCGGAATTGCGGGAACGCATCAAGTCGGTCGCCACACAAGAATGGAATGAAACGGTGAAAGCTTTGCCGGTGGAAGAAATCATCGGGGAAGTGGTCGACCTGGAATTGGACGACCGTGCCATTTCGATCTTGGACATCCGCCCGGAACATGTCTTTTCCAGAAACCATATCGCTAGAGGGCACTACTTGTTTGCACAGGCCAACTCCCTGGCCGTCGCCTTAATCAATGATGAACTGGCACTTACTGCGCAGTCGGAGATTGCATTCACACGCCCGGTGAAACTTGGTGAACGTGTGGTGGCTAAGGCGACTGTCAAGGGGGACGATGAAAAAGGACGAACACTTGTGAATGTGCATAGTTACGTAGGTAACGAAGAAGTATTTGCGGGAACGTTTGAGATGTATCGTTCGAACCAACAGAAGGAGATGGATCGAGAATGAAGCTAGCCATTGATGCTATGGGCGGTGACAACGCTCCTGAAGCGATTGTGAAAGGGGCGGTACAGGCCGCAGACACAATTGACGGCTTGGAAATCACTCTTGTAGGTGATGAAGCTCAAATCAAGCCTTTTTTAACAGGACAGTCCAATGTGTCTATATTACATACAACAGAAGTCATTACAGCAGATGATGAACCGGTAAGGGCTGTTAGGAGAAAGAAGCAATCTTCTATGGTTCTGACAGCCACTGAAGTGAAGGAAGGACGTGCGGATGGTTGCATATCTGCCGGGAACACAGGGGCATTGATGAGTGCGGGATTGTTTGTCGTCGGTCGAATGAAAGGTGTGGACAGGCCAGCGCTCAGTCCGACACTTCCAACGTCAGACGGCAAAGGTTTTCTCATGCTGGATGTCGGAGCGAACGTGGATGCGAAGCCTGACCATTTGTTGCAATATGCAGTGATTGGGAGTATTTATGCTGAAAACGTGCGCAATATTAAACAGCCGAGGGTTGGTCTGTTGAATGTCGGTACGGAAGATGGCAAAGGAAGTGACTTGACCAAAAAGGCGTTTGACCTGATGAAAGAAGCTCCCATCAATTTTGTTGGAAACGTCGAGGCGCGTGACTTACTTGAAGGCGTAGCAGACGTAGTCGTGACTGATGGATTCACAGGTAATGTTACATTGAAGACGATCGAAGGAACGGCCATGACGATGTTTTCGATGATGAAGCAAACATTTATGAGTAACTTTAAAACTAAAATTGCTGCTGGGTTAGCAAAGAATGATCTGCGGAAGTTAAAAGCTCAGCTTGATTATAGCGAATATGGAGGAGCGGGTCTGTTTGGTTTGGCCGCACCTGTCATCAAAGCGCATGGTTCTTCTAATGATCGAGCTGTTTTAAATGCGATCCGACAGGCCTGCCACATGATTGAGCTTGATGTAACGAACACAATTTCCGCAACACTTTCTGAAATGCACAAAGAGGAGGATGAATCATGAAACGAATCGCATGTGTTTTTCCTGGGCAAGGGTCCCAGGAAGTAGGAATGGGGAAGGCGATGTATGAGGCTTATCCTGCTGTGAAACAATTGTTTGATGAAGCGGATGAAGCCCTTGGTTATTCGTTGACTCGTTTAATGTTCGAAGGGCCTTCTGAAGAATTGACGAAAACAGAAAATGCTCAACCGGCATTGCTTTTGAATAGTATAGCCATCCAGCGAGTACTCCAGCAAGAAGGGGTGGCTCCTGGTATGACGGCAGGTCACAGCCTTGGAGAATACAGTGCCTTGGTTGCAGCGGGAGCGCTGGAACCAATGGAAGCCGTTCAACTAGTTCATGTCCGTGGAAAGCTGATGGAAGAAGCTTACCCAACAGGTATGGGAACAATGGCGGCTGTACTTGGTCTATCACAAGAAGAAATTGAAGAAGTCTTGCGTGACTTTGATGGAGATCTAGCTGTGGATCTTGCGAATATCAATTGTCCAGGTCAAATTGTCATTTCTGGAACAAAAGAAGGCGTGGACAAAGCCTCTGAACAA
The DNA here is from genome assembly GCF_900104185.1 of Halobacillus aidingensis. Classification (GTDB taxonomy): domain Bacteria; phylum Bacillota; class Bacilli; order Bacillales; family Halobacillaceae; genus Halobacillus; species Halobacillus aidingensis. The sequence goes on along the minus strand of NZ_FNIZ01000008.1, from coordinate 168,450 downwards.
TTGTCAGAAGCGGGAGCGAAGCGGGTGCTTCCTCTCAATGTCAGTGGACCATTCCACTCCCGTCTCATGAAGTCAGCTAGTGATGATTTTGCTGATCATTTATCTGAAACGAAAATCCATGATGCGAACGTCCCTGTGTACGCGAACGTAACTGCTGCACCGGTGACAAATGCGGAAGAAATAGAGAAGCTTCTCATTGAACAACTCTACTCACCTGTAAGGTTCCAACAGATTCTTGAGGCATTCGTCGAAGAAGATGTCGATGCTATTGTAGAAGTGGGGCAAGGGAAAGTGTTGAGTGGTCTTGTTCGTAAAGTGAAACGTCGAATGAAAACGTTCAGTGTGCAGGATCCAGACTCACTGCAAGCGTTCATCGATTGGTATAAGGAGGAATCGTAATGTTACAAGACCAGGTGGCTCTTGTCACAGGGGCATCCCGCGGAATCGGAAAGGCTATTGCACTTGAACTTGCTCATCAAGGGGCGAAAGTGGCCGTCAATTATGCAGGAAGCGAAGATAAGGCAGAGGCTGTTGTTCAGGAAATCCATGAACTAGGCGGCGTGGCCATCAAAATACAGGCCAACGTATCCAATGATGAAGATGTCAAACGAATGGTGAAAACAGTCGTAGATGAATTCGGCCGTCTGGATATCCTTGTTAACAATGCAGGGATTACGAAAGACAATCTCTTAATGAGAATGAAAGAAGAAGAGTTTGATTCAGTGATCGATACGAACTTGAAAGGCGTTTTCCTTTGTACAAAAGGGGTGACACGTCAGATGATGAAGCAGAAGTATGGCCGAATCATCAACGTCGCTTCAATCGTAGGTGTTTCCGGAAACCCTGGACAAGCGAATTATGTTGCTGCTAAAGCCGGTGTGATCGGAATGACCAAATCGAACGCCAAAGAATTGGCAGCTAGAAACATCCAGGTGAACGCCGTAGCACCGGGCTACATCGCAACAGATATGACAGATGCCCTTACAGACGAGCAACGTGAGCAAATGCTGGCCATGATTCCGCTGAAGCGTTTAGGTGAAGGGGAAGATGTGGCACGTGTTGTCCGATTCCTCGCTTCTAAAGATGCAGCGTACATGACAGGTCAAACACTGCATGTCGATGGCGGCATGGTCATGTAAAAGCGTGGGTCTTATTAAGCGCCCATTTATTTTAAACAAAGAGATTGTGATTCCTTCTGAAAGTCGGGGTAAAACAACCTCTTGCGCTTTTGGGCACACATTACTATAATTACTGAAGGGAGGTGAGGTTCCAATGGCAGAAACATTTGATCGTGTAAAACAAATCATCGTCGATCGTCTTGATGTTGATGAGTCTAAAGTGACTATGGAAGCTTCCTTCAAAGAAGATCTAGAAGCAGACTCTCTTGATGTCGTTGAGCTTGTAATGGAGCTTGAAGACGAGTTTGATATGGAAATTTCTGATGAAGAAGCTGAAAAAATCAATACAGTAGGCGACGCTGTGAATTACATAAGCAGCCAGTCGTAATAGGATCGCTGTCCGTTTTTCGGGCAGCCTTTCCTATATTTTTCAAGAAATTCATAGCAAAGGACAAGGTGATTTATGGATGATTTTTCCAGTTTCCAGAAAAAGATAAATTTACAATTCAATGATATCTCGTTACTGGAACAGGCTTTTACACATTCATCATATGTGAATGAGCATCGGAAAACCGATCGGGAGGATAATGAACGGCTGGAATTCTTGGGAGATGCCGTTCTTGAACTAGGAGTCTCTCAGTATTTGTACCGGGAGTTCCCGGATATGGCTGAAGGAGAGCTTACTAAGTTCAGAGCCTCGATTGTGTGTGAAGTCTCATTAGTAGAATTTGCAAATGAGCTGAATTTCCAAGACCTGATTTTACTTGGTAAAGGAGAAGAGTTGACAGGAGGGCGCAATCGACCAGCATTGCTTGCTGATGTCTTTGAAGCGTTCATCGGAGCTCTTTATTTAGACCAGGGTTACGATGCAGTCATACAGTTCTTAAGAACGTATGTGTATCCAAAAGTGAAAAAAGGTGCTTTTTCTCATGCGATGGATTTCAAAAGTCAGCTACAAGAATTTATTCAACGGGATAAAAACAGTAAAATCGAATATGAAATCGTTGAAGAGAGAGGACCTGCACACAGCCGGGAGTTTATCGCTCACGTACTGATCCAGGATGACATCGGTGGGATTGGTGTAGGCCGTACGAAGAAAGAAGCGGAACAAAAAGCGGCTCAGCAAGCATTGGAAAATCAAGGAGCCCATTTATAATCCGTCTTTAAAAGTGATCAAAAAGAGACCGTTTTCCGGAGAGAACCTTCGAAAAACGGTCTTTTTTTAGTGGCGGTTGGTTATTTTCTGTATTGACCAAGTTCCTGCACAAATGCCTGGATTTCAGAAACACTCAATTGCCCTTTCATTTCAATAATATCGTGAAGGGATTTGATTTCTTCGTATTTATTGAGATCGTAATCCTCTGGGTCCATAAGGGAACGGTTCACGACCTGCAGTTTTTCTGCCATGTCATTGATGATGACTTCTAGGTTTTCTTGGTTCGGTTCTTGTAAACTCAAAAATGAATCCTCCTTCAAGGCTCGTTTTCTAGGCTATTACATATGATAAAGGACTTTGCCGAATTTTGAAACCCTTCATTAATATTATAACTTATTAAAGTAAATGGCAGGATTGTGTAAGACTAAGTTTCGAGACTTTTATGGAGTGGATGGGGCTGCGGGGAATAGCTCGCTTTCCGTGGGAGCGCGGTGAGCCTCCTCGGACTGCGTCCTGTGGGGTCTCACCAAGCACTTTTTTCCCGCAGGAGTCTCCCCATTCCCCTCCGCCCCTTTATCATGTGAGTGTCTCGAAACCACTTCTCGGAAACTCTGCTTGTATGTTCAAAAGAATTGGATCACAAAAAACTCCCCCCCAGCGGTCATTACGAGCGTGAAGTCTTGATATATAGCGTTTTTCGCCTGTTTCTTAGTGGGTATGGAAGAGGTCCCATTTTGGTATAGGGGTTCGTTTCTCTCCTGCACGGAATGGGGTGGTTGGGAAGCTGCGAGACTCCCGTGGGAGAAAGGAGATAGGCGAGGTCCCGCAAGGCGATAGCCTGAGGAAGCTCGCCACTCCCCCACAGGAAAGCGAGTAGCTTCCCAGCCACCCCTAACGCTAAAAAAGCAAACGAACCCCGGTTATCTCGAACTAGAGTCTTCAAGTATAGGGAGCTTATGTTGAATAATGAGATTTTACTAGGTGTAATAAAAGTAGCTTTCGGTTCCTACCGTAGGGCCGTTCTTTATGATAAAATATATAAGTTGAGTGAATGAAAGATTTGTGAAAATACAGGAGGATGAATATGTTCCTCAAACAATTAGATACGATAGGTTTTAAATCATTTGCCGAACGAGTGACCGTCGATTTCGTTTCTGGAGTCACATCTGTCGTCGGACCGAATGGTAGTGGAAAAAGTAATATAACGGATGCGATTCGATGGGTATTAGGCGAACAGTCAGCCCGTTCGCTCCGCGGTAGTAAAATGGAAGACATCATCTTTGCTGGTAGTGAAACTAGAGCTCCATTGAATATGGCAGAAGTGACTTTGACCCTTGATAATACGGATCAGGCACTGCCTTTGGATTACCAGGAAGTGAGTGTGACGAGACGCGTTTACCGCTCCGGTGAAAGTGAGTTCTATATAAATAATCAGACATGCCGTTTGAAAGATATTGTCGATCTATTCATGGATTCCGGGCTTGGCAGGGAAGCTTTCTCTATTATCAGCCAAGGAAAAGTGGAAGAGATTCTTAGTTCCAAAGCAGAAGACCGCCGTTCCATTTTTGAAGAAGCGGCAGGAGTTCTGAAGTACAAACAGCGAAAGAAAAAAGCAGAATATAAGTTGTCGGAAACACAAGAAAATCTGAACCGTGTGGAAGATATCATATGGGAGATTGATGGTCAGCTTGAACCGTTAAAAGAACAAGCGGCTGTCGCGAAAGATTACTTAGAGAAAAAAGACGAGCTGAAGAATGTTGAAATCTCTTTATTGATCACTCAAATACAGCAGGTTCACGGAGAATGGGAAAGAATTCTCAAAGAACTGGAAGAAGTCAGAGGCCAGGAAAACGAGTTGAGTGAAAAAATCGAGGCGAATGAAGCTTCACTAAAAGATCAAAGGGATCATGTGGAAAGCCTCGATGCTTCTATAGAAAACATGCAGGCGAAGTTGCTTGAACTAACGAGAGACCTCGAAAATCTTGAGGGGAAAAAGCAACTAATGAAAGAGCGTCATAAGCATTTTGAAGAAAACAAATCCAAATTGGAAGAGGCCTATGAGGATCTCTCTGACAAACTGGTGAATTTAAAGGCGATTGCCGAAGAAGAAGCTAAAAAGTTAAAACAGATCAAAGAAAAAAGAGAAAATACGAAGCAAGAGTTAAATCAAACGACCCAAGCGTTAAAACAGGATCTCCATCTAATAGAAGATGAGATTGAAGACTTGAAGAGTGAATATATCGAATTGCTGAATAAGCAGGCAGCCAAACGAAACGAGAAACAACTCTTAGAAAAACAGCTGGACCAAATTCACTCCAAAAAAGGAAGTCAGATCGATAAATTCAAAGATCTCAGAAGTGAACGCGCAAAGCTTGAAGAAAAGTTGACTTCCATGACAGCCGAGTTGGAAACCCTGACCACACAGCGGGAAGAGCTAGAATCTCAAGTCCAAGAGTTGAACGAGAGATACGAAAAGAATAAACAGACGTATCAGGAATGGCAGGAGAAGCTTTATAAGGGCTATCAATATTTGGAAAATATGCGATCTAAGAAGGAAATGCTTGAAGAGATGAAAGAAGACTTCTCAGGTTATTTCCACGGCGTCCGTGAAGTTTTAAAGGCTTCTCAAAAAGGCCAGCTGCAGGGGATTCATGGAGCTGTGCTCGAACTGATTGATATTCCATCCCATCTTTTGACAGCGATTGAGACAGCGCTTGGTGCGCAGGCCCAACATATTGTCGTGGAGGACGAACAAACCGGAAGACAGGCGATCCACTGGTTGAAAACGAACAATAAAGGAAGAGCTACATTCCTGCCTCTGACCTCCATTCAGCCTCGTTCTGTCCATGGCGCTGCATCGCTTTCACAACAAGCAGGGTATGTAGGAGTTGCTGCCGATCTTATCCAATATGATACAGCTCATTCAAAAGCGATCCAGCACCTCCTTGGTCATATCGTCATTGCCGAAGGGTTAGAGGATGCAAACCAAATAGCTCGCGTATTGAATCGAAAGTACCGGGTTGTGACGCTTGATGGAGATGTTGTCAATCCTGGTGGTTCCATGTCAGGAGGGGCGAAAAAACAATCCAAACAATCCTTGTTCACAAGAGAAAAGGAATTGCAGGAACTTAGTGAGAAAATCGTCGCTTATGATGCAAAGGCGTTGGATGTTGAGAGTAAAGTGGAAAAGTTGAAGACGACCTTAGCAGAGCAAGAAGAGGAAAAAGAACAGTGGAATGTGAAACTTTCTGAATTAAAGAAAGAAGAGTATGAAAAGCAGTCCGATCAAAGGGAAATGCAGCTGAAACTCGACCATTTGAATGATCAACTTCAATTGTTCGATCAAGATCAGGCCCAGTACGATCAAGACTCTCATCACGCTGATCAGCAGTTGACCGACCTTGACGAAACCTTACGGACTTTAGAAGAACAACTGGTATCGATTAATACAAAGATCGAAGAGTTGACGACAACAAAAGAACGTCAGAAAGAAGACGAGGCTAACTTGCAGGAACGCAGGCAGAAGCTTCAAATACAACTAGCCGAACAAGAATCAGCGGTAAACAACCAAAAAGAAAAAGCGGATCGTTATCAGCAGGAGAAAGATTTGATACAGCAGGAATTACGAGGCAATCGTGTCTCTTATCAACAACTGATGGAGGTCAAGGATTCCAATCAGACTGAAGATGAGATTCAGGCTCAAATTGAAAGCACGAGAACAGACAAGGAAGAAACGACTTCGTCCATCGAGATGAAGAGAAAAGAGCGCCAAGAGCTTGCTGCGGACATTCAGCAAGCTGAAGCGATGCTAAAGGAATTGAAGCGGAGACATCAAAACTTTATTCAAGACTTGCAGCAAAAGGAAGTCAAAGCCAACCGGCTGGACGTAGAGCTTGAGAATATGCTTCAATACTTGCAGGAAGAGTATGTGATGACGTTTGAGAAAGCGAAGAGGGACTACCCAGGTGTAGACGATATTGACGAAGCATCAACGAAGGTCAAGCTGATCAAACGGGCCATCGAAGAGCTTGGAACCGTGAATTTAGGAGCCATCGATGAGTATGACCGTATTAAAGAACGCTATGAATTCTTGAAGGGACAGCAAGATGATTTACTTGAAGCAAAACAGACCCTTCACACGGTTATCAATGAAATGGATGGTGAAATGAAGCGGAAGTTTGAAGACACCTTTACAAAAATCCGTGCGGAATTCGGTGAAGTCTTTCGTACTCTGTTCGGTGGAGGACGTGCCGATCTGCAACTGACTGACCCTAACGACATGTTAGAAACAGGGGTCGATATTGTGGCCCAGCCCCCGGGTAAGAAACTGCAAAATATGAGTTTGTTATCGGGCGGAGAACGTGCTCTGACGGCTATCGCTCTGTTATTCTCAATTCTACGCGTCCGTCCTGTGCCCTTCTGTGTCCTTGACGAGGTGGAAGCGGCATTGGATGAAGCGAACGTGGATCGTTTTGCTAAATTTTTGAAAGAATTCAGTGAGAAGACACAATTCATTGTCATCACCCACAGAAAAGGGACGATGGAAGAATCGGATGTTCTTTATGGGGTGACCATGCAAGAGTCAGGCGTATCTAAACTCGTATCCGTCAGACTAGAAGAAACACCGGAATTACTGGAAGCATAGGAAGGATGAGTCGATGAGTTTTTTTAAGAAACTGAAAGAAAAATTCGTAAAAGGTCCTGAGTCGGAAGAAGAAAAAGAGGAACAGCAGGTCCATGAAACAGAGGATTCCGATGACCAGGAACATCCTCTGGAAACGGATGTAGACCCCGCAGACACCCATGAGCAGGACGTTACAGACCTTCAGGGAGAAACAGAAACACCTGAAACCGAGGCCCCTGCAGAGGATGGGGAAGAATACGCAGCAGAAGCAGATGAAGAAGAGCCAGTCGAATCAACGCTGGATGAAAAAGACGAGCAGGGCGTTGAAGAATCATTGCCAGAAGATGATGCTGCAGAGAGCCTGGAAGAGGATGAAAAAGCTTCGATTGCTTCCAAGTTTAAAATGGGACTGGCTAAAACAAGAAATTCATTCTCGACTAAAATTAATGATCTCGTCGCACGTTACCGTACCGTCGATGAAGATTTCTTTGAAGAACTTGAGGAAGTGTTGATTTCTGCAGATGTCGGGGTTACGACCGTCATGGAAATGATTGAAGAGCTTGAGATGGAAGTGAAGCGTAGGAACGTTCAGGACCCTCAAAAAGTGAAGGAAATCATTTCTGAAAAGCTGGTTGAAATCTACTATGGTGATGATCGCGCTGAAGAAATTGAAGGGTTGAATGAAAACCCGGACGGCTTGACGATTTATCTGTTTGTCGGTGTGAATGGGGTAGGAAAAACAACGACCATCGGCAAACTTGCCCACCGACTGAAAAGTGAAGGGAAGAACGTGACACTTGCTGCAGGAGATACATTCCGTGCAGGTGCCATTGAGCAACTCGAAGAGTGGGGCAAACGTGTAGGAGTGAATGTCACGAAGCATAGTGAAGGCAGCGACCCAGCTGCTGTCATTTACGATGGTATCCAGTCTGCAAAATCGAAGAATGCCGATGTCCTCATTTGCGATACTGCCGGCCGTCTGCAAAATAAAGTGAACTTGATGAATGAACTTTCCAAAGTGAAACGCGTCATTGAGCGTGAAGTTCCTGGAGCTCCTCATGAAGTACTGCTTGTACTCGATGCTACGACAGGACAAAATGCCATGAGCCAGGCGAAAACTTTCTCCGAAGCGACGGATGTATCCGGTATTGTGCTATCGAAACTGGATGGAACAGCGAAAGGCGGAATTGTTCTTGCGATTCGAAATGAATTGGAAATTCCCGTTAAACTCGTGGGCCTTGGAGAAAAAGTGACCGACCTTGAAACATTTGATGCCCATGCCTTCGTTTATGGACTGTTTGCAGATATGATCGAAGAATATGAGGAAGAAGAACTATCCTAAGCCTTGACATGAAGGTACATGTTCCTTTAGTATTTATGTGTAAAGGCATTTCACTTAACAAGGAGTGCTTCAAGCATGCTTGAAAAAACGACACGGATTAATTATCTTTTTGATTTCTATCAATCGTTGTTGACTCCTAAACAGAGAAACTATATGGAGTTGTATTATCTCGAGGATTACTCTCTTGGTGAAATATCAGAAACCTTTGATGTCTCACGTCAAGCGGTGTATGATAATATTCGCAGAACAGAGACAATGCTTGAAGAATATGAAAAAAAGCTTCATCTATATGAGAAGTTTGAAAAACGGCAGAAAGTGATCAAAGAAATGGAAGCACAGTTTAAAAAAGACGAGCTTCCAGCCCCTTATGAATCATGGCTGCACGAATTACAAGAATTAGAATAGGAGGGGATCTTCGATGGCATTTGAGGGTTTATCCGACCGTTTGCAGGAAACGATCAAGAAAATCAAAGGCAAAGGGAAGGTAAACGAACAAGACGTAAAAGAGATGACCAGGGAGGTCCGTCTCGCCCTCCTCGAGGCCGATGTAAACTTTAAAGTCGTTAAAGATTTTGTGAAGCGTGTACGTGAACGCGCCGTCGGTCAGGAGGTCATGGAAAGCCTGACCCCTGGACAGCAAGTCATCAAAGTTGTTAAAGAAGAGCTCACAGAATTGATGGGTGGCGACGAAAGTAAAATCGCTGTTGCCAAGCGTCCTCCAACGGTCATCATGATGGTCGGTCTGCAGGGTGCAGGTAAAACGACGACAACCGGGAAGCTTGCGAACCTGTTGCGTAAAAGCTACAACAGGAAGCCGTTACTCGTAGGAGCCGACGTTTACCGACCAGCTGCCATCCAGCAATTACAGACACTCGGAAAACAGCTGGATATGCCTGTCCATGAGGAAGGCACCGAAGCAAACCCTGTCGACATCGCCAAAAATGCGATAACCAAAGCCAAAGAGGAGCACCACGATTATGTGCTCATCGATACCGCTGGTCGTTTGCATATTGATGGTGATTTGATGGGTGAACTGCAAGAAATCAAGGAAGCTGTCAATCCTGATGAAATTTTCCTTGTAGTCGATGCCATGACAGGTCAGGATGCTGTGAATGTTGCAGAAAGCTTTGATGAGCAGCTCGACGTCACCGGTGTGCTGCTCACGAAACTTGATGGAGACACCCGTGGTGGTGCCGCGTTATCCATCAAAGCCGTGACAGGTAAACCGATCAAATTCGCGGGTATGGGGGAGAAGCTTGACCAGCTTGAGACCTTCCACCCTGAGCGTATGGCGTCAAGGATCCTTGGAATGGGCGACATGCTTACATTAATTGAAAAAGCACAAACGCAAGTCGATGAAAAGCAAGCGAAAGAGCTGGAGTCGAAAATGCGTAATGCGTCCTTTACATTTGAGGACTTCCTTGAGCAGATGGAGCAAGTGAAGAACATGGGACCACTGGATGAAATTTTAAATATGATTCCTGGTGCGAACAAAATGAAAGGTCTTCAGAACGTGTCGTTCGACGACAAGCAGATCGCTCATGTTGAAGCCATCATCCAATCGATGACTAAAAATGAACGACAGGACCCTTCTGTGATGAATGCAAGCCGTAAAAAGCGGATTGCCAAAGGGTCCGGGACGTCTGTGTCAGAGGTCAACAGACTGTTGAAACAGTTTGAAGAAATGAAGAAAATGATGAAACAAATGAGCAATACAAAAGGGAAAAAAGGCAAAGGAATGAAATTTCCTTTTATGTAATGGAAAAAACCTTTACACACCCTTGAAGTTCTGCTAAAATCTAAATCTGTGTGAAACATTAAAGAAATTTGGAGGTTGTTAAAAATGGCAGTAAAAATTCGCCTAAAACGTATGGGATCTAAACGTAACCCATTTTATCGTGTAGTAGTTGCTGATTCTCGTTCTCCTCGTGATGGACGTATCATCGAGCAAATCGGAACATATAACCCAGTTGCTAACCCTGTAGAGGTTAAACTTGATGCTGAGAAAGCAATCGACTGGATGTCAAACGGCGCGAAGCCAAGTGACACGGTTCGTAACTTATTCTCTAACGAAGGCATCATGAAGCAGTTCCACGATAAGAAAAACCAATAAATCATAAAGTAGTGGTGATCCCATGAAAACCTTGATCGAAACGATCGTAACTCCGCTTGTCGATCATCCTGATGACATCGTGGTGGATGAGAAAGAGGAAAATCATAAAGTGGTTTATCATCTTACGGTCCACCCGGATGATGTAGGGAAAGTAATCGGTAAGAACGGGCGGATTGCGAAAGCGATTCGGACTGTCGTCTATGCGGCAGGTTCAGATTCTGAAAAACGAATCTATTTGGATATCATGTAAGAGAACTAATTTTATTGGTGTAAGAAGGGAGAAGGGAAACCTTTTCCCTTTTTTACTATTCTCATGGAACGGCAGAGGGGCGGGCGAAAGATGCAGATCATCCGAACAGTACCTGTCAAACAGATTTTGACAGAGACGAGTCGTGCGCAAATTAAGGAAAAGTTCGACGAAAGATATCAACGTCTGGACCGTGAATGCAGGCAGCTTTCATTTGAACAGAAAAAATTAGAACGCAAGCCCGGGGTGTCAAGACAAGAAGTGGAGCGCCGTTTTTCAAAGGAAATCGGACGAAGAAAAGATCAACTGAAGTGGCTTGAATATCAGCGCAAACAATTGGATATCCTGCCTGATGGAAGTGAGCTTGAAACAGACGAAGTACAGGCACTGATTGAAGTTAAAGAAGGCGATCAATGGGAAGAGGTCATCCAGGATCGTCAAATCGTCGTGGAAGACGGAAAAGTCATACGAGCGAGGTAATTGCACTCATGGAAAAACAGTTATTCAATGTTGGAAAAATAATAAACACACATGGCATCAAAGGAGAAGTCAAAGTTCATCGCGTCACAGATTTTGATGAACGATTCGAACCAGGTCAGCTTTTGTATTGGGTAAGTGATAACAACGAGCCGAAACCACTGGTAATTCGAACACACCGGGTTCATAAAGGTTTCGAACTTGTAAGCTTCGAGGATCATCCTACGATTAATGATGTCGAAGGCTACAAGAATGGAAAGCTGATGGTTTCAGAAGACGATCAAGTAGAGCTTGATGACCATGAATTCTATTTTTATGAAATCATCGGGTGTACCGTATTTTTAGAGTCAGGTGAAGAACTAGGAGAAATTAAAGAAATTCTTACCCCTGGCGCGAATGACGTTTGGGTTGTGAAGCGGAAGAATCAGCCGGATGTTCTCATTCCGTATATCGAACCTGTCGTTAAAGAAGTGGATACGGAGTCGAAAACAATCATCATCGATCCAATAGAGGGGCTGCTAGACTAATGCATATCGATATTTTGACACTTTTTCCCGAAATGTTTGATGGTGTATTGCAGAATTCCATCATGAAGCGTGCTCAGGAACAAGGCGCATTTTCACATCAATATGTGAATTTCCGTGATTACACTGAAAATAAACACAACAAAGTCGATGATTACCCTTACGGGGGAGGAGCGGGTCTTGTTCTATCCCCACAACCCATTTTTGATAGCATTCAGTCCATCAAAGATTCTGCGGAAAAACCTCCACGTGTTGTGCTGCTTTGCCCGCAGGGAGAACCCTACTCCCAGCAAAAAGCGGAAGAACTTTCAGAAGAGGATCATCTGGTCTTCATTTGTGGCCATTACGAGGGATATGATGAAAGAATCAGGCAGGAATTGGTGACCGATGAAATATCCATCGGTGATTATGTCCTTACTGGTGGAGAGCTGGGTGCGATGGTCGTCATCGATTCTGTTGTTCGACTTCTACCAGGAGTTCTAGGAAATGAACAGTCAGCTCCTATGGACTCATTCTCAAGCGGCTTGCTTGAACATCCGCATTATACGAGACCAGCCGATTTTCGAGGTCATAAAGTGCCGGATGTCCTTCTATCAGGAAACCATGCCAAAATCGATGAATGGCGTCATTACCAGTCATTGAAACGTACATTCGAAAGAAGGCCGGATTTGCTTGAGGGAAGGGAATTATCTGCTAAAGAACAATCGTGGTTGGATGAGTGGAAAAATAGCTGAGTGCTGTTGATGTTTGTCTCTAGATATGGTATATTAAATTTTGTGCTTAAACGTACGGTTTAAGTGGAAAACGATGTTCCGCTGCCTCTTAGAAGACAAGAGCATTAGTTAAAAAGGAGTGAAAATCATGCAACAATTGATTCATGACATTACAAAAGAACAACTTCGTACGGATCACCCAGATTTCCGTCCTGGTGATACTGTAAAAGTACACGTGAAAGTTGTCGAAGGCACACGTGAACGTATCCAGGTATTCGAAGGTGTTGTCATCAAGCGTCAGAACGGCGGAATCAGCGAAACATTCACTGTACGTAAGATTACTTACGGTACAGGTGTTGAGCGTACATTCCCAGTTCATTCTCCACGTATCGCTAAGATTGAGCGTACTCGTCGTGGTAAAGTACGTCGTGCGAAACTTTACTACTTGCGTAACCTACGCGGTAAAGCTGCACGTATTAAAGAAATTATCTAATTTCAGTAAAAAGGAGCTTGCGATGCCAAGCTCCTTTTTTCTACTTAGATTTAGCTCTTTAGCACGCTTGAGTTGATCTATATAGGCAAGTTATTAAAAAGTATATGGCAGGATTCTTGAAGACTCAGTTTCGAGATGTTTTTTGAGTGGATGGGGCTGCGGGGAATGACTCGCTTTCCGCGGGAGCGCGGTGAGCCTCCTCGAGCTTCGCTCTGTGGGGTCTCACCAAGCACTTTTTTCCCGCAGGAGTCTCCCCATCCCCCACCGCCCCTTTGCCATGGAAGATTCTCGAAACCACTTCTGGAAAAATCAGCTTGTATGATTGAGGGAAGTGGATAATATAACCCCCTCCACAGCTGGCATTCACAACGTAAAAGCTTGATACAGAGCGCTTTATGCATGCTTAGGAGAGAAGAGTGGGAGAAACTCCTTCTCGGTATAGGGGTTCGTTTCTTCCTTACATGGAATGGGGTTGTTGGGAAGCTGCGAGACTCCCGTGGGAGAAGGAGATAGGCGAGATCCCGCAGGACGCAGTCCGAGGAAGCTCGGCGCTCCCCCACAGGAAAGTGTTCAAATGCGGAATCGCCCTGGTAGACACGACTGGCATAAGCAGAACAGCAACGGAATGTGTTTTTCATTCCTTTGCTGTTCTGCTTATGACGCGAGTGTCTGGGCGATGGAGCTAGACGAGTAGCTTCCCAACCACCCCTTACGCTCAACCAGGCAAACGAACTCCGGTTATCTCGAAACTGAGTCTTTCACTAAAGTGAGCTTTACGGAATAGAGGCTGGGGTTAAGAATTTCATGATATGATTTGTAAGACACAGGTAAAATGTAAAACAAGTGAGCCGTTCAGCAGCAATTACACCATATGTTATGGAATGGTTGTATCTACAGCCGGTTATAGTATGGTTTTGCCGCTCCAGACTCCTTCATACAAGGAAGAGGGGATAATGATGAAACAACAATGGTTGGACTGGTTGAAAGCTTTTCTTATCGCCGGCGTATTGGCTGTGATCGTAAGAGTGTTTTTGTTTGCGCCGGTCGTAGTCGAAGGCCCTTCCATGTTGACCACCTTACATAGCGGGGATCATTTGATTGTAAGTAAGCTCAATTATAAAATTGGATCGCCGGATCGTTTTGATGTTGTTGTATTTCATGCAACAGAACGTAAAGACTATATCAAACGGGTGATTGGCCTCCCTGGTGATCACATTGCCTATGAAGATGATCAACTCTATGTGAATGGAGAACCCGTGGACGAGCCATTTCTTAATGAACGGAAACAGCAATTAAGCGGCAGTCGGCCCCTGACTGATGACTTCACGATGGAGAATTTACCAGGCGAATATGAAGAGGTGCCCGAAGGCCATTTGTTCGTACTTGGTGATAACCGTAACAACTCGACAGACAGCCGGATGCTTGGTGTGATTGATCAAGACCAGATGGTAGGGGAAGCGGTTGTTTCCTACTGGCCATTAAATCGCATCCAGCTTGTCAATTAGGAGGATCTACATGACCATTCAATGGTTTCCAGGCCACATGGCCAAAGCAAAAAGGGAAGTTGCAGAGAAGCTTAAACTCGTGGATTTCGTCATCGAACTTGTGGATGCACGTGCACCACTTTCTTCTCAAAACCCTATGCTGCATAACACATTACAAGAAAAGCCCAAAATGATGGTGCTGATGAAAAAAGATCTCGCTGATACAAAAATTACCAGTGAGTGGATTGAACACTTTAAAGAAAAAGGAATCCCAGCTGTTGCGATTGAAGCTAATCAAAAACAGGATGTGCAAAAAGTTGTCCAGCAAGCGAAAGAGTTAGGGAAAGAAAAAATGGACAAGCTCAAAGCGAAAGGCATTCGTCCCAGAGCTTCACGGGCAATGATCATAGGCATTCCTAATGTAGGTAAATCTACGTTAATAAATAGACTGGCCAACAAGAAAATGGCTAAAACAGGAGATAAACCTGGTGTCACAACGAAGCAACAATGGATCAAAGTGAAGAAAGAATTCGAATTGCTTGATACTCCTGGAATTCTATGGCCTAAATTCGAAGAAGAGGAAGTTGGCTATCGCCTAGCTGCGATCGGCACGATTAAAGATCAAATCCTTCCGAAAGAAGATGTAGCTGCTTATGTCCTTCACTTCCTTCATCAATTCTACCCAGATCGCCTTGAAGAGAGATTTGGTCTTGAGAATGTGGATGACATGATGGAGGCTTTTGAGTCCATCGGGAAAAAGCGTGGTTGTCTTGAAAGTGGAGGCCGCATTAATTTCGAAAAAGTCTCTGACATTATCTTGCAAGACTTACGGACAGGAAAGCTCGGAATGATTACCCTTGAACGTCCTGATTCATAAACCAAAGCGCAAAGAGGCCCTAGCCCCTTGCGCTTTCTTTATGAAGTTATTTCTGAAATGTAACTGCAGATCATCATAACGGGGGCATGTATGTGTCAGAAACAACAGACTGTTCTCAGCCCCTCATCTATACAATGGAAACACCTTTCAGATAAAAAAAGTTATAGATAGATAAAACCATTAAACATTTGATTTTATAATGATGAAAAACGTCCGATATGATAAGAAATGGAGGGTTTAACTTTTATGACCCAATTGACTGTATCACAGGTTAAAGAAAGACTGAATGACGAGAAATTGACCGCTCATGAGTTAGCTGTGTTTAAAGAAGATTCGAGGAAAGGTGTGCAACAACTCATGAAGCGCTATGATAAGGAGATCCAGCAAAAGCAAGAGCTGAAAAAGCAGTATGAGATGATGATGACGTTTGAAGAAAATCTCTTCCACCGTGGTTTTACCCAAGTAGCAGGAATCGACGAAGCAGGGCGAGGGCCGATTGCCGGTCCAGTCGTTGCAGGTGCTGTCGTTTTACCACGTGATTATTACTTAGAAGGCCTGAATGACTCGAAGAAACTTTCTTTAAAAAGTCGTGAGGCCTACTTTGGTCGGATCAAGGCAGATGCTGATTGGGGTGTAGGAATTGTCACAAATGAAGAGATCGATCAAATCAACATCTATCAAGCAACAAAACTTGCCATGAAGAGAGCCGTCGAAGGTCTTTCCGGCCAACCAGAACATTTACTGATTGATGCGATGGAATTGGACGCGATTCCAACTTCCCAAACAAAACTTATTAAAGGGGATGAGAGAAGTGTTTCGATCGCTGCTGCGAGTGTCATTGCCAAAGTGACAAGGGACCGAATGATGGCTGAACTAGATGAACAGTATCCGATGTATGAATTCCGCAGCAATCAGGGATATGGAACAAAGCCACACGTAGAAGCATTAAAAACTCACGGGCCTTCCCCGGTTCATAGAAAAACATTTGCTCCTGTGAAAGATTTGCTATAAGAAAGGGATGGAATCAAAATGGACCATTTGATCAACAGTCTTACACGTCTATCAACACATGCAGCCCTGCCTGTTGAACCCAAATCAGGCCAACTGGTAAAAGGGAAAGTTATTCAATCTCTACAAGATAACAAAGTTGTGGTGAATATGGGTAAGAAAAGTGTGGAAGCCATAGTAAATCAACCGTTGATCAAAGGTTCATCTTACTTATTCCAAGTAGAACAAGTTGAACCTGCTCTCGTATTACGGACTGTATCGCTTTCTGAAGCGCGTCCAGGCCAATTGGATCTCGCGTCGCTTATAAAGCAGATAGGAGTAAAGGAAAACAAAGACAACCTCTCATTGATGAAGGCGATTGTTGATTTGAAGGTGCCATTACATAAGAAAGATTTAGCACAAGCGTTCAAATTGATTCAGTCGTCTGCTAATCAACCACTCGCACGCGAATTATTGCTACATATAATAAGCAGGAAAATGCCCATTCAATCTTCCGTGTATTCGGCACTTTCAGCGAAATATACGGAAGAATATTCTCAAGTTTTGTCAGATGTTGAGCAACAATTGGGAAAGAAATCACTTTCTGCTTCTGATGAGAAAATTAAATCTATGGTCCAAACATTGCGAGCAGAACAAATTCCAAAATCTGAAAGTGCGACTCTTAACAAATTAAAATACGAGTTAATGAATGGATCTAGCTCTACTTTTGAGCTATTGAAGAAAGCGGGAATTATAGATGCTAAGCATACCTTATCATCGTTCCAGCAAAATTGGTCTCATCAGAATCCCGGGATGGATCGTTTACCTTTCACTAAAGAACGAGTAGCTAGTTCCTTACAACAGCTGTTACAAAATCAACTTCCGTTATCTCCATCAGAAAATCAAACGATCAAACAGTGGGTACATACATCAGAAAAACTCCTTTCTGTCTGGGCTCAACAACCTTCGAATACTGATTTCCACATGGTGTCTCAACAAACACGCAGACAATGGACTGAGACTTTTAGAAACGTAGTGGCCCAAAATGTAATGAGACGTTTAACGCCACACTTACAGGAATCTACAAAGTTATTTATTGATAAAGCCGTCACTCTTTTAGGCCATGATAGGGGTGAAAGAAATTCTTTTTCAAGAACTGAATTCAGGTCTTTTCTGTCTGATATGCAAAATTTGATAGGCAAGCAGGTTTCAATTGACCAACAAAAGCTCCTCGTACATTCGCTGCAGTCATTGAGTCAAAACATCACGCTCTCTGACAAAGATAGGATGTGGCTCCAAATGAAAGCGATGATGAGTCGAATAGGATTCAATGATGAACATGTCCTTGCCAAAGCCTTTAAACAGACAGAGGCACCTGTACAGACAGAAAGTTCATTAAAAACGTTGCTATTAAAAGGGTTAAATGAAGGTTCAGAAGTAAAAGCAGAAACGGCAAATCGGCTGATAAACCTGATTAACGGGACACAACTCGCTTCGTACTCGGATAACCCCCAAACCCTGCAAATAACACTTCAATTTCCTGGTGATTTCATTGGAGCTTTGAAGGATGTACATATGAACATGGAAGGGCGAAAAAATGACGATGGCCAAATTGACTCTGACTACTGTCATGTAATGTTCTACTTACACCTTTCTCAGCTTGAGGAAACCATTATAGACCTCAATATTGTTGAGCGACGTGTATCGGTCGTCGTATATAATGAAAACCCAGAGCTTGAAAAGCTTTTCAAACCGTATCAAAAGAAATTAGAAGAGGGTTTAGAAATTGCTGGATATGAATTGAACTCTCTTAGGGCACGCGTCACGAGTGAAGTTTCAAAAAGCACTGACTCTAACAAACAAGAGGAGGCGGAAGAAGGGGTGGATATCAGGATATGAATGAAAAAAGAAAAGAAGCCATTGCTTTGACCTATCAATCCGAAAAAGCAGCTGCTCCAGAGGTAGTGGCGAAAGGGCAGGGGGTCATAGCTGAAAATATTCTAAAAGCCGCAGAGGAGCACCAAATACCCGTACAAGAAGACGCCACCCTCGTCGAACTGCTCTCAGAGCTGAACATCAACGAACAAATCCCGGAAGATCTTTACCACGTCGTCGCTGAAGTTTTCGCCTTCATTTACAACGTTGACCACAACAAAAGAAATAGTGTGTTGAACAGGAATTCACCAAGTATTCCTGTTTATCAATAAATGATGGTTATTGAAGTATATGGCAGTCTTGTGTAAGACTTATTTCGAGATGTTTGTGGGGTTATAGAGTCGTTTCAACCATAGATACTGCACGAATAAGGTATGGGAACAGGGTCTGGGAAACGTCCGCATGAAAAGCGAATGGAGAAACGAACGTGTGTGTTTTTTTCTACTGACTGATCCAAAACACTGCAAATCGTCGTTTCCCTGACCCCGTATCCATGGCCAGGAATTGTCATTCATTATTTCAACTAGGCAAGGCAGCCCCTATCCACACAACAAACGTCTCGAAACTGAGTCTTCCACAATCGGGAACGTTTGTGGAGGAATGGAGTAGAGGAAATTCGACATTCCAACTCTGGTTTACATAATAATATACCTGGTAATCTAGTGAATTTTTCGACAGATATCTAGCTTAGTATGGACAATTGATAGCGTTTTTTTATACAATGAACATGCAGTGAAATTTGATGGGAGGATGAAACATGAACATTCACGAGTATCAAGGAAAAGAAATCATGCGTGATTTTGGCGTATCGGTGCCAAATGGACACGTCGCATATACCGTAGATGAAGCTGTCGAAGCAGCGAAGAAATTAGGTAGCGATGTCACAGTTGTCAAGGCGCAGATCCACGCAGGTGGCCGCGGGAAAGCAGGCGGAGTCAAAATTGCTAAAAATCTTGACGAGGTGCGTACATACGCTGACGAAATACTAGGAAAAACACTTGTAACCCATCAGACTGGACCAGAAGGCAAGGAAGTAAAGCGCTTACTTATCGAAGAAGGTTGCGATATTAAGAGCGAATACTATGTCGGTCTTGTTCTCGATCGCGCGACAAGCCGTGTGACGATGATGGCATCTGAAGAAGGTGGTACGGAGATTGAGGAAGTTGCTGAAAAGACTCCTGAGAAAATCTTCAAAGAAGTCATCGATCCTGTAACAGGTCTCACACCATTCCAGGCGCGTCGACTTGCATTTAATATTAATATTCCGAAAGAATCTTTAGGAAAAGCGGTTAAGTTTATGCTTGGTCTTTATGACGTTTTTGTACAAAAGGATTGCTCTGTTGCAGAAATCAATCCACTCGTTACAACAGGTGACGGAGAGGTACTTGCGCTTGACTCTAAGCTGAACTTTGACGATAATGCCCTTTTCCGTCAAAAAGACATTGCTGAACTTCGTGATCTTGAAGAAGAAGATCCAAAAGAAGTAGAAGCATCCAAATACGATCTTAGTTACATCGCACTTGATGGTAACATCGGCTGTATGGTCAATGGTGCCGGACTTGCGATGGCTACAATGGATACAATTAAACACTACAGCGGCGATCCTGCCAACTTCCTGGATGTCGGTGGCGGCGCTACAACGGAAAAAGTAACCGAAGCTTTCAAAATCATCCTTTCTGATGAAAATGTCAAAGGGATCTTCGTTAACATTTTCGGTGGCATTATGAAGTGTGATGTCATCGCTGAAGGTGTGGTCGAAGCGACAAAACAAATCGGACTTACACTGCCGCTCGTTGTTCGTTTAGAAGGTACGAACGTCGACGCTGGGAAGAAGATTCTTGATGAATCAGGCTTGAACATTACCTCTGCAGATTCTATGGCAGAAGGCGCACAAAAAATCGTTGAACTAGTCAAGTAAGAAAGGCGGGGAATCAGATGAGTGTATATATTGATAAGAACACAAAAGTCATTGTTCAAGGTATTACAGGTTCGACAGCACTTTTCCATACAAAACAGATGGTTGAGTATGGAACACAAATCGTGGGTGGTGTCACGCCGGGTAAAGGCGGCACCGAAGTGGAAGGAATTCCTGTATTTAATACAGTTGCAGAAGCTGTAGAAAAAACAGGAGCGAATGCTTCCGTCATTTATGTCCCTGCACCGTTTGCAGCGGATGCCATCATGGAAGCTACAGATTCTGACATGGATCTTGCCATTTGCATCACTGAGCATATTCCTGTTTTGGATATGATTAAAGTTAAACGTTATATGGAAGGAAAGAAAACACGCCTTGTCGGACCAAACTGTCCTGGAGTCATTACTCCTGATGAGTGTAAAATCGGTATCATGCCTGGCTACATCCATAAAAAAGGCCATGTGGGCGTCGTTTCCCGTTCTGGTACGCTGACTTATGAAGCTGTTCATCAGCTTTCTGAAGCTGGAATCGGTCAATCCACAGCGGTCGGAATTGGGGGAGATCCTGTAAATGGGACCGATTTCATCGATGCATTGAAAGCTTTCAATGAGGACCCTGACACAGAAGCTGTCATCATGATTGGTGAAATCGGCGGAACAGCCGAGGAGGAAGCAGCTGAATGGGTGAAAGCGAATATGAGCAAACCAGTTGTAGGCTTTATTGGCGGCCGTACAGCCCCTCCAGGAAAACGCATGGGCCATGCTGGTGCGATTATTTCCGGTGGTAAAGGTACTGCTGACGAAAAAATCCGTGTGATGAACGAATGTGGAATCCAAGTCGCTGAAACACCATCAGTTATGGGTGAAACATTGATTCAGGTTTTGAAAGACCAGGATCTTTTTGAAAAGTGTAAAACACACTAATTAAATGAAGAAAGAGGCCGTATCGATGCACAGGTACGGCCTCTAAACTATGGAAACGAGGTGCCTAATGAAAGACCGGAGAACCCGTTTACTCCTCCTTCACGATTCCTCTCATATGACGAGGCCTCTGCTTAGAAAATTACTTCAGAACGACCCTTCTTTATTGCACCCCTTTTCATGTACACCTGCACAGCTTTCTAAAGATGTTTCCATCCCACTTTCAAGAGCTCAATCCATCCTCCGACATATAACAGACCCTAATATAATGAAGAAACTCGACAAATATGATCAGAAATATACAATCATCACCCTGTTTGATCACATATACCCCGAGAATTTAAAAACGATTCCAGACCCTCCTTATGTCCTTTACACGGAAGGGGATGTATCTTTGTTCCATTCACCGCTTTCCATCAGTGTGATCGGCACTCGCAGACCATCCTCTTATGCATTTCCTGCTATGAAATCTGTTCTTATCCCACTCATCCAGTCAGGGTTTACTATTGTCAGTGGTATGGCTCAGGGTATTGATCAGCTTGCTCACACATTGGCAGCTGAATATAATGGAAAAACGATTGCTGTTCTCGGTTCGGGATTTCAGCATATTTATCCTAAGAACAACCCTTTACTATACCGCTCATTAACCGAAAACCATTTGGTGGTAAGTGAGTATCCTCCGGACTGTCCCCCGAAAAAATATCATTTCCCTGAGCGTAATCGACTGATTGCGGGATTAACTCCAAGTACTTTTGTCATCGAAGCTCGACTGAAAAGCGGAACATTGATCACAGTAGATCAGGCCTTAGAGCAAGGCAAAGATGTTTATGCACTCCCGGGACCTGCGGGGAGGGTAACGAGTGAAGGATGTCATAAAATGATCAATGAAGGCGCAAAATTAGTTCATACGTATCATGACATTCTGGAAGATTGGTTAGAAAAATTTGAATAATCCGTTACAAAGGTGTTACATTCAAGGGTGAGATTGGACCAATTTGAGACTTTTTTGAAAAATATATGTTTGACAAACGGTTTCATTGTATTTAATAATAGGGAAGATTTATTTTATAAAAAGCTGATTCAACCAAAAACATGGAAATATAACAACGTTAGAACGACTTTTTCTCCTTGGACAGGACGGTTAAACCTCCTTTTCCATTAGATTTAGTTTTACAGCAAAAGGTAAATCAAAAAACGAGAATATAAAAAGAGTGTATGAAATACAAAAGAGAAAACACCTCTATGGGAGGAACATATATGGCAGATTATCTGGTAATAGTAGAATCACCTGCAAAAGCAAAAACAATTGAACGATACCTTGGAAAAAAATACAAAGTGAAAGCATCCCTTGGACATGTGCGCGACTTGCCTAAGAGTCAAATGGGCGTGGATGTTGAAAATGATTTCAACCCCAAATATATAACCATCCGGGGAAAAGGCCCTGTCTTGAAAGAACTAAAAACAGCCGCCAAAAAGGCCAAGAAAGTTTATCTCGCAGCCGACCCCGATCGTGAAGGGGAAGCAATTGCCTGGCATTTGGCGCACAGTTTGGAAATTGATGATACTTCAGATTGTAGAGTTGTTTTCAATGAAATTACCAAAGAAGCAATTAAGGATTCATTTAAACAACCGAGATCGATTGATTCAGACCTGGTGGATGCTCAACAGGCTCGCCGTATTCTTGACCGACTTGTCGGATATAACATCAGCCCGATCCTTTGGAAGAAAGTCAAAAAAGGATTGAGTGCAGGCCGGGTTCAATCGGTTGCCGTCAAAATCATCATCGATCGTGAAAATGAGATCAAAAAATTCCAACCCGAAGAATATTGGACGATTGAAGCAGATTTCTTAAAAGATAAAGAGGCTTTTGAAGGTTCCTTTTATGGTGTTGATGGCAAGAAGAAGGATTTGAAAAACCAGGACGATGTCGATCAAATCCAAAAGCGGATGAAAGGGAAAGATTTCTCTGTAGATAAAGTTAACAAAAGAGAAAGAAAAAGGAATCCTTCTCTTCCTTTCACCACTTCCTCACTTCAACAGGAAGCTGCACGTAAATTGAACTTCCGTGCGAAAAAAACGATGATGATTGCTCAACAGCTTTACGAAGGGATTGACCTTGGCGGAAAGCAAGGGACCACTGGTTTAATTACGTACATGCGTACGGATTCCACAAGGCTGTCGAATTCGGCAAAAGAGGATGCCAAGCAATACATCGAAGGTAATTTCGGTAAAGAGTTTCTTGGACAAAGTAAAGGATCCAAAAAGCAAGAAGGGGCACAAGACGCCCACGAGGCGATCAGGCCTACAGGGGCAGACCGTGATCCAAAAGCAATGAAGAGCATTTTATCCCGTGATCAGTATCGTCTCTATAAGTTGATTTGGGACAGGTTCATTGCAAGCCAAATGGCTCCAGCAGTTTTGGATACGATGACCGTCCACCTTTACAATGAAGGAGTAGAATTCAGAGCTACAGGTTCTGAAGTGAAATTCAAAGGGTTTATGAAAGTATATATAGAAGGTCGGGATGATAACAAAAAAGAGAAAGACAAACTTCTGCCACACCTTGAAGAAGGCATGACCGTAAAAGCGGAAGAAATCAAACCGAATCAGCACTTTACACAGCCTCCTCCACGCTACACGGAAGCCCGTCTTGTTAAGACACTTGAGGAGCTCGGGATCGGACGTCCTTCCACTTACGCACCAACCCTTGATACCATTCAGCGCCGTGGTTATGTCTCCTTGGATAATAAGCGTTTTATTCCAACGGAGCTTGGAGAAATCGTCCTTGAACAACTGAGAGAGTACTTCCCGGAAATCATCGATGTCGACTTTACGAAGGGCATGGAAGATGACCTTGATGCCATTGAGGATGGAAAAGAGGACTGGGTGAACATCATCAGCCATTTCTATGAGGGTTTTCAGCCTCGCTTAGAGAAAGCAGAAAAAGAAATGGAAGAAATTGAAATTAAAGATGAACCTGCAGGGATTGACTGCGAGAAGTGTGGGCATGAAATGGTATATAAGATGGGTAGATACGGAAAGTTCCTTGCCTGCTCAAATTTCCCTGACTGTCGTAATACAAAACCAATTCTTAAGAAAGTCGGAGTCACTTGTCCGAAATGTAAAGATGGAGAAGTCGTCGAACGGAAAAGTAAGAAAAACCGCAAGTTCTTTGGTTGTGAAAACTACCCAGAGTGTGACTTCATATCCTGGGATAAGCCGATCAACAGACCTTGTCCGAAATGTGAATCTCTGCTTGTTGAGAAGAAGTCGAAGAAGGGGACACAGATTCAGTGTACCGAATGTGACTATAAAGAAGAACCTCAATCATGATCTAGTTATAAAACCAAGAGTCTATGACTATCCTTTTAGTTGTAGACTCTTTTTCTTATTGGCTTTATTCAATGTTGGAATGATCATTAGTTATTAAAGTATATGGCAGGATTGTTGAAGCCTCAATTTCGAGATGTTTGTGGGGGGTTCTAGGGGCTGCGGGAAAAGGTTCGCTTTCCATGGGGCGGGCGCTGAGCCTCCTCAGGCTACGCCTTCCGGGGTCTCAGCTGTCCCGCACACCCCATAGGAGTCTCACCGTTTCCCTCCGCCCCTTTACTATATGAGGTTCTCGAAATCCCTCTTAAAGTATCCTGCCTAATTACGCTGTGAAGTCCTGTCTAAACCGCGTAGATATACGATTTTTAACTATAAAACTCCTGTTACTGGAAGGTGGTTTCGAGAATCTCTTATGGCAAGGGGCGAAGGGGAATGGCGAGACTCCTGCGGGAAAAAAGTGCTTGGTGAGACCCCGCAAAGCGAAGCTTGAGGAGGCTCACCGCGCTCCCGCGGAAAGCGAGCTATTCCCCGCAGCCCCTATCCACTTAACAAAAGTCTCAAAACCGAGTCTTCAAGAATAGGGAACGTTTGTGAAAATGGACGATGAGTTTTAATGAAACATTATTTTTTGATTGACAGTGATTATGTGGGGCGCTATAATTACGCTTTGGTAAGTATACATACTTGACACATATTCACCCTAAAGTACGATTTCTTTAAATACTTGATACATTAGAGTTGGAAACAATTCAGAATTTTGTTACATTTTTATTAAATGCATTGTTATGTCAATAAGTGTTGTGATAAAATTTAGACGCCTTTGAGAGGTGGAAGGAATTATGCAGTCTTACAAAGAGCTTTTTATGGAATACCTTCAAATTGAAAAAAACGCTTCACCTCTTACATTAAAGCATTACGGAAGGGATTTAGATGAGTTTGAGTCCTTTCTCAAATCAGAGGGATTGACGATTCATGAATGTGAATACCCTGTGATCCGCATCTTTTTATCAAGGCAATATGAAGCGCAGTACTCAAGAAGGACAGTTTCCAGGAAAATATCAAGTTTGAGAAGCTATTTCCGTTTTTTAGAACGAGAGGAAATTGTAGGTCAGAATCCATTTTTGAATGTGGTATTGCCAAAGAAGGAAAGCCCCATTCCCAACTTCTTTTATGAAGAAGAGTTAGAGAAACTTTTCACAGTAAGTGATTTGCATACGCCCTTAGGACAGAGAAACCAGGCTCTTATCGAACTTCTCTATGGAACGGGTGTACGTGTCAGTGAATGTGTGAAAATGGAACTCCCAGATCTGGATTTTTCATTGAACACAGCTCTTGTTCATGGAAAAGGGAGTAAAGACCGCTATGTTCCTTACGGGCAGTTTGCTGCAAAAGCACTTCAGACATATATAAATGATGGCAGAAAGCAATTGGCTTCTAAGAAGGATGATTCGAGTAAACGATTGTTCTTAAATGCTAAAGGTGGGCCGCTGACAGCTGATGGAATCAGGCTTATTTTGAAAAATATGGTGGAAAAAGCAGCGATGACGGTGGATATTCATCCCCATAAATTGAGACATTCGTTTGCTACCCACCTGCTGAATGAAGGAGCAGATTTGCGCTCAGTACAAGAATTATTAGGACATGAACGATTGTCATCAACTCAGATTTATACGCACGTATCAAAAGATCGGTTGAAAAATGTATATATGAACAGTCATCCCCGAGCGAATAAGAGGTGAAAGTGATGGAACAGCAATTTCATGCAACAACGATCTTTGCCGTCCAGCACAATGGAGAGTGTGCGATGAGCGGAGATGGGCAGGTAACTTTAGGCAATCAAGTGGTTATGAAACATAAGGCAAAGAAAGTTCGCCGACTATTCAATGATCAAGTATTAGCAGGTTTCGCTGGTTCTGTTGCCGATGCTTTTACTCTTTTTGAGAAGTTTGAAGGAAAATTGGAAAGCTATGACGGCAACTTGGCAAGAGCTTCCGTAGAACTTGCCAAAGAGTGGCGCAGTGATCGTGTTCTAAGGAAGTTAGAAGCAATGTTGATTGTCATGGATAAAGAAAATATGTTTCTTGTATCGGGTACTGGGGAAGTAATAGAACCGGACGATGGTATTATTGCCATCGGTTCAGGTGGAAACTTCGCTTTAAGTGCAGGGCGAGCTTTGAAACGTTATTCACCGGAACAATCTGCTTCTCAAATTGCTAGAGCAGCGCTTGAGGTTGCAGGGGAGATCTGCGTGTTTACAAATGATCAAATAATCCTGGAAGTTCTCGATTAAGGGGGACCATGAATGTCATTAAACTTGACTCCTAGACAAATTGTTGAAAAGCTCGATCAATA
Source organism: Halobacillus aidingensis (assembly GCF_900104185.1). Classification (GTDB taxonomy): domain Bacteria; phylum Bacillota; class Bacilli; order Bacillales; family Halobacillaceae; genus Halobacillus; species Halobacillus aidingensis. The sequence goes on along the minus strand of NZ_FNIZ01000008.1, from coordinate 141,843 downwards.
TATCATTGGCCAGGAAAGCGCTAAGCGATCTGTAGCCATTGCTCTTCGTAACAGATATCGTCGCATGCAGCTGACGGATGATCTGAAAGATGAAATCGTACCGAAAAACATTTTGATGATGGGACCTACAGGGGTAGGGAAAACAGAAATTGCCCGTCGTTTAGCAAAATTAGTCGGGGCTCCTTTTGTTAAAGTGGAAGCCACGAAATTCACTGAAGTCGGTTACGTTGGTCGTGATGTTGAATCCATGGTTCGCGACTTAGTGGAAATGGCCGTGCGTATGGTGAAGGAAGAGAAAATGGAGGCTGTGAAAGACAGGGCAGAAGAGCAAGCAAACAAACGACTCGTAAAACTGCTTGTTCCTTCTAAGAAAAAACAGTCCAATAACTTCAAAAACCCATTTGAGATGATCTTTAATCAGGGCACTCAGCAGGAAGTGGATACTGATGAAAAGAGTGAAGAAGCGGAAATAGAGACAAAAAGAAGCCGTATTCGTCATCAATTGGATCTTGGTGAGTTGGAAGACCGGATGGTAACCATAGAAGTGGAAGAATCTCAATCTTCCATGTTTGATATGATGCAAGGATCCGGTATGGAGCAAATGGGCATGAACATGCAGGATGCATTCAGTCAATTCATGCCGAAGAAGAAAAAGAAACGAAAACTTCCTGTTTCAGAAGCGCGAAAAGTACTAACACAGGAAGAAGCAGGTAAATTAGTGGATATGGACGAAGTCGGACAGGATGCCGTAGCTAAAGTGGAACAGGCCGGTATGATCTTTATTGATGAAATTGATAAAGTGGCGGCGAAGGGTGACAACCAGGCGAATGTATCCCGTGAAGGTGTCCAAAGAGACATCCTTCCGATCGTCGAAGGCTCGACGGTCGTCACAAAATACGGACCTGTAGCGACTGATCATATTCTATTCGTTGCTGCCGGAGCTTTTCATATGGCGAAGCCTTCCGATTTGATTCCAGAACTGCAAGGAAGGTTTCCAATCCGCGTAGAGTTGAATAAGCTCAGTGTTTCAGACTTCAAGAACATTTTAACAGAGCCTTCAAATGCTCTTTTGAAACAATATAAGGCATTACTTGAAATTGAAGGTATAAAGGTTGAATTTTCTGACGATGCTATTACTAGACTCGCAGAAATCGCTCATGAAGTAAATCAGGAAACAGATAACATCGGGGCGCGGAGGTTGCATACGATTTTAGAGAAACTGCTTGAGGATTTATCCTTTGAAGCTCCTGACGTAACGATGGAAACCATTGAGATCACACCACAGTATGTAGACAGCAAACTATCATCGATCGTAAAAAACAAAGATTTGAGTCGATTTATTCTATAGGGTGAACAACAAGGAGGAAATGAACATGAAACTACTAGACCGTGCACGTAAAATCAATGCAATGCTGCAAAAGACAACAGGCAAATCCGTGGACTTCAACGATATGTCCGCAACGATGCGAGATGTGATTGAGGCGAATACATTCGTCTTAAGCCGTCGAGGAAAGCTTTTGGGCTTTGCTATTAATCAAGAGATTGAGAATGAGCGAATGAAGGCGATGCTTTCTGAGCGTCAATTCCCAGAAGAGTACACACAAAACCTTTTCAACATTGAAGAAACAACACCAGATATTGATATCAATAGTGAATACACAGCATTCCCTGTTGAAAACCGTGAACTGTTTGAAAATGGTCTGACTACAATTGTTCCGATCATCGGTGGTGGCCAGCGTCTAGGTACGCTTATTTTGAGCCGTCTGAACAGCAACTTTAATGAAGATGATCTACTACTTGCTGAATACGGTGCTACCGTTGTAGGTATGGAAATTCTTCACGAGAAAACTGAAGAAATCGAACAGGAAGCTCGTAGTAAAGCTGTAGTTCAAATGGCGATCAGTTCCTTATCCTACAGTGAACTCGAAGCTATCGAGCACATTTTCGAAGAACTGGAAGGTAATGAAGGATTGCTTGTAGCAAGTAAAATCGCCGATCGTGTAGGCATCACAAGATCAGTCATCGTTAATGCACTGAGAAAGCTGGAAAGTGCAGGTGTGATCGAATCCCGTTCATTAGGAATGAAGGGAACGTATATCAAAGTATTGAATAATAATTTCTTACTGGAGCTTCAAAAACTCCGTACCAATTAATAAAAATCAAACCGCCACTTTGTACAAAGTGGCGGTTTTTTTATGCGTAAATTTAATTTCATTGGGGATGTTTGTGCTTTTAGTAGTTCCAGGTTAATTGTTATTTAAATTATTGCTCCAGATTGTGGAGGACTCAGTTTCTAGATGTAAGTGAGGTGGGCCGTCGGGAGGTGACTCTCTTTCCGAGGGAGCGCATGGATCGTCCTCGGACTGCCGTACTGCGGGGGTCTCACCAAGCACTCTATTCCTACTATTTATCCGGTTCGTGGACCTTCACACTTATAGGAGTCTCCCCATCGCCCAACGCCCCTTGTTATAAAAAGATTCTCGAAAAGTTCTCCTGATAAGAAGAGATCTTATGAAAAGACCTACAAATTGTTTATATGATTGCCAGTCAAACTCGACAGTTTCCTTTGAAGAAGGGGATTTCGAGAACATTATATGGCAAAAGAGAGGAGGCTGAGCGACTGACCCATGGAAAGCGAAACTTTTCACGCAGCCCCTCACAGTAATTCTTGAAATTGAGTCTTCCATAATACAGCCATTTCCTTTATTAACTAATAAGTAGCACCTTAAAGTAACAAAGTGATTTTTTTAACAGATTTAACCTATTTTCACTATCTTCTGTCATGTTTTAAAAATATCCATAATATATTCACTATTCGACAAAAAGTTATGTAATAATGTTCATTATGGGAAAGATTTCGACACATGGAAACAAAAGCCAAATGGTAGTAAAATATCCCTGATTCTTTTGGAGTGTTTGTAATACTCTCGTAAAAAAGTAGCTTTTTGTATAGACACAAGTACGTGAATTTTTTTACAATTGTGTCTGTGAGTATGGAAAAATGTCGAATAGAGGTGGAGTTATGACTCTTTTCAGTAGCACTTTTACAAGTTTAGAGAATGCTTTGGACTACTCTTCAGCTAAAAACAGAGCGATCTCAAACAATATTGCCAATGTGGATACACCGGGGTACAAAGCTAAAGGTGTCGCTTTTAAGGATGTTTTGGATCAAGAACATTCATTTATTCAAGCTAAGAAAACGAATGATAGGCATTTACCCTTTACGAACGATGCTGGTGAACCATATCGGACGTTTACTAAAACGAATACGGTATACAATCATAATGGAAATAATGTGGACATTGATAAGGAAATGAATGAACTGGCACAAAATCAAATCCAATATCAGGCCTTGGTTGACCGAATGAGCGGTAAGTTCCGAAGCCTGGAATCCGTAATCAGGGGAGGGAATTAACGGATGAGTATCTTTCATGCTATGAATAATAGCGCAAGCGCACTTACAGCTCAGCGCTTACGAATGGATGTGGCTTCATCGAATATGGCGAATGCAAACACCACAAGAGCCAAAATTGATGAGAATGGGGATTGGCAGCCATATAGGCGCAAAATGGTCGTCTTTGAGCCGACTGAAAACAACTTCAAAAGTTTTTTACATAAAGCAGCCACGGATTCCTCGCAAGGAAGTGGTGTGAAAGCAACAGAAATCATGGAAGATGATGAGCCATTTAAACTCGTTTATAATCCGAATCATCCGGATGCCAATGAGGATGGTTATGTAGAACTGCCTAATGTCGATCCTTTAAAGGAAATGGTCGATATGATGAGCGCCACGCGTTCTTATGAGGCGAATGTTACGGCCGTCAATGCATCGAAAAGTATGCTAATGAAAGCTTTAGAAATCGGAAGATAAGGTAAGGAGAATCCAAAATGTCAAACCATCTAGTGAACACTATCCCCTTAAGCCAACCTTCTCAAACACAATGGAAGAAAAATGTTTCTCCTGGCGAAGCTCATGCTACATTTGCCAATCAGTTAAAAAGTGCAATTGCAGGGGTTAATGAAGCTCAAATTTTGTCTAATGATAAGACAAAGGCTCTTGCTCAAGGAGAAATCAATGATTTGCATGATGTAATGATCACTTCACAAAAGGCAAGTATCACTATGAAAACTGCTGTAGAAATGCAAAGTAAAGTCGTAGAAGCATATAAAGAAGTCATGCGTATGCAGGTGTGACGCTACTATATTTAATTCGCACTAAACCATTCGCTTAGGTCGTGCTTTTTTTGGGGGCAACTATGAAAGAAAAAATAAAAAAATATCAAGAAAGAATGACAACCTTTTGGAAAGAGCGAAAAAAATCACAAAAGGGGTGGATGATCGGCGGAATGGCTGCCATCATTATCCTCCTTGTCCTAACAAGTGTTTTCGCCTCAAGTACGAAAATGGTTCCCTTATACAGAGATTTGACTTTACAGGAAATTGGACAAATTAAGACGGAACTTGAAACCAGAGGGGTTACATATGAGCTTGATCAAGGAGGATCTACCATCCTTGTTCCAGACACACAGGCAGAAGGGTTGCTCGTGGACCTCGCAGCCGCTGGACTGCCCAATAGTGGAACAATCGATTATGGTTTCTTCAGTGGAAATATTTCCTGGGGGATGACGGATAATGAGTTTGATGTCATCAAACTGGATGCGATGCAGACCGAACTTGCAAATTTAATGAAAGGCATCACAGGCATTCAGGATGCTCAAGTCATGATCAACATGCCGGAAGAGCAGATTTTTGTTTCTGAATCTGGGCAACCGGCCTCCGCCTCGATTGTGCTCAATGTCCAGCCTGGATATCAAATAGAAAATGGACAAATCGAAGCTCTTTATAATTTAGCTTCAAAGTCAGTACCGAACCTGCCTAAAGATAATATCGTCATTATGGATCAAAATTTTAACTATTTTGACATAAATGATTCACCGATGGGTGGCTCTGAAAATGCTTATACATATCAACAAAATGTAAAAAAAGACATTGAAAGAGACATTAAGCAACGTTTGCAACGCATGCTCGGAATGATGATCGGTCAGCAGAAAGTGATTGCTACCGTAACCGCAGACATCGATTTCACTAAAGAAAATCGCGTAGAGGAACTGGTAGAGCCGGTAGATCCTGAAACGATGGAAGGGCTGCCTGTAAGTGTAGAAAGAATCGAAGAGACTTACGAAGGCGGTGGGCCTGAAGGTGGACCTGTAGGTACGGAAGAAGGGGACATTCCGGAATATCCTGCTGGCGCAGAAGGCGCTGGCGGCGATTACGAGATGAACCGGGAAACCATTAATAACGAGTTCAACAGAATTAAGAAGAATATTGAAGAAAGCCCGTATAAGGTAAGGGACTTAGGCATTCAAGTAGCAATCGATAATACCAAAGGCGTCGGACCGGAGGGTGAGATCGAATACCTGACCGCCGCAGAGCAACAAACCGTACAAGAGAGCGTCCAGTCCATTGTGGATTCGATGATTACAACATCAATTAATGGCGAGTACGGAGAAGTGGATACACAAGAAAAAGTATCGATCGTATTCCAGGAGTTCAACGGAGAACCAGAATTCCCTGAATCAGGTGAAGGCATTCCTCTTTGGGCTTACATTATAGGAGGTCTGCTCCTATTTACGATTATCGTACTTCTCATTGTCCTTACCCGCAAGAAGAGGGCAAAGGAAGATGAAGAAGAAGAGTACATGATGTTTGAAGAAGAGGTACAAGAATCTAAGCCTCGGGAAGTCCCTTCCATAGAAGAACGAGAAGATGATGGGACGCGTAAACGTAAACAGTTGGAAAAAATGGCCAAAGAAAAACCGGAAGATTTTGCGAAATTATTGCGATCATGGATTGCGGAAGATTAAGGAGGTCTTTGTATGGCCTTGAGAAAGTCAGAGTTGACAGGCAAGCAAAAAGCCGCTGTCCTGTTGATTTCCCTTGGGCCTGATGTTGCTGCCCAGGTGTACAAACACTTAGATGAAGAAGAGATCGAACAATTGACATTGGAAATCTCTTCTGTTCAAAAAGTAGATAGTAAAGAAAAGGAAGAAATTCTAGACCAGTTCCATCAAATTGCTTTAGCACAGGATTATATTTCGCAGGGTGGAATCGGGTATGCAAAAACAATTCTTGAGAAAGCGCTAGGTTCAGATGAAGCCTCTAATATCATCGGACGCCTCACTTCTTCTTTGCAAGTGAAACCGTTTGATTTTGCAAGAAAGGCAGATGCTCATCAGATTCTTAATTTCATTCAAAACGAGCATCCACAAACGATTGCGCTCGTTTTGTCCTACCTTGACCCTGAACAGTCAGGACAGATCTTATCAGAACTTCCACAAGAACTTCAGGCAGACGTGGCCCGCAGAATTGCGACAATGGATTCCACCTCCCCTGAAGTGATTAGTCAGGTTGAACAAATCCTCGAGAAAAAGTTATCGACAACGGTGACCCAGGATTATACAGAAACAGGTGGGATACAAGCCGTCGTGGAAGTTTTGAATGGTGTTGATCGTAGTACAGAAAGAACGATTCTTGACTCTCTTGAAATACAGGATCCGGAATTGGCGGAAGAAATTAAGAAACGGATGTTCGTTTTTGAAGATATCGTTGCTCTTGATAACCGGGCAATTCAGAGAATCATCCGTGATGTTGAAAATGATGATCTGCGTCTGTCGCTTAAAGTGTCGAGTGAAGAAGTCAAAGACATCGTATTCAGTAACATGTCTGAACGGATGGCGACTACTTTCAAAGAAGAGATGGAGTTCATGGGACCCGTCAGGCTTCGGGATGTGGAAGAGGCCCAAACGAGAGTGGTTTCTACGATTCGCCGTTTAGAAGATGTTGGTGAAATCGTGATAGCAAGAGGTGGAGGAGATGACATCATTGTCTAAGGATGGACCTTCACTAAATAGCCGAGTCATTGGCTTAAGACCCGTTCATATTCAAGAACCGTACGTCCAGGAAAATGAACAGGAGCAAAAAAGTCTCCAAATCAATCAAGAGTTAGAACAGGCGCAAAAAGATTTAGCGGCAGCAAGGAATCAAAGAGAACAGTTGATTCGATCAACGGAAGAAGAAATAGAGTCTCTGAAAGCCACTTGGCAAGAAGAGAAAAAAGTGATAGAAAATGAAGCCTATCAAAAAGGGATGGACCAGGGTTTCAGGCAAGGTCATAAGGAAGGATACGACGCCTTACAAAACAAACTATCCCAGGCTAATGAAATCATCCAGCAAGCGAAAGCTTCGCATGACCGTATGGTTACAAATAGTGAAAGGTCGATCGTAGAAGTGGCTATGAAAACAGCCGAGAAAATTCTCAACGTGAAACTCGAAGAAGACCCGACATTGTTTTTGCCAGTGGTTAAAAAAGTGATTGAAGAGGTCAAAGGGCAACCCGAAGTCGCTTTGTATGTCCATCCAGAAAAATACGATTTTGTCCATAAACAGTCTGACGAACTTGAACGGTTGATCACTCCATCTTCGCATTTGAGCATTTACGCAGAAGAAGAGTTAGACCCTGACGCCTGTATCGTGGAGTCACAGTTTGGAAGGCTTGATGGAAGTATTGATACACAGTTATCAGAACTCAGACAGCAACTGCTCTCGGTTGCGAATGAGGAGATGGGAAATGAATAGTCAGCGTTACTTTGATGCGATCGCAAGTGCAGAATCTATGAAAAGGTACGGGAAAATTCATAGAGTTGTCGGACTCATGATTGAATCAAAAGGACCGGAAGCCTCTGTCGGTGATTTGTGTTATATACATACGTCTGAGCAAAAAGAAAAGATCGCGGCCGAGGTTGTCGGTTTCAACAATGAAAACATCCTCTTAATGCCTTTTCGTGAAGTGAAAGAAGTACGACCTGGCAGCATTGTCGAAGCAACCGGTGAACCCATGCGAGTCAAAGTAGGGATGGGACTTGTCGGTAAGATCCTGGATGCTACGGGATACCCGTTAGATGGAGCGGCAATGCCACTTGGTTTAAAGGGGTATCCGACAGATCAAAATCCTCCAAACCCTCTCATGCGCCCACCGATTCATGAACCGATTCAAGTCGGCGTAAGAGCTGTTGATACCTTGTTGACTGTCGGTAAAGGACAGAGAGTCGGCATCTTCGCAGGAAGTGGGGTTGGTAAGAGTACCTTGATGGGAATGATCGCTAGAAACAGCTCAGCTGATTTGAATGTGATCGCTCTGATCGGTGAAAGAGGGCGAGAAGTGAGAGAGTTCATTGAGAATGACCTGGGAGAGGATGGATTGAAAAATTCGATCCTCGTCGTGGCCACCTCCGATCAGCCTGCCTTGATGAGAGTGAAAGGAGCTTATACCGCGACAGCCATTAGTGAATACTTTCGCGACCAAGGGTATAACGTCAATTTAATGATGGACTCTGTTACGCGTTTCGCTATGGCGCAGCGTGAAATTGGTCTCGCTACCGGCGAGCCACCTACGACAAAAGGTTATACCCCTTCCGTTTTTGCCCTCTTACCAAAATTATTAGAACGAACAGGGTCAAGTACGAACGGAACGATTACTGCTTTTTATACGGTTTTAGTTGACGGCGATGATTTGAATGAGCCGATTTCCGATACTGTAAGGGGAATTCTCGATGGTCACTTTGTTCTCGATCGTAAACTTGCAGAACAAGGACATTTTCCAGCCATCAATATTTTAAGATCCATCAGCCGTGTGATGAAGCAGATTGCTTCTCCTGAACATAAAGAATCTGCTGAGAAGCTTCGGGCTCTTTTAGCTACCTACGAAGAGAATAGTGAATTGATCCAAATTGGAGCTTATAAAAAAGGGTCGAGTATGGAAATCGACCAAGCGATCTCCTATCACTCTGCGATCATTGAATTTTTAAGACAAGGGATTCACGAACCGGCAAGTTTTGAGAAGTCAGTGGAAGATTTGAGAAATCTGTTCGTATAGGAGGCTGCAAACATGGCTGATATTCAAACATTCCAAAGAATCAGAGATCTGAGAGATAGAGAGAAGCAGAAGACTCAGAAGATATATCAGGATGCTGTCAACAATTTCGAAAAACAGGCAGAAAAACTTTATGAATGTCTTAAGAAGAAAGAAGTAGCGGAAAAAAGCTTTGAGGAAGAGATGAAAAACCATACCGTGAGAGCGGAGGCCATCGTCCGACATCAACGATACATACAAGGTTTACAAGAGACGATCGATCACCTTCAGCCCGCTGTCCAGAAAGCCAGAGTGAATATGCAGCAAAAACAAGTCAAACTTTCGGCTGCTCATATAGAGGTGAAAAAGTTTGAAAAAATTGTAGAGCATAAGCGGGACGAGCAATGGCATCTTATGAAAAACGAAGAAAATAAACAGATGGATGAATTATCTATGCAACAATACTTAAATTTTCAGAATAGGTGATGGAATGGCAAAGAGTGCCTATACGCAAAAAAACAAGAAATCTTTTTCTAAAATCATCGCTGCCATTTTCTTTCCCTTGATTTTCCTAATTACGCTGTTATTGATTGTTCTTACGTTAAGTGGTGTGAATGTTTTTGAAGAAGCTGAGAAGTATGCCAGTCGTATTCCAGGTCTATCCACTCCAGCTTCATCCGAAGGTCAAAATTCAGAGGCCAGCGAAATGGACCGATTACAGGCCGTCATTGCCAACAAAGAAGCTGAGATGGAAGAACTGCAATCAGAAGCTGACAGTAAGCAAAATCAAATCAATGAGTTGGAACAACAGGTAGTGCAGTTGAGAGCCGATTTGGAAGAGGCAAGATCAGAAGATGGGAACAACGAAAATTCAAAAGCGGCAGAAATGGCTCAATCTTTTCAGGTAATGGATCCAGAAGAAGCGGCTCCTATTCTTGAAAATATGAACCAAAATTTAGCGGTGCAAGTCTTGAATGATGTAGCTAGTGAAGAAAGAGGAGAAATCCTAGGTCAGATGGATCCTGAAGCTGCAGCAAACATCGCGAGTATGCTTATCGAAGAATAATTCTTCCTTGAAAGGGGGTGTAAAAAATGAATACAGCTATGATGACAATGATAGGGAATTCTCAAAAAATGGTAATGAATCCTAATACGAAAGAAAATGTCGAGGGAAAGCCGGAAAAAGCACTTTTTGGATCTCTTCTCATCGAACTCCAAGGGATGTCCGCAATGACGGATGAGAAAGAAATCCATGCAGAAGAAATGGAAGAGAATTTTCTAAAGCTGATCGAAAAAATCGAGGCGATGATTTCAAACTTGGTTAAACAAGGGGAAGGGCCTGATGGCGAAGGGATGGATTGGAAAGAAACCATCCGAAGAGCTAAAGAAGCGGCTTCCGGAGGACTATTCTCGAAGGTGGTTTCATCCATGAAAGAGTTGGAACAACAGTTCATACCTGAAGCAACTTTTTCCGACTTATCCGTTGAGAATCAAGAACTAGCCCTGACATTCAAGGAACTGACATCCCTGATGAAGGCAGTCAATGAGAACGGTGAAAGCTCAATGTTCAACCTTGTTTCATCATCATTCACTGGAAAAGAAATCCCATCCAATTCAAATCCTGTCAACACAGAAAAAGACATACATAAGACATGGCAGGAGATGAGAAAAATCATTCAGACCTTTACTGAAGATCATTCTTCGTCTCAGGTTCCTCATAAAGCAGGTAAAGAAATGAAAGAGTTGATGCAGAAATTCATGCAACTCGTCGAGTCTTTACCGAGCAAAGAAAAAGGACTAGGACAGGGTGTACTGGAACGGGTTTCCAAAGAAGCTTCTATTCAAGAACGACAGGTGTTCTATAAGCTGGTCCATATGTATCAAAACCGAATGGATGTGCCTAAATCCTATCATCAACAAACACCGGTGACAGGTAAGGACATCGTCAAATGGGTGAAGCAAGCTTTGGGAGAGGAAGTTCAGCAAGATTCTAACCTTCAAGCATCCAAGCATCAGCCATTATCTAATGTTTCAACAATACCCATGACAAAAGTGGAACAGCATGTCATCCATATGAATCAGACTCAAGACGGCTCATCTTCTCAAAAACAGTTGATCAGTGAGATGGAGAGAATCATTCAATCCAGTCGCATGTTTGCAAATCCCAAAGGCAACATGGAAATGCTGATTAAGTTGAAACCAGGAAACCTCGGGGATCTTAGTGTAAGATTTGCTCAAATCAATGGAGAATTGGCTGTGAAAATACTCGTAACGAGTCAAGCAGCCAAAGAGATGCTGGAAGGAAACAAATCGCAGTTGAGACATATGTTTTCCCCGCAGCAAGTGGTGATAGAGAAAGTGGAAGCCTCCGCTTTGCACCAACAGATGCATGAGCAGTTGGATAGCGGCAAAAAAGACCAGGATCAGCAGCGGGAACAAAAGCATGATTTTGAACAGGACCACGTGGAAGATTCAAATGACGAAGAACTCTCTTTCCACGAAATATTAATGAATGAGAAAGTATAGGTGATGGTATGACAAGTATTGATCCTTCTCTATATTTGAAAAGCCAGCAGGTTCTTAGTTCTGGAAGCAGTACGCTCGGTAAGGATGACTTCTTGAAAATCCTCATGGCCCAAATTAAAAACCAAAATCCGTTGGACCCTATGAAAGACAAAGAGTTCATTTCTCAAATGACAGAGTTCTCAAGCTTGGAACAGATGACCAATATGTCGCAGTCTTTTCAAAGATTCATGGACAATCAGAATCTCCCTCCGCTTATTCAATATAGTGGATTGATTGGAAAAGAAGTCTCTTATCCTGTTTATGATCAGGAAACAGGATTATTGGATCGCACAGAAACAGATGTTGTTCAAGCAGTCAATCAGAATGGGGCAGAAACGTACTTAGAACTTAAATCAGGGGAGAAAATCTCAGTAGAATACATTACTAAAGTCGGTGAAGTGAACGGTAATTCTGAGACCCCAGTCGAAGAGGAATAACATGGACCCGCGCATTCAATCATTACATCGACCGTTACCCATACCGAAAAAGGAACCGCTGAATCAGAAACCTAACGTTCCCTTTCAACAGTTTCTTCAAGAAGCGAAAGAGATCAAAGTGAGTAAACATGCGATGGAGCGGATCAGAGACCGTAAGATTGAGATCAGTGAACAAGCCTGGTCAAAAATCGGAGAGAAAATGACTGAAGCTAATAAAAAAGGTGTGGACCAATCATTAGTTGTGCTCAACGAAGCAACACTTGTGGTCAGCTCAAAGAATCGAACGGTCGTGACAGCTATGGACCGCAGTGAAACGCAATCTCAAATTTTCACGAACATTAATGGAACGATTTTTGTAAACGAATAGGCTGGACCCTGAACGGGAGGCCTTGCCCATCTGCTGACCGATCGATGCAGATGAATCTACCGAAGGAAAGGAATGTCGTCAAAATGCTACGTTCAATGTATTCAGGGATTTCTGGTATGAAAGGTTTTCAGACAAAGCTCGATACGATTGGAAACAACATCGCTAACGTCAATACTTATGGTTTCAAAAAAGGAAGGGTCACTTTTCAGGATATGATGAGTCAGACGATGTCTGCAGCTCAAGGGCCGATTGCTGGAGATGATGGAAATGTAAGAGGTGGGCTCAACCCTTCACAAGTCGGGCTGGGTTCACAGGTCGGTTCGGTCGATACGATACACACCCAAGGAAACCGACAAACAACGAACCGTCCACTAGACCTTTCTCTTGAGGGTGATGGAATGTTCGTACTCGCTGAAGCGGGGGGCGACTTTATTGATCCAAGTGTTAAAACAATTGACCTTGGAAGTGTAAATCAGAGTTTTACACGGGCAGGTAATTTCTACCTTGATTCTGATGGAGCGATCGTAAGTAACGAAGGGAAGTATCTGATCGGGCAGCCTTATGAATCTATTACAGATGATAATGATACTCCTAGTTCACAACCCATATTAAACGCTGCAAATGAAGAAGCCGCAGGAATTATCACGATTCCTGAGAATGCTCAAAGTTTCAGCATTCAAACAGATGGTACGGTTAATTATGTTGATGAAAATGGGAACCCACAAGTTGCCGGCCGGGTACTATTGGCGAACTTCCCTAACCCAAGCGGACTAGAAAAACTAGGTGGAAATACCTTCCAATATACACAAAATGCTGGAGAGCCTATCGCTGGGTTTGATGACCTTCTTGTTGCTGGACAAAACGGAACGGGGCAGATGGTATCCGGGGCCCTGGAGATGTCCAACGTCGATCTTGCTGAATCTTTCACGGAAATGATCACCGCTCAACGTGGGTTCCAGGCCAACACAAGAATCATCACGACATCGGATGAAATCTTACAAGAGCTCGTCAACTTGAAACGATAAAAGGGGATAGAGGGGCCTGAATAAACGCCCCTCTCTATATAACGATGATTACTTTAACTAAATTAAATGGTCAGCCTTTTACTTTCAACGCAATCTACATAGAGCAGATCCAATCGAACCCTGATACGACAGTGATAACAACCACCGGCCGGACGTTCCTTGTGAAAGAGAGTGAAGGACAGGTGGTTGAGCAGGTCACTAGGTTTTACAAAGAAATCGGTCTGGTCAGGGCGTCAGACAAGGCAGGTGAAGGCAAATGAATGGATTTAAAGTGATGGTGATTACGCTAAGTACTTTGACTGTCATCGGTGTCGTAGCGCTTGTGCTTGTGCTCAATTTTAATGGGGAAAGCGAAGCGAGTGGAGATCGATCGATCGATGATATTCGTGAAGCCTCTTTTTTAACAGAAGAGATTACCACGGACTTGCAAAACGGAGATTATGTCCGCATCAGCTTCCGTGTCGTGACGGACAGCAAAGAGTCTATGGAAGAATTAAAAAAGAGAGATTTTCAAATGCAGAATGTTTTGCTGAAAGAATTATCGACCATGGATTCAGAGACGTTTCAGTCCGGATTATCAGACCTTGAAGCGAAGGTGAAATTGAAACTGAATGAATTCATGTCTGAAGGAGAAGTCACAGACGTCTACACGGTAAACAAAGTCCTTCAATAATAGAGAAAAAGAAAGGGGGGTGAGGTTTTGGCAGAAGAGGTTCTCTCGCAGAATGAAATCGATTCATTGCTTTCAGCCCTGTCTACTGGAGAGATGGATGCAGAAGAGCTAAAGAAAGAAAAAAAGGAAAAGAAGGTAAGGGTTTATGATTTTAAGAGAGCGCTCCGCTTTTCTAAAGATCAGATCAGAAGCTTAACACGAATACATGAAAATTTTTCCAGATTGTTGACGACCTATTTTTCAGCTCAGCTGAGAACTTATGTGAACATTGAAGTGGCATCGGTGGATCAGTTGCCTTATGAAGAATTTATCCGATCGATTCCTACGATGACGATCCTGAATATTTTCAGCGTGCCTCCCCTTGAAGGACGGATTTTGTTAGAAGCAAACCCAAACGTTTCTTATGCCATGATGGATCGTGTGCTTGGAGGTAAAGGAAGCAGCGTCAACAAAGTGGAGAATCTGACCGAAATTGAAACAACGATCATGTCCCATCTTTTTGAAAGGTCCTTGGAAAATTATCAAGAAGCATGGGGCTCGATTGTCGATATCGATCCTTTACTGGAAGAATTTGAAGTGAATCCGCAATTTTTGCAGATGGTTTCACCAAATGAAACCGTAGTCGTCGTGTCATTGAACACGACCATAGGCGAGACTAGCGGAATGATCAATATATGTATACCGCATGTCGTATTAGAACCGATTATCCCGAGGTTATCCGTTCACTATTGGATGCAAAAAGAAAAGCCGAAAAATCGCGATCCAGAGGAAGTGCAAGCGATCAGCCATACGATTAAGGAAGCGGAGTTGGATGTTCGGGCGGTATTGGGAGAGGCCGACATGAGCATAGAGCAATTTTTGGGCTTAGGTAAAGAAGATGTCATTCGACTCGACCAGCCGATCGACCAACCGCTGAAAATGAAAGTTGATGATGAAGTGAAATTTTACATACAGCCAGGGAAATCCAAAAATAAGCTGGCTGTGCAAGTGTTAGAGGAATATCAAGGGGGTGCCGGAGAAAATGAGTGATGATATGTTATCCCAAGATGAAATTGATGCGCTATTGAACGGCGGGGGTGACACGGACAACGAAGAGGGACCCTCGAGTTTAGCAGAGGAAGAAACGATTTCGCCGCTGGAGGAAGACGCTTTAGGTGAGATCGGCAACATTTCATTCGGAAGTTCAGCGACTGCACTTTCTTCGCTATTGAATCAAAAGGTTGATATTACGACGCCGCAGATTACGGTGTTGGAAAGGAAAGATCTACCTGATGAATTTCCGAAGCCGCACGTAGCGATCGGCGTTACCTATACCCATGGTTTTTCAGGGGAAAATGTACTCGTCATTCGAACGAAGGATGCCGCAATTATTGCTGATTTGATGTTGGGCGGTGACGGTACAGATCCAGATGAACATTTGAATGAAATTGCATTGAGCGCCGTACAGGAAGCGATGAATCAGATGATGGGATCTGCGGCTACAAGTATGTCCACGATTTTCAACAAAAAAGTAGACATATCTCCGCCGGCCATCGATGTGCTGGATTTGGAGGAGGATGAAGGAACGCATAAGATTCCTGATGAGGAAGTGCTTGTAAAAGTGTCCTTCCAGCTTCAAGTAGGAAATTTAATTGATTCAAATATCATGCAGCTCATCCCTGTGAGCTTTGCGAAAGAGCTTGTAGAAGAATTAATGAATCCACAGCAGGAAGAACCCACGGTTGGAGAGAGCTTCAGGGCTTCAGAAGAACCATCTTCAAAGAGTGAACCTGAACAGGTGCAAGAACAGCCTTCTTCACAGAAGCAAGAAGAACAGAGGCGAAGCATGCCTGACAACACATTCTATGAATCTTCTACTACAAAGGAGGCTCCTCATTCCCCGCAATATGTAGGAGGACCAGCCGGCCAAACAGCACAAGATGCAAATGTCCAAACGGCAGAATTTCAAAGTTTCAGTCCTGTTCAATTGAATGGGTCCGAGCAAAAGAACTTGGATATGTTGATGGACATTCCATTGAAGGTAACGGTAGAGCTTGGACGTACAAAGCGTTCCGTAAGAGAAATATTGGAATTATCATCAGGTTCCGTGCTCGAACTTGATAAATTAGCTGGAGAGCCCGTGGACATCCATGTCAATGAGAAACTGATGGCCAAAGGAGAAGTTGTCGTCATTGATGAGAACTTCGGCGTACGGGTGACGGATATTTTGAGTCCGAAAGAACGTTTGACAAAATTACGATAAACAATGGATTACTAGGGAGGATTTAACATGGCAGAAAGAATATTAATCGTAGACGATGCGGCATTTATGAGAATGATGGTGAAAGATATTTTAACGAAAAATGGCTATGAAATTGCTGGAGAAGCGGAAGACGGTAAGAAAGCAGTCGAGCTATATAAAGAGGAGCAACCGGATTTGGTCACGATGGATATTACGATGCCGGAGATGGATGGAATCACGGCATTGAAAGAAATCAAAGGCCAATACCCGGATGCCAAAGTCATTATGTGTTCGGCTATGGGACAGCAAGCCATGGTTGTGGATGCCATTCAAGCTGGAGCGAAAGATTTTATCGTAAAACCATTCCAGGCTGATCGAGTGATCGAGGCTATCCAAAAAGCGTTGAGTTAAGAAGGAATGCACATGGTTTATACATCAAGAGTGACAGTTGCAGCTATTCTGTTCATCCTGATGATGGGTGTGTTTCCTGGACAAGGACTTGCACAGCCCACGGCCTTTGAATGTTTGGAGAACCCTCAACTCGAGGGTTGTCCTTCGTCTGAAGGTGGGCAGGAGGAAGATCAGCAAACATCAGATTCCCCTGTTGAAATGGATACCGGGGGCAGTCTTGTGTGGAAAGTGGTTAAGCTCATCTTTGCATTGATTTTTGTGGTGGCTCTCCTATATGGATTGCTTAAGTTCTTTAATCAAAAAAATAAAATGTTCAATCAAAACCGCACGATGGAAAATCTCGGTGGGATGAACCTGGGTCCGAACCGCTCCATCCAGGCTGTCCGCATTGGAGGGCAGGTCTTTATTCTAGGAGTAGGGGAAACGGTACAGATCATTACAGAAATTACTGAAGAAGAGACGAAACAGACGTTGATAAATCAAGATCTGAATGGTGGTCACTCCCCTCAATTGAACATAAAAAAATGGACAGACAAATGGAAAGACAGGAAAGAATCAGAAAGCCATTCTTCTATACAATTTCAGCAGCTGTTTGAAAATCAATTGAACGATATGAAAGATAAAAGGAAAAAAGTCATGGATGAGAAGAGGAGGGATTCTGATTATGAATGAATTCATTGATATCTTCTCAAGCTCCGACCCGGAGAGCGTGGCAACTTCTGTCAAATTGCTTCTATTGCTGACGGTCCTATCCTTGGCGCCGGGAATTTTAATATTAATGACAAGCTTTACAAGGATTTTGATCGTCTTGTCTTTTGTCAGGACTTCATTGGCTACTCAATCCATGCCCCCCAATCAAGTCCTCATCGGTATCGCATTATTCCTAACATTCTTCATTATGGCTCCTACGTTTCAGGAAGTGAATGAACAAGCATTGACGCCGCTCTTTAATGAAGAGATTACGTTGGATGAAGCCTATGAGGAAGCGAGTGAACCTATGAAAGAATTCATGGGAAAACATACGAGACAAAAGGATCTGGCTTTGTTTATGAATTATTCAGGCTTGGAAGCACCTGAAAGCATACAGGACGTCCCGTTGACGACTCTTGTTCCCGCATTTGCCATCAGTGAATTGAAAACGGCATTTCAAATGGGATTCATGATCTTTGTTCCATTTCTCGTCATAGATATGGCGGTCGCTAGTGTCCTTATGTCCATGGGAATGATGATGCTTCCACCAGTCATGATCTCTTTACCATTTAAAATTCTACTCTTTGTTTTAGTGGATGGTTGGTATTTAATATCAAAATCATTATTGGAAGGCTTTTAAGATCGGAGGTTTAGAGAATGAACAGTAATATGGTGATATCGTTTGCGAAAGAAGGCATTTATACCGTCCTCCTTATATCTGGCCCCTTATTGATTTTGGCACTTGCCATCGGATTGCTTGTAAGTATTTTTCAGGCAACGACGCAAATTCAAGAACAGACGCTTGCGTTTATACCAAAAATCGTAGCGGTTATGATCGGTCTCATTGTCTTTGGGCCGTGGATGCTGACCAATATGGTTGAATTCACCGCCAATATCTTTAACAACTTGAATATCCTGGTGGGATAACATGCTGGATACGATAGATTTGGCCAATGTGCCAGCGTTTTTGCTTATATTAGTCAGGGTGACGTCTTTTTTCGTCACGCTTCCTCTTTTTTCATATCGGACAGTTCCGACAAGACATAAAGTCGCGTTCAGCTTTTTCTTGGCTGCGATCATGTACTTCACGGTTCCTGCACCTGAACTGATCATTGACGGGGAGTATTTTCTCTTATTGTTCAAAGAGATGGCTGTAGGGATCGGTGTCGGCCTCTTAGCCTACATCATCCTTTCCGCGATACAAATCGCTGGAGGTTTCATCGATTTTCAGATGGGCTTTGCCATTGCTAACGTGATTGACCCGCAAACCGGGGCTCAAAGTCCATTGATTGGGCAGTATTTATATATCATTACCCTTTTATTTATATTAGCAGTTGATGGTCATCATTTGATGATTGATGGTGTGTTCTACAGCTATGAAGTGATTGCTATTGATCAATTTTTGCCTTTAAGGGAAGAAGGTTGGATCCTTTTCGTCATTCAATCTTTCAACCAAATGTTCGTCATCGCCTTTCTCATGGCCATACCGATCGTAGGGTGTCTGTTTTTAGTGGATATCGCTCTCGGCATCATCGCGAGAACCGTCCCACAGTTGAATGTCTTTGTCGTTGGCTTACCTTTGAAAATTTTTGTTGCACTCTCTGTGCTTGTCATTGCGATGACTTTTTATGTGATGCTCATAAGGAATTTATTTGAAACGATGCTGACGACGATGCGTGATCTTATGCAAGTATTTGGAGGTTGAGAATAATGGTTTGGTTAAAGCTTGATCTCCAGTATTTTGCTGCGGATGAAAAGACAGAGAAAGCGACACCAAAGAAGCGTGAAGATACGAGAAAAAAAGGGCAGGTCCCGAAAAGTCAGGATGTGAATACGGGCTTTTTGCTGCTCCTTATATTCGGAACGCTTTTCCTACTCGGTGGTTATATGGAAGGGACACTGAAAGGCATGTACAAAGTGGCCTTTAATGAGTACATACATAAAGATCTTTCTCAAGAACAGACCCATGCCATGTTTGTAGAAATGACCGTGGAAATATCAAAAATCATCGCGCCGATTATGGGTGTAGCGCTCGTTGCTGGGATTGCTTCGAATCTACTTCAGGTGGGGATCATGTTTACAGGAGAACCCTTGAAAATGGATTTAAAAAAATTGGATCCCATCAAAGGTGCGAAAAGGATTTTTTCAGCAAGGGCATTGGTCGAGCTCCTGAAATCGCTCTTGAAAATCAGTATGGTCGGCGTCATCACCTTTGCCATCATTTGGGTTAACAAAGATCAAATGATGATGATGTCACAAAAATCGGTGGAAGACGCACTGGCATTTTTCGGAACGATTACGACTATCATGGGACTGGCATCTGCCTTAGCCTTGTTGATCTTATCCGTCCTTGATTATACCTATCAGAAATACGACCATGAAAAAAATATCCGCATGTCCAAAAAAGACATCAAGGATGAGCATAAGAACATTGAAGGTGATCCTCAAATCAAAGCTAAAATCAAGGAAAAGCAGCGGCAGATGTCTGCTGCGAGGATGATGAGTGAGGTGCCGGATGCCGATGTTGTCATTACCAATCCCACTCACTATGCGATCGCCATCAAGTATGATGAAGCGAAGTCAGATGCTCCATATGTTGTCGCTATGGGCGTAGATTTTATCGCTCTAAAAATCAAAGAAGTGGCGAAATCGAATGACGTGGTCACCGTGGAAAATAGACCGTTGGCGAGAGCTTTGTACCAGCATTCAGAAATTGACCAGCCGATTAATGAACAGTTTTATAAAGCTGTTGCTGAAGTGCTGGCTTATGTCTATCAATTAGAAAGAAAAATGTAAGAAAGGAGTAAACCCTTATGTCAGCAAGAGATTTATCTGTACTTATCGGCGTGATCTTAATTATCGTCATGCTTGTCATACCATTGCCGGGTTGGCTCCTTAGCTTTTTTATCCTAATCAATATTACCCTAGCCCTGATTGTCATCCTTGTGTCTATGAACATGGATGAAGCTCTGCAGTTTGCCGTCTTCCCAACTTTGTTATTATTACTAACTTTATTCCGCTTGGGATTGAATGTTTCAACCACTCGTTCCATTCTCTCAGAAGCAGAAGCGGGTGGAGTCATTGCGACATTTGGAACGTTCGTCATTGGTGGTAACCCACTAGTCGGGTTTGTTGTTTTTGTCATTTTGGTCATCATCCAATTTCTCGTCATCACGAAAGGTGCCGAAAGGGTATCTGAGGTTGCGGCTCGATTCACATTGGACGCGATGCCGGGAAAACAGATGAGTATAGATGCAGACCTTAATGCAGGAATGATCAACGAACACCAGGCAAAAGAACGCAGGGAAAAAATTGAAAATGAAGCCGACTTCTATGGAGCGATGGACGGGGCGAGTAAATTCGTTAAAGGGGATGCCATCGCTGGAATCATCATCGTTTTGATCAACATCATCTTCGGGCTGATCATCGGTATGGTGCAGATGGGGATGTCTTTCAGTGAAGCGATTGATACATACATGCGTCTCACGGTAGGGGACGGTCTCGTCAGTCAAATTCCTGCCCTTCTCATCTCGACAGCGACGGGTATTGTTGTAACGAGGGTGGCCTCTGAAGGTAATTTGAGTACAGATGTCACGAGTCAGCTGCTTCGGTATCCGAAGTTGCTTTACATTGCTGCTGTAACCATCTTCCTTCTTGGTTTGACACCGATTCCAATCTTCCTGACAACTTTGATTGCTGCTGTTCTCGCTTTTGGGGGGTATTGGTTATCCCGACAGGAAAAAGAGCCGGAATTCGAAGAGCCTGAAGAGATGGATGAATCGGAGAGCGATCAAATGAAATCACCAGAAAGCGTTGTGAACTTGATCAGCATGGATCCGATTGAGTTTGAATTCGGATATGCCTTGATCCCGATTGCGGATACGAACCAGGGAGGGGATCTCCTTGACCGGATCGTCATGATACGAAGACAGTTGGCAATCGAACTAGGAATAGTCATCCCGGTAGTAAGGATCAGAGATAATATTCAGCTGAATCCGAATGAGTACCGCCTGAAAGTGAAAGGGAACGAAGTAGCTCAAGGTGAGCTTTTATTGGACCATTACTTAGCGATGAGTCCAGGAGATGATGATGGCATCGATGGCATTGACACCCAAGAGCCTGCGTTTGGTCTTCCGGCAAAATGGATTACAGAAGACCAGAAAGATGAAGCGGAATTATCTGGTTATACGGTTGTGGATCCGCCATCTGTCGTATCGACACATATTACTGAAGTCATTAAACAGCAGGCTCATGCGCTGCTCGGAAGACAGGAAACACAGCAGTTGATCGATCATTTGAAAGAATCCTATCCGATACTCGTTGAAGAAGTAACGCCAGAACCGCTTCGTGTCGGAGATGTACAAAAAGTCCTGGCGAAATTATTACGAGAAAATGTCTCTGTGAAAAACTTGCCTGTCATTTTTGAAACGCTCGCTGATTTTGCCAAAATGACCAATGATACAGAGCTGTTAGCTGAATATGCGAGACAATCTTTATCTGCGCAAATTACGAACCAGTATAAAAAAGACGATCAATTAGTGAAAGTCATTACCGTTTCTGGAAAAGTGGAAAAGATCATTGCCGATCATATTCAGCAGACAGAGCATGGAAGTTATCTAGCCCTTGATCCTGAGAGTCAGCAAACCATTATTACAGCGATAGCGGAACAGGTGGAACAAATGTCCTTACAGGAAGAAACAGCCATTCTTCTATGCTCACCAGCGGTACGGATGTATGTGAAGCAACTTCTTGATCGTTTCTTACCACAAGTCGTTGTTTTATCTTATAACGAATTAGAACCAACGGTAGAAGTCCAGAGTGTAGGGGTGGTGAATGTAGCGTGAGAGTAAAAAAATTTCAAGCTGCGACAATGCCGGAAGCCATGAAAAAAGTGAGAACCGAATTGGGGACAGATGCAGTGATCCTAAATTCCAAAGTGAAGAAGTCGGGTGGGTTTTTAGGCCTGTTCAAAAAAGATATTACAGAAGTCATTGCTGCCATTGATCCGTCTGATGAGCACCAAACGAAGCATGAGACAAAGCCGGTCGAGAGAAATGAAGAACCGGTGTCGCCTTTCAACCCGAACCTTGAAATCATGGAAGAATTGAAAAATCTAAGGTCTTTAATTCAAAATCGTAAAGAAGCCTATCCTGAAAAGCTAGAAATGGCCTATCAGTTCCTTTTAGGACAGGAAATCTCTGAAGATGTGGCGGGAAATATGATTGAACGTCTATTAGAAAAGGGAGCCAGCCTTGACGATTTAGCCGAGGTTGAAAATCTCCTGAGACTGGAACTGTATGAATCTATGAAGCAAAAGAAGTTTGGAAAGCCTGCTTATGATAAGAAGTTCATCCATTTAGTTGGACCGACGGGTGTTGGGAAGACAACGACTTTAGCGAAACTTGCAGCGGATGCAGCTTTAAACCACCAACTAAAGGTAGGTTTCATTACAACAGATACTTATCGCATTGCTGCCATCGATCAGTTGAAGACATATGCAAAAATTTTGGATATTCCACTAGAAGTTGCTTATAGCATGGAGGACTATAAGAAGGCAAAAGAACGTTTTCAGGATTTTGACCTCGTCCTTGTCGATACGGCAGGAAGAAACTTCAGAGATTCATCCTTCATCCATGAACTTCAGAAGATGATCGATTTTGACGAGGAATCGGATAATTTCCTTGTCTTAGGATTGACGAGTAAATTCGCCGACATGAGCGAGATTCTCGAACAATTCAACGATATTCCGATCCATCAGTTGATTTTCACGAAAGCGGATGAAACCGCACGGAAGGGCAATGCCGTAAACATGGTCCTTACTCATGATGTAGGAGTCGCTTATTTGACAGATGGTCAAAATGTACCGGATGACATTAAGACAGCCTCGGCCATGGGTCTTGCAAGAGAGATTATGGAGGGGTTTGCAAATGAAAGATCAAGCTGAAGTCCTTCGAAGGCGAATACAAGAAATGGAAGGAGAAAAACAAGCTAAAACCATTGCCATTGCTAGTGGGAAAGGCGGTGTGGGGAAGTCGAATTTTTGCATCAACTTTGCGTTGCAGCTCATGAGAAATGACAAGAAGGTTTTGATCTTTGATCTGGATATCGGCATGGGTAACATAGATATTTTGATGGGGAAATCACCAAGACGTACATTTGTCGACTTGTTTCGGGAAGAAATGTCGATTCGTGATATTATCGAACTAGGGCCAGAATCCTTATCTTATATTGCTGGCGGTTCGGGGCTCTCTCACATTTTTGAACTTGATCAAACAAAATTCGCCTATTTTCAAAGCGAATTCGAAGAGCTGACCAAGTCTTTCGACTATATCCTCTTCGACATGGGAGCTGGAGCAACTCAGGACAGCCTGCATTTTATCAGCTCGGCCCATGAGGCGATCGTTGTTACTACTCCTGAACCCACTTCGTTAACGGACGGTTACGCGATGATTAAGCATCTTGTACATAAAGACAAAAGTCTGCCGATAAAAATCCTTGTGAACCGTTCGCTTAACGAGAAAAATGGCAGGAATACTTTCGATCGACTATCCCTTGTGGTCGAGAGATTCTTAGAAGCGGAAGTGGCTTTGTTAGGTGTTTTACCTGATGACAGGTCTGTACTTGAAGCGGTCAATAAACAGCAGCCATTTGTGATCGACAGGCCTAAAAGCAAAGTAAGCCGATCCCTTGAGGAGTTGGTGCGTGATTATTTGAACGAAAGCCACTCTCATGAGTCCCCTCTTTCGTTCGTAGATAAATTAAAGAGATTTGTTTTTGAGAGGTAGAGAGATGAAGCAGATTAGGGTATTAATCGTCGATGATTCCGCCTTCATGAGGCGTGTTTTGACGGAAATTTTAAAAAAAGACCACCGGATTCATGTAGTTGGGACGGCGAGGAACGGTAAAGATTGTCTGAAAAAGTTGGATGTCTTACGTCCTGATGTCGTAACGATGGATATTGAAATGCCGGTGATGGACGGATTAGAAGCATTAAAAAAGATCATGGAAAGTTCCCCCCTTCCTGTAGTGATGGTGTCCAGTTTGACGCAAGAGGGGGCGGAAAGCACGATGAAAGCCATGAGTCTTGGAGCAGTGGACTTCATACAAAAGCCATCCGGGTCCATTTCTCTTGATATGGAAAAGGTAGACAAAGATGTCGTCCGCAAGGTTCTTATTGCAGGGGAGGCCAAGGTGAATCCACCATCCGAAAGCTCTAGTGAAAAAGTTCGTGTCCCTGACGATATGAAAGAGGAAGGCCATGTCATTGCCATCGGCACCTCCACCGGGGGACCAAGAGCTTTGCAGGAAGTTTTGACATCTCTTCCCGGAAGCGTTCCTGCACCGATCTTAGTTGTTCAACATATGCCGAAAGGATTTACGAAATCCTTGGCTTCTCGTCTCAATCGACTGTCTGAAATTTCAGTGAAGGAAGCCGAACATAGGGAGGAAATACATAACGGTGTTGCCTATATCGCACCCGGTGGCTATCACATGGAAGTTGTAAAGCATAACCAGCGCCTCGTCATTCATTTAAATGAATCCAGACCCCTGAATGGTCATAGACCTTCGGTGAATGTGATGTTTTCTTCCATTGCAAAACTGCCAGGGATCTCCACCACCGCTGTCATCATGACAGGGATGGGGGCTGATGGTTTAGAAGGCATCCTCGCAATGAAGGAACAAGGAAGAGCGGTTTGCACAATCGCAGAAGATGAAAGCACTTGCGTCGTGTACGGCATGCCAAAAGCGATTGTGAAATCAGGTCTTGCCGATGACGTCCAGAAATTAAATGAAATTAGTCGCAGTATTGTAGAATCTCTTCAAAATAAAAGGAGGTAGTCCTATGGAAACCAATCAGTACTTGGAAGTTTTTATTGATGAAAGTAAAGAGCACTTGCAATCCATCAACGACCAACTGTTACATTTGGAAAAGAACCCTCAGGACCTTTCCATTGTCAATGAAATCTTCAGGTCTGCTCATACATTAAAAGGCATGTCGGCAACGATGGGTTACCAAGACCTTTCTAATTTGACACACAAAATGGAAAATGTCCTCGATGCGGTCCGGAATGAGAAAGTGACGGTGGACGAAGGCATTTTGGATGTCGTTTTTGATTCTGTCGATGATTTGGAAGCGATGGTCATCGATATTTCAAAAGGCGGATCAGGAGAAAGAAATGTCGAGAGGGTCGTCGAGCTTTTGAAGAATATTGAAAACGGGAGCGGAGGTTCAGCCGTCGCTTCGGTGGCAGTCGCACCACAGCAGGATGAAACCATCCCCACGCTTTCGATTGATGAATATACAAAAGCAGCCTTGGAACAATCTAGTGAACTAGGAAAAAACAATTACCAGATTGAAGTGGCATTAAGGGAGGATTGTCTTTTAAAGGCCGCACGTGTCTATATGGTCTTTGAAATATTGGAGCAAGCAGGAGATGTCATCAAGTCTTCCCCTTCTGTAGAAGCATTGGAAAACGAAGAATTTGAAACCACCTTTCACGTTTTACTTGTTACAGAAGATGCAGCAGAGGACATAGAGAGTAAAATTAAAAAAGTATCCGAAATTGAAAATGTTTATGTTACTGTCTATCAAATTTCTGAAGAAACGAAAGATGAATCGAAGCCCTCACAAAAAGAAATGGCGGCACAAGAAAAGCCGACTGCTCAAAAAGAAGAGAAAGATGGAAAGCAGGTAGGGAACAAAACGATTCGCATCAACATTGATCGACTGGATGCTCTTATGAATTTGTTTGAGGAGCTTGTCATTGACCGGGGACGCCTTGAACAAATATCTGATGATCTGAAGCACATCGAACTGCGTGAAACGGTCGAAAGAATGACAAGGATTTCCGGGGACTTGCAAAGCATTATCCTGAACATGCGTATGGTCCCGGTCGAGCAAGTGTTTAATCGATTTCCTAGAATGGTCCGCCAGCTCTCTAAGGATTTGAATAAGAAAATCGATTTGAGTGTGGTCGGGGCAGAAACAGAACTGGATCGGACCGTCATCGATGAAATTGGTGATCCACTCGTCCACCTCATTCGGAACGCGATCGATCACGGTATTGAGGGTCCGGGAGAAAGAGAAGCCAAAGGCAAGTCTGCCACAGGAAAGCTAGAACTGAAAGCTTATCATAGTGGAAATCATGTTTTCATTGAAATCTCTGATGATGGCGGCGGCATAGCACGGGACAAAGTCGTCCGAAAAGCGGTAAGCAATCATGTGGTCACAGAAGAACAGGCAGCGACAATGACAGACTCTCAAGTGTACGATTTAATCATGGAAAGCGGTTTTTCCACTGCTGACACGATTTCTGATGTGTCCGGTAGAGGAGTAGGGCTTGATGTTGTGAAAAGCACGATTGAGTCTCTTGGCGGTAATATTTCTGTTGATTCAGTGCCGGATGAGGGGAGTGTATTCTCTATCCAGTTGCCCCTCACCCTTTCAATCATTTCCGTCATGCTTGTAGAAGTGCAAAAAGAAAAATATGCTGTTCCTCTTTCATCGATTATTGAAACGGCCATTGTGAAAAAAGAAGAGATCATGCACGCCCATAACAAAAAAGTCATCGACTTCCGAGGAAAAGTCGTTCCTCTCCTCTTTTTAAAAGATGTACTGGATGTACCGGAAGAATTGGAAGAAGAGGACTACTACTCCGTGGTTATCGTTAGAAAAGGAGAAAAGATGGCCGCTCTCGTCGTCAATTCTTTCATTGGACAGCAAGAAGTCGTCTTGAAGTCTCTTGGTGATTACTTATCTGGCGCTTTCGCCATTTCAGGAGCGACCATTCTAGGAGACGGACAAGTGGCATTAATTCTGGATAGCAATGCTTTAATCAAGTAACAAAGGAGGGAACAGAAAGTGACAGAAGAAAACAAAAAACTGAAAGTGATCGTATTTCAAATCAATGATGAGGAATACACCGTACCGGTTGATCTGGTGGGTTCCATCGAGCGGATGATGCCAATCACCCGTGTCCCAGGCACAAAATCATTTGTAAAAGGGGTATTGAACCTCAGGGGGGTTGTTACACCAGTCATCGACTTGAGAGAGAGGTTCGGGATCGAAGAAGTAAACGATACTGATGCGACAAGGATCATCACCGTGAAAATACATGATATGAATGTCGGTTTGATCGTGGATGCGGCAAACGATGTTTTGGATCTTGATGAAGAAAGCATCGAGCCTCCGCCAGAAGTGGTAGGCACGGTTGAGGTAGCGTATATCCAAGGGGTATCCAAAATGGATCAGCGGCTGTTCATTTTGTTGAATTTAGAAAAAGTTCTTGCCAAAGATGACGTTCATGAGTTGAATGAGCTTTATGTCTAATTCAAAGAATTTCACTGAACGATTTGGTCCGATTCAATTGGACGTCTTGAAAGAAATCGGCAATATAGGCTCAGGTCATGCGGCTACATCTCTGTCCAAACTGCTTCATAAGAAAATAGAGATGCATGTCCCAGGGGTAGAAGTGGTGGACTTTGATCAAGTGATGGATCTTGCTGGTGGAGCAGATAAAGAAGTGGTCAGCATTTTTCAAAGGATGGAAGGGGAGGCTCCGGGCACCATGTTCTTTATCATGGCTCCTTTCCAAGCCCGTCACTTTGTAGAGCTTATGACCAACGCCTCCGTGGGTTTTGATGGGGGTTCTGAAATGGCTTTGTCTGCTCTCCAGGAATTAGGGAATATCCTATCAGGTGCATACCTTACCGCGCTTTGCGATTTCACAGAATTGGATATTCAATCAACGGTTCCATCGATTTCTCAAGATATGGTGGGGGCTATTTTAAGTATGGGGTTAATTGAACTCTCCCAAGTGAGTGATGCAGCCATTGTCATCAAGACTTCTCTAACGGATGGAGAAGGAGGGGAAGGTGAATTCCTGGAAGGTCATTTCTTCCTTTTTCCCGATCCTTCCTCCTATCAGAAGATTTTTTCTTCCTTAGGAGTGCGTGAAGATGATTAAGGAAGGACAGATTGTAAGAATTGGTATCGGAGATATGGGAATTGTTCATTCTCCAGATTTGATCCGTACATCAGGGCTTGGGTCTTGTGTTGGTATCGTCCTTTATGACGAAGTGAAAAAATTGGCGGGGATGGCTCATATTATGCTGCCTGAGTCTTCCCTTGCGAAAAAGCAGGGGCTGAAAAGGGCGAAATACGCAGATACAGCCATCGAAGATTTGATGGCAGCCCTCAAAGGTGCTGGAGCTTCATCCTACCGTTTAAAAGCGAAACTGGCAGGTGGGGCACAAATGTTCCAATTCACCTCTTCCAGTGACATGATGCGCATAGGCCCGAGAAACGTGGAAGCGGTGAAAGGGAATCTTCAATCCCTTCATATACCGATTTTGGCTGAAGACGTCGGCGGGGGATGCGGGCGCACGATTGAATTCAATCCTGAAACAACGGACCTGCATATAAGGAAAGTGAATCAAGGGGAAAGTGTGATTTGATGAAAGGGACACTTCTGTGGAATTTATGGGCGGCTGTTTTTGGTTTTCTATTCGTATGTACAATCAGCGCTAAAGTGACAACTTTTGATACAGCGATCTACAGAGGAACCATAGGTTTTTTTAGTTTTTTTGTACTATCTTACGTGTTTCGATCATTTTGGAGTCTCGTCACTGCACCTAACGAAACAACAGAAAACAGTCAAGACTCGGCTCAAACAGCATCATCCACGGAAATGGATGCAGAGGAAACATCGAAAATGGTGCGTGAATTATTGAATGAAGACTCGTAAAGAGCTTAGTAATAATAACCAACTAAAGGACGGGGAGGATTGGAATGGCCAGCTGTTTATCTCCTCAAGAACAACAGTGGTGGAATCTATGGACACATGAACAGGATGGAGAGGCCGCAAATCAATTGGTACAGCAGTACGACTATTTAGTGAGCTACCATGTCCAGCGGATCTCCGCTCATTTACCTAAGAGCGTAAGCAAAGATGATGTGAGAAGTTTAGGAATGTTAGGGCTTTATGATGCACTGAAAAAATTTGATCGAACAAGAGATCTGAAATTTGATACGTATGCATCCTTCCGTATCAGAGGGTCGATCATGGATGGTTTACGAAAAGAAGACTGGCTTCCGAGATCAGTAAGAGACCGATCAAAAAAAATCGAACAGATGACAGAAAAGCTGGAGCAGGAATTGCAACGTCCGGTAACATCCAATGAAATTGCTGAATCTCTGAACATATCTCCAGAAGAAGTGGAGGAGACAGTCAAGGATTCTCTTTTTGCAAATGTGCTTTCTATGGAAGAAAAACCGAATGATGGAAGAGAGGATCAAAAAGAAGGGATCGGATATTCCATTCCGGATGATCGAACATTCACTCCATCGGAATCAGTGATCAAAAAGGAAAACTATGAAGAATTAGCGAGAGAGATCGACCGATTAAACGAGAAGGAGCAACTCGTCATCAGTCTTTTCTATCATGAAGAGCTTACTTTAACAGAGATCGGTCAGGTTTTAGAATTGACCACCTCCCGGATCTCCCAAATCCATGCGAAAGCGATCTATAAGCTGAAAGGTGCGCTGCAAGAAATTGTAACCGTTTAGGCAGGTCAGGGTATGAAGCTGAAGGAAGCGAAACTATCTGTTTTTCACGAAAAAATTACGATTTATGGTATGGTGGATGGGGAAAGCTCTCATAAAAACAGCCCAGGATGGAAGAGTAGGATCTGTCAACCAGGCTTCAATGGAAGCTGGACAAGATCTATTCATTGAGAATTCGATCCTTCACAGCGATTGTGTAGCTTCAAGAAACACCTACATAAAAGTGACGCAGCAATTATTTTTAGATATCGGATTCGGCAAGTATCACATACGGACCAGTAAAGGTTACCGTGATGTGAATGTTGTTTTTAGAGCAGGGTGAAATGATGTTCTGCAGTAGTGAGAGTTATGGAAAATGAGAAGAAATAGGATCAGAAATGAATGGTGAGGATAGACATGACAGTGTTTTTATTGATTTTCAGCTTTATCATTGACGGTGTACTACTGTTTGCACTGTTTATCATGATGAAAAAGGTACGCAAGACTGAAGAACTTGAACTTAGACAAAAACAAGTGGCATCAGAAATTGAGGATCTTTTCACCTCGTATTTAATGGAAATCAAAGAAGAAAATAAACGAATGGAAAGCCTCGTCAGGAAAAAAAGTGCCCCTTCTGATTCTCAAAACACTCAAAATGAAAACAGAAATGATAAAGTTAACAGTCACTCAGAAAAGAAAGTTATCGCGGACAAAGAAGCTTCCCCCAGCTACACCCTGCCTGAGCTGAATGAAAAGGAAAGCTATCAGCCATCTTTTCATTCGCAGGTATTTGAATTGAAAGAAAAAGGTTATAGTAATGAAGAAATTGCGAGAAAATTGGATAAAGGGAAGACAGAAATCGAATTACTATTCAAATTTCATCAAAAACCTACGAAAAAAACTTGAATGGCCCCGTGTGTTATGATATATTTACTGACGGTGTCAATACGCACGCCTTTGGATTCTCAAGTGAGGTTGCTCTTTTTTAGAGTTCACTAGAGAAGATGAAAGAGGCGGAGGATACTAAAAAAACCAAAACAGGAGGAACTATCATGTCTGTAATTTCTATGAAACAGCTACTTGAAGCTGGTGTTCATTTTGGACACCAAACCCGTCGCTGGAATCCAAAGATGAAAAAGTACATCTTCACGGAGCGTAACGGGATCTACATCATCGACCTACAAAAAACGGTCAAGAAAGTTGATGAAGCATTCAACTATGTAAAAGAGGTCGCTGCTGACGGCGGTAACATTCTTTTTGTAGGTACTAAAAAACAAGCTCAGGATACAGTTCGTGACGAGGCGACTCGTTGTGGCATGTATTACATCAACCAACGTTGGTTGGGTGGTACCCTGACAAACTTTGAAACGATCCGTAAGCGTATCAACCGTCTTAAAGACATTGAGCGCATGGAAGAAGACGGTACTTTCGATGTACTTCCTAAAAAAGAAGTGGTCGATATGCTTAAAGAAAAAGATCGTCTTGTTAAATTCCTGGGCGGTATTAAAGAAATGAAGAGCATTCCGGACGCAATGTTCGTTATCGATCCTCGTAAAGAGCGCATCGCGATTGCTGAAGCTCACAAATTGAATATTCCAGTTGTAGGTATCGTTGATACAAACTGTGACCCAGACGAAATCGATTATGTCATCCCTGCGAACGATGATGCAATCCGTGCCGTTAAATTGTTGACTTCTAAGATGGCAGACGCTGTCCTTGAAGCGAAACAAGGGGAAGAAACAGAAACAACGGAAGAAACTGAAGCTGCTGTAGAAGCTGCTCAAGAGTAAGAAGGGTCAAAAGGTGATAAGGGGGTATACCTTTATCACCTTTTTTAAAGAATCCGTAACAGCTCAAGCGTCCTGAAACGCAAGAGCTATACTTATATGCAACTAATAAGGAGGCTTTACAATGGCTGTAAATGCTAAAATGGTAAAAGAACTTCGTGAAAAAACGGGTGCTGGAATGATGGACTGTAAGAAAGCACTCACTGAAACAGATGGTGACATGGACAAAGCAATGGAATGGTTGCGTGAGAAGGGAATTTCCAAGGCAGCTAAGAAAGCTGACCGTATTGCTGCAGAAGGTTCTGCTGCAATCGAAATTTCCGGTAACACGGCTGTACTTTTCGAAGTGAACTGTGAAACAGACTTCGTTACGAAGAACGATCAGTTCAAAGATTTGCTTAAAGATCTTGGTCAGCACTTGCTTTCTCAGAAGCCTGCAACAGTTGAAGAAGCTCTAGAGCAGAAGCTTCACGGTGATGGAGAAGTACTTAGCAGCTATATTACTGAACGCGTAGCGAAAATCGGTGAAAAGATTTCCCTTCGTCGTTTCGTAATTAAAGAAAAGACCGATAACGATGCATTTGGTGCTTACCTTCACATGGGCGGAAACATCGGTGTGTTGACTGTCCTTGAAGGCTCTACAGATGAGTCTGCAGCGAAAGACGTTGCGATGCATGTAGCCGCTGTAAACCCTCGTTACGTCTCCCGTGACGAAATTCCACAAGAAGAAGCAGATAAAGAACGTGAAATGCTTAAGACTCAAGCGATGAACGAAGGCAAGCCTGAAAACATCGTTGAGAAAATGGTCGAAGGCCGTTTGAACAAGTTCTTCGAAGAAATCTGCCTGCTTGACCAAAGCTTCGTTAAAGATCCAGACCAGAAAGTAAAACAATTCGTAGCCTCTACTGGTGGTCAAATCACTGGTTTCGATCGCTTCGAAGTTGGTGAAGGTATGGAAAAACGCGAAGAAAACTTTGCTGATGAAGTTATGAACCAAGTTAAAAAATAATGAACATGAAAAATAGGGGACACTGCCGGTGTTCCCTATTTTCAAACATGCTACATAATTGCAGATCCATATGCAAGAAAATGTAGTGGAATACAGTTAAAACACGGGAGGTAACTATGACTACTGCTCGCTATCGTCGTATCGTATTAAAACTAAGTGGAGAGGCTTTAAGTGGAGAAGCAGGGTTTGGACTAGAACCCAGCATCATTAAATCAGTCTCCCGTCAGGTCAAAGAAGTGGCTGAACTCGGTGTGGAAGTCGCTGTCGTCGTCGGAGGTGGAAACATCTGGCGCGGTAAAGTAGGAGCCGAGATGGGAATGGATCGCGCAAACGCTGATTATATGGGGATGCTGGCAACGGTCATGAACTCACTTGCCCTTCAGGATAGTCTGGAAAACTTAGGGATTCCGACCCGTGTCCAAACCTCCATTGAAATGAGACAAGTAGCGGAACCTTACATCCGCAGGAAAGCGATTCGTCATCTAGAAAAGAAACGCGTCGTCATTTTTGCGGCTGGGACAGGGAACCCATACTTCTCTACAGACACGACAGCTGCTCTAAGAGCCGCAGAAGTGGAAGCGGATGTAATCTTAATGGCGAAGAACAATGTAGACGGTGTTTATACAGATGACCCTAAAACCAATGAAGATGCTGTGAAGTACGATCAGCTCTCTTACATGGACGTTTTGAACGAAGGTCTTGGGGTTATGGATTCTACAGCTTCATCATTATGTATGGACAACGATATCGATTTATTGGTATTCTCAATAACAGAAGACGGAAACATCAAGAAAGCCGTAATGGGCGAAAATATTGGAACAATTGTGAGGGGGAAATAATCATGTCTGATGCTGTAATTAATGAAACGAAGCAACAAATGGAACAAGCCACACAAGCTTTCTCTCGTCAGCTTGCAACGGTCCGCGCGGGTCGTGCGAATCCTTCAATCCTTGATAACGTGTATGTGGATTACTATGGAGCGGCGACTCCACTTAATCAACTAGCACAAGTCTCTGCACCAGAACCACGTCTGCTTGTCATTACACCTTATGACAAGAGTGCAATTGCAGAAATTGAAAAAGCGATCCAGAAAGCGGATCTTGGCTTGTCTCCTTCTAGTGATGGTAATGTTGTACGAATCAACATTCCTGCGCTGACAGAAGAACGTCGTAAGGACCTTGCCAAAGTTGTAGGGAAATATTCAGAAGAAGCGAAGGTACAAATCCGTAACATTCGTCGTGATTCCAACGACCGTCTGAAAAAGCTTGAAAAAGATGGTGAGCTAACGGAAGATGATCTTCGTTCTTATCAGGATGACGTTCAGAAGGTCACAGACCAGCACGTTGAGAAAATCGATCAACTTGCAAAAACAAAAGAAGAGGAAATCATGGAAGTTTGATTCTCCAATTCTATATGCCTTAAGGTGTATCAAGCCGCGCTGTAGATGTTTGGCAGCGCGGCTTTTATTTTAGTTTAGGGAATTAAACATTCATTGTCCTATAAGAAGGCATCCGCTAAGAGAGCACAGACACCCTCGACATTACCCACCTGTCTAGTGGAAGAGAAGAGCTCTTCCCAAGGGCCTTTTAATTATGCGTTCCATGTTGTCTAGTGCGTATCTTGAGCCTTTGTTTTATACACTCACTTTATAGGATATCGGCATTTTTATTGGATTTAGTATATAATAAATAGATGGAACAATTGGACTGGAGGATTGAACATGCCTATCAAGTTTCCATTCAAAAAAGATAAAAAGCAGCCCACTACCGAGCCATTAGGCCTTGAAGAAAACCATATTCCAAAACATGTGGCGATCATTATGGACGGAAATGGACGATGGGCGAAGAATAGAGGAATGCCTCGGATTGCCGGTCATAAAGAGGGCATGGGTGTTGTGAAGAGAATCGTTCGATATGCTTCAGATATCGGTGTGAAGGTTCTTACCCTTTATGCTTTTTCTACGGAAAATTGGAAACGCCCGAAAAATGAGGTAGACTTCCTTATGAAGCTCCCTGTCGATTTTCTAAGTACATATTTGCCTGAACTGATCGAGAGAAATGTCCAAGTCCGGACCATCGGCGATTTTGACGTCCTTCCTGAACATACTCAAAAGGCTGTCAAAGAAGCGATGGAAAAAACGAAGGACAATGATGGGCTGATCCTCAATTTTGCGCTTAACTATGGAAGTCGTTATGAGATGGTGCATGCAGTCAAGCAAATTGCTTCTAAAGTACAAGACGGAGAAGTGGACATATCCGATATCGATGAATCCATGTTCTCTAAGGAATTGTACACGTCAGAGTTGATTGAACCTGATCTGCTTATCCGGACAAGTGGAGAACAAAGGTTGTCAAACTTCTTATTATGGCAGCTGGCCTATGCTGAATTCTGGTTTACAGAAGTTTATTGGCCGGACTTTGATGAAAGTCATTTTGAAAAAGCTCTTTATGACTTCCAAAATCGTAAACGTCGTTTCGGCGGAGTATAAGGTGTGAAAAAGACTTATGAAACAAAGAACAATTACAGCCATCGTTGCAGCACTCATTTTCCTTCCGATCGTCATGTTGGGAGGATGGCCTTTTAAGGCTTTTGTGTATATCATTGCAAGCATCGCCCTACTTGAGCTCGTACGTATGAAAAAGATTGCCCGCTATTCGGTAGCTTCTGGACTCGGCTTGCTTCTCATGTGGGCCCTGATGTTTCCATATGAAGTGTTCGATGAATCCATTACTTCTGGGGACATCATTACAAAATCCGAGATTACATTGCTGGCGGTACTTGTACTTTTGAGTTACACAGTGCTCGTCAAAAACCGTTTCACTTTTGATGATGCTGGATTTCTTTTATTATCAGCGATCTACATTGGAATGGGATTCAATTATCTAATGGAAACACGAGAAGAAGGGCTGGAATATATCTTCTTTGCATTATTTGTCGTGTGGGCGACAGACACAGGCGCCTACTTGTTCGGCCGTGCTTTAGGCAAACACAAGCTTTGGCCGCAAATCAGTCCGAAGAAAACAATTGAGGGTTCAGTCGGAGGAATCATCCTTGCCTGTGTCGTCGCTTTAATTTTCCAGTTGGTTCATCCTCTTGAGCATTCCTTGATTATCGTGTTACTCGTCACTGTACTTGTATCGATTGCAGGTCAGATCGGTGACCTCGTGGAATCTGCATTCAAGCGTCACTATGCAGTCAAAGATTCCGGAAAAATCCTGCCCGGGCACGGGGGTGTGTTGGATCGGTTCGACAGTTTGATCTTCATTTTACCGATCCTGCATTTGATTAACTTTATTTCATAGGAGAGAGGGGCCGTGGAACAATGAAGCAAGTATCATTACTTGGGGCAACGGGTTCGATTGGTATTCAAACCCTTGATGTTCTTCGCTTGCACCCAGATCAATTTTCTTTATATGCCATGGGGTTTGGCAGAAACGTCGAAAAAGCTCTTCCTCTGATCCGAGAGTTCGAACCTTCCATGATCGTCGTTCAAGATGAAGAAACGAAGAGAAAGCTGGAAAAAGAGGTCGCCCATCCACAGATTCTTTGTGGTGGGGAGGGTTTAATTGAGGCAAGTGTAGCCGAACCTGTAGATGTGGTTGTTAATGCAGTCATGGGGAGTATCGGCTTACCTGCTACTTTAAAAGCGATTCAATCAAAGAAACAAATCGCAATTGCGAATAAGGAAACGCTCGTGACGGCTGGCCATCTAGTCATGGAAGAAGCTAAAAAACATGATGTTAACCTCCTCCCTGTAGACAGTGAGCATTCGGCTATTTTTCAGGCTCTGAATGGGGAACAGAGGAGAGACATCAATAAACTCATCATTACTGCATCTGGTGGAAGCTTCCGTGATCAAACAAGGGAAGAATTAGCTGGAGTCACGGTGGATGATGCATTGAACCATCCGAATTGGAAGATGGGAGCGAAAATCACCATTGATTCTGCCTCGATGATGAACAAAGGATTAGAAGTTATTGAGGCGCATTGGCTTTTCGATGTACCTTATGACCAGATTCATGTTATTCTTCATAGAGAAAGTGTCATCCATTCCATGGTTGAATATGTGGATCGTAATGTCATTGCCCAGCTGGGAACGCCGGATATGAAAGTGCCTATACAATACGCATTGACTTACCCTGAACGAAAAGAGCTTCCAATCACGAAAAACTTGAACTTGGAAGAGATCGCTACTTTGAATTTTCAAAAGATGGACATGGATCGTTTTCCTTGTTTAAGGATGGCATTTGAAGCAGGGAGAGCAGGGGGCTCGATGCCGACGGTCTTGAATGCGGCAAACGAAGAAGCTGTCCAGCAGTTCCTAGAAGGCAAAATTTCTTTTCTTGATATTGAAAAATACATCGAACAAGCATTAGAAAACCATGACAGGATTCATAACCCTGACTTGTCTACCATAATTTCTATTGATAAGGAAACGAGGGAAAGAGTTCGTTTCCAAATAAATTAAGAGCTCTGGTTGTTGGAGAAGTTCATGCGACCGTCTAACGATGATGGTTCACTTCCGCTATACACATCCTGTAGAACGATTAGAGCTGAAAAAGGAAGGTGCTTCATTTGACTACAGTGGTTGCATTTATTCTTATGTTCGGACTTTTGGTGTTCGTGCATGAGTGGGGGCATCTCATATTTGCCAAACGATCGGGAATGCTCGCAAGGGAATTTGCGATAGGATTTGGACCTAAGATTTTTGCATTCACTCGAAATGAAACTCTTTATACGATTCGTCTTCTTCCCATTGGCGGCTATGTTCGAGTTGCTGGCGAAGATCCAGAAATCGTTGAATTGAAAGCAGGCCACCATATCGGTCTTGAATTCAATGAAGCTGGAAAAGTAAATAAAATTATCGTAAACAATAAAGACAAGCATCCACATGCGCGAGTCATTGAAGTCGAACGCGCGGACTTAGATCATCGCCTTGTCATTGAAGGTTACGAAATCGATGAAGATGAAAAGCTCTTCTTTGAAGTCGACCCGAAAGCGATGTTCGTCATGGATGAAAAAGAAACACAAATTGCTCCTTACAACCGTCAATTTGCATCAAAATCTGTTCCGCAGCGTGCGATGCAGCTTTTCGCAGGACCAATGATGAACTTCGTCTTAGCGATTGTTTTGTTCATGATTCTTGGCTTCATTCAAGGGGTCCCTTCGAACGAAGCAAAACTCGGAGAGATCCAGGAGAACTCCCCGGCCTCACAGGCTGATCTACAGGCTGGTGATGAAGTCGTTGCTGTGGACGGCGAATCTGTCAGTACATGGGAAGAGTTCACCACCATCATTCGAGCTCATCCTGACGAAGAAGTGACATTGACGATCAATCGTGAGGGTGCCACTCAGCAGTTGAACATCACTCCTGCCGCCGTTGAAAGTAGAGAAACGACCATCGGCCAAGTGGGTGTCGCCCGTGCTTTTGAAGAGTCTTTTGCAAAGAAATTAACGTTCGGGTTTACGCAGACCTATGAGTGGTCAGCATTGATATTAACGAATCTAGGTAAATTAGTGACCGGACAATTTTCATTAGATATGCTTTCAGGGCCTGTCGGAATTTATGATGCCACAGACCAGGTCGTCCGCACAGGATTCACGAATTTCGTCATGTGGACATCCATCTTGAGTATCAACCTTGGAATTGTAAACTTGCTGCCTCTCCCTGCTTTAGATGGAGGACGTCTCTTATTCGTAGGGCTTGAAGGGCTCAGAGGGAAACCGATCGATCCTCAAAAAGAAGGGATCGTTCACTTCATCGGATTCGCTTTACTTATGTTATTGATGCTCGTCGTCACATGGAACGATATCCAACGTTTATTCTTGTGATTTTTTATAGCTGGAAGTCCTGAGGTGATCGGTGATTCCTAGGCTTCTGGCTTCTTTTTATTAACGTCAAATAAAGAAGTGGAATCTTTGAGACTAGTGATTTCCTCCTTTAATAAACTTCAATTAAATAGAACTGAGGTGCATGTTATGAGACAAAGTCATATGTTAATACCTACCCTTAAAGAAAACCCTGCTGATGCTGAAATCAAGAGCCATCAGCTCCTCGTTCGTGCTGGTTACATACGCCAGATTGCATCAGGCATCTACAGCTTCCTGCCGATCGGCCGCCGAGTATTAAGCAAGGTTGAGAATATTGTTCGGGAAGAGATGGAGAAAATCGGGGCTCATGAAATGGCGATGCCTGCCCTTGAGCCTTCAGAACTTTGGAAGGAAACGGGACGTTGGACCACGTTCGGTTCCGAGCTGATGCGCTTGAACGACCGACACAATCGGGAGTTTGCCCTTGGTGCCACCCATGAGGAAGTCATCACAAGCCTCGTGCGTCATGAAGTGAAAAGTTATAAGCAACTTCCTTTGACGGTTTTCCAAATTCAAAATAAATTCCGTGATGAAGCCCGTCCTCGTTTCGGTCTTCTACGTGGAAGAGAGTTTTTGATGAAGGATGCCTACTCTTTCAATGAATCCTACGAAAGCCTTGATGAAACCTATGACAAAATGTTCGAAGCCTACTCGAATGTATTCAGACGCTGCGGGTTGAACTTCCGTGCTGTCATCGCAGACTCCGGAGCCATGGGCGGGAAAGATACCCATGAGTTCATGGTATTATCTGAAGTAGGCGAGGATGTCATTGCCTATTCAGATACTTCTCGCTATGCGGCGAATATTGAAATGGCTCCGGTCGTGGCGGCGTATGAAAAGTCTACAGCGACTCCTCAAACGATGGAAAAAGTAGAAACACCAGGTCAAAAGACGATGAAGGATGTTGCTGAATTCCTGGGTCATGATTTACAGGAAGGCATCAAGTCGATCCTTTTCCAAGTAGATGAGAGATTTGTTCTTGCGCTTACCCGAGGAGATCATGAAGTAAATGATGTTAAATTGAAAAATCTTTATGATGCGGATATAGTTGAACTTGCTTCTGAAGAAGATACTAAACGACTGCTTGGTTCAGGGTTCGGTTCTCTTGGACCGATTGGAGTAACTGAAGAAGTGGAAGTTGTCGCTGATCATGCTGTACAAGCCATGGTGAACGTATCTTGTGGAGCGAATGAAGAGGGCTATCATTTTAAGAATGCAACACCAGAAAGAGACTTTGCTGTCAAAACTTATGCCGATTTACGGTTTATCGAAGAAGGAGATCCATCACCGGATGGAGAGGGCATCATTAAGTTTGCCAGGGGCATTGAAGTGGGACATGTCTTCAAGCTGGGTGAATTTTATTCTGAACGGATGAATGCGACCTTCCTTAATGATCAAGGAAAAGCGAAAACGATGATCATGGGCTCGTACGGTATTGGTGTATCCCGTACACTTGCAGCAATCGTAGAACAATACCACGATGAAAGAGGGATCACGTGGCCGAAGAATATTGCCCCATATCAAGTCCATTTGCTTTCATTGAATCCTAAAAAAGAAGAACAGAAAGAATTGGCAGATCAATTATATGACACACTGCTTGATGCAGGGATCGAAGTCTTATATGATGATCGTAAAGAACGTGCCGGCGTAAAATTTGCCGACAGCGACCTTTTCGGTGTACCTGTAAGGATCACGGTAGGAAAGCGTGCCGGTGAAGGCGTTGTTGAAGTGAAGGAACGCGCAACTGGCGATCAAAATGAATTAGAGACTAGTGAAGTCTTAGAATATATTAAGAACTGGTACAAAGCCTAATACTTCTTTGGAAAACTATACCCTTGCTAAAGGAAAGAGCAAGGGTTTTTCCATGTCAGGTGTTGGGTTAGGAAAGAGGAGGAATTCCGTTTGAGTGTCAGCAATAAAGAAAAAATGCACTATTTGCTGGAGCAGATTCAGTTCCCGCATGATCTAATAGAGCCTCACTTTAAAGACAGCAGCATGCAGAAGCTGGTGGTCTATCGCGAACAAAAATTGTGGCATTTTCACTTTCTTATGCCAAAACCGCTGCCCCCTTCTGTTTATGATTTATTTACAAGTAAACTTGTAGCGACTTTCCGTTCGATTGCTGATGTGACCTGGACGATCGAGACATCTGAAAAAGAACTTTCAGTTAATGATGTGCTTGAATACTGGCAGAGCTTCATCAAAACATTAACGAACCTAACACCAAGCTATAAAGATTTATTGATGGAGCAGCAGCCTGAGGTGAACGGGAATAAGGTTATGTTAACTTGCAGGAACTTAGCCGAAAGTCATGCCATACAGAAAAAGTTAGAAGAACCTTTGAAAAGTTTTTGTCTCAAATGCGGCCTTCCTTCGTTCATGCTTTCAACACGAGTGAAAGAAGAAACGGAACAAATTAAACGTTTCCAGGAAGAACGTCAAAAAGAGGATAAAATACTTGTCCAGCAAGCGGTGAAAGAACAAGAAGAGAGAGCCAAAGATAAAGACGACTCCAAACCAAAAGGGCCGCTTGAGATTGGTTACAAGATTCAAGATGACATCATCCCAATGGAGGAAATCCAGGAAGAAGAGAAGAAGATTGCTGTCCAGGGATATATTTTCGATGTCGAAATCAAAGAACTTCGCTCCGGACGTCATTTATTACTCTTAAAAGTGACGGATTATACGGATTCCTTTTCGATCAAAATGTTCTCACGCGGAGACGATCATGCTGAACTGTTCAAGCACGTGAAAGAGGGCATGTGGATCAAAGCGCGTGGTGGCATCCAGACAGATAATTTCACGAACGAATTAACGATGATGGCCAATGACATCAATGAAGTGAAACCGAAATTGCGAGAAGATAAAGCGCCTGAAGGGGAGAAGAGGATTGAATTGCATGCCCATACCACGATGAGTGCGATGGATGCGCCTGTTTCCCCGTCACGTCTGATCAAACAAGCAGCAGATTGGGGACACGAAGCTATTGCCATCACAGACCATGCGGTCGTTCAAGCCTATCCGGATGCCCATGCCGCAGGCCAGAAAAATGGTGTGAAAATCATTTATGGTGTGGAAGCCAACTTGGTGGATGATGGAGTCCCCATTGCTTACGAGGAACAGGACAGGGAGCTTGAGGACGCCGTCTACGTGGTTTTTGACGTGGAGACGACCGGTCTTTCTGCAGTGTACGATAAAATCATCGAACTAGCGGCCGTCAAAGTGCAGGGTGGGGAAATCATCGATCGATTTGAATCCTTCGCCAACCCCCATCAACCGTTGTCCCAAACAACAATCGACCTTACAGGAATCACGGATGACATGGTAAAGGATGCCCCGGAAATCGAACAGGTCCTCAAGGACTTCCACGAATGGACGGGAGAAGACATCCTCGTTGCTCACAACGCCAGTTTCGATATGGGCTTTTTAAATGCCGGTTATCAAAACATCGGCCTGGAAAAGTCTACGAATCCAGTCATCGATACGTTAGAGCTTGCTCGTTTCCTAGTGCCTGAATTAAAGAACCACCGTTTAAATACGCTTTGTAAGAAATTCGATATTGAGTTGACCCAGCACCACCGGGCGATTTATGACGCAGAAGCAACGGGTTATTTATTATGGAAACTCGTGAAGCGAGCCATGGAAAAAGAGATTACGAACCATAAAAATTTGAATGATTATATGGGTGAGGGAAAAGCGTACCAACGTTCCAGACCTTCTCATTGTACGCTGCTTGCCACAAACAGCACAGGATTAAAAAACATTTACCGTCTCGTATCAGAAGCGCATGTGAATTATTTCTACCGTGTTCCACGCGTCCCACGCTCCCTTTTGGCCAAAAACCGGGAGGGAATCCTCGTAGGTTCCGGGTGTGACAAAGGGGAAGTTTTTGAAACGATGATGCAGAAATCCGAGGAAGAGGCAGAGAAGGTGGCTGAATTTTATGATTACATCGAAATTCAACCACCAGGAAACTATTATCACCTGCTGGAAAAAGATCTTGTCCAGACGGAAGCGCAAATCCTCGATATTTTGAAAAGGCTTGTCGCTATGGCGGATCGAATGGGTAAAACAATTGTTGCTACTGGTAACACTCACTACGTAGAGCCTCATGAAAAGCAGTATCGGCAGATTCTCATTTCGTCCCAAAACGGGAACCCGCTTAACAGGCAGACACTGCCGGAGGTTCACTTTAAAACAACGAATGAAATGATCGATGAGCTTGATTTCTTAGGAAAAGAAAAAGCCACAGAGTTAGTCGTAACAAACACCCATAAAATAGCCGAGCAGGTCGGTGAAGTTTCACCCGTTAAAGATGACTTGTACACGCCTAATATTGAAGGGGCAGACCAGGAAATCCGTGAAATGTCCTACAATAAAGCACGAAGCATTTATGGAGAGCCTATCCCTGATTTGATCGTTAAACGTT
This sequence comes from Halobacillus aidingensis, assembly GCF_900104185.1. Classification (GTDB taxonomy): domain Bacteria; phylum Bacillota; class Bacilli; order Bacillales; family Halobacillaceae; genus Halobacillus; species Halobacillus aidingensis. The sequence goes on along the minus strand of NZ_FNIZ01000008.1, from coordinate 98,906 downwards.
TGGAAAAAGAGCTAGATAGTATCATCGGAAATGGATTTGCAGTAATCTATCTCATTTCACAAAAACTTGTAACCAAGTCTTTAGAAGATGGGTACCTTGTTGGATCACGTGGTTCTGTCGGTTCATCCTTTGTTGCCACGATGACGGATATTACAGAGGTGAATCCTCTTCCGCCGCATTACGTGTGTCCGTCTTGTCAATATAATGAATTTTTCACAGACGGATCGGTCGGAAGCGGATTTGACCTCGAAGAAAAAGATTGCCCGGAATGTGGCACTTCTTTAACAAAAGACGGGCAGGACATTCCATTTGAAACGTTCCTAGGCTTTAAAGGGGATAAGGTCCCGGATATCGACTTGAACTTCTCAGGGGAATATCAGCCCCATGCGCACAACTATACGAAAGAGTTATTCGGTGAAGATAGTGTGTTCCGTGCCGGGACGATCGGTACGATAGCGGAGAAAACCGCTTATGGCTATGTGAAGGGTTACGCCGGAGATCATCAGCTGCTTTATAAAAATGCTGAAATCGATCGTCTTGTTCATGGTTGTACAGGTGTGAAAAGGACAAGCGGACAACACCCAGGGGGGATCATCGTTGTCCCTGATGATATGGAGATTTATGATTTTTCTCCTATCCAATTTCCAGCAGATGATACGAAATCAGAGTGGAAGACCACTCACTTTGACTTCCACTCCATTCACGATAATCTTTTGAAACTGGATATACTTGGACACGATGACCCGACCGTCATTCGTATGCTGCAGGACCTCAGTGGAATCGATCAGAAGGAAATCCCGGTTGATGATCCTGAAGTGATGAAGATTTTCAGCGGTCCTGAAGCGCTCGGAGTGACGGCGGATCAAATTATGTGTAAAACAGGGACCCTCGGCGTACCTGAGTTTGGTACACGCTTTGTAAGGCAGATGCTTGAAGATACAAAGCCGAAAACATTTGCAGAACTCGTCATCATTTCCGGCCTATCACATGGAACGGACGTATGGCTTGGAAATGCCGAACAGCTGATAAATGATGGTATCTGTACTCTTCCAGAAGTCATTGGCTGCCGTGACGATATCATGGTGTATCTCATGCATAAAGGTCTCGATCCTTCCCTTGCCTTTAAGATTATGGAATTCGTTCGTAAAGGCCGAGGCCTTCAAGATGAGTGGATCGAAGAAATGAAAAAACACGGCGTGCCGGACTGGTACATTGATTCTTGTAAGAAGATCAAATACATGTTCCCGAAAGCACACGCCGCCGCCTATGTATTGATGGCGGTAAGAATTGCGTATTTCAAAGTCCACTATCCGATTTATTTCTATGCTGCCTATTTCACGGTGAGAGCGAGTGATTTTGAACTGGAAACGATGATGAAAGGTTCCGAAGCTATTCGTAAGCGCATGAAAGAGATTCAGGAAAAAGGCTTCGATGCCACTCCAAAAGAAAAAAGTTTGATGACCGTCCTCGAACTATCCCTTGAAATGTGCGAAAGAGGATATGGATTTAAGAACGTGGATCTATACCGTTCCAGTGCCACAGACTTTCTCGTTGAAGGGAATGAGTTGATTCCTCCATTCAACGCAGTCGATGGTTTAGGAACAAACGCAGCTATCAATATCGTTAATGCAAGAAAAGAAGGCGAATTCCTATCCAAGCAGGACTTGAGAGAACGCAGCCGTATTTCCAAAACGGTACTTGAATACCTGGATAACTTCGGATGCTTAGAGGGAATGCCGGATGAAAACCAACTGTCCCTTTTCTAATTTCTCAGCTCAACGACAGATAAAACTGCCGATTCACTGTTAAAGTATATGGCAGGATTCTTGAAGACTCGATTTCGAGATGTATCGGGGTTCGTTTTCCGTATTGAGCGTTAGGGGTGGCTGGGAAGCAGCTCGCTTTCCTGCGGGGATGACGGCAAGCCTCCTCGTGCTTCGCACTGTGGGGTCTCGCCAGCCAATCCATTCCCGCGGGAGTCTCGCAGCTTCCCAACCACCCCATTCAGTGTATGTGAGAAACGCCCCCCTTCACTCTGGGAAGGTGCCCTTCCACTATCCTGGTTTTATAAGCATAAAGCCTTCTATAAAAAGCTTTCCGCATGTAAAATGGCGTCCTTGTGAGTTGATTCCCCTCCAATTAACATGTGCATAAAAGCAGCTTATTCCAGAAGTGGTTTCGAGATACTAATATGGCAAAGGGGCGGAGGGGAATGGCGAGACTCCTGCGGGAAAAAAGTGCATGGTGAGACCCCACAGGACGCAGTCCGAGGAGGCTCACCGCGCTCCCGCGGAAAGCGAGTTATTCCCCGCAGCCCCATTCACTCTACAAAAGTCCCGAAACGGAGACTTGCACAAGCGGGAGCTTTAGGGAGACAACTTAGTTTGAGAGGCGGAGGGAAGCTGTTGATTTCTTCCTTTGTTGCATAGAATACGCATCTATGATATATTTTTTATGGTGAGAAGAGTGATACGAACGACGAAAGAGTGGGGCAACCCACTCTTTCGTCATATTCCAGCCTCTTGCTTGTGGAGAAACTTCGATGCATGAGGGGTTTTTAGTACCCGCGAGACGAACCGCTATGATCTATGTCATAGCGGTTTCTCATGGTACTTGCAATTCTGGCCCCTGTTACTTAAATGAAATGAGCGAATACATCCCATAATAATAAATACTAACCATTACATTGTGTTCGAAGGAGGGAAGAGCATGAGCAATCATGTTACATCCGTTGCAGAACGTCTTGTCCAGCCGATCCTTGAGGAGATGAACCTCGAACTTGTGGATATCGAGTACAAGAAAGAAGGTCAGAACTGGTACCTTCGCGTCTTTATCGATAAAGAAGGCGGTGTGGACATAGAAGAATGCGGACAAGTATCTGAACAGCTGAGTGAAAAATTAGATGAAGAAGATCCCATTGAAATTGCGTATTTCCTGGAAGTTGCATCACCTGGGGCGGAACGTCCTCTAAAGACAGAAGCAGACTTTGAAAAGTTTGTCGGTGAATATGTGTACATGAAACTCTACGAACCGATTGATGGGGAGAAGGAGTTCGAAGGGACACTGAAGTCCTTTGAAAATTCCGTGGCAACCGTAGAGATTCGTATTAAGACACGTAAGAAACAACTGGAAGTACCATACCAAAAAATAGCTAAAGCCAATTTAGCTGTCACATTTAATTAAGGGGGAGAAAACTGTTGAGTAGTGAACTATTTGATGCCATGAATTATTTAGAGAAGGAAAAAGGCATCGACAAAAATCTTTTATTGGAAGCACTTGAAGCAGCATTGATTTCTGCTTATAAGAAAAACTTCAATTCCGCGACGAACGTACGCGTGGATATTAATGAAGAAGAAAGTGCCATGAAAGTCCTTGCGCGAAAAGAAATCGTAGAAGAAGTCATGGATCCGCAGCAGGAGATTTCTTTAGAAGAAGCGAAAGACATCGATCCGAACTATGGGGTTGAAGATGTCATCGAGGTGGAAGTAACACCTATGGACTTCGGCCGTATCGCAGCCCAAGCGGCTAAGCAAGTCGTTACGCAGCGTGTCCGTGAAGCAGAGCGAGGCATCATTTACGGTGAGTATGTCGATCGTGAAGAGGATGTCATGACAGGGATCATCCAAAGAAAAGATCCTCGCTTCGTCTATGTGAATCTAGGTAAAATTGAAGCACGTCTTCCAGAAGGAGAGCAGATGCCGACAGAGACCTATGAAGTTCACGATCGCCTCAAAGTATTTGTGACAAAGGTGGAAAACAGCAACAAAGGTCCACACATCTATGTTTCCCGTACACACCCGGGTCTCTTGAAGCGTTTGTTTGAGATGGAAGTACCTGAGATCTATGACGGTACTGTCGAAGTCATGTCTGTAGCCCGGGAAGCAGGGGACCGTTCTAAAATCTCGGTTTACGCAGAAGATCAAGAAATCGATCCGGTCGGCTCTTGTGTAGGTCAAAGAGGCCAGCGTGTACAAGCCATTGTTAATGAACTGAAGGGTGAAAAAATCGACATTGTTCAATGGTCAGAGGATCCCGTTGAATATGTTTCGAATGCCTTAAGCCCTTCAAAGGTCGTGGAAGTGCTTGTAGATGAAGAGGATAAGGCGACAACAGTGATCGTTCCTGATTATCAACTGTCCCTTGCGATCGGTAAACGCGGTCAAAACGCTCGTCTTGCGGCTAAGTTGACAGGCTGGAAGATTGACATTAAGAGTGAAAGTGAAGCACGTGAACAAGGTCTTCTTTCTACAGAAGAAACCGATATAGAAGATGAAGACGTTTTTGACGAAGAATTGTCTGAAGATTAAGGAGGGGGAGAACGATGACCCGTTCCAAAAAACAACCATTAAGAAAATGTGTCGTCACACAGGATATGGTTCCTAAACAGCAATTGATCCGTGTTGTACGCAATAAAGAGGGAGAGGTTTTTGTGGACGACACAGGAAAAAAGAATGGGCGTGGAGCCTATCTCATGAAAGACCTTCAAGTCATTGAACAGGCTGAAAAGCAGCAGGTGCTGAACCGTCACCTTAAAACGAAGGTGGATGACAGCATTTATGAGGAATTGAGAGCAAAAGTAAAGGCTGACCCATCATGAAGGGCAGCTACTTGAACCTGTTGGGTCTGGCTTTAAGAGCCGGCAAGTGTACGCTCGGTGAAGAATCGATCGTACGAGACATCCAAAAGCGAAAAGCTAAGCTCGTTCTCATTGCCAATGATACAGGGAAACAAACAAAGAAGAAGCTGACAGATAAATGCAGTTTCTATGAAATACCTTGCTATGAAGTCGATGATCGAGAGACATTATCACAGGCTATCGGAAAGGCAGGGAGAGTCGCGATCGCAGTTCTTGACCAAGGATTTGCGAAAAAGTTGCAATCGCTACTCGATGAATCTATTCGGGGGTGAAGATTTTATGAGTAAAATGCGCGTATATGAATATGCAAAGAAAAATGAACTATCTAGTAAACAAGTCATTCAAAAACTGCAAAATCTGAATATCGAAGTGAACAACCATATGTCCACTTTGGAGGAGGATGCAGCGAAGAAGCTGGATCAAGCATTTGGAAAAGGGCAAGCATCCAAAGGTCAAAACCAGAATAAATCGAAGTCTCAAAAACCGAACAACAACAAAAAACCAGCCAACAAAAAGCAAAGAAACAACAACCAGAAGAACCAAAAGCCTTCCCAGCAGCAAGCACCTAAAAAGTCTAAAAAGCAGACACCTGAAAAGATCACTTATTCAGGCAGCCTGACGGTTGGTGAGCTTGCAGAAAAGCTAAACAAGGATTCTTCAGAAATCATCAAAAAGCTTATGTTCTTAGGCACAATGGCTACCATCAACCAGGAACTGGATGCTGATTCGATCGAATTGATTTGTGAAGAGTTCGGAGTAGAAGTAGAAGAAGAGGTCATTGTTGACGAGACAGACATTGAGAACCTGACGTTCGATGACGCACCGGAAGATTTGAAGGACCGTCCTGCTGTCGTTACCATCATGGGACACGTAGACCACGGAAAAACGACGCTTCTTGACCAGATCCGTAACACAAAGGTGACAGAAGGCGAAGCGGGTGGAATTACTCAGCATATTGGTGCATACCAAATTGAAGATAAAGGCAAGAAAATCACTTTCCTTGACACGCCTGGTCACGCGGCATTCACTAGCATGCGTTCCCGTGGTGCTCAAGTGACAGACATCGCCATTCTTGTCGTTGCTGCTGACGATGGTGTAATGCCGCAGACGAAAGAAGCGATCAGTCACGCGAAAGCTGCAGAAGTACCAATTATTGTTGCTGTCAATAAGATGGATAAAGAAGGCGCGAACCCGGACCGTGTTATGCAGGAGCTTATGGAATATGAGCTGATTGCTGAAGACTTTGGTGGAGAAACGATCTTTGTCAAAATGTCAGCGGTCAATGGTGAAGGAATCGACGATCTTGTTGAAATGATCGGCCTTGTATCTGAGATGGAAGAATTGAAAGCCAACCCTGAACGTGCTGCTTATGGTACGGTTATTGAAGCTGAGTTGGATAAAGGACGCGGTCCTGTTGCTACATTGCTGGTCCAGAACGGTACTTTGAATGTCAGTGATGCCATTGTAGTAGGAAATACTTGGGGACGTGTACGTGCCATGGTGAACGATATTGGTCGTCGCGTACAAGTTGCCGGGCCATCTACACCAGTGGAAATTACCGGATTGAACAATGTTCCGCAGGCAGGCGATCGTTTCTTAGTCTTTGATGACGAGAAGAAAGCGCGCTCTGTCGGTGAAGCTCGTGCTCAAAAACAATTGGAAGAAAACCGCGGCTCTACAGCAAAAGTGAGCCTTGACGACTTGTTTGATCAAATTAAACAAGGCGAAGTTAAAGAAATTAACCTGATTGTTAAAGGGGACGTGCAGGGATCTGTAGAAGCTCTTGCCGGATCTCTTGAGAAGATTGAAGTGGAAGGTGTGAAAGTTAAAATCATTCACACAGGTGTCGGGGCCATTACAGAATCTGACATTACACTCGCTTCTGCTTCCAATGCCATCGTGATTGGTTTTAACGTCCGTCCAGACGGGAATGCTAGAAAAGCAGCTGAAGCGGAAGATGTAGAAATCCGCCTTCATAACATCATTTACAAGGTGATGGAAGAGATCGAAGCAGCTATGAAAGGGATGCTCGATCCAGAATATGAAGAGAAAATCATCGGTCAGGTGGAAGTGCGTGAAATCTTCAAAGTATCTAAGATTGGTACGATTGCTGGATCTTTCGTTACGGATGGTAAAATCGGCAGAAATTCCGGTATCCGTGTCATCCGCGATGGTGTCGTCATTTACGAAGGTGAAATCGATGCACTGAAACGTTATAAAGATGATGCAAAAGAAGTTCAAAAAGGATACGAATGTGGAATTACTATCAAGAACTTCAACGACATTAAAGTGGGCGACATCATTGAACCATTTGAAATGCAGGAAATCGAGCGTAAATGATTGTAAGCGCAGAAGTGGATGGTATCATTTATGATGCGCAATCACTGAAAAACAAGCGTGCGGTTTTGAAACGCATCATGACAAGGCTCAGAAACGAATTCAACATAGCTGTAAGTGAACTTGAATATCAAGACTTGTGGCAAAGAACTCGGATCGGCCTCGTCACGATCGCTAGTGATAAAGTGATTGCGGAACAAACGATGCAGCAAGCTTTGGCTTTCATCGATTCATTTCCTGAATTTGAACGGACAGAAACCCACCAGGAATGGCTATGATGTCTGGTTAGAAGAGGTGAATAAAACATGAACGATTTAAGAGCGAACCGCGTTGGAGAACAGATGAAAAAAGAGATGAGTGACATCATCAGTAAAAAAATCAAGGATCCACGCGTAGGGTTCGTCACCGTCACAGAAGTGAAAGTGACAGGAGATTTACAACAAGCGAAAGTTTATATTTCTGTATTGGGTGATGATAAACAGAAACATGATACCCTCGTAGGTCTTGCAAAAGCGAAAGGGTTCATCCGGTCTGAAATCGGCCAGAGAATCCGTCTTCGTAAGACACCGGAAATCATGTTTGAGTTTGATGAAGCGATCGAAAGAGGAAATCGTATTGAAACGATTCTTCGTGATTTAAACGATACGGAAGATTGACAGAAAAATCCGTGCTGGTTCAGCACGGATTTTATATAGGATAAAAAAGTTTCGAGGTGAGAGGTATATGGATGGGATTCTTCCATTATGGAAGCCAAAGGGTTTTACATCCCATGACTGTGTCAGTAAGGCCCGTGGAATGTTGAAAACGAAAAAGGTCGGTCATACAGGGACCCTTGACCCAGAAGTGGAAGGGGTATTGCCCCTTTGCGTAGGAAAGGCTACGAAAATCGTTCCTTTTTTAACGGAGACAGATAAAGTGTATGAAGCTACTGTAACACTCGGGTATGCGACAGACACCGAGGATGCAACAGGTGCGACGGTTGAAACGACCCCGGTAAATGAATTCATTTCCATAGAAAAGATCAAAAGCGTACTTGGAACTTTTAAAGGCTGGATTACTCAGACACCGCCCATGTACTCTGCTGTAAAAGTTAACGGGAAGAAGCTTTATGAATATGCCCGGGAAGGGATGGAAGTGGAGAGGCCATCAAGAGAGGTGCACATTAAGCACATCGGACTGATTTCACCTGAACCGAAACAAGAGGGAGACACCTTTACTTTTTCGTTCCGAGTGATCTGTTCAAAAGGCACCTACGTGCGAACGCTATGTGTAGACATTGGAAAAGCCCTTGGATATGCCGCTCACATGTCCTGTTTGGTACGGACTGAGACCGCAGACATTACAAAGGAAGACTGCTATTCTTTCGATGAAATCCAGCAGGTCGTAGATAAAAGCTCTGGAGAACAATTACTCCTTCCTTTATCCAGGGGTCTCGCCCATATGGCCTCCTGGGAGGTGGATGATGAACAGATCGAAAAAATCAAACACGGTCAAGTATTTGAAAAACCTACTCATATCCATCAAGAGCAATTTACTGTGATGAACGCTGGTGAGGTCTTGGCGATTTACCAGCAGCATCCACGAAAAACCGGTCTCATAAAGCCGGTACGTGTATTTTAACGCTTTCACTTTTAGATGGACCTCTTTAGGGGACATAGCCATAGTTTTTTATCAGAGTTTGTTGGTTTTCCTTGCATTTCATCCAAAAAAAATGTACCCTTTAATATGGAACCTTCGCTTGGCGGAACGTAACTCCGACGTCCGCTCGGGGAAAGGGAATTCTAAATTTTTCCAGGAGGTGTAGCTATAATGGCTATCACACAAGAACGTAAACAAGAACTAATCAATGAGTACAAAACTCATGACAACGACACAGGTTCTCCAGAAGTACAAATCGCTGTACTAACTGAGCAGATCACTACTTTGAACGAGCACCTGCGTACACACAAGCAGGACCACCACTCTCGTCGTGGATTGCTTAAAATGGTAGGTAAGCGTCGTAACCTATTGAACTACCTTCGTAATAAGGACATTACACGTTACCGTGAGCTAATCAAGAGCCTTGGCTTGCGTCGCTAATGTATGGGGAAAAGCGGGAGTTATTCCCGCTTTTTCTGTATGTTTACATACAGAAGGGTGTAAACTGACAATAAACCCTTATAATGAAATAAGAAGAGTTATCGAGAGGAGTTAAGTTCTTTATGGCAGAAGAAAAACAAGTGTTTTCCATTGATGTTGCCGGTCGTACTTTTTCTGTAGAAATTGGCGAGTTGGCGAAACAAGCGAATGGTGCAGCACTCATTCATTACGGAGATACGACAGTCCTATCCACAGCTACCGGCAGTAAAGAGCCGAAGGACCTGCCGTTTTTCCCATTGACAGTAAATTATGAGGAGCGTCTTTACGCAGTAGGTAAAATCCCAGGAGGATTCATCAAACGTGAAGGTCGTCCAAGTGACAAGGCTGTCCTTGCTTCCCGTTTGATTGACCGTCCGATTCGTCCACTATTCCCTGATGGGTACCGTAACGATGTACAAGTGATCAGCTCCGTAATGAGTGTGGATCAGGATTGTTCTTCAGAAATGGCTGCAATGCTAGGGTCTTCCATTTCTTTAGGCGTGTCTGATATTCCTTTTGAAGGACCGATTGCAGGGGTGATCGTTGGACGAGTAGATGGTGAATTTGTCATCAATCCTACCGTTGAACAACAAGAGAAAAGCGATATTGACCTTACAGTAGCGGGTACGAAGGATGCCATCAATATGGTTGAAGCGGGTGCCAATGAGGTTTCTGAAGAGGACATGCTTGAAGCTATCATGTTTGGACATGAAGAAATTAAGCGTTTAGTTGCTTTCCAAGAAGAAATCGTTGAAGCTGTAGGTCGTGAAAAGATGGAAGTTCAATTGTTCGACCTGGATGCTGAACTGAAAGAGAAAGTAGAAGCAGAAGCAACAGAAGCTATTGTTCAGGCCATCAAAACAGAAGAAAAGAAAGCTCGTGAAGAAGCCATTGCACAAGTGAAAGCTGACGTTATCGCTTCTTATGAAGAGCAGGAAGCAGATGAAGAGACAATCAAACAAGTAGGATCCATATTAGAAGATATGGTGAAAACGGAAGTGCGCCGTCTCATTACGAAAGATAAAATTCGTCCGGATGGCCGTGGTGTCGACGTTATCCGTCCACTGACTTCCCGTGTAGGATTGCTACCACGTACACATGGTTCCGGTTTGTTTACACGTGGTCAAACCCAGGCCCTGAGTGTATGTACCCTTGGAGCTCTTGGAGATGTACAGATCCTCGATGGTCTCGATCTTGAAGAGTCCAAGCGTTTCATGCACCATTACAACTTCCCTAAATTCTCTGTCGGAGAAACAGGTCCGATCCGTGGACCTGGTCGTCGTGAAATCGGGCACGGTGCTCTTGGTGAACGTGCACTTGAGGTCGTCATTCCTTCTGAGAATGAATTTCCTTACACTATCCGACTGGTTTCTGAGGTTCTAGAATCAAACGGCTCTACTTCTCAAGCGAGTATTTGCGCAAGTACGCTTGCTATGATGGATGCTGGTGTTCCAATTAAAGCACCAGTGGCTGGTATTGCGATGGGTCTTGTGAAATCAGGCGATGATTATACCATCCTTACAGATATTCAAGGCATGGAAGATGCGCTTGGAGACATGGACTTCAAAGTTGCAGGAACTGAAACAGGAGTAACAGCCCTTCAAATGGATATCAAGATTGAAGGTCTTTCCAGAGAAATTTTGGAAGAAGCATTGGCTCAAGCGAAAAAAGGCCGCATGGAAATCCTTGGACACATGCTTGAGACGATTCCTGAAACACGCAAAGAACTTTCAGCACATGCTCCGAAGATCATGACGATGAAAATCAACCCAGACAAAATTCGTGATGTTATTGGACCGAGCGGGAAACAAATCAACCAAATCATTGATGATACTGGTGTGAAGATCGATATTGAACAGGATGGAACGGTGTTCATTTCTTCTACAGATGCAAGCATGAATGCAACAGCTCAGAAAATCATCGAGGATATCGTACGTGAAGTAGAAGTCGGCGAAATTTACGATGGTAAAGTGAAACGTATCGAGAAGTTCGGTGCTTTCGTGGAGCTATTCAAAGGAAAAGAAGGGCTTGTCCACATTTCTGAAATGGCTGAAGAGCGTATTGGAAAAGTGGAAGACATCGTATCCCTTGGTGATACAATTAAAGTGAAGGTCAAAGAAATCGATAACCAGGGAAGAATCAATCTTTCTAGAAAAGCAATCCTTCTCGATGAGAAGAAAAAGCAAGAAAACGTTGAACAATCCTAATATGGTTACGTAAAGAAGAGATACTGGCTTGCCAGTCTCTTTTTTTTATGCCTAAAATCCATTTTGAAGATCTTTTGATGCGATCGGTGCGCAGGAGGAATGGCTAATGGTAAGTAAAATTGGTCTAGAAAGGGGACATGCCCCATAGAATGGAGATAGGGGTGATGGTCCATGAGCTTCAGATTAATCGTATTATTCAGCGTCAATCTCTGTTTTTTTATAGGGTTTGGCATGGCTTTTTTGACTGCAGACCATGTCGTGACCGTCAATAAAGAAGATACCATCTACCAAAAAATCCAGGCCGAAAAAGAAGAATTTGAATGGGAAGCACAGGATGCGAAGATCGATTCTGTATGGAAAAAGACACCCGGGATTGTTGGCCGGAAAGTAGATGTCGAAGCCTCTTATAAGAAAATGCAAAAATACGGCAAGTACAAACCTGAATTGTATGTCTATAAATTGATCAAGCCTGAGGTTTCTCTGGAGGATTTACCCGCTTCTCCGATCTATAGAGGTCATCCGGATAAAGAAGCCGTTTCTTTTCTTATTAACGTCTCCTGGGGGGAAGAATACATTCCAGATATGGTGGAAATTTTAAATGAGCACCAAGTGAAAGCTACTTTTTTCATTGATGGAGCCTTTGCGAACGATTTTACACACCTCGTGCAGATGATTGAAGAAGAAGGGCATACGATCGGAAGTCATGGGTATAGACATAAGGACATGGGAAGAATGACGAAAGAACAAGCGAAAGCGAATTTAGAACAAGCGGATGAGCTTTTATTCGCCCTAACAAAGGAAAAAGTGAAGTATTTCGCTCCTCCATCTGGAAGCTTTAATACCGCTACCGTTGAAGCGGCAGATGAAATGGGCATGGAAACCATCTTGTGGACCGTGGATACGATCGATTGGAAAAAGCCAACTTCAGATGTACTGATCACAAGGGTCATGGGCAAGGTCCATAATGGTGCTACCATCCTTATGCATCCGACCGAGGTGACGGTGGAAAGCCTTCCAATACTAATTGAACGAATTAAAGATAAAGGGTATAAACTGGCTTCACTGCAAAAATTATTGAGTGAAGAGAGATAGAGAAGAAGGAGAGTAGCCCAAGTGAGAATGAAATCTCTAGCCCAAAAACAAGTGATTGATGTAGAGAATGGGGAGAAATTAGGAATTCTAGGAAAAGCGGACTTAATCATTGATCCCGATTCGGGAGTGATCAAGTCATTGGTCATTATGAATCAAGGATTCATTGGGTTTGGATCTTCAAAAAAAGCAATGACGATCGATTGGAGTCAAATTGAGACCATTGGTGAGGAAACGATCCTCTTAAAAAAACGATGAACACTGCAGCCTGTGCTGCAGTGTTTTTTGTTTATTAATCGAAATCACTAACTCCGCATTCCGGCATAGGATACAAGGAGATAAGATACTAGATAAAGGAGACATCCGGGATGCTAACAGGATATCATGTAGCAGTCATAGGGGGCGATGCCCGGCAGATCGAACTTATTCGAAGGTTGAATGAGTGGGATGCCACCGTCTATTTGGCTGGGTTCGACCAACTGAATGAAAGCTTTAGAGAAGCCATTGACCTTGACTTCGACAGCGAGCAGGTGGAAAAATTGGATGCCATCATCCTTCCTGTACCGGGGACGGATTCGGACGGAAAGATTGAAGGGATATTCTCCAACCAGCTGATCCATTTGTCAGAAGAATGGTTGAAAAGGACACCCGACCATTGCCAAGTGTTTTCTGGAATTGCCAATGATCATTTAAAAGATTTAGCAGCTAAAACCAATCGTACACTCATCCCCTTAATGGATCGGGATGATGTTGCCATTTATAATTCTATTCCTACCGTAGAAGGGACGCTCATGTTGATCATTCAACATACGGATTTTACGATTCACGGATCTAAAGTCATAGTACTCGGTCTTGGAAGGGTAGGAATGAGTCTTGCACGCACGTTTGACCACCTCGGTGCCAAAGTATCTGTTGGAGTACGTTCTTCAAAAGCAGCGGCAAGAGTTTATGAAATGGGGCTGGACACGATTGATATGAATGACATAGAGAATGCAGATATGTCATGTGACATCTTGCTGAATACCGTTCCACATCTGGTCGTAGATGCTTCGGTCATTAAACAGTTGCCTTCTCATGCGATGATTTTGGATCTCGCATCCAAACCGGGAGGAACCGATTTCCGTTATGCAGATAAACGAGGAATTAAAGCATTACTCGCACCAGGTCTGCCGGGAATCGTAGCTCCAAAAACGGCTGGGAGAATCATAGCAGATGTTGTGTCACGAATTGTTCAGGAAGGTTCACGAAAGGAGAATGAATAATGTCTAAGTTAAAAGGGAAAGTGATTGGATTCGGGTTAACTGGATCCCATTGTACGTACCATGAGGTTTTTCCTGTCATGCAGGAGCTCGTCGATCTCGGAGCCACCGTAGTCCCTGTTTTATCTTACACTGTACAAAATACGGATACCCGCTTTGGTGATGCTTCCGATCATTTAGAAAAAATAAAAGAAATCACAGGTGAAGAACCGATTTTGACGATTCCTGATGCAGAACCCCTCGGACCTAAACGTCCTTTGGACTGCATGCTGATTGCACCTCTTACGGGGAATTCGACTAGTAAATTTGCAAATGCATTGACGGACTCCCCTGTGTTGATGGCTGCTAAGGCAACATTGAGGAACGAAAGTCCTGTTGTCGTGGCCGTTTCAACAAATGATGCTCTTGGATTGAATGGTGTGAACATTATGCGTCTTATGGCAACAAAAAATATTTACTTTGTACCTCTAGGTCAGGATCATCCTTTCAAAAAGCCCAATTCATTGGTAGCGGATATGACTTTAATCCCAGAAACGATTGAAGCAGCGCTCGAAGGAAAGCAGCGACAACCCGTTTTAATTGAAAGGTATCCGAATTAATTCTTTTTTTCATACCAGGTGTTCTTGTAAATATGATAAAATAACAAAAATAGTGACATGTCTTACTATTCTTACAAATGATATACAAGAGAGGATGCCTAATATGAGTGAAACGAAAAAATATAATGTAGCGGTCGTCGGGGCGACTGGAGCCGTAGGACAAAAGATGTTGGAAACTTTGGAAGATCGAAAGTTTCCTGTTGAAAACTTAAAGCTTCTCTCATCAAGTCGATCAGCAGGATCGAAAATGGTGTTCAATGGTGAAGAATACACGCTTGAAGAAGCGACGCCTGAAAGCTTCAAAGGTGTGGACATTGCTTTGTTTTCTGCTGGAGGTTCTGTATCTAAGAAACTGGCTCCTGAAGCTGTTAAACACGGTGCTGTCGTCATCGATAATACGAGCGCTTTCCGTATGGCGGAAGGTGTACCTCTTGTGGTACCTGAAGTGAACGAAGCAGATATCAAGGAACATAAAGGAATCATTGCCAATCCAAACTGTTCGACCATTCAAATGGTTGCTGCTCTTGAGCCGGTCCGTAAAGCTTATGGCATGAACCGTGTCATTGTTTCAACCTACCAAGCCGTTTCCGGCGCTGGAAATGAAGCAGCTGATGAATTAAGAGAACAATCTCAATCTTTCTTGAATGGGGAAGAGCTTGAAGCCAACCTACTTCCTGTCAAAGGAGATAAAAAGCATTATCCGATCGCATTTAACGCCCTGCCTCAAATTGATGTCTTTCAGGATAATGGTTATACATTCGAGGAAATGAAAATGATCAATGAAACGAAAAAGATCATGCATGCACCTGATCTTTCTGTGGCAGCTACTTGTGTACGCCTTCCTTTCTTCACATCTCATGCGGAGAGTGTATATATTGAAGTAGAAAAAGAAGGGGTTACGGTTGAAGAAGTGAAACAGTTGATGAATGAAGCGCCTGGAATCGTTCTCGAAGACGATCCTTCTACCCAAACATACCCGACACCATTGAGTGCGGCAGAAAAGCGAGATGTTTTTGTCGGCAGAATCAGAAAAGATCTCGATGATGAAAAAGGATTCCATTTATGGGTTGTATCAGATAACTTGTTAAAAGGTGCAGCATGGAATTCCGTGCAAATTGCAGAACGCTTGGTTGCGAATAAGTGGCTGTAAACTTTTATTGAGTTGAGGTGGCCAAATGAAGCTACTTGTGCAAAAGTTCGGTGGAACGTCCGTCCGGGACCAGGAGAGTCGGTCCCGGGCCATCCACCATGTGAAAAACGGCTTGAAAGAAGGATTTAAAGTCGTTGTTACCGTTTCAGCTATGGGGAGAAAAGGAAGTCCATATGCCACAGATACACTGCTCGGGTTAATTGACTTCCCTAAAACAAATGTTTCGCCAAGAGAGCAGGATTTGATGATGTCATGCGGAGAGACGATTTCTTCGATTGTTTTTGCTCATGAGTTGAATCAGGCTGGTGTAAACGCCGTCTCGTTAACAGGAGCCCAAGCAGGAATTATGACAAATGGGGATTTTACAAAAGCTAAAATTACTCAAGTAAACCCTGGCAGGATCTTAGAAGAACTGAAGAAACATGAAGTCGTTGTCGTTGCAGGATTCCAAGGTCAAACCATTCACGGAGAAGTCACAACGATTGGCCGTGGAGGCAGTGATACTACGGCTGCTGCTTTAGGAGCGGCACTGCATTCAGATTTTATCGATATTTTCACAGATGTAGAAGGCATCATGACCGCCGATCCAAGACTGGTTCAAGAAGCGAGACCTCTGAACACCATTACCTACAATGAGATATGCAACTTGGCCTACCAAGGAGCAAAAGTCATCCATCCAAGGGCTGTAGAAATTGCTATGTATGCGAAGGTCCCCATCCGTGTACGCTCCACATACTCTGACCTTCCCGGGACGCTTGTGACGGGAACAAAAGAAGATCGAACAGGAAGAGACATATCAGAACGCACCGTAACTGGGATCGCTCATATGGATGGCCTCACGCAAATCAAAGTTCAATCGAAAGAAGACCCTTCCAAACTACAATCCGATGTATTCAAATCCATGGCTTCCGCCAATATTTCCGTAGACTTCATCAATATATCTCCTAGCGGTGTCCTTTACACCATTAACCACATCTTTACTGACAAAGCCATCCAAATTCTTGAAGAACTCGGTTATGAACCAGAAGTGAGAGAAGGCTGTGCAAAAGTTTCCACAGTCGGGGCTGGTATTACAGGCATTCCCGGGGTAACAGCACAAATCGTTCAAACATTGACTGATCGGGGAATTCAGATTCTCCAATCCGCTGATTCTCATACGACGATCTGGGTACTGGTGAAAGAAGATGATCTTATAGAAGCGGTCAACGCTCTCCATAAAACTTTCCGATTGAGCAAAGCACCTAAGAAAGGGGAAAAACTGACATGAATTTCGGAAAGGTTTTGACAGCCATGGTGACACCGTTCGATCGGCATGGTGAGATTGATTTCAATAAAACGACCGAGCTGGTGGAATATTTATTAAACAATGGATCTGACGGACTTGTCATTGCTGGAACGACGGGGGAATCTCCGACGTTGACAGCGGATGAAAAAGTAAGCTTATGGAGTCATGTCGTGAAAACAGTCGCTGGGCGTGTACCAGTCATCGCAGGAACAGGAAGCAACAGCACAGAATCCTCCATAAAATTATCCAAAAGAGCTGAAGCCACAGGTGTAGATGCCATCATGCTGGTCGCCCCATACTACAATAAACCGAATCAAGACGGTCTCTATCAACATTTCAAAACCATTGCAGGATCCGTGAAACTCCCTGTGATGATTTATAATGTTCCGGGAAGATCGGTTGTACGAATCCAACCAGAAACCATCATGGAACTTTCCAAGATCGAAAACATTGTATCTTTAAAAGAAGCGACCGGAGATCTAGAAGGAATGGCCAAAATTCGTGCATTCACTGATGAACACTTTTCCATTTACAGTGGAGATGATCATTTGACCCTTCCAGCCTACGCTGTCGGTGCAAACGGCATTATATCGGTTTCCTCGCATGTCATAGGAAATCAGATGCAAGCGATGCTCTCTCTCTTTGAAGAAGGTAAATGGAGAGAAGCAGGAGATCTCCATAGAAAGTTGTTACCAGTGTTCAATGGAATGTTCAGCGCTCCTTCCCCAGCTCCTGTAAAAGCAGCTTTGAAAATCCAGGGTCTTGAAACCGGTGGTGTAAGACTCCCATTGGTTCCCTTAACAAAAAACGAAGAAGCAGCCGTTGCAAACTGCTTGCAGCAACTTACTTAAACCAGGGTGGGTCACCCTGGTTTTTGTATTGGCTTATTAAAGATAAGCTTCCTTTTATTGAAGACGCAGTTTCGAGATTTTTGTTGAGTGGATGGGGGCTACGGGGAATAGCTCGCTTTCCGCGGGAGCGCGGTGAGCCTCCTCGGACTGCGTCGAGGCCACTGAAAAAGTCCTTTTTTATAGAGATATGGAAACGTTTCGTCCGAATGGGAGAAATGTTTCCATATTTTTTGTACACTGAAGACAGAAGACACTACATAAAAGTGAGGGATTTATATTGCTTGAACGCCAGATGACGATGAACGTGAGTGGATATTCGAATTTATATGATTTGATTGTTCCTGAAGATCATTTCCTTCGTCAGGTTAATGGACTTATGGATTTCACTTTCATCTATGAGAATTTAAAAGATAAATACTGTCATGATAACGGACGCAATGCCGTTCATCCGATTCGCATGTTCAAATATTTGTTCCTCAAAACGACCTATCAGTTATCTGACAAAGATCTGGTGGCCCGTGCCCGTGTTGATATGTCATTTAAATACTTCCTTGAACTCGCTCCTGAGGATGACGTCATTGACTCCAGCACATTGGCTCACTTCAGAAAACAGCGGGTGAATGATGACGACTTCCTGGATTTTCTTATAGATAAAACAGTCCAGGTTGCCTATGAAAATAAGGTTCTTCAGTCCTCCACACTTATCGTGGATTCTACTCATACGAAGTCCAAATATAATCATGTGACCCCGCAGGAAGTATTACGTTCCCGTTCCAAGAACCTGCGCAAAGCTGTCTATGCCCATGATGAATCCATGAAAAAGAAAATGCCATCCAAGCCCAAAGAGGATACGGTAGAGGCAGAAATCGAATACACCCAAAAGGTGATGGAGGTCGTTGAAAGTCAATCATCATTAAGTTCTTATCCAAAAGTCCAAGAGTCTCTCAATTTATTGAAAGAAACCGTTGAAGATGATCTCGAACACCTTCAATTATCCCAAGATCCAGATGCCAAAGTTGGTCACAAATCGGCCGACTCCTCATTTTTTGGGTATAAGACACACCTAGGCATGAGTGAAGAAAGAATTATCACAGCCGCAACGACAACAACCGGTGAAAAGAGTGATGGGAAATACCTTCAATCTCTAATTGAAAAGAGTAAAAAATCAGGGATGGACGTGGACACAGTCATCGGGGATGCCGCTTATTCAGAGAAGAAGAATTTGATCTATGCGAACGACCATGAGGTTACTTTAATTTCTAGACTGAACTCTTCCATTACGCACGGAACACGGAAGAAAGACCAAACGTTCGAATTCAATAAGGATGCCGGGATGTATGTTTGTCCAGCTGGCCATATGGCGACCCACAAACGAAAAGACAGCCGAAAAGCGAGCGGAAATAAAAGTGAACGTATTCGGTATTTCTTTGACATCGATCAATGTAAAACCTGCCCTTTAAGAGAAGGGTGTTACCAGGACGGCGCGAAGAGCAAAACCTATACAGTTACGATTCAATCCCACCAACACCAGGAACAGGCCGAATTTCAAGAAACGGAGGCATTTAAAGAACAGGCCAGACAGAGGTACAAAATTGAAGCGAAGAATAGTGAATTGAAGCACCGGCACGGGTATGACATTGCGTCATCTTCGGGCCTCAAAGGCATGGAATTACAAGCCGCAATGGCGATATTCACCGTCAATATAAAGAGAATATTGAAACTGATGGAGAAATAAGAGGGACAAGCTCCTCTCTCCTTTTGAAAAAACAGCGATTTTCGGAAACGAACCCTCCGAAAATCGCTGTTTTTTCTTGAATCATAGAATACACTACAGTTTTTCAGTGGCCTCACTGCGTCCTGTGGGGTCTCACTATGCACTTTTTTCCCGCAGGAGTCTCGCCATTCCCCTCCGCCCCTTTACCATATAACTATCTCGAAACCACTTTCGGAATAAGCTGCTTTTATACAAATGGTAATTGGAGGATAATGAACTCCGAAATGCGCTATTCTGCATGCGCAAAGCATGTTATAGAGCACTTTATGCTTATAACACAGGATAGTTGAAGGCACACTCCCATAGTGAAGGTGTTCGTTTCTCTTCTCCATCGAATGGGGTGGTTGGGAAGCTGCGAGACTCCCGTGGGAGAAGGAGATAGGCGAGATCCCTTTAGTGCGGCAGCCCGCCCGAGGAAGCCCGGCGCTCCCCCACAGGAAAGCGAGTAGCTTCCCGACCACCCCTGACACTCAGCGCGTAGAACGAACCCAGAAACATCTCGAAACTGAGCATATACTTTAAAACAAATTTAATGAGGGAATTGTGAAGAATGTAAACATGAGCGTCATGTTTTAGTATGTTTCACATGGTTTGAGTCATACTACGGGAAAAGAGCGAAAGGAGATCGATCCATGAAAGACGATTCCAAAGAAAAAGATCAATCCAAATCGCAATCCTCTCTCGTTGACAAAATTCAGCAGCTGGGACAAAGCAGTGTACCTCAGCCGGCTGATTCCAATATCCATGTGCTGCCAATCATCGGGCAGGTGGAAGGGCATGTTCAGTTGCCATCACAAAATAAGACAACGAAGTATGAGCATTTGATCCCTCAATTGATTGCGATTGAACAGAACCCTAAAATTGAAGGCTTGGTCGTTCTATTAAATACAGTTGGAGGAGATGTGGAAGCTGGTCTTGCCATCTCTGAAATGATTTCTTCCCTATCCAAACCAACCGTATCCATCGTGTTAGGAGGGGGACATTCCATCGGCGTTCCGATCGCTGTCTCTGCAGACTATTCGTTTATCGTCGAAACCGCGACGATGACGATTCACCCGATCCGAATGACCGGTCTTGTCATCGGTGTCCCTCAAACGTTTGAGTACATGGATAAAATGCAGGACCGTGTCATCAGCTTTGTAACGAGGCATTCCAATGTTGCAGAAGAAAAATTCAAGGAGCTCATGTTTGATAAGGGGAATTTGACTCGTGATATTGGTACAAATGTGGTCGGTCAGCAGGCGGTGGATCATGGTCTTATTGATGCTGTAGGCGGAGTAAAAGAAGCGATGTCTAAATTGAATGAACTTATTGAGCAGACAAAAGGTTCTGATCAGCAGGTGGTTCAATGACCATACTATACACTCCTTTAAGTGAACATGACATTTTTCCAATGGAAGAAGAAATGTCTGTCGTGTATCATGAGCATAACAATTGTCCGTTAATGTGTCGCAAATCAGAAGATGGTAAAAAACAGATCATGCAAGTCCTATCGACAGACCCATCCCATTACATGGATCCAGATCTTCAACCAGGACAATGGTTGGACTCGTAACATTGTAGATGGCTATGGTATAATAGAATAAATGAGTGACTGGATGCCGGTGCTGTATTTCTTCATGAATATTGAAGGAACCATCGGCATTTTTCTCGTTAAGTTTTACATATAGGGGAGGAAAGACCATGGCTAGGAAAAGAAAAAAGAAGAAAAAGCAATCGAATATGAAAAGCCATTTGAAATTTGAACTTTTAGGGCTGTTCTTCCTCTTCATTGCTGTCATTGGGAGCGGGGCTTCTGCTATTAGTGATGGAGCGGTTCCAGGAGGTTTGGAGAGGTTCTGGCAGTTCTTATTTGGTGTTTGGTACTTTATCGCCTCCCTGTTCTTTTTAATTGTTGGGGTGTATTTGATGGTAAAAAGAAAATGGCCTACTTTTTTACATAAACGTCTGTTGGGCGTGTACACCATAGTTACGGCTTTACTCTTGTTCACACACCTTGAAACACTTTCTGCTGAGCTCGGGACTGGCGAAGGTTCTATTTTTGCAATGACTTGGGACAGAATCACAGGAATGATGAGAGGAGAACTTCCGTTTTACAGCATTGGCGGAGGTTTAACGGGTGCCATCCTTCTTTCCATCAGCTATTACCTTTTTGCAAAAGCTGGAGCAGCTATTTTATCTTTTTTCCTATTTATTATCGGTGTCATCTTCGTCAGTGAGAAATCAATAGGTGAGCTCTTTGCTAAGCTTGGGCGTAAAGTGAAAGAGATGAGCACAGAGCAAGTGCAAAAGATGAAGGATCAGAAAGAGCAAAAAGCAGAGAAGAAAAAGCAGGCATTGGAAGAGCAGGAAGAAGATACAGTGGTTTATGAATTGAATGATACGTCTAATGATCAGGAAGAAGAGCAGGACCAAGAGCCGATCATACAAGACTTTACAGATACCGCTTATGCTGCTGGGAACACGAATAAGCCGGCAGAAGGTGGCACGGAAGAACAGCAGGATGTCGACGAGGTAAATATTGAAAAGTCGATGCCGACAGCTGAACTTGAAAATATGGATTACCAGTTACCGAGCCTGGAATTGTTGGATGAACCTACATCAACCCCGCAAAGTCAGGGGCGTTCTCACATTCAGGCAACCGTTAGGAAGCTTGAAAAGACTTTCCAAAGTTTTGGTGTGAAAGCGAAAGTGACTAAAGTCCATGTTGGTCCGTCGGTAACGAAGTATGAAGTGTACCCTGACGTAGGGGTGAAGGTCAGCAAAATCGTAAACTTGAATGATGATCTTGCCTTAGCCTTAGCGGCAAAAGATATCCGGATTGAAGCCCCGATACCAGGCAAATCAGCGGTCGGAATCGAAGTACCAAACCAAGAAGTCTCTATGGTTTCTTTACGTGAAGTATTAGAAACGGGCAAATCAAAACCGGAAGCCAAGTTAAGCTTTGCCTTAGGAAGAGACATCTCAGGTGAGGCAGTCATGTCAGAATTGAATAAAATGCCTCACTTGCTTGTCGCAGGTGCTACCGGAAGTGGTAAAAGTGTTTGTATTAACGGGATCATTACGAGTATTTTGATGAGAGCAAAGCCCCATGAAGTGAAAATGATGATGATCGATCCGAAAAAGGTTGAATTGAATGTCTATAATGGAATTCCACATCTTTTAGCTCCGGTTGTTACAGATCCTAAGAAAGCTTCACGTGCATTGAAGAAAGTAGTATCCGAAATGGAACGAAGATATGACCTCTTTTCAGATACAGGAACAAGAAATATCGAAAGCTACAATGAATATATTAAAAAACATAATCAGGAAAATGAAGACGAGCAGCCTCAGCTTCCTTACATCGTTGTCCTTGTAGATGAACTTGCAGACTTAATGATGGTTGCTTCAAACGAAGTGGAAGATGCCATTACCCGTCTTGCGCAAATGGCCCGCGCAGCCGGCATCCACTTAATTATCGCCACCCAGCGTCCTTCTGTGGATGTCATTACAGGTGTGATCAAGGCAAACATTCCTTCAAGAATTGCTTTCAGTGTATCTTCTCAGACCGATTCGAGAACGATCTTGGACTCTGGAGGAGCAGAAAAGCTCCTTGGAAGAGGGGACATGCTGTTTACGCCAGTCGGATCCAACAAGCCGACAAGGGTGCAAGGCGCTTTCTTATCCGATGAGGAAGTGGAAAGGATTGTCAACTTCTGTGTGGAGCAGCAAAAAGCGCAGTACCAAGAAGAGATGATTCCTGAAGAGGAAAGCGAAGTGAAGCAGGAAGTGGATGATGACCTTTATCCTGAAGCAGTCCAAATGGTCATCGAAATGCAAAGTGCCAGTGTTTCTATGATTCAAAGACGTTTTCGCGTAGGGTATACGAGAGCAGCCCGCTTGATCGATGCCATGGAAGACAATGGCATCGTCGGGCCTTATGAAGGTAGTAAACCACGTGCTGTCCTTGTTTCACAGCAAGCTGAAGAACAACATACTTCATAAATCCAAAAAGGATCCAACCTAACCAGGTGGATCCTTTTTTCTGATTGGGCATGATTAAGCTTTCATATTTACTTATTAAACAAAATGGCAGGATTGTGGAAGACTTGATTTCGAGAATTTTTGTGGGAGTTGACGGGCTCCGGGAAAAGGTTCGCTTTCCGTGGGCGAGTGATGAGCCTCCTCGAGCTAACGCTCTGCGGGGTCTCATCTACCACGCACTTCCCGCAGGAGGCTCACCGTTTCCCTCCGCCCCTTTACCATATGAGGTTCTCGAAATCGCTCTTAAAGTACCCTGCCTAGTTCTGTTGTAAAATCCTCCTTAACCCGCGTCGATATTGGGTTCTTAACCATAAATGCTCCTATTACTGGAAGGTAGTTTCGAGAATCTCTTCCGGCAAGTGGGCGGAGGGGAATGGCGAGACTCCTGCGGGAAAAAAGTGCTTGGTGAGACCCCACAGGACACAGTCCGAGGAGGCTCACCGCGCTCCCGCGGAAAGCGAGCTATTCCCCGCAGCCCCATCCACTTCATCAAAAGTCTCGAAACTGAGTCTTCCGCAAACGGGAGCTTTTCTGAAATAAATTTAGAAATTTTGCATGGATGGAGTGCTTATCGAAATCTATCAAACGTTTCCATGGAAATGAGTCAAAATTCATAAAAATGTCCTAATTCTATTTATTTATTTATCGAATAGTGTTATATTATTGTCAAAATGTGATGTGTCGAACGTCAGAGGTCAGATCTCTAGACAGATAGTTCAATAGACTTGGGGTGAAAGTGATGTCCATCAGACAAGATACTCGACATCTTTATTTACAGGTGATCGAGCAGATTAAACGCGATATTGAAAACGGTATCTTTTTAGAAAAGCAAAAACTACCATCCGAATTCCAGCTTTCCAAATCCCTTGGGGTTTCAAGAGCGACGCTGAGGGAAGCGTTGAGAATTTTAGAAGAAGAAGGTGTGGTTACCCGAAGGCATGGGGTGGGTACTTTTGTTAATCCAAAACCCTTGTTCACATCAGGGATCGAGGAATTAGACAGTGTCACAGGGATGATTGCGAAATCAGGAATGACCCCTGGGTCTCAGTATCTATCTGCGGAGCTTATCGAACCTACAGAAGAAGATCGAAAACGATTCTCTCCACTGGAGGTACATAGCATTGCAAAGGTCGAACGTGTACGAACAGCCGACGACCAGCCAGTGGTTTATTGTACAGATAAAATCCCAGAAGGCTTACTCCCGATCGATCAGATTAGAGAAGCGGATTCTTTATTTAATGTTTTAGAACGATATACAGGGAAAACGATTGGCTATGCAGTAACTCATATTGAACCGATCGGATTTCATGAAAGAATTTCTCCGATTTTGAATTGTGAACCTGACCAAGCTCTCTTACTTTTGAGACAAATGCATTACTCCCAGGATGATGTTCCGATGCTGCTTTCCTCCAATTACTTCCGGGCTGACAAGTTCAGCTTCCATGTCTTAAGAAAAAGAGTGTAAGGGCTTACAAAAATGTGTCAGATTCATTTTAGGGAGGTGAGGCTGGTTATAGATACTTGAAATCTGCTGGATTTTGATTAACGTCATACTAAAAAATTAGGGGGTAATTTTTTTGTTTAAAAGTCGTTTTCTTATGGTTCTAGTATTTTTATTAACTTTTGGTGTGTTTTTAGCTGCTTGTGGTTCTTCTGGAGGAGAGGAAGAAACGAGTGGAAGCAGCAGTGATGATTCTGGCAGTGAGGAATCTTCCGGAGAAGAAAACAGCGATTTCTCTGTAGCTATGGTTACCGATGTGGGCGGGGTTGATGATAAGTCATTCAACCAATCCGCATGGGAAGGCTTACAGGCTTTTGGTGAAGAAAATGGCATGAGCAAAGGTGAGGGAATCGATTACGCTCAATCTGAGAGTGATGCTGATTACGCAACAAACCTGAACCGTCTTGTACGTCAGGACTATAATTTGATTTATGGGATCGGGTACCTTCTTCAACCGGCCATCGCAGAAGTTGCTGAGCAATATCCGGATACGAACTTCGCCCTTGTTGACGCCGTTCAAGAAGGAGATAACGTAGTAAGCATCATGTTTAAAGAGCACCAAGGTTCTTTCCTTGCAGGTGTAGCTGCTGCAAACAAGACGAACACGGATAAAATCGGTTTCATCGGTGGTGTTGATGGAAGCTTGATCAACAAGTTCGAAGCAGGATTCGTCGCTGGTGTTAAATCTGTGAACCCTGAAATCGAAGTAGAAGTAGAGTATGCAGAAAGCTTCAACGATTCTCAAAAGGGACAAGCGATTGCATCCAACATGTATTCCAAAGATATCGATGTCATTTACCATGCTTCTGGTGGTACAGGTAACGGTGTATTTGCTCAGGCGAAAGACATCAAGAACAGTAATCCTGATGAAGAGGTATGGGTCATTGGTGTCGACCGTGACCAACACGAAGAAGGTCAGATCGGTGACTCCAACGTCACACTTACTTCCATGGTTAAACGTGTAGACATAGCTGTTCAAGAAGTAGCAAACCAAGCGATGGACGGAGAGTTTCCTGGTGGGGAAGTCCTTGAGTTTGGACTTGCTGATGATGCGATCAGCATTGCTCGCACAAACGAGGAAGCGATGACAGAAGAAATCGTTTCTGCTGTTGAAGAGTGGAAAGAGAAAATCGTCAACGGCGAAGTGGAAGTGCCAAGCACACGTGAAGATTTACAAACATTCTTAGATTCCATGTAACAACTGTCAGAAAGGGCTGGTGAGAGCCGGCCTTTTCTTCTGTAAAAGAAAATCATCAAATGAAAAGATTGTTCCGGCCCTTTTCCTTTGGTGATTTTTTAAGGTGAACGGGGGAGGGGAGAGAGACGAATGGACTATGTAATTGAAATGTTGAACATTAGAAAAGAATTCCCGGGTATTGTAGCGAATGACAATATTAATTTGCAAGTGAAAAAAGGTGAAATCCATGCTCTTCTTGGGGAAAATGGAGCGGGTAAATCTACACTGATGAACGTCCTGTTCGGCCTCTATCAGCCGGAAAGAGGAGAAATCAGAGTTCGTGGAGAGAAAGTCAACATCACAGATCCCAACGTAGCGAACGCACAAGGAATCGGGATGGTTCACCAGCACTTTATGCTCGTGGACACGTTTACAGTCACTGAAAATATTGTTCTAGGTAGCGAACCGAAGAAAGCAGGAACGGTGAACTTAAAACATGCGGAAGAACAAGTGAGAGAACTTTCGGAGAGATACGGTCTAAATGTCGATCCAAAAGCGAAGATCCGTGATATATCCGTAGGGATGCAACAGCGTGTCGAGATATTGAAAACGCTTTATAGAGGAGCGGAAATTTTAATTTTTGACGAACCTACAGCGGTTCTTACTCCTCAGGAAATCAAAGAGTTGATTGATATTATGCATAGCCTTGTGAAAGAAGGGAAATCAATCATCCTGATCACCCATAAGTTGAAGGAAATTATGGAGGTCTGTGATCGGTGCACCGTTATACGAAAAGGGCAGGGAATCGGGACGGTTAATGTCTCTGAAACCAACCCAACAGAGCTTGCTTCTTTGATGGTAGGTCGTGATGTCAGCTTTTCGACTGAGAAAACTAAGGCAGATCCAAAAGAAGCTTACCTTTCTATCAAGGATTTACGCGTGAAAGATGTCCGCGGTGTAGAAATGGTCAAAGGATTAAACTTGGAAGTCCGTGCAGGAGAGATTGTCGGAATTGCTGGGGTTGATGGCAATGGCCAATCCGAATTGATTGAAGCGATTACAGGCTTAAGAAGAAGTGAATCCGGTACCATCCGCCTACATGATAAGGAAATTACAAATTTAACACCTCGTAAAGTAACGCAATCAGGAGTTTCTCATATCCCGCAGGATCGTCATAAATTCGGTCTTGTACTCGATTTTCCCATTGGTGAAAATATGGTACTGCAAAGTTATCACCAGAAACCTTATTCGAAAAAGGGCGTCATGAATTTTAAGAACATTTATCAAAAAGCAAAAGATTTGATTGCCGAGTATGATGTCCGCACGCCGGATGTATATACGCTGGCAAGAGCGCTTTCAGGCGGGAACCAGCAAAAAGCGATCATCGGTCGTGAAGTGGACAGGTCCCCGGACTTGATTATTGCAGCACAACCCACACGTGGCCTGGATGTAGGAGCTATTGAATTCATCCATAAAAAATTAATTGAAGAGAGAGACAAAGGTCGCGCCGTTCTTCTTCTATCATTTGAACTAGATGAAATCATGAACTTGAGTGATCGGATTGCCGTCATGTTTGATGGACAGATCATTGCTGATGTCCAGCCAGAAGAAACGAATGAGCAGAAGCTCGGGTTGCTCATGGCTGGTAATTCAACAGAGAAAGCAGGTGAGCAATAATGTTTTCGAATCGCCTATTCAATATATTGGTACCGATTATTTCTGTTTTGCTCGGCCTGATTTCTGGTGCCATCATCATGCTGATCTTCGGTTATAATCCGATTGCAGGTTTTGCTGCACTATGGAATGGAGCCTTTGGAGATGCTTACTTTTTCGGAGAGACGATCAGGCAAGTGACGCCTTACATCCTCTCAGGGCTTGCGGTCGCATTTGCTTTAAGATCAGGTCTGTTGAACATTGGTGTTGAAGGTCAGGTGTTCATGGGATGGATCGCTTCGGTCTGGATTGGGATTTCTTTCGACCTTCCAATGATTGTCCACTTGCCGCTGGCGATTTTGGCTGCAGCTGTTGCTGGAGCTTTCTGGGGCTTTATCCCCGGTCTTCTAAAAGCGAAACTGGGTGTTCATGAAGTTATTGTCACCATCATGATGAACTACATTGCTTTGTATTTGAGTAACTCCATCGTTCGTAATCTATTGAGTGACGGGGCTGACAGAACAGAGAAAGTAGCAGAAACAGCATCGTTACAATCCAACTGGCTTGCAGAAATGACATTTTACTCGAGGATCCACTATGGTTTTATTGTCGCCATCCTTATGGCGTTTGTCATGTGGTTCATTATCAACCGGACAACGACCGGGTTTGAGTTAAGATCTGTAGGTTTCAACCAGCATGCATCAAAATATGCAGGTATGAACGTAAGTAAAAATATTGTGCTTGCTATGGTCATTTCCGGTGCATTCGCAGGACTTGCCGGGGCTATGGAAGGACTCGGTACGTTCGGCTTCATGTCCATTAAAGCAGGTTTTACAAACATCGGTTTCGACGGGATCGCTGTCGCCTTACTTGGTGCGAATACAGCATTTGGTGTTATTCTCGCCGCCTTCCTCTTCGGCGTCCTGAAAATCGGCGCATTGAATATGCCGACAGCTGCAGGTGTCCCGACAGAGCTTGTAGAAATCATTATTGCTTTAATCATATTCTTCGTAGCTTCAAGCTACATGATCCGCTGGGTCATTCTTTGGTTTAAAAAGGAGGGGAAATAAATGGAGATTATTGAACTGATCAGCCGTATTCTCGGTGCATCTGTCGTATTCGCAACCCCTCTTATTTTTACCGCTTTAGGGGGAGTGTTCAGTGAACGATCCGGGGTCATCAACATTGGTCTCGAAGGCTTAATGATTATGGGAGCTTTCGTAGCGATCGTTTCCAACTTGACTTTCCATAGTGTTTTCGGCGCAGCGACTCCTGTCGTATCCCTAATCATTGCGATGATCGTATCCGCTATTTTTGCACTTGTCCACGCCGTTGCCTCGATTACTTTCCGGGCGGATCAAGTCGTGAGTGGGGTGGCTATAAACTTCCTGGCTTTAGGAATTGGGTTATTCCTTACCAAGCAATGGTATGACAAAGGACAGACGGATTTCATTGAAAGTCCGATCTATTCTTCAAATGTTCCTCTACTTAATAAAATCCCTATTCTAGGGGACATGTTTTTCACCGGGTGGTACTGGACTTCTTACTTAGCTATTGCCATGGCATTCCTTGTTTGGTTCATTATTTTTAAAACACCATTTGGACTTCGTCTTCGCTCTGTAGGTGAACATCCTATGGCTGCAGATACAAACGGAATCAATGTCTACAAAATGAGATACATCGGAGTTATGCTTTCTGGTGCCTTCGGTGGTCTTGGTGGCGCTGTGTACGCCTTGACAGTAACCCATAACTTTTCTCATGGTACAATCGTGGGGCAAGGGTTTATTGCGCTGGCTGCGGTCATCTTCGGGAAATGGCACCCGCTTGGAGCGCTCGGCGCAGCTATTTTCTTCGGATTTGCTCAGAGTTTAAGTATTGTTTCATCAGATATTGCCCTTTTGGAAAATGTCCCTTCTGTCTTTATGCTCATCGCTCCTTATGTACTGACGATCCTTGCTCTGGCAGGGTTTATCGGAAGAGCGGAAGCACCAAAGTCATTGGGAGAAGCTTATGTAAAAGGAAATCGATAAAGGCTTTCAAGTCCGGTACGCAAGTGCCGGACTTAATTTTTTTACTTTTTCACACATATACCTTAGCATAAGACTTAGTTAGAATGGATGAATATGGACATGTAGGTCTATAATAGAAGAGACTGACAAGGAGGATGAATATGAAAATAACTGAAGAAACGCTACTCGAAAAAGAAGGGTATCGTCTACATATTTTACCAAGCAAAAAATACAAAACCATTACAATTGTTGCAAAATTCAAAGCCCCTTTGAAAAGAGAAGGAATCACTGAACGTGCGCTTTTACCACATGTCCTGCAAAAAGCGACGAACAATCACCCGAATGTGCGATCACTACAATCTGCGTTTGAAAACCTTTACGGAACCGCTCTTTCAAGCGACGGCTCTAAAAAGGGGGAGAACCATGTCATCAGCTTCCGTATGGAAGTCGTCAATGAAGCGTACTTGAATGATCAGGAACCGATTCTCGAGGAAGCGGTCCAGTTGTTTAATGAAGTCTTGTTTGATCCGAAGACGGAAGGGGAAGGATTTGATTCCTCAATCGTCGATCGTGAAAAACAGACCCTTGAGCAAAAAATCACCAGCATCAAAGATGACAAAATGAGTTATGCCAATATGAGGCTCATGGATCATATGTGCAAAGACGAACCATACGCTTTGCATGTGCATGGATACTTAGAAGACCTCGAAACGATTACATCTGAAAAGCTCTACGCTTATTATAAAGAAATGATCGCAAAAGACATGCTTGATGTGTATGTAATTGGTGATATGGATCAAAAAGCGATTGAAAAGCTTACAGATCAGTATTTCTCTAGAAAAGGAAGTACTAATGCCGATGACGACCAAGTATCTGTCACGAAAGAAGTTAAGGAAGCAAGGGAAGTTATCGAAAGGGAAGAAGTGAACCAAGGCAAACTTCACCTTGGCTACAGGACTTATACGAAGTTCGGTGACGATGATTACTATGCCTTGCAGATCTTCAACGGCATATTCGGAGGGTTCCCAAGTTCCAAGCTGTTTATGAACGTACGTGAGAAACACAGCTTAGCTTATTATGCTGCTTCAAGGTTTGAGAGTCATAAAGGCCTTCTGCTTGTTTTCAGTGGCGTAGATCCTAAAGATTTTGATCAAGCGAAATCGATCATATTGGAGCAGATGGACGCAATGAAGAATGGGGATTTCACAGAGGATCAAGTTGAAGAGACGAAAGAACAGGTCATTCATCAACTTCAAGAAACGATGGACAATGCGAACGGGATGATCGAAGTTCTTTATCATCAAATGTTATCAGGTGCTGAAATGCCTGCGAATGAGTTAATCGATAATATCCGAAAAGTTACGAAAGAACAAGTCGTCCAAATGGCCAAAAAGATTGAATTGGACACGATTTACTTTTTGACGAGTAAAGAAGGAGGGGAATCTTAATGGAAGAACTGGTTTATACTCAGCTGAACGAAACGGTTTATCAGGAAACATTGGATAATGGGTTGAAAGTGTTTTTACTTTCAAAGCCTGAAATGGCCAAGACATTTGGTATCTTTACAACGAATTATGGATCGATTGATCAAACGTTCACACCGATCGGGAAAAGTGAGAAAGTGACGGTACCAGAAGGGATTGCACACTTTCTTGAACACAAACTGTTTGAAAAAGAAGATCGTGATGTGTTCCAGGATTTCACGAGACTCGGCGCATCAGCGAATGCCTTTACATCCTTTACGAAAACGGCTTATCTATTTTCTGCAACTAGTCAAATTGATAAAAATGTACAGACACTGCTTGATTTCGTACAGGACCCTTATTTCTCAGAGGAGTCTGTGGAAAAAGAAAAGGGAATCATCGCTCAGGAAATCCGCATGTACGATGATCAGCCTGATTGGCGTTCCTTTTTTGGAACGATCCAAAGTTTATACCACGACCATCCTGTGAAGGTGGACATCGCTGGGACCGTAGACAGCATACAGAAAATCACGAAAGATGACCTCTACACCTGTTACGAGACGTTTTATCACCCTTCGAACATGGTCTTATTCGTTGCTGGAAATATCGAACCTGAGTCCATGATGACAATGATCAGGGACAATCAAGTGAAGAAAGAATTTCCTGATGCGCCGGAAATCAACCGTTCCTATCCTGAAGAACCAGCTTCTGCTGCTAAAAAAGAACATTCAATCACGATGCCTGTGACAACAGCGAAAGCGATGGTCGGGGTCAAGGAAAACGTCGATGGCTTAACAGGCGAAGAATTGGTTCGTGGAGAACTTCTATCAGGGATGATTCTTGATTATTATTTCTCAAGAAGCGGCGTTTTCTATGAGGAGCTTTACAAAAACGATCTCATCGATGACAGCTTCCAATTTGAAACGGAACTCGATCGTCAGTTTGGGTTCACTATTCTTGGCGGAGACTCTAGAAAGCCTGATGAAATGGCATCTCGTATTAAGGAGATGTTGCATGAGTTAAAAGAGCAACGTATATCTGATGAAGACTTCACAAGGATGAAGAGGAAGAAAATCGGTCAATTTATGAGAGCGATGAACTCCTTGGAGTTTATCGCCAATCAATTCACCCATTACCACACGCTCGGTACAGACTTATTTGAAGTGCTGCCAATCATTGAATCCTTGACCGCGGATGATGCGGAAGAATACTTGCAACACTGGTTGAAAGAAGACGCGATCACCGTCTTCCAAGTCAAACCACAAGCCAATGCATAAAAAGTGCTTGATCATTGGGGCCAGCGGAGGAATTGGTCAGGCAATCGTTCAACGTGTTGTCGATCAAGGGTTTTCCGTTGGCCTGCATTACAATCAAAGTGAGCAAATCATTCAAGAAATGAGTAAAAAGATCCCTGATTCTCAATGGGCTGGAGTATATCAAGCTGATCTTTCCACGTTGGATGGCATCCATTCATTTTTAGGTCAAATCAATGAAGAATGGGATGCTGTGATCTTTGCTGGCGGGCATATGTATAGCGGTTTATTCCAGGATATGAAAGAGAATGAGGTAGACGAACTGTATTTGGTTCACGTCAAATCTTTGTGGATGATCACCCAGAAGGTGCTTCCCTATATGATCCGAAAGAAAAGAGGCAATATTCTTGTTATCAGTTCTATTTTCGGACTTGAAGGTGCGAGTATGGAGGTTGTGTACAGCTCTGTGAAAGGCGCACAAAACAGCTTTGTCAAAGGGCTTGCGAAAGAAGTCGCTCCAAGTGGAATAAGAGTCAACTGTATTGCCCCAGGCTTAATTGCGACAAAGATGAACGCCCATCTGGTTCAGGAAGAACTGGACTTCCTTGAGGACGATATTCCTCTTGGACGGTCTGGGACGCCTGAGGAAGTCGCACACATGGCCGACTTTTTGTTGAGTGACAAATCAAGCTATATAACGGGACAAGTGATCCAAGTCGATGGTGGTTGGTCTTAATTCTGTTGCATAAAATCGGCCTTTCCTTCTCATACTAAGCATGAAAAAATTCAGAGGAGGTTACATCATGTCTGTTCTCGATAATTTCGATTCTTGGAAAGATTTCTTGGGTGATCGCTTACATCAGGCGAAAGGTCAAGGTATGCAAGAACAAGCGGTTTCTGAGCTTGCTTATGAAATTGGTGGTTATTTAGCAAACTCTGTTGATGCGAAGAACGAGCAGGAAGCTGTCTTGCGTGATCTTTGGAATGTAGCAGATGAAAAAGAACAACACGCCATTGCCAATATGATGGTGAAGATGGTTCAAAACGAAGGAACACAATCTTAACCTCGTCATCAATCCGCACAGACGTCTGTGCGGATTTTTTTCTGATAAAACCAAGCTTTTTCAATTTTTGTATGTTTATGTAGGATCGAACCTTTCCTATTTAGATAAAATCCTTTATGATAGATAGAGAGTGAAAAATTCCATAAATCACTCGACTTTGACAAATAACGACAATTTTTCAGAGGAGTTGTATTATGGAAAAAAAAGAATGGTACTTAGAATATGAAATCCAATATAACCGCCCAGGATTGCTTGGGGACATCTCCTCACTGCTCGGGATGATGGCGATTAACATCGTCACCATCAATGGTGTGGAAAATTCACACCGTGGAATGCTGCTTTTATGTAAAGATGAAGAACAAATCACTCGGTTGAGATCGATTTTAAATACAATGGATACAATAAAAGTGACTAAACTGCGCCGTCCTAAATTAAGAGATCGTTTGGCAGTAAGGCATGGACGATATATACATAGTGATGTGGATGATCGTAAAACTTTCCGTTTCAATCGGGAGGACTTGGGATTACTAGTTGATTTTATGGCTGAGCTCTTCATGAAGGATGGGCATAAATTGATTGGGATTCGCGGGATGCCACGAGTAGGAAAAACAGAGTCTGTCGTAGCAGCGAGTGTATGTGCAAACAAGAGATGGCTATTTGTATCCAGTACACTTTTAAAGCAGACGGTACGAAACCAGCTGATCGATGAAGAATATAATGAAGACAATCTTTACATCATAGATGGGATTGTGTCTGCTAAACGAGCGAATGAAAAGCACTGGCAGCTTGTACGTGAAATCATGAGACTTCCTGCTACGAAAGTTATTGAACACCCAGACATTTTCGTTCAGGAAACGGAATATACAATGGATGACTTTGATTATATTATTGAACTTCGGAATAACGAAGATGAAGAAATTACTTATGAACCTGTGGAAAAACAAGAAATGTCAATGAATGAAGGTTTTTCCATGTTCGATTTTTAGAAATTGGATGGTGTTAACATGGAGATTGGAGAAAGACTGAGGGAAGCCCGGGAATCAAAGGGGCTTTCTTTAGAATCGTTGCAAGAGACAACAAAAATACAAAAACGCTATCTTCAGGCGATTGAAAAGAATGAGTTTCAAGTGCTGCCTGGAAAATTCTACACCCGAGCGTTTATCAGGGAATATGCCTCTGCTGTCGGATTAGACCCTGAAGTAGTCATGGAAGAACATAAAGGGGAGCTTCCGACTTTTGATGAGGAAAGTACGGTACAATACAGCCGTGTCCAGAGGACAAAGAAGGAAGCGACACAGAAAAGCGGCCCATCTTCCCGGGTGCTGCCGACGATCTTAACCGTTGGATTGATCATTGGCTTAATATTTGTTATTTGGCTCGTATGGCAGAATATGAGCGGGGCAGAGGATGGCAGTACAGCAACAGACAATGGTTCCAACAATGAAATCAGTGTCCCTGAGGATTCTCAAAGTGAAACTTCCGAAGATCAGCAAGAAGCGGAAGGTAATGAAGATGGAAGTGAATCTGAAGAACCAGCTTCAGAAGAAGAACCAGATCCAGAGGAAGAAGAAACCCCTGCGGAGGATGAAGAAGAAGTAGCCATTCAACTGGTTCAGGAAGGGACAGGTTCTTTTCCAGAGCACACCTATGATGTCAGTGGAACAACTGAACGTTCCGTTACCATCGAGTTGACAGGGAGAGCCTACATGGAAGTGCAAGCTCCTAAGAGTGGTGAAGACCTTGTGACAGCGAAGGAATATACCGCGGAGGATTCGCCTATCTCCTTTGATTTAGGAGACAAAGCTGAATTGTATATTAAGACTGGGAATGCACCGGGGACAACCGTTACGATTGATGGGAAGAAAGTTCCTTATCCTAACCCAGAAGTATCCACACAAAAGTTATTGTTGCAATTCAACTAAGAAACTGAATATAATCATGACTAGGCTGCCAAAGCGTTTCATTGGAAGAGTGCAAAGCCACTCTTCGTGGACGGGCAGCCTTTCATGTATTGAAATGAATGTTAGGAGAGTGAGCTTATGAACTTACCAAATAAAATTACATTATCCAGAATTTTTCTTATTCCGATTTTCATCATCCTTATGAGTGTTCCATTTGATTGGGGGACTTTTCAAATGGAAGAACGCGAATTACCTGTCGCCCACTTAGCAGGTGCTTTACTGTTTATTATAGCCTCTACAACTGACTGGATCGACGGGTATATTGCAAGGAAATATAACCTTGTCACCAACTTAGGGAAGTTTCTCGATCCTTTGGCTGATAAGCTTTTAGTCAGTGCAGCCCTCATCTTACTAGTCGAGATCGGTCTTGCACCAGCATGGATCGTCATATTGATCATCAGCCGAGAATTCGCTGTGACGGGACTTCGATTAGTGGCCGCTGGAGAAGGAAGTGTCCTTGCTGCAAGCCAAATGGGGAAACTGAAGACATGGATCCAAATCATCGCCATTTCTCTTCTGCTCTTGCATAATTGGCCATTCGCTTTCATCGGTTTCCCTCTGGGAATGATTGCGCTATATTTGGCGTTATTGATTACCGTGTACTCTGGTTATGATTACTTCAAAAAAAATTGGCATGTAATGAGGGATTCTAAATGAGAGCAGAAATTATAGGTGTCGGTACGGAATTACTATTAGGTCAAATTGCGAATACAAATGCTCAGTGGATCTCAAGTCGGCTTGCTACCCTCGGACATTCGGTTTATCACCACACCGTTGTCGGAGATAACTTGAAAAGAGTGACAGATTCTTTTGCATTGGCCGAGTCGAGGGCTGATCTTGTTATTGTCACAGGTGGTCTCGGTCCTACAGAAGATGACTTGACACTGGATGCCGCTCAGCTCGTTTTTGATCAGGAATTGGTCGAACATGAAGATTCCATGGAAAAGATCAAGAGCTATTATCAAAGAAACCAAAAGTTTATGTCAGAGAACAACCGTAAACAGGCGCGTGTTTTTGAGAATGCCTCCGTTTTTCAAAATTTAGAAGGGATGGCGCCTGGTCAACTGGTAAAGCATGAGGATACCCTGTGGGTCTTCCTTCCAGGGGTCCCTAGAGAAATGAAGTATATTATGGATGAGTATATCATTCCGTATTTACAGAATAATTACCACATTGAATCCCAAATCGTTTCAGAAATGATGCGTTTCATCGGGATCGGTGAATCGGATTTGGAAACAAAACTGCAGTCTTTGATTAAATCTCAAACCAATCCAACCATTGCCCCGCTCGCTTCTGAAGGGGAAGTGGGTTTAAGGTTGACAGCCACAGGGGAATCCACAGAACAGGCGAAGGAAAAAATTCTCTCGCTCAAAACTGAAATCCTAACCCATGTCGGAAAGTATTATTACGGCAGTGATGCGATTACCATTGAAGAGAAAGTACGAGATCTTCTTAAAGAAAAGAGTCTCAAAATCGGCTCAGCAGAAAGCTTTACCGGTGGGAGGTTTCTTGAGCGTCTGATTGCACTGCCCGGTGCTTCATCCGTCTGTCAAGGCGGATATACCGTTTATACTCCTGAGATGAAAGAGAGAATTCTTCAAGTACCCAAATTTCTAATAAAGAAATACGGAACCATCAGCCATGAATGTGCGGAAATGATGGCTTTAAATGCACAAGCGAACTTAGACGTCGATGTTGTTGTCAGTTTCACAGGTGTGGCAGGTCCGGATGCCAGCGAAGGACATGAACCAGGTACCGTCTTTATCGGTCTTCAAATAGGGGAGAGAAAACCTGAAGTTCATAAATTTCATTTCGATGGAGGACGGGAACAGGTGAGAGTGAGAGCTGTGAAAAAGGCGTACGAAATGATTTTCCATAGATTAAAAAATTAATTTTCATTGCTGAAAAGGTGCAATTTTGATAATTTCACGTAGAGGAAATAAAAAAATTGCACCTTTTATTCTTTTAAAAAACGGGAACATTTATTCGCTTTTTAGTTGGCAAACGATCAAAAACAAGTTATGATAGGGATAGAAATATTGAAAGGCGGTATATAATGAGCGATCGTAAACAAGCATTAGATATGGCATTACGTCAAATAGAAAAGCAATTCGGAAAAGGCTCCATTATGAAGCTGGGGGAAAGCGCTGAGCAGAAAGTGAACACGGTTCCGAGTGGATCACTCGCTCTTGACGTGGCCCTTGGAGTCGGCGGCTACCCGCGTGGAAGAATTGTAGAAATTTATGGACCAGAATCTTCAGGTAAAACGACTGTTGCGCTTCACGCTATTGCAGAAGCTCAAAGAAAAGGCGGTCAGGCAGCTTTCATCGATGCAGAGCATGCCCTTGATCCTGTCTATGCAAGAGCATTGGGTGTAGACATTGAAGAACTTCTACTATCTCAACCGGATACAGGAGAGCAGGCTTTAGAAATCGCGGAGGCTCTTGTCCGTAGTGGGGCCGTTGATATGGTTGTCATCGACTCTGTAGCAGCACTTGTACCGAAAGCTGAGATTGAAGGGGAAATGGGTGATGCACACGTTGGTTTGCAAGCCCGTTTAATGTCCCAGGCGCTTCGTAAGCTTTCTGGAGCCATAAATAAATCGAAAACGACGGCCATCTTCATTAACCAGATTCGTGAAAAAGTAGGAGTTATGTTCGGTAACCCTGAAACAACCCCTGGTGGCCGTGCGCTGAAATTCTATTCTTCTGTTCGTTTGGAAGTACGTCGTGCGGAGACTTTGAAACAAGGAAACGAAATGGTCGGAAATAAAACCCGCTTGAAAGTAGTCAAAAACAAAGTGGCCCCTCCTTTCAGACAGGCGGAAGTAGATATTATGTACGGAGAAGGAATTTCTCGAGAAGGGGAACTGCTTGATATCGGAACAGACCTCGATCTCATCCAGAAGAGTGGTTCCTGGTATTCATATAAGGATGATAGACTTGGCCAGGGCCGTGAGAATGCGAAACAATTCCTGAAAGAAAATGTAGAGGTCTACGAAGAAGTGAAAAAATTGATTCGAGACCATTATGGCATGGAAGCAGATCCAGAAACTGCAGATGCCGATAATAAAGAAAGTCAGGAAACGTTGGACGTTTAATCGTTTTAGTATAAAAATCGAGGATGAAACAATTGTTTCATCCTCGATTTTTTAATATGTTTGATTTTTCGAAGTCAATATCAAGAACTATTTTTAGGGTTATTCAGGGCTTTTTTAAAAGCGCTCCGGTCTCGAAATGTAAAATTAATAGACTGACATTTTTAAATATTTGAATATGTTAGCAGATACATAGGGCGTTTCCTTGACATTCCGTATAGTCAAGCATAAAATGAATGTGTATCATTTTCATCTTTATACCCTTATCTTAAACAAATGAAACTGAAAATGAAACGTTTGTAATTGCCGACAAACGGACCAAGTTCATAGCAAGAGGAGGTGAAATTATGGATATAATATCCTCGCTCATCTTCATTTTGCTTGCCCTTATCATCGGTTCTGTTGTTGGTTATCTTATTCGGAAATCGATTGCGGAAGCGAAAATTTCCAGTGCTGAGGACCTTGCGAAACAGATTGTGGAAGAAGGTCATCGCAATGCTGAATCAGCCAAGAAGGAAGCTCTTCTTGAAGCAAAAGAAGAGAACCAGAAATTTCGCCAGGAAGCGGAGAACGAGATCCGCGAGCGCCGCATGGAACTGCAGAAAACTGAAAATCGTTTAACTCAGAAAGAAGAGAATCTTGATCGTAAGAGTGGAACGCTTGACCAACGTGATCTTTCACTCGAAAAGAAAGAAGGGACTCTTGCCGAGAGACAACAACAAATTGAAGAAATGGAAAGCAAAGTGAAAGCTATGCTTCAAGAACAACAAACAGAGCTTGAACGCATTTCAAGCTTAACATCAGACCAGGCGAAGCAGATGATTTTAGAACGCGTCGAACAAGAGGTATCGCATGAGTCAGCCCTTATGATCAAAGAAGCGGAAAACCGCGCGAAGGAAGAAGCGGATAAGAAAGCGAAAAGCATTCTTTCTCTTGCCCTTCAGCGTTGTGCAGCCGATCATGTGGCTGAAACGACCGTTTCTGTTGTCAACCTTCCTAATGACGAAATGAAAGGCCGCATCATCGGACGTGAAGGCCGGAACATTCGTACATTAGAGACACTGACAGGCATTGACTTAATCATTGACGATACTCCTGAGGCTGTCATCCTTTCAGGCTTTGATCCAATTCGACGAGAAACAGCAAGAATGGCCCTTGAGAAGTTAGTGCAGGATGGACGAATTCACCCAGCTCGTATTGAAGAGATGGTGGACAAGTCCAGACGAGAAGTTGATGATTACATCAGAGAAGTTGGTGAACAGACGACTTTTGAAGTAGGTGTTCATGGTCTCCACCCAGATCTGATTAAGATTTTAGGACGTCTGAAGTACCGTACTAGTTACGGGCAAAACGTCTTGAAACACTCAATGGAAGTCGCATACCTTTCCGGTTTGTTAGCTGCTGAACTTGGAGAAGATGAAACCCTGGCCCGTCGTGCAGGACTGCTTCATGATATTGGTAAAGCCATTGACCATGAAGTAGAAGGAAGCCACGTGGAAATCGGTAAAGAACTGGCTATGAAGTACAAAGAGAATGAAACGGTCATCAATGCTGTGGCATCGCACCATGGTGATGAAGAGCCGACTTCAATCATTTCTGTACTTGTTGCTGCTGCCGATGCTCTATCTGCGGCACGTCCTGGAGCCAGAAGTGAAACCTTAGAGAATTACATCAAACGTCTTGAAAAGCTGGAAGAGATTTCAGAGTCTTATGATGGCGTAGAGAAGTCATTCGCGATTCAAGCTGGACGCGAAGTTCGTATCATGGTTCGTCCTGATGAAATTGATGATCTTGAAGCAACAAGATTAGCACGAGATATTCGAAATCGCATCGAGGGAGAACTCGATTATCCAGGTCATATTAAAGTTACCGTTATTCGTGAAACACGTTCTGTGGAGTATGCGAAATAAAATGAATGAAGCGGCCTTCTTGGTCGCTTCATTTCTGTTTTTACGGGTACAATAAAGAAACAATTGCGGAAGGAAGGGTTTTGTTTTATGAGAATTTTATTTATAGGTGATGTCGTGGGTTCACCAGGACGGGAAATGGTTGACGAATACTTACCGAAACTGAAGCAGAAATATCAGCCTGCTGTGACGATTGTGAACGGGGAAAATGCAGCGTCAGGGAAAGGCATTACCGAAAAAATTTACCGTCGCTTCCTTGAAAAAGGTGCCCAGGCCGTAACACTTGGCAACCATGCGTGGGATAAAAAGGAGATTTTTGAATTTATCGATGATGCGGAATACCTTGTCCGCCCTGCCAATTATCCTGAAGGCACGCCTGGTAAGGGGATTACTTTTGTCAAAACCCCTAAGGGTGAGGTCGCCGTTATTAACTTGCAAGGGCGTACGTTCTTGTCTCCAAATGATGATCCATTCAGAAAAATCGATGAGCTGATAGAAGAAGCAAAAAAACGCACGTCTATCATCTTTCTGGATTTTCATGCAGAAGCAACAAGTGAAAAGCAGGCAATGGGCTGGTATGTAGATGGCAGAGTGAGTGTGAATGTAGGGACACACACCCATATACAGACAGCAGATGAAAGAATCCTGCCAGGAGGAACGGGCTATATTTCTGACGTAGGTATGACAGGGCCTTATGACGGAATTCTGGGAATGGAACGTGAAGCGGTTTTAAAGCGTTTTCTTACAAACTTACCTGTACGTTTTGAAGTGCCAAAAAAGGGAAGAGCACAACTGAGTGCTTTCTTGGTGGATGTAGATGATAAGACAGGAAAATCTACAAAAGTCCAGCGTATTTTAATTAACGATGACCATCCATTCTTTCATTGATTATTTGAATTTTGCGACAAATTCATTCATAATGAAAAGGTAATATCCTACATCTCCAAGAATATAGTAGTTATGGAACAACTATAGTGATTGAAGGAGGAGCTAGTAATGGAAGTCTTAAAAGTATCAGCCAAATCCGTACCTAATTCAGTAGCAGGAGCCTTGGCCAACGTAGTACGAGAGCGCGGAACGGCCGAAATTCAAGCGATCGGAGCCGGAGCATTGAATCAGGCAGTTAAAGCCGTTGCCATCGCAAGAGGGTTTGTTGCCCCGAGTGGCATGGACTTGATTTGCATTCCGGCATTTACAGATATCATGATCGACGAGGAGGAACGAACAGCGATTAAGTTGATCGTCGAACCTCGATGAGCGTAAAAAAACAAGCGTTTTTATAAGTTTCGCGTACTTACGATGTTTGCTAGCGAATACCTTGTCTTTATGGATGAAAGAAAAATAGAATGGAAAGAAAAGGGTGTACTCACAATCGAGTGCGCCCTTTTTTAATAGAGATCGTTTTTTAGTATAAATGGTTTTTCAAAAGAAAGATATTCAACAATATAGCAGCTTATGTGAGGCTCATCTTTAAGCTAACGGGTGTTTATTACCATATTAAGATGCAGTGGTGGTTTGAGAGTGTGCTATTCCGCGCCGACTGAGCCGGTCTATTCATCAAACATCTCTCCATTCAGGTCTGAAAGAATAGGGAGCTTGTATGCAGTGGAAATGGATATTTAATAGAGGTTAATAGAACGTGGAATGATATGAGCGATTGTATTTTCACAGTGGACAGATGAGTTTGCGTTTTCCTCAATCCATGTTAATATTGTTTGTATAAGAGGTTTAATAATGATTTATAGAGGTTGGGAGTGTTCACTGTGAATGGAACGATGAAAGCGATCGTTAAGCATCACCGAGCTCCAGGAGCGCAAATGCAAGAAGTTGCGATTCCGGAAATCCGTGATGATGAAGTATTGATTCGTGTGAAAGCGACATCGATTTGTGGGACGGATGTCCATATATATAATTGGGATGAGTGGTCTGAAAGCCGCGTCAAACCACCTTACGTTTTCGGTCATGAATTTTCAGGAGAGATTGTGGAAGTAGGAAGTAAGGTTCATAATTTCCAAGCAGGAGATTATGTGAGTGCAGAGACTCACCTTATTTGTGGACACTGTCCGCAATGCTTGACGGGTAAATTCCATATTTGTGAAAATACTAAAATTATTGGTGTGGATACGCAGGGGTGTTTTGCAGAATATGTAGCGCTTCCAGCAGATAACCTATGGAGGAACCCTGATGAAATGCCAACAGACATCGCTTCTATTCAAGAGCCGATGGGGAATGCTGTACATACGGTTCTAAATGGCGATGTAGCAGGGAAAACAGTAGCCATCATCGGTTGTGGACCTATTGGTTTGATGGCTGTAGGCGTAGCCAAGGCAGCTGGGGCATCTCAAGTACTTGCTTTTGATTTGAATCCATATCGTCTTGAACTTGCTGAGAAAATGGGAGCTACAACCGTGATTCATTCTGGAGAAATCGATCCTGTTGAAAAAGCTAAAGAGTTAACAGATGGCCATGGGGTAGACGTCGTTTGTGAAATG
Source organism: Halobacillus aidingensis (assembly GCF_900104185.1). Lineage (GTDB taxonomy): Bacteria > Bacillota > Bacilli > Bacillales > Halobacillaceae > Halobacillus > Halobacillus aidingensis. The sequence goes on along the minus strand of NZ_FNIZ01000008.1, from coordinate 56,001 downwards.
AGTGGACATCCTGTAGCAATGGACCAAGGATTTAAAATGATTACCAATGGCGGCCGTGTTTCCATTCTAAGTTTACCTACGAAGAGGGTAAGCCTCGATGTGACGAATGACATCGTATTCAAAGGCGTAGAGGTTCAAGGGATTACTGGAAGAAAAATGTACGAAACGTGGCAGCAGGTTTCCAGGCTTCTTCAATCTCAACAGGTGGATGTCACTCCACTGATTACTCACCATTTAAAGCTTGAAGAATTTGAGAAGGGCTTTGACTTGATGAATCAGGGCCAATGTGGAAAAGTAGTTTTACACCCATAATTGTAAGGAGGATGTTTTATGAAAGGCTTCGAATACTTGCAAAAAGAACTAAACGAGATGCAGGAAGAAGGGACGTTCCGTACGTTGATCCCTCTGGAATCTGCACAAGGTTCCAAAGTGACAATCAAAGGAAAAGAAGTGATTCAACTTTCTTCCAATAATTATCTAGGGCTTACCTCACACCCGAAGATGAAAGAAGCAGCGGAAAAAGCTAATGAAGAATATGGCGTCGGAACAGGTTCTGTTCGTACGATTGCAGGTACATTGAAAATGCATGAAGATTTTGAAGAAAAGTTAGCGAAATTCAAACATACAGAAGCTGCGTTAGTATTCCAATCCGGCTTCACAACGAACCAGGGTGTCTTATCTTCTATTCTAGGTAAAGAAGATGTAGTCATCTCTGATGAGTTGAATCACGCCTCAATCATCGACGGGATTCGTTTAACAAAAGCGGATCGTAAAATTTATAAGCACGTCGACATGGAGTCATTAGAATCAGCGTTGAAAGAAAGTGGCGATTATCGTACAAGATTAATCGTTACTGATGGCGTTTTCTCCATGGATGGAAATATTGCTCCTCTACCGGAAATCGTAGAACTCGCTGAAAAGTATGATGCTCTCGTTATGGTGGATGATGCTCATGCGAGTGGGGTTCTTGGTGACAACGGACGTGGAACAGTCAACCATTTCAACCTGGATGGCCGCGTCCACATTCAAGTGGGAACACTTAGTAAAGCGATTGGAGTACTTGGAGGGTATGTGGCAAGTACAAAGACCCTTCGAGATTACTTAATTCATAAAGGACGTCCGTTCTTGTTCAGTACATCCCACCCGCCAGCAGTAACGGCTGCGAATGATGCAGCGATTGATGTATTGTTAGAAGAGCCAGAACTGATCGAAAAACTTTGGGACAATACAAAATTCTTCAAAGATGGTCTGAACGCTCTTGGATTTGACACGGGAATCAGTGAAACACCGGTAACTCCTGTCATGGTTGGGGATGATGCCTTGACACACAAATTCTCCGATGAACTGTTCGAAGAAGGAGTATTCGCACAAGGAATCGTCTTCCCGACAGTCCAGCGCGGAAAGGGACGCGTCCGAACAATCGTTACAGCAGAACATTCAAAAGAAGAACTACAAGAAGCTCTCGATGCCTTCGAAAAAGTCGGTAAGAAATTAGGGATCTTGTAATAGTGAAGAAGCCAGCTATGAAATCCCATAGCTGGCTTCTTTTAATTGATAAAAACAGCACTTCCCCTATTAAACAAACGCTCCCTTTTCTGGAAGACTCAGTTTCGAGACTTTTGTTGAGAGGATGGGGGCTGCGGGGAATGGCTCCCTTTCCGCGGGAGCGCGGTGAGCCTCCTCGGACTGCGTCCTGTGGGGTCTCACCAAGCACTTTTTTCCCGCAGGAGTCACCTCATTCCCCTCCACCCCTTTGCCATTTAAGTATCTCGAAACCACTTTCGGAATTAGCTGCTTTTATGCACATGGTTATTGGATGGGAATGAACTCCTAAGCACACTATTCTGCATGCGAAAAGCTTGTTATAGAGCGCTTTATGCTTATAATAACAGGATAGTGGAAGGCGCCCTCCCACAGTAAATGGGTTCGTTTCTCCCCTTCATGGAATGGGGTGGTTGGGAAGCTGGGAGACTCCCGGGGGAGAAAGGAGATAGGCGAGATCCCGCAGGACGAAGTTCGAGGAAGCTTGCCACTCCCCCACAGGAAAGCGAGTAGCTTCCCAGCCACCCCTGACGCTCAACATGGCAAACGAACCCCGAAAAGTCTCGAAATCGAGTCTTCCACAATCCTGCCATATTGTTGAATAACTACTTGGAAAATGGATGAAAAAAGGTGGAATTCATGTTTACGCTTAATTTATCATGTAAAACTTGATATAATGGTACAGTTAGAAGGTTCGGCTTGAAAGGAGATCATTATGAACGAACAGCAACGTAAGGAAATGTCACAAATTCGTCAGTCTTCCACGGCTGATGCTAAAGCAGAACAAGATAACTTAAATCGACTGAAACAAAAAACTAGTGAAGATTTTGTTAAATATTTTGAAACGACATACCAACCTCCGAACATGAGGGATGCACAACGCCGGAAGCGGAAAGAAACAGATGTACATTATGATTTTGAAATTCCTGAAGATATGGATCAAGCAGGCAAGGGTAAAAAATATTTGATCCGTACATACGGATGCCAGATGAACGAACATGATACTGAAGTCATGGCAGGGATTTTTGAAGAAATGGGTTATGAACCCACAAAGGATACAAAAGAAGCGGACATCATTCTATTGAATACCTGTGCCATCCGTGAAAATGCAGAAAATAAGGTGTTCGGTGAAATCGGACACTTGAAGCCTTTGAAAATGGAAAATCCGAATTTGATTATCGGAATCTGTGGATGTATGTCACAGGAAGAGTCTGTCGTAAACCGGATTCTGAAAAAACACCCATTTATCGATCTTATTTTCGGTACACATAATATTCATAGAATCCCGCAGCTGGTAAAAGAAGCGATGTTCGGGAAAGAAATGGTAATTGATGTGTGGTCGAAAGAAGGGGACATTATTGAAAACCTTCCAAGATCACGAAAAGGAAAAATCAAGGCTTGGGTAAACATTATGTATGGCTGTGACAAATTCTGCACTTATTGTATTGTTCCATATACAAGAGGAAAAGAAAGAAGCCGTTTACCGCAAGACATCATTCAGGAAGTAAGGCATTTGGCGGCTCAAGGGTATAAAGAAATTACCCTCCTTGGCCAAAACGTCAATGCGTATGGAAAAGACTTGGATATGGCCTATGGGCTCGGTGACTTAATGGATGAACTGCGGAGTATTGATATTCCACGGGTTCGCTTTACAACTTCCCACCCAAGAGACTTTGACGATCGTTTAATTGAAGTGCTTGCTAAAGGTGGTAATATGCTTGACCATATCCATCTACCGGTCCAGTCAGGAAATAGCGATATTTTGAAGATCATGGGCCGTAAATACTCGAGGGAAGAGTACCTTGAACTTGTTCGCAAAATTCGTGTAGCAATGCCAGATGCAACCCTTACGACGGATATCATCGTCGGGTTTCCGAACGAAACCGAAGAACAGTTTCAGGATACGTTATCCCTTGTGGAAGAAGTCGGCTTTGAAGCTGCCTATACGTTTATCTATTCTCCAAGAGAAAATACACCCGCAGCTAAGATGAAAGATAACGTTTCAATGGAAGAGAAGAAGGACCGTTTGCAGCGGTTGAATAAAATCGTCAACCAGCAATCTGCAGACGCCATGAAAGCATACGAAGGTGAAATTGTAGATGTCCTTGTAGAAGGAGAAAGTAAGAATAATCCGGATGTGCTAGCCGGGTACACGAAGCGGAACAAGTTGGTCAACTTCCGTGCACCTGAGTCTACAATCGGGCAAATTGTACCAGTAAGAGTGACCAAAGCGAAAACTTGGTCCCTTGATGGAGAGTTAGTAGAAATCAACGCAGAGGTGAAATAAATGGCACAGTATACGAGACAACAAGTTGTAGAAGAAGCAAAAAAATTGGCTAAAATGATGGCTGATATTGAAGAAATCGATCGTTTCAAGCAATTGGAAGCGAAATTAAATGACAATCAAAAGGTTCAATCTCATATTAAGAAAATCAAAGCTTTGCAAAAGCAGGCGGTTAACTTTCAAGCTTACGGGAAAACGGAAGCTCTTCAGAAGATTGAAAAAGAAATCGATCGTCTTCAAGATGAGCTCGATGAGATTCCGGTCGTTGCAGAATTCAAAGATTCACAAACCATTATTAATGATATCCTTCAAATGGTTTCGAACACGATTTCACGTGAAGTTACAAATGAGGTTATCCGTTCTACGGGCGGGGATATCCTGCAAGGAGAAACAGGTTCAAATAAATCAAGTCATGGTTGCAGCCATTGATGCATACACTTCCGTCAGAGGGTTTTCCCTCTCTGGCGGTTTTTTTTGTACAATTTTATAGGCTATTGCATAGAATGAATTAAACACGTCCTTAGGCCATTTTCCCGTTAGTCACCATTCGCCCAACCAAACATAGGATGGGTGGTAGAATAAGGAGGAGTGAAACCCTATGTCTTTTTTTGAACGAGATTACAGAGAGATCATTACAAAAGCTGTAATCGCTAAAGGTAAAAAGTTTACAGAATCCACACACACCATCAGCCCTTCGCACCGTCCGACAAGTATCCTAGGTTGTTGGGTCATCAATCACATCTACAATGCCAAAAAGAAAGGAGATCACGTTGAAATCTCTGGCAGTTACGATGTAAACGTCTGGTATTCGTATAACGACAATACAAAAACAGAAGTCGTTACAGAGCGTGTCAGTTATTGTGATCACGTCAAGTTGGCAGTGAAAGATGATAATTGTGTACATGATGACTTTGAGGTAATCGCTAAGGTCGTACAGCAACCGAACTGTTTAGAAGCGAACATCTCAGGAAATGGGCAAAAGATCGTTGTGGAAGTAGAGAGAGAGTTTGTTGTAGATGTCATAGGTGAAACAAAATTGTGTGTGAAAGTGGATCCTCATGGTTGCGGCCATGATGATGATTACGATTATGATTTGTCTTCCGATGATTTTTCAGCCATCGAAACGGACTTCCTTCCATCTTCTTCAGACAGAGATCACGATAGTCACGATTAATGATGAAATCCTTGCTGCTACAGCGAGGATTTCTTTTTTTGCTTTCAAATATTTTATGATAATTATATAATAGCTCCCTTTCAGGCTCACCGCGCTCCCGCGGAAAGCGAGTTATTCCCCGGATCCCCATCCACTCAAGAAACATCTCGAAACTGAGTCTTCAAGCATCCTGACGTATACTTTAATAATGTCATGCTCTTCCGTGTAAGATTATTTGCCTCGTATGCTATAATGGGTGGAGAATCTTATGCACGTTTTGGAGGTTTAACCTTATGGCACAATACACACCCATGATGCAGCAGTATTTAAAAATTAAAGCAGACCAAAAAGATGCCTTTCTGTTTTTCCGGTTAGGCGATTTTTATGAATTGTTCTTTGAGGATGCAACGAAAGCATCCCAGGAACTTGAAATTACATTGACGAGCAGGGACGGAGGTTCAAACGGAAGAATCCCCATGTGCGGTGTCCCTTATCACTCCGCAGACAATTACATAAAGCAGTTGATTGAAAAAGGGTACAAGGTTGCTATTTGTGAGCAGGTCGAGGATCCGAAAACGACGAAAGGGGTTGTGAAACGGGAAGTTGTCCAACTGATCACTCCAGGTACGGTCATGGAAGGCAGCATGCTCGATGAAAAGGAAAACAACTACTTGGCTTCACTGAGTGCATTTGAAGATGGCTCATACGTTGTCAGTTACAATGATCTCACGACCGGAGAAAACAGTGTAGCTCTTATTCCGGGAGGTTTTGACGCGGCTATGAGTGAATTGTACAGCCGGCCGGTCAAAGAAGTGGTGGTATCCAATGATTTTGATGTCGAGTATAAACAGATGTTGATCGATCGTTTGGATTACACGGTTTCTCATCAGGACGTGACGGAGATTGCTCCTGAATTTCAACCTCTTGTTGAGGAGGTTCATCAGGATAAGCTTTTAGTCGGCTTCGGGAGGCTTCTCAATTATATCCAGCATACGCAAAAAAGGTCACTCGATCATCTGCAGCCTGTGAAAGTGATTGAATTGAAGCAATTTATGACCCTCGATATGTATTCCAAAAGAAACTTAGAATTGTTGGAAACTCTTAGAAAGAAAGGAAAAGCGGGAAGCCTTCTTTCTGTCATCGATAAAACCATCACTTCCATGGGCGCGCGTATGCTTAAAAAGTGGATGGAGCGTCCGTTGTTATCAGCGGATGCTATTGCGATGAGGCATGACCAGGTCGAAGGATTTCTTGATCAGTTTTTTGAGAGAGAGACCTTGAGAGATGAGCTATCGAATGTTTACGACTTGGAACGTTTAGCTGGAAGAGTTGCCTTTGGCAATGTGAATGCCAGGGATATGATCCAGTTGAGAAATTCATTAAGTCATATTCCGGATATCTTAATGACGCTTTCAAAATTCGACCATCCTTCCATAGGAAAGCTATATGACAATGTTGATCCGCTTCATGATTTAAAAGAACTTCTTCAAGAAAGCATCGCCGATGACCCTCCGATCTCTGTAAAAGAGGGGGGCTTGATTCGGGACGGCTTCCACGAACAGTTGGATGACTATAGATATGCTTCCAAGAATGGAAAGCAGTGGATTGCAGAGCTTGAACAAAGGGAACGAACGGAAACAGGAATCAAATCCTTGAAAGTCGGCTATAATCGTGTGTTCGGCTATTATATCGAAGTGACAAAAGCGAACTTGAGGCATCTACCTGAAGGAAGGTATGAGAGGAAGCAGACCCTTACAAATGCCGAACGTTTCATTACTCCAGAGCTGAAAGAAAGAGAAACGATGATCCTCGAAGCCCAGGAGAAAAGTGTGGAGCTTGAGTATGAACTGTTTCTCGAAGTCCGTGAAAAGGTGAAGGCGTACGTCAAAAGACTTCAACAGCTGGCAGACCAAATCAGCCGCATTGATGTTCTCCAAGGTTTTGCTCAAGTAGCAGAATCCTATCAATATGTACGACCGGAATATCGGGAGCAACGTGTGGTGGACATCCGTCAAGGTCGTCACCCTGTTGTAGAGAAAGTGATGCAGGAAGGAACGTTTGTACCGAATGATATTTACATGAATGAAGAGACTGATGTGTTACTGATTACAGGACCAAACATGTCCGGTAAAAGTACGTACATGCGTCAGCTTGCATTGACGGCAATTCTTGGTCAAATGGGCTCTTTTGTACCGTGCCAGTCTGCGAGTTTACCAGTCTTTGATCAGATATTTACAAGAATTGGTGCGGCCGATGATCTTGTTTCTGGTCATAGTACATTCATGGTCGAAATGCTGGAAGCAAACCATGCATTGACGCATGCGACGGAAAACAGCTTGATCCTTCTTGATGAGATAGGAAGAGGGACAAGTACGTATGATGGCATGGCTCTGGCTCAGGCTATTGTGGAATATATTCATGGGGAGATTAAAGCGAAAACGCTATTCTCTACCCATTATCATGAATTGACCTCATTGGATGAACAGCTTGAGCGTTTAAAAAATGTTCATGTCCGAGCGGAAGAGTATGAAGGCAATGTTGTCTTTCTTCACCAGATTAAAGATGGACCTGCGGATGAAAGTTACGGTATTCATGTAGCGAAGCTTGCACACTTGCCTGATCCGCTGATCAACAGAGCAACCGCCCTTCTGGATCAGCTTGAAAATGGGCCCGTCAAAAATGAAGCCTCAACCTCCCCAGAAGAAGAGGAGCAGCTAAGTTTGTTTGTTGAAGAATCGAAGCCGGAGAAAAAGCGGACAATGGAACCGCAGGCTTCTCATATAGAAAAGCGTCTACAGTCATTAGATCTAATGGAAATGACTCCGATGGACGCTATGAATGAATTGTACCAATTGCAAAAACGTTTGAAATCGTAAAGGAGGAACAGAGATGGCGCGGATCCGACTGATGCCAGACCACCTAGCCAACAAAATAGCGGCCGGAGAAGTTGTTGAACGCCCAGCCTCTGTCGTCAAAGAACTGGTAGAGAACAGTATTGATGCAGGTGCCACATGGGTGAAGATTGATTTAATGGAAGCCGGATTGCAGCGCATCCGGATTACCGATGATGGTGCGGGAATGGATGAAGAGGACTGTGAAATTGCTTTTCATCGCCATGCAACGAGTAAAATTCTTGATGAAAATGACCTTTTCCATGTCCGGTCCCTCGGTTTTCGGGGAGAGGCATTAGCAAGTATCGCTGCAGTGAGCCGCTTGAGTATCCAAACCTCTACTGGAAACAGTGCTGGGACGAAAATGAATCTTGAAGGAGGACATCTCGTCTCCAGAGGAAAAAGTGATGCGAGAAAAGGAACAGACATTACGGTTGAGGAATTGTTTTTCAATACGCCGGCCCGGTTGAAATATATGAAAACCATTCATACCGAGCTAGGTCATGTGACGGATGTTTTAAATCGTACGGCCTTAGCCCATCCGGAAGTGCAGTTCCTTTGTACTCATAATGAAAAGCAGATCTTTAAGACGAATGGACGTGGAGATCTCCTCCAAGTCATAGCGAACATTTATGGAATGAATGTCGCTAAAAAAATGATCCCGATAGAGATGGAAACCGCGGACTTTAAGGTGGATGGATATATTGCGAAACCCGAAGTTTACCGTGCATCAAGAAATTATATGTCAACGATTATCAACGGTCGTTTCATTCGGAGCATTCCTTTAAATAAAGCTGTTTTGCAAGGCTATCATACCCTGTTGCCGATCGGAAAAAGTCCGATTGTCGTTTTAAATATAGACATGGATCCAATCCTAGTCGACGTCAATGTTCATCCATCTAAAATGGAAGTGCGTTTTAGTAAAGAAAAGGAATTGTATGATTTATTAGAAGAGACCGTTCGGCAGGCCTTTCGCAAACAAACACTCATTCCTGATGTGTCACAGCCGGCATCTAAGCCTGCAAAAGAAAAAACGACACAGGAATCCTTTAACCTCTACCATACGAGGGAGGAGGATGCTCATCGCGAGCGGGAATCCACGGTGGACCATTTAGTGAAAAGTGAGCAAGGACTACTCCAAGACGACGGTTTCCAAAAAAAACAGGAAGAGTTAATCAAAGAGATGAACCCGACATTCGACACAGATACCTCTGCTTCAATAGAGAGCGTACAGTCCGAAGATAAAGTCGAAAAAGAAGGACCTCCTCGTGAACAGAAAAGAGTCCCGACCATGCATCCGATTGGTCAGCTGCATGGAACATACATCCTTGCTCAAAATGAGGAAGGTATGTATATCGTCGATCAGCATGCGGCTCAAGAAAGGATCAAATACGAATTCTTCAGAGACAAACTCTCGGAAGTGGACCATGAAGTACAGGAACTCCTTGTACCGATGACTTTTGAATTTTCGAAGGCTGAATCGTTAAGGATGGAAGAGTACAAAGGCGAACTGGAAAAAGTGGGATTGTTTTTTGAACCATTTGGAGACACGACCTATATCGTGCGCAGTCACCCCCAGTGGTTCCCGAAAGGATTTGAAGAGGAAGTTATTGATGAAATGATTCAGCAGCTGATGGAAGAAGATCGGATTGATATTCTTAAACTAAGAGAAGAAGCGGCGATACTCATGTCGTGTAAGCGATCGATCAAAGCGAACCATTATTTGAACCAAACCGATATGTTTCATCTTTTAGAAGATTTGAGAAAGTCGACCGATCCTTTTACTTGTCCTCATGGACGTCCAATCATCGTTTTCTTTTCAGAGTATGAGATGGAAAAAATGTTCAAACGTGTGATGTAATTAAAAGAGAGACTCCGAAGCGGGAGTCTCTCTTTTTTGTTTGCTATTTTGTTTACATAATGTTTTTATAATCAACTTATATATAAGTACGAATGACAGAGTAGGGGATTAGGAGATGTTCTTCTGCTGGAGAAGAAAACGAAAATAGTTATCGATTTGTTTAATATCCTCCGGCTGAATTCCAAACCATGCTTTCTTGTCAAAAAAAACAGGTTTTGTGTATCCCTTCGTTTCCAGGAGCTGCTTAATCTCGCGCATTTCATCCTCTTGTTCATCACTTAACCCGAGGAGATAATCTGCGGTGGTATGGAGAGCGTGAGCGATCTTCGTGAGATCTTCAAGATCTGGTGAAGTGTAACTCCGTTCCCAATTCGACACGACTTGTGGGGACACACCGACTTTTTCAGCTAACATCGATTGTGTTAAACGTCTTTCTTTTCTAAGTGAACGAATTCTTTCATGAACCACTTTAAGACGCCTCCTTTTCTATACTATAACACAGACTAACGAAATGCGATAGTGCGACTAACGAATATTTTGAATATTTGTAACGGAACTCGTTAGTATTGGTAACGGATTGCGTTAGTTTATGAGCTGAGGTATGATTGTAGAGCCATTCATGTATAATAGAGACGTGTGAAGGAGGTGGGAGTGTGAAACCATTGGTGATCTCAGTGGTCGGTCCTACAGCAGTCGGAAAATCGAATCTGGGGATCCGAATCGCTCAGTGTTTTAATGGAGAAGTGATTAGTGGAGACTCTATGCAGATTTACCGGACGATGGATATCGGAACAGCGAAGGTGACCAAAGGGGAGATGCAAGGCATCCCGCATCATATGATTGACTTTAAAGATCCTGCGGAGCACTTTTCAGTTGCTGAGTTCCAGGAGAATGTGCAAACGTTAATCTGGGAAATTCATGAGCGGGGGAAGCTTCCGGTTTTGGTAGGGGGGACAGGCTTATACATACAAGCAACACTTTTTAACTTCCATTTTTCAGAACAAAAAAAGGATCCTTCCATCATGGAGAAGCTTGAAAAAGAATGGAAGGAAAATGGCAGAGATTATATGTACAAACGCCTTGTTGAAATTGACCCCGAACAAGCAGAAAAAATTCATCCGAATAATGAAAGACGTGTACTGAGAGCCCTTGAGGTTTATGAAACGACAGGCCAGGTGATGAGTGAGCGCCATCATCAGCAGCAGAAAGAATCTCCTTTTAACCCACTGTTAATCGGGCTGGAGATGGACCGGGAATTACTGTACGATCGTATCAATCGCAGGGTCGATCAAATGATTGAACAGGGTTTGTTAGAAGAAGTTCAAAATCTCTATGAACAAGGATTGAAGGACTCTCAATCAATGCAGGCGATTGGGTATAAGGAATTGATTCCTTACTTCGAAGGTTCATGTACCCTGGGGGAAGCCATTGAATTGCTGAAACGTAATTCCAGGCGCTATGCCAAACGTCAGTACACGTACTTCAAGAACAAAATGGATATCAACTGGTATGAAGTATCTCCTTCGAACTATGAGGAGAAATTTGAAACAATTTTAGGCGATTTAGCAGGAAAGATAGACTAATGCGTAGAATCGTATTATTACAGATAGAAAAGAGGAGGAAGATCCATGGCCCAATCGGTTAATATCCAAGACAATTATTTGAATCAATTAAGGAAAGAACGCATGCAGGTGACTGTCTTTCTACTCAATGGCTTTCAATTGAGAGGCATCGTCAAAGCCTTCGACAATTTTACTGTCTTGTTGGAGACGGAAGGAAAGCAACAATTGATCTTCAAACATGCAATTTCAACATTTGCTCCTGTAAAAAATGTTTCATTGGATAAAGAATAGTGTAAATGGAAGCAAAGAAGCGGGTGCCTTTAAAGGCATCCGCTTCTTTCATGGATGGAGGAAATGATTTGCATAATCATCCTTGGGCGTTTGTCACAGGTAACCCCACCTATGCGTATGATGAAGAAGAATGAGGAGGGATCGATGTGCAACCCCAGGCTAAAACGGTGAGACCAAACAGCACAATCAATATTGTGTTGAATGATTCTAAAGAAAAAGCGATTCCTGAACGGAAAGCAGCCGCCCTCAAGCAGACAGGCGCCCCTTTTCTGAAAATCGAGGAATTTTTCAATTCCATCATTGGGATGGAGGATTTAAAGACCAGGGTAAAAGAAATCTATGCACAGGTGCTCGTTTCTAAGAAAAGAGAAGAAGCAGGATTGAAGTCGAATGCGCAAGTTCTGCACATGGTTTTTCATGGAAACCCCGGCACGGGAAAAACGACCATCGCGCGGATGGTTGCTGCTTTATTCCGCGATGTCGGGGTGCTTGATAAGGGCCAATTCATCGAAGCCGATCGGAGTGATCTTGTAGGAGAGTATATCGGTCATACGGCTCAAAAGACGAAGGACCTGATCCATAAAGCATTGGGGGGCGTCCTTTTTATTGATGAAGCTTATTCATTAGCAAGAGGTGGAGAAAAAGATTTCGGAAAAGAAGCGATTGATACATTGGTTAAATGCATGGAAGATCATCATAATGAATGCATTATCATCCTTGCTGGATATCCGGATGAGATGGAGGATTTTCTGACCTTAAATCCAGGCCTTGCTTCCCGGTTCCCCATCCAGCTTTCTTTCAAGGATTATTCTGCGAAAGAACTTACGCAAATTGCTTTTGGAATGATTGAAGAAAGGGAATATTGTTTAACAAAAGAAGCGGAGCGAAAACTTTTTCAGCATCTGGCCCACGTGTACACCAGACGTGAAGAGAACTTTTCAAATGCCCGCTATGTAAGGAACCTCATTGAAGAAGCGATTCGAAAACATGCTTGGAGAGTGATCAGCACCCCGAATCCGAAGAAAAAAACACTGATGACCCTTCAGGCGGAAGATTTTGATGTTCCTTTACAAGAAACAGACTTGATCTAAACGGTCGTACATTCATAGGAAACATTTTTCTGTTATGATGAGAAAGATACAGGTAGACGGAAGAGTAGGTGAAGAGACAGATGTCAAAAGAATTGGTCGTGTTAGTTGCGCGAAAAGATCCATTCGAACAAGAAGAACGGTTTCAGTCCTCTTTGGAAGAACTTCAATCACTGACGGAAACCGCTGATGGAGAAGTGTGCAAAATTATTACTCAGAAGCGTGACCGGGTTCACCCGGCTACATATTTAGGTGAGGGCAAACTGGAAGAAATAAAAGAAGCAGCAGAGGAATCTGAAGCTGAACTCGTGATATTCAATGATGAGTTATCACCTGGCCAGCTTAGAAATATAGCGGACAGGGTCGGCGTGCGTGTCATTGACAGAAGTCAGCTGATCCTGGACATTTTCGCAGGACGGGCGCGTACAAAGGAAGGGAAATTGCAGGTGGAACTTGCTCAACTGCAATATTTACTTCCACGGCTATCCGGACAAGGGACAGCGTTATCCCGGTTAGGTGGAGGGATTGGTACCCGTGGTCCTGGTGAAACCAAACTGGAAACCGACCGTCGTCATATCCAACGTAGAATTGATGATATCAAGAAGCGGTTGGATACGGTCGTAAAACAACGGGAGCAGTATCGAAAACGGAGAAAAGAAAACCGTGCCTTTCAAGTCGCAATCGTCGGTTATACGAATGCTGGTAAATCAACGTTCTTCAATAGAGTGACCGACAGCCAGTCCTTTGAAGAGGATTTATTGTTTGCTACACTCGATCCATTGACAAGGCAAATGAGCCTTCCTTCTGGTTTTTTGGCTCTCCTTTCTGATACGGTAGGATTTATTCAGGACTTGCCAACGACGCTCATCGCGGCTTTCCGATCGACGTTAGAGGAAGTAACAGAAGCGGACTTTATCGTTCATATGGTGGATGCTTCACACCCTGATCACATGCAGCAGGAAAAGACAGTATTGAGATTGTTGGACGAACTTGGAGCTGGTCAACTGCCGATCCTGACCGTTTACAATAAAAAAGATCTACTGCAGGAGGATTTCATTCCACACTCCTTCCCATCGTTGACAGTGAGCGTTCATGATCCGATTGACCGTAAACGTATTCTTCATAAAATCGAAGAGGTTTTAAAGGATGAGTGGTATGAGTATGACGTTTTCGTGCCAGCTTCTGAAGGGAAACGATTGCAGCAATTCAAGGCCTACAGTATGATCACGAGCATCCATTTTTATGAGGAAAAAGAAGGCTATGCTCTTCATGGTTTCATCCATCCTGAGCACCCATTGAAACATCAAATATTATAAATTTGAACAAAACGTTGATTCAACGAAATTATGCAAGATAGGAAGAGGACTCATCATGAACATTCAAGAATTGAAACACCATGTAGAAAAAGAGATCAAGAACCAACACGAGATGGTTGATGAGATTGTCGAGTACAATCAAGAAAAGGTATTAAAGGCATTCCATAAACTGAGGGTCAGCGATTCTCACTTTAATCCGACGACAGGTTATGGCTATGATGACTTTGGGCGAGACACACTAGAGGCATTGTATGCAGAAATATTCAAAGCGGAAGATGCCCTTGTCAGACCTCAGCTCATCTCCGGAACGCATGCGATCACGACCGCCTTATTCGGTGTCCTGCGCCCGGGGGATGAACTGCTTTACATATCTGGAGATCCTTATGACACCCTAAGAGATGTCATTGGTTCTGAAGACAATAAGGATACAGGTTCTTTAAGTGATTTTGGTATCAGCTATCAAACCGTTCCTTTAGAAGGAAGTGGGGCTTTTTCTCATGATAGAATCCGAGCAGCTATACATGAAAAAACGAAGGTCGTAGCCATCCAAAGGTCCAAAGGATACGAGGATCGTCCTTCATTTACTATTGGCGAGTTACAATCCATCATTCAGTTCGTTCGTGACACAAAAGACGATGTGATAATTTTTGTTGACAATTGTTATGGTGAATTCGTAGAAATGAAAGAACCGCTTGAAGTAGGTGCTGACATGATTGCTGGCTCATTAATAAAAAACCCGGGAGGCGGGATTGCCAGAGTCGGGGGTTATATTGCGGGACATGAACACCTGATTGAAAAATGCAGCTATCGACTGACGGCTCCTGGGTTAGGGAAAGAAACAGGGCCGAGTTTAAACAGCCTGCAAGAGATGTATCAAGGGATTTTCCTCGCACCACATGTTGTAGGAGAAGCTTTGAAAGGAGCTATTTTCACTTCTAAATATTTAAGTGAATGGGGCTTCGACACATCTCCGGCTTATGATGTGAAGCGGACGGATTTGATTCAATCCGTAAATTTCAATACGGCTGAACAAATGATCAGGTTCTGTCAATCCATTCAGCAGGCATCTCCTGTAAATTCTCATTTCAAACCAGAACCCAGCGCCATGCCTGGATACGAGGATGAAGTGATTATGGCTGCGGGTACTTTCATTCAAGGCGCGAGTCTTGAATTGACGGCCGATGGTCCTATTCGTCCCCCATATACGGCATTCGTTCAAGGTGGATTGACCTACGCGCATGTAAAGATCGCTGTCGTACAAGCGGTAGAGCAGTTGATCGAAGAGGGTATGGTTAAACTTTGAAGCGGAGGGAATGATAACCCTTTCAAAAAATAGCCCCAAATTGTGTGAACATTCCTCACATATGTTGACATATCCCTTGCGTGACGTATAATTAAAGTATCATTCTTATGGGGAGGTGGCACATCGATGAGTGATGAAATTCGTCGTTCTATGCCGTTATTCCCGATGGGGATTGTTCAATCATTGACAGACCTTACTGCACGGCAGATCCGGTACTACGAACAGCACGAGCTGGTTCAGCCGGCCCGTTCAGAAGGGAACCGTCGCATGTTCTCATTTAATGATGTTGATCGGCTGCTTGAAATCAAAGACTTGATCGATCAAGGTGTGAACATGGCCGGAATCAAGAAAGTTCTGAA
Source organism: Halobacillus aidingensis (assembly GCF_900104185.1). Taxonomy (GTDB): domain Bacteria; phylum Bacillota; class Bacilli; order Bacillales; family Halobacillaceae; genus Halobacillus; species Halobacillus aidingensis. The sequence continues at coordinate 40,351 of NZ_FNIZ01000008.1, read as the reverse complement.
GCTGAACGATCAGCCAGATAATGAAGTATATGACGAGGATCAAGTGAAGGAAGTTCATAATGAACTTACCGAAAAAGAACTACGTCGTATGCTGCAACGAGAACTATTCACAGCGGGAAGACAAGGTAAATTAGCAATCAGACAGGGAGAAATGTCAAGGTTCTTCCATTAATTTTGTGTTGAGAGGAGAAATTCAATGGGTTTAACAAAAGAAGAAATCTACAAAAAAATCGATGAGGAAAACGTCAAGTTTATCCGTCTTCAGTTCACGGATATGCTTGGTACGATCAAAAACGTGGAAATTCCACTAAGCCAGTTGGATAAAGCTATTGATGGCATGATGATGTTTGACGGGTCCTCCATTGAAGGATTCGTTCGTATCGAGGAGTCGGACATGTATTTGGTTCCAGACCTGGATACCTTCGTCGTTTTCCCTTGGACTTCAGAAAAAGGGAAGGTCGCACGATTCATCTGTGACATCTACAACCCAGACCAAACTCCTTTTGAAGGATGCCCACGCTATAACTTAAAGCGTAACATCAAAAAAATGGAGAAACTCGGATTTTCTGCTTTCAACATTGGTACAGAACCTGAATTTTTCCTATTCAAATTAGATGAAAAAGGCGAACCGACGATGGAATTGAATGATAAAGGCGGCTATTTCGACTTGGCACCGACCGATCTTGGTGAAAACTGCCGTCGTGACATCGTCCTTGAGCTTGAGGAAATGGGCTTTGAAATTGAAGCCTCTCACCATGAAGTCGCTCCAGGTCAGCACGAAATCGACTTTAAATATGCGGATGCCGTCAAGCACTGTGATGATATTCAAACATTCAAACTTGTCGTCAAAACCATAGCACGTCAACATGGCTTGCATGCAACGTTCATGCCTAAGCCGTTGTTTGGCGTGAATGGATCTGGTATGCACGCGAACATGTCTCTTTTCAACGAAAAGGGTAATGCTTTCTTTGATGAGAAAGGGAAGGAACAACTGTCAGAAGTGGCTTACCAGTTTACAGCAGGCATCATCAAGCATGCAACGAACTTCACAGCCGTGACAAACCCTACTGTCAACTCTTACAAGCGTCTTGTACCAGGGTATGAGGCTCCATGTTATGTAGCATGGTCCGGTCAGAACCGTAGTCCGCTCGTACGTGTTCCAACATCCCGTGGTTTGAGCACAAGAATCGAAGTTCGGAGTGTGGATCCATCAGCGAACCCATACATGGCGATGGCAGTCCTTCTTGCTGCTGGACTTGATGGTGTGGAAAATAAACTGGAAGCACCTGCTCCTGTCGATCGGAACATTTACGTGATGGATAAGAAAGAGCGTGAAGCACACGGAGTTAAAGACCTACCTGCTACTTTGTATGATGCATTGGAAGAGCTGCATCAAGATCCAATCATGGTAGAAGCTCTCGGCGAACACCTATTTGAACATTTCATCGAAGCGAAAGAAATTGAATGGGATATGTTCCGTACACAGGTTCACCCGTGGGAACGCGAACAATATTTGCAGACTTACTAATTTACCAAACCCTTGGGGCCCTAAGCCTCAGGGGTTTTTATTAGTGTGGGTGGATGAGTTGAAATTATAAACGCAATTTTCCACCCCCATTTCACCCACAAAAATCAGGTGGAGATCTTATTCATATGATCATCAAAGCGATCGATGCTTTCTTTTTCAATACGCTTGGAAATATGTGAGTATACATCTGATGTTATTTGCATGCTGCCATGACCCAGTCTTTCCTGAATGTACTTCATGTCATTTCCAGCTTCTAAAAGCAACACAGCGTGAGTATGCCTAAGAGAGTGAACTGGCAATTGAGGCAAGTTTGATCTTTTTAGGATTCTAGAGAATGAATTGAATAAGGTTGATTTCGGAATGAAGTTTCCATCTTTTCTACAGAGTACTAAATCTAGATCATGATGGTATAATTGGTTAAGGGCAGTCTTGTTTTGGTTTTGTTGTCGCAAATGAAATGTGAGGTCGTTTGCGAGTGACTGGCGAATTGTAATTACTCTTTTGGAGTTGTATGTTTTTGTATCTCCAAACAATTGTTCTTTGGATTCGGCCTGAAAATCCAAAGTTTTATTGATGCTTATCGTCTTTTCTTTTAAATCAACATCTTTCCATTGCAAGGCTGCAGCTTCACCTTTTCTCATACCGGTTTCAATCATTACTTTAAAGAATATCCAGTGCATGTAACCATACTTATATGCTTGTTCCAAAAATGTAGGTATGTCAGCAGATTCGATGAATTTTATATCTTTTCTTTTGTTTTCGCCTTTAATTACTGCACCTTGACAAGGGTTTCTTTCTATCTTTTCCAAGTGGTACGCTTTATCCATTGCTCCGAATAAAGTTCCATGAACAATCTCCCTAGTTCTTTTACTGTAACCTTGATCATATAAATGATTGAGAAACTTTTGATAAATAATCGGTTTTAGTTCTTTCAGCTTTAGGTTTTGGAAATACGGAATTATGTGTTTTTTGATATTTCTTTTGTGTAATTCAAAAGTATTTTTTCTAACAGAATCTTTTTTGTATTCACTTAGCCATTCATCCAAGAAATCTTTTAAAAGTAGGTTGTGATTAGTCATTTCATAATTTGTAAGTAGTTTATGTTCCATTTCTTGTGCCGCGAAACGAGCTTCTGATTTTGAATTAAATCCTCTTTTTGATTTTTCTCTTCTTTTTCCAGTGAACGGATCGACATACTTAATTCTATATTCCCAATTACCATTCCCATGCTTTCTGTAGTTTATAGGCATTTAAATTACCTCCTATACATTGATAACTATCTTCTTTAATTTACCTAAAATTTTTAAGTCTTTTGATATAAACCTGGGTGGATATGCAGGGTTTTCAGATTGAAGTATATAAGTATTTTCTCTTTTATAAACACGTTTAAGAACAGCCTCATCATCAAGTAGTACTGCTGCAATTTCTCCATCCTCTACATCTGGTTGCTGTCTGATCAATACTAGGTCGCCCTCATTGATCCGAGCGCCGCTCATGCTATCTCCCTTGGTCCTTAAATAAAAATACTCTCCACCATTCAGCCAAGACTGTGGTGTTTCTTCGTAACCTTCAATTTCTTCATATGCAAGTTCTCCATTACCACATGAAATTTGTCCAACTATAGGAATCTTCGCTAGCTGAGGAACCTCATATACGGATTGGTTTTCCTTTACTGATTCATCCTCTTTTAATCCAAAAATTTCATCCATATCAACATCATAAATTTTAGCTAATTTTTGTATTGTCTTTAAACTTGGTGTCCTATTTTCTCTTTCGTAATGACTATAAGTTTGTTTAGATACACCTAATTTTTTAGCTACATATTCTTGGGTCCAGCCCTCTAATTTCCTTAATTTTTTTAATTTTTCTCCAAACATTTTAATCACTCCTGACTAGTACTTATAATAAGGTTCTTTATTGTCATTGTCAACAAATTGTTGACAAATATACCTGAAATCGTTGGGATTGTTGTAAAAATTTTGTTGACAGTCGCCTATTTGTTGATTTAATATTGAGTCAACAGACAGGCGACAAGTGGAGGGAGGATCAAGATGGGTGAGATCGAGAAGAAAAGGAAAGAACTTAAATACACACAAGAAGAAATCGCAAGGAAAACGGGGATCACCAGACAATATTACAATTCAATTGAAAACAACAAAAAGAAGCCGTCTGTTTCATTAGCTAAACAATTATCTGAGGTTATGGAAGTGGATTGGACTATTTTTTTTGAGTAACCAGTCAACATATAGGCGATTTTTCGGGGGAGGGTCACAACATGAAAGCAACAGATAGTTGTTCAGAAGATGAAAAAAAGGAATTAAAGACGAGGCTATTCCGAGAGATATTACAAGAATTGCTGATTAAGGAGAGTGAGTCTGATGATTCAAGTTCAAGTTGATGAAGCGGAAATCAGGCAAATATATCTCGAAAAGATTCAAGAGAAGTTAGATGAAATCGATAATGAACTAGTCTTCTGGGACAGAAAGGAACTCATGCGACGCACTTGTTTATCCTGGAATACAATTTTAAAAGAGTTCTTTTATGACAGTCGTTTCCCAAAACACAAAATCGGTTCAAAGTGGATGTTCCCAGCTGAGCAAACAAAAGTTTTCTTGATTGAGTGGCTGAAAGAACAAAGGGGAGCGACATGAAAATAAGAGACTCTCTTGATCTCATATACCCAGTCTTAACTATTGTGGCATATCTGATTATGGTATGGGCTTTATAAAAACATCAAATGGAGTGATCGAATGAATAAAGAAACAAGCATGAAGGAAATGAAAAAGCGCTTTGAAGAGATCGTTGATTCAAAAGCTGAAGATGGCGATAAAGATCTACGCCTTGCGATTCTAATGACTGATATGGAGAAAGTGTTCAGCATCCCTGCTATTGCTGGCAAGAGACTTGAAGCGTTTGAAAAGAAACACTCTGACGTACTGGAGTTTTACCGGGAAGTATCAGCCGCAAGAAAATTCAATGAGGAGGTCATTTAAGTGAAATCAACAGGCATTGTAAGAAAAGTGGATGAGTTAGGTCGAGTGGTCGTACCAATTGAATTGCGAAGAACATTAGGGATTAGAGAGAGAGATCCAGTGGAAATCTTCGTGGATGATGACAAGGTTATCTTGAAAAAGTATGTAACCTCGGAGGATACAAAAGAACAACGAGACAAAATCAACAAGCTCATGAAATTTTGCGATGGTCTGAAACTAAAAGCTGGAGCGGCGCAAAAAGAGCAACTGGAACAAATTCAAAATGAACTCTACAAAACAATGAGTCCATGAAAAAAGCCACCTGGATGGCGGTCCAGATGACTAGGTAAATGAAGCATTAAACGAGTTACTCCTACTTTACCATGCATGTTAGTCGCAGAGCAAGGTATAGAGGGCGGCAGGTCAGCCTGTCGTTGAGACCGGGAGCGGGTTTCATCCGTTTTATTCAATGGACAACCTTCCCCCTCCTTCCGTTCCTGGTCTCAACGATGCGCTGGCATCAGAGAGGAGGTGTTACATATGAGTGAATACCAAATGAAATTGAGCGAAATAGCTGACGGAGCACTTCAGGAGCAGTTTGATGTTGAGCATCAGCGTGTGGTTGATAACATGTTCGATCGTAATACTAAAGCGAAAGCGAAGCGGAAAATCACAATTGAACTGGAGTATGTTCCTAACGAACAGCGAGAACTTGCGAATATGACTCTCAACGTGAAATCGAAGCTTGCTCCGGCTGACAGTGTTCCTACCAGCCTTATGATTGGAGCGGATGGTAACGGACAAGTTGTAGGCAAAGAGTTGCGTTCCGGCATCCGTGGACAAACGTATTTTGAAGAGGATAGTGTCAAACAGGATGACGGAGAGAAAATTTACGAATTTAAAAAATCTACAGAAAAGTAAGGAGTGGCAATTTTGTTAAAAGAATTTGCTCAGTATCTTGTGAAGCTTGGAACTCCAGATGTGCTCACTGTAAATGAACAACAATATTCAACACAACCGCTTCAACTACTAAAGAAACCAACACCTTCAACTATTGGTGTAAGGAGTTTGTCTGGACTGGTTGATTATATACAATCTGAATTTGATGGATCGATTCCTCTTATGATTCATGTGGAAAGCCCGACCCGTGTTAAAGTCTTCTCCCAAACAAACGTAGATGAAGAGCGTGACCATGTGATTGTGGCCGATGCTATGATCCCTGAATTCAGATTTGATCAATTCTATGATACAGAGGCCTTCAACATTAAGCTTCAATCATGCTTCGTTAAGAATGAAGACCGAGACATCATGTTGAAAGTCGTAGGCAGTATCAAAGAAGAAGGCGTCCAAGAAGTAGGGGATGATGGGATTTCTCAAGCCGTAACTGCCCGTACTGGAGTTGCAACGGTTGGAAACGTTAAAGTCCCTAATCCAGTGGAGTTAGCGCCGCGCAGAACATTTGTAGAGGTTGAACAACCCGAGAGTGATTTTGTATTCCGTATGAGACAGGGGCCTAAATGTGCGCTGTTTGAAGCGGATGGTGGAGCTTGGGAACTTGAAGCAATGGAGAACATTGCTGATTACTTAGAGTCTTCACTTGAGGCTCAGGCAAACCGGATTCACATCATTTCGTAAAAGGGAGCGGGCGGCCCATATCGCCCTTTCAACCACTTCTTGAGGAGTGATCAACAGTGAAACAACTCACATTGATTAAGAAAGATGGACAACCACTTGCTCATAGTCGCGACGTAGCAGAAATGATTGGCAAAGAACACAATATGTTGATGAGATCCATCCGGCAGTACGTAGGAATTTTAACCAGTGCAGAATTGCACCCGTCAGATTTCTTTATTCCTTCTTATTATCAAGATGCCAAGAAAGAGCAGCGACCGTGTTTCCTTTTAACGAAAAAAGGATGCGATATGGTAGCCAATAAGATGACTGGCGAGAAAGGCGTGTTATTTACTGCTGAGTATGTCACTCGATTTGAAGAGATGCAGAAAGAACTTCAGAAGCAAAGTGCTCAGCAATTGCCTGGAAATTATAAAGAAGCACTTCTACAACTAGTGAAAGAGGTCGAAGAGAAAGAAATGCTTCAACTTGAAAACCGGGCATATCAAAATGAAATTGCTTCAAACAGACCGAAAGTCGAGTACGTTGATGAGGTGCTGAAATCTACTGACCTAATGATCACTTCGCAGATCGCAGAAGATTACGGAATGTCGGCTCAAGGGTTTAATCAGCTTTTGAAGAAGCACGGTGTTCAATATAAGAAGAACGGCCAGTGGCTCCTTTATTCCAAGCACAAAGGCAATGGGTACACCAAATCCGAAACGCACACCTTCAACAAAACTGACGGTACTCCAGCTGCAAGAGTGCAGTCGAAATGGACACAAAAAGGGCGTCTCTTTATTTACGAATTACTGAAAACAAAAGGGATTCTGCCCACCATGGAGCAAATGAAATTGGAACTTATTGAGGGAGGTAAATAGAAATGCAGAATATGAAATTAGAGCTACGTTTTGAAGAATCCCGGGCGGTGCTTGAAGTAGAAAGTACACCCGAGATGGATACTGTGGCATTGACGGTTAGAGAGTTAGATCTGAACGAGGAGAAATCAAGTGACACTGTAGAGTACCTGGAAGATATCAGCGTTACACAGGTATATCTAAACCACGAAGAAGCAGAGTCATTTGCTGAATCGTTACTATTTTTGGCAAGAAAAAACGGAAGACCCGACAACGAATAGAGGCTTCCGTTTCTAAAACTATTAAATTGAAGCGGGTTGATGCTGGAACATCAGCCCCTTCCTAAATACCTGAATGCATTATATCACACATCCAGGAGGGTTACTAGATGGCAAAATTTAGGCAAGTGTACACAGAGTTTTGGGACGACGCGAAAGTTACAGAAGAAATGACCCCTGAAGATAAACTATTTTACCTTTATTTATTAACCAATCCAAACACTACTCAAACAGGAATCTATCAAATCACTAAAAAGAAAGCTGCGTTTGAGCTTGGACACTCAATTGAATCTGTTAATAGCTTATTCGATCGTTTTGAAAATTATCACAAATTAATCCGATACAACCCCGAAACACGAGAAATTGCTATTAGGAATTGGGGCAAATATAACCTCAATCGTGGCGGGAAGCCCATGTTAGATTGCGTTAGGAAAGAATTGGGTGAAGTAAAAGATCAAACCCTTATCCATTTTGTGGGAGATAACGTGAAAAACGCTCCAATAAAGGAGTTGTACGATACGTACCACGATACGTCAACGATAAGGGGGCAAGAAAAAGAAGAAGAAGAAGAACAAGAAGAATTAAAAGAGGAGGAACCCGCACGCGGGGTAAATCAAATCATTCAATCGTTGATTGATAATCACCTCGTAACTCCTGGCGGACTGACAGCGACCCTTCTTGATGATTTGAATGATGTCTTAGATAACTTTGGATTTGAAGATCCAGAGGAGATGATTTTAGAGGCCATCAAGGATGCTGTGAGAGGAAACGGTAAGACGTGGAAATTCACATATCGCAAATTAGTACTTTGGAGAAAACAGGGGATCACAACCAAAGGACAGTTGGATAACCTGGATCCTGGTATTAAACCAAAACAAGAGAAGCGGAAAGTTAACTGGGAGGAGCTGGACGTTAGTGGATAAGGCACAAGTGCTGAAAGTATTTAAAGTTTTGCAAAATGCTTATCCCCGCTTCATGCCTGATAACACCGAGGATGCTCAGGAGAAGTTAGACACTTGGACGAGAATGATGCGCGATATGGATTTCAAGCGTGTGATGAAGAAGGTCGAAGAACATACAGTCTCCAACAAGTTCCCACCTTCAATTGCGGAAATATCAGCCTATGCACCCAAGGAAAACGAAAGCCTGAAAAAGATGGAGCAATGGGAACGTGAAGCAGCAGAAGTTCCTCAAGAAACTAAGGACCGCTTCCTGGCTGAATTAAATAAGCTGATGGAGGCGAAAGTCAATGATAAGTAACAACGAAGCGGAGCAGGCAGTATTAGGTTCAGTCCTTCTGGAAGGTTCAATCATCGGCAAATTAACTCTTGAACCGGATCACTTTCACAAGGCACCTCATCAAAAAATCTATGAGGCTATGAAAACAGTGTCGAGTCGGAGCGAAGAAGTGAACACCGTCACAGTTTCTACGGAGCTTGGTGAAGACATGAAAAAGTGCGGGGGAATCAATTACCTTATTCAGTTGGCGGACGCAGTTCCAAGTACAGAACCGGTCATGCACTTTCAACAATTAATATACGACGCCTACCGAAACAGGAGAAAAAGAGAACTGTCCCTCACCTATTCAGAACAGCACGGGGATGATGCACTCGATAAACTTATCAAGTCTCTTACGGATCTTAGGGGAGTTGGAGTACAGGTCGAGGAGAAAACAACGTATGATCACCTTGCTGAAATCGCGAACGACATGGTGTCTCCGCCTGATCAATCTGCGCACGGATTTCCAGTAGGCTTTCATGACTTTGACAAAATGACCGGGGGCGGCCCTCAAAGAGGAGACTTGTTCATAGTAGCTGCTCGTCCTTCCATGGGGAAAACAGCATTCGCTTTAAACATGGCATCAGGCCATTGCAAGAATGGCGGTTCTGTTGATGTATTCAGTTTAGAAATGGGAGCAAAGCAACTCCTCCAAAGAATGATCAGCGCTCAGGGGAACATCGACGCTCAGAAATGGCGAACAATGTCTTTCTCAGAGTCGGATTACAACAAAGGAATCAATGCCATCGGTGAAATGACTAACTGGGACGTGGACATCCATGAGAAAGCAACAACTGTAGCGGAAATGAGGGCAATCATCAGGCGTTCAGTTAAAGAATTGAACAGAGAAAACCACATGGTGGTTATTGATTACTTGCAGCTAATGAGTGTTGTTGACTCGTACGACAGAAGAGACTTAGAGGTTGGCTCAATCACTCGTGAATTGAAGCTCCTTGCTCGAGAGTTGAATATACCGATCATCCTTCTTTCTCAATTGTCTCGAGGTGTAGAGTCCCGGCAAGATAAGCGGCCAATGATGTCCGACCTTAGAGAGTCTGGAAACATCGAGCAGGACGCTGATGTGGTTGGTTTCCTATACCGAGATGATTATTACAATGACGATTCAGAGAACCAAAACATCATTGAAATTATCTTGAAGAAGCAGCGGAACGGACCGACCGGGACAGTGGAATTAGCGTTTATCAAAGAGTACGGGAAATTCGTGGATTTAGACAGGAGATATAACGAAACACACGTCCCTTCAGCCTAGGACTTTATAGAGGAGAGTGAAGTAATGAATAAATCTTATGATAACGGCGTGAAAACATACCAGATGGATGAAGCTGAGAGAAAGAAGAAGATGGCCATTAATCCATTAAACTACATCGAACTAAAAGAAAAAGAGCTGACGGACGCTGCCATTGCGAAACAATGGGGGATCCATCAGCCTGAGTTGAGCAAAAAGAAAGACAACTGGGGATTCATCGGAAAATCCCTTGATGAAATGAAAAAGATCGCAAAAAAGAAAACAAGCAAAGCACAGAGGGAAAAGGCACAATCTCACTCTATGCAAGATCAGATCAAAGAAGAAGTACAAGAAAAAGAATCAGTGAAAGAAAATCAGGATTCTGACTTGGAGAAAGAACTGAAGGAAGCTAACGGGGAAGTGCAGCGGCTCAATTCAGTAAATGATGATCTGAAGGGAGATTTAAGGGATGAACGGAAGAAATACTCAACGCTTTATAAAGACTTTGAGAGAAAAGAAGCGGATCTGGAAGAAGAGCAGGAAAAGGTAAAACTGAATTCCTTAAAACTCCAACAGATCACCCAAGAGTACGAATCACTCCAACTTAAATACAAAGAGCTCGAAGAACAGTTTGATGCTTTGCAAGACCAAGACTACTCTCCAAAGCAAACAGTGATTCTCATTGAGAAACAATTGAATGAGGAAAGAGAAGCTCACCAAGTGACCAAGCTTAAGGTTGAGGACTTGCAACGTGAAAAACAGATGCTTATGAACCAAAATCAAATCCTCACCAACAACAACGAACGATTCCAGCAACGTTATAGAGAGGCTGAGAAAACTCACGAAGCACTTGCAGCATATACACAAAGAGTTATGCCATCATGATTCATCCATACAGCAAAGAACAACAACTTCTGGCTGACCGCTTACCTTCTAAGGCTAAGAGGTCAGAGTTTACCACTAAGCAAAGAAAAGAAGTGAAGCGGATCTACGGGGATTACTGCCAGATATGCATGAATCCCCATACCCAGATCCATCACAGAAAGTTCCGCTCCGGGAGTGGACGAAACAATCCAAGGAACGGGGCACCGCTTTGCCATGAGTGTCATGCATTCGTACATGCTCACCATGAAACGGCCGAAGACTTGCGCACGGAAGCAGCTGACCACTTTGGACCTTATTACTACTACGACAAATATGATTGCTTCTTTGAAGCACTGATCGATGAGCCTACAGACAAAGCCTTTGAAGACTTTATGGAATTGGAGGAGCGGAAGGCTCATGAAAATTTACGTAAGAGAAACGGTGGAGCGGGACTCTGAAGGTGAGGAAATGATTGTTGTTCGGACTTATGAAAGCAAACCACATAAATACGATTACATTATCTTTTTAGATAAGTGAGGAGCGGATACAGATGGAAGATCTTACTGTAAAACAAAAACGTATTCTTCTGTACGTGAAAAAATCAATAGAAGAGCGGGGTATATCACCAACGGTCAGGGAGGTCGGCATTTATGCTGGCTTATCCTCAAGCTCCACTGTTCATAGACACCTGAGCAACCTAGTGGAAAAGGGATATTTGGAAAAGGATGAATGTTCACCAAGAACGTTAAGGGTGACGAAAGGGGATTCTCCTGAAGCGGATGTGATCGAGTATATTAAAGCCATGGACGATGACGTATCTGACATCATCTTCGTTGAGGGACAACCGTTTTACATTCGCAGAGCATCGGTGGAAGACATTCAAGAATGGATTGGCCAAGAGGATCCCGCTTCATGTTAAGGAGATACATGCCGGCAGTGATCAGTGATGTAGAAGCGGAGCGGGAACGTCAGGATGCGAAGTGGGGCCTTCAGAGGCATTCATATCCATACTGGCTCACTATTCTCGCGGAAGAACATGGAGAGGTTGCCCAAGCTATGCAAAAAGGGAGCGTCTCCTACAAGAACTCGGATGCGGATGATCTGTACACGGAATTGATTCATGTGGCAGCGGTAGCGGTGGCCATTGCTGAACAAGTCAAAGAAGAACGGGATGTGGCAAAGCGTGACTGACTTGATCGCTTGTATGTTTCGTCTCAATGGGATGGTTGATTCTTCTCTGGTGCGAAAAGAGGTGAACGCATGAAGGACCAAGCGGTTTTGATGTACGTAAAGAACGGCGAATTGTATCCGGTTGCTCTGACAGAAGAACAACATTACATGCTTCAATCGACTCTAAGGTTTTTCAGTCCTCTACAAATCGTGGATGAACCACAAGGAAAGGCAGTAAACCTGCTCGATAATAGGAAGGGGCCAAGACGTGAAGGTGGCAGAGATTGAATACAAACGAAAACATGTGATCGATCAGCTGCATCAATTAGGAATCAAAGACACCGATGGACTGGAATATCATGAGCTGGTCAGAAAGTTGGCTATTGCAAGAGCTTCTGAAGTGGATGTGACATGCGACAGTAATAAGTGGTTTTAAAGCAGAGGAGTGGAGATGATGAAACAACCAAAATTTAAAGGTTTCAGTATGGAGCACGGTAAATGGTTTTACGGTCACGGATGGTTCAAGATCGACTGGACGGAAGAATACAAACAGGAGAAAAACATAGGCGACCAAGCTATGCTTTATACGGAATCCTCTCCTGTTGATTGCGAGTTGGGATCAATGGGGCAGTACACCGGATATGAAGACAAACACGGAAATGAAATCTACCAGGGTGACATTGTTAAACGAGTTGATGATATTCCTATCACAGCAGAGGATGGAGCGGAAATGTATTCAACATGGACTGTAACCTTTGAATACGGAGGATGGGCATTCAGAAATACACCAGCAAGTCCTGCAATCTCTTATCCTTCATTCTACTCTAATGCTAAATACATGGAAGTTATCGGCAACATGTATGAGAATCCAGAGTACAAGAACAATCCGCTTACGGCATAGCGCGAAGAAGAAGCGGAGCAAAGGATGAGGGTCATAAACAATGAAACTAAGAAGCAACTATCTCTTTATCAAATAGAACGGTTCATAAGAAAAGAGCAGCATGTCGAACAAATGAAAGAACTATGGAAAGAGCGGTGTGGACTACCATATCCATACCGCTACCGGATAAAAGGCATATGCAAGTATGACCGTGGTGATCCACTGGAGGAAGCAGATGAAGAGTTTTTAAAGGAGTGGAAATGTTGCTTAATCAAAAAGTTTTGAAGAGAATAACTCATCTAGAGAAGAACCATTGCAAGAATTGCGAGAAGAAGAAGGGGAAAGATTCCACAGCATTGACGCGTACATGCAAGGCGTGTCCAATTGGTCAGGAGCTTCTAAGTCTAGGGAGCCAGCTTGAACTCAATAAAGTTGAGCGCGTAATGGCTAAGGGGAAGGACATGACTTTTTCAGACATCCGCTTCTGTTTCGATAGTGGAGTAGATCCGGATGAAATAAAAAAAGCGGCTGGTATGAGCCATGGTAAAACATTCAAGAAGTACATGAATAACCATGGATACGCAACGTCAGGAAGAAAACTCATTTAGGAGGGGTACCAATGACAGACCATGAACGGAATGAACTGATTGCACTATTAGCTTGGCAGAAAGGATGGCTTCCAGAAGCATTTGAACGAATGTCAGATGAAGAACTCATTGCCTACAATGAGCGGATAAATGGATGATATGAATTCAAACACTCGTCCAGAAGCGGATTACCTACAGGCATATCTGGACGAGGTGCTTAGATACCAGCAAAGGATTGAAAGATGTCACCCTGAAATGCGGGTGAAGCTTATAGAACTAAAGTCAAAGCAGTTAGTGTTTGTAGGAAAGTTAGCGGCTGAGTTTGCAGAGATCAGTAAGATGACATATGCCACACGGAAGCAAGTGTACACTGAAGCGTTCTTTGCGGCAGATAAGTATAAGAAAGAAGAAGCGGAGAAGGCAGTCTTTCAGTGGAGAAAACAGGAAGCTAAGGACTACGGAAACTGGCAGCGATGGAATAATGCCAAGGATACACTGAAAGAAGAAATTAATGCCTTGAAATATCAGGTCAGACAGGAAATTGCAGATGGAAGTAGACAGGGGTAATAGAGGGGGAGCTGATCGTGATGATTGAGCTACTGTACGAATACAAGCAAACGCTTCGTCAAACCAAGAAGCTGCGTGATCAGTTGAATGAATCCAAACAGACACCTAAAGACGAAGAAGATCTTGACCAATACAATCACATGATCAGCGATCTTCAGTACATCATTGAATGGATAGAGAGGGGAAGGCAGCCATACTCCAGGCGAGGGATAGACCGGAGGGAAGTATATCGTAGGTTAGTGTTCATGGATGAAGAGTCTATGTCTGTACTGGGGCGGCCACTGAATGACCATGAACCATCACCTGAGTTGAATCAGTTTGATCGGGAGCGGCTGGAGGATGCACTATCCGCGCTTAACAAGAAAGAGAAGGATATCTATCTCATGAACAAAGTGGAGCAAATATCATACGAGCGTATAGCTGAGATGCTGGGCGTTCATAAGTCCACTGTACAGACATACATCCAACGAGCGGAAAAGAAGATGGTGGAACAGACAGAGTCCAGTTTGTTTTGTGTAAGTGATGGTTAGAGGAGGAACTACTATGAACTATGGAGATTCAAAGCAATTGAATAAGTATTTACTTTACAAGCGGATTGTGGAGTGGAATAAAGATAAACTTGTATTAAATGATGGAACAGTTCTTACGCTTGAAATGAGTGAAAACGATTGTTGCGCTTATGCAGGAGGGACTTTTAGTAATGTCGAATTGGATGCGGTAATTACAGACGTAGAAGTTGGGGAGAAACACAATGTTCCAGACGAGGATACTATTGTAAATGAAGTTAAAGTGACATTGTTCCACAACCAAAACCCGATTGCTTTGGCCGAAATGACAGCAAATGCAGGTAATGGAGGTTATTACTATTCAATAGGGTCGTTTGTAGTAAACGGCATACATTTCCCAATTGTAGATGCTTAACGATAAAGAAACATGAACAATTCAGAAACAGTTATTTTTGTCATACCTTTGCCACCTATATATAGAGGGGGCGAAACCCATGAAAGTAACATGTGATGATGGGTGCAAGAAAGAGTTTAATATTCCCAACCTGATATCATCCTACATCAATGATGATGTGGAGCGGACGTTCTTCCGTTGTCCTGCTTGCGGACAAGAGTACGATTCATTCTATACCAACAGTCAGGCCAGGGAGATACGTACCCAAGTGAATAAGCTTAGATCTAAGAGTAAGCTAAGCGATAAAGAGGAACGGAAGCTAAGGCTCTACACTGATAACCTACAGGCGATCATGGCCAGCCTGAGAGAAGAGTATGGCGCAAGGTGAAGCCGTACGCTAGGAGGTTCTATAAGAGTACAGCATGGCAGAAGTGTAGGGCATCATACATCAAGCAGGTGTATGGCATGTGTGAGAGGTGTGGAGCTCCTGGTGATATAGTACACCACAAGGAGTACATCACACCGGGTAACATACATGACCCAAACATTACACTGAACCATGAGAACCTTGAGTACCTTTGCCAGACCTGTCACAACAGGGAGCACCATGGATCAGGTGAGGATACAGTAAGGGAAGGCCTGGCATTCAATGGGGATGGGGAACTGGTGAGGGAGTAGGGATGATGGTAGGGTGCAGGGGATAAGGGACACAGAGCATGGTGGATTGAGTCATACATTCATCATGCTCTGTTTCTTTTATTCTTGAATCATATTAATCAATTCATCTTAACAACTTCCGCTCCGTTGCTAACAAACTTATTCATAATTTATTGCGAATCATTTTATAATTTTATTTTTAATTAATTGTATTTAATTGGAATGAAGCGCGTCGCTCTTCTGTTGTACTAACGAACAGAGCTGAAGACCTGACTCCCCCCTCTTAACCGAGGGGAGGGGTATGGTTACAGGACCGTTGGGGCAGCTTCGCGTAACACACAGGTCATTCCACATGAGGGGGGGTCCAGCGGATGGCGAGAAAAAAATCCCAAAAATTACAAGATGAACTTATCCAAGAAGAAATAGAAAAAATTAACAGTAACTTCGCAGAACTTCCTGAAGATAAGCGGAAAATCGCACAAAGGTTAATCGAGCGAATTGCCTTTATGACGATTACTCTTCAGATATTAGAAGACACGATCAAGGCGAAGGGTCCTACTTACAACTTCACTCAAGGCTCCCAGAAGATGCTGGTGGAAAACCCCGCCCAGAAATCTTACAATGCCATGATCAATAGGTACACGGCTGCTTACGATAAATTGTTCAGTCTGTTGCCGAAAGATGATCCTGATCCAAAGGATTCAGATGGATTTGATTCATTTGTGGCTAAACGATGAAACAGTATCCATTATCCTATAATCCAATCATTGAATACTGGAACAAGATCAACTCTGGTGAAGTGGTTGTAGGTAATAAAATCAAACGAGTTTATCAGAAGTTGGTAGAGGATATTCATGATCAAGATTCAGTTTATGAATACAACTCGAAACGTGCGAATCATGCTATAGAGTTTGTTGAAAACTTTTGTAAACACTCTAAAGGTGAAAAAGCTGGAGAGCCTTTTATATTAGAACTATGGCAAAAGGCTATGACTGCTGCGTTGTTCGGTTTTGTTCATAAAATTGAAGAAACCAGAAAATATCGGGAACTTATATTCGTCGTAGCCAGGAAGAATGGTAAATCTGCCTGGGGATCTGCAATAGCGTTATATATGATGGTTGCGGATGGTGAAGGTGGCCCCGAGGTTGTCAGTGCTGCCACCAAGAAAGATCAGTCTAAAATCATCTGGTTGGAATCGAAGCGGATGGTAAAGAAATCACCGGTGCTTCGAAAGCGAATCAAGTCATTGGTTGCTGAATTGCTATCTGATTTCAATGACGGATCCTTCCGGCCGTTGTCCAGCGACTCGAACACATTGGACGGTTTGAATATCCACTGTTCTTTGATCGATGAATTACATGCCATTGAAGATAAAAACCTGTATGACGTTATTGTTGATGGTATGAGTGCAAGGAAACAGCCATTGTCCATCATTACTACGACTGCGGGGACCGTCCGGGACGGCATATTCGATTTGAAATACGAAGAACTTGAGTTGATTATAAACGGATATGATGATCCAGAAGGATATAAAGACGAAAACGTCCTTCCAATTGTGTATGAGCTCGACGATCGTAAAGAGTGGACGGATCCTATCCAATGGCAGAAGGCTAATCCTGGATTAGGGACAATCAAAAGCAAAGATGAACTGGAACGAAAAGTAAATAAAGCTAAAGCAAATCCTTTGTTGGTGAAAAACTTACTGACAAAGGATTTTAATATACGCGAAACGGCGAGCGAAGCTTGGCTTACATTCGAACAGTTGGATAATACAGAAACATTTGATGTGACTGAATTGAAACCAAGCTATGGGATCGGTGGGGCTGACTTAGCAAGTACAACCGACCTGACAGCTGCATGTCTGACTTTCATGTTACCGGATGATCCAAAGATTTATACGAAGGCCATGTATTGGCTGCCTGAAGATCTACTGGAGAAGAGGGCAGCGGAGGATAAAGTTCCATATGACATATGGGAACAAAGAGGTTTGCTTCGAACAACTCCAGGAAACAAAGTTCACCACAAGTTTGTAACAGAGTGGTTCCTGGAAATGCGTGACGAATATGACATTTATATTCCATGGATTGGGTATGATAGCTGGTCAGCTCAATACTGGGTTGAAGAAATGCAGGGGTACTTCGGAAAGAGTGCTCTTGTACCGGTCATTCAAGGTAAAAAGACATTATCTGGACCAATGAAGACTATGGGAGCGGATCTTGAGAGTAAGCGCCTGAATTATGGGAACAACCCTATTACAAAATGGTGTTTATCTAACACTTCTGTTGAAGTGGACAAAAATGACAACATTCAACCTTCTAAAGGAAAGAACCAACGAAAGCGTATTGATGGAACAGCAGCCATGCTTGACTCTTATGTTGTTCTGCAAGACAAAATGAATGACTATCTGAACATGATATAAGGAGGCAGGCGATTATGAAGCGGAGTATGAAGAAAGTCTTGAAGAAAGAGATAAACGAAGCAAAACGAATTAAAAATCAGAATCAAAGATTGGAACGTTTGGATCGAATCGCTGACGTATACAAAAAGTTAAAATAATTCACCGCGATCATGATTTAAGGGGGTGAGTAAACTGGGATTAATGGAATGGATGTTTGGTAAAAAGCTAACCAATCCCCAAACAAAATCCACATACAAAATGATTACCGATGTTGGAGAAGGGTTTTATGACTGGAACGGCGACCTATACAAAAGTGACATCGTCAGAGCATGTATCCGACCGAAAGCAAAGGCAATAGGGAAGTTACTAGCAAAACATATCAGAGACAATGACCAAGGGTTTCAAACAAACCCTAACAGAAATATAAGATTCTTGCTCGAGGAACCCAACCCCTTAATGACTGGACAAGTCTTTCAGGAGAAAATGGCTGTTCAATTAGAGCTGAACAATAACGCATTTGCTCTGATTAAACGTGATGAAGAAACTTTTGATCCTATAGAAGTGTACCCAGTACCTGCAACGTCTGTAGAAATGTTGGAAGGTCCATTAGGAGATATATATCTTAGATTCTATTTCAGAAACGGAAAACAACTAATTGCACCATATGTAGATATCATTCATCTTCGCCAAGATTTCAACAATCATGACCTTTTCGGTGACAATCCGGGGGATGCTCTTGGTGAACTGATGGAAGTCGTGAACACAATCGATCAAGGTATTAAGCAGGCGATCAAAAATAGCGCGGTTGTTAAGTGGATACTTAAATTTGATCAAGTATTAAAGCCTGAAGACGTTAAAAAAGCAGTGGATGACTTCACCAAGAATTACTTGGACATTGAAGGTACCGGGGGAGCTGCGGGTGCAGATGGAAGATATAACGCAGAACAAGTTACACCGCATAACTTTGTCCCGGATTCTAAACAAATGATTGAGCAAACAAGGCGTATCTATAATTTTTTCAATACCAATGAAGATATTGTCCAGAGTAAATACACAGAAGATCAATGGAATGCCTTTTATGAATCATCCATTGAACCTGTGGCCATGCAGTTGGCAGGGGAATACACCAGGAAGATATTTTCCCGTACAGAGCGATCACATGGAAACAAAATCATTTTTGAATCATCCAATCTTCAATATGCATCTATGGAGACGAAGTTGAATCTCGTTCAGCTTGTCGATCGTGCTGCTATGACTCCTAATGAATGGAGACGAGTATTGAACTTGCCTCCGGTTGATGGAGGAGACAAGTTGATCATGCGTTTGGACACTGAAGAAGTTGATGCTAAATCTAAAGGGGGTGAGAAGAGTGGACGAAGAAAAGGTGGAGCAAAGGGAGCTAACAACGGAAGCGGTGGAAGTCAGGGAGAAGGATGATGGAACAAAAACCGTCTCCGGTTATGCTGTTAAATGGGAAAAGAAATCCGAAGTGTTAGGCTTTTTCCGTCGCTTTAGAGAACAATTTAAAAAAGGTGCTTTCGCTGACTCCCTTAAAAATGATGATCAGCGTTTTTTATGGTCTCATGACGTTTCCCAAGTGCTTGGTCGAACTAAAAACAAGACACTTCGTTTGACGGAAGACAATGTAGGTCTTCGTTTTGAATTGGATCTTCCGAATACAACACTTGGAAAAGACACTTATGAATCCATTAAACGTGGGGATGTAGATGGCGTGAGCTTTGGTTTCAGAATGAAGAAACAAGAGTGGGATGAATCCGATGAAGATAACATTGTGAGGACCATTTCTGAAGCAAGATTGTTTGAGGTTAGTGCTGTGGCCTTTCCTGCTTACCCTGATTCGGAAGTAAGTGCCAGGGGGCACGATCCGGTTAAAGAGCGGATGGAGAAATCAGCAGCTATAGAAAAACGCAAGAAATTAATTTTAGAAACTTATTTGTAAAGGGGAATGCAAAATGACGAAATCAAAAGAATTGTTCAAAGCCGTACAACGCCTTAACTTTTTGAAACTGGGTGATCTTCAGTTTTTCAACGGTAAAAAGCAAGAGCGTCTGAAAGAGATTAAGGATCGTAAGGCTGAAATCCGTACTTCTCTTGAAAAAGAAGAAGATGTAGATTTGGATAAGCTGGAAACAGAACTTCGTGAATTGAAAGAAGAAGAAGAGAAGATTGAACAGCGTGAACGTTTGATGGCTGGTGTGCAAGAAATTGAAGGTGGAAGCGGAGAGTATCGTACCATTGAAACTTTCAACGGCGGCAGTCAAAAACCAGAAAAACGCGAAGAAAGAGGAACAGCTTCTGAAGAATACCGTGAAGCCTTCATGAACTTTGTTCTTCGTGGTGAAAAGTCTGAAGTCCTAGAAAAACGAGCGACAACAGCTACTGGGGATGTAGGGACAGTAATTCCGCAAACGGTCATCAATCGTATCGTTGAAAAGATGAGAGCTTATGGCATGATCTTTTCTCGCGTTACGCAGTCCAATGTCAAAGGCGGTGTGACGGTCCCGACTTCTAACGTTAAGCCAGTAGCAACTTGGACAGACGAGGGTATGACTTCTGCTAAACAAAAGAAAACAACCGGAGAAGTCACGTTTGCTTACCACAAGCTACAATGTCGCGTGGCCGTTACCCTAGAAGCAGATACAGTTTCTATGGATATCTTTGAAACAACGATTGTAGATAATGTCTATGAAGCTATGATTGTGGCATTGGAAGAAGGTATTGTAGCGGGTACTGGTACAAAGCAACCTCTTGGTATCGTTAATGATACTCGAGTAACAAATACCTCTTCAGTAGCGGAAGCGGATCTGAAGTCTTATGAAAAGTGGGCAGAACACGTTTCTAAACTTCCACTCTCTGCTGAAGGTAAGGTTGCTCTCGTTATGACAAAGGTTGACTTTGACAAGTACATTCTAGGTATGACGGATTCTAACGGACAGCCAGTCGCTCGAGTTAACTATGGAGTGGACGGTCGCCCGCAACGTCGATTCTTGGGTTATGAAGTTATTGCGGTAGAAGAGTACTTGCCAACATTCACAGGTGCAGCTGATGATGCTACTTTTGCCTTTTTTGCTAACTTGAAGGACTACCTCTTGAACTCAAACATGCAATACCGTTACAAGAAGTACTTCGATGAAGATACAGATGAGTATGTTCATAAGACTACCCTAATCGCTGACGGTAAACTTGCTGATGCTCAAAACGTTCTACTATTGCAAAAAGCACCTACGGTTTAAGAGTAAATAAAAAGGAGGAATTCTAATGAGTGAAAAATTAAAAGCTGTTGTGGCTAGTACCTTTATCGATAAAGACACGAAAGAGAAGCATGAAGTTGGATCCACATATGAAACAGAATCTCCTGATCGTATTTCTTACCTTCAGGAGAAAGGTTATCTCGAAGAAAGTAAACACCCTCCAGAGGATAAGGGTGAAGAAGGTAATGAAGAGAATGAATTTCCGAAGCACAGCGGCGGTGGGTACTATGAATTGTCCAATGGTGAAAAAGTGAAGGGGAAAGAAGAAGCTCAAAAAGCGCAAAGTGATCTAGATGCTGGAGAGTAAGGTTAAAACGGCTCTAAGATTGAAAAATACAGCCTTCGACATTGAAGTAACAGGTCTTATTGCAGCGGCAAAGGCTGATTTGGTTCAATCTGGAGTAGACAAAAGCATTGTTGATCAAGAAAATCAAACTGATCCTCTTATTGAAAGAGCCATCATCGTTTATTGCAAAGCTAACTTCGGTTATGACAACGATGAAGCAGAACGATTCACGAAGTCTTATGAAATGCTAAAGAGTCATTTAGCGTTGGCGGGTGATTACAATGGCCAGGTGGAGTGAAATCGTTAAGTTAGTACCTAATACTACTCAAGGTGAGTATGATGAAGATGGGTACCCTGTCCAGACACCGGGAGATATCAGGGAAGTCTTTGCAAACCGGAAAAGTGTACACAGTAATGAGTTTTACCAAGCTCGATTAAATGGTTTCTCTCTCAGCAAAATGTTCGAGGTGCGTTTGGTTGATTATGACAACGAAACGAAATTGCTTTATGAAGAAAAAGGCGAAGACGTTGAGTATGTCATTAAACGCACATACGAAAAAGGAGAAAAAATTGAGTTAGTTTGTATGCGTAAGGATGATGAACATGGAAGTGCAATTTGAAGGGATTGACGAATTGATTTCTGAGTTGGAAAAACTCGAGGTCAATGTCAAAAGGGTGAAAAACAAGGCCCTTCGTAAAGCAGCGGAAGTGTTGCGCGACCGCATGAAAGAAGAAGTGTACTCCCATGGGTTAGTTGAAAGATCAGGGGAAGCAAGAGAGTCCATTGTCATGTCTAAAGTGAAAGATGATTCTATATATGTAGGAACCCCCGGGGGCGTAGCGGCTCCCGGGTTTTATTTGTACTTTCATGAAATGGGATATTACAACGTGCGAGCTAAACGCTTCATTCCACCACGTCCTTTTGCTTCCATTGCTATGGAGTTGAGTAGGCCTGGTATTTTAGATGCGTATGAGACGGAGCTGAAGAAGGTGATGAAATTATGAATAATTTGGTTAAGTCCACATTGTCGCCTTTAAATGTTCCGATTGCTAAATTGCGATATTTAGGTGGAGAAAGCCCCTACATCGTATTTTCATACTGGGAAGTTCCTTATGCTCACGCTGATGATGTAGAAATTGAAACTGAATACACCATCCAAATAGATGTATTCACCAAAGGAAACCCAGAAACCCTTGCGGACAATGCGCGAGAATTGATGAAAAATGCTGGGTTTATGAAGGTCTTTGAAAACGAAGATTATGTGGAAGATCTGCAGCTTTACAGAAAAATTATGAGATTCAATTATCAAGCGAAAACTACACAAAATTGAGGAGTGTTGAATTATGGCTTTAAAAGGTCTAAAAGATTTGCATTACGCGGTGATCCAGACTGAAAGTGATGAATCCACAACATACGATACACCAAAACCATTAGGGCCTGCGATTGCGTTCAACTTGCAGCCGGCCGTTAACCGTGCCAACTTACGTGCTGATGACAAGGTTCTATTTTCTGATTCCAACAAAGGTCCAACAGCGGTCACTTTGAATACAGCTTATTTGGAAAAAGAAGTAGAAGCGGATCTGCTTGGAAAAACAGTTAACTCGAATGGAACGATTTCAGACAATGCGAGTGATAAAGCTCCTTATGTAGCTGTAGGCGGCCGGGCTGAAAATGCTCGCGGTGGATACGACTACTTCTGGATTTATCGCATTCAATTCGCACCTGCAGAGGAAAACATGAACACTAAAGAAGAAACGCCAACGTATCAAACGCGAAACCTTGCAGGTGAAGCTATTCCTCGTTTGGATGACGGAGAAGAGAAAATCCGTGCATGGAGTGAAGATGAATCTATTACAGACACGGCTATTTTTGACGAATGGTTCGATTCAGTTATTAATAAAGACTGGGTAGCGCAAGTCTAAGGAGGGTTATAGTTGCAAATTGAATTGCTGATTGATGGGAAGAAAAAAATATTCACAGCTCCCTTCGTGCCAATGTTAGCTAAACGTAAATGGTTAGAGTTTGAAGCGGATGAAAGTCTTGATCTGGACAACCCTACTCCTGAACAATTCGATGAGATTGCTACTGTCATTCAGAAAATTGTTTTTAGGGAACAATTCACCCTCGAGGAGCTTTACTGGGGGATTCCGTATGAGCAAATGGTCAAGAAAACATTTGAAGCGGTGTACGGTTTTAAATCATCTGAAGGAACGGATGATGATCAGGGAAACGTGACGAGGGAAGAACGTTAGAAGAAACGCTCTCTTCCCTTCAAGAAGCCCAACAGAAAGAATATCAAAACATTAAGGACCTATATAAGCAGCTAATGTTCCCCAAAGAACCTTATGCACCAAAGTGGACGATGTCTCAGATCGATGAGATGGACGTCCACTTTTTTTATAGTCTTTTTCAGGATGAAACAGCGTCTCCAAGCGAAGACGTTTATTTAGCGGATGTATGGTAAGGAGGCAGGAGTATGGCTACAAAAGAACTCGGTAATTTACAAACAAAACTAAGCTTGGATGATAAAAACTTCAACCTCACCTCTGTACGATCTGACTTAAAAGGTCTTCGCTCGGAGATGAATGTTTTAAAGTCTACTAGTAAGGAGTACCAGCGAAGCACTGAAGGTTTATCCAGGCAATCTGACATCCTTTCTAGAAAGTACAAGACCCAAGAGGCCCGAGTTAGTGAGCTTCGTCGTAGATATGAAGAATCAAAGCGGGTGAAGGGTGAAGATGCTCAACAAACCAAGAACTTATCTGCACAATATAACAATGCAGTAAGCTCTTTGAATAAAACTGAGACTCAACTTAAGAGAGTGAATGAACAGTTAGAGCGCCAAGTGAATCCATGGAAGCGCATAGGTACGCAATTGGATACGGCCGGGGATAAGATGCAACAGTTCGGACGAGGAGCTCGAGATTTCGGTCGGAATTGGACCATGGGCGTGTCCACTCCAATCTTAGGATTCGGAGCGTTGATGGTTAGAACAGGAATGGACTTTGAAAAGTCAATGTCACAAGTTCAGGCTACTTCTGGAGCAACTGGTGATGACCTGGCATTGCTGGAAGAAAAAGCGCGGGAGATGGGTGCAAGCACGACTAAATCAGCAAGTGAAGCGGCGGACGGTCTAAACTATATGGCTTTAGCCGGTTGGGATACCCAAGAAATGCTTGGTGGATTAGAACCTATCCTTCGCTTATCTGAAGCGGCAAACATTGACTTGGGCCGCGCGAGTGATTTAGTTACGGATTCATTGTCTGCTTTGCAGCTTGAAGTAAGTGATTTACCTCAATACCTTGATATGGTTGCAGAAGCTTCTCGTACATCGAATACAAGCATGGATCAGCTTATGGATGCCTTCCTTATTGCAGGTGGTAACTTTGCTCAGTTCAATGTGCCTTTGTCTGAGTCCATTGCGTCACTCGGATTATTAGCAAACAGGGGTCTTAAAGGTAGTGAAGCAGGGCGAGCGATGAATGCCATCTTAGTTAACCTCACAAGTGGGGCTGGACAAGCCGGTGAAGCGATGGAAGAGTTAGGCATTTCAGCCTTTGACACAGAAGGTAATTTTATTGGCTTGGAAGAGACTCTAGAACTTGTTAGAGATCGAACCAAAAACATGACCGACGAGCAAAAGGCTCAATACATTTCCATGATTGCCGGTAAAGAGCACCTGAAGTCTTTCCAAGGCTTATTAGATGGTCTGGATAAAGAATACAAAGATCTTAAGTATAGTGTGGCAGATTCAGATAATGCCTTGAATGAAATGGCAGACACGATGCAGGACAATGCAGCAGGAAATGTTGCGGCTTTAAAGTCAGCCTTTGAAGAATTGTCCATACAGTTTTCTACTCATTTGCTTCCTGTGCTTACAGATGGTGTAGAAAAGCTTACCGATTTAGCTCGATGGTTCGGAGATCTTGATGAAAAAACCCAGAAAAACATCATTACTTGGGCAGGAATTGCAGCTGCTGTCGGACCCGCCGCGTACATGATAGGTACTGCCAGTGGAGCGGTTGGAGGGTTAACTAAAGGATTAGGTTTTCTCACTACTGCTTTAGGTGGAAAGAGCGGAACTAAGGGAGCCGGCGGCGCTTTGATGCGGATAGTTAGTAAGGGTGGACCGGTAGGTTTAGCAATAGCAGGGTTTGGTGGTCTCGGTATAGCAATTTATGAAGCTGTGAAAGCTTCTGATGATTATAGTTCTGCTAATGTCGAAAAAATTGAAGCCATGCAGAAAGAAATAAAGCAAACGGATGAATTAATTAATCGTTTTAATGAGTTGAAAACAAAGAACGAATTATCAAATTCAGAGATGCTTCGTTTTATGGATATTCAATCAGAACTTGCAGAAACAAATGCACCTACTATCATTGAAAAATTGAAAGATGAACAAGGTAAGCTGCTAGAAAAAAGCGGGTTGACGAACGAAGAGATGTCCGAGTTCATTGGTTTAAATAATGACATTATTGAAATAGCTCCTGAAACAGAAAAGGTTATTAGTAACCAAGGAAATGCATGGTCAGAAAACACCAATGCAGTTAAGGAGTACAAC
The DNA here is from genome assembly GCF_900104185.1 of Halobacillus aidingensis. Lineage (GTDB taxonomy): Bacteria > Bacillota > Bacilli > Bacillales > Halobacillaceae > Halobacillus > Halobacillus aidingensis. The sequence continues at coordinate 14,438 of NZ_FNIZ01000008.1, read as the reverse complement.
GATGAGCAAAGAAGAATCCTTAAGGAGGAAACAAGGAAGGAACTTGTAGATACCTTAGAAACTATGAAAGGCCTTGAAGAAGATAAGGCGCGGCTTATGAAGGATCAGGAAGACACTCAAAAGGATATTCAAAAAAATGCAAATGCACGGTTAGAAACGGAGGGAGAATTAAAAGGGCAAAGGCAGTTAATTAAAGACTTGGAGAAAGAAATTGAAAGTTCCACCGGTCTTCAAAAGAAAAGACTAGAAGACCAGCTGCTAATTGAAATTGATAAGAAAGAAGAATTGTTAAACCAACTTGATACTCACGACAGATTAAGGGACAAGTATGGTAAAGAATTAATGGTAAACCAAGAAGACTTAAAGACAACTCGAGAGAAACTGAAGGAAGCTGAAAACATCGTCTTTAAGTATGAGGAAATTATTCTAAAACAAGTTGGTTTAAATGCGAAAAAGGGGCAAGGGTTAACACAATTAGATAATGAAATATCTAAATTAGAAACTCAAAAGTCGCAAAATGATGATTTGTTAAGGAAAGGACAAATAAATACAACTATTCATCAAGAAAGAAATGCAGAGCTAAACGAGCAAATTAGTAAACTGCAATCTGCTAAAGGTGAACTAGATCAAATAAACCAACGTGCTAGAGAGGATATTAACAAAGACATCTATTTAAAAGAAAGACCTGCAAATTACTGGGCCACGCTTGATTCTAAGTTATCTACGCCAGTATCCAAGTATGTAAATATTTACGAAAAGATGCATAAAGGATTATCTTATGCTGATGGAACGAATTATCATCCAGGCGGTCCAGCGTTAGTTGGTGAAGAAGGATTCGAGTTAGCCAAACTCGGAAATAAGTGGTCAATGCTTAATTTTGGGATAGCTGACCTTCCGGTAGGTTCTCAAGTCTTTACTCACGAAGAATCCAAAAGAATCCTTCGATCTCTAAACAGCACGCCGGCTTATGCGGAAGGCATTAGTACTCCTGGATCTGCTGCACAAATTGAACGAAGGTTACAAGGGAACAATAATCAGCCGATTGAAGTTAACTTAGAAGCTACATTCATTAGTGAACTTGATGGACTTCAGCTCGCGAAAGGGACATATAAGTTTTATAAAGAAATTGATGATAATCACACAAGAGGACGAATGAGAGCGAGGGGGGAACAGATTTGAACCTAACCTTTAATTCAACAAGGAAACCATGGATTCACTTATTGGAGGGGAGATCCAAACCGCCTTTTGCTCCCATTAATAGAACGACAATTGATATTCCGGGTACGGATGGGTCATTCCTCCAATCTACACGGAGAGGACCCCTTTTAATTCAGCAGCCTGTAGGGTTTAAAGTATTAGATGATGCCCATGCATTGCAAATAAAGGACGAATTGGCCGATTGGCTGTTTACTGAGGAAAAAGCGGTGCTTCAATTTGATGATGAACCGGGACGTTACTATTATGCGGTTGTAACAAATACAATTGAAGATTTGACGCGTTTTGTGGACAAGAGAAGTGGTACAATTCAGTTTCTCTGTCTAGACCCTAATGGTTATGGAGCGGATGTTCCTCCGCAAAGCCTTGGTTCTCATACTACGTTGTTTAATGAAGGTACTGCAGAAGCCTATCCTGTTTTCGAGATCGATGTAATTCAATCCATTACAAGACTCGAAATCACTAATTTATCTCTAGAAAATCAAGCTGGTGGGTCCCCGTCCATCATCCTTGGGCGGAACAAAGCAAGAACAGAAACGGCTTTCCAGAAAGAAGAACTGGTCTTTCATGACACTATGACAAGTACCAGTTCATGGACTACTGCCCAAGAAGTTGATAATGGATATATCAGTGGGGAAATGGGCGCCGATAGCGATGGTTTTTACGCAGAATTGGTTGGAGAAGAAATTCTTCCTCATAAATGGCAAGGTCCTTCGCTAATCAAAGGGATTGGGCAATCTCTTCAAGATTTCCGGGCGGATATTCTTATTCAAAGCCCTAACATTAATTTTGAAACAGGTCTCATGGATGTGTATCTTCGTGATGCAAATGGAAACACCATGGGCAAAGTCGGTTTTGGGGATGCCTGGGAAGGTCAGGATCAGAACTTTGGTTTTGGTCAAGTTGGAGATTACAATACTGGCCACAAGGTTTATGCCTTTGCGAAATATCCATATGGATGGAACGACTTCGACGGGGTTATCCGGATTGTCCGTGAAGGCGATATATGGCGTTGGTACTTTGCTAAGATTGAGAATGGGGTCCATAACTGGGTGTACTCCACTCTTCGTTATACTGATAATGCGGGTCAATATATGGCACCAATTACAGATGTTCAAGTAGCCATGCGCATTTGGCCACTGACTTCATCAACAGATATGAAAATTAAAGACATCAAATTATATAAGATCAACCAGCCGCAGGGCGAATCTGAAGTACCGATTATGGCTGAAGCTGGAGATAAAATCACAATCGATACTAGGACAGGTTTGATTGCGAAAAACGGAGAGCCGCAGCTTACGTTGGCAGATGTCAGGACGCAGATGTTTCCTTTGGCGCCTGGATACAATCAACTAGTGGTTGCAAGTAATGGATCCGTAAATGCTTCAGTCAGTTATACCAATACCTATAAGTAAGAGGGTGTAATCATGACAAAAGCTGAAATTATAAGGGATGAACGAACGGTGAAAGTAGGGCGTGTCCGTGTGGAGACAGTCCAGATGGGCTTGGCAGGGCAGACCTCTTATGAAAGGGCGGAACCAATCAATGAGAACGCTGGTGATTAAAAAAGGGGATACAGGTGAAGGCATCGTGGCTGTGTTAAGTCGAAAGGGAAAAGAAGAGAATTTAACCGGAAAAACGGTTCGATTTTATATGAGTAACGGTATCGAAGGGTATGCTCAAGTCATAGATCCCGAGAATGGTAAAGTGATGTATCCCATTGAGGATACTTTTTTTAATGAACTGGGTTATTTCCAAGGAGAATTCAAAGTGACCTATGAAGATGGCCGCGTGTTGAGTTTCCCTGGCGAAGGTTTCATACCAATAAGAATTATTGAAGGAGTGGGTAACAATGGCTGAACAAGGACGTTTACCTAGAGAGTCCAATCCATTACCTGGAGAAAAGCCTGGATTTACGGGTTCGTGGAAGAAGACTGATGGAACTTATCCTGAAACAGGAGAAGCAAATCCACTACCCATCCAGGCGGTTCAAATGCAGTCTCAATTGAACGATTTGAAGACACTGATCACAGCAACAAACGATCGCCTGAATCAAACCTTAGATACTCAACTAACGGGGAGTAAACTTCAAGAACAGAAAACAGAAGTGGATGCTGCGAGTGGAGTTGTAAGCTTCGCGGAAAATATCCAAGCTATTGAAATTTACAACCGTGACACCGCAGACGGGGTATTCACAGTGAATAATATTGACATCACTGTCCCTGCTGATGATTCTTTTCAAGCTACCGTAGGAGGGACACCTTCTAATGAAGTGAGTGTGAGTGGTTCAACCTCTTACATTATTGGGAGGTATGCTTGATGGGTTATGGTAGTAAAAGCAATAAGATTATAAATGTAGATGTGACCGGGGAAGTAGATAGCCGCATCCAAGAGAGAGTAAAAGGGCAAGTTGGGAAGTCCGTTCAAACATTCGCAGGTGTAATAAGAAACACAGGTACGGGATGGGGTTATATTGATGATATAGGTCATGCTCCTGTAAATATGGATGCTATAAGTTTATATAATGGTTCAATTAATGTTCACCATACTCCCAACGCTTTAAAAGTGGGTACTTTGATAGCCACACCAGATGAAACATACGCAAATGACGGGCTTATTTGCGGGGCAAGTGTAGGCACGACAAACTCGTATATACACTTGCATTTCCCTTTGAACGTTGCAATAGATGGTAATGGGAACTTGACCTTGCCATCGTATTTTTCGTCATCTGTGACAGGTTATCTAAGTTCAGATAAATCACAGGTTGTTATTGACCATCCACCAGTTAGTGCGTCTGATATTCCGCAAGTTATCAGTCCGACAAACAACCGTGAGAACGCTGATTATTCAGTTAGTTACACGGACACTCAAGTTATTGTTACATTACTAAAGAACATGTCGGGTCATATTTACTATGACTCAACCTCTTCATCTTTCAAATATATTGGCTCTAACATCGATGACTTCTCTTTTAGCTTTGATAATGTAACAGGAGAATTGACAGTTGCTCATGCGAACATAACAGGTAATGATGTGTATAGCATTTCCATTACAGGTCGGGACGGTTACTACACTCCGAAATTATCTGTTCCATTGACTAATTCGTTTAAAGTGAAGTTTTATGACGATGCAGGGAATTTGATCACAACACCAGATTCAAATATGAGATTCTACTTTTCACGCCCTAACATTAGATATAAATCCCCTATGCAAGCAGCAAATGAAATATTAATAAAACGAGGACATTGTAAAGCGGATGCAAACGATGTAGTTAATTCAGGTGCAAATATCTGGATTAATGGGTTGATGGAAATGTAGCACTAACGGATGTCGTCACTTGAGTATGAAAAATTAAAATTGGAGGGTGATCGAATGAATGAAAGACTCGTTAGAGAAGGAACAGGGACCCCGAGAACTTTGGATAAAAATCACCTACTTACTATACTTCAAAGAAACAACAAGCAAGTGTTTGATTTGTTGGAACAAAGGAATAATGAGTCTCCGGGAAGTACCAGCTACGATCAAATAGAGTCTGAGCTAACTTCTGAAAATGGAGAAGCTCTTATGCTAATGAAACTTATTCGATATTTAGATTTTGAAACGGAGTTTGAAGACTTGAAATAAAAAGAAGGAGCTCTTCCAATTAGGAAGGCTCCTTTTTCAGGTGTATTTAATTAGAGTTTTTCAGACCTTTGTTCACTAAGTCTCGGATAGCCTCACTTCTGTTCTTTAGCCTATTTTCGTGCCAATGGTCTTCGATTGCCTTAACCATTTCTTTAGGGAAGGTTACAAGGATTTGCTCGTTCTTATTTTTATCAACTGCCATGGTTAATCACCTCGTTTCTCAGTATAAGTTATATAACTTATATTGACAACCTCTCTTCTTTTATTTATATTATAGTTATACAAGTTATATAACTTAAAGGAGAGGGAAACCATGAAACTTTCAGAAGCGTGGGAACAATACGAATTGGACAGGCAACTCGAGGGGTATTCGCCTTATACGTTAAAGTCTTACAAGCTGCAATCCAGATTATTTATTGAACATGCGGGAGATCTTGAGCTGGAAGAAGTGGACTTCAAAATGATAAAAGCATACCTCGCCAAGGATGCAAAGCGTTTGAAGCCCTCGTCGATCGCAAACCGCATGAAGTATTTTAAAGCTCTTTTTAAGTGGGCAGTTAACGAGGGGCTGATTGTCGGAAACCCTGCTGCTAAGTTGCGGGAACCAAAGCAAGGACCAAGGATCCCGAAAGCGATGAGGGAAGAAGAAATTGAAAACTTGCGTGAAGCGTGTGAGACTCCACTGGAGCACGCAATCATTGAAGCCTTCTTTACAACCGGTTGTCGTATCGGTGAGATTGCAAAGCTTAACCGGAACGCTATCAACTGGGAAGACCGGTCCATAGTAGTCATCGGTAAAGGAGACAAAGAGCGAGAGGTGTACTTCTCCATTAAATGTGGCATCTGGCTGAAAAAGTATCTGAACTCGAGGGATGATATGAACACTAGCTTGTTTGTTACTGAGAGGAGATATAAGTCAGAAGGCGGTCAACCACGGAAGATGTCAATCCCTCAGTTGCGCTGGGTTATCAAACGTATTGCGAGGCGTGCCGGTATCGAAAACGTGTATCCGCATAAACTTCGTCACTCTTATGCCACACACTTATTGAATAACGATGCTCCTATGGAAGTCATCCAATCTTTTTTAGGGCATAGCAACATCAAGACGACATACTTATATGCGCAGCTGTCTGGTGAGCGCAGAAGGCAATTGTATAAAAAGTACTTTTAGAGTCCTGGATAGGGCTCTTTTTTATTGGTGGTGATATCGATTGCCTAACTACATTGAGTCAGGAGGTCAATTTATGGGTCAACATTATGGACCACAAGATAAAATTCCATTTCGGACGTCTACCCTAATTTGGATTTACGATAAAGATGAACAACTCCGTTTAGTCCTGGGCCCAAAAGGACATCCTCCACCTCTTGGGCGAAAAGGTACTGCGAATTACGTCCATTCAGCGGGCGGTGTAATTGGTCACCACTACCTGAGCGAAAAAGGAAGAGCAGAATCCGCGAAGATCCCTCACTACAATAGTTGGTACACGGAAGAATTAAATGGTGAGGTCTCTTTAGAATTCACAGTCCCTGCTGGGAACCCGGAGGTTTCATGGATACAGAACGAAGGCCGCGCTGTCATTGTAGACAGGGATGGTCATTTAGTTGAGTTCATCATCCGCGAACCGCGTGACCGTAACGGTACGGAAGGACCTGAAAAGGAAGTCTTTGCTGAGGGCGGAGACTACGAGCTAATTGATGAGTGGATTGGAGGATACAAGGCAGATAACGTCACCTTGGAAACGGCTCTTAAAGCAGTTCTTTCAGGTACAAGGGTGTCCGTAGGAGAAGTGGATGATTTCGGAACCCAGAGTGTAAATATAGGAAGCACCAGCGTAAAAAATGCTGTTTATGAGCTAATCAAACTGTTTGGGGGAGAAAGACGTTTGAGGGTAGATGCAGACGGCCCCAACATAACAAAACGATACATTGATGTATTGAAGCGCAGAGGATTTGACAACGGTCAGACTTTTGAGCATGGTCGGAACACCATGAGTACTAGTCGTGTTGTGGATTCAACAGGCGTGAAAACAGCTTTGTACGGTTATGGAGCTTCACAAGAAAACGACGGCCCACGTATTACTTTTGCAGATGTAGAATGGTCTGTGGCGAATGGTGACCCTGTAGATAAACCCTTGGGGCAAACTTGGGTGGGTGATCCCGATGCTCTTCAAGAATGGGGGTATGATCAGGGGCGACGACATCGTTTCGGAGAGTATAGTGGTCAGGAAGAGGATCCCGGCATACTCCTATTCAATACTTGGCAGGATCTCCAAACTAAAAAGGACGCGGTGAGGACTTACGATTTTCAGGTTGTTCTCTTTCAGAACAAAAAAGGATATGAACATCTAAGAACACGCCTGGGGGACACAGTTTATGGATTCGATCGAGAAGTTCAGCCGAACATCGAAATAGAAGCATCAATCATCATTTACAAGCAGAACTTAAATGACAGCAATCTGGACGAGGTCACTCTCGGAAACTTCCGTAATAGTTTCGAAACAGCAAGCCGTGTCCGTAATGTGGAAAAGGTTGTTGAAAGAGACCGTGGGAATTGGGATAAAAAAGAAACGCCTGAAGGGGCCCAGGAAAAAGCGGAAACAGCAGCTCAATCAGCTTTGGATGCAGCTCAACAAGAAATCAGCGACGCAAATGACCGCATAGACGCAGCTTTACTTGATCTGGAAGGTGCAAAAACGGATATATCTGATGCACAAGATCTTATTGATGCAGTGACCAGTGATAAAGATGGGGTAACTGTTTTAGATGGAACTTTAATCACGAATGAAATCATAGCCGAAAACGCCATTTTAACAGGTACCTTGACAGCTAACGATGCGATAATAATAAGCCTCACAACAGAAAGCATGATTGCTATTGATGCTGACATTCAAAATGCGACCATCACTGGAACGCTATCGTCAGTAGATGGAACGTTTACAGGTGAGTTAATTGGGGCGAGCATTACATCGGGGTCAACCATAGATGTCGCTACAGACGCAAATATAGGAGACAATCTCTATTTAGGCGAATACTTCGGTAGCAGCATGAAGTCCATTTTTTTTAATAATTTAGCCCGGATAAATGGAGGCGTTGGTCCCATTGCAGCTGGAATGCAATTATCTGCTGACTACATTCAGCTTGGAGACGATGTGTATTTTGGCGGTTCCAGCACCTCTGCAAAGATATACTTCGATGCAAATGATGGGCAATTCTACCGAACTGTTAGTGAAACGGGGATGTGTGGGGCATATGGATACAACCCTTATAGCTCAACCGGAAAGAACATTGGCGGAAATGCTGTAAACTTCAACATTGAAAAAGACTACACTCCATCCGGTGTGAGTTTTGATGTTGATGGTTCCTATGGTGCTACTGAACATTATACTGCTTTAAACTCTAAAGGTTTTTGGTTTTATATCCAAAACACAGACACAACCAATGATCACAAGTATTGGAGAGGTACTTATACGTGTTGAATAAGGGGGTGATCTATTGGGTATCGGGATGCCGTTGACTAGTATTGAAGGGAATATCATGACTTCGTTGTGTTCTAAGTGTGGGAATGAGACCACCACTGATATTTCTAATGACGTTGTAGGGAAAGACGAATTCGGATTTTGGAAAGGATATCGTGTTAAATGTCAAACAGAAGGCTGCCCCAGGATTATGTTTTATAACTTGAACTTACCTCTAGATGCAGAAGATGAGCCATTTGAGAGCGGAGATTTGCCATTAGAAGAAGAGGTGCAGAGGTACTATGTTCGTCTTCTCATTCGCACTGTGAGAGAAGATTTTGTAAGTAAGGAGGGTGGATGATGAGTAAACAGAACAATCCGGTAAACGCTGAACTTATGGTTCAACATTTAACGCAGAAAATAGCAAAGCTTTCTCAAGAAAGTGCAGCAAACTATGCTCTGGCAGTTAGTTACAAAAAAGAACTTGATGAGTTGAAAGGAAAGAAAAACGCCAAGTAAGGCGTATTTTTTATGGAAAAAAAGAAGTGACCAACTCGACCTGGCCACTCCATCAAAGAGCTCACACATACGAGAAAGTTTGTTATGGGGGTGAGCTAATCTGATTATGCAGTAGGTAATTAATTCTTGCCACTGCTTTTTGTTTATTTTACAAAACATTTACACTAGGGGGTCAATAATGGAGATGATCATCAATTCAGCTAAGAGTCTAACATTAGGTCTGTCGTTAGTCTTTTCATATCTATTCGGTGAGTGGTCTGTGCTTCTGGGGGCGCTCATCTTTTTTGTGACTTTTGACTATGTGACAGGTGTTATTGCAGCTGGATATGAAGGAAAGCTGAATGCGCGCGTTGGCTTTTGGGGGATTCCGAAAAAGATTTTGATATTTGGAATGGTGGCGATTGCCCACGTTATTGATAAAGTTTACCTGGAACAGATCGGGGAGCCTTTAGCTATCGGGGAGTTCCAAGTTAGCGTAATGGCTGCCACTATTCTTTATTACTTGGTGAATGAATTCATTAGCATTACTGAAAATCTAGGGAAAATGGGCATGCCGGTGCCGACGCCACTTCGTAAAGCTATCGAAGCATTTAAAGACAATTCTCAAAAACATGATAGGGGAGCGTAATAATATGGCTAAGCTATTAAAACCAAAAGGGCCATGGAATGGTAAGTTGGTGGCTTTAGATGACGGACATGGAATGCAAACCCCAGGTAAACGCACGCCTTATATTCCTGAGTTAGGAAGAGAAATCCGCGAGAATGAATTCAACCGAAAGGTGGTTGGGTTCCTCGCGGATATTTTATTAGCTCATGGATTTAGAGTTCTCCTAGTCGCACCTACAGATACAGATACCCCATTGAGCTATAGGACGAATGCTGCCAATCAACACAAGGCTGATATCTATGTTTCTGTTCATTTTAACGCTATGAGCTTCGATTTTGATTATTCCAGCGCTGACGGCATTAGTGTACATGTGTACTTGGGTAATATGAAATACGATTCCGGTAAGTTGGCACGGGCAGTAGGGAAGTATTTGAGACAGGGAACCAATCAGGATTGGCGTGGGTTTAAAGAAGACAACTTCCATGTTCTGCGGGAAACAAATATGCCAGCTATCCTCACAGAGAATGGGTTTATGGATGATCGGAAAGAGGCCCTCCTTATGCTGAATGAAGACTTTCAAATGGAAGTTGCAATTGAACATGCACAAGGGATTTGTGAGTATTTTAATGTGAAATACAAAGGTTTAAGTCTGGATCCATTATCTAAAGGTTGGCTTGAGATTGGAAATAAAGGTGAGTCTGTTAAGGAGCTACAACAATCTTTGAAGGAACTAGGATATTCTTTAAATGTTGATGGATTATTTGGTTCAGAAACTGAAAAAGCACTTAAAGGTTTCCAGAAAGCGCATCATTTAACAGTGGATGGATTGTATGGACCAAACACCCAAAAGACTTTGAAAGACGCTCTGAAACGCTATGCAGCTGTGGCAAATAAAGAAGAGGAGGAAACTGAAGTGGTAAGAGACATTAATAAGGTAAGCGAATGGGCGAAAGAAAACTGGGAAGAAGCTACAGAGAATGGTTATTTTGACGGTAAACGTCCAGGGGCAGAAATTACTCGTGAAGAAACGTCAATTGTGGTGAATCGTCTCCGCAATAATTTCTTGGAGTTGATTAAGAAAAATGAAGAGGAGATCCAGCGTCTTCATGAAACGTTGGAAGCTGCAGGAGTGGAAATTCCTGAAGAATAAATGTTACTATACAAGTGCTCTGTTTTAAATTAATCAAATCCACGAACAATGTTCTTACAGAGCAGGACCCACCTTTTCTCCGAAGGGTGGGTCTTTTTTATTTGTCTTCATATAGATCACACCAGTTCTCTCCGATCGCATCACCGATTTTCTTAAGTAAATCCACCCTGGGATAAATAACTCCCCGTTCAATTTCACTCAAGCGCTGGTAACTAATCTCCACTTGCTGTGCTACATATTTTTGAGTCAGCCCTTTGCTTTTCCTCAATTCACCTATCTTAGGTTTCATAAATCCACTCCTTCTTAAACCAACTTACTATGTGTATTCGTCAACAGAATGCATATCCCTTTAAATCTTAACTAACAAAATAGACGAAAAAAATTAACGTTATAGACGAAACATTTAGCGATCATCTTCATAAGGTGTTACATGATTAGATTTTCTTTTTCTGGTCATGTAGCTATTAGTTACGGAACCAAAATCCTAATCAGGTAGAAATTAAAGATCTACCTAACCAGCCTTTCATGTATCTAATCCAGTAGTGCTACATGATTAATACAAGCAAAGAAGGTTGATAGCTCTAGAATCAACACATTTGTTTAGTGCGGATCCCGAAACGGAGAGAAGGGGTGAAAGCACGGGTGCCCTATTTCCAAATTTCTATACACCCAAATTCAAAAAAGGGGAGATTATTTTATGATCCTGACAATTGGTGTTTTAGGTGCAACTGTAGTCGGTGTGTGTGCGGTGGAAAACCGTTTAGAGAAATCAGGCAGACATGTAGAGGCGGAATTAGTGAATGCGGCAAATAAAATTATTATCCAAGTGACAGCTTATGGAGGTATCTTGTGGGTGTTCTGGGAAACGTTTAAAAAGTTCGGAGTGTAGGAGGGTTGAAATGTTCAGTGAGTACATCAAAAAGAATCGATTAAAAAATGCTTTCCGTATAGGTGATATCTCTTACAAGAGGAAAAAAGGCAGTAAGACCTTCAAAAGTTACCCTTATATTGTGGATTATCGTGAACGTAAAGAGGCAATTGAATATGTATTTAAATTGCCACAGGGGTTGAACCCAGAAGAATTGATGAAAAAGGAGTATGTTTTCCGTCAGGTGTTCGGGCAAAAGTACACCTTGGAAGGGGATGGATTGGTTTACGTTCTCAGAGTATTTGTTAATGATATCGATCAGACTTTCGACTTCGAGTGGAAAGACATTGGACCTTATTTATCCAACGCGTCCTTCCCTATACTTGCGGGTAAAGATGCTCTTGGTAAAGTGCATGTCTACGATATGGTTACTAATCCGCACCTGCTTATCGCTGGAGAGACGGGGAGTGGGAAGAGTGTGACAGTTCGTGCGATTATCACGTCTATCCTTCTCCATATGCGCACCCGTGTGGACCTTTACTTAGGAGATATGAAACGCAGCGAATTCCACCTCTTTCGTAATGTAGAGGGGGTCAAAGCTGTTATGACTAAGAAGTCCGATTTGCTTAAATGTTTAACCTGGTTGAAGGGAGAAATGGAGAGACGAGGGGATCTCTTGGATGCTTGGGAAGTGGAGCATATTGATGAGTATAACAAGCTTGAAGGTGTCACTTTTGAAAAGTACATCCTACTCGCTATTGACGAGGTTGCTCTCTTGAAAAAAGAAAAAGACATGATGAGTATTGTTGAGGAGATATCGTGTATCGGTCGAGCGCTTGGGGTCTACCTCATTCTGTCCATGCAGCGTCCAGATGCGAAAGTATTAGAAGGGCAGCTTAAAAATAACCTAACCGTTAGGTATGCGTTCAGGCATTCTGACAAAATCAATTCCGATATAACTTTGGGTCGTGGTACTCCTCATGATGCATCCACGATTTCCAACAGCGAAAAGGGCCGATTTATTTTTAGAGGGGATACCACACAAACACTCCAAGCTCCTTTACTTGAGTTAAAAGTGGCAAGAAAGTTACTTGAACCCTATAAAAAAACGGTGAATGCAAAAGAAGTCAATGAGGATTTGGAAAGAGAGTCGAGAGAAGCGTTTATGGAACTTCCTTTTTTGGAGTGTGGAGACGATGAATAAGCGTGATAAAGATATATTGGAAGCTCTTGAAAAATTTCGTGTGCTGGATCGCAACCATCTTATTAGCATGTTCTTTAAGGAATTAACAGGAACCGTAAATGCTTGTAACCGTGTAATGAAAAGGTTAGAACGGGACGATAAGGTGAAGGTGCACAGGTCAACCAGGCCATATTCTTACTATCCTCAGAAAAGCAACATCCGTCCAAATTCAACTAAGGTTCCTCACTTTTTAGCTATTGCAGACTTTTATGTGCAACTATGTAAATACGCTACACCCTCAAAATTTGAGGTGGAGTGGAAAACCGGGAGCAAGGGGTCAATCGAGCCTGACATATTTATGATCTGGAACGGAGCTCCCTTCTTCGTAGAAATTCAAAGAAACCATTACACGAAGAAGGTTATGGACGCTAAAAAAGAGAAATACACCTCATACTTCTATAGTCAGGCTTGGAAAGAGCACAGTGATTACTTTCCTTTCCTTTGGATAGTTAGCGAAACTAAATATAAAGGTTTGGAGTGGGACCCATTAAGGGTTTATCAAAGTGACACCGTATCTACATTCATAAGCAAGTATATGAAAAAAGATAAGCGCAATGCTGCAGGCTAAGTCTAACGATGTGATTTACCTCTTACAAAAATTTGGAACTTTCGATATACTTGTTCGTAAGTAATAAGTAAAGACAAACTTGAGGGGTGTATAAGGTGAGGTCTTCAAAAGATAAAAGGTTAATTACAATCACTAAGCATGATCCGGATGAATTCAAGTATGAGTATGAAAGTAACAAAGTTGCAGGATATCTTAAGTTGTCCGGTGTAATTTGTATTATTTTAGGTCTAATAGCAGGTATTTCCTTAGCTAGAATAAGCGACCCTATTCTTGAAGAAACCTATTTCTCAATATCATTGTTCTTAGGCTATTTTGCGGGAGGAACTCTTATGGGAGTATTCTTTATTGGGATTGGAGAAATCATTAATACTCTTCACGAACAGAGAATTGACCAAGAAGTCAGGCATTTAAAAAGCTTCTACCAATACAAAAAACAGACATCTTAAAACGAGATGTCTGTTTTTTTAATCAGGTTTGGAGAAGAATTACTATCAAGGAAAATCTTACCTTTGAAATTTTTAGAATATTTTACGATAATAGACATAGCACTTCTTGCCCAACAGGCAAGTCGCCCCCAGGAGATGGTGGCGAACCAACCACCAGAACCGTTTACTTAATCGACCTTAATCCAATCATACAAATCCTCAGCGTGACAATTAAGGAGACGAGATGCTTCAACTGCTTTATTGAAGCTCATTTCTCGCTCATTCCTAATCCAGCGTGAGACAGTTGATTCTTGTACACCCATTTTAGATGCGAACTCTGCTTGGTTCATATTTAATAGGTCTGGTAAACGGCATCTCCCTTTTCGGAGTGCCATGTTGTACCTCCAATAATGTGATTCATTCATTATTATATAACTTAAGCATTACATAAGGAAGGTGTTTATTGATGACGAATATCTTTAATGATTTAAAGTGTTGCGGTAGTTTGTTGAAACAAAAGAGAGTTCATGACTTAACGAATAACAATACAACAATCCTTATGGTTTGCAGGCACTGTACTTCCGCTATACAGATCGATGGCGGGGAATACACACCCACAAAATCACCCACACCTCACCCACATTAATAAGATAAGAAGTGAAATAAAATGAATAACACACATTCTAAAAACCCTTATTAATGAATATATTGAAAGGATTTGATATTACACAAAGCCCCAAATACATGTTCCGTACACAGGTTCA
>NZ_FNIZ01000017.1 GCF_900104185.1 Halobacillus aidingensis | reverse complement strand
CGGAGAACGGCTTCACGTAAAGGTAAAAAGCGCGCAGGAATCGTTGTAGCTCATGCGATGTTACGAATCTCCTACTACCTCTTAACACGAAAGGAAATGTATGTAGATTTAGGAGAAGATTACTTCGATAAACAAAAACAACAAGCCATTGTTAAGCACTCATTGCGTAGGTTAGAGGGGTTAGGTTACACAGTGACAATTGAGGAACCAAAGGTATCCTAAGTCCATTCTCCAACTCAATAGATCTTTGAATGAGACGCTCTCCTCAAAAAGAAGAATGAGCTGCGTCTACTTTAGTATTGCCATTTTTCCATATTATAGAACTTTATTTTCATGGTAGGAGTCTCACCGTTTCCCTCCGCCCCTTTGCCATATAAGTGTCTCGAAACCACTTCCAGGATAAGCTGCTTTTATGCACAGATTTAATGGAGGATACGAACTTGCAGGCACTCTATTCTGGGTGCGGAAACCTTGTTATGTAGCGCTTTATGCATATAACACAAGGATAGTGGAAGACCCCCGACACAGTAATGGGGTTCGTTTCTCACATTCATCGAATGGGGTGGTTGGGAAGCTGCGAGACTCCCGCGGGAATGGCTTGCCGTCATCCCCGCAGGAAAGCGAGTGGCTTCCCAACCACCCCTGACGCTCCACACGGAAAACGAACCCCGAAAAGTCTCGAAATAGAGTCTTCAAGAATCCTGCCAAATACTTTAATAACTCTTTTGTGTAATAAGTATCCTATATGCGAGCTTTAGGTTTATGTTCTCCCTTTTAAAGGAAAGCAATCTTTAGATTGTAAAATGAAGGGAGTTTATGAACATGGAAGAGAGAATCGAGTATTTGACTGATTGGCTGCGTACGAAGACAAAAGAAGCAGGGGCTGACGGGCTTTTGGTCGGAATCAGTGGAGGGATTGATTCCGCAGTTGTTTCGTATTTGATTAAACGTGCCTTCCCTGAAAATTCTTTAGGAGTAATCCTACCAATTAACCAAGGTGTTGAAGACCAAACCGATGCTCTGGATGTCGTAGAAGGTGCGGATCTTGATTATGTCGGTATTGAATTGACCGATACTTATCAAACGACTTACGACACGATTAAGAACCAGTTAAATGAAAAAGGTGATTGGAATGACGAAAAGTCACAGCTTGGTGGGGCGAATCTTCAAGCGCGTCTCCGTATGAGTACGCTTTATGCTGTAGGGAACAACTATAATTATCTTGTCGTGGGGACAGATAATGCAGCGGAAGATTATACGGGATATTTTACGAAATACGGAGATGGAGGAGTCGACCTCGTTCCTCTGATCAATTTAAGAAAAGAAGAAGTAAGAGAAATGGCCAAGGCGCTTAAGGTCACGGACTCTATCGTTCATAAAAAACCGAGTGCTGAACTTTGGGAAGGGCAGACAGATGAGGAAGAACTGGGAATGTCTTATGATACGATTGATGCTTATTTGAGAGGGGAAAAAATCGACCCCAAAGACGAAAAGAATTTGAAAGAACTTCACAAGAAAACCGCACATAAGCGCCAAATTCCAGCAGGTCCTGAGCGGTTCGAAGGAGAGTGATTGTCCAATTATGAAGCAGGATACAGCAATGATTATCATTGATATGATCAATAAAATGGACTTTGATGGTGGAGAGAACCTACTTGAAAACAGTCTCCCTGTAGCCGAGCGCTTACACAACTTCAAGAAAGAGGTGAAGAAGCAAGGAGTACCGGTGATTTATGTGAACGACAACTTCGGGCTTTGGCAGGATAACGCTTCTGATTTGTTGGAAGAGTGTAAAAAAGGAATAGGAAAACCTGTCGTGGAACAAATGGAGCCTGCTGAAGACGATTATTTTATTATTAAACCGAAGCATTCGGGATTTTTTGGTACACAGTTAAGTATTCTCTTAGACCATTTAGAAGTGAAAAACCTAATTTTGACTGGAATTGCTGGTGATATCTGCGTTATTTTCACAGCGAACGATGCCTATATGAGGGAATACAACCTTTGGGTGCCGGAAGATGGGACAGCTTCTGAGTATAAAGAAGATAATGAAAATGCCTTGAGAATCATGAAACGATCGTTGGCTGCCAGAACCGATTCTATGGATATCAATCATTTGAGAACCATTTTCAGTAGTTGACAGTATGGAGTACCTGTCATATATTATTAGGGAACACAGGTGATGGTTTCACGAATGTAACTTTTAACCCGTGAAGGAGAAATGATTTATGAGTGTGGTTGTTCTTAACTAATCCATGAACTGGATACGTCCTGAAAAAAGTGTGCGAAAGCATGCTTGGTTTGTTATACCTTTTTTTCTGGAACAGTTAAGAACAAGCATAAGCATAGCCGGATAAAACGATCCTAAAAGCTATGACTGGCTTAGTCAGTCATAGCTTTTTTTTCGTACATTCGTGGAACTACATTCTATATGTGTCCCTACGGAGTCCGCAGCGAGCTATCTTCAGCTTGTTGCGGACTTTTTTATTTAAATGATCACCAGTTGAAATAAGGAGGAAAAACATTGAATCAACAAACATATGAAAGTTTAGGCTTGAACACTATTTTAACAAGGGTTAGTGATTTCGCTCATACAGATCAAGGGAAAGAAACGATTCTGAGCCTGCAGCCATCCAATGACCAAAAGAGGTTGGAAAGAATGCATGAGGAAGTCAAAGAGGCAAGAGCCATTATAGATAGTCACAGTCATGTACCCATTCATACCCTTGGTGACATTCAGGCTATGATTGATCAAGGGAACAAAGGAATCTATATCCGTCCGCAGCAATTTGGTTCCCTTGTTTCTTTTCTGGAGCATTGTACAAAATTGAAAAGGTTTATGAATGATAAGCAGATTCTTGCGCCGACCATCTCTTTATATGTTGACTCTATCGCGGATTTATCCCAATTGGAAGAAGAGATTTATGGGAAAATACGCCATGGGCAAATAGATGAGTCTGCAACGAAAGAGCTGGGAAAGCTTCGAAGGAAAATAGATAAAACTCACAGTGATATGAAGACCAGAATGGAAAGTTCAGCTAAAAAGTATAGCTCTCTTCTCCAAGAAGCTAGGCCAGTGGATAAAGGGGGACGTCTGACCCTTCCTGTCAAAAGAGAAAACAGGTCCAAAGTGAAAGGTGTCATCCTTGACCAATCTTCTTCTGGAGCGACGTTATTCATAGAACCGAATGAAGTGACTTCCCTTCAAGAGCAGGTCCAGCTCTTGAAAATGCAGGAAGAGCAGGAGGTGGAACGGATCCTCTATGCGTTAACTGCCTCTGTTCTGGAAAAGGAATATGAATTGAATATCGCTATGGAAACGATGCACCAGTATGATGTTCTTTTTGCTAAAGCGAAATACAGCAAAGCGATTGATGGTTATTCCCCGGCGTTTTCACAAGGGGAAATTGAGGTCAAGGAGGGTCGTCATCCTCTACTAGGGGAAAAAGCCGTTCCGCTGAATCTCCATATGGGTGTGGATGATCAAGCCCTGCTCATTACTGGGCCGAATACAGGAGGGAAGACGGTAACGTTAAAAACGGTCGGCTTGTTTTGTTTGATGGCCCAATGTGGTCTGCCGATTTCTGCACAGCCCGGCACAAGGTTACCTCTTTTCCAACACGTTTTTGTTGATATTGGAGATGGGCAAAGTATTGAAGAGAATTTGAGCACCTTCAGTTCAAGACTGACGAACTTGATTCATATTTTGCAACACGCTAATGATCATTCCTTACTTCTTCTGGACGAAATCGGTTCAGGAACAGACCCTGGAGAAGGGATGGGATTAGCGACTGCGATTCTGGATCAACTCGCCAACAAAGGCTCGACCATTTTGGCGACCACTCACTATAGTGAAATGAAAACCTATGCCATGGAGAAAGAAGGGTTCATTAATGGAGCGATGGCCTTCGATTTGGAAACCCTTAAGCCTACGTACCAGCTGCAAATAGGAACAGCTGGGAAAAGTCAGGCGTTTGATATCGCCTATAAATTAGGACTGCATCCGGAAATCCTCAATCATGCTTATGACATCACATACAAGCAAAAAGAGAGCTTTACGAAAGATGATAAGCTTTTGAAAAATCCGTCCTATGCCAAGCAAGTGGCGATCAATAGGTACAGGCAAAAACGCAAAGCTCAGAAAAAAGAGAAAGCAGGTTTTCAAATGGGGGATAATGTGTGGATTCCAGCAGAAGAAGAAATGGGTATTGTCTATAAAGGGCCGGATGCTTTAGGCAATTACGTCGTCCAAATCAAAGGGGAAAAGAAAGAATACAATCAAAAGCGCTTGAAACTCCACATTTCAGCCGATGAATTATACCCAGAGGATTATGATTTTGATATTATTTTCAAATCCAAGGAATATAGGAAGATAAAAAAAGTAATGGATCGGAAACATGTCGATGGCTTAACTCTGGAAGATGACGAATAAAGGAGAGTGTTAGAATTTCAATTGGCACGTATAGGCGTGTTATTCTGAGTTAAACAGCAAAAAGGGGTGAAGAGGGTGAAGAAGCGGACGAAATGGGTCATGATTATAGCCGTACTTTCATTAGTTGCTGTTCTTGCCATCCCGGAAGCATATGCCTATTTAACAAAACGAAATTATGATAGTGAAGCTGTGACAGCAAATGAGATACCTGAAGGGTACGAGGTGGCGACTCTTTCGGGTGGATGCTTTTGGTGTATGGAGCCTCCATTTGAAAAACTGAAAGGCGTCCATAGTGTCGTATCCGGTTATACGGGAGGGGAAACAGAAAATCCTTCTTACGATGAAGTAGCTTCCGGGGGAACGGGCCATATCGAATCTGTCCAAGTCTATTACGATCCAGACCTGATTTCCTATGAACAGATTCTCGATGTCTTCTGGAGACAAATCAACCCGACCGATGACGAAGGTCAGTTTGTGGATCGAGGGTACCAATATACGACCGCCATTTTCTATCACACACCTGAACAGCGGGAAAGCGCTGAACAATCCAAACAAGAACTCCAAAATTCCGGTCGCTTTCAGAATGAATTAGTTACCCCGATCCTGGAAGCAGAAGAGTTTTACAAAGCAGAGGAATACCATCAAGATTATTACAAGAAAAATACTTTAAGATACGATTTTTACCGTGGGAACTCAGGGCGCGATCAATATTTAGAAGAGAAATGGGGAGAGGACTTAGAAGTGGATCTTCCTAAGAAATAATCTTTTTCATTGGACGCCATCTTTTATACAAAAACAAAACCCCTTCGCGGGAGCGAAGGGGTTTAAATCATTGAAATTCAATAACTCTCTGTTTCTTTAGGAATGGAAGGATTCGCATCCGTATCCATACTTGTATAGCCTACGTAACTGAAACCGATGACAATAATCATAAGAATGGCAAGTAAAATTCTTCTCATTATATTTCCTCCATCACTACAAACGACAGAAAAAAGCAGGTTTTGTCGAATATTGTAGATTGTTGCTTATTCCATTGTAAGCTTTCGAAAATAACATTACAAGCCTATCCTTCGTCTAAGAGACCATTTTTAAACCGATAACTCCGGCAACGATACAAGTAATGAACAACAGACGTTTTCGATTCGCTTTTTCTTTAAAGAAAAAGATGCCCAGCAAAACGGTACCTGCCGACCCAATTCCTGTCCATATCCCATAAGCCGTTCCGATTGGAAGATCTTTTAAAGATAAAGAAAGGAAATAGAAGCTCGCTGCACCTGCAAGTATAGCCATGAACGCCGGTTTGCGTTTTTGAAAGCCATCCGACAGCTTCAAGAAAAACATGGCCGTCATTTCTCCTACTCCAGCCATCATTAAAAATACCCATGCCATGCTTATCCCTCCTGTTGTACCTGTTCTGAAGTGGTCTCAGACATTTTCAAACCAATAATGCCTGTAATTAGAAGCACAATAAAAAAGACTTTCCCAGCACCGCCTCCGTCGCCAAGAAAGATCATCCCGATTAAAGCTGTACCTGCTGCGCCAATCCCTGTAAATATCGCATAACCTGTTCCAATATCAATCACTTTTAATGCTTTGGTGAAAAAAGTGAAGCTGATAACTATACAAATGACGGTAATAGTTGAAAAGAGGGGATCCGTGAAGCCCTCTGACAATTTCAAACCAACAGCCCATCCGATTTCGAAAAAAGCACCAAAGAATAAATAAATCCATGCCATCGTTTCATACCTCCCTAATGCTCCGGGTTTTTAATGCCAAGCCAGAAGATTTGCCAACTTGCTTCCTGTCTTTTTTCAAAAACATCCCGGTCATAAAAATTTTCTTCCAGAAACAAACCGTCAATCAACGTATAAAATGCAGAAGTCAGCGTATTTGTAGAAAGAGGGCGGATAATTTCCTTCTCTATCCCACGTTCAAATACCGGGCGGATAATCTCAGTCATACAGTCTTCCACCATTAAGAAAACTTTCTTAATTTCATCTGCGAATTCTTCGGGCGGAAAAAAGGTTACACGCTTGAAAAACATACCTTCTGTTGAATGAGCCATATGTTCCAGGTAGACACGATAGATCTCATGAAGATGATCAGCCACTGAGTCCTGGTGAATGGATCCTGATTGATTCATCAAATGACTCTTTTCTCTTTCTCCCACGTCATAAAGAACATGAAGAAAGATATCTTCTTTATTATCAAAATGGTTATAAAGAGAAGGCTTCTTTATTCCAACAGCTTCCGCAATATTGGCAAGGGTCGTATTCTCATATCCAAAATTGGCAAAGAGCTTGAGACTCTCTTCAATAATAGTTTCTTTTGTCATTCAGCTCTCTCCTTTCACTAACTAACGTTTGTTAGTTTCATTTTACCACGGCAGATGAACGTTGTCTAGAACTCTAATTTCGACATGTTTAGTCATGATTAATGAAGGGAATGCTCTGTAATAAGAGGACTTATACCATAAAAGGAAATGGTGAAATGGCACATAATTTTTTTCAAGGTGCCTGATACTAAAACAGAAGGGGATTGAATCGGTGAACCAATATAAACTGGATCGATACGAAGGGGCTTATGCGATTTTGGTCGAAGAATCCGAATTTAAGAATGAACTTTCTGTACTCAGAGAAAGGCTTAGCTTTGTAAAACCAGGAGATTATGTTGAAATAGAATTCGATTCCATTGGTAACCTTAAACATGTAGCTATTTTATCTAAATGTGACAAAATGGAAAAAGCTTAAGAAGAAGTGCGTCAGCGGCTCAGAAACTGAACCGTTGACGCACTTCTTCTTTTTCATCTACAAAAGCTCCAGATTGTGGAAGACTCAGTTTCGAGGCTTTTGTTGAGTGGATGAGGGCTGCGGGGAATAGCTCGCTTTCCGCGGGAGCGCGGTGAGCCTCCTCAAGCTTCGCTCTGCGGGGTCTCACCATGCACTTTTTTCCCGTAGGAGTCTCGCCATTCCCCTCCGCCCCTTTGCCATTTAACTATCTCGAAACCACTTTCGGAATTAGCTGCTTTTATGCACATGGTTATTGGAGAGGAATGAACTCCTAAACACACTATTCTGCATGCGAAAAGCTTGTTATAGGGCGCTTTTTGCTTATAAACCAGGATAGTGGAAGGCACCCTCCCACAGTAAATGGGTTCGTTTCTCACTTTCATGGTATGGGGTGGTTGGGAAGCTGCGAGACTCCCGTGGGAGAAGGAGATAGGCGAGATCCCGCAGGACGTAGTCCGAGGAAGCTCGGCGCACCCCACAGGAAAGCGAGTTGCTTCCCCACCACCCCTGACGCTCAACACAACAACGAACCCCGAAACATCTCAAAACTGAGTCTTCAAGAATCCTGCCATTAAGTTGAAGATATAGAAGGGGATTGTTATTTATTCATAATATTTAGACAATAATGTTGAATTACCTTGCATTTCTTTTGTATATCATCATAATAAAAGTAAGAGATTTGTACTGGGGGGATAATCATGCTGTTACGGAATGCAATGGACCTTTTGGATGAAGGTGTATTGATTAGTGATGAAGAATACACAATCACATACGTAAATCCTGCCTACGTAAAGATGTTTCAATTAGAGGAAGAACGGATCGTTGGCGAGAAACTTAATCATCTGTATCCGGATTTAGCACCAGAAAAGAAGCTCCTTTCCAAGTCCATCCAAGAGAAAAAAGACATCGGTTTTGAAGGTATGGATTTTCATTGGCAGGGAAGGGACATGGTGCTGCACTTTTACACTAAACGCTTCACTCATGAAGGGGAGAGTTTTGTTCTCATCCGTATATTCGATATGACGGAGCAGTCAAAGAGAGAGAAAGAATTAATCCATATGATTGAAGAAATGACAGCGAATATTGTAACCATTGCTAAAGGATATGCCCTCCTACCATTGCAGCCAATCTTGAGAGAGGAACAGCGCGATATTTTATTGGCAAGAGTACCTGTTTTATGTCAGGAACAGAATGTGAGCCGACTTGCCATCCAGTTTTCGGGGATTACTTCAATTGATGAAGAATGGGCGGTCCTTTTGAAAAACCTTATGATGAGTCTTAGGTTGTTGGGCATTGAAGTTGTCCTTGCTGGAATGCGTCCACAGGTAGTGGTGCAATTTGCGCAAAACCATATTCAATTAGATGGGGTCCGCACATTTATGAATGTGCAGCAAGCGACGAAATATTTCTTGGAAACGGGGTTGAAGCCGAGGTTCGAATAGAAGTGGAAAATACCCTCTCCATGGGAACTGCAGGCCCGGTCCTTATGGTTTTACGAATCATGGCCTTCATTATATTTCTAAGTATCTGCCTAAGGAAGCATGAAGGAATTGAAATGGGGACTTTCATTTTTCACTTCGTTGTAGAAGAGCAATTCTGAAGTCACCCTGTATTCCGCCCTTAGCTATGACATGTATGAAAGCAAGGGGACATGCCCTGATTTTATCTGAAGAAGGTCATAAACATGATCTTTTTAAGCTCAACTACCACTCCCGTTCGTTTTTTCCCCCTGAGAAAATACACATTCCGAGAAGGTTGACTTTCCTGAATACGATCCTTATTTAGATAATTTCCACACAAAACAGTAACGATTTTTAGTGTTCCTTCTTTATTTATCATCTTTTGATGTGATTCAGTAAACCACCCCATCCACATTTCCCCTGAGGCATATTTTCTGTTCAGGGGATTTCTATTATCCTCATCTTTCATTCAAGCAAAGAACACAGACTGCCTGCTGTCTAATGTGCTATAATACAAACAAATGTTCTTGGAAGGTGATCGATATGGAAGAGCTACTGGACGGACTAAATCCATCACAACAAGAAGCGGTCGTATCTACAGAAGGGTACGTCCGTGTCATCGCCGGTGCAGGTTCCGGGAAGACCCGTGCCTTAACTCACCGCTATGCCTTCATCGTGAATGAGCTGGGGATCGATCCGGCAAATATTCTATCTGTAACTTTTACGAATAAAGCGGCTCATGAAATGAGGCGACGAGTAAAAAAGTTGATCGGAGGGGAGCAGGACACAGGTTTTATAACCACCTACCACGGTTTTTGTGTCCGTGTCTTACGTGAAGATATCCACCGGCTTTTTTACCCGAAGAATTTTGTCATTTTGGACGTGGAAGATCAGAAGATTCTCCTAAGAGAGATCTTTGAAGATATGGGGTTAAAACTGAATGATAAAACGTTCAAAAGGATTCTCGATAAGATTGGAATTCTTAAAGGGAACACACATTATGTACAACAAATGATTTTACGTGGAGAAATGCCTTCTGTGGATGATTCGGGAGATCTTGACAGTCAGATTATTCAACAATATCTCAAGAAGCAAAAGCGAGTGTATGGGCTGGATTTTGATGATTTACTCAACTTTGTCTTTACTCTTTTTGATCAGAATAAAGAAGTACTGGAAAAATGGAAGGATCGACTTTATTATATCCAGGTCGATGAATTTCAGGACAGCAGTTTGAAACAATTCGAACTTGTTAAAATGCTTGCTGAAAAACAGGGGAATTTATTTGTTGTGGGTGATCCTGATCAAACCATTTATGAATGGCGTGGAGCCGATCCTAAGTATATGGTGGATTTTGAGAGTTACTTCCCTGATGCTCAGACCATTTTTTTGAAAGAGAATTACCGTTCGACACCGGAAATTCTCTCCTTGGGAAATGCTTTGATCCAGAACAATTATTTCAGGGTAGATAAGGACATGCTTCCTGTCAATCCACCTGGTGTGAAGGTGGTTCATTATCATGGAAAAGATGAGATTCAGGAAGCTAAATGGATTGTGAGTAAGATTAAACAGGTCGTGGCAGAAAAGAAGGCGAGCTTGAGCGATGTGGCCATTTTATATCGAGCGAATTACTTATCCCGTTTTGTAGAACAGGAACTTATTGCTGAGAATATTGAATATAAAATATTTGGAGGCTTCAAATTCTTTGACCGGTTAGAAATCAAGGATGCGCTCGCTCACTTGAGGATGATTGCATTTCAGGATGATTTGTCTTTCAGTCGCATCATAAATGTTCCTAAACGACAAATTGGCAAGAAGCGGATGAGTTTTCTCAGGGAGAAAGCAGAGGAGGATGGGCTTTCCTTATATGAAACCTTGAAAAAATATGTAGACCATGATCAGCTGAGGCGTACAGGAGCACGAACTTTTATCGAAGCGGTCGAGTATTTGAAGAAAATTAGAG
Source organism: Halobacillus aidingensis (assembly GCF_900104185.1). GTDB lineage: Bacteria > Bacillota > Bacilli > Bacillales > Halobacillaceae > Halobacillus > Halobacillus aidingensis. Next base: position 87,499 of record NZ_FNIZ01000017.1, on the reverse strand, counting down.
GCAAGAGAAAAGTATCGGAACTGCTTCAAGAGGCTATGCAGGTGACGGGCTATGAAGCCTACCGGAGGGAAGACGGTGACCAGGAGAGATTGGATAATATGGCTGAGCTTCTTCATTCCATTGTCCAATATGAACAAACGCTTGGGGAAGACATTTATTTGGATGAATACTTACAAATGATCTCCCTCTACACAGACGACGACAGGGCTGACGAGGTGGCATCTGTCAAACTCATGACGATTCATACAGCGAAGGGCCTTGAGTATCCTTATGTATTTGTTATAGGAATGACAGAAAGTGTTCTCCCGAATGTCCGTGCATTAAGGCAGCGGAAAGAGAGAGGGCTGGAAGAAGAGCGAAGGCTTGCCTATGTAGCTGTAACGAGAGCGGAAAGGGAACTCTATTTGACTGAATCTGAAGGCTTTCAAAATGGAGGACAGAAGAAATACCCTTCCCGATTTATCTTTGAAGTCGAAGATCGTTTATATGACCGGGTCGGAGAGTTGGATGAGTCTCTTATTGAAGAGGCAAAAGAATATATACGTGCTTCGCATCGTCTTGAGAAAGAGCCTTCTGGTGAATTTTTCGAAAAAGGAACCCGGGTCAAGCATCCTGTTTTCGGTGAAGGTTCCATTGAAGAGGTCGATGAGAAGAAAAACAATTATATGATCTTTTTCGACCGACTTAAAGCTCCGAGACCAATCAGTCGGAACTTTAAAAAACTAGAAAAACTATAAATTAATCAAAAGAGCCGTCACCATACACGTGACAGCTCTTTTTTAGAAATCCTTGTATAAAAGATTATAGGATTTTATATAGCGTTTGCAACATTCATTGCTTTTTCTGCACGTTCCTCTTCAGGACCAAAGTATTCGAGCTGATAGATGACATCGAGATCCCCATCATACCATTCCACAAAAATATGGTCCTCCTTTTCCTGGACACCAGCTACAGCCCCAGAGTTTAATGGGACCTGCAGTTCAGATTCTTGGAGAATGTTCCCTGGTTCATACAGGGTGTGCACCACAGCTTTCTCTGAACCATCCGATTGGTAGAGGACCTCTACTCTCTCGTCTTCCACATTTGACTCAACATGAGTGACTTCGAAAGGGACATCTTCAGGAAGACCAAGCTTCTCCTTTTTCTCATCCGATAAGGAACCTACCGGCTGAGCGAACGTCTCCGGATAAGCCGTTTTCAAATCCTCAAGCGATAAATTTTGCGAGGAACAAGCGGCGAGAAAGATCAATGTCGCGAACAGTAGAATTCTTTTCCACATGTTTTCCACTCCTTGAACATAAAAAGAAAAACTTCCGTTCACATTTTACCATACTTTCCTCTATCTGATTCTTAAAAATTCTGATTTGTTTTCAATCCCACCCGTTAGATTTATTGTTGGGTATACCAACACGGATGTAGGAAGACATTAAAGGTTATTTGAAAAATAGTCAGATTTTCTTATATAACTTGAAACGTTTAAGGGAATCAAACGTAATAATAGAGTAGAAAAATAGAATCAACAGACTGGGTGACGGCTCAAAGGGGAAAATCTTAATCACAGTGAAAGGTAGGATGACATGGAAGCTATTCAAATTCGTACGTTTCTTGAAAAAGATTTTGACGCTGTCCAGCAACTAAATGAAGAAGAAGGATGGAGCGGCCTTGTGGAACGTGGTGAGGAAACGTTATGCTCCTGGCTGAATTCAGAACCAGCTTTGGTTGCGGTGGTGGATGGTGAACTCGTCGGTTTCCTCCGAGGACTGACAGATGGGTCCATCACTTTGTATGTGTGCGATCTGCTGGTGAAAGAAAGTTTTAGAAATCAGGGGATTGCGGATAAATTGATTCAAACCGCTCACGAATGCTATCCAAGTACACGTGTGGAAATGTTAGCATCAACAAAGTCCGAGGGTTACTATGCTCATCAAGGGTACCGCTCCTTTTATGGATTCAGGAAATCGGCTGAAGAAATGTAAAAAAACAACTGACTCGATGATATCGGGTCAGTTGTTTTCTTTTATATATTCGGCTTCTTCCTCAGGAGTGAGGAGGCGCTTGGCTTTTCCAATTGTGCCACGTTGCATTTCCCAAATCGTATTATGGTCAGCTACAGCATTTGAAAAATCCTCATCGGCCCATTTCATTAAAATTTGTTTATAGACATGCTTATGAGTCAAGTCATTCGTTTCCAAATGTTCGAGCAGCCAAGAAATGCGAAGGGAGTGGATTTCAAAAAACGTCCATTTTTCATCTGCTTTCACTTTTTGATGTGACATGCCATGAATGTATTCCTGGTATTCCTTGTCTGTCAACTCCGGCCCTGAAATCTCTCCTCCAAAAGGATTTTTTCCATCTTTCTCATAGGCTCTCAGTTCTTCCGCATTCACTGTTCCTGTGACACCCTGAGCTGTAGATACCCCCTGGGTTTGTACATACAAATAAGCTCCTGCGACGGCACCGATACATAGACAGAACGAAAACCATAGGATTAATCTCTTCATGTACAGCCCCCTTAAAAGTGTTTACCAGTAATTTCTATTATATAGGATGGGGTAGAGGAGAAAAAGAGAATGGTCGCAAATAAACTTGTATGACCTCTCCTTAGCTATCGACATAATGAGCTAATTTCGCTGCGAATGAGCGTGGGATGAATTTGGAGGCATAGGCCAATCCCTGGTTCATCACGCCGGGAATAACCACACGTTTTCCTTTCACAAAGCCGAGGAATCCTGACTTGGCTACCGATTCAGGAGACATCGTACTGTTTACAAGTTTCGTGTGCTCTGCTTTCGCTGTTTTGAAGAAATTGGTGTCTGTTGCGCCCGGGCATAAGGTGGTAACCGTCACACTTGTATCTTTCATCTCCTCGACAAGGGCTTCTGAAAGAGAAAGGACGTAAGCTTTGGAAGCATAGTACACGGCCATTTTTGGACCAGGTTGGAAGGCAGCCGTGCTTGCTACATTCAATACCCCTTTAGGGATGGAGCGGAAGCGAGCCGCTTTGATTTCAGGTAAAAACAGGTGAGTCAGTTCAGTTAGGGCATTGATGTTCACGTGCAACATTTTCTGTTGGTCTAGTAGAGGGAGGTCCTCAAAAAGTCCATTCAAACCAAAACCAGCGTTATTTACAAGAACAGTAACATGGAGGCCGAGTTCTTTCACCTTACTATACACAACTTCAGCTGCTCCAGGTTCTGATAAATCCTGAGGAATGATCGTAATCGGATGACCGTCCAGTTCCTCTTTTAACTGGTGAAGCTTGTCTTCGGATCGTGCAACGACAATCAAGTGATACCCTGATTTAGCGAATAGACGGGCAAGTTCGTATCCAATACCACCCGAGGCTCCTGTGATCAATGCAGTTGGCTTCATGAAAATCTCTCCTTTAACAACTTCATATGCAATAGATGCTAACAGTCTATACCCTATTACCAAGAAGAACAAATCACACGTTTGATTACTAAAAAATAACCAGACCAGGTCATCCATAATTTGGATGACCTGGTCTAGTATGTTTTGGCTATACAATCTCTTTTCGTTTTAGTGTTTGAATGGCTCCGAAAAGGAGGAGAACAATCGTAACAATGGTAAATAGACTTGCTAACCAAAGGTCTTGCCCGACTTCTCCGGTTCTTAGTAAGGAAGGGAGATAGGAAGTAATGTTTGTTGGACTCCATTCCAAAAGGTGAGAAAAAACACTTGTGACCAAATTTAATATCATGATGATACTAATCGTTAAAAACAAAACAAGGCCTGGGGTTTTCGTCCATGTGTTCATGAAGAGGCTTATGCTGATGACGAAGATAATATACAGGCCGTAAAAGCCAGCTGTACTCAATGCGTGAATGAAAGATACGTCACCAAAAAGAAGTTGAACATAATACCAGCTTGCAATTAAGCCGACGAAAATAGAAAGAAGAACAAGCGTAACATGGGCTGCCCATTTGGCAGTCACATAGGCGGTATAGGATACCGGCTTTACTAGGATCAACTCGGCCACCCCTGATTTCCGTTCTCCGGCGATTGTTCCCATCGTAATCAGGGCTATGACGAGCACACCGAGTGTGTTGATTTGTGAGATGCTCATCATGAATACATTGGCCGCCGGCGGAGTCGGGATATCAAAGGTCGCGCCGTCGGGGAGCCCTCCGGTAGATTCAAGTATTTGAGGGAGGTAATAAGTTGTCAAAGGATCCATGATACAAAAAAGAATAAAGACAAGAGGGACCCAAACCCACTTGTAATTTCTGGCGGACTCCAGGCATTCCTTTTTATAGATGGTCAGCCATTGCATGCTCGTTCACCACCTTCATGAATAGATCCTCAAGTGTCGTCTGTCCTACTTCAAAGAAAAGAAGCGGCCATTGTTCCTTAGATACAAGCTCTAAAAGAACATCTCGAGCTTCAGGCACATTTTGTACATAAACATGGATCTTTTGCTTTTGGATATCTGTATGGGTGACGAATGGGAACTCCTCCATTTTTTCTTTGTATGCTTTCATGTTTCCGTCAAAACGTAGAGTGATCTTATCTACCTGATGTCGTTCTTTGACGTCTTGAAGAGAGCCTGATTCTACAATAGCTCCTTTGTGCATGAGGAGGATTTCATCACTGGCCTCCTCCGCATCACCTAAGATATGTGTAGAATAAAGCAACGTAGTTTCTTGCTTCAACTCTTCCATCAAGTTTAGTACATCTCTCCGGCCAATTGGATCTAAGGCGGAGACCGGTTCATCAAGCAGGAGAACGCTCGGCTTGTGGATCATGGCTTGTGCAATCCCGAGTCTTTGCTTCATCCCGCCGGAGTACTTCGATATTTTTCGATTCTTGGCATCCGCGATCCCGACACGATCCAGCAACTGTTCCGCTAGTTTTTGAGATTCATGCTTAGGGATATGGGAAAGACGGGCGACGTAGTGAAGGAATTCCATACCAGTCATCCAACTGTGAAACTGCGGATGTTGAGGCAAGTAACCGATGTATTTGCGAATATCTCCTTTTACTCCATTCGCGAGTTCCACTTGGCCGGAGGTGGGGTGCATGAGCCCTGCGATCATTTTTAATGTGGTGGTTTTCCCTGCACCATTGGGGCCGAGCAAAGCGACGCATTTCCCTGATGGCAAATTGAATGTGATGTTCTTCACTGCATATTGTTTATCAAATGTTTTCGTTAAATTTTTCAGTTGAATCAAGACTCATGACTCCTTCCGAAAATAAAATAAGCGATGGGGCCGATCGTGTTGATGAATAAGATGATAAGCGCCCACATCCATTTTGGGCCATTTGTAGTCTCTGCACGAAATAAACTTACAAGAGCTGTAATCATTAAAACCAGTTGGATGATGAGCAGGGGAGCGATGATCGCTATATTCTCGTTAATGATATCCAAAACATTTTGAGTGAGTAACATGACATCACCTCCTTATAAGGTCTTTGTTCTGCCTTTAGAAAATTTTATGATTTCGTCACCGTTTTTTTTCTCTTCCAAACTGTTTTCCATAAGATGAAAAAGATGATGCTTGGTACAGGGAATTGAATCAGCCCTACGATTCCCCACAACCATGGTGCTTTTCCGATCTTTCTAGCTTTAATAAAAAGAATAGAACTTTGTGTCATGAGAATGAGAACAACGAGAAGCCATCCCCATATAGGCATTTCTTCAGGTCCGTAATGTTTCATTGTCGCATCTCCACCATTTCATAGCGTTCTTTATAGAAGTAGCGGATTAAAATGATAATTGAAGTGATTTGTGCAAAAACAAACAAAAGAGGGACATAGAAAAAGCTGAAAATAAGGAAAGAAATAAAAATGAACGCCATCCCCCATAAACAAGTCAATTCAAACCACAGTCGCCGGTACCAGAGGGCTGTCTGTTCTTCGATAAGATTCTCGAAGTAGGAGAGGGAAGGTTCAGTTAGTTCCATTTGTTCTTCTGTGTGCCGGGCTGCTTCCTGAAGCCTTTCTTCCAGTTTTTTTGGTGTCTTTTCATCTGTCATCCGTTCTCAGCTCCTTTCGTAAATTCTCCAGCCCATAATGGACCCTGGATTTCACTGTCCCTACTTTCACCTTGGTCATTTTTGCAATATCTTTATAGTCATAGCCGTAATAATGCTTCAAGACGAGTGGGATTCGATGTTCGTCCTCAAGTTTCCATAAGGCCTCCTGGACTTCATGCCAATCACTCGGAAAAGAAACAGGGGAGTGGGGAAATTCTTTTCGCAGTTTCTCATCCAGTTCCTTTTTCTTTTTTTGCTTTCGTTTGTAGTCCAAGTATGTGTGTGTAGCCATTTGGATCAGCCAAGTAGAAAACTTGGATCGATGATTAAACTGGTTGATTTTCTGGATAGCCTTGATTAGTACGTCCTGTGTCACATCATAAGCCAATTGTTCATCCCCGCTCATTTTCCATACATATTTAACGATGAAGCTATAGTGTTTTTTCAGGAGTTCAGCAAGCGCCTGTTCATTACCATCTTGTGCTCTCCTGATGAGATCCGAATCCATAAACATCCCTCATTTCGTTCCCTGACTATAAGACGTAAGTTTTCGTTGTTTCGTTCAAATGAACATTAAAAAATTTCTATTTTCCTCTTTTTCATCATAATTGTTACTAAAGGTCTCTGAAAATGACCTGAAGGAAGTTATTTCACTATATGGCAGGATTGTGGAAGACTTGATTTCGAGATGTTTGTGGGATTCTAGGGGCTACGGGAAAAGGTTCGCTTTCCGTGGGCGAGTGATGAGCCTCCTCGAGCTAACGCTCTGCGGGGTCTCATCTACCACGCACTTCCCACAGGAGTCTCACCGTTTCCCTCCGCCCCTTTACCATATGAGGTTCTCGAAATCGCTCTAGTAGTAACCTGCCAAGTTCGGTAATGAAAGACCTGCTCACCCACGCCGTTATAGAGTCGTTTTAACCATAGATTCTGCACGAATAAGGTGTGGGAACAGGGTCTGGGAAACGTCCGCATGAAAAGCGAATGGAGACACGAACGTGTGTGTTTTTCTACTGACTGATCCAAAACACCGCAAATCGTCGTTTCCCTGACCCCGTATCCATGGCCAGGAATTGTCATTCATTATTTCAACTAGGCAAGGCTGCCCTTAAGGCTGCACGGAATGTGCTCACCGCGCTCCCGCGGAAAGCGAGCCATTCCCCGCAGCCCCATCCACTCTACAAAAGTCTCGAAACTGAGTCTTCAAGAATACGAAGCTTATTTGGAATTCCACTGAGATTCATGGCTTAAGAATTATTGGAACAGACTGGTTGACTTTATTATCTGAATTTTATAGACTATTGGAAAGATATTTAAAAAGTGGCTTTATTACAAAGTCGAAATAAGCAAGTTGAGTAGAGAATGAGTTGAGTTGAGGCATAGGATGAGCTGAGCTGAGTGAGCGAGGAATCTTCGGACGTAAGGAGCCGACGGATTGCCTGGCCAATTTTCACCCCTTTTCTATCCACTCGTTTTCATCCCTCAACGTCTCATTCTCCATGATTTTAATGGAGAGGTGAGCCTTTATGACCACTTTTGAAACATTTCAAAGCGATGCTGAAGAGCATCAGACCATCCCAATTACACAATCGTTTTATACGGATACGTTAACACCGATTCACATGTTTCATGCACTGAATCATGAAGCTGTGTACATGTTGGAAAGCCAGGATCCTGAATCGCCATGGTCGAATTATTCCTTCCTTGGTCTTGATCCTATGGTTCAAATCAAAGAGGATAAGCAGCAGTTCCAAATCAAGGACTTTGACCAGAATGAGATCACGTATTCTGAAGACTTCAAGTCTGCTTATGAGAAAGTACTTGCAAAGCTTGATGTGAAACAGCCTCCCATCGACCTTCCGTTTAAAGGAGGAGGGGTCGGATATATCAGCTATGATGCCATTTCAGATTATGAGCCTGTAGAGAGAGCCATGACGGATGAGTTGAATCTGGCTAATTATCATCTGCTTTTCTGCAAGACGTTAATTGCTTACCATCATAAGACAAAAGAAACGACGATTCTATCCTTTGCTAGAAAAGAATCGGATCGCCCACTAGAAGAAATTTATTCTGAAACGAAAAAGCGGATCAAATCCATTACAAACCAGCTGCAGAAGGCCCACACACTTCCTGATTTAATGCTGATTGAAAATGAAACGGATAATGAATCCTTCCAGTTAGACAGCAATTATGAACCAGAAAAATTCAAAACTGATGTGGGAAAAATCAAAGAGTATATCCATGCCGGAGATATTTTTCAAGCGGTATTATCTCAACGTTTTCATACAGTAACGGACCGAAGCGGCTTTGAACTTTACCGGGTGTTACGGAGAGTGAACCCTTCTCCATATATGTTTTATTTGAAAATGGATGAAGTGGAAGTCATCGGAAGTTCTCCTGAACGACTCCTTGAGGTGCGTGACCGTAACCTTGAAATCCATCCCATAGCTGGAACGAGGAAAAGAGGACGAACCAAAGAAGAAGATGACGCTCTTGCTGAAGAACTCTTGCAGGATGAGAAAGAGTTAGCGGAACACCGCATGCTCGTGGATCTAGCACGGAATGATATTGGCCGCGTAGCTGAATATGGAACCGTACAGGTAAGTGAATATATGACCATCGGACGTTTTTCGAAAGTCATGCACATCATCAGTAAAGTGACCGGTCGATTGAAGGAGAGTGTTTCTCCTATTGACGCCTTGATTTCCTCCTTCCCGGCTGGAACATTATCAGGAGCACCAAAAGTCCGAGCCATGCAGATTTTGAGAGAGCTTGAACCTACTCCTCGGAACCTCTACGGTGGAGGGATTTTATATTTAGGCTTTGATGGAAACATTGACTCCTGCATTACCATCCGAACGATGACAAGAACAGGAAAAGATTTATATATCCAGGCAGGGGCAGGGATCGTTGCTGATTCTGACCCTGAAGCAGAGTATCAAGAAACATTGAGCAAGGCGAGTGCATTGAAGAAGACGATTCAATTAGCTGAGAAGATATTTGAGAAGAGTGGAGAAGGAGTGGAGACGAGATGAAAGATACATTAAGTAAAGTTGTCGCAGGAGAGGAAATGACGGAACAGGAAGCTTTTGAAACGATGGATAGGATTATGAAAGGTGAAGCGACAACGGGCCAGTTGATGAGCATGCTCAGTGTGATGCGTTACCGAGGAGAAACCGTTGAAGAAATGACCGGTTTCGTTCGAGCGATGCGTGAAAACATGACGAAAATGGATACGAATGATCCGTCCATTGTAGATACATGCGGCACCGGGGGCGATGGTGCTTCTACCTTTAATATTTCAACAGCTGTTTCCATCGTTCTTGCGAGCATGGGCGTGAAAGTCGCGAAGCACGGGAATCGCAAAGTTTCTTCAAAAAGTGGAAGTGCCGATGTTTTGGAGAAGTTAGGTGTTCCGATTGACACAACTCCAGAACAAGGAGCGCAGGCACTATCACAAAAAGGAATGACATTCATGTTTGCGCCTCTTTACCATAAAGCTATGAAACATGCAGGACCTGCACGGCAGGAGCTTGGCTTTCGTACCATTTTCAATTTACTCGGACCTATGTCCAACCCCGCGAATGCAAAAAGGCAGCTAATCGGCATTTATGATACGAATTATGCAGAGAAAATGGCAGAGACACTGAAGAAACTAGGCTCCACCCACGTGCTCTTAGCAACAGGAAGAGATGGGCTGGATGAGATCACGGTCACAGGGAAAAGCGATCTCGTTGAATTGAAAAATGGGGAAATCACTCGTTTTACTGTTTCACCTGAAGATTTCGGGCTTCCTTTAGGGAATCTGTCAGACATTCGTATTTCTAAAACAGAAGAAAGTGCCAGGATCATTAAGGATGTCTTGTATGGTCGTTCAAATGAAAGTGCTGCTTCCATTGTCACATTGAATGCGGCGGCTGGGCTTTACGTGGCAGGAAAAGCAGCAGACCTTCAAGAAGGCGTGCACCTTGTTCAAAAGGCGATCAGTGAAGGCGTCACAAGCAAGTACTATGAATCGATTGTTAATGAAAAGGAGAATCGTCAGTATGCTTGAAACCATCTTAGCTGTAAAACAACAAGAAATCGAAAAATTATATTTACCAGAAGAGCAGTCATTCCCTCATCATTCTCTCTATGAATCTCTGAAGAACGCACCATTTGCAGCAGGTGTGATTGCAGAGGTGAAAAAAGCATCTCCATCCAAGGGAATCATACGTGAGGACTTCAATCCTGTCCGCATCGCCCATGACTATAATGCAGCAGGTGTGCAAGCCATTTCGGTTCTTACCGATCAACATTTTTTCCAAGGGCACCGTGATTATTTGACGAACATCAAAAAAGTGGTGGATGTTCCTGTATTACGTAAAGACTTTATAATCGACTCATTACAAGTAGCTGAGAGTGCGTACATCGGAGCTGATGCTATTCTGTTAATCGGCGAAGCATTGGAAGCGGAGAAGTTGCATGAACTTTATCTTCAAGCCTACGAACTTGGATTGGAAGTACTTGTTGAAGTACACAGTGAAGAAACATTAACAAAAGTACTGAATGAGTTTACACCGAAAATCCTTGGCATCAATAATCGAAATCTCCATACGTTTGAAACGAAACTTTCACAAACCGAGCGCATGGCGAAACTTGCACCCAAGGAGTGTTTGTTGGTTTCAGAAAGTGGCATCTCTTCCCATGATGATCTACAGAAAGTAGCTGGTTACGGGGCTGAGGGTGTACTAGTCGGAGAGTCTCTTATGCGCCAGAAAGACATCAAAGAAGCGGTCCGTCAGTTGTTGGAAGGAGTGAATGTTCGATGAAAGAACCGATTGTAAAATTATGTGGGAACAGATCTTTATCAGATGTAGCCAAAACATCTTCCTCCCAAGCATCCCATCTTGGTTTCGTATTTGTCAGGAGAACAAAACGATATGTCCGACCGGAATATGTCGGACGCTGGGTGAAAAAAATCCGACCTAGACAAAAAATCGTCGGGGTTTTCATCGAGCCCACGATTGAGGAAATCGAAGAGATTCTTCATTTTGTCCCATTAGATGTTATTCAACTGCATGGAAATGAGACGGTATCTCAGTTGTTGAGAATCAAAGAAGCGTTCGGTCTGCCGGTCTGGAAAGTGGTTCACCATCAATCGGATGGCATTAAACAAATGGAAGTGTTCCGTGGGGTTGCTGATGGATACATTGTAGACAGCAAAGTGGATGGTGTTTCAGGTGGAACCGGGGTACGCTTCGACTGGGAGTCTGTGCCGACCTATCAGAAAGAATCATTTGACCAGGGTGTTCCGTGCTTGATTGCAGGTGGGATTAAACCAGAAAACGTTACAAAGTTGTTGCATTATCGACCGGACGGCATCGACCTATCCAGTGGCATTGAAATTGAGGACGGTAAAGACATTGGAAAAATTCAAGCAATCATGAAAGAGGTGGAGCAAAATGTTGCAAGTATTTCCTGATTTAAAAGGACGCTACGGTGATTTTGGCGGTAAATATGTACCGGAAACCCTGATGGGGCCGTTGCAGGAGCTGGAAGAAGCGCTTGATCAAGCGATGGCGGATCCGGCCTTTTTAGAGGAGTACCATCATGTATTAAAAGAGTACGCAGGCCGTCCCACTTCTTTGTCTTATGCAGACAAATTGACCGGCCACCTTGGAGGAGCAAAAATTTATTTGAAACGTGAAGACTTGAATCATACAGGGGCACACAAGCTTAACAATGCGATTGGTCAGGCTTTGCTGGCTAAAAGGATGGGGAAAGAGAAAATTATTGCGGAGACAGGAGCGGGACAGCATGGCGTCGCATCAGCTACGGTTGCCGCTAAATTTGGACTTCAGTGTATCGTGTTTATGGGAGAAGAAGATATCCGCAGACAGGAGTTGAACGTTTTCCGGATGAAGCTGCTCGGCGCGGAGGTCGTTTCGGTTTCTAGTGGAAACGGAACTCTCAAGGATGCGACAAATGAAGCGATTCGCTATTGGGTCGCCAACTGTGAAGACCACTTCTATTTAATAGGTTCTGTCGTAGGCCCTCATCCATACCCACGTATGGTTCGGGATTTCCAGCGAATTATTGGGGACGAATCTAAACGCCAGTTTTTAGAGGTGGAGAAGGAACTTCCGGATCGTATTTTTGCCTGTGTAGGTGGTGGAAGCAACGCTATGGGAATCTTTTACCCATTCCTTGGAGACACGAGTGAATTGATAGGGGTAGAGGCTGCCGGGAAAGGGATGGATACACCTGAACATGCAGCGACGCTTTCAAAAGGAACCCCTGGTGTGATTCACGGATCGATGACCTATCTCATGCAAGATGAGAATGGACAAATTACCGAACCTTATTCCATTTCTGCAGGTCTCGATTACCCTGGGATCGGTCCAGAGCATGCTCATTTATTCCAGACGAAACAAGTACGCTATGAAGCCATCACAGATAAAGAAGCGCTTGATGCATTGAAGCTTCTGACACAGATGGAGGGGATCATTCCGGCGATTGAGAGTGCCCACGCCCTTGCTCAAGCATTTAAAGAAGCACCTCAAATGAGCCAAAATGAAACGATTTTAATCAATCTTTCCGGTCGTGGAGATAAAGACATGGCAACATTAATGGAACATTTCCAGGAGGAGGTTTGACATGCTGACGAAGACATCATTTCAAGGGAAACTAACGAAAACGGAAGACCTGTTTATCCCATTCATTGTAGCCGGGGATCCAAGTCCGGAGCTGACGATTCAATTCGCTTTACGTTTGCAGGAAGAAGGTGCAGACGTTTTAGAATTGGGCGTCCCTTATTCGGATCCACTTGCGGACGGACCGACCATACAAAGAGCAGCGCAACGTGCATTGAAGTCAGGGATGTCTTTACGTAAAGCCATTGAGCTTGTTCCGAAGTTAAGAGAGCATGGACTTGAAATTCCAGTTGTGATTTTCACTTATTATAACCCTGTCCTTCAAATTGGTCATGAGGAATTCTTTCAACTCTTAGGAGAAAATGGAGTAGAGGGGCTTCTTATACCTGACTTGCCATTTGAAGAAAGTGAGGAAATTCGCAACCGGTCAGAAGAAAAAGGTATCGAATTCATTTCCCTTGTGGCGCCTAACTCAGATCAAAGGATCAAGCAGATTGCGGAACATGCGAAAGGTTTTCTATATTGTGTTTCTTCACTGGGAGTAACAGGAGAGCGAAAAGAAATGTCTGCCGAAGCTTTGGCATTCATTGAAAAAGTGAGACAGTACAGTCAAGTTCCAGTCGCTGTCGGATTCGGTATCTCAACGAATGATCATGTCCAACTTGTAAGAAATCACGCAGACGGCGTCATCATTGGAAGTAAAATCATTCGTTTGATAGAAGCAGAGATAGAAAATATTGAAAAAGGTAGAATGGACGAAGCTCTCAAACATTTCACCAAAGAAATCAGAGCACTCGTTCAGTAAGTTTGAAAGAGCTGAGAGGAGTGGAGCAGAGTGATCTATATGATCGACCACTATGACTCTTTCACCTACAATCTCGTCCAGTATCTTGGAGAGCTTGGAGAAGAAGTCATAGTGAAGAGAAATGATGAAGTAGGAATAGATGAAATTACAGAGCTGAGCCCGGATTTGATTTTTCTCTCGCCCGGCCCGTGTTCTCCAGATGAAACACCGATGACCCTGGAAGTCATCGACCGTTTTAAAGGAGACATTCCCATTTTCGGTGTTTGTCTTGGTCATCAGGCCATTGCTCAAGTGTTCGGTGGAAGTGTCGTGCGCTCGGAGAAACTGATGCACGGAAAATCATCACGCATTTTCCATGATGGAAAAGGGATTTACGAAGGGGTAAGCAACCCGATGGAGGCGATGCGCTATCATTCGCTGATCGTAGAGCTCTCAGATTTACCGGAGTGTTTTGAAGTAACGGCTTCAACAGTCGAAGGGGAATTGATGGGCATCCGTCACCTCGAATTCCCTATTGAAGGGGTACAATTCCATCCGGAGTCTATTGGTACAGGGGAAGGGAAACAATTATTAAAAAATGTCATCCAAAACCGTGTGAAGGCTTTCACCCCTTAATATGACATTAATATAGCAGAATGAAAAAGCTGGTACCTACAAAGGGTGCCAGCTTTTTTAACATAATAAACTATAACTCCCTATTCGCTTTTAAACTTTGGGGTTTCTTATATCTTCATGCATTTGAAGATGGGGAATGAATGCTTCCGTGGAGCGCTGGAGACCTATATGATCGGCGTGCTGAGAAACTCATCTAAATCGTTGATAAAAGTATTCATAATATCAAAACTCTCTGATTTAAATATTTAGTAGGTTTTAAAAGTAGAAGGGGGGGCGGGTATCCTTTTTTCTATTCGATATCATAGTATTCCAGTTTTTAATTAGGTATTTAGAACTAATTTTACTACAAAATTCTGTCGGATAATTGCTTATTTAACAGAAATTTCGTAAGAATAAAGCAATTCTTGGAAAGGTTGTGGTTATCGCTTTCATAAAGGTATGTGAAAAAATGGAATCCTCTAAAAATGCATGGAATAGCCCTTTTTCACTTATTGAATTGCCATTTTCACAAAATTAAAATCTATGTTAGTTTTATTATCGTTGTGTTCAAAGAGCGATTTCACATCATCGGCCGATGTTTTTATTAGAACAGCTCAACAAGAACCAGCCAACAAAAAACATCAGGAGATGATTTAGTAGTTATGGAACTGCAACAAGATCCAACTTTGTTATGGTTTATAGCAATCTATGGAATATTAATGGTCGGCATTGGTATATTCATGTCGAAAAAAGTAGCCGGCAGTGAAGATTTCGTATTAGCCGGTAAGAGTCTAGGACCTTTTGTATTGATGGGAACGCTTCTGGCTACATGGACAGGAAGCGGAAGTATTTCAGGTGGAGAAACGTCAATGGCTTTCTCATACGGGATTCTTCCTTCTTTGATGATGATGCTCCCAACGTTAGTCGGTATTATCATTCTTTATGTCGTCGCACCTAAAATCCGCGAGCACGGGAAATTCACCGTTGCCGGTATTTTAGAGTCGAAATATGGGCGTACATCCCGTAACATTGCGAGTGTTATTATCATTCTTGCTTATGTCGGTATCGTCTCTTATCAGATGAAAGGCTTTGGATTTATTCTTAATTTGACAACAGGTATGACTGTTCAAGCAGGTACGATGATTGGTGCTGCCATGATCATCTTCCTAGCAATGATCGGTGGACTTCGTTCGGTTTCTCAAACGGACGCCATCAGCGGATTTTTGATGGTGGGAGGTTTGATCATTACTGTCCCTACAATCATTATGGTTGCAGGCGGATGGAGCGAAATCGTCGCTAATGTTCCCGAGTCCCACATGAGTGCTACCGGTGGTTTGACGACGATTCAAATGATCGGTTATCTGATGCCTTCTTTGTTCTTATTACTTGGTGACCAAAACATGTATCAGCGTCTTGCATCTTCCAAAGGAGATAAATCTGCGAAGCGTGCGCAAATGGGCTGGCTGATTGCGATGATCGTCATTTCACCATCTATTTCATTAATCGCCTTTGCCTCCCGCTCCTTATTCCCGGATATCGACCCAGGAATGGCATTGATGGCTACTACAGTAGCAATGCCGGTCGCTATCGGTGGTATTTTGCTTGCAGCAGCAGCTTCCTTCATCATTACGACAGGGAACTCTTACTTGCTGTCTGCAGCTACGAACTTGACTTATGACCTTTATGGTAAATATGTGAATAAAGATGCTTCTGACAAAAAGCTTCTTGCTATGACAAGAATATTCATTGTGGCCTTGGGTGTCTTTGCCTTTGTAATTATCAGTTATTTCCCAACAGTATTAAGTGTGCAAATGTATGCATATACAGTTTATGGCGCTGGCTTGACTCCTGCTGTACTGGCCGTATTCTTCTGGAAGCGCGTCAATGCGGTCGGTGGTGTATCGTCCATGATCGCTGGTGTGGTGGCAACATTGACATGGGAAATCGTTCTAGGGCAGCCGTTCGAAGTGAACAGTGTAGTCGTTGCTGTGCCTGTGGCGGTTATTGTCTTGATTGTTGCAACGTTAATGACGACATCTGGATCTCAAGCTGTAAAGGCTACAAAAGCTTCATAATTTAAGAAATCCTCCCGGTACACGGGAGGATTTTTTGTTTACTCTTTTACTTTAAACTGGCGAATTTGTTCATTTAATTGTTTGGAAAGAGAAGATAATTCATCTGCACTATGAGAAACCTCTTCCACAGAGCTGTTGGATTGTTGGGCAGCGGCTGTCACTTGTTCCACACCTGCTGCAGATTCTTGTGAAACAGAGGCCACCTCTTCAATAGAAGCGTTCATTTCATAGCTATCCTCAGAAATTTTCTTAAGTTTGTCGGATATTTCACGACTTTTGGCTACCATATCTGTTACAGATTCTTCAATCTTATCAAAGGTTTCTCCAGTTACCTTCATTTGTTTTGTGCCTTGATCAACTTCTTCATATCCATGCTTTAGTGTTGTGACGACATTCGTTGACTCATTTTGAATGCCTGTGACAATTCCTGTGATATCTTCTACTGAATTGGTTACCTGCTCGGCTAATTTTCGTACTTCGTCCGCGACCACGGCAAAGCCTTTTCCATGTTCTCCAGCACGAGCAGCTTCAATAGCAGCGTTTAAAGATAGTAGATTGGTTTGCTCTGCAATATCTTGGATCACTTGTACGAGTTTAGAGATTTCTTGGGATTGTTGATCTAGACCACGTACTTTTTCAACGGCATCTTTGACAATCTGGTCGATGTTCTGCATCTGATTTACCGAATGCCGCATCATCTCACTGCCATCATTCGTCATGGATAAAACTTGTTGAGAAGAGTCTGCAACGTTCTCTCCATTATGGCGGGCTTCCTTGATTTCGTTTACGAACGAATCCATCATTTCAGACAAACGAGAGGAACTATGCGCTTGTGATTCTGAACCAGCCGAAAGTTCTTCCATTGTGGAAGCAATTTGTTCACTTCCTTCGCGAACTTCATCAGCGGATTGTTTCAATCCCCTACTTTGTTCAGAAACAGCTTCTGTTGCTTCTTGCAATTGTTCGATGATTCTTTTGATGCTTTCTTTCATTTCGTGTGTGGAAGCTGACAATTGTCCAATTTCATCGTCTCTGTGTTGGATGAGGTCAACCGTTAAGTCGCCTTCTTCGACACGCTTCATATTTTTTTGTAAATCAGTAATTGGCCGGCGAATCCGACGAGCTATCAGCACTGAAACGATCACGGATAGGATCAAAATGGCTAAAACGGTGATGGCAATCGGTAGAAGAACTGCGGCTCCTTTTTCTTCGAGTTCTGCTTTATCTACTGTTCCGACGATAATCCAACCAGTCGTTTCGTTGATCGAGTAACCTAATGTCTTATCTCTTCCATCATATTCGTATGTAATGACACCTGAAGGTTGCTCTTGTTCCATAATGTTCAGATAGTAGCTTTCCTCAGAAACATCTGTACCTACAAGATCTGGATCTGGATGGGAAAGAAATGTACCACTTTCATCAAAAATCGCTGCGTAACCGGTATCGGCGATCTTCACACCTTCCACAAGATTAAGAAGCGAGTTCATATTAAGGTCGATGGAGAATACGCCCATCACTTCATTGCCATCCATAACCGCGCGGGCTACACTCATAATCGTTTCGTTGGTATTTGTATCCATATAGGGATCTGTCCATATAAGACCGCCTTCGTTTGCGACCGCATCTTTATACCAAGGGCGTTCTCTAGGGTCGAACTCAGATGGTAAAGTCAATGTGGAATCAGTAATTGTCTCCCCAGATTCTTCGACGCCCATATAGGCATTTTTAATGATTTCGTTGGAAGAGCGGATGTCATCCATACGCCGGATGACGCGGTCTTCTTCAGAAGCATAATTGATGAATGCTTGTTCCTGAGAATAATGATTGACGATGTCTTCTTGAGATTGGAAAAACAATTCGAATGAATCATTTAATGAGTTCATTTGTTTCTCCACATTATCGGTCAGTTCATCGGTCGTAATGGAAACGCCGAATGTATAGCTCGCATAACCAATGATGATGCCAGCGGCGGTAATCAAAGTGAGGAATGGGATCAAAATCTGCCTCTGCAAGGTTCGATTCCAAAAGGATCCTTGTTTACTCTTTTTTCTTTTTCTTAACATGGTGTACCTCCGATTCTTATGTAAAATCGTTGCTGTTCCTTAACAGCAACGTTCCTATACATTTATCGGACGGTAAAAGTGAATTTCAATAGCCAGTGACATATTTTATAAGAGAAGCGTTCTTTTGTTTATGAAAAGTGAGGATAGAAAAAGCCACCATTTCATGTAGTGGAAATGGTGGCTCAAAGTAGTGGAGCATAGCGGGCTCGAACCGCTGACCTCTTCGCTGCCAGCGAAGCGCTCTCCCAGCTGAGCTAATGCCCCATATGTTTTTACTGTCATAATAAGGAATATGACCATATTATAGTGAGGTTGACCTACTCACATGAAATTATCACACAATTCATTGTAATGTGGTCAGAAAACAATGTCAATAGGAGATTAAAAAAAGATTATTTTTTAGAAATGGATTTAAAAAAATTGGTGAATTAGAAGGTTTTTTAAAGGTTAATGGAAAATCCTTAATATATACCAATAATTGGATGGAGTGTGTGTATGAGGATAAAAGAGTTTACAGTGAAAAATTTCAAGAACATAGGAATTACTCAGCCTTGTAAAATTATATTTCCAGAAAACTCGAATTTTATTACTATCATTGGAGAAAACAATATCGGGAAATCTTCCATTCTTCAAGCATTAAAATTGTTTCTTCCTGAAACAGATATACCAAACATTCCATCATTAGAACTGTTTCCTAATAAGGAAGAACCTTGTAATGAAGAAGAATGTATGGAGATCTCGCTAACGTTAGGTGATTTTAATATACCAGACCGAGATAACTCCTATATCAAACCTTATATTTTTGACGAAGAAATAAAATTAAAAAGGATATGGTCTTCTCCACTTGAAAAAGATAACGAGGTACCATTTAAGGTTTTTATTCCTAATCGGTTTGTAAATGAATTAGATATGGAAGCGACTTGGAATAGTAGAGCATTTGACGGTGTTTCACAAGAATTAATAACACAACGGGATAATTTTTGTGAAGAATACAATATATCTGGTACTATACCAAAAGCTAAAAAGAATGAATTTGTCAATTATCTCTTAATGAATGCACCTTCTCTTATCCAAGAAGGAGAACCAGAATGGATGGATAATCCAAACGGTTTTGCTTCAAAACTAAGATCGGTATTACCAAAGGTTGTTTATGTACCAGCGGTAAAATTAATTGATGATGAAGCAGACGCTAATAAGAGTAAGTCTGCTGCTAACCAAATCACATCTGCGTTATTTGAACACCATCTTAGTCAAACGCAAGAAATACAAAACTTTAAATCTGCTCTAGAATCTTTAAAAAACGTATTCAAAGATGATACTCGTCATGAAGAAGTAGCAAATCTTGAAGATAGTTTAAGTTCTAAATTACGACGTATAATGGACGTAGAAGTAAATGTAGACTTTGATGTACCAGAGGTAATGGAAAAATTACATTTAAACTCTAATATCCTGTTAAAGTATAATGATCTAATCACTGATCCTAAACAGCAGGGACATGGAGTTCAAAGACTACTAATACTATCACTTTTAGAATTAATGGCGGAACAATTAACCGAGCACCCATTAGTTGAGCGAGAAGAAACAAGTGAATGGAAAAGGAGTTTTTTATTCTTAATAGAAGAACCTGAGATATATTTGCATCCTCATTACCAAAGGAAAATGCGTGATTCATTAGTGCAAATTGCAAGACATCCTCTTGCGCAGGTCGCATGCACTTCTCATTCGGAGAATTTCATTGATCTAGCTGATAGACATCAGGGTACTGTTCTATTGAAATGTGATAACAGCACTGATCCAGAAGTATTGCAAGTTAATGAGAACATTTACTCTGGAGAAAACGCAGAAGAAAGAAGAAATAGAATGAGAATGCTATTAAATTTTAATACCACAACTTTAGAAGCGTTTTTTGCGAAACGAGTGGTTTTAGTAGAGGGGGATTGTGAAGCAGCAAGTATTCACGCAATTACAGAGGTTTTGAAAGGAATTAAACCTGCAATTGCAGCTCAATTAGATAGTGCTGTTAAAGAGGTTACTGTTATTCCATGTAATGGAAAACTAACACAAAAAGCTTACTATGAAGTGTTAACTTATTTTGGTGTACAACCATACTTAATACATGATTTAGATGGTGAAGATGCAGAGGAAGGTACTAATTTAAATATATTAAGGACTATTCAGCATGAAAATATAAGACTTACTCATGATCCGAATTTTGAAGAACACATTTTCTTAGAGAAATGGGAATCAGATAAACCATGGAGAGCTACAAAGAAAATCAACAATAATTTCAATGAATTTAAAGATGGTTTATTAAGGTTTTATTCTTTTATACTTGGAGAGGAAAAAATGACAGAGCTTGAAATTTATGAATCAGTGAATTGAAAACGAAAAACCTCACTCCAATTTATGGAGTGAGGTTTTTCACCTAATCGACAAAACAAAAAAGTAATCCACCCTGCCTACCAAAGCTAGGTGTAGGAATATTGTACCATTCTATGGTTTAAATAGACAAGTCCTTTAAAATTAGATTATAAAAGGTCGCTTTAAAATAGAAATTAATCTAATTTAATAATAGCGTTTTCCAGTACACCTATTAACCAATACATCTCTCCTTTATTAAAAATAACTTGAGAGAGCGGAAGGTTCTTATCTACGGTAGGCAAAACAGAGTCTGCTTCTACCTGAGAACGTAACCTTTCTTTTTCCTTTTTTGCCATTTCTAAATCAAGCTCAATAACACGCCAATCTATATCCAATCCTGTAATCTTTATTTTGTTATCTTCAACTGTGGCAATCCAATGTTCTGCCAATGAGTTCTCGTAATACCAAATGTTCCTGCTTTTTTCCCCGTATGCCCAGCTTGGTGGGTTTCCTTCTAAATTAATGATTAATTGCTTGCGGTTATTATCTTTATGCATAAAAGTATCTTCTCCTGTTATTTTTTGTTTATATAAAATTCCAGCTAAAAAGGGTGGATCTTTACTTGGAACGATGATGGTTAAAGGAGACTTAATCATATAACCTATCATCAATTCTGTTCTGTAAATGCAGCTTAAAATATTCTTTTTCGTACTCACTTAAAAAGTCAGCATTCATTATTATTTTTTTGTGTCATCAAACACTTTCCTTAAATCCTCTTCAGAAGGTTGCCAACCATAATACTCCTTATAATCATCTGGTATATAAAGTAACATCCACGCTTGGTTAACAATACCATTGACTAGATTTTTCTTTGATTCAAGTGTAATATTGGCTTTCATACCTTCTCGCCATACATCTTTAACCCGTTTAACATTTTGGTTGAAGACCTCTGCAATTTCATCAATGTTTTGGGTGTTATAAATTTCTTCCCTTTGTTCTCTAGAAAGTTCCCTAAATAGCGGGAGGCTTTCACCTAATCTGTGTTTTTCCTTCAAATTATCAAATAATAAACCTCTGCTCATTCTATTACCTCCAAAATATTTATTTGGGGTAATCCAACAAAAAAAGAGAGCCACCAGTTTTTGTTAGGGATTCCCCTAAACAAAACTGTTAGCTCTCTGTTGCCGCTCAACAATTTCTTACTTAATAATATAGCATAGAAAACAATAGACTTAAAGAGTATTTTTTAATTTTTCTAATAAAACTTACATTTCATTAATTAGAACTATGCTTTTTAAATACGATAAGCATCCCAATACTGACCAAATATGTTATTGTCGTATTTATTAAACCTCACATAATTTCTGAGCTCTTCTTTCACTTGACTAACATTCTTATTGTAAGATTTGGAAACTTCATTTATAAAACAAGACATATGTTTATCTTTCCAGTCTTCTAAAAAATTTACCGTCATATCACCACCACCCCCAAAATAGTCATGACTTTCATTATTCACCTCCACATATTCTCGCCATTTCTTGAAAAGTAAGTACTCATCTGGATTAAGTTTCATACCTATTCCTTCTTCTTCATGTTCAGTCTTTTGATCTATCATTGGGTCAGCTTTTTCTATATATTCCTTTCTATATTCCTCTATGTTCTCAACAAAATCAACATCTTGGGTATTGAATGGGGGCTTTAATTCATTTATGTATTTGTATTCTAATACTAACCTTTCTAATTTACTTTCCACTTTGAATAACTTTACACTGTATAGGTAGTCCTTATATTTGCATAAATCGTCAGAGTCATGCTTGAAGCGATCAATATATATTCGGTTATAAAAATCATTCGTTCTTCCAACATAAACTGGGAAATCATTTTTATCATAGATAACATAAATACCCCCGACCTTTCCTTTTTTATTCTTTCCATAAGGTTTTCGAGGGTACAAATGCTCCTGCCAAATAAACAACGATCTCCATAAATCATATGTTTTAGCTAAATTCATGTCTATTTCTAACTTTTCCATACTTTTTTCACACTCCTTATATATTATTCCCATTCTTATCATACTACTAATTATGCATATTTTGAATGAAGGCTATTGATTATGACCAAGAATTTCCTTCGCCCTATAAAGGGATACAGGGGTAAAACACGATTATAGTATCGTTATTTTTGGTTTCGTATCGCAAGTTTTTATAGGAGTGTGGAGAAAGCAGACATCTTTACTGATATAAAAACGGTGACTAAACTGAGCCACCGCTGTATAGTTCTAATATATCCTTTTATGATTCACACATCATTTTGTTCTTGGCACCTAAAACTCCTATGATACTTGTCTTATTGATTATATCAAAGCTTTTATTACTAACTTATACCACTAATATTCCTGTGTATATTTCTTTAGTAATTCACCTTTCTTGTAATATTCTACATTGACAGTTCGTGACTTTAGGTCAATCTCATAAAAAATTCCCAACTTATAACGACAAACATGATCTGGCAGTTTGGTTCCATCGAAACTAAAAGCGTTACCAGTAAAGGAATCTCTAGTTAACAACATCAGTCTATATCGATCTTTATTTTTTTCTTTTTGTGGGCGGTTAGACTTTTTCATTTCAATTGCAATTAGATTATCTTGCTCTAAGTTTGAGCCTCTACTATGAAGGATAATATCACAAGTAATTTTCATCACTTGCTCTTCATCGTCTATAATAGTTTTTACTTTCTTACCAAAATTCCTATTATATTCTACATCTACGATATACGAGTCATAGCATGCTTTCTTCTCTTCATGTAGATACAACATTAGCTGTCCACAAATGGATCGTTCAGAAACGCGACTATTTATATACTCACCTTGATCATATAAGAACTTTCTGTTGGTTTCTTCAAAAAGCTTTATTAAATCTTCTATAAAAATCACTCCTTTTCAAGTATAGTCATGAACCTTACTACAATTAAACTTTCCCATAGTAGTGATTTTTTGTAAACTCTTTGAAGTGTGTATTAAATTGAAGATTGAAGGTGTAATGATAAAAAGGTGTGATATTCGGTGTATATATAATATAGTACATAAGTTAATATCCAGTTCATACTAAACATTTAATATAATATATTATATGTACACCGAATATCGTACTTCTTCATATTCATTCATATAATTTAGCTTATATAAAAATCCTTAACAGTGTCCCAACTGAAAACTCTTCGTTTATCATATTCAATAGGAGTTTGAGTAAAAGCCTCAAAATGATTCGCCTTATAAGTGCTAGCCCTTCTTTTTTCTTCAGGCATATCAGGAACAAAATCCGTCGGTCTACAATTAATGAGATTATACTTTTTCATGTTATGCAGATACTTATCTCTGCTAGCTTTTTTCTGCCCGTCTGTGAAGTAATTTCTTCTAAAGAGATATCGCAACCCCTTTGAAATTTATCATTCTTAAATTTAAAGAAACCATAAAGATAAAATGCTTCACATCCAAGCTCGCTTTCATTACTCATACAATGTAGAAACACCTCGAACGGTACCAAATGAGTATTATCAATCTCGTAAAAAGTTCCATTCCAATAATTGATTTCTTCCGCTTCATCATATCTGAAAAATGCCTTTACAGGCACCTTAATACTTTTATTCCTTCTGTTTGGGGTTAAAACATCTTTAAGTTCAGGTGAAACTCTCTCTTCCATTTCTGAAAAAAGTTCAAACTCAGGGTCATTAAATTCATCCAACCACCACCGTAATGGGAAGTCATTGGAAGTCCTAGTATAATTTATTTTATCCAATATACCTTCGTGTTTAATTAAGTAATCTACCGTTTTGTTTGTCTTACTGTATCCAAGTATTTCTTTTAATAGCCCCCGATCATAATGGTGCTCTATATATTTACAATGACGGTATAACCAGGTTGTTAAGTAGTAAAAGGAGTAAGCAAAACCAATATGTGAAGAGGTTTCTTGGATGTTCTCTGTCAAATCCTCAAATATTTCGTTTGGCATAAACAGCTTACTTTCTTTTTCATCATACCTTAGCACCTCAGTTAATTTACTATGTCTCATTAATGAACTCCTTTTCATTCTAAATTTGAGAACAAAAAAAGAGCCAACTACTTCTCCCACGAAAATTCGCAGAAAAAGTAGTTAGCTCTTTGATGCAGCTAGGCTACGTTTTTTATTCTGTATCAAAGATAACAGAATTTTTCTCATTATTCAATAGTCCATATATTGTACAGGAAATGAAAATGTAAAATCGATTTATCCAATTGTTACTAGACTAGAGAGAAAGTAGTGTTATAGCCTGTTTTAAAGAAATGTAATTTAAAAAAACTGTAAAACACCCCCTATATAAGACCACTTCACATTCTGTAAAGTAGTCTTTTTTAATGTGTGACAATTTACTGCATATTTTGTACCATATAAGTAAGATGCTTCAAAATACAACCATAACATTTAGCACTTACACCCAAGGAGGCTACTTCTTTTGAGCGAAATTAAATTCTGGGAAGGAAAAGAATGGCAAAATCACATAGAAAAACTCTTAAAACTGCATTACCCATTGGGTGATTATGTACCTATTCCTGATAAAGATGGGGGAGATAAAGGCATTGAGGGTTTTAGTAGGGATGGAAGATGTTTTCAGTGTTATGCGGCTGAAGAACCTTTGACTATAGAAGAACTATATAATAAACAAAGAAGAAAAATCTCAAATGACATTAAAAAATTCAAGAACAACCAAAAAGAACTCTCAAGTTTTTTTGGTCCCACAAAAATCACAAGATGGATATTTGTTGTTCCAAGACACGAAACAAACAAAATCGTAGCACACGCAGAAAAAAAGCTAAAGAAGTAAGAGAAGAAAATTTACCATATGTAGGTGATGAATTTTACATTCATATTGTAAATGAAGAATACTTCTCCAAAGAGCTTAATACTCTTATACAATCAACTTCCAACCAACTACATATTGCCCACCAACAAGTTGACCATCATGAAGTAGATAAATGGATCGAAGATGATTCTGACAACCTACTAACGTTATTAAGTAGTAAAATTGAAAAGCTACCAACATTAGATAATGAAGAAAAGCTAAATGCTTTTAGGTTCGAGATGATAAAAAAATATATAGGTGGCCAAAACACATTATTTGATTTACAAAACAATCACCCTTATTTATATGAAATAGTTGATAGATGCAAGGCCTCATATGAAAATCAATTAGCTTTTGAAGGGCTAATGAGTTTAGATGATAACAGTAAAAAGTTGACTAATACAATGGAAAATTACAAAACAAACTTACAAGAAGAAGCCAAAAGTTTAAGCAATCAAACCATAGATACTTTAAAATTTGAAGCAATATCTGATTGGCTAATTAGATGTCCGTTAAATTTCTATTAGAAAGGGTGTAATTCAATGGAGTTGGTCAGTCATTTAAATGTTAAGTATTCATTCAGCAAAAGACCTCAATATTACTCCCCTGATTTAAACGTTGAAAGAGGAATATCTATATTGGTTCTAATATTAAGAATATGTTGTAGAAGTAATAGGTCAAGTTACCAACGTATTCAAGTTTTAAATTGGGTTGTGAAAAATAAAAGTTCAAGAGAAGAGTTCATCAATTTCCTAAAAAGCCCCAGCATCTTAAACACAGTTATTATTCGCCATGAACCATGGTTAAACAGAACTATTGATATTGCTATTGGTGAAGGGATCGTTGAGGTTTCAAATGGAAAGAACATAGCGCTCACAGAACTAGGAGTGAACTTTGCTACAGAAATAATAAATTCAAAACTGTTCATTCCTGAGAGGGAGTTTTTAATGAAAGTAAAGAAAACAGCCACCGAAAAAAAACTGGAGGAACTGATTAAGTTGGTGAGTGACCTATGAGTTTGAAAGTTAGAAAATTAAAGTTAGTTATTAATAGCCAATCAAAAACTTTCGGAAATATAATCCATTTCGATGATGGTTTAAACGTACTTAGAGCAGACAACTCAAGTGGTAAATCCACTTGTGTACAATCGATTTTATATGCTTTAGGATTAGAGAGTATGATTAGTGCAAGCCATAAGACACCCCTTCCTCATGCTATGACTGATTCTATTGATATTCATGGAGTAAGCTACAAGGTTACAAACTCAGAGGTGTATTTGGAAATCGAGAATGGTGATAATAAGATTCTCACAGTAAATAGAACAGTAAAAGGAAATAATAACAACCACTTAATCACTGTGTACGATGGTCCTTTACTATCAGGTCCTCTGTCTTCTAACATCAGTAAAAGTGATTATTATGTAAGAGAATCTGGTGCAGCAAAAAACCCTAAGGGATTCCATCATTTATTAGCAAGATTTATTGGGTGGAATATGCCTGAGGTTCTGCATTACAATGGTAATTCTATGCTCTTATATATTGAATGTATAATGCCTTTAATGTTTATAGAACAAAAGAGAGGCTGGTCTGCTCTACAATCAAATACACCTAAGCAATTCGGGGTCAGAGACGTAGAAAAAAGGGCATTAGAGTTTCTATTAGATTTGGACGCTTATAATTTATACATAAGAAAGCAGTCCTTAAATGATAAGCTAAAAGAAGCAAAAAATGAATGGAGTTATTTAACAAGGCAGATTAAAAGTTTTGTAAGTAATCAAGGATATGTTATAGACAACCTACCAAAGGCCCCCTCTGAATTTAATGTCATAGACAGTATTAAGGCATCATATGATAGTAAATTAGTTTCACTCGACAAACTGATTGAGATTAAACAAGAGGAGTTAGAAAAAAGAGACCACAGTCAAGTTCCAACTGTTAAAGAAGATATAAGCAGGATACAAAGTAAAATTAACGAAAATTCTGAACAGCTTGTTAAGGAACAATATTCATATAATCAATTGCTGAATGAGCTTGAACTTGAGAAGCATCAACTTAACCACACAAAAGCTAGGTTAGAAGCGATTAAAGAAGACCTAGAAAAATATAAAGATGTGCGAAAGCTTAGAAGATTAGGATCATCTGAAAAAATTAGTTTCACAAAGGGATTGTGCCCCACTTGTCATCAAAAAGTTTCAAATACACTACTCTTACAACTAGAGGATAAAAATCCTATGGGCATTGAAGAAAGTATTCAATTTTTAGAGGGTCAAAAGAAAACCATTTCTTTTTCAAAGGAGAACAGCTCTCGAATAGTAAAATATAAAGAAGAAGAATTAAGTAGACTTAGGACTATAATAAAGAACATCCAAAAAGAAATTAGAGATCTAAAAGAAACTCTGGTCACCGATGAAAGAGTCCCATCAACATTTGAGATTAAGCAAAGGATATATCTTAAGGAAGAAATAAAGACTCTTCAGTTAAATAGAGAGTATATAGAGACTTTAGAAGAGGATCTTTTAGAAGTATTAAATAACTACAACGACAATGTAATACAAATACAAAATCTACCTTCTGATTTATTATCTGATACGGATACTCAAAAAATCAAACAGCTAGAAAGCACATTTATAAAAAAAGCAACTAATTATGGATTAGAAAGTGTTAATCCCCACAGCTTAACGATATCAAGAGAATCTTATAAACCTATTCACGAAGGTTTCGATTTGCAATTTGACTTATCCGCTAGTGATTTAATAAGACATATTTGGGCGTATCTTCTTTCGCTTTTGCAGATTTCAGAAAAGTACGAGACAAACCACTTAGGGTTATTAATAGTAGATGAACCAAGGCAACAATCCACTGCCCCCGAAAGCATTAGAAGATTTTTACAAGATGCTGCAAAATCAAAAGAAGATGGCCACCAAATTATCTTCACTTCAAGTGAAACAGAGAAAGAGATGGAGAATTTAATTGGTGATATAACTGTAAACTACATCAACTTTGATGATAAAATTTTAGGTGAATATCTATAATAAAACTCCCCATCATTTTTGGTGGGGAGTTTTATATTTTTTAATGTTATTTAATAGTTGCATCTTAAAACTCTTGAAGAATTGCCACTAACTCGTTCAGTATTTTCACTTAATATGGTTGTGGTAAAATGAACGTATATTACAATTATAGGTAAACTATATACTCTTTGCTAACACAGTAGAAAACTAAATTACATTTCTAATTTTATGTATTGGGAGGAACAGGATGAATGTAAGAAACTATGCTCAGTGTGATGTTTGTAATACAGTTACTTTATTAAAGTATCAGATAGGTTATCTATCTTCTTATCCAATAAGTTATAAATGTGGAAAATGTGGGGTGACTATATTTGGAGAAATAACTTTAAATCAAGAAGAGGCTGATCACAACTTAACACTACAAAATGCTACCTTAATATATAAAGAGAAGGAAATTGGATTCATTGTACAGATCTCAGGAGAGTTTTTAGCTAAGAAAATAACTAAATGCACACCTGAGAATTATGAATCAGCTCTATTCTCACCATTTATTACAGAATCAGCTAACATGTGGGGGGAAATAGAGAACTTCAAAGAGCGGAACAATGACTTTTTATATTTAATAAACAATGAGTGGGGGAAAGTTAAGAGGATTTATGAGTTATATTCTAATTCCAACAGACAGTTTTTTATAAAAGAAGTCAGAAAGATACTTAACAACCAAACTGACACCCCCTTGGAAAAACAATCACATTTTATAAAAGCTATTAATAAAATTCTGTTTCTTATGTTCTCACCTATAACAACTTCAAATGGACATCATAAACTTTTAACAGATATCCTTTCAAAAGAGATCAGAGCTATATTTATAAAAGATAAAGAAAAACTTAGAGACTTCCTAAATGTAAATATCAGTTATTTTGCCAGTTACGAAAGTAAAATTTTGGATTTATTTGAACGATTCACGAAGATATACAACTTTATAATTCCAATATTCTCTTTAAATTTCAGGGAAGAATTAACGGATGCTGATTTGGTACAATTGGGTCTTACAACTACATCTTTTGAGGACATAAAACACTTTTATATAGATTGCTATGAAACCATTATTGAATCTTCTCACATATTGATTGGTTTAGATAATTTAAAAGTCAGAAATGACTATAGAAGAATGAGAGACCTCAAAGATTTTCCCAAAATAAAAACAATAGATGATTACTCAAAAATCCGAAACAAGGGAAACAAGATAAAAGTTTTAAGCAGTGAAGAAACTTTTGCAAATCTCATTATAAAACCTTTGGATAACGACATTAGAAACTCAATAGGCCACAATAGTTATAAAGTAGAAAAAGACTCACAATTAATTTCATTCTACTCTAACAAAGGTAACATTGACAAAGAACTATATTTAGTAGAATTTGCACAATATTGTTTCGAAATGTTTTTCTCTCTGTATAATACTATGCACACTATTCTTGACCTCAAAGAGATATATTATCTGTTCTTAGAAAAAGAAAGTCCAAATCAAGATAATTCCCAAAGGAAAAAGCAAAAAACTAAGAAAAGAAAAAACAAATCGAATATGAGAAAAAAGTCCAAAAAAGTGAACAGAAAGTAAATTACAACATTTGTAATAAAGGCACCCAGTAGGGGCCTTTATTACAGTAACCCCTTCAAAGGATCGTGTTCATCTAACACTTCTTTCAATTCATGCTGAAAATAACCAATGTACTGTCTAGTTACTTCAATCTTTGAATGTCGAGCAAGTAATTGGATCTCTCTTAAATTGGCCTTATTCATCAATAACCTCTTAATAAAAACGTTCCTCATAGCGTGAGGGGAAAAAGTCCCTTGAATACCTAATTCCTTTTTCAGACGTTTTATAAAAAGCTGAACACCATTCTTTGTTAACCGCTCTCCTTCGTTGTTCACAAACACTGATTCTGGCATATCTTTAAAGCGATTCTCAACAAAACTCTTGTACACTCTTAATTCTTTCGCAAGAGCCTCTGAAAGAGGCACTGAACCGCTTCTTCGACTCTTACTTTTCTGTATGGTGATCAACCAGTCATTGAAATCAATGTCGTTCCAATCTAGGCTGACTAACTCAGTTACTCTAAGACCAGTGCCAATAAGCGTAATCATAATAGCATGGTTACGAATTGAGTAAAGACTGTCCTCACGTCTTTTCATTCTCCTGAGATGTCTAAGAGCTAATTGTATGTCTTCTTCACGTACAATCTTAGGTGAGTCGTCCTCTCTAACTAACTTTATGTTCTTGCAGATATCCTTATCTATTATCTCCTCATCCAACATCCAACGCACCCACGATCTAATAAGCTTAAGCTTACTGTTAAAGGTTTTGGGCTTGTTTCCATGCTCCTTACAATGAAGCAGGTAAGCTTTGACAGTCTGTGATGTTAGATCTTGTGTATGTTCAATATCGTTCTCTTGAAGCCAATTCCCAAAGTGTCTGAATAAGTTCTCATACGACCTAAGACTGTTCTCGGTCAACCCTTGGAACCTTTTCTCTGCAATTAACTCTTTAAAACTCATTTCAATCAACATAAAAAATCCTCCTTACGTATTTGTGTAAGAAGGTCAACTATCTCAATATATGGTCTTGAAATGACTATTGTACAATTATCGGGATAGATGCTTTCGCAACAGCAATAGGAGGTTGAACGTGTAGCTCGCTCACTGCCAGCGAAGCGCTCTCCCAGCTGAGCTAATGCCCCGTATGTTTTTCGACAATTATTATTGTATATAGACAGATAGAAAAAATCAAGAGTTTTTTGTATTCTTCTTCCAATTAGAACGAAGGAAGCCATTAAGTAGGGGAGGGGGATTGTAAAATCATTTGAAAAATTTTGTATGAAGGATGGTAGAACTAGGGACCGATTCCAACCTTGGTAAATCAAATGCAAGGAAGTTTTACATAATCTAACAATATACTTAATATTCATAAAATTACAAAAACTATGTTGACTTCTCTTCTTTAGGTTATATAATACTTTTATAACGATGATAACGCTTACATAAAAAGGGGGATCCTCACTTTTGCCTATCCTAGAGGTCGAAAATGTATCGTTGCAGTTCGGTGGTGTGAAAGCTTTAGATGATGTGTCCTATCACCTGGAAAAGGGTGAGATCTTTTCGTTGATTGGTCCGAATGGAGCAGGGAAGACGAGTATGCTGAACTGTATAAGCGGACTGTACAAACCGACAGCAGGCTCCATCCGTTTTAACGGAAAAGAAATTCTAGGGATGAAACCGTATAAAAGGACTTCTCTTGGCATTGCACGTGCATTTCAGAATATCGCTTTATTTGAACATATGTCTGTTCTGGATAATTTGAAGCTCGGGCGTCATGTAAAAATGAAAGCGGGAATTTTTACGGGTGGACTTTACTGGGGTGGTGCGGAGAAGGAAGAGGTCGTCCATCGTCAGTCGGTGGAGGAAGTCATTGAATTTCTCGAGATGCAGGAGATCCGTCATACACCAGTCGGTACACTTCCATACGGATTGAAAAAAAGGGTGGAGGTAGGACGTGCGCTTGCCCTTGAACCTGAATTGATTTTGCTGGATGAACCGATGGCCGGGATGAATAGTGCTGAAAAAGAAGACATGGCCCGGTTCATATTGGATATGCATGAACTGAATGGAATTACGGTGTTCCTCATTGAACACGATATGGGGGTCATCATGGATCTTTCTGACAAAATTGCTGTCCTGGACTTTGGGAAACGAATCGGGTTTGGTACACCTGAAGAAATTCAGAAGAACCCCGAAGTCATCAAAGCTTATTTGGGTGAACAAGAAGTGACCACATAAGGAGGGGATTGTGGAATGACGCACCGAACGCTGCCTCAGCTTTTGTTTGAAAAAGCAGATAAAGAAGGGAGGGAAGTGGCCTTCCGCCAGAAGAATTTAGGCATTTGGAAAGAATGGACCTGGCATAAATATTACAGAGAGGTAGAATCACTAGCCCTTGGATTCCAAGAAGAGTTTTCGATCCAAGCAGGAGACCGCATCGGAATCATCGGGGATAATCGACCGCATTGGATTGTTACAGAACTTGCGGCCCAATCGATTGGCGCAGTCCCTGTGGGGATTTATCAAGATGCTTCGCCTGACGCGATGGCCCATTGCTTACACGAATGTGAACCGAGAATCTTAGTGGTTGAGGACCAGGAACAGGTGGACAAGCTTCTTGATATCATCGATTCGTTTCCAACCATTGAATCCATTCTTTTCTATAATGAAAAAGGTCTCCGGTCCTATTCGCATGACAAGCTTATGGATTTAAAAAACGTGCAGTCCATCGGTAGAACAAGAGCTAGTGAAGATCCGTCTTTCTTTGAGCATCAAATCCAAAAAGTAAAACCGTTGGATATTGCTTTCATTACGTTCACTTCTGGGGTGACACGTCACCCGAAAGCCGCTACTTTCACGCATACCAACCTGATCCAAACGGCTTTATCTATACATGAAGTAGACCCTGTAAAAGCTGATGATGACTACTTATCCTTCTTGTCTCTCGCTTGGATTTGTGAACAAGTGATGGCGGTCGGATTGTCCTTGACGAGAGGGATGACCATCAATTTTCCTGAAGAACCTTCTACCATATTAAACGATTTAAGAGAAATCGGACCACACTTGATCCAAGCACCTCCACGAACATTTGAGAACATATGGACGCGCTTCCAAATTCGAATGAATGATTCCACACGATTGAAGAAAAAAATATATACACTTACCGAATCCGGCATAGAAAAAAACGCACGAGCAAAATTGAGCAACCGTTCAGTCTCTTTTTTATCGAAAATCAGTTACTCACTGAATGACTTCTTTATGTACAGTGCCATTCGTGACCATTTAGGACTTTCACGTTTAAGAAGGGCTTACGTGACGGGCGGCAGGTTAAATAAGGATGCTTTTGAGTTTTTCCAAGGATTGGGAGTCAATGTGAAACAAACGTATGGAACGGTTGAAACGACAGGCTATGCTTCTATTCAGAGGGATCACGAATGGTCGGCTGAAGGTGCGGGAAAACCACTGCCTGGTTTATCTATGAGTATAGCGTCCAGAGGGGAAATTCAAGTGGAAGGTCTACAAGTTTTCGCTGGTTATTTTGGGGGACACCCTGTCACGGAATTTTCTACTGGAGATTACGGCAAAATCCTAGATTCAGGAGAAATCGAAATCCGTGGAAGAATGGAGGAGCGATTGGCTTTGGATTCAACAGATGGACGATCCTCCAGTGAAATCGAAACCGAGCTTCGGAAGAGTCACTACTTACAAGAAGCTTTGGTCTTCGGCGAAGGTCGTTCATATTTGACGGCCATGGTCACGATTCATCGAGCCAGCGTGGGGCGTTGGGCAGAAAAGAATCAAATCTCTTATACGAGTTACCGGGATTTGACGATGAATCCGGAGGTTATAGAACTCATCAGGGACCAAGTCGTCGAAATGATGGCATCTTTACCTGAAGAAAGTCGAATCAAACGGTTCGTCATCCTTCCTGAAGAGTTACGACTGAGTGATGGGGAAATGACGTCCACGCAGAAAACGGTACGGAGAACTGTGGAAAAGAATTACAAGCGTTATTTAGCAGCGTTATATAATGATGGCGGACAGTTCGATACACTGTCAAATCTATATTCTGAACAAACGAACGAGGGGGAAATCGTGCCCGTCATCTTATTAGATCGATCACAGGGGGTGGCTTGAGTTGACTTTCTTTATGCAAATGCTCGTCAGTGGAATTGTAGTAGGAAGTATTTATGCACTCGTAGCATTAGGGTTCGTCCTCATCTATAAAGCTAGCGATGCTTTGAATCTGGCAAATGGTGAATTCGTACTTATCGGATCATATATTTGTTTGACACTTGTCACTGCTTTGAAACTGCCTTTCTTAGTGGCTCTTGCGGTTACCCTGGGCGTGTGTGGTGTACTTGGGTTATTGGTTGAGAGGGTCGTACTAAGACCGTTACTGAATGCACCTACCATTTCGGTCATTATGGCGACGATTGGTCTCGGTAACCTGCTCGCAGGGTTGGTCCATATGGTATGGGGACACCAGACTCGTGTGTATCCAAACCTCTTTCCGAACACTCCGGTGACTTTTGGTGAAGTTCTTATTACACCTGTCTATTTATGGTCGTTCATTATTGTTATGGCTCTGCTCCTTGCTTTTACTATCTTCTTTAAATTCTCAAAAATGGGGGTGGCCATGCGCGCGGTAGCGGATGACCTTCAGGCAGCCGCCAGTATGGGAATCAATGTGAAACGAGTATTTGCTATCACCTGGGCGATTGCTTGTATCGTCGCTGCTGTCGGCGGGGTGCTGCTTGGAAATATAAACGGAGTGAACGCAACAATGAGCGTGATCGGCCTTACCGTTTTACCTGTGGTCATTCTGGGAGGACTGGATAGTATCCCTGGAGCCATTGTTGGTGGATTTATAATAGGAATATTGCAAAGTATGGCGGGTGGATATATCGACCCCCTTGTCGGTGGAGGATTGAAAGAAGTGTTTCCGTTCATCATAGTCATTTTGATATTAATGATCAAACCATATGGTCTCTTTGGAAAAGGTGGAATGGAAAGGGTGTGAGGATGTGAAAAATCCATTTGTAATGGAATGTGGCAATTACAAAACTCGATACGAGAAAGATATGGCTATTTTCTCAATCAAACGGGTGAAAATCAGGATGCTTGGACTGGCCATTCTAGCCTTTCTGTTTCCTTTGCTGGCTGATAATTACGTCATCGGTCTTGCGACTTTATGTGCGATTGCTTCCATAGGCGCTATCGGTTTGAACATTTTGACAGGATTCACTGGTCAGATCTCCATCGGGGTCGGTGCCTTCCTGGGTGTAGGAGGATATACATCCGCCATTTTAACAAGTACTCTGGGTTTAAGTTTTTGGGTGGCTTTACCTGTTGCAGGTCTCATCACAGCTTCTGTAGGAGCACTGTTCGGAATTCCGTCGCTAAGATTGAAAGGTCTTTATTTGGCGATTGCCACACTAGCGGCTCAATTCATTATCCTGTTTGTCATTAGCCGGTGGACAGGTTTGACAGGTGGAACCTCTGGAATGGTACTTCAACGTCCGTCCATCGGATCGTTTTCTTTGATGTCTGCAAGCAGCTACTACTATTTGTGTCTCATCATTTTGCTTTTCACCATCGTATATGCCCTGAATTTATTCCGGAGCCGTACAGGTAGAGCCTTTTTAGCTGTTCGCGATCGTGACGTAGCAGCAGAAATCATGGGCATCAATTTGTTCACATACAAGGTGCTTTCCTTCGCAATCAGCTCCTTTTTTGTTGGGATCGCCGGCGCATTGCTCGCTCATTATACGATGATTGTCAGCCCCGAACTATACAGCATCACAGTTTCGATTCAATACTTGGCGATGATTTTAGTCGGTGGCCTCGGGAGTATCCTTGGATCCATTCTTGGAGCCATATTTATTACACTTTTGCCTGTGGGCCTCGGTTTTATCATGGATTATCTCGCTGTCTATATGCCGGATATGCAAAACACATTAGCAGCCTTCCAGGAACTTGCTTTTGGTGCAGCCATCATCCTGTTTCTCATCTTTGAACCAGGCGGGTTGGCGCATATGTGGAGTAACATCAAAAATTACTTCAAAGTTTGGCCATTTTCTTATTAGCAAGTGGAGGGAAGGGTCTTTGCCTTTTTACTCTAAACTATATAACAAATAGAAAGGGAGTCGAGGATTTGATCAAAACGTACGCAAAATCAACGATGCTTTTGTTGTGTTTCATGCTGTTAATGGGGATGCTGGTTGCTTGTAGTGGAGATGAAGGAGCGGCTGGTGGAGACGCCGAAGCTTCTGACGGAAACACCGTGAAAATTGGAGCGCTCTTTGATATTACAGGCGGTACGGGTGATGTTGGGACTCCATATTCAGAAGGTGAGAAAGCTTACTATGAATATTTGAATAGTCAAGGCGGAATTGATGGTGTTCAAGTCGAACTCATTGGTGATGATTACGCCTACGACATGGCGAAAGGACAGCGTTTGTATCAAGAGCTCCGTGATAAAGACAATGTATCGGCCATTCTCGGTTGGGGAACGGCGGATACGGAAGCACTTCGTCAGCAAGTAGCGAACGATCAACTTCCATACTTCTCTGCTTCCTACTCAGAAAACCTGAAAAATTTAGAGGAGAGTCCATACAACTTTTTGACAGCAGCTACATACTCTGACCAGGGACGAGCTGTTGTGCAGTGGATCAAGGAGAATCACGAAGGAGACAATCCGACCCTCGCTCTCCTTTATAACGATACTGCTTTCGGGCGTTCACCAATTGAGGATATTAAAGCCTACGCGGCCGAAGTCGGTGTCGAAGTGGTGGATGAACAAGTTATTCCGGTGACGGCGACAGAAGCACAGTCCCAAATGTTGAATATGCAAGAGGCAGCTCCAGACTATGCCATCATTCAGCAAACATGGGGAGCGACAGCGACGATTTTACGGGAAGCTCAGACGCTGGGCATTGATACCCAATTCATCGGTTTGAACTGGGCGACTGGAGAAGGAGTTGTAGAAATAGCCGGGGACGCGGCAGAAGGAATGTTAGGAGTCGTCACTCACGCTTTCCCATATGAAGACTTGGAAGGGCTGGCTGAAATGGAAGAGTACCTGGAGTCCAAGGGAGAAAGTCTTGAAGATGTCAGTCAAAAATTCGTTCAAGGGTGGGTCACAGCTAAAATTATGGCCGAAGGGATAGGAAATGCTGAAGAGTTGAACGGAGAAGGCATCCGTAAAGGAATCGAACAAATCAAAGACATGGACTTAGGTGGTCTAGCTGCACCTGTTACTTTCTCAGAAGACAACCATGCGGGTACGAACCAAGTGCGTCTGGCTGAAGTAAAGAATGGGAAGTTCGAAGTCATCACGGATTATTTCAGTTATGAAGATTAAGAGTGTGGGGTCTCATGGTGAGGCCCCTTTTTTCAAAAGGAGGGTAAAGCCTTATGTTGAAAGTCAATAATATTGAAGTGGTGTATTCGAAGATGATTCTAGTCTTAAAAGGGATGTCCATCGAGGTGCCGGATGGAGACATCGTCGCTTTGTTAGGAAGCAATGGAGCAGGGAAATCCACGACGCTTAAGGCGATCTCAGGTTTGCTTGGGGGAGATAACGGGCAGGTGACGAAGGGGAGAATTACGTATCAAGAAGAAGATTTGACTTCAATGAGTCCTGATAAAATTGTTCAAAAAGGTATTTTTCAAAGTATGGAAGGAAGAAGAGTTTTTAAGCATCTCACAGTCGAAGAAAATTTAACAGCAGGCGCTCACACTAGAAAAGATCGAAGGAACATAAAGAATGATATGGAGCGTGTCTATCATTATTTTCCAAAGCTGAAAACATTACGTACCCGTCATGCAGGATTGCTCTCAGGAGGTGAACAACAAATGCTCGCCATCGGAAGAGGAATCATGGCGAAACCGAAGCTATTGTTGTTAGACGAACCGTCTCTTGGGATTGCCCCGCTTCTCGTCAAAGAGATCTTTCAAAACATTAAACAGATCAATGAAGAAGAAGGGATGTCCATCCTGGTCGTTGAGCAAAATGCCAATGTAGCGCTCTCCATCG
This sequence comes from Halobacillus aidingensis, assembly GCF_900104185.1. GTDB lineage: Bacteria > Bacillota > Bacilli > Bacillales > Halobacillaceae > Halobacillus > Halobacillus aidingensis. The sequence continues at coordinate 49,448 of NZ_FNIZ01000017.1, read as the reverse complement.
CTGATTATGGATATATCATTGAGGACGGGCGCTCTGTTTTGGAAGCTCCTGTATCAGAACTGCTTTCTAACCAGGAAGTACAAGAACACTATTTAGGTATGAATGAAGAGGGACGTAAAAATTACAGAGACGTAAAATCCTACCGAAAAAAACAACGCTGGATTTAGAAGGTGAGCTTTGTAGAATAGTAATATTCAAATAAAAGGCAGGATTGTGGAAGACTCAGTTTCGAGACTTTTGTTGAGTGGATGGGGGCTACGGGGAATAGCTCGCTTTCCGCGGGAGCGCGGTGAGCCTCCTCGGACTCCGTCCTGCGGGTTCTCACCTAGCACTCTTTTCCCGCAGGAGTCTCCCCATTCCCCTCCGCCCCTTTGCCATGTAAGATTCTCGAAACCACTCCTTGGATAAGTTAGCTATCCAGCTTGATGGGAGTGTAAGATTAAACTCCCATGTTCAGGTTCATGAGAGCTTGATACAGAGCGATTTATGCTTCTAAACAGCGGGGTAGTGGAAGACAATCCAACTTGGGAAAGGGGTTCGTTTCTCACATTCAACGAATGGGGTGGTTGGGAAGCTGGGAGACTCCCGCGGGAATGGATTGGCTGGAGAGACCCCGCAGAGCTTTAGCTCGAGCAGGCTCTCCGCCATCCCCGCAGGAAAGCGAGCTGCTTCCCAACCACCCCTGACTCTTAATATGGCAAACGAACCCCGGTTATTTCGAAACTGAGTCTTACACAAACGGGAGCTTATACTTAATGGACACTTTCTGGATAGGAGGTGTTTTTTTATTGTCCAGGAAATAATCCAAATGAGGAAGAATATGGACAGAATGTGTCATAATAAATGGAATTTTGTTTAGAATTTGAGATTATAGGAAAAAGACAGGTAATTAATGATAAAGAGGTGAAAAAATGTCAGAAAGAAAAGTAAAGAACAGATGGTTGATCGCCTTAGGAGCGGTAGGGATTCATATATCTATCGGTTCTGTTTATGCCTGGAGTAACTTTACAGGCCCACTGAGCGAAGAATTTGGCTGGTCAGCAAGTCAAGTTCAGCTGACCTTCAGTATTGCAATTTTATTTTTAGGATTATCTGCAGCCTTTTTAGGATGGTTTGTGGAAAAGTATGGACCGAGGGTCGCCGGAATCACAGCTGCCATCTTTTTCGGGATTGGTGTGGCCGGGTCAGGAATCGCTGTAAGCGCAGGATCATTATGGATGCTGTACATATTTTACGGGGTGCTTGGAGGAATAGGTTTAGGTGTCGGTTATATCGCACCTGTTTCTACTTTAGTAAAATGGTTCCCTGACCGTAGAGGTTTGGCAACAGGGATGGCGATTATGGGCTTCGGGTTTGCAGCCGCTATCGCCAGTCCATTAATGGATTTTCTTATCAATTCAGTTGGAATTGCAGCTACCTTTTATATTTTGGGAATCAGTTATTTTGTCGTTATGATTGGTTCGTCCCTTTACATGTCCCGCCCTCCAGAAGGTTGGACACCTAAAGGCTATGATCCAGATAAGGAAACAGATACGGAAAATCAAGATTTAGCAAACTTGCGTGCAAAGGAAGCGTTAAAGACCAAGCGTTTTTATTACCTCTGGACAATGTTATTCATTAATGTCACTTGTGGGATCGCTGTTATTTCTGCAGCTAAACCATTGTTGGAGGAAAGTGTCGGGGTATCGACAGCCACTGCAGCCACTCTCGTGGGTGTGATGGGGGTTTTCAATGGACTCGGAAGAATCGGTTGGGCAAGTGCCTCCGATTATATAGGTCGTGCGAATACTTATATTACTTTCTTTGTTCTGCAGATCGGTTTATTCCTTGTTCTTCCTTGGACAACCGCGACTTGGATTTTTGTTATTGCTTTTTCTATTATTTACACTTGTTATGGTGGCGGCTTTGCTACCATCCCCGCGTTTATCGGGGACTTGTTTGGAACAAAAGAACTTGGTGCCATTCATGGCTATATTTTGACCGCTTGGGCGGCTGCCGGACTTGCTGGTCCTATCTTTGCAGCTTGGATGAAAGATACGACAGGAAGCTATGAGAACAGCCTCATTTTCTTCTCTGGTCTATTCGTCATCGCCTTGGTGGTATCTATTCTGACCAAGGTCGATGAACAGAAAAAGCGAAAAGCATTAATGAACAAAGAGAAAACAGCATAAATTAAAAACGAAACTCGGATGCAGGGACAGCATCCGAGTTTTCGTTTTTGAAACCATCTATTATAAATGAAAAAAAGGACGGATGAACAGAAGGGAAAGTCAGAAAGTTGTACAGAAAACAGTGGTTACAAATGAATGAGATCATCCTTCCTCCATTGTTTTTCCACGGTTCTTATCAATGGAAGACTGAATCATACTCTTAATGGCTTATCTTTTTACAAGGAAGAAGATTGTTGATTGGCTAAGAGGGAGAAGCGGGCGCGCATTCGATTATGAATGATGCTCATGGTTTCATTTATGATTAAAAGGTAAGACTAGTCACAGGTCTAGTTTTTACGTTTGAAAGCAATAGGAACAGTTCATTTTGTTTTTCATAACAGAAGCTTGATTTGCGACCAGAGAGCACTGAGGATTGCATTTCAAGGTTAATCGATAGCGAATAGGGGAAGGGTTGAATTAAGAGTCATTGGCAGTCAGGAGGAATTGTGATGTTGTTTTCAGGAACGAAGCTTTCAGACCTTTCGAAAGCGTCTATTATTATTATTTTGGCGGGCTTCGCATTGGTAGGCGGAGCCGTTTATTTCTTTACTGAGCTTGCGGCAGATGTCCTTGAACAGGAAAAATTCTTTGTGGACGAGACAGCGACAGATGTAGTGAGGTCAATTACTACCCCGTGGATGGATACGTTTTGGGGATGGACGACAGACTTGGGCTCCGTTTTATTCATATCCATAGCCTCTGTAGCATTACTTATCTTTTTATTGTTTTTTTCTCCGTTCAGCCGGTGGGTAGGTATTTATTTTGCCATCGTCATGATCGGCATCAGTGCTTTGACCAAATTGCTGAAGGTTTCCTTCGAACGCCAACGTCCAGAAGTGCTGGCGGAATATGATGGGACGGGTTTCAGCTTCCCGAGTGGACATACAACAGGATCCGTCGTTTTTTACGGCTTTCTCATTTACTTAATCGTAATCAGCCCTTTGAAGAAACCTTGGAAATGGACGGTAAATGTAGCGCTTGGAATATTAATTGCACTTGTGGGTCTCTCTAGAGTTTATCTAGGGGTGCACTTTTTCACGGATGTCGTTGGAGGCATGTTATTCGGTCTTGCATGGCTGCTCGTTTGCATAGCGGCACTGGAAATCACGATATGGAATCAGAGAAGGAGACAATCAGGGAGTGTTCAAACCCTTTCAAAAGGGAAAACTGAAAGGAAGCAAGAGAAAGGATGATTCAACCATGTTGTATATACTAGCCATATTTTTACCACCTTTAGCTGTATTGTTTACAGGAAAACCACTAAAGGCTCTATTGAATTTAATTTTAACTTTGATTTTTTATGTTCCAGGAGCGGTCCACGCGGCCGTAGTAGTGAAAGGTCATTACGACAGCAAAAAACGTGGATAAGCAAAAAGCCTGACCGCATGTGTGATGCGGTCAGGCTTTTTCTTTTATACTCCTCGTTTATTCCCCCAGACAAGTGCATGCACTTGTGGGAGAACGCGGACTTTATTAAGCTTGGATGAGGCGACAACTTGATCAATGAGCCATTCGTATTGATCAAGGAGGTGGCTGGCTAATGTTCCTGCTTCGTTTTCTTCCAAATCATCATTTCCGACTTGTAAAAAGAAAGGCACATTGGGATAACGTTCATGGACTTTTTCGGCATAGCTCAGGTCCTCTTTATTAAAGATGACCACTTTTATACTCGTGTTTTGAAGTCGGTCAGCGCCTTCCAAGCGGATTAAGATATCATCGAGAATGTTCCAATCCGTCTTCATCCCGGAGCTGGGTGGTTTAGGAGAGATAGTCAGGTCATCAATTTGAGTGAACCATTCCTGCCAACGGCTGCCCTGTGTCTCAAGGGCCACTTCAATTCCTCTTTCATGAAGAGGGACGATAAGCTCATGTAAATTTTTTAAGAGGGCAGGGTTACCACCTGATATTGTGACATGATCGAATTGCTCTCCACCGGTGTCGATCAGTCGGGTCACAATTTCTTCGGAAGTTAACCGCTCGATGTCATGCTTGGCGCTTCCATCCCATGTAAAAGCGGAATCGCACCACGAACAACTGTAATCACATCCGGCTGTACGGACAAACATCGTTTTTCTCCCGACAACCATTCCCTCGCCTTGGATCGTAGGGCCAAAGATTTCGAGAACGGGGAATTTATTCATCCATCATCCACTCCCGTCTTGCTTCTGCGAAACTTGTCGGTGTTTCGTAAAGTTTTACAAATTCAACACGACACTTATTCGGATCATCTTTCAAAGCTTCTTCCATTTTTTCATAAATCCAAACGACCATATTTTCAGCTGTTGTATTCATGTTCGGCAGTGTATCATTCAAATACCTGTGATCGAGATGGACCTCGATCTGTTCTTTCCAAATTTTCTTGATGTCACCAAAATCGATGATAAGCCCAATGTCATCCACAAAGCCGCTGACGCCAAAAATCACTTTATACGTATGTCCATGGAGATTTTTACATTTTCCTTCATAACAATGCAGGTGGTGAGCAGCGTCAAAAGTGAATTCTTTGCTGACGAGTACTCGCTTTTGGTGGTATTTTAACTCATGATGTTTGATGTCCTGATCCATTTTCTGCAAGTTTTCAACAATCGTAAACCCGTACATTATTTGGTCACCTCTTTTTTAGCGAGGTAAGTATGAAGGCCATTCCTGCGAAGTTCACAAGCCGGGCATTCCCCGCAGCCATCCCCTCGGATACCGTTGTAGCAAGTCAACGTTTTTTCACGGACGTAGTTAAAGGCATCCAAATCATCAGCCATTTCCCATGTTTCTGCTTTGTCCAGCCACATAAGTGGGGTATGAATAACGAATTCATCATCCATCGATAGATTCAGTGTGACATTCAAGGATTTAACAAAGACATCGCGGCAGTCTGGATAACCGCTGAAGTCTGTCTCACAAACCCCTGTCACAATATGTTTCGCGCCGATTTGCCGTGCAAGAATTGTGGCGAAAGACAAGAATAATTGATTCCTTCCCGGTACAAAGGTAGAAGGAAGTTCCCCATCTTCGCCATCTTTCACTTCAATATCATCCCTGGTTAAAGCATTAGGGGCAAGTTGGTTAAGTAAAGACATATCAAGGATATGATGGAGAACCTGCTGATCTTCAGCAATTTCTTTCGCCACTTCAATTTCTTCTTTATGACGTTGGTTGTAATCGAAAGTAACGACCTCAACGGAATCGAACTTCTTCAATGCCCAGAACAAACAAGTCGTACTGTCCTGGCCGCCGCTGAATACAACCACAGCTTTATTATTTTTTTCCATTAAAAAATTCTCCTTTCATCATCGAAAAAGAGAATTCTACACACCCAAAACCATTAAAAAAAACCGCACCTAAGGCAAGGTACAGTTCCATCCTTAGTTTTTTATAGAGGGTGTCGCTAGAACCTCTCCTGCCCTGAAGCAGACTTTATTTAATTTACCCTACTCATCTTAACACGAGAATATGCCCCTGGAAACCCTGCCATATACAAATGATTTACATTTAGCTTTAATAAACAAGATGGCAGGATTGTGGAAGACTCAGTTTCGAGACTCTTGTTGAGGGGATGGGGGCTGCGGGGAATAGCTCGCTTTCCGCGGGAGCTTGGTGAGCCTCCTCGAGCTTCGCTCTGCGGGGTCTCACCAAGCACTCTTTTCCTCTTCAATATCCGGTTCCGGCGCCTAGCGGCTAGTGAGACTTCCCTCGCTTTTGTACGATAAGTCAACATCGAATCACTCCGTTCTTCGTGTTTCCTTTATCTCCGCCAGCTCAGTCCAGTCCATACGCCGCTGATCGAGGCGCCTGCACACTTAAGGTAGGAGTCTCCCCATTCCCCTCCGCCCCTTTGCCATGGAAGATTCTCGAAACCACTTCTGGAAAAATCAGCTTGTATGATAGAGGGGAGTGGATAATATAACCCCCTCTACAGCTGGCATTCACAACGTAAAAGCTTGATACAGAGCGCTTTATGCATGCTTAGGAGAGACAGTGGGAGAAACTCCTTCTCGATATAGGGGTTCGTTTCTCCCTTACATGGAATGGGGTTGTTGGGAAGCTGCGAGACTCCCGTGGGAGAAGGAGATAGGCGAGATCCCGCAAGGCGATAGCCTGAGGAAGCTCGGCGCTCCCCCACAGGAAAGCGAGTAGCTTCCCAACCACCCCTGACTCCGAATACGGCAAACGAACCCCGGTTATCTTGAAACTGAGTCTTCCAGAAAAGGGAGCTTTAGTTGAATATGGGGCTATGAAAATGGCAATCTGAAAAAAACTTTTTCTATGAATGTATTTTATGTGTTGACTTCTGCATATGATTTTGTATAATTATAAACAATTCATTATAAAAATACATTCGTGGACGAAGAGAGTACGTATGAAGTTGGTCGACAGCGAGCCGGGGGTGGTGGAAGCCTGGTGACGGATTGATACGGAAACGCACTTCTGAGATGTTCGGTGAATAAAGTAGCCAGAACCGGGAGCCCCCGTTATCAGCTTCGAGTTGGTCTGAAATACAGACAATGAGAGTGGCACCGCGGATGATTCAAAATCCGTCTCTTACCCCAGGTAGGAGACGGATTTTTTTATGGACAATAAACGAGGAGGTTATTAATATGACAAAACCAAAAGTAGTATTAGCTTATTCCGGTGGATTGGACACATCGATTTCTGTTAAGTGGATTCAAGAAAAGTATGGGTATGATGTGATCGCTCTAGGATTGGATGTTGGTGAAGGGAAAGACTTGGAAACCATTCGTAAAAAGGCGCTGGATGTAGGAGCGATCAAGGCAATTATGGTAGATGCCAAAGAGATATTGGCTGAAGAATATTTGATGCCGGCTCTTAAAGCAAATGCTCTTTATGAAGGGAAGTATCCATTATCTTCTGCTCTTTCCCGCCCGCTCATCTCTAAACTGCTCGTTGAAGTGGCAGAGCAGGAGGGAGCGGTGGCTGTCGCTCACGGTTGTACAGGAAAGGGAAACGACCAGGTGCGTTTTGAAGTTTCCATACAGGCATTGAATCCTGATCTTGAAGTCATTGCTCCTGTTCGTGAATGGGGAATGACACGTGATGAACAAATCATTTATGCAGAAGAAAAAGGAATCCCGGTTCCTGTCAATCTAGAAAACCCATTCTCTATTGATGCAAACATCTGGGGGCGTGCTTGTGAAGCAGGAGTTCTTGAAGATCCTTGGAAAGAAGCTCCGGAAGCGGCATATGCCTGGACCAATCCGATTGAAGAGACGCCAGATCAGCCGGAGACCATTGAGATTGATTTCATAGAAGGAAAGCCAGTCGGATTGAACGGAGAAAAAATGGATCTTGTTCCTTTAATTGAGTACTTGAACGAACTCGGCGGCAAACATGGGGTTGGTAGAATTGATCATACAGAAAATCGTCTTGTAGGAATTAAATCGAGAGAAGTGTATGAAAACCCTGGAGCTATGATTTTGATCAATGCCCATAAAGAACTGGAATTTTTGACACAAACAAGAGAGGTTTCCCAATATAAAGCTAATGTTGATCAGCAGCTTTCCAAAATCATATACGATGGTCTATGGTATTCACCACTACAACCGGCTCTATCTGCATTCATTGATTCGACACAGCAGGTTGTCACAGGAACCGTTAGAGTGAAGTTGTTCAAGGGACACCATACAGTGATTGGTAAGAAATCACCGGTCAGTCTATATAATGAAGAACTTTCCACTTATTCGAAAGAAGATGCGTTTGATCATAATGCAGCTGTCGGATTCATTAAGTTGTGGGGACTGCCGACAAAAGTCCATGCAGACGTTCATAAAGGAGAGAAGTTACTGGACCAAGCGGTGGTGAGCCAGCATGACTAAACTATGGGGCGGCCGGTTTACAAAGCCCACAAATAAATTGGTGGAAGAGTACACCTCTTCCATCACTTTTGATCAAAAGCTGGCATTACAGGATATCGAAGGTAGTATCGCTCATGTGGAAATGCTCGGTGCGTGTGACATTATCGAAATGAGTGAAGTGATGCAAATCAAGGAAGGGCTGCTTACGATCAAAGAGAAAGTGAAGAAAGGAGACGTCACTTTTTCTGTGGAGCACGAAGATATTCACATGAATATAGAAAAACTGCTCATTGATGAGATCGGATCGGTCGGAGGGAAGTTGCATACCGGAAGAAGCCGGAACGATCAAGTGGCGACAGATATGCACCTTTATTTACGTGAAAAGACGAATGGATTGATGGAGCTGGTAGAGGCGGTTCAATCGTCCTTGGTGGAGCAGGCGGAAAAGCATGTGGAAACCATTCTGCCGGGGTACACCCATTTGCAGCGTGCCCAGCCCGTCTCTTTTGGTCACCATTTAATGGCTTACTTTTGGATGTTTGAAAGGGATAAGGAACGTTTGCAGGATAGTTTGAAGCGGATCAACTGGTCTCCGCTTGGGGCTGCGGCTCTTGCAGGAACGCCTTATCCGATTGACAGACAAATGACATCCGATGCTTTAGGGTTCGATCAGCCTTATCCGAATTCATTGGATGCCGTCAGTGATCGTGATTTTATACTTGAGTTCTTATCTATTTCCTCTATTATGATTACACACATTTCACGCTTGTCCGAAGAGCTGATTTTATGGGGAAGCCAGGAGTTTCAATTCGTTGAATTGGATGATGCCTTTTGTACAGGTTCAAGCATCATGCCTCAGAAGAAGAACCCTGATGTTCCAGAACTCCTCCGTGGAAAAACGGGAAGAATCTATGGGCATTTGATGGGATTGCTCACCTTACTGAAAGGGCTGCCTCTCGCTTACAACAAAGATATGCAGGAAGACAAAGAGGGAATGTTCGATACGGTTGAGACTCTTGAAGGAGCCTTGTCTTTGTTAGCGCCGATGCTTGCATCGATGCATGTTAAAGGGGATCAAATGAAGAATGCTGTAAATGAAGATTATTCGAATGCCACAGATATAGCGGATTATTTGGCAGTCAAAGGCATGCCGTTCAGAGAAGCGCATGAAGTGATCGGGAAAATTGTTTTGTATTCTATTCAACAAGAAAAATATTTGTTGGATCTGACCCTTGAGGAATACCAGGATTTCTCCCCACTTTTTGAAGCGGATATTTTTGAAAAATTGAATCCGAACCAAGTCGTAGCTGCCCGTAACAGTGAGGGTGGAACAGGGTTCGATCAAGTGAATAAACAAATCCAATTGGCAAAAGAACATCTCTCGTAGGAGAGGTGTTCTTTTCTTTGGCCCACCCAGAGGTTCGTCAAGGGTTTGAAAATGAGGAGGGAAGGATAATATAACCATACTACCTTTTATAGAGAGGGATGATCGTATGGCGAAAACCATTCAAGCTTACTTTTCAACAGAAAATGACGCAGAAAGTGCAAAAGCATCGTTGCAATCTTTATCGGTTGATCAGGATACAGTAGAAGCGATTCCTGAGGATACAGATATGACCCCAATTGTCCCTGTGGCAGGTTCAACGAATTCAGGTGGAGGAACGTTCAACTTTACAGAGGTCGTCTCCCCTAAGCATGACCGTGATAGTGCACTATCTGATAAAAAGCATTTGACCCACGTGCTTCATTTTTCAGTAAAAGAAGAGGAGTACGATCGGGCCATTCAAGTGATCAAAGATCACAATGGTCATATGGACAAAAAAGATTTCTAACAAAACCCCTGCGGAGACTAAATTCCGCAGGGGTTTTGTTAGAAACTTTCCATTGTGTCTACATGTACAAACTTGCCAAAAAGATCCCTATTGTTTCCTGGTAGATTTCATCAAACTGTTCAAGAGGTAGAGGATTTACTCCAAGCCCAAGTTCTACAGTGAAGCCAGGTTGTCGGAAATCTTGTATAAACCAGTCCTTATAGCCGGAAAAACTATCTACATAACGGATGGGTTTGTAACCGCTGACTCTTTCAAATTCGTTGACAATCGTCATGGAGCGAGGAGGTTCAAGCCCCTCATATCCCCAATAAATTACTTCTCCTTGTGTATGGAAAGCAAGCATCTTTTCGAAATTACGGGCACCGGCAAGCTCAGCCATTGCAACCGTCTCAGGCTCCGTCAACGGTTGATAACCAGGGAAATCTCTTGGCGCAGGGGAGGTTGGTTTTCTTGCTGCATCCACTTCCCATTTGGCAGGGTATTGGTTATTCAAATCCACTCCGCGAATATTTGCTTTCCAGCCAGAGAAATCAGTGTTCCCGTCATTGATAGTTAGTGCCAACTCCCCAAATTCCCCTTCAGGCGGTCCGTTCAAAACGAGGTCTACACCATCAGGGTCGACCATGGGAACAATGGAGAGTGTCACTTCATTGTAAAAAGGGGCGATTTCCAGCCCTCGAATGGTCTCTTTATTTGTTAAGGCCAGCAAGTAGTCATTAAGAAATTGCATGATTACTGCTGTGGTAATCCATTCATTTGCATGAAACGATCCGTTCCAATGCACAACTTTTGGACCACGGCCGATTTGAAGTTCAACAAGATCTTTTCCCATCACACTACTTCCAATCGTCTCTCTTCTAACAAACGGGTAGAGTTCGTAAAGTTCATTCAAATCAGTTGTGAGCACGTTGAAATCATAAGGACGGTTTCCATCTACAACTCTATAGGTTACTTGAACGGGAAGGAATAAAACCTGACCGATTTGAAGCATTCTAGGATTGACGGAAGGGTTTAATAAAGCAATCGCATCTAATGAAATACGACGCTCGCTGGCGATTTTCCAAAAAGTATCGCCGGATTGTATCCGATATTGACTCGTTTCATAGCCGGGGATACGAATGGTTTGTCCAATCTGAAGTGAAGATGGGTCCGCTTGTGGATTAGAATCTATGATTAAATCCAACGGTACGTTAAAAAGATTCGAATAGTACCATAACGTGTCCCCACTTCTTACTTTAACGTCCATAAGAGCCCCTCCTTTTTTACAGTCCTTTTTATAACTATATGGAAAATAGCTCAATTAATGAACGAACATCTCGCCTTCAATTTTCTACAATCCCAACATAACGATCTTTTTTCAGGTACAATAAAGGAATGGTCTTCTTCAACTAACTGGCAGGATTGTGGAAGACTCAGTTTCGAGATGTTTTGGGGTTCGTTGCTGAGTTGCGCGTCAGGGGTGGCTGGGAAGCAACTCGCTTTCCTGTGGGGGAGCGCCGAGCTTCCTCGGGCTACCGCCCTGCGGGATCTCGCCTGTCTCCTTCTCCCACGGGAGTCTCGCAGCTTCCCAACCACCCCATTCCATGAAGATGAGAAACGAACCCCTTTACTGTGTGAGGGTGCCTTCCACTATCCTGTTGTTATAAGCATAAAGCGCTCTATAACAAGCTTTTCGTATGCAGAATAGCGTCCTTAGGAGTTCATTCCCTTCCAATTACCATGGGCATAAAAGCGGCTTATTCCGGAAGTGGTTTCGAAATACTTATATGGCAAAGGGCGGAGGGGAATGGCGAGACTCCTGCGGGAAAAAAGTGCTTGGTGAGACCCCACAGGACGTAGTCCGAGGAGGCTCACCGCGCTCCCGCGGAAAGCGAGCTATTCCCCGTAGCCCCCATCCACTCAACAAAAGTCTCGAAACTGAGTCTTCCACAAACGAGAGCTTATGTGGGATGAATGACGGAATTAATTTTATAGAAAGTAGTGAATAATAGATGAAACCATTTGAAAAATTAGGAATATCGAAAGAGTTGACTGAAAAGCTGCAGAAGCAGGGGATTGCTTCTCCGACTCCCGTACAGGAACGTGCGATTCCACCTCTAATGGATGGAAAAGACATCATTGCCCAAGCACAGACCGGGACAGGGAAGACGTTCGCATTTGTTTTGCCTATTTTAGAAAAGGTAGACCCGTCCTTGGGAACTGTTCAAGCTTTAATCATCACCCCGACAAGAGAATTAGCTTTGCAGATCACTCATGAAGTGAACAAGCTGAAAAATGATGAAACTCATGTCCTTGCGGTGTATGGTGGGCAGGATGTAGCTAAACAAGCGAACAAATTGAATGGAAAAGCCCATATTGTCATCGCGACTCCAGGTCGTTTGTTGGATCATTTAAGACGAGAAACTGTCGAACTGACCAATATTCAGCAGCTTGTCATTGATGAAGCCGATCAAATGTTGGAAGCAGGATTTCTTCCTGATGTGCAAGAGATTATTGGACAGTGTGGAGCAGAAAGGCAAACGATGTTATTTTCAGCGACAATCACTTCACAAGTCCATTCCTTAGCAAAAAAAATCACGCATGATCCAGAGCGTATTGAAGTGAAAGAAGAGAAAGTGACGGTCTCTAACATCAAACAACTGTTATATGAAACGACCGATCGAGCTAAACAAGATGCTCTTATTCAAATCATGAGTGAACACCGACCATTTCTTGCGGTCATTTTCTGTAGAACGAAACGCAGAGCGAAAAAGTTGAATGACGCCTTGACCGCCAAAGGATATGAATCCGATGAGCTGCACGGTGACCTTTCTCAAGCCAAAAGGGAGAAAGTCATGCAGCGTTTCCGTGATGCTAAAATTCAGTACCTTGTAGCTACAGACGTAGCGGCTAGAGGCCTGGATGTAGAAGGAATCACCCATGTGTTGAACTATGATATTCCACAAGACCCTGAAAGTTATATTCACAGGATCGGCAGAACAGGAAGAGCAGGAGGCAAAGGGTTGGCGATTACTTTTGCTGCGCCTAAAGATAAGACTGCTCTTAAACAAATTGAACAGCATATCAAACAAAAGTTAGAAAGAAGGTCTATGGAGCATCTTTCCCCTGGAAAAAGAGAAAAAGAGGAAGAAAAAACTTCCCGACATAAAAAACGAAGAAGATAAGCAAAAACCAGAGTCCCTTCTAGACTCTGGTTTTTGCTTTTTTCATTAAAAAAAATTACTGATAAAAAACAATAACATTGAGGGGAGTTATGAAATATGATACATTATAAACATAATTCCGAGTTAACGCATTGGAATTATAAATAATGAGGAGAGATGAAATTTATGGGGATGGAATTCGTCGACCTATTCAACCAATGGGCGAGTTCATATGACGATACAGTGGCTGGTAAAGATCCGGAATATCGTGAAGTGTTTGAAGGGTACGATGAAATGTTGGCGCGCTTAGCGGAGCTTTCCGTATCCCCGGTTATGGAATTCGGAGTGGGTACAGCAAATTTGACGAGAAAGGTCATCGATCAGAACAAGGTCGTGCTTGGCATTGAGCCTTCCTCTGAAATGCGAAGAATCGCTAAAGTCAAGTGCCCGGAAGCAGCTATTTATGATGGCAACTTTCTGGATTACCCTAAACTCTTAACACCCATCCGGTCCATTATCAGTTCATTCGCTTTTCATCATTTGACGACCAGTGAGAAAGTCGAAGCCATTCAGAGCTTTCGAAATCGTCTTGAAAATGATGGGAAAGTAGTTTTTATAGACACCATCTTTAAGAACGAAGAACATAAACAACAGTTAATTATATCCGCAGAAAAACAAGGATTTTTAAATTTAGCGCAGGATTTGCAGGAAGAATACTACCCATTTCTAGAAGAACTAAGAGAGATGTTTGTCCTCAACGGGTTTGAGGTGAATTTTGAACAACTGAACAAATACGCCTGGCTCATTCAGGCTGAAAAAGGAGAAGGATGATCACATGCCAAAAATGAATGTTGAAAGCTTTAATCTTGACCACACGAAAGTTAGTGCCCCTTACGTACGTCTAGTAGGAGTGACAGAAGGAGAAAACGGAGATAAAATCTACAAATATGATCTTCGTATCAAGCAGCCGAACCAGGAACATATGGAAATGCCAGCCCTTCATTCTCTCGAGCATTTGATGGCAGAAAACAGCCGGAATCACCATGATCGCATTGTCGATATTGGACCGATGGGCTGCCAAACAGGCTTCTATATTGCCATCCTGAATGACGACAGCTATGATAACGTGCTTGATGTAATCGAGAAGACTCTTCAGGATGTTTTGGAAGCGGACGAAGTTCCTGCCTGCAATGAAGTGCAGTGCGGATTTGCTGCGAGTCACAGCCTTGAAGGAGCACAGAAGCTTGCGAAAGAATTACTGGAAAAACGCGATGAATGGACGGAAGTTTTTCAATAATAACGGGAGATGAGGATGCGATGGGTTACGTGAAGAATATACAATCATTAATTGGTCAGACACCTATGATCGAACTCACTCATTCCGAAATCCCGAATCAAGCTAGAATTTTTGCTAAGCTTGAATTCATGAACCCAGGCGGAAGCATCAAAGACCGTCTGGGTTTAAAACTGATTGAGGATGCGGTAGAACGTGGATTGTTGAAGGCTGGGGGAACGATCATTGAACCCACGGCAGGAAATACAGGAATTGGCCTTGCACTTGCTGCGATTGGAAAAGAAATCACCGTCATTTTTGTGACACCAGAGAAGTTCAGTCAAGAGAAACAAACTTTGATGAGAGCCTTAGGAGCTCAAGTCGTAAACACGCCTACTGAAAAAGGGATGAAGGGCGCTATAGAGAAAGCCGAACAATTGTGCAAGGAAATTCCTTCTTCATTCAGCCCTCAGCAGTTTCATAATCAAGCGAATCCAGATGCTTATTATGATACCCTCGGACCGGAAATTTTTAATGATATGAATGGAGATGTTGATGTTTTCGTCGCTGGTGCTGGTACTGGTGGTACATTTATGGGGACTTCCCGTTATTTAAAAGAGCGAATGGAACATGTTAAAACTGTGATCGTTGAACCAGAAGGCTCCATTTTAAATGGGGGAGAACCTGGACCGCACCGTACAGAGGGAATAGGAATGGAGTTTCTGCCTTTTTATATGAATCCCGATTATTTTGATGCGATTCATACCATTTCAGATGAAATAGCTTTCCGTCGTGTAAAAGAACTGGCTTTAAATGAAGGTTTGCTCGTAGCCAGTTCATCTGGAGCAGCCTTTGAAGCTGCATGGAGAGAAGCTGAAAAGGCGAAGCCAGGAGCAAGAATCGTAACCATCTTTCCGGACAGTAGCGAACGATATTTAAGCCAAGGCATATATGAGGAGTGATGACATGAGGAAAAAAACACAGCTCATCCACGGGGGAATTACAGGGGATGAAAAGACCGGAGCTGTCAGCGTTCCTATCTATCAGGTGAGTACCTACAAACAAGATGGAGTCGGTCAACATCGTGGATATGAATACTCTCGAACGGGAAATCCGACACGTTTTGCATTGGAAGAACTGATCAAGGATTTAGAAGGCGGCCACAAAGGTTTCGCTTTTGGTTCAGGTATGGCTGCCATCACAGCTGTGCTTATGACTTTTAATCATGGAGATCATGTGATTTTTACAGATGATGTGTACGGGGGCACGTACCGTCTTGTATCCAAAGTCATCCAGCGTTTTGGATTAGAAGCAAGCTTTATTGATACAAGTGACGTAGATAATATCAAGTCAGCGATCACGGATCGTACAAAAGCCATCTATGTGGAAACACCAACAAATCCGTTGCTTAAAGTGACGGACTTAGAAAAAGTGTCCGCTTTGGCGAATGAACAAGACTTGACGTTTATCGTCGATAATACCTTCAGCACCCCATACTGGCAAAATCCCATTGAGTTTGGAGCTGACATTGTCTTGCATAGTGCAACCAAATATCTAGGAGGGCACAGCGATGTCGTTGCTGGGCTTGTCGTAGTGAACAATGAGCAGCTTGCAGAAGATGTCCATTTTGTACTGAATTCTACTGGCGGTGTTTTAGGTCCCCAGGACTCATGGCTTCTTATGAGAGGAATCAAAACCCTCGGGATCCGCATGGAAGAAATTGAAGAAAACACAAGACAATTCGTCGAGTTTCTACAAGAACTTCCAGAAGTGACAGATATCTATTATCCAGGCCTCGACCATCATAAAGGAAGCGGCGTTCACCAAAAACAAGCGCGCGGGAACGGCGGTATGATCAGCTTTGATGTCGGCAGTGGAGAAAAAGCCGATCAAGTTCTCCGCAACGTAAAATATTTCACATTGGCAGAAAGCCTTGGAGCCGTCGAAAGTCTTATCTCAGTCCCTGCGATGATGACTCACGCCTCTATTCCAAAAGAGCGACGTGCAGAACTCGGCATTACAGATGGTCTCGTCCGCGTATCCATCGGCCTTGAAGATATCGAGGATCTGAAGGAAGATTTTTTACAAGCATTAAGAAAGTAGTAGGAAAAGGAGCACTTCTGTAAAGCGGCGCTCCTTTTTGTATAGCTCCTGATCACCTGAGCCACACTAAAAAGGATAATCGATCAGGAGTGAAGATGACATGGATTACACACATTATAAAAAACAATTGGAAGATCGTAAAAGAGAAATCGAACAACGTTTGATTGACAATAATCACTTTGGCTTAGATAGAGGTTTCGCAAGTGATATGGCATCAGGGGAATTGTCACAATATGACAATCACCCAGCTGATTCAGGCACTGAACTTTATGAGCGTGAAAAAGATATGGCCTTGCTTGGGCATTTGGAAGAAGAATTATCAGATATTCAATACTCATTAAAACAAATTCAACAGGGTACCTATGGAATTTGTGAAGAAACAGGAAGACAAATTCCGAAGGAAAGGTTAGCGGCGATTCCGACTGCACGGACCATTGCGAAAGCTTCGTCGAATCAAGATATATCAGGAGATCGACCTGTGGAAGAAGATGTGATTACAGATTTAGAAAATAACTATGGTCGTAACGCTGATGATCCGGAGTATAATGAACAAAATGCTTATGAACAAGTAGCTTCTTTTAATCAGAGCAGCATGACTTATGACGATTCATCTTTAATGGATAATCAAGATGGTGTGGGGTATGTAGAAGAATTCGAGCCTTTTGTATCTACAGATATGAATGGTTATACAGGCCCTGATGGGGTAAGCTTTCAGCGTAATGAGCATTATGATAAATACATGGATAGTCAGGATGAAGCAGAAGATAAGTACTAACTAAAACGCCAGGGCGATCGCCCTGGCGTTTTGTATGGAAATGTCTCTTTCAATATCCGACTTCTACTGCTGCGTTGACAATATACATGAGGTCATTTTTATCTTGTTTATCCTCTAAGACGATGCCACTCGTAGTGAGCATACCGCCTTCCAATACTTCTACGTTAACTTCCCCGTAAGGAATGGCTTCTTTGACTTGATCATAATCAATTTTGTCCAAGTCGCAGGGTAATGCTAATTTCACGTTAATTTTCATATTGTCTAAAGACTTTTGAGGAAGTACAGAACGGATTCCTGGCATGGAATTCGTATGTATGGCATTTTTGATGGCCCTAATTGAAGCTTTTGTCACATCTTGACCATGCACATCTGTTCCCATTCCAGTTTGAATAAACATCAATTGTTCCACTTATATTCCACCTTTTCTTTTTCTCCATCATAGCATAATGTGAAAAGCAACTACTTTGATTTCCATAGCGTTATCGCTATTCTTATATAAAAAGTCAGGGAGTAGTCCCTGACTTTTAGAAGATCAATATCCCACTTCTACAGAAGCATTGACCATATACATTTGGTCGTTATGATCTCCCTCTTCATTTAAAGTGATGCCACTTGTCGTGCGCATTCCGCCATCCATTAACTTGATTTCCACCTGCCCGTACGGAATCGCTTCTTTAATTTTGGTGTAATTTAATTCATCAATGTCGCAAGGTAAGGCTAGTTTGACAGTGGTTTTCATATTTTCCATAGATTCTTCTGGCAATGCTTCCTGGACACCCGGCATTGAATTTGAATGGATGGCATTCTCGATGGCGCGAACGGATGCCTTTGTAATATCTTGACCATGAACATCAATTCCAGTACCTGTCTGAATGAAGATTATTTGATCCATTGGCTAACCACCCTTCTAAATAAATTTTTGTTGCTTTACTAAGTGTTTAACACGTAATAAACGAAGTGAAACATGAAGAGTTTAAAGACAGTGGAAGGAATATTAACCGTCCATTGACACAATATTCTGTTCAACTGTATAATCTAATAATATAACCATAAAGCATACTATTTCGATAGGAATTATAATGATAAGGGTGAGGCATATTGTTTTTAAAGATGGAGGAAGTCGGAAAGACCTTTAACGATAAAGAAGAAGGCAGTTTTGAGGTCTTTTCTGAAATCGATTTGAATATTGAGGAGAATCAATTTGTTTCACTCCTAGGCCCCTCCGGATGTGGAAAATCGACGCTTCTTTCAATGGTTGCAGGGCTGGAAGACGTCACATCAGGCTCCATCCGGTTGGAGGGAGAAGAAATTAAGAAAGCTGGACCTGACCGAGGAATGGTCTTTCAACAACCGTCGCTTTTTCCATGGCTGAATGTAAAGGAAAATGTTCTTTTTCCTTTGAAGGGGCATGGGTCAAAAAAAGAGGCGGAAGAGAGAGCGGATCGTTTCTTACAGATGGTCCACCTCAGCAGATTTAAAGAAAATTACACCCATGAGCTTTCTGGAGGAATGCAGCAGCGGGTAGCGATTGCAAGAGCCCTTGCCATGGATCCTAAAGTGTTACTCATGGATGAACCGTTCGGGGCCCTGGATGAACAGACGAGACATATTCTGCATGAAGAACTGATGAAGATTTGGCAGGAGACACAAAAGACCATTCTGTTCGTCACCCACAGCATTCAGGAAGCGATTAAATTATCGGATCGGGTCGTCGTCATGGGTACACGACCAGGACGGATCATCGCTGACTTTTCCATCGACCTTCCACGGCCTAGGAAGAGGGACGATGAAAGAGTCATCGAGCTTGAGCGGAAGGTGATGGATTTGCTGGAAGGTGAAATCAATAAAGTATTGAGGGAAGAACTTCATGAAGCTAGCTATTAAGAGGATTGGATTTTTAGTTGTTGTTTTAGGTTTATGGCAGTTAGTGTATTCCATCGGTGTATTTGAAGATATCGTGTTTCCATCACCAATCAAAGTGGCCGGCGCTTTGTACGAAGGTTTTGCTGATGGTGATTTCATTAAAGCATTGGGCGCGAGTTTCCGTCATTTATTCATGGGCTTGTCCCTTGCTATTTTGTTTGGGACCGTAATAGGGGTCCTGCTCGGGAAATCGAAGCAGGCGGATGAAACGGCAGGAATGTATCTCATCGCCTTACAGAGTATTCCGAGCATTGTTTGGGTGCCGCTTGCGATCATGCTTTTCGGTTTTTCTGAATTTGCCGTTGTATTCGTTGTCGTCCTTGGAGGTACGTTCGTCATGGCTTTGAACGTACGGACGGCCATCTATAGTGTTCCCCCGCAGTTGGTCCGTGCTGCGAGGACGATGGGGACCAATGGAATTCCCTTGTTTTTCAGAGTGGAAGTTCCATCGAGTATTCCTTATTTTATGACAGGTCTCAGGCTCGCTTGGGCCTTCAGTTGGAGAGCCCTTATGGCTGGTGAGTTGTTAAGCAATGGACCTGGATTGGGTTACTCTTTACGGTACGCTCAGGATTATGCACGTATGGATCAAGTGATTGCTATTATTATTATCATTGGTGTCATTGGTGCCGTGGTCGATCAAGTGGTCTTTTCTAAGTTAGAAAGAAATGTAAGGAAACGCTGGGGATTATTGAAATCATAGATAGGAGATGAGGAGAATATGAAAAAGTGGTTATCCATTGTTGCACTTACTGTCATGAGTCTGGTGCTCGCTGCTTGCGTTAGTGATGATGCTGGAGCGAATTCTGAAGATGGTGGCAGTACAGAAGAAATTACGATTGGTTACTTTCCGAATATCAACCACGTAGCGGGTATGGTGGCAGAAACGAAGGATTTGTATGCTGAAACATTGCCGGACGGGACAAAAGTGAACTACCAATACTTCCCGGATGGTTCCTCGTTTATGACAGCAATCGAAACAGGTGACATCCAAGGAGGACTTGTAGGACCCGGCCCAGCGATGAACCACTTCACAAGTGGAGCGGAAGTCAATGTTGTTGCAGCAGGCTCAACGGGTGGTACAGTGATCATGGCTAGAGAAGGATCGGATATTAAATCTCCGGAAGACTTAGCAGGTAAGACATTTGTTTCACCAAGAGTAGGGTGTACACATGATGTGCAATTTGAAACGATGATGAAAGAGGAATTCGGCTTGACATCCGACCGTATTGATGGAGAAATGAAGCACGTCACAGGAAAACCTGCGACATATGCAAGCTTGTTTGAGACGAAAAATGTTGATGTGGCCACCGTTCCTGAACCTTGGGCATCTTCTATAGAGGAACAAGGAAGCGGTAAAGTCCTTGTCGACACCCAGGATGTTGCTTTTGGTGAAACATTGCCCGCAGCCGTGTTCGTCACTTCTCAAAAACTTGTGGATGAAAATCCTGATATGGTGGAAAGCATCGTAGAAGCTCACAAAAAAGCGACAGACTTTATTAATGAAAACCCGGAAGAAGCGAAACAGATCGCCATTAATAAAATCAAAGACATCACGGATCAAGAACTTTCAAAAGAAGTTATCGATCGTGCATGGGAGCGTATTGATTTCACGTATGAAGTGAAAGAAGAAAACCTTCAGAAATTCGCGGATGCTTCTTATGATCTTGAGTTTCTGAAAGAAAAGCCGGACTTGACTGGTCTGGTGGACACAAGCTTTCTTGATTGAATGAGGAAAGAGGCGGGGATTTCAACCGTCTCTTTTTTCTTGACTTCTTTTGATTCTTCTTTAAAAGGAATCAGCATGTGAAAAGCCAATATTATTTAAAACATCCCATTAGTTTTAGGAATTTAGGTCAAACTAAAAGGTACAGGAGGGATGCTCTTTGAAGCGCTTTTCAATCGTTTTTTTCATCATTGGAGTACTTATGATTTCAGGGCAGTCGGTTACGGCTGAAAGCGAATATAAAATTGTCCATAAAGATAAAGTGACGGAAGATTGGGAAGTCCATGTCGATTATCCAAGGTTTGAGCACTTGGAAAGTAAAGATCTTCAAGATACCGTTAATTTTCAAATCGTTCAGAAACTTGAAGATACGTTGAGAGACGTAAAGAGAGGGGCCGGAGAAATGATGGGTGTCCCTTATCTTTATTATGAAGAAACATCGGTATTTAAAGAAAAGACCTTTTATTCTATAGTGATGACCTCCCACATATCCAGGGGAAATCGCTACAATTCAACCGTCACTTCCATCAATTTTCAAGATGACCGAGGGGGATCAATAAAGAAGTTAAAAGACCTCGTGTATATCGATCGATTAAATAAGGAAGTGAAGAAAGCGTTGGAAGCTGATCCGGAGATGTATTTGCAAGAGCCGTTTGCTGGTGTAAGAGATAACACCGCTTTTTATGTGAAGGATGACCATCTTGTGCTCGTATTCAATAAATTTGAAGTCGCTGCTGGCGTCCATGGAACTCCTGAGATTTCAGTCCCTTTAAAAGGAATTCTTAAGGAAGAATTAGAGAAAAAAGTGCCTCCTTTACCTTCCTATACATTATCCACACATTGAATCGTGTATTAGTGCGTTTTTTAAAGGATATCCACATAATTAACATTTGGTGGAGGGAGTTTTACCCACAAAGGGATGCAGTTTAGAACCTCTGTATTTAGGCTGTTTAATCCGTTTACTCACATTGTGCACAACCTTGTGGATAATGTTAATAACATAAAAAGAAAAGAAGCATAAGCACTGCTTATGCTTCCAACATTTCTTCTTCATTTTGCTCTCCGTAGTAATGAAACAAATATTGATCTTTTGTAATGACATACAGGTCATAGACATCATCTGTGCGGTTGATCCAAGAAAACACTTCAGGATAAGCCTCGTTTCCAATGGATACATAGGGAATTTTAAGAGCAGCTTTCATCGAACGGACGTTGGTACGTCTGATTTTCATAAAAATAGCTTCTATATTCAATTGGAAAAACAATTCCTCAAAGAACGCTTCCTTGGCCATTTGATTGTATCCTTTGCCGAAATAAGGCTGACCGATCCATGTAGCTAAAAAGCCTTTGCTTTCCTGTATATCGAATAGGTTGATGGTTCCAATGGGCTGCCCCCACTCATCAAGGATGGTACGTGAAACCAATTCCCCCCGATCTTCAGCTTCTATGGTTTGTTTGGTCAAAAAGTAAAACTCGTCACTGGAAGATGCTTTGTGACGGACGTAAGGAAACACTTCAGGATGGCTCATCAACTCAAATAAAACCGGGGCGTCATGTAAGTCACGCTTTTTTAGCATAAAAAATCCCTCCTTGAATGAGGAGGGTGGTCCGAACGCATAGGAAATAGGCGTTCACTGGCCGGTTCGGACCACCCTCGAATTTTTATCAATTGCTCACAAAAATTCGGGGTGGGAATCGAACCCACTAGAACCAGTGTCATGACTGGTGGCGCACCATTTGCCTTCCCTACACCAAAAGCTTATAAAATATCATCTAAACTTATAATAATCCACTCCATCAAAAAAGTGAATAAAATCTTTGTAAAATGGACGTGGATTTTTTTACTAATTTTTAAAGTTCCTGTCGATCTGTTAAAACAGTAAATACAGCTAATCGTTCTGAATAAGTAGAAGCTTCATCATCATAAGGCCCTGTACATGTGATGAGGTTCAAATTGCGTGTGTTTGTGGGACCGAAAATTTCCCTGATGGGAGCATTTTTATAGGGATAAGATTCGATTCTGCTTACTTCAAACGTCAACTTGGTGTTTTCATCGTACACATGAATTTCATCACCTGGACTTAAATCCTTAAGGTCATAAAAAACGGCTGGTCCGCTATTTCCATCCACATGTCCTGCAATGACAGAGTTCCCCTGATTTCCAGGCATCGTCCCTGGTTCAAACCATCCGACATCAGTCAAGCTTTTTGGAACCGCCATACCGCCATCCGGTGTATAACCAAGAGCTTGAATCGAGGCATCCACGTCTATCGTAGGAATTTCAATCCGGTCAGGTGTGATGCCATATTGTTCGGAAGACGCATGAACAGCAGGCTTGTAATTTTGTTTAACTGGTGCCTTCTCTAATTGGTCCGTGACTATAGATTCCTTTTTAACTTCTACACCTTGGGTGCGTGTTGTTTCAGATGTAGAAAGAACCCTGGGGTCCTCTACAGGTTCTTCATTCAGCCATTGGAAACTGATGAAAAATACGAGGAGACCCAGGGCTAAAGGGAAAAGTTTTCTTACCATTTTTAGGCTTCTGAGCGTTTACGTGTCAGCATAAAGCCAGCACCCATGGCTAGTACACCTAGAAGAGCAGCATACATCCAAGCATTCGATGAGGAGTCAGCTGTTCCACCTAAACCAGTAGCAGGCATCATTGTCGGCATAGCGGCAGAGTCTTGGAGAAGCAATACTTCTGGGTTATCAGCTGTTCCAACAGCGAAAGCACTGTAAACTTTTCCTGCTTCAAGGTTTGTACCTGAAAGATCAATCAACTGTGTTCCATCTGTTGTACGTACTTCAAGGTCGTAGGAACCTGGATCAATTTCCATATAATCGGTGACCATTGGGAATTCTGCACCGGAGAATAAATCATCTCCACCAATTGGACCTACATCAACGGCTGGTGCACCAGGAATAAAGTGACCGACACGGACTTTGGCCATACCTTCAGTTGCTTCCATAGAATCTTGGATGGCCTTCAATTGAATGTTTTCTAAGTTATCAATCGCTGCAGCTGTATAAGCCATACCTGCCTCTACATTCACTGTGGTAGAAATGACAGGATCTTGTTCACCTTTTGTTCCAGCTGCATAAATTTCTACGGTATGTTCGCCGGCCGGCACTTCCATGTAATCAGTAGCAGCTTTGAATTCAGCACCTTCAACAACAGCTTCATCATTCAAGTAGACATCAACAGCAGGGGCGTCAGGGGATGCGTGTAGAACGCGTAGCATGGCGTTCTGATCGTGACTGTCAGCCAACACAGAAGGTGCGAAGATTCCCAAGATCAAAACAACAACAGCTAATGACGAAAACAATTTTTTCATGTTCCCACTCCTTAAAATTTTTTATATCCATTGCCGAGCGTTAGACCGGCAATTTCTACAATGGGGGTTTTCACAATGCGTTATGGAACTCTTGTACAAGTTTTGTATATCAATCATATACACCCTTTGTACAACTTTCAAACCTTTGGCTATGCTCAATATGTTTTTTGGGAACATAGAAAAACACCGGAAAATTCTTCCGGTGTTAGAGTGCTTCACTATTCTTGGAAATATACCATTTTTCCGTCAATCATCGTCCATATGGGTTTAGAAAGATACTCGAATGGATGCCCGCTCCATAATACGAGATCAGCGTCTTTCCCTTTTTCAATCGAACCGACCCGGTCATCGACACCAAGGTTCTTAGCGGGGGTGATCGTGATCCCGCGAAGAGCGTCCTCGATGTCCAGACCTTCTCTAGCAGCGAGTGCTGCACAAATGTTTAAGTATTGTATCGGTGTATAAGGGTGGTCAGTTGTAATCGACACGCGGATTCCGTGATCATGCAAAATTTTATATGTCTGCCAAGTTTTATTTCTAAGCTCTATCTTAGATGATCTCGTAAAAGTGGGGCCGACAGAGACTTGTAATTCTCTACCTGCTAGTTGATCCGCAATCAAATGTCCTTCCGTGCAATGTTCGATTCTCAAATCGAGGTCGAACTCGTCTGCAAACCGTAAGGCTGTAATGATGTCATCCGCTCTATGGGCATGAATTCTAACAGGAATCTCTTTGTTCAATGCCATGAGAATCGGTTTTACACGAAGGCCGGGATCGGGATCTTTCATAGCTGCATAAAAGGTCTCCCTTAAGGTCCCCATAATGCCTAGTCGAGTGATGGAAGCATTTTTAGACTGGGAGTGGATTCGTTTAGGGTTTTCTCCTAAAGCAAGTTTTAGGCCTGCCGTCTGTCTGAGAATCATATGATTAATCGTATGTCCTACCGTTTTGATAACAGAGGTCGTACCACCGATCATATTTGCGCTCCCGGGCATGATATGGGCTGTGGTAACGCCCGCTTTCCTCGCGTTAAAAAATGCAGGGTCAAGAGGGTGGGCCCCGTCGATTGCTCTCAGGTGTGGGGTTACGGCCTCAATCGTTTCATTTGCATCACTGCCAGCCCAGCCCGTTCCCTCATCATAAAGGCCGAGGTGGGTGTGGACATCAACGAATCCCGGGTATAAATCCAACCCTTTGCCATCGATAAATTCTGCTTGTTTCGGTAACTCGATGTTTTCACCGTAATCGTGTATTTTTCCGTCAACCACATGGACATATCCATTTTTTATAGAAGGAGATGTAATGGGGTGGATATGGACATTTTTTATAACAGTGTTCATAGACATACAGCCTTTCCCTTCGATATACCATTATTATACTTTAAAAAAGCCTTTTGGATAACTAAAATGAGCAAAGCTTAGCTTTGCTCATTGCAAGTTTACTTATTTAAAACGGATGAGAGTGCAGCTTGTAATTCCGGGTAGTGAAACGTGTACCCAGAGGCCATCGCTTTTTTTGGAATGACACATTGTCCATCTAATAGAAGAGTACTCATATCTCCTAGTGCAGCTTTCAGAGCAAAGGAGGGAGCCGGAATCCAATGGGGGCGATTCAATACATCCCCAAGGGTTTGGCCGAAATCTTTGTTTCTTTTCGGGTTGGGGGCTGTTCCGTTTAAAGGGCCGTGAATATCTTTGTTTTGGATTGCGAAATGAACAAGCCCGATCACATCATCGATATGGACCCAGGACATCCATTGCTCTCCTGAACCTAAATTACCACCGATCATCATTTTATAGGGGAGGGTCATTTTAGGGAGAGCTCCTTCTTCTCCTAAAATAATGCCGAAGCGGACATAGACTGTCCGAACCCCTTTTTCGGCTGCTTGTGAAGCGCGAGCTTCCCATTCCTCCACAACATTGGCTAGAAAATCATTCCCGGGTTCGGTTGTTTCTTCTGTGAATGTCTTGGTTTTTGATTGTCCGTAATATCCTACAGCGGAGGCGTTAACGAGCACTTCCGGCTTTTCTGGTAGTGCATCGATCAAGTCTAATACGCCTTCTGTCGATTTGATTCGACTTTCTAAAATGGACTGCTTTCTTTCCTCTGTCCAACGGCCACTGTTCAATGATTCCCCTGCTAAATTCACAATGGCATCAAGAACAGGAAGTTCTTTTTCTGGATGGAATTCCTCTCTCAACCAACCGACATAAGTCACTTGATTCGTGCCTTTGTACTTCTTCGGACTTCGTGTCAATATGTACACGTCATGCCCTTCTTGTACGAACTTCTCTTTCAATTGGGTACCAACAAAACCAGTACCTCCTGTGATGGCGATTTTCATGTTCATTCCTCCTGTGAGTGTGAGGTTGTCAATAGTTTACTCCATTTGGTTCGGTTTGACGATACGCAAGTCGAATTCCATGATAAAATATGGTCAAAGAGGTGAAGCGGATGGCTAAACTTACGAAAATTACGACACAGAAAAAACATAAGAATCGATACAATATCTTCCTGGATAAAGGAAATGGAGAAGAGTACGGGTTCAGTGTTGATGAAGACGTTCTCGTGAAATATCGTCTCCAGAAGAACATGGAACTTGATGATGCCTTAATCAACGCACTGATTCAGACCGATACGCTTCATAAATCTTATACCCTTGCGATCAATTATTTAAGCTATCGCATGCGTTCGGAAAAAGAGATCCGTGATTATTTGAAAGACAAAGAGACGGACCCGGAGCATATCGAAGAAATCGTTTCACGGTTGAACAAAGAACGATTGTTGGATGATCAGGAGTTCGCAAATTCCCTGGTGAGAACAAGAATCATGACTTCCAGCAAAGGGCCGCTTCTTTTGAAAAAGGAATTGCTGGAAAAAGGGGTTTCTGCTGTGAAAGCGGATGAAGCCATCACTCATTACTCTTTTGATAAGCAATATGATAAAGCGTTGAAATTTGCGGAAAAGAAATTGAAGAACGATGGCCGGAAATCTTATCGTCAGCAAGTTCAAAATGTACAACAGACGCTGATGCAAAAAGGATTTCAGGGAGACGTCATTCAAGAAGTCCTTGCTAACTTGCCGGAAGATGAGGATGAAGACACAGAATGGGAAGCAGTCATTTATCAGGGGGAAAAGCTGCTTCGCAAATTTAAGTCCAAAGCTGAAGGGTATGAATTGAAGCAGAAAGTCAAATCCGGTTTATACAGGAAAGGTTTTACATTCGATCTTATTGATCGTTTTATCGATGAGTATGTGAAGGAATAAAAAAAGAACAAGCCGTCTGACTTAAATGTCAGCCGCTTGTTCTTTTTTACTCAAAAGTCCTTTTTTATCCAAGTCCTCAATCGCCTCATGCACATGATCGACAACTGTACTTGCTTTTTCCTTCACCTGATCATGAGCTGTTGACATGGCATAGCTGTGAGGGGTCATTTCAAACATGCTCAAGTCATTGAAAGAATCTCCGACACACGCGATTTCTTCGGGTTGAATGCCGAGGCCTTCAATTAACTGCCTGAGTCCGCTTTGTTTGTTGATCGATTTAGGCATCATATCGACACATGTTTCATGAGAAATGAAACTGTCAATTTCTTCTCCGAATGTCTCTTTAATCCTTTCGGCAGCTTTCATGACGTCGGCTTCTTTCCCGTGCAACGCAATTTTTGAAGGGATAATCGTTTGGCCGACCTGTTCATTCAATTCAGGTTTGACGATGATTTCGTGAAACATCTGTTCAGAAATCATATCCACAAAAGCGTTCGATTCTTTCGTGAACGTTTCATCTGCTGTAGAAACTGTTTTAATCATCGGTTCTTGGTCGATGGTCTGAATGATTCGTTGGGCAAGTTCTGATTCAAACGTTTTGGCATGAATTGGTGTATCTTCATCGTTGAATACAAAAGCTCCATTTTGACTGACACGATGACCGTTTACACCTACACGCTTTAGAACCTCTGCAATTTCATGGTCCATACGTCCGGAGGCGACAGCAAGAGGGGGACCATCTTCCACCATTCGTTTCAATGCATCAATATCTTCGTTTTTAATATAATGATCGACACCAAGAAGGGTACCGTCCAGGTCTGTGACAAATAGTTTGATCATTGTTTCGTCTCCTTTCTCTGCGGGGCGTTTCCCAGCACCTAAATGATTGTACACGACGTAATCGCTTTCATACAAAGAGGAAAGCTTATTCCTTAGCCTTCCACTTGTAAAAAAAACAAATCAAATATAGGATAGAGGTTATGAAATGACTGAAAACGCTTTTAGTGTAATTTAAGTGGGGGACCATTATGGAAAAGCAGATAAAGATAAAAAAAGTGCTCAATAATAATGTAGTCATTGCTTCCCACCCAACTTATGAAGAAGTGGTATTAATTGGGAAAGGAATCGGTTTTAACCGGAAGAAGGGAGACGAAATTTCTTCCGAAAAAGCCGACAAGACATTTTTACTGAGTAATGAACAGGAAAAAGAACAGTATATGAGTTTATTGCCGTACATCGACGAGAATTTGATTGACTTCATGAGTGATATCCTCCATCACGTCGAATCGCGAATGGGACAAGAGCTCAACCAACATATTCACGTCGCGCTGACGGATCACCTTGCATTTGCTATCAATCGAGCAAAAAAGGACCTTCAGTTCTCGAATCCATTCTTACTTGAAATTGAATCCCTTTATCCGAAGGAATATCAAATTGCGATGGAAGTCGTGACGATGATTTACGATAAAATGGGCATCCAGTTTCCAGAAGGAGAGGTAGGGTTCATCGCTCTCCATATTCACAGTGCGGTAACGGACAAGACATTAAGGGAACTCAACCGCCATAACCAGCTCATCACACATCTTGTGCAGCTTGTTGAGGATACGATGGACGTTCAAATTGATAAAAAGAGTGTGGACTACCACAGACTTGTTCAGCATTTGCACAGGGCCATCGACCGGGTTTATCAAGATGAACACGTGGGAGACGAAATTCGTTTGGCTAATATGTTGAAAGAAGAATATCCTGTGTGCTATAATTTAGCATGGAAATTGATAAAAGTGATGCAAAAGCAACTGAATAAGCCTGTGGATGAGTCGGAAGCGATTTATTTGACGATCCATTTGCAGCGTTTAACCCATAAAACCTAAAACGTACGTGTTACTGACACGATCAGGCATGAGTACATGAAGGTGAAGTGGTTATCATAGGGATAGGACTATCCTTATGGAACCCATTCACCTCTTGTGCTCATGTTTTTTTATTGTCCTGCTGGTGAATAGCGGGACGAGCTATTATCCATAAACGGCGTCCTCAATAGGACGCTTAATGTTCCTTTTTTGTTGAAAACGTTTTATTTTTCTGACAAATGGATTTTATGGGGCCAGAGGCTTGCGTCACAAAATAAAAAGGAGGAAAACATAATGTTCAAGAATGCTTTCGGCACACTGCAAAAAGTTGGTAAAGCCTTGATGACTCCTGTCGCACTTTTGCCTGCGGCTGGTATTCTTCTTGCTTTTGGTACAAGCTTTGCTCAAGACAACTTTGTTGATAAAGTGCCATTCTTCGGAACACCTTGGGTTCAGACACTGCTGCAAGTAATGGCTGAAGCCGGAGGAATTGTATTTGACAACTTGCCGTTGTTATTCGCTGTCGGTGTTGCCATCGGCTTAGCAAAAGGGGATGGGGTAGCAGGTCTTGCTGCCATCATCGGTTATTTAATCATGAATGTGGTTATGGGGGTACTCGGTAATGTTGATGCCGATATGACCTCTGATCCTGCTTATGCGGAAGTCCTCGGTATACCGACGCTTCAAACAGGAGTATTTGGCGGTATCATCGTTGGTATTTTGGCCGCTGCTCTTTATAACCGGTTCTTCAATATTGAATTACCGCAGTTTCTCGGGTTCTTTGCCGGGAAGCGTTTCGTACCAATCATCACCGCTTTTTCATCCCTTTTCTTAGGGATTATCATGCTGTGGGTATGGCCATTTGCTCAAACAGGATTGAATGCTCTTTCACACTTAATGTTGGAGGGGAACCAGACCGTTTCTGCTTTCTTCTTCGGGTTGATTGAGCGTTCCTTGATTCCATTCGGCCTGCACCACATTTTCTATTCACCATTCTGGTTTGAATTCGGTTCTTACACGAACGCTGCCGGTGAGATTGTCCGAGGAGACCAAACGATCTTCTTCGAACAGTTGAGAGACGGTGTTGAATTTACTGCAGGAACATTCATGGTTGGTAAATTCCCATTCATGATGTTCGGTCTTCCAGCTGCTGCACTTGCGATTTATCACACAGCAAAACCTGAACGTAAAAAAGTGGTCGGAGGAATCATGGCTTCTGCAGCCTTGACTTCTTTCTTGACAGGTATCACAGAACCAATTGAGTTCTCTTTCCTATTCGTTGCGCCACTATTGTTCGCGATTCACGCTGTATTTGCTGGTTTCTCCTTCATGGTAATGGAGATTCTTGGCGTTAAAATTGGACAAACCTTCTCAGGTGGTCTGATTGACTTCATTCTGTTCGGTGTTCTTCCAAACCGTACCGACTGGTGGTGGGTCATCATCGTTGGTCTCGTATTCTCTGTGATCTACTACTTTGGTTTCCGTTGGGCAATCCTCAAGTTCAACCTGGCGACACCTGGACGTGAAGATGAAGCAGAAGACGCAGATGAAGATGGCGAAGTCGGCGATCTGCCGTTCGAAATTCTAGAAGCGATGGGTGGACAAAAGAATATCGCCCACTTGGATGCATGTATCACTCGACTACGTGTTTCCGTGAATGATAAAAATGATGTAAACAAAAATCGCTTGAAAAAACTTGGTGCTTCCGGTGTAATGGAAGTCGGTAACAACATCCAGGCCATTTTCGGACCAGTATCCGATACCTTGCGTGGCCAAATGCAAGACATCATTGATGGGAAAACACCAAGATCAAGAGAAGATGCTTCTGAAATGAAGAACGCAGAAAAAGCTGCAGAAGCGCCGGTCACTGATGGTGATCTGGAATTTGTAAGTCCTATCAAAGGTAAGATCATGCCAATCACAGAAGTGCCGGATCAAGTATTCTCTGGTAAGATGATGGGCGATGGCTTTGCAATTGAGCCGGAAGATGGTAATATTGTTTCACCGATTAATGGTAAAGTCCTGAACGTATTCCCTACAAAACATGCCATTGGCCTTGAAGCCGAAAACGGCATGGAAATCCTGATCCACATCGGAATCGATACGGTCGGATTAAAAGGGGAAGGATTTACAGCTAAGATCTCTGAAGGAGACGAAGTGAAGCAAGGTCAGGCATTGATGGAAGTGGACCTGGATTACGTGAAAGAAAATGCTCCATCCATCGTAACGCCGATTGTCTT
The DNA here is from genome assembly GCF_900104185.1 of Halobacillus aidingensis. Classification (GTDB taxonomy): domain Bacteria; phylum Bacillota; class Bacilli; order Bacillales; family Halobacillaceae; genus Halobacillus; species Halobacillus aidingensis. Next base: position 17,964 of record NZ_FNIZ01000017.1, on the reverse strand, counting down.
TACGAACCTTCAAGAAGGACAGTCTGTAAACATTAAGGCATCAGGTCAAATCAATCACAATGATCCAGACATCATTGAAATTAACGAATAAAGAGGAGAGTTTAACATGGCAGAACAAACAATGAAAATTACAGCAGCTGACGGTGTACACGCACGTCCAGCAACAGCACTTGTACAAGTAGCAGGGAAATACCAATCCGATGTAAACATCGAGTATAAAGGTAAATCTGTAAACATGAAGTCCATCATGGGCGTCATGTCTCTAGGAATCCCGAACGGTGCAGAAGTAACGTTCAAGGCGGAAGGTTCTGACGAAGCGGAAGCTGTAGAAGCTGTTGTAGCAAAAGCAAAAGAAGAAGGTCTTGGAGAGTAATCTCACTGATCATAAAAAAAGGGCTTGCCGTTGCGGCAAGCCTTTTTTATGTACGTATTGAGATCGCGCCAAAGGACGGGTGGACCGCGCTAAAGAACGAGTGTACCGGTCCAAATAGGCGCTCGTTTCATATTTAAAAGCAATTGTTCTCTTTTTACGATTAGCGATCGATGAAAATTTCGTTTCGACCGTCATCCTCTGCAAAGATTTGTTCAGCCACAAGTTCTGGACCTTTTAACTTATCTGGATTTGCCACATGCTCCGTCTCGTTCCAAAATGGAGTGTTCATGCCTCCCATGTATATGGCAGTCGCTGTCATAGGTGAGTCTTCCCATTCTTTGTGCAGGCTCTCAGTAAATCCGCGTACAGCAAATTTACTTGCACAGTAGATGCTTTCATTCTTCTTTCCGCGTAGGCCGGCGGTTGAGATGATGTTCAATACACGACCCTCTGTGGATTCTAACATCGGAAATGCAAGTTGGGTGGTCAACATGGTCCCTTTGACGTTTGTGTTGAGAAGTTGATCTATCTTTTCTTCGGTATAGGAGGATAGCTCCCCGAAATGTCCAAGACCAGCGTTGTTGATCAATACATGTAAGGAATCGATCTGTTTAACAGCTTCTTTTATTGATGATTGCTCCGTCACATCACAAATGAGAACCTCTGCTTTTCCGCCTTGTTTTATAATATCGTTTTGAGTGACCTGTAAATGCTCAGCCGTTCTTCCTGAAAGGAATACCTTATAATCGTTCTTTGCGTAAATCAGGGCAAGAGCACGTCCTAAGCCTGTTCCGGCTCCTGTAATCCAAACATTCTTCATCCTCATCTCTCCTTATCTGTATTGCTTTATATTCATTGTGAACAAACCCTGCTAGAATGTAAAGAGAGCTTCAATAGAGGAGGTTTACTTTATGGAAAAAAGATATAGTGAATATACACAAGAAGAGTTGCGCCTTGAAATTGCGGAGTTGACTGAAAAAGCTCAAAAGGCGGAACAATTAGGAATGGTAAACGAATTTGCTGTTCATGAACGAAAAATCATTATGGCTAAATCCTATATGATGAACCCGGGTGATTTTAAAGCTGGGGAAACCTACGAAATTGATGGAGATCCGGAGCACACGTTTTATATTGAATATATGAACGGCGTGTTTGCATGGGGATACAGGAAAACTAAACAGGGGGAGAAAGCAAGCGACGACGAAGAAGCTTTGCCGATTTCTATGTTAGGGCACAAATTGGACGACATTTAAAGAAGCCGGGCACGTGTACACGTGCCCGGTATTTTTAGTTACGTTTACGCATTTGGATTTCAGTGATTTGGTCTGCTTGCGTTTGTTCTGTTTCCCCATTCACACGGCTGCTTAAATGTTTGATGCTGCGGTGTGAATAGTTGGCAGAGGCCTTCGATTTGAAATTACGTTTACCCATGGTAATTCCTCCCTACATCGTTGACATCACGATGTCTCGATCTAGCCGCTCTCTCTTGAGGTTTGCTATTGATCGTACCGTCTGGACGCTTCGCGAGATATTCGCTTTGATCATCCGGCGCATGCGTCATTTTTACATTAGGGAAATTCTTTGCCTTATTACGCATCAGTTACCCTCCTCAGGAGTCTCAATGAAGAGACAATATTAGTATGTACCTTCTTTGCGCCTGTATGTGTTACAATGGCAGTGTAAACATTGCCAAATATGGAGTGGTCACATGAATGAAATATACCAGCGTTTAGCTGAAAAATTATATGAGAAGAATCCGGAACTTACGATAGACGAAGCAAGAACATGGGTGGAACTTTTATGGGAAGATTTTGAATCAACAAGAGCAAAAGCTGGGCATGATTACCAAGGGAAACAGGTGACTGAACAGATTGTCGTGCAGTGGATCCACCATTATGGCCCGAAGCTTCATGAGTTTGTCGCTACAAATCCCAAATACAAAAAGATGCTTGAGAAAAAAGGGTATTTCCATTAAAAAGCACAGGATTTGAAAAGGAGCCTCTCATCTTGAGAGACTCCTTCTTTATGTTTTCCTCCCGCTTACAATACGTTCACATGGGGCTTACTTTGTTTTGAAGTTTTTCTTCTGTAAACACCCATCCTGTATAGGAATTGAGAATTTTTAAATTGTCTCCATGCTCATCATCAATTTGAGCCAATGCAACAAACGGGTAACGTCCCCGTGAGCGATACCGAAGATCAATGAACCTTACTTCTGTATATTCATCATAGTAGCTCATCTCGTACCTGTACACGGGAGAAAATGATAAAAAGGCTTTGATGTTATGATCGGTCAAAGCTTTTTGAATGACGGGATCTTCATAATCGATTGGTTTATTGGTGAATGTATCAAGGATAGTTAAATGTCCGTTTTCCGCCCTTCCCACGTAATAATGAGTAGGCGTAGTGATGGCAATCCTCCAAACATTTTGCTTCATTGTAGGGGAGGTCGCAATTTGTTTAACATCCTTGATGTTTTCATGAATCAGACGAACAAGTTCTCTTTTGTCAAAGTACCTTTTCAGGTAATAGAGTGCGATGACAAAATATATGATCAGCCATAATGTTCCGGGGTTTGCCCCTAAGTTCCATGCGACAATCCCTGCAATGTGAAGGGTGAAAATATACGGATCGAATGTATTAATGAACCCATAAGCGACCCATCTTTGGGAAATAGGGCGATACGCTTGGGTACCATAAGCATTAAATACATCAACGAACACATGCAGTATGACAGCAAGAAAAGTCCAAAGCCAAAGGTGCAGAAAATTCACCTCAGGAGTGAACAGATAAATGATGCTGGGAATGCTGATCCCCCAGAGCATCACAGCAGGAATGGAATGTGTGATGCCGCGGTGGTGCCGAATGTAGACCGCATTGTTCCTTAATTTTAGTACCGTGTCTGAGTCGGGCGCCTGTGATCCGATCATTGTTCCTATTAGAACAGCATTGAAAAGATCGGGGTCTGCATTGACAACAGGATCAAGCGTAGCCAGTCCCCCTAAGGCGACGCCCATGACGACATGTGTGCCTGTATCCAAGTTCCATACCTCCTTTGGCAGGTCGGACGTTCCAACAGTAGTTTATCACGAAGGGTGAAGAAAGATGAAAAGAGCCGAAAGAATTAAACATATTTTAAATAACTTCGACAAGGAATCCTACAGAAAGAATCTGATTCATTGGTTTAAAGAAGAGCAGCGGATTCTCCCATGGAGGGAAAATCAAGATCCTTACCGTGTGTGGGTATCAGAAATTATGCTCCAACAAACACGTGTTGATACGGTCATTCCCTATTTTAATCATTTTATGGATAAGTTTCCTACACCTGACGCTTTAGCCCAGGCAGATGAACAGGAGGTCTTGAAAGCGTGGGAGGGCTTAGGATACTATTCCCGTGCGCGAAATTTGCAAAACGCTGTGAGAGAGGTTGTATCTGAGTACGAGGGAGTCGTTCCCGCTGATGCTGAAGAATTAGGCAACCTTAAAGGCGTAGGACCCTATACGCGAGGGGCTATTTTAAGTATAGCCTATGATATACCGGAACCGGCTGTGGATGGGAATGTGATGAGGGTCCTATCCAGAATTCTTCGTGTTGAAGATGACATTAGCAAACAAAGTACGAGGAAGCTTTTTGAAGGGCTTGTAAAAGAATTGATATCTGATGAGGATCCCTCTTCTTTTAATCAGGGATTGATGGAACTTGGGGCCCTTGTCTGTACACCCAAAACCCCTTCCTGTATGCTATGTCCAGTCCAAGAGCACTGTAGAGCCTTTGATGAAGGAGTGGAAACAGAGCTGCCGGTTAAAGCTTCTAAAAAGAAACAGAAGAAATCTCCATATTTACTGCTTCTCGTGCAAAACGAAAAGGGAGATGTACTTATAGAGCAAAGACCGGACACAGGTCTGCTCGCTTCCTTATGGCAGTACCCGATGGTTCCTCTTGAAGACATAGGTCATGAAGCGGTTGCAAATTGGTTTTATGGTGAATATGGTTTGAAGGTGGAAGTTGGGGAATCTGTGGATCGCATCAAACACGTATTTTCTCATTTGATATGGGAAATGGAAGTCATCAAGGTTACTGTAAAAGAAGGAACGCTTGACCATGAGCGTGCAATATTCATTGCACCTGAAGACATGGAAGACTATCCATTTCCGGTGTCCCATCAGAAAGCACACCCTCATATTAATCGATGACAGGATGAGTGCCGCTGGTCCAAGTAGCTTCTTGCTGCTCCAAGCCGCCGCGGCGCTTAATTTCTTCATTGATTTCACGTAAAAGGGTGATTCCTTCAGAGTTCAAATACGGAGAAGACTGTGAAAGTGCATAGTGAAAGTAACCAAGCTCTTTTTCCTGCCACTTTTGTTTCGGTTCCATAGATAAAGCGGATAAATCTCGTCCTACATACATACCATTTCATCCTCCTTCTTAGATACTTTATGTACATCTGACCTCCTCATACATGTAAAAAGTCACCTAATAAAACGTAACAAACTTGTAACTTAAATGTAACGTAACCATCCAATCCTTTATGTGACAAGGATAAGACAAAAAATGACCTCGTTTGGCGAAGTTTTAGACTATTTACAATTCGGTGTCATTTGTGAATAATTAGTAATAGAACATAACGATTATCCATTTTGACTTATACCATACATATGAGAGGGTTTTATAGATGAATAAAACGAAAGTGGTAACCGCTGTCTGTGGGTCTTTGATTGGAGCGTCATTGTGGGGGAGTTCCGTTTTTGCTGATGAATTACATAAAGTCAAATCCGGGGAAACATTATGGAGGATCAGCACGAAATACGATGCATCCGTTTCCGAAATCAAATCATGGAACAAACTTGATTCAAATCTTATCCGTGTAGGACAGACCTTGGTCGTCGAAAAGGGGACTGATGCTGCACCACAAACACAGCCAGAAAAGACAGAAACCGTTTCAGCCACTACTTATAAAGTGCAGAGTGGAGATTCTCTATGGGCCATTGCTAATCGTTATGGTTTGTCGGTGTCAGAACTGAAAGAGTTGAATGGATTGACAAATAACGTGATTTATTCGGGGCAAAATTTAACCGTCACAGGAGAAGTGAGTCCAAAACCATCCGCTCCTGTTAAAAAAGGAACGTCCGAAGAACAGAAGGCTGAGCCAAAACAAGAAACAAATGATACATATACGGTAAAGAGTGGAGATTCCTTATGGGTGATTGCTACTAAATACGGAATTTCTGTCTCTCATCTTAAGAACTTGAATGACCTATCCAGTAATGTTATTCATTCAGGGCAAAAGTTAAAAGTGGCCGGTGAAGTCACTCCTTCACCGACGCAAACTTCTACGAACAATAACACCGCGTCAAGCTCTGGTCTTATAGCGGAAGCGAAAAAGCATATAGGCACACCATATCAGTGGGGAGGTACAAGCCCGGCAGGATTCGATTGCAGTGGTTTCCTTCAATACGTGTTTGCTCAGGAAGGCTTAAGCATCCCACGTACCGTTGCATCTATATATGCAGATAGCAGAATGGATTCTGTAAGTGGTTCAAATCGTCAGGTTGGAGATCTTGTGTTTTTTGAAACTTATAAGCCAGGTGCTTCCCATGCCGGGATTTATGTCGGTAATAACAGTTTCATCCACACTGGATCTACAAATGGTGTTGAGATTAGTTCATTGTCCAGTAACTACTGGAGTCAACGTTATATCGGTACGAAAAGATTATCCCATTAATCCAAAACCGCTCTTTTTAAGGAGCGGTTTATTTTTTGAGAAGATTTTTGAATGAAAATCCCATCTCCTGTGCACAATAATTTTTGCGGAGGTGATAAACATGGCTAAGCAACCGAAACAAAACAAAACAGCAGCTGGTACAGACGTTAACCACGTGAAACAACAAAACCAACAAGCTGCACAAGGGAAATCCCAATACGGTGCTGAATTCGCTCAACAAACTGACGCTCAGCACGTACAGCAGCAGAACCAAAAATCTCAGGCTAAGAAAAAATAACCTGAGTCGTTGGTAGGTTGGCCAGGCTGCCTTTTAGCCTGTATCAATCCCCCGATTGAAGAAGTCGCCCCTTTAGCGGGCGGCTTCTTTTATTTACATACCTTTATAATATTATTCAACAATATGGCGGGATTGTTGAAGACTTGATTTCGAGATGTTTCGGGTTTCGTTTGCCGTATTGAGCGGTGGGGGTGGCTTCCACTATCCTGGTGTTTTAAGCATAAAGCTCACTATAACAACTTTTTCGCATACGTAATAGTGTTCTTGCGAGTTGATTCCCCTCCAATTACCATGTGCATAAAAGCAGCTTATTCCGGAAGTGGTTTCGAGATCCTTATATGGCAAAGGGGCGGAGGGGAATGGCGAGACTCCTGCGGGAAAAAAGTGCATGGTGAGACCCCACAGGACGCAGTCCGAGGAGGCTCACCGCGCTCCCGCGGAAAGCGAGCCATTCCCCGCAGCCCCCATCCACTCACCAAAAGTCTCGAAACTGAGTCTTCCAGAATAGGGAGCTATTGTGGAAGAATGGGGATGTTTTGTTCGTGATACTCTTGGCTCTGGTCCAATTGTTTTCAATCCACTTCATTTGTCGTTATAATAGGTAGAAGGTGAAATGGAATAGAAAGGGAAGGGGGGATTGTATGCCCGGCCCAGAAGCAGGTAAACGGATAGAAATCCAGAGCTATAAGCACAATGGGCAGTTACACCGAGTTTGGGATAGTACCACAATATTGAAAGGGACAAGACATGTGATCATCGGTGCCAATGACCGTACGGAAGTAACAGAAAGCGATGGCAGAAGATGGATCACCAGAGAACCGGCCATCTGTTATTTTCACTCTAAATATTGGTTCAACATTATCGGTATGTTAAGGAATGATGGAGTATATTACTACTGCAATATTAGTTCTCCCTTCGTTTATGAAGATGAAACCATTAAATATATTGATTATGACCTTGATGTGAAAATTTTCCCTGATATGACCTATAAAATACTCGATGAAGATGAATATGAAATTCATAAAAAACGGATGAACTATCCTCATGTGTTGGATCGCATCCTCTATAACAACATTGATATTTTAATCAGATGGATTCGTCAGCGTAAAGGACCGTTTTCTCCAGAATTCATCGATCAGTGGTATGAAAGGTACTTAACGTATAGATAATGACCGATTGCGCACTTATAAAAAGTGCGCTTCGTTGTTGTTTGAATGGTTTAGAAAGAAGGTGTTGTTTTGGACAGTATAAAAAGGTATTTGCGATTTGTGCAGCCTTACAAAGGGAAAATCATCCTCACTGTACTTATAGGAATCGTTAAATTTTCTATCCCTTTGTTAATGCCGCTCATTATTAAATATGTCATTGATGATATCATCAATGCGGAAGACATGACTCAGGCAGAACGACTGGATCAATTGTTTCTCATTTTAGGTGGAGCCTTTCTCGTTTTCCTCATCTTGCGCCCGCCCATCGAATACATCAGACAATATTTGGCGCAATGGATTGGGAGTAACATCTTATATGATATTAGAGAGAAGCTTTTCGACCATATCCAACGTTTGAGTTTACGCTTTTATTCTAGAACGAAAACAGGGGAAATCATCTCCCGTGTCATTCATGATGTGGAGCAAACGAAAACGTTCGTCATTACAGGCCTTATGAACATTTGGCTGGATATGATTACGATTGTCATCGCGATCATTATTATGTTGACGATGGATCCGTGGCTGACATTGGTATCTATTGCTTTGTTCCCTTTTTACGGCTTTGCGGTCAAATATTTTTATGCGAGGTTACGAAAGCTTACCCGCGATCGTTCACAGGCTCTTGCAGAAGTTCAGGGACATTTGCATGAACGGGTACAGGGGGTTCCTGTAACGAGGAGTTTCGCTCTGGAGGATCATGAACAGGAACAGTTTGATGTGAAGAATAAGAACTTCCTGGATAAAGCGATCACCCATACAAACTGGAACGCCTACACCTATTCTGTGACCAATACGATTACAGATCTTGCTCCATTATTAGTCATTGCCTTTGCGGGGTATCAAGTCATTACAGGTTCCCTGACCGTCGGTACAATGGTTGCTTTTGTCGGATATATGGATCGGGTGTATAATCCACTTCGGCGCCTCGTGAATTCAGCGACCGTGCTTACACAATCCATTGCTTCCATGGATCGTGTTTTTGAATTTGTGGATGAAAAATATGACATTGTCGATAAACCGGGGGCAAAGAAAATGGAACATGTAAGAGGCGATGTCAAAGTAGAGGATGTCTCCTTTAGATATGATGAAGAAGATCCCCTCGTCCTTAAAAATGTTAACTTGGACATTAAACAAGGAGAGACCATCGCTTTTGTCGGCATGAGTGGTGGAGGAAAGTCGACATTGATTAGTTTAATCCCTCGCTTCTACGATGTCACTGCAGGTCGAATCTCTATTGATGGAACAGATATTAGAGACTTTGAAGCCAGGTCTCTCAGAGATAACATCGGAATGGTGCTGCAGGATAACATCCTCTTCAGTGAATCCATTGCGATGAATATACGAATGGGGAACCCGGAAGCCACCGATGAACAGATGATCGAGGCTGCTAAAGCGGCTAATGCCCATGACTTCATCATGGAGCTTCCGAATGGCTATGATACGTTAGTCGGTGAAAGAGGTGTGAAATTATCTGGTGGTCAAAAACAGAGGGTGGCAATAGCGCGGGTATTCTTGAAAAACCCACCGCTTCTTGTATTAGATGAAGCAACTTCTGCTCTTGACTTGGAAAGTGAGCACCTTATTCAAAATGCTCTTGAACGTTTAGCTTCTGAACGGACAACATTTATCGTGGCTCATAGACTTTCTACTATCACCCATGCGGACCGGATCGTCCACATCGAGAATGGTGAAATCGTAGAGGTCGGTTCTCACCAGGAGTTAATGAAGAAGCAGGGCCATTATTATGACCTGTACCAAGTGCAGGAACTGGATGATCATAAACAAGAATATATGGGAACGTAATCAAGAGCTCAAGGTTCAAAACCTTGAGCTCTTTTTATCGTTCTTGCATGAAGAGATTTTCAATAATATGTGAGTCTTACAGAATGGGGAGCTGTGTTGGTAAAGGGGATAAAAGAAGCCGAGTATGCTAGGCATACTCGGCTTTGGGTGTCTATTTTTCTGATGTTTGGATAAAGTCATCTTGATGGTGCGCCTGGTAACTTTTCAGTAACTTCTTGAGTCGCTCTAACTGATAGTGGTATTCCATCAATTGCGAGGCAAGGGGAAGGAATACCAGTTTATCAGGATTGTTGCTTTTTTCATAAACGCTCATCAGTCGTTCAACGAGCAAAGGGATGTCAGGTTCTTCAAGGCGTCTCAAAGATTGTTTGTGAGTATTCTTGATACGTCCCTTAAGACTCAGAATTAATTTTTCATGTGCATTGACTAATTTATCGAGCTCTTGTACAACGGCATCTTGAAACTGTTCTGGAATTTGTTCAATTTTGTGTTCCAATCGGTAAAAAGCTTTCAGGACATCGAAAGATTTTTTTGTTGTTGTAATCAATTGACGGAAGAGCACCATTTTTCTTCCTTTAGAGAAGTGACTCCCTTTGAAATAAGTTCTTTCTTCTGAATAAAGAAGATAGGTATGGTCAATCCAACGCATATCGTCCTGGATTCTTGTGATTTCATATTTAAGGGCAGGTTCATCGGATAAGTTTCTTGTAGTCACTCTCAGCCATTGCAAAATATCGTTGGTTGCACGGTCAATTTTCGTAAATAGCCTTGTTTCATATCGCGGTGGGAGAAAGACAAGGTTGACGATAAATGCCGCGAGAATACCGAGCAGCATGGAAGTGAACCTGGAACCTGCGAAGTATAAAAAGGTTTGGTCCGTCGAATCCATCAGGGCAATAACAGCTACAACGGCTAGGGCTATCGTGTTTTCGTTCATTTTTAATGTCGTTGTCATCCCGATGACAAGAATGATTGCAAAACCTACGATGAACGGGTCGTTGCCGAGGGTAAAGACGGCAATAATGGCAATCAACGCACCAATTGTGTTTCCTTGTACTTGCTCAATGATGGATTGATAAGATCGATAAATGGAAGGTTGAATGGAAAAGACGACAGCGATCGCAGCGAGTAGAGGGGAGACGAAACCGATCAAATGCCCGATATAAAGGGCAATCCCTACAGCTAATCCTGTCTTCATCATTCGTGCGCCTAATTTCATGGAAGTCATCATCCTTTAACCGTAAAAATATCTTATTAAGAAAAATCGTTCAAAAGAGACTTTTATATTGAAAAGCCGGATGTTCCCATTATACATCATTTTATATGGAGGAGAACAAAAGAAAAAGCTTATGCGTCATACGCATAAGCCAAAGGGGAACCAGCCTAAGCTGGAACCTATGAAAAGGGAAAGAAATGAAACAAAGATCATAATTCGTGGGAATATTCAGAATTATGTATATATAATAGCATGAAGATTTTATATAATCAACTAAATATTCAGAAAAAAGTAGTAGAAAAATCTCCCCTGGGATATAGGGGAGAGGGGGGATTAATCGTTGGCCATGGTCTGGAATGTTTTTTCGACGGCTTTTAATGTTTGGTCGATATCTTCATCCGTATGAGCGGTCGTCAGGAACCATGCTTCATATTTAGATGGAGCGAGATTGATCCCCTCAGCAAGCATGAGCTTGAAGAAGCGAGCGAATCGGTCTCCGTCTGTATTTTCTGCTTGTTCATAATTTTCGACTTTCTCATCCGTGAAATATACAGTCAACGCGCCTTTCAAACGATTGATTTGAATTTGCACGCCGTAATTTTCGGCATGTTCTAGAATTCCTTTTTCCAAACGGGCGCCGAGCCTGTCCATTTCTTCATATACACCGTTTTCTTGTAGTACCTCGAGACAAGCGATACCTGCAGACATGGAAGCAGGATTACCTGCCATCGTTCCTGCTTGGTAGGCAGGTCCTAGTGGAGCGACTTGTTCCATGATGTCCGCGCGACCACCGTAAGCACCAATTGGAAGGCCGCCACCAATGATTTTACCCATAGCTGTCATGTCTGGTTCTATATCTAAGAGTTGCTGAGCGCTTCCGTATGTAAAGCGAAAAGCGGTAATAACCTCATCATAAATGACTAAAGCGCCGGCGTTGTGGGTAAGTTCGTTGACTTCTTGGAGGAAACCTGGTTTTGGTTCCACGATTCCGAAGTTTCCTACAATCGGTTCAACGAGCACACCTGCAATTTCATCGCCGAATTTTTCAAGGGCCTGCTTGAATGGTTCGATGTCATTAAAAGGAACGGTGATGACATCTTGTGCAATCGATGCCGGTACACCTGCAGAATCTGGTGTCCCTAGAGTCGATGGACCAGAACCTGCAGCTACGAGGACTAAATCAGAGTGTCCGTGGTAACATCCGGCGAATTTAATGATTTTGTTTCTGCCGGTATAGGCGCGGGCAACTCGAATGGTCGTCATCACTGCTTCTGTACCTGAATTGACGAACCTTACTTTGTCCAATGAAGGAATGGCTTCTTTGAGCATTTTAGCAAAACGGTTTTCGAGGACGGTCGGTGTTCCGTACAGTACACCGTTCTGCGCAGCTTTGGTTATGGCTTCTGTGATATGCGGATGAGCATGTCCCGTGATAATTGGGCCATATGCTCCTAAGTAATCAATGTATTCATTTCCGTCGACATCATAGAAATGGGATCCTTCTGCTCGTTCCATATAAACAGGAGTTCCGCCGCCTACGCCTTTATACGCGCGGGAAGGAGAGTTGACTCCCCCGACGATATGTTCTTTTGCTTCTTTATATAAGTGTTCCGATTGAGAAAAATTCATAAGTTACCTCCTAAACAATCTTTTTCAACGTTTATTGTAGCATGCTTGTCCATCCTGAATCACAAAGGTGCTTCCCGGATCCAGGGACCCGGAAAGCATCCTTTGAAAGGTTCCTTCACTCTAGAGCGTTGAAACAGTAGTCCGATCGATTACGAGGAAAGTAACACAGAGGACACTTAAGCCTCAGTGAAAACTGTTCTTAGTATAGGAATGCTGCACCAACGATGATTAGAAGGATGAAAAGAACAACGATTAGCGCAAAGCCTCCGCCATATCCGTAACTCATTCACAATTCCCCCTTTCCATTGTTTACTGTATCTTATGCAGACTTTGATCCTCGGGCTGTGCGTTCGCCCGGTTTTGCCTGAAAAATGGACCTTCAACCAGTTCGATCTATAAGAGGCATAGCATAAAAGACCCCTTGCATTCATATGAACAAGTAGGGCTTGTTTACTCGTTTTAAAAGGGGCTTATCTATGATTACGATCATTATTTCTACTCTTTCCCTCGCACTGATTGGAATGAGTCTCCGTCAGATTTTTCACTCCCTCGAATTTGAACACAAAATATTTTCTGTTCAACTCTTTGTGTCTGTTATGATGTTATATACGATTGTCATGGTTGGATTTGGAATTATTTATGCTGCCCTGATCCTCCAAGGGGTAGAAGTTTACAAGGCAGACGTGCCGTTTATCCAAGGTTATTGGATTCACGATATGATAAGAAGTGTGTACTTCAGCGGGGTTACCTTATTTACTGTCGGTTATGGAGATTTGACGCCTGTAGGGATCGGAAAATGGATTGCAATCATCGAGGCGATGGTGGGGTATACTCTACCGGCTGCACTTGTTGCGAAAGTTTGGTTAAAGCATAAAGAGGAACGCTGAAGTTGGAAGTTTGTCTATTTTTAAGGTAACCTAAATGGTAGAAACCATTTAGGAGGGTCTTATCATGACAGTTGAAAAAGGAAAACAAGTACAAGACTTCACACTACCAGCAAACAGCGGCGAATCCGTATCCCTTTCTGATTATAAAGGGAAGAACGTAGTCCTTTATTTTTATCCAAAAGACATGACTCCTGGTTGCACGACGGAGGCTTGCGATTTTCGTGATCATCACGAGAGCTTCGAAGATCTGGATGCAGTCATCTTAGGTGTCAGTCCTGATCCAGTGGAGTCCCATGAAAAATTCATCAACAAGCATGATCTTCCATTCCTTCTGCTTGCAGATGAAGACCATCAAGTGGCAGAACAGTTTGGTGTATGGAAACTGAAGAAAAACTTTGGGAAAGAATATTATGGCATTGAGCGTTCCACCTTTATCATTGATAAAGAAGGGAAGCTTGCTGAAGAATATCGGAAAGTTAAAGTCCAGGGCCACGTCGAATCCGCTCTGGAATATATTAGAGAAAACCTATCGTAAAATCAACCGAACCATAGTCTACAAGTGACTATGGTTTCTTTATCGTCTAATATAGAAGTAAAGGGGAAGGAGTTGATTTCATGAAGATCGTTTCTGCCATTAAAAGAGTCCCGGATGAAATCCAACTGAGACTTCAAACACGTTTTCCTGAAGCTGCCTTCATTTTCTGTCATGGTATGGGAGAAGCTAAATATTACCTTGAGGAAGCGGATGTCTTCATTACATATGGAGAAGATTTGGATAGAGAAAAGATACAGTCAGCTAAGAAACTGAAATGGATTATGGTCTTATCTGCAGGAATGGATCTGATGCCTTTTGATGAAATTGCCAAAAGAGACATACTCGTAACGAATGTAAGAGGCATTCATGCACAACCTATGGGAGAGTATGCGATTTCCATGTTGCTGCAAGTGTCCCGTAAAGCGAAAACCCTCATACAACAAGAAGAGAATGCAGAATGGAGCCGCCGCCCCGTAATGAATGAAATAAGCGGACGTACGATGGTTCTGCTCGGAACAGGAGCCATTCAGCAAGAAGTCGCCCGTTTAGCAAAAGCTTTTCAAATGAAAACGATCGGTGTATCCAAGTCGGGGAAAAAGAAACCGCACTTCGACCAGGCTTTTCCGGTTCAACAATTGGAACTTGTTCTTCCACGCGCGGATTTCGTTGTGGCTGCTCTTCCGAGTACCCCTGACACGAAATATTTACTTGAGGAGAAACATTTTAAAGTAATGCCCAAGCGTGCTATTTTTCTCAATATGGGAAGAGGGGACTTGGTTGCATCGGAAGTGATTTTAAATGCGGTGCGTAAAAAAGAGATTTCACACGCGGTGCTCGATGTCTTTGAGGAGGAGCCCTTACCTGAAGATCATCCGCTATGGCGGGAAGAAAATGTAACGGTAACACCGCACTTATCAGGGATCTCTCCTCACTATGTCCCAAGAGGGTTCGATCTCTTTGAAAAGAATCTGTCTGTTTTTATAAGTGGAGATGGAGAATTACGAAATATTATTGATCCAAAACGGGGGTATTAAGATGAGGATTTACACACGTTCAGGGGATAAAGGGGAAACTTCTCTCATATATGGTCAACGTGTAGCTAAAAATGATATCCGAGTAGAGGCTTATGGCACATGTGATGAAGCGAACTCTATGATCGGTCTTGCTCTCAGCCATTTGAATCATGAAGATTGGACGGATAAGGAAGCTTTTCTTCAAACCTTCCAGAAAATCCAGACGGTCCTTTTTCATGTCGGGGCAGAACTGGCTACACCTAAAGGGAAAGATGTCATGTGGAAGCTGAAAAAAGAGCACATTGATGAGTTGGAGAAACAAATTGATGAATGGGATCAGTTACTTGAGCCTTTGAAGAATTTCATACTGCCTTCCGGGCATCAGGCGTCCGCCTCTCTTCACCTTGCCCGGACGGTGGTTCGCAGGGCAGAAAGGATATCGGTGGCACTAGAAGAAGAATTGGATAACCAGCTCGTCGTCTCTTATTTGAATCGACTATCTGATTTCCTCTTCGTAGCGGCTCGATATGTGAATCGTCAACTTGGTGGAACAGAGACGCCTTTAGACCCGGATGTATGAGAGACCAACTTTTTGAGCAGTGCTTTATATTGACAATTCCTTTAAGGAAAGGTTACACTAATTGTAAGGATTCTAATTTAATAATATTATAAATCAAGAATCAGTTTATGAAAGCGAGGTGCATGACCGTGTCAGACCATCGACTCCAAGATGCCATTGATACACTGAAAGGCTCTGGTGTACGAATTACTCCACAGCGTCATGCGGTGCTTGAATACCTGCTGAATTCTATGACTCACCCAACAGCTGATGAAATTTACAAAGCTTTAGAAAGTAAATTTCCGAATATGAGTGTAGCCACGGTTTATAACAATCTCCGTGTATTCAGGGAAATTGGACTCGTACGGGAGCTTACTTACGGTGATTCTTCAAGCCGCTTTGATTGTAATACAAGCGATCACTATCATGCGATTTGCGAATCATGCGGTAAAATTGTTGACTTCCACTATCCAAGTTTGAACGAAGTGGAATCATTAGCTGAACAGGTGACTGGATTTAATGTAAGTCATCATCGCATGGAAGTCTATGGAACATGTACAGAGTGCCAATCGAATAACGCTCACTAAAACTGGAAGCGCTAGGCTTTCAGTTTTTTTATGATAAATCATAAAAAAACTCCGCTGCACGTGCAGCGGAGTTTTTTTGCTTGAAATCATTGGATCGTTCATGAATTACTGTCCTTGAGTTTCCTTCTGATATCGCTTTTTATTATATTTCTCATCAAAATCTTTTCCTTCTAAAGACTTGTCCATCGTCAAAGGCTGATCGCAGTGCATGCACGCATCCACACGACCGAGCATCTTGGTCGGTTTTTCACAGGACGGACAAACGATTTGTACGGTTTTTGTTGAAAGCATGCCGATCCAGAAGTATACGACTGTACTGAGGCCGACAAACCCCACGCCCAATATCATGAATGTAGCCATTGCCCACATCGTATCTTTGAATAACAACCCGATGTACATCACGCCGATGCCAAGGAAGATCAGCCAGAAAGCAAAGGAACGAATCTTGTTGATTTTGCTGCTGTATTTTAACGCCACTCAGGGTCCCTCCTTACTATCTACCACGTAGTATAGCATATTTTCTTTAGGCAAATATAATAGGAAAAGAGGATTTTGCCTAAACATAGCGAATAAACACAAAGAAAGGGAAATTGAATGTGGGGGAAAGAATATGGAAGATCTATTACGCCCGATTTATCAAGAGAAAGCCAGTCAAAGTAACACGCTGGGCATTCTTATTTTAGAGAAGAAGAAACCGATTAGTCCTGTAACGGATAATTTTGATGTCATTCTATTCATTATTGTCCGAGACGCGGAGGAACTATGGTATGTTAAACATTATGAATTTGAAAATAAATCAGCAGCAATGCATATAGTGGATGAAAAGCTCCTCCAGCATTGGATCGATACAAGTTCTTATCGTCGAGCTGTAGAATGGGTCATTAACGGCAACGTCATTTTTGAGAGAAATGAGTATCTGACGAATTTAAAGGAACACTTGCGGGAGTTCCCTCAACAAACCCGCAATTTAAAGAAGGCGATTGAATTTGCAAAATTGATTCGTAGTTATAGCGAATCTAAAGACTTGTATGATTCCGAGCAGTATTTGGATTCTTACAGTCGCATGGTAAACTCTCTTCATTATCTAGCGCGGTTATCCATTATTGAAAAAGGGTTCCACCCAGAAGTGACGGTTTGGAACCAGGTGAAGCGGATTGAACCAGAAATCTATAAACTTTACCAGGAACTCATTGAAAGTGATGAACCTACAGAGAAAAGAATACAGTTAATGATCCTGGCTGTGGAACACTCGATTAGTAAAAGGTCAAGGGCAAGTGCTCAGCATTTGCTGCAGCTCATGAGTGAAAGAGAAGAGCCCTGGTCGTTTGGAGAACTGAAGGTGCATCCTGAAATTCAAGAATACATCTTGGACTTATCTTCAATGATTGAATATCTTGTAGACCATCATGTCATTGAAGTTGTGCCTCAGGATACGAAAGGGCCGCAAATATTCCATAGAAGATACAAGCCTGTTGACCAATATGTAGATCAGTGAAAAGATCCCCTCTTCTGAGTAGGAAAAAGAAGAGGGAATCTTTTTGTAAAAAGTTATTGACGGTAGAATTCACAGCGTGCTATATTAATAAGCGTCGCATTAAGAGAGCGGCAACGAGCTAAATAAAATCATGAAATAGTTGTTGACACAAAACGACATACATGATAAATTATTACTTGTCGCATTAAGAGAGCGGCCAGCCGCAAACGGCTTAACAAAATAAATCATAAAAAGTTGTTGACACAAACAACTGGACATGATATATTGATTGAGTCGCTGTTTTGAAGCGGCAAACAAAACATTGATCTTTGAAAACTGAACGAACCAACCAGTACGTCAAAACATTTCTTCTTTAAAGAAGAAATTTGAAACAAGCACATTCGGTGTGCAAATGAGCAAGTCAAACTTAACTTTTATGGAGAGTTTGATCCTGGCTCAGGACGAACGCTGGCGGCGTGCCTAATACATGCAAGTCGAGCGCGGGAAGCGAGTGGATCCCTTCGGGGTGAAGCTCGTGGAACGAGCGGCGGACGGGTGAGTAACACGTGGGCAACCTGCCTGTAAGATCGGAATAACCCCGGGAAACCGGGGCTAATGCCGGGTAATACTTTCTTTCGCATGAAGGAAAGTTGAAAGATGGCTTCTTGCTATCACTTACA
>NZ_FNIZ01000010.1 GCF_900104185.1 Halobacillus aidingensis | reverse complement strand
CATGGAAGATTCTCGAAACCACTTCTGGAAAAATCAGCTTGTATGATTGAGGGAAGTGGATAATATCCCCCCTCCACAGCTGGCATTCACAACGTGAAAGCTTGATACAGAGCGCTTTATGCATGCTTAGGAGAGAAGGGTGGGAGAAACTCCTTCTCGGTATAGGGGTTCGTTTCTCCCTTATATGGAATGGGGTTGTTGGGAAGCTGCGAGACTCCCGTGGGAGAAGGAGATAGGCGAGATCCCGCAAGGCAATAGCCTGAGGAAGCTCGGCGCTCCCCCACAGGAAAGCGAGTAGCTTCCCAACAACCCCTGACTCCAAATACGGCAAACGAACCCCGGTTATCTTGAAACTGAGTCTTCCAGAAAAGGGAGCATATATGCAGGAATGGGGTTAGTTTAAAGGGGAATATTTTCAATTTTTTAAATAATAATTCAAATATGAGCCTTTAGTCGTTATAATAGGAGAGAAGACAATTATTAGGGAGGTCTGTCAAATGAGTGATTTTCAACGTCCATGGCACAAGTTATACCCACCAGAAGTCCCTGTCACTATTGATTACAAAGAACAACCACTACATGATTACCTTAAAGAAAGTGCTGAAGTTTACGGAGAAAAGAAAGCGCTTTATTTTATGGGCAAGGAGTTGGATTATAAAGAAATCTATGAACAGGCCCAAGCATTAGCGAGCTATTTGCAGGACCTTGGGTTGGAAAAAGGCGACCGGGTGTCCATCATGTTGCCGAACTGTCCTCAATCCGTCATCTCCTATTATGGAGTCCTTATGGCTGGAGGAATCGTTGTTCAGACGAACCCTCTCTATATGGAAAGGGAATTGGAGTATCAAATGAATGATTCTGGAGCCAAGATGATCATTTGTCTTGATATTCTTTATCCAAAGGCTGCCAATATCAAACCTGATACCCCTCTTGAACACATCATCGTGACAGGTATTAAAGATTACCTTCCTTTCCCTAAAAATAAAATTTATCCTTTTATTCAAAAACGGCAGTATCAAGTGCTCGTCAAACCGGAACAATCCACAGATACTCATCTATGGTCCCACATCTTGAAAAACGCAAGCGGAAATGTGGAAGAGGTAGAGATCGATCCTAAAGAGGATCTTGCGTTACTACAATACACCGGAGGAACGACTGGTTTTCCAAAAGGTGTCATGCTTACTCATTACAATCTGATCGTCAACACGCAAATGTCGAAGAAATGGTTGTACAAGTGCAAAGACGGCGAAGAAACCGTGCTTGCCATTTTACCGTTCTTCCATGTATATGGAATGACTTCGGTTATGAACCTGTCTGTCATGATGGGGAACAAAATGATTCTTATGCCAAAGTTTGAACCGGAAGATGTTTTGAAAGTCATCGAAAAACAAAAACCGACCTTATTTCCTGGAGCCCCTACGATTTATATTGCCTTATTGAACCACCCGAATTTGAAAAAATATGACCTTTCATCCATTGAAGCTTGTATTAGTGGTTCAGCTCCGTTGCCGGTTGAAGTACAAGAACGCTTCGAAGCTGTCACAGGTGGTCGCCTTGTTGAAGGCTATGGGTTGACGGAAACCTCTCCAGTTACCCATTCCAATCTGGTATGGGGGCAGCGTATGAGTGGAAGCATTGGTGTGCCATGGCCGGATACAGACGCGAAGATCTACAAGATGGATGCTGATGAAGAAGCTGAGAATGGAGAAATCGGAGAAATCGTTGTCAAAGGTCCTCAAGTGATGAGAGGTTATTGGAACAGGCCGGAAGAAACGGCCCAAGTTCTCAGTGAGGATGGCTGGTTCCGTACAGGGGATATGGGGTATATGGATGATGCTGGATACTTTTATATTGTCGACCGGAAAAAAGATATGATCATCGCAGGCGGATATAACATCTATCCTCGCGAAGTGGAAGAAGTCCTTTACGAGCACTCCGAAATTCAAGAAGCTGTCGTTGTAGGAGTTCCTGATCCGTATCGCGGAGAAACCGTAAAAGCCTTCATCGTTAAAAAACAGGGAAGCGAAATTACAGAAGATGAACTGAATGAATATTGTCGTAAAAACATTGCTTCTTATAAAGTGCCGCGGTTGTATGAATTTAGAGATGAGCTACCTAAAACAGCGGTCGGTAAAATCTTAAGGAGAACATTGATCGATGAAGAAAAGCGCAAGTATGAGGAATCTGAAAGTATTCAATAAACCCCAAAAAGAAAGTTGACAGAATATTTCTTTGCTTGTAGAATAATAAGTGAATGATGATTCATTCATTTTTCAGTTCGCAATAGCAAGGAGATATACCATTGAAGAAAAATAAACCGAAATTCAAACAAATCATTGATGCAGCTGTCGAAGTCATTGCTGAAAATGGCTACCACTCTTCTCAGGTTTCTAAGATAGCAAAAAAAGCGGGAGTGGCAGATGGAACCATCTATCTTTATTTTAAAAACAAGGAAGATATCCTTGTATCATTGTTTCAAGAAAAAATGGGGCAATTCATAGAAAAGATTGAGCAGGAAACAACCTCTAAGCAGTCAGCGGAACAAAAACTTTTGACTTTAATCCAAACACATTTTGAACAGCTGGCTGCCGATCACCATCTGGCGATTGTGACACAGTTGGAATTGCGCCAATCAAATAAAGAGTTGAGACAAAAAATCAACTATGTATTGAAGCGCTATTTGAACGTCATTGATCAAATTGTTGAAGAAGGTGTCGAGGAGGAGTTGTTCCGTAGTGGCCTGGATCGCCGTCTTGTACGTCAAATGATTTTTGGAACGATGGATGAGACGGTGACAAATTGGGTCATGAAAGAGCAACGGTATAACATAGAAGAACAGGCCAAAGAAGTCCATAGCTTAATTGTGAATGGATTAGCCCGTCATGATAAGTGAGAAAGGTGATGATGATTTGTCGACTTTAACTTCACAAGTAAAAGGGAATGTAGCAGAAATCACGATTCAGAGCCCGCCTGCCAACGCACTGTCCAGCTCCATACTTCAGGACCTTTCCAAGGAACTGGATCAAATGGAAAGTGACCCTTCCATAAAAGCCATTCTTCTTAAAGGGGAGGGACGATTCTTCTCTGCAGGAGCAGATATCAAGGAGTTTACATCTCTCCAAGGAGAAGATGACTATAAAGGATTGGCAGCTAAGGGACAGCAGTTGTTTAGCAGAATTGAAAATTTTCATATCCCTGTGATTGCTGCTATTCATGGAGCGGCACTAGGTGGAGGCCTAGAGCTCGCTATGTCCTGCCACATCCGCTATGTAGCAGATGATGCAAAGTTAGGGTTGCCTGAATTGAATCTTGGAATTATCCCTGGCTTTGCAGGGACCCAAAGGTTACCAAGATACGTCGGCACAGCGAAAGCATATGAAATGATTCTTTCAGGCGTGCCGATTAGTGGTGAAGAAGCTGCCAGACTAGGTCTAGCTAATCAAAGTTTTTCTAATGAGGAACTTTTTGAAAAAGCAGAACAATTGGCTCAAACGATTGCTCAAAAAAGCGGGCCGACCATTCACCATGTCATGAAGTTGATTCCGTATGCCCATACTTCTCAGTTTGAAGCAGGGAACCATGCGGAAGCGGACGCCTTTGGAGAGGTGTTTGGGAATGAAGATGCTAAAGAAGGCATCCAAGCATTCATTGAAAAAAGAAAGCCAGCATTTAAAAATCAATAGTCCAGGAGGTATATAGACATGAATATTTACGTTTTGTTGAAAAGAACGTTCGACACAGAGGAAAAAATCTCTGTAAGTAATGGAGTGATTGCTGATGATGGGGCAGAGTACATCATCAACCCATATGATGAGTATGCAGTGGAAGAAGCGATTAATCTGCGTGACGAGCACGGCGGTGAAGTGACAGTCGTGACGATCGGAGAAGAGGAAGCAGAGAAACAGCTTCGGACAGCTCTGGCTATGGGAGCAGATAAAGCTGTCCTTATTAACACGGAAGATGACCTTGAAGAAGGTGACCAGTTTACAACGGTTAAAATTCTTGAAGCATTCTTTGAAGATAAAGAAGTCGACATTATTCTTGGCGGGAACGTAGCCATTGATGAAGCAAGTGGTCAAGTAGGTCCTCGTCTGGCTGAACGTCTGGATATGCCGTGTGTGACGACAATCACGGATATCAAAATTGATGGCACGACAGTAAACATTGAGCGTGACGTTGAAGGGGATGTCGAAAAGGTCGAAACGACGCTTCCTGTCCTGGTTACATGCCAACAAGGTTTGAATGAGCCAAGATATCCTTCTTTGCCGGGGATTATGAAAGCGAAGAAAAAACCACTCGATGAACTGGAAATCGATGACCTGGACTTGGATGAAGACGACGTGGAACCAAAAACAAAAACGACTGAAATTTTCCTTCCACCTGAAAAAGAAGCAGGGAAAGTACTCGAAGGAGAAGTCGATGACCAAGTAAAAGAACTTGTATCATTATTAAAAACAGAAGCGAAAGTACTGTAAATAGACAAGGGAAAGGAGAATCTTTATGAGTAAAAAAGTTTTGGTGATCGGGGAAGCAAGAGAAGGATCTCTTCGTAATGTTACATTTGAAGCCATTGCGGCAGCGAATATCGTCAGTGATGGGGGAGAAGTCGTTGGTGTCCTTTGTGGAGATGGCGATTTAAATGAGATGGGACAGGAAATGGTTTACTATGGTGCTTCCAAAGTAATCACTGTTTCAAACCCAGATTTGAAAACGTATACATCTGATGGTTATGCTCAAGCGGTATATCAGGTGATCCAGGATGAATCACCTGAAGGAATCATCATGGGTCATACGGCGATTGGTAAGGATTTGACTCCGAAACTTGCCAGTAAGCTCGAGTCTGGATTAATTTCAGATGCTACTGAGGTAGTCGCTGAAGGTGGCGACATTGTTTTCACACGTCCCATCTATTCCGGAAAAGCTTTCGAGAAGAAAGTGGTTACAGAGGGACTCGTGTTTGCGACCATTCGTCCAAATAACATCCCAGCGCTTACAAGAGATGACTCTTTAGCAGGAAGCGTATCTGAAAAAGAAGTGGAGATTTCAAATATCCGTACAATAATAAAGGATATCTTACGCAAGTCTTCGGATGGTGTCGATCTTTCGGAAGCGAAAGTCATTGTAGCCGGTGGTCGTGGCGTGAAGAGTGCGGAAGGTTTTGAACCACTTGATAAACTTGCTGAGGTTCTCGGGGGGACAGTTGGTGCATCCCGCGGAGCATGCGATGCGGGTTACTGTGACTACTCTTTACAAATCGGTCAAACAGGAAAGGTTGTTACGCCAGACCTGTATATTGCATGCGGTATATCTGGAGCTATTCAACACTTAGCTGGAATGTCGAACTCCAAAGTCATTGTGGCGATTAATAAGGATCCAGAAGCAAACATCTTCAATGTTGCTGATTACGGAATTGTCGGCGATTTGTTCGATGTTGTGCCTAAACTAATTGAAGAAATTAAAGAAATGAAAGTAAACGCGTAAGCTTAAAGCCGAAGCCAAATATTTGGCTTCGGCTTTATTCCATGTTTAAATAAGGTATAAACAAATTGTTAGTCACTAAAAATAGATAGTGATATACTCTTAACAGACTATTAGGTCGAGGAGGAATTATATAATGGCAATTGTAAAAGCAACTGATCAAAACTTTACAGAAGAAACTAACCAGGGTCTTGTCCTAGCTGACTTCTGGGCACCATGGTGTGGCCCTTGTAAGATGATTGCACCCGTATTAGAGGAATTGGATGCGGAGATGAGCGATCAAGTAAAAATCGTCAAGCTGGATGTTGACGAAAACCAAGAAACAGCAGGTAAGTTCGGTGTCATGAGTATCCCGACACTGCTTCTATTCAAAGATGGTCAAGTGGTTGATCAAGTCATCGGGTTCCAACCGAAAGAAGCCCTGGCTGAATTGATTCAAAAACATTCCTAATGAAAGAATTAACTTTGAAAGCCGCGTTGCCAAGCAGCGCGGCTTTCATCATCTTTAAGGGTGTACTCAGGTTCAAGATCTTAAGCAGCTTTTTGCGTATTCAATCACTCGAGACGTTGCTTAAGTTGGTCTAGACGCATTGAACCTGCATACTTGTTCCATAGTTGTGGTATTTTTCAATATATAATCTGCAAGTCATGGAGTGAACTTTTATGAACTCAACAATTAAAGAGAAACTGGCTGTACTACCGGATCAGCCCGGTTGTTATTTGATGAAGGATAAGAATGATACAGTCATCTACGTAGGGAAGTCTAAAGTGTTAAAAAATCGAGTCCGCTCTTATTTTACTGGAGCACATGACGGTAAAACACAGCGACTTGTCCGTGAAATCATCAACTTCGAATACATCGTGACCACTTCAGAGATTGAAGCTTTAATACTGGAAATGAATTTAATAAAAAAATACGATCCAAAATACAACGTTTTATTAAAAGACGATAAAACGTACCCATATTTGAAGGTGACCGCAGAGAGACACCCCAGGCTGATTGTCACAAGAAACGTGAAAAAAGATAAAGGGAAGTATTTTGGTCCCTACCCAAACGTCATTGCTGCAAGGGAAACGAAAAAGCTATTGGATCGATTGTATCCATTGAGAAAATGTAATACCATGCCCGACCGTGTTTGTCTTTATTACCACATGCATCAGTGCTTGGGACCATGTGAGTATAAGGTATCCAAACAAACCAATGAAGAAATTGTCCAAAATATAACCTCCTTCTTAAATGGGGGCCATACGGAAATAAAGAAAGATTTGAAAAAGCGTATGCTTGAAGCTTCAGAAGAGCTTGATTTTGAACGTGCGAAAGAATTGAGAGATCAAATTGAGCATATTGAATCTGTCATGGAACAACAGAAGATGACGATGAATGATCAAGTAGACAGGGACATCTTCGGTTATTCCTATGATAAAGGGTGGATGTGTGTACAGGTCTTTTTCGTTCGTCAGGGCAAACTCATCGAACGGGATGTCACGTTGTTTCCATTTTTCGATGATCCAGAAGAAACGTTTATCAGCTATATCGGCCGCTTCTACTTGCACCAAAACCATCCATATCCTAAACAAGTCCTCGTCCCGGTTGCAACGGACGTCGATGTTTTAGAAGGAGCATTAGATACGAAAGTCCATATACCTATGCGTGGTCGAAAGAAAGAATTGGTTGAGCTTGCGATGAAAAACGCAAAAATATCTTTGGAAGAAAAATTTGCTCTGATCGAACGAGATGAAGAGCGAACCATTAAAGCCGTTGAAGCACTTGGAAATCATCTTCACATTGAAACACCTCACCGGATCGAAGCTTTCGATAACTCCAATATACAAGGGGCAGATCCTGTTTCAGCCATGGTTGTTTTCATTGATGGAAAACCACATAAGAAAGAGTACAGGAAGTATAAGATCAGGGATGTAGAGGGTCCTGATGACTACGAAACCATGAGGGAAGTGATTCGAAGGAGGTACAAGCGGGTGTTAAAAGAAGACCTGCCCCTCCCTGATTTAATTGTCGTCGATGGCGGGAAGGGTCAAATGACGGCAGCTCTTGATGTCCTTGAGAATGAACTCGGTGTTGATGTTCCTCTATGCGGCCTAGCTAAAGACGATAAACACAAAACCAGTGAATTATTATACGGGGATCCACCAAGCCCTATCGATCTTGATCGTCAGTCTCAAGAATTTTATCTTGTCCAAAGGATTCAAGATGAGGTTCACAGATTCGCCATTTCCTTTCACCGACAGCTTCGAGGCAAGGGTGCCATTCAATCTGAACTGGATCGTATACCAGGGGTCGGCCAGAAACGAAGGCGCTTATTGTTAAGACACTTCAAGTCTGTAACGGAAATTAAAAATGCAGATATTGAGGATATTACGAGATTAGGTATTCCGGAACCTGTAGCTAATACGATTCTCATCCATTTGAATCAGGATAACGTAGAAGAACCAGCTGAAGAATAACAGCTGGTTCTTTTCTTTCTTTATTTATCCTTTTAGTGCTTTAATTTCAACATAGTTCTCTTTGTGGTTTTTCTCTTCAAAACATTCATATGTATAATCACTAATTTGGCAGATGATTTCTGCCATGAACCCACATTCCATGCGGAACTCGACTTCGAACATTTTTTGATTCAGCCGCTTCTCTATCATATGGCCGCTCAATTTAAAAATCATTTCTTTTCTCTTTTCTTTGACTAAAACAAGTTCACCCCAGCCCATGTACTGGAAAAACTCATAAAGCTCATCCAAGGTGCTGATTTCTGTCTGTCTAGCCATGTTCTTCCCCATATAATAAAGGAGGTAGGGGGCATCTTTCCCTAAGAAATCCGGGAGGGTGTAATAACGCATCAAATCAAAACCTGCGCCTGTCCCTACAAGCGATGAAATGTTGCCGGTTGTTAGCTTCGTAGATTCTTTCAAAACGCTCATTCCTTTCTCTCCTTATTATCACTCGAAACAAGGTTTGGTGCAATAAAAATTGTCCCTTTTCATCGAAAGGAAATAAATGTGTATTTTTGAGCAAATTATGAACGTGCTTTCTTGACGCTTATACGGGATAGAAGTACAATAAACATGTCACAAATTGTACATTGGTCAGACAAGTAAGAAGGGAACAGGGGCTTTTCCTATTATTTTTAACGCTAAATTAAAGCGCTTAACTGTCTGAAAAATGTTCATATTCAAACTGTTATCATCTTGAGGGGGGTAAATATGGCGGGAACACGCGGATACGTTAATCGAAGACTGCATTCACTTTTGGGAGTCGTCCCAATCGGGATCTTTTTGATCCAGCACTTGACTGTGAACTATTTTGCAACACGTGGACCAGAAGCATTTAACGCTGCAGCTCATTTTATGGAGAGCTTGCCATATCGTTATGTACTGGAGACTTTCATTATCTTTTTACCACTGTTGTTCCACTCTATTTACGGAGTGTATATTGCTTTCACAGCGAAAAGTAATTTATCTAACTTCGGTTATTTCAGGAACTGGATGTTCATCTTCCAACGGATCACTGGAATCATCACACTCATATTCATTGCATGGCATGTATGGGAAACGAGAATTGCTATTGGTTTCGGTTGGGCAGAATTGAACTATTCGTTGATGGAAGGCATCCTTACTGAACCTTTCTTCTTTTGGTTCTACATAGTAGGGGTCATCTCAACGACTTTCCACTTCTCTAATGGTCTTTGGTCGTTCTTTGTCAGCTGGGGAATCACAGTATCACCTCGCTCACAGAAGATTATGACCTATGCAAGCATTATTATTTTCCTTGCGATCTCTTATGTTGGTGTTCGTACACTGATTCAATTCGCATATGGCATATAATCAATGAAAATTTCAATTACGAAACGGTAGATTTTTAGTATTCAAGGGAGTGAGCTTCAATCATGACAAACCGTAATATTGTTGTTGTCGGTGGTGGTTTAGCCGGCCTAATGGCAACAATTAAAGCAGCAGAACAAGGGGTTCACGTGGACTTGCTTTCCATTGTTCCTGTTAAGCGTTCTCACTCTGTATGTGCCCAAGGCGGAATTAACGGGGCAGTTAATACGAAAGGGGAAGGCGATTCCCCATGGGAACACTTTGACGATACAGTTTATGGGGGCGACTTCTTAGCGAACCAGCCTCCAGTAAAAGCGATGTGTGATGCAGCACCAGGAATTATTCACTTGCTGGATCGTATGGGCGTAATGTTCAACCGTACTCCGGAGGGATTGCTTGATTTCCGTCGCTTTGGTGGAACGCAGCACCACCGTACAGCATTTGCCGGAGCAACAACCGGTCAACAGCTTCTTTACGCTCTTGATGAACAAGTGCGTCGCCATGAAGTGAATGGCCTTGTAACGAAATATGAAAACTGGGAATTCCTATCCGCCATTGTCGATGATAAAGGTGTAGGTCGAGGTATTATTGGTCAGAACCTTAGTGACCACGAAATTAAAGCCTTCCCAGCAGATGCTGTCATCATGGCAACAGGCGGACCTGGAATCATTTTCGGTAAGTCAACGAACTCTGTCATCAACACAGGATCCGCAGCAGGTGCCCTTTATCAGCAAGGCGTAGACTATGCAAACGGAGAATTCATTCAAATTCACCCGACAGCGATTCCTGGGGATGACAAATTGCGCCTTATGAGTGAATCGGCTCGTGGTGAAGGTGGACGTGTATGGACATATAAAGATGGGGAGCCATGGTATTTCTTAGAGGAAAAATATCCGGCTTATGGAAACCTCGTACCACGTGACATTGCGACACGCGAAATCTTTGATGTTTGTGTCAATCAAAAGCTAGGGATCAATGGTGAAAACATGGTGTATCTTGACCTTTCCCATAAAGATCCGAAGGAATTGGACGTCAAGCTTGGCGGAATCATTGAAATCTATGAAAAATTCGTAGGAGATGATCCGCGTAAAGTACCGATGAAGATTTTCCCTGCGGTGCACTACTCCATGGGTGGAATGTGGGTCGATTATGACCAGATGACCAATATCCCAGGAATTTTCGCTGCCGGAGAATGTGATTATACTCAACACGGTGGGAACAGACTCGGGGCAAACTCACTTCTTTCTTCCATTTTTGGTGGAATGGTAGCTGGACCGAATGCTGTTAAATATATTGATGGATTAGAAACACTGGCGGATGATATGACATCCAAACTGTTTGAAGAGAAAGTAAAAGAAGAACAGGATAAATTCGAGGAAATTATGAATATGGATGGCGATGAAAATGCTTACCAAATTCATAAAGAGCTTGGGGAATGGATGACGGACAACGTTACGGTTGTCCGGGAAAACGAAAAGCTTCTGAAAACAGATGAAAAGATCGTAGAATTGATGGATCGTTACAAACGAATCAACATCAATGATACTTCTCGCTGGAGCAACCAGGGAGCCATGTTCACACGTCAGCTTTGGAACATGCTCCAGTTAGCGCGTGTTATTACTCAAGGCGCATACAACCGTAATGAAAGCCGTGGCGCCCACTATAAGCCAGAATTCCCTGAACGTAATGACGAAGATTGGCTGAAGACAACGGTTGCTAGCTTTGATAAAGAAAACAATAAGCCGGTATTCCGTTATGACGAAGTCGATACATCCTTAATCGAGCCTCGTAAACGTGACTACTCGAAAAGTAAATAAAGGAGGTAACGATCATGAGCGAAAATAAAACGGTCACGATGATCATTACTCGTCAGGACCACCCTGATGAATCATCTTATGAAGAGAAATTCGAGATTCCGTATCGTGAAAATATGAACGTCATCTCTGCGCTTATGGAAATTCGTCGTAACCCTGTCAATGCAGATGGTGAACCGACGACTCCTGTTTATTGGGATATGGGTTGTTTGGAAGAGGTATGTGGCGCTTGTTCCATGGTGATCAATGGCACACCTCGTCAATCCTGTACAGCACTTGTTGACCAACTCGAACAGCCGATCCGCTTGGCTCCTATGACGACATTCCCAGTCAACCGTGACCTGGCAGTTGATCGCAGCCGGATGTTCGATTCATTGAAGAAAGTTAAAGCCTGGATTCCAATTGATGGAACATACGATCTAGGTCCAGGACCTAAGATGCCAGAAAGTAAACGTCAGTGGGCTTATGAGTTATCCAAATGTATGACATGTGGAGTATGCTTGGAAGCTTGCCCGAACGTCAATAGTAAGTCGGACTTCATCGGACCTGCTCCATTGTCTCAAGTTCGTCTGTTCAACTCCCACCCTACAGGAGAGATGAATAAGAGTGAACGTTTGCAGACAATCATGGATGAAGAGGGTCTAATGGGTTGCGGAAACGCACAAAACTGTGTACAGTCATGTCCTAAAGGAATTCCTTTAACGACTTCCATTGCTGCCCTTAACCGTGACACAGCTATTGAATCTTTCAAAAGCTTCTTCGGAAGCGACCAACGCGTCTAATATTACTAAAGAAGTCTCCATTTTTTATGGAGACTTCTTTTTTTTTCATTTCTACTTCTTCCACAAACGCTCCCGCTTGTGGAAGACTCAGTTTCGAGACTTTTGTTGAGTGGATGGGGGCTGCGGGGAATAGCTCGCTTTCTTTAGGGGTGCAAGGAGCACCTAACAAAAATCCTTAAAGAAGGCCTTGCTTAGCTGAAATAATGAAAGACAAATCCTAGCCTTGGATACGGGGTCAGGGAAACGACGATTTGCAATGTTTTGAATCAGTCAGTAGAAAAACACACGCGTTTGTGTCTCCATTCTTTTTTCATGCGGACGTTTCCCAGACCCTGTTCCCACGCCTTATTCGTGCAGGATGTATGGTTGAAACAACTCTATAACGGCGTGGGTGAACAGGCTTTCGTTACAGAGATCGGCAGGTTACTGCTCAAGGGATTTCGAGAACCTCGTATGGCAAAGGGGCGGAGGGAAACGGTGAGACTCCTATGGGGTGTGCGGGACAGCTGAGACCCCGGAAGGCGTAGCCTGAGGAGGCTCAGCGCCCGCCCCATGGAAAGCGAACCTTTTCCCGTAGCCCCAAGAATTGCACAAACATCTCGAAATCAAGTCTTCAAGAATCCTGCCATATTGCTGAATAATATATGGAAAAAAGACTATGGGTTGTAGGCTGTAAGTTCCATAGTATAATAGACTTGGTTGAATAATGTACGAAGGTGGATTTATACATGTTTAATTTCAAATGGTCTCAGTGGTTGGTTCTATCCTTTTTCATTTTATCCGCTTGTTACATGATCGTATTATCCGTCACCCAGCCCTACCTTGGAATCGGCGTAAACGAAAGACAAGGAGAATGGGTGGTGACCTCTGTACACAGTGGAAGTTGGGGAGACCGTCATGGGTTTCCGCTTGGAGGAGAAATCCATTCGATAAATGATGAACCCCCAGAGGAACATCGTTCTGTTTCAATGTTCAATGAGCTGGAAGGAGCGAACTCATTTTCAATACAACATAATGGACAAGAGACTTTCTACAATGACATTGAAAATTCAAGTCCCATTCATTGGTTATTGTACATTGTCATTCCCGCTCTTTTCTTTTTAGTTATTCTGGGTATATCCTACCTTGTTCATAAACGAGTACCGAAGAGGTATTCAGCAGAACAGTTGATTTTGTTCTTTCTAGCTATTGCTACTGGATATTTAAGCAACAGTGGCGCGGTAAGGGATGATTTGTACGGTCTATTTTTAAACACAGGGTTATTTTTGTTTTCCCCTGTGATTTTAATCCATTTTTTATATAACTACTTTCAGGAATTGAACATTTATTGGTTTTCAAAAAAAATCGTGTATTCGCTATACCTCACTGTAGGGTTTGTATCGTTACTCGAAGGTTACTTCCTGACTATAGAATCTTATCCAGCATTCTTTGACCCGATCCCCGGCGGCTTGCTTTTGGTTTTGTATATTATCTCGTTTTTTATCATTTACCGGGGACTGTATATTCACAAGAGTGCAGCGGTGGGTCCCATTTTTAAATACATGGCCATAGGGATGACGATTGCGTTCTTTCCTTATATTTTTCTTTATTTGATTCCTGCCCTTGCTTTTGGAGTGAAGGTGATTTCACTTGAAGTTGGAGCTATGTTTCTTATCGCTCTACCGATTACCTTCATGTATTTGGTAACGAGAGAAAGATTGATTGATATTGACTTTGTCATGACGCGTGTCCGGTATTATATGATCCTGTCTGTCCTCCCGAGTTTAGCTCTGATGTTTACGATTGGCTGGCTAGTTGAAGAAGATTTATACGTGATCAGTTACATTCAAATGTTTTTGCTGTTCCAATCTGCTTTCGTCTTATTTTTATCAGTAAAAGAAGTGTTGGATTTCAAACTGCAGCGTTATTTGTTTTCTGCTCGTTATGGTTATCAGGAGAGTATGCACCGGATGGCTCAGGACATGAAGGACCAATCCAATGCGGTCGATTTAATGAAGGTCATGCGTGATGAAGTGAAAAATGTACTGAATGTTCGAGATATTTATATTTATTCCAAGCATAATAAACGCAATATGTACTGTGTGTATGACCAGATTCCCAGGGATATCATCGACCATTTTGATGAGCATCTGAACAATCACCATTATGATATCGGTTCAGTGATTGAAACGGAGAAAGGGTTTGGAGTCATTGTAGGCTACTCGTTAGAAAAGCTGACCATGATGTGGTGCAAAGGGAAGAAAGATTACACAACCTTGAACCGAGATGAGAAAACGTATTTGCAAACCATCTCTCATAATGCAAATATTGCGATTCAAAATATGAACACGATTGAAGATTTATTAAAAGAACTTCGTAAATTGAGAAGCGGCCAGACACAAAAATACCCAACATGGCTTTCAAGGTTATTGTTTACGATCGCTGAAAATCAAAGAAAGCAGCTTTCCATTGATTTGCATGATACGGTGCTGCAAGAGCAACTGTACCTTTATAGAAAGATGGATGATTTGATCAGGCACAGAAATGATTTAACCTCAAGTTTGCATGCAGAGTTGATGGTTTATAAAGAGTCTCTCCTTGACAGTATTCACTTGATTCGTGAGACATGTAATGAACTGCGTCCGGCATTCATTGAGGAAATGGGGCTTGTTCAATCATTAAAGAATTTGATTCATCAATATCAGCTTCGCTCGAACTTTACGGTCTATTTCTCGGATGAACGTTTTGATGCAGAACTGGATCAAGAGCGGATCTTAGCTATCTTTAGAGTTGTTCAAGAGCTTTTGACGAACGCTATGAAACACTCGGATGCAAAAATTGTCAAACTATCATTATCCAGCCAAGAGAATCAAGTGATGCTTTTATACTCAGATAACGGAAAAGGCATGGACTATTCCGTTCAACGTGATTTGTTCTCGCATATTGGGTTATCTGGGATCGAACAAAGGGTCAATGGTCTGAATGGACACCTGGAAATAGAAACCGCATTAGGCGAAGGGTTTAAAACCATGATTACGTTTCCAATTGAAATAAAAAGGGAGGTCCAAGTATGATGAATGTGTTAATCGTCGATGATCATCCTGCTGTAGGCGCAGGAACGAAATCGATGCTCGAGCAAGAAGGGGACATGCAAGTGGATGTCACTCATGAAAACCAAAAAGTAGAACCCCTTTTAAAAGAAAAAAATTATGATATCGTCCTATTGGATTTATACATGCCGGGGATAAACGGAATTGAGTTGGCGAAGAAAATCCGGAAGTCTTACCCTGATCTGAAGCTGCTTATTTATACAGGATTTGATTTGAACACCCATTTCAATATGTTGGTGGAAGCCGACATTAATGGTTTTGTCAGTAAAACGGCAACTAGTGAGCAACTGGTAACCGCGATTCGTTGTGCATGCAGGGATGAGGTGGTTATTCCTATTCATTTATTCAAACAGTTGAGAAGATCAGAGGCCAGTGTAAGCACTCCTTCTGAAACAGAAGAAGGCAACGGTTTTTCTTTGAATGAAAAAGAACAGTCAATTTTACAGGAAGTAGCGTCTGGTTATACGAACAGAGAAATTGCACAAACCCTTCACATGTCGCAGCGAAGTGTAGAATACACCTTAACTGGAATTTTTAATAAACTGAATGTAAGGTCGCGTACAGAAGCGCTCTTCAAAGCGCAAGAACTCGGGCTTGTGTCTAAATCATGAAAGCGTAGCACAGGGCGACCTTCCTGTTCATACGATACAGAGACTAAATAATTCCCCTCATATAAGCTCAGGGACAACAAGGAGGGGTACGCTTGTGAAGGAGGACGGCTATCGGCCAACACAAATTCTTACCAAGCGGGAGCGAGAAGTTTTCGAGCTTCTAGTACAGGATAAGACGACACGTGAGATCGCAAAAGAGCTCTTCATTTCAGAGAAAACTGTGCGGAATCACATCTCGAACGCAATGCAAAAGCTAGGGGTGAAAGGACGTTCCCAGGCAGTGGTAGAACTGCTGCGCATGGGAGAACTGGAATTGTGATCTCCATAGAACAGCTAACCATTGCTATTGAGATGGAGGGGGTCCTTTCAGGTAAGGTCGCGTTTAACGCAGCCATACCTGAAAGGGTTTTTCTTATAAAGAGAAGTTAGACCTTGAATTTTTCTGCTCAAACCATGAGAATGAGATTTATAAAGTATTTTCGTTAGGAGTGCTGAATGTGACAAAATCACAACAGACGACCATGATGGCTGATGTAGAGAAAGAGTTAAGATACATAGCCGGAATTATTAAACAAAGAGGACGAGTTATATTAAACCATTATCCAATTACAGCTCCACAATTCGTTGCTCTCCAGTGGCTTTTGGAGAAGGGAGACATGACGATAGGAGAGCTTTCCAACTATATCCACCTTGCCTGCAGCACGACGACAGACCTTGTAGACCGAATGGAAAAGAACGAGCTTGTAGAGAGAGTTCGTGACCCTAAAGACCGTCGTGTTGTCCGTATTCATGTCTTGGAAAAGGGAGAGAAAATCATCCATGAGGTGATTGAGAAACGGCAGAATTACCTCGAAGAAGTCTTGAAGGGCGTGCCGGAAGAGGATGTAGAAACACTCAACCGCTTACTCCACGTTCTCCATGAAAACATGAAAGAGACAGACAAGGAAACAGACAACTAAGAGATAAAAGAGGGATGCGAATTGAAACAACCGATAGGAGTCATAGATTCAGGCGTGGGCGGTTTAACGGTGGCAAGAGAGTTGATGCGGCAATTACCGAAAGAGACTTTTCTTTATCTAGGCGATACAAAAAGGTGTCCGTATGGTCCTCGCTCAGAGGAGGAAGTTCGAGCATTCACATGGCAAATGGTCAATTTCTTATTAGAGAAAAACATTAAGATGTTGGTGATTGCCTGTAATACAGCCACGGCCTATACGCTTACAGAACTTCAGGAGACGCTGAATATTCCTGTTATCGGTGTCATTGAACCCGGTGCACGTGCAGCGATTAAATTCAGTCGTAATAAACGAATTGGTGTGATCGGGACGGAAGGAACGATTGAAAGTAAAGCCTATCCGAATGCACTCGTAGTGATTGATCAAAACATCCGGGTCAATGGACTCGCCTGTCCTCCTTTTGTACCTATGGTGGAAGACGGAATTCTATCCGGACCAAAAGCTGAAGGAATCGTTTCCAATACCTTGCGGCCTCTGAAAGAAATGAATCATATCGACACTCTTATTTTAGGGTGTACCCACTATCCATTGATTAAGGATCTCGTGCAAAATGAGATGGGAAATCATATTCAAGTGATTAGTTCTGGTGAAGAAACGGCAAGGGAAGCTAGTTTGATCCTTGCTTACCATAAGCTTTTAGAAAAAGGGAACGCTTCTCCTGTTCATGAATTTTATACGACGGGAGATATCGAAAAGTTCCGCCTGGTCGCAAACAGTTGGTTTGAGGAACCCGTACAAATTCTTAAATCTGTTCGAATTGAACATGTTCCGAGCTCTGCTTACTAAAGCAGAGCTTTTTTAGAGTGTGTTATGTGAAATTGTGATCAAAAAGCCTGGTACCTCACAGAAATTTACCGGTGCCTGTCACTACTTTTAGAGCTAGGGTGCCAGGCACCGGTATACCATTTCGAGTGCCTGGCACAGATATTAAAAGTCAAAGATGAACCAGCCGGTGTTCACTTTTTTAAATAGAAGTCTCATTTTCATTCATAAAATTCTCTGGTCTAATCCTTCAGGGGGCTCGTATATATGGTAGTACAATCTATCTCAGGAGGGAAAACTATGAAGAATTACGGCTACAAACCCTTCATACTCGCGGTTTTATTACTGCTGAGTGTAGGGTTACTTTCAGGCTGCCTTTTTGAAGGAGAGCAATCATTAGAGAAAATGGATACACCTGAAGAGGCGGTTACAACAACGCCAGATCCGAGTAGTGATGAACCTCAACCTGAAGGAGAAGGTGAAAATACAGAAGGGGAAGAAGGAGAAGGGACAGAAGGTACAGAAGGTGATGCTTCTTCAGCCACAGTCGCTCGTGAAGTGTATTTAATGGACGCGAACGGCATGGTTGCCCCGCAGACACTAGAACTGCCGGCCTCAGAAGAGGTGGCAACACAGGCGCTTGAGTATATGGTAAAAGATGGTCCTGTGACGAACTTACTGCCAAATGGTTTTGAAGCGGTACTCCCTGCTGGAACAGAAATTCTTGGAGTTAACGCCAAAGAGGATGGAACGCTTGTTGTAGATGTGTCGGAAGAATTCAAAAATTATGCGGCTGAAGATGAAGAGAAAATTTTACAAGCCATGACCTATACACTGACTCAGTTCGAAAATGTGAAACGAATTAAGCTTTGGATCAACGGTCACGAACAGCAAGTGATGCCTGTCGACGGGACCCCGATTTCTAAAGGGGTCTCCCGTGCTGACGGGATCAACCACAGTGTCGGTAACAACACAGATATTATGAACAGTGAAGCAGTGACGGTATATTTCCCTGCCCAAAATGGGGAACAGGTTTATCAAGTTCCGGTGACTACTCGTGTAGCTAAAGGAAGTGACGAATATACCGCGATGGTACAGGCGTTATTGGAAGGTCCTGAACTCGGAAGTGCACTAATGAATCCTTTTAATGAAGGAGCGGAATTGGTTAACTCTAAGCTTGAAAACGGAGTGCTGACGGTTTCCTTCAATGAAAACATACTGACGAGTGTGGAGGAGCAGCCATCCTTATCTGATGCGGCGTTAGCGAGTCTTGTTATGAGCCTTACTGATCAAGCAGATATTGAATCAGTCGAAGTCCATGTAGATGGAACGGAGCATGTGTTCAATGAAGCTGGAGAGCCATTGGCTGAACCAGTTACAAGACAGGATATCAATGGCGCTGAAGCCATGTAGTCACAAAGTATAGTCAGGAAGCGCTTCAAAAGTGAAAAGCTTTTGAGGCGCTTTTCCATTTGAGCTTTAACTACCTCACGCATGTAATTTGTGTTAAGATGGGCAAGGATAATGGTGTAGGTAAAAGGAGGTCGTTACTGATGAGAAATGATCATCGGGAAGTCAACGAACTAAGAAAAGTAACAATCGAAACGGATTATGTGAAGCATCCAGAAGGGTCCGTGCTGATCAGTTTTGGAGATACGAAAGTAATTTGTAATGCCAGCGTAGAGGATCGTGTACCTCCTTTTTTACGTGGACAAGGAAAGGGCTGGATTACAGCTGAATATGCAATGCTGCCTCGTGCAACCGAACAAAGAAATATACGTGAGTCGTCAAAAGGAAAAGTTTCTGGGCGTACGATGGAAATCCAACGTTTGATCGGACGTTCTCTCCGGGCCGTTGTTGATTTAGATAAAATCGGCGAACGTACCATTTGGGTCGATTGTGATGTGATCCAGGCTGACGGAGGAACACGCACAGCTTCCATAACTGGTGCATTCGTTGCTGTCGTTATTGCTTTAGGCAAATTAGTGAATAAAAAAACGATCAAAGAGCTGCCTATAACAGATTTCTTGACTGCTATCTCTGTAGGTGTATTGCCTGATGGAAATGAGATCCTGGACCTTTGTTACGAAGAAGACAGCAAAGCACAGGTGGATATGAACGTCATCATGACTGGAAATGGTGAGTTTGTTGAATTACAGGGAACTGGAGAAGAAGCAACATTCTCCATGCAGCAGCTGCAAAAGATGTTGTCCCTCGCTGAGGAAGGCGTTACAGATCTAATCAAACTCCAGGAAGAAGCAATCGGAGAATGGTCAGACGTCATCCGTACAAAAGCGGAGGCGGCTAAGTAAAATGAAGGAACTAATAGTGGCGACGAAGAACCCAGGTAAAGTAAATGAGTTCCGCCAGATGTTTTCCAAGTACGACATTTCCGTAAAATCCCTATTAGATATTGATCGTTCCATAGACATAGAAGAAACAGGATCGACATTTGAAGAAAATGCGGTCATTAAAGCGGAAGCGATGGCAGAGCATTTTGAAGTTCCTGTGGTGGCTGACGATTCAGGCTTGGAAGTCGATGCATTGAATGGGGAACCGGGCGTTTATTCCGCCCGCTATGCAGGAATAGAAAAAGATGACGGCAAAAATACAGAAAAACTCTTAAAACAACTCTATGGCGTACCCGAAGAAAAGAGAACAGCACGCTTCGTATGTGCTGTAGCAGTTGCGAGGCCAGGAGAAAACACATTTGTTAGAAGAGGAACGTGTGAAGGCGTTATTGCTACCGAACCTCAAGGCACAAATGGTTTCGGTTATGATCCTGTATTCATACCGGAAGGGTCTTCCCGTACGATGGCTGAACACTCCTCTGAAGAGAAGAACGCAATCAGCCACCGTCACCACGCCATACAACAAATTGAAGAGTGGTTGAAAACTCAAAGCTAATCGAGGTGAGTCGTATGCCGAAAGTTTTAATTGTGAGTGATACCCATGGTTTGAAAAACGAAGTGATGGAAATCAAAGAGAGACATCAGGATGTCGATGCCATGATTCATTGCGGAGATTCTGAACTCGCTTATGATGCTGAAGAGCTTGAAGGCTTCACATATGCAAAAGGGAACTGTGATTTCGAACCAGAAATGGAGGAAGAGCAAACCCTTCAGGTAGGAGAAGTGAGGTTTTTGGTAGTTCATGGACATCTGCATCAGATCAAGTCAACGTTGATGCCCCTCTCTTATCGTGCAGAAGAAGTCGGTGCCCAAGTCGCCTGCTTCGGCCATTCTCATTTAGCAGGAGCAGAAAAAGTTGGCGACACACTTTTCATCAACCCAGGAAGCGCAAGGCTCCCGAGGGATCGAGAGGAACCGACTTATGCGATTATGGAATGGGAAGATATCAATGACATACACTTACAATTTTATCATGTGAATGGCGAACCTATGCCTGACTTACACATGACAACAGCACTTGCAGCGAAGAATTAATTTCTTTGCTGCAACCTGTTGACATTTCCCCGTATTCTTAATATAATAATTCTTGTCCGCTTCACAAGACAACAACAAAAACTTGTTTTCTTATAAACTAACTTTTTGATTATGCGGGTGTAGTTTAATGGTAAAACCTCAGCCTTCCAAGCTGATGACGAGGGTTCGATTCCCTTCACCCGCTCCATTACATATTTTAAACTTTAATGAGTATGTCCCAGTAGCTCAGCTGGATAGAGCAACAGCCTTCTAAGCTGTGGGTCGGGAGTTCGAATCTCTCCTGGGACGCTAAATGAAAAAAAGCTGCTACCTTTGCAAATGTAAAGGTAGCAGCTTTTTTATTCAAAATGTATAATAAACAGTGGAGTTCCTCTTTAGAAATAAGTAACAGAGAAAGCTTACAGTCCCAAACAATTTTAATATTGTAAGAGGGGAAGAAAGAAGAAATCCTTGGTAATTTTATATGAATCAGCTCTTTAGTCGTGTACTCAAAATTCTAATGGTAGGAAAGTGTTCCACTCTATCAATGGAACTCAAGCGTATGTAATTAAGTTCATGAATTCTAAGTGGATTATTGTTTTATATAACGAAGGAAGCGCCCTAAAAACAGGACGCTTCTTTTTTGTACCAAGAAGTTCATAAGAAGCGTTTCTTAATTTCTGGTGAAGGCAGTTCACAGGCTTCCAGTTTACCGAACCATTTGTAACGATTTTTAGCTATGAGATTGTAAGCCCGATCCCTTATCTTGTTAGGGACAATAATCAAGGCAAACCCGACCTTCCAAAAACCCTTCAAGGACTTACTTATTCTCAACGCAGCCGAGGATTGAAAGTAAGACTTTGAACCTTCAATCAGGACGATACTGTCCACTTCATTTGGAATTTTATATTTCATCATAAACGATTGTCCGACTTCGCTTTGTTGAGAAGCGAATTTGAAACGTCCTTTAGGATCTCTTTCAATAATGAACTGCACGCTTTGATTGCAAAAATTACATTCCCCGTCAAACAGGACAATCCGTTCCATATTCAATCACCTCTCCAAACATTTTATCATGTTTAGTATCAGAGGATCTAAAAAAGATTTGCCCAAGGTGAGGCACATATCATGTCTTCTTCATACGCTATGGTGTAGAGGAGTGATTCGTTTGATAGCCTTCGCTTATATCCTAATTGGTGTGTTTTTTTGCTTCCAACAAAAAGAACCGATAGACCAGAGTAGAGAAGAGCGGTCCTTATATATGTTTGTGTTATTAGGGTGGGTCATTCTTTGGCCGTTATTCTTATTCCATTTATTACTTAAAGGTAAATAAAGGATAGAGAACATGGTTTTAACTCACATACGTGGTCCTTCTCCCGCACACAATAGAAATGGCTATTAAGCCAAGCGATTTGAGGAGTGATCAGGATGGAGAAGAAGAATGTTCAGTGGTTGCCGATTGTCGCTTCTATCGGAATCGGTGCTGCCACCTACAGCATGATGACTGGTCAGGCAGGGCAGTTGCAGAACGTTATCCCAAGCATTGCTAAAATGTCTGGACAACGTCAAAGCAACCCAACCTCTAATCAATAAAAGAAAGGGTGTGCTTTTTCAGCACACCCTTTCTGTATTCCTCTATAATAACGTTCCCATTTCGAGCGAACGCTTGATGTCGATTCATGTAAGTTGGAGATTTTCTTTAGGCAATTCCATAGATCGCTTATCAATTTCTTTCGTCAATAAGTGGACGAATTCATCATCTAATTGAAGTTTCACGGACTCTATGTACGTTTCCAGCAATGTTTGATCATCTAGCAATGACAAAACGATACATCCCCTTAAATTTAATAATTCGGTGAAATTTTATTCACATTTATTTATTTTAGCAAAAAAAACGAAATCATCATGAGTATAAAGTCCTGTTTTTTGCTAATATGAAGCAAATTTGGATATTATATTGAGATAAAGTTCACGAATGCTTTTTGGAAGTGTTTTTTTGTGTCTGTCCATAACGAATGATGACGAATTTCCCTTTTAATTCAGATACAAAAGTGTTTTCTTTGTGTTTGTTGTGAATATACTTTAGTATATCCTAATAAGCTGAATGAATAGAGGTTTGAAAAATATACAATAAGGTTAAAATGAAGGAAGTATAAACTCTAGGGAAGGGTGTCTTATGGAAAATAAAAACGGGAACTTAGTGATGTTCCCAAAATGGAAAACCGCTCTGGAACGAGTGGGGTTGGAAGCATTGAAGGAAAAAAGGTATAAAGATGCTTCAGAAGCCTTGGAGCCCCTTGTTGAGTATGGCGTTGCAAATGCGGATGTCATTACAGGACTTCTGATGAGTTGGATTGAACTTGGATTGTTCGATGAAGCAGAAGAATTATGTCAAAAGCAAATGAAGGAAGATTACGAACAGTACTATCATTATTTACATATCTATATCACCATCTTATTTCAAAGTAACCAGTATGAAGAAATCATTAATCTTTTGGAAGAAGTATTCGAATCAGAGGATATTCCTCATCAAAGCCGTACTCAACTCTGGCAGATGTTTGAGGTGAGCCGGAAACTTTTGGAAGATCGTCATAAAGAAGAGGGTACGAAGTATTTTGATGAATTTATGCATGCATTGGATTCAGATGATATACATAAGCAGTGGCAAGCGATTGATCAATTGAAAAAACAATCCCCTGACCTTTTTGCAGATGAGTTTCAACGCGTCTTAATGAACGAAACGGTCCACCCGATCATTAAATCTTCCATTTTAGAATGGTTCAGAGATGCAGGTTGGAGTCAGGAGCTCACCATTAAGAAATTTGGCCAAACATCTACTGTCGTCCCTTCGGAATTAACACAGCTTCATTCTGATTACATCATTAAACAGATTCAAATGAGGCTCGGTCAAATTGAACAAAACAACCCGACGATGTATGAGATGATTAATCGTCTTTTATATCATTATTGCTATGTACGATATCCAATATTTCCTAATGAAAAGGAAGTCCCGATTCTTGTCGAAGCCCTTAAACAATTAGGGCATGAATATTTACAGCTTCCATTGTCTGTGAATGAAGAATTGGAAAACGTAGAGAAGTACAAATCTGAAATCGAACTATGTGAACAGCATTACGTATTGATCGTTGGGGAATAAATGAAAAAGGTCACGTCTTGAAAGGCTGTAGGATTATGTTATAATGTAGTGGTTGCAAACGAGATTCGTATGTAAAAAGAGTCATAGAATCATCAGATCATCGTCTTCGGACGAAAATGAATGAATAGATGTTGGAGGGAATTTTTTATGTCAGCAAAATGGGAAAAGCAAGAAGGCAATCAGGGGACTTTGACTGTAGAAGTACCTGCAAGTGAGTTCGATAAAGCACTTGACCAAGCCTTCAAAAAAGTAGTTCAACAGGTACAGGTACCTGGTTTCCGTAAAGGTAAAGTACCTCGTAAACTTTTCGAACAGCGTTTCGGAGTGGAGTCTCTTTATCAGGATGCACTTGATATTGTTCTTCCACAAGCTTACACAGAAGCTGTAGAAGAAACAGGAATCGAACCTGTCGATCGTCCAGAAGTAGACGTGAAACAAATCGAAAAAGGCCAAGACCTAGTATTCACAGCAGAAGTTACTGTGAAGCCTGAAGTTAAGCTTGGCGATTACAAAGGCCTTGTCGTAGAAGAGCAAGATACTGAAGTATCAGATGAAGATGTTGAAAACGAACTGAAGCAAATGCAAGAGCGTCAAGCAGAGCTCGTCGTTAAAGAAGATGCAGCTGTTGAAAATGGCGACACAGTCGTTATGGATTTCGAAGGTTTCGTTGATGGCGAAGCATTCGAAGGCGGACAGGCAGACAACTACTCCCTAGAAATTGGTTCTGGCTCCTTCATCCCAGGTTTCGAAGAACAGCTAGTTGGTAAGAAAGCAGGAGAAGAAACAGACGTTGAAGTAACTTTCCCTGAAGAATACCACGCGGAAGATCTAGCTGGTAAATCTGCAACATTCAAAGTCAAGATTCACGAAGTAAAAGGAAAAGAACTTCCTGAGCTTGATGATGAATTCGCGAAAGATGTCGACGAAGATGTCGAGTCTCTTGAAGAACTGAAGACGAAAACTCGCGAGCGTTTGGAAGAGCAGAAGAAGACAGATGCTGAAAACAGCAAGCGTGACACGCTTGTAACGCAGGCATCTGAAAATGCAGAAGTTGAAATTCCTGATGCTATGGTGGATACAGAGCTTGACCGCATGGTTCAAGAATTCGAACAACGCCTTCAAATGCAAGGCATGACAAAAGACATGTACTTCCAATTCACTGGTCAAGACGAAGATGCCCTTCGTGAGCAAATGAAAGAAGATGCAGCGAAGCGTGTGAAAACGAACCTGACTCTTGAAGCAATCGCAGAGGCAGAAAATGTTGAAGCTTCTGAAGAAGATGTGAATGCTGAACTTGAGAACATGGCTTCCATGTATCAAACAGACGTTGCTCAATTGACGCAAATGCTTGGCGGAAATACAGATATGATCAAAGAAGATCTTAAAGTCCGTAAAGCCATTGACGTTCTAGTTGCAAATTCCAAAGCTGAATAATAAACTAAGAAGACAAGGTGCATGATCGTACCTTGTCTTCTCATATATTTCTATATTATAGAGTATAGAGGTAAAGATTAATGGGGAAGATAGTTGATACTTCTCCAGCTGTTTACATACAATAGTAATGGTGCTCCATTG
Source organism: Halobacillus aidingensis (assembly GCF_900104185.1). GTDB lineage: Bacteria > Bacillota > Bacilli > Bacillales > Halobacillaceae > Halobacillus > Halobacillus aidingensis. The sequence goes on along the minus strand of NZ_FNIZ01000010.1, from coordinate 99,483 downwards.
TTTGACTTATCTGCAGTTGAATTACATAATGAGGATGGTGCAAGAAAAGTTGCGCACACCTCTGAAAAGGTATTGCTTTTTTGTTTGAAGTTAATCTGATATGATGGGCAAAAGAAGTGAAGTGGAAGCGTAAGCGTCGTATCATGAAACTTCAGTCGCAACAATTGCGTCATTATAATAAGGGGTGAAACGAATGTTTAAATTTAACGATGAAAAAGGACAGTTGAAATGTTCTTTCTGCGGTAAAAGTCAGGAACAAGTCCGTAAGCTTGTAGCAGGGCCTGGCGTATATATATGTGATGAATGTATTGAACTTTGTACGGAAATCGTTGAAGAAGAGTTAGGTAATGAAGAGGAAGTGGAATTCAAAGAGGTACCGAAGCCTCAAGAAATCCGCGAAATTCTTAGCGATTATGTCATTGGCCAGGATCAAGCCAAAAAGAACCTGTCTGTAGCCGTATATAATCACTATAAACGTATCAATGCAGGTGTGAAAAATGATGATGTAGAACTTGCGAAAAGTAACATCCTCATGCTTGGACCTACAGGTAGCGGTAAAACCTTACTTGCTCAAACATTGGCACGTATTCTGAATGTACCATTTGCCATTGCTGATGCCACTTCCTTAACAGAAGCCGGTTACGTCGGTGAAGATGTTGAAAACATTCTGTTGAAGTTGATTCAAGCAGCAGACTATGATGTTGAGAAAGCAGAAAAAGGAATCATTTATATTGATGAAATCGATAAAGTAGCCCGTAAATCAGAGAACCCATCCATCACAAGAGATGTATCTGGTGAGGGAGTGCAGCAAGCGCTATTGAAAATCCTCGAAGGAACTCAAGCGAGTGTACCTCCCCAAGGTGGACGTAAACATCCTCATCAAGAGTTCATCCAAATCGATACAACTAATGTGTTGTTTATCGTTGGAGGAGCTTTTGACGGAATCGATCAAATCATTAAACGTCGTCTAGGACGAAAAGTGATCGGCTTCGGTTCTGAGCAAGCAGCGGATGAAGCAGAGAAGAAAGAATTGCTCACAAAAGTACTTCCAGAAGACTTGTTGAGCTATGGTTTGATTCCGGAATTCATCGGTCGTCTACCGGTCATCGGCAGCCTCGAGCAGCTTGATGAGGATGCGCTTGTAGAAATTCTTACAAAACCGAAGAATGCGCTTGTGAAGCAATATCAAAAGCTTTTCCAAATCGACCATGTCGAATTGGAAATGGAAGAAGATGCGCTTCGTGAAATCGCACGTCTAGCTATAGAACGTAAGACAGGGGCTCGTGGATTGCGCTCTATTATAGAAGGAATCATGCTGGATGTCATGTATGAACTTCCTTCACGTGATGATATTGAGAAATGTATCATTACGAAAGAGACAGTCACTGCTAAAAATGGGCGTCCTAAGCTGGTCTTGACAGATGGTACTGTTGAAGATGAGAATAAACAATCTCCTAAAGAGAGTGCGTAAACCTTAGGGAATAAAATCCAAGAAGCCGTGCTACGAAAATGTTGTAGCACGGCTTCTGTATTATTAAATTGACAGATGACTACATAAGCATGAAAGGCTGGTTTCTGTTCATAATAAAGTATTAGAGGAGTGAGCCCCTTGACAGTAATTGGTTAGGGGATTTCGGTGTTGGAATCATTTGGTGCCGTTTCGTTTACTTTCCAAGTACATTTATATATGATAAAAATACGTAGTTGCAATAATCGGAGGTGCAAGAAATGACGGACAAACAGAGAAAAAATATACCTCTACTTCCTCTCAGAGGGTTGCTTGTGTACCCTTCTATGGTCCTTCACCTGGATGTGGGGCGTGAAAAATCGGTACAAGCGTTGGAGCAATCCATGATGGATGACAATGAAATATTTCTCGTGTCACAAAAAGAAGTGAATATTGATGAACCCTCGAAAGATGACCTTTATGAGGTTGGAACAATTGCCAGGGTAAAACAGATGGTTAAATTGCCAAACGGCACCAATCGAGTCCTTGTAGAAGGTTTATATAGAGCCCGTGTTGAACAATTAGTCGATGATGAGGACTTTTATCACGCGAATATCTCAAAAATTGAGGATGAGCATGTAGGAGAAAATGAGGAAGAAGCTCTCATGCGAACGCTTATGGACCAATTTGAGAAATTCGTTAAAGTATCTAAAAAAGTAAGCCAGGAAACCTTTAATACCGTGTCCGATATCGACGAACCGAGTCATATGGCCGACATGATCGCTTCCCATTTGCCAGTGAAACTAAAAGAAAAGCAGTCAATTCTGGAAACAGTGAATGTGAAAGAGCGTCTTCAAAAGCTTGTCGACATGATTGGGAATGAACGTGAAGTTTTGCAAATCGAGCAAAAGATCGGCAAAAGGGTTAAAAAATCCATGGAAAAAACGCAAAAGGAATATTATTTGCGTGAACAGATGAAAGCGATCCAAAACGAACTTGGTGATAAAGATGGAAAATCAGGTGAGGTCGCTCAGCTTAAGGAAAAAATAGAGCAGGCCAATATGCCTGAACGAGTGGAAGAAATCGCTTATAAAGAGCTCGGAAGATATGAAAAAGTTCCACAAAGTTCAGCGGAAAGTTCGGTCATACGCAATTACATTGAATGGCTTGTGGCCTTGCCATGGTCGAATGAGACCGAAGATAACCTCGATGTGAACCGTGCTGAGAAGATTTTGGACGAAGATCATTATGGTTTGGAAAAGGTCAAGGAGCGTGTCCTTGAATACTTAGCGGTTCAAAAATTGACTCAAACGATCAAAGGGCCGATCTTGTGTCTGGCTGGACCTCCAGGGGTGGGGAAAACTTCCCTTGCTAAGTCCATCGCTCGATCCATCAATCGAAAATTTGTTAGAATTTCTTTAGGCGGAATCCGTGATGAAGCTGAAATTCGTGGTCATCGTAGAACTTATATTGGGGCAATGCCCGGACGTATTATTCAGGGGATGAAACGTGCGGAGACAGTGAACCCTGTATTTTTACTTGACGAAATTGATAAAATGGCTAGTGATTTCAGAGGGGATCCATCTTCAGCCATGTTGGAAGTCCTCGACCCAGAACAAAACGGAACGTTCAGCGATCACTTCATCGAAGAAAACTATGATTTATCAAAGGTCATGTTTGTGGCTACAGCCAATAATATTTCGAACATCCCTGGACCATTGCGTGACAGAATGGAGATTATCACCATTGCTGGATATACGGAAGTTGAGAAAGTTCATATTGCTAAAGAGCATCTGCTTCCTAAGCAAGTGAAAGAAAATGGTTTGAAGAAAGGCCAGCTGCAATTACGTGATGATGCGCTCTTGAAACTGATCCGCCGGTACACAAGAGAAGCGGGTGTACGTGGTTTAGAGCGTGAATTGGCGAGCCTATGCAGAAAAGCTGCCAAAATCATCGTTTCTGGTGATAAACAACGGGTGGTTGTGACGGAAAAACAACTGGAAGAGCTTCTCGGGCGTCCGAAATTCCGTTATGGACGTGCAGAACTGGAAGATCAGATTGGAGCAGCCACAGGCCTTGCTTATACAACAGCAGGTGGAGACACATTATCGATAGAAGTTTCAATATATCCTGGAAAAGGAAACCTTACATTAACAGGGAAATTGGGAGATGTGATGAAAGAATCCGCACAAGCGGCGTTCAGCTATATTCGTTCAAGAGCGAACGAACTGAACATCGACCCTGATTTTGTGGAAAAGAACGACATCCATATTCACGTACCTGAAGGCGCGACACCTAAAGATGGCCCTTCTGCCGGCATCACGATGGCGACTGCCCTCGTATCGGCACTGACAGGTCGTCCTGTCCGTAAAGAGGTGGGCATGACAGGTGAAATCACGTTAAGAGGCCGCGTTTTGCCTATCGGTGGTTTGAAGGAAAAATCATTGAGCGCCCACCGTGCAGGATTAACAAAAATTATCATCCCAGATCAGAACGAAAAAGATCTGGAAGATATCCCAGACAGTATCAAGGAAGGTCTGACTTTTGTTCCTGTGAAGCATTTGGATGAAGTATTAGAACAAGCATTAACGGAGGCAGTACATGAAAGTTAACTCGGCAGACATCGTCATCAGTGCGGCGAGCAAAAAGCAGTACCCAAAAGCACCGATTCCTGAAATTGCGCTGGCAGGAAGGTCGAATGTTGGTAAATCATCATTTATCAACCGGATGATTCAACGCAAAAATTTAGCGAGGACTTCATCAAAACCCGGAAAAACCCAAACGTTGAACTTTTACATCATCAACGATAAATTCCATTTCGTCGATGTTCCCGGTTATGGATATGCGAAAGTTTCCAAAAAGGAACGCGCGAAGTGGGGAGCCATGATGGAAGAATATTTTGCTGAACGTGAACAGGTGAAAGCAACAGCATTGATCATTGATATCCGTCATAAACCAACAGAAGATGATCAGTTGATGTATGATTATTTAAAGCATTTCGACCTGCCAGTCATGGTCATTGCGACAAAGCTTGATAAAATTAAAAAGGGTCAACGAAAGAAACAACTGAAAATGATTCAAGATGTCTTGGAAATGGAAGAGGAAGATGCATTGATTCCTTTTTCATCCGAAACAGGCGAAGGCAAGGATGTTGCATGGAAGACCATGCTCTCACACTTGAATCTCTAAGATAGAACCACTTCTCTATATAAGGGAAGTGGTTTTTTATGTCATAAAACATGTATATTCATACAAAAAACTATTATATTAAAGCAAATTCATGCATTTATAAGGAAAGTACTGCCTGTCGTAGGTCAAGCCTCTCATCAGCGTTATTCAGTATTTTTTGGACTATGTTTAATTTTGGGAATTGTTTGATAAATAGATATAATTTAAAGTGTCGCTATTATTACAGAAAAATGACAAATTGACGAAGGGGAGAATTTTTGGTTATGAGAAAATATTTATTTATGATCGCCCTGAGCATCTTCATGATCTTTGCACTTGCTGCCTGTGGCGGAAGTGAAGATGAAGGAGAAACGACAGGGGATACAAACGAAACGGATTCCAAGGATTCCTCAGAAGAAACAGCCTATGACCTTGTAGAGGGTGGACAGTTCACGTTTGCTGCTTCTGGTGAATTCAGCCCATTTAGTATGACAGATGCAAGCGGGGAAATGACAGGTTTTGATATTGATGTTGCGAATGCTATTGCGAAGGAGTTGGGCTTAGAGCCAAATCCTCAAAAACAGAAGTTTGCAAGTATCGTAGAAGGTGTGAAGACGGGCCGTTTTGATGCGGCGGTGGCAAGTCACACTATAACAGAAGAAAGACAACAGGAAGTTGATTTCTCAACACCTTACTATTATTCAGGCGCGCAAATTTTCACGCGTCCAGATAGTGATGTTGAAACACTAGAAGATCTAGAAGGAATGGAGATTGCCATTTCTAAAGGTTCGACATATAGCACGTATGCTGAAGAAGTCACTGAGAACATCAAGACTTATGACAGTGATGTTGTCGCTTTGCAATCCTTGGCAAAAGGTCGTCATGACGCTGTAATCACAGATTTCTTAACGGGTAAGGAAGCTTCAGGGAAAGGGCTTAAAATTGAAGCGAAAGAAATGATTGAGCGCAGTGAACAGGCGGTTGCTATTGCAAAAGAAAACGAAGCCCTACTTGAAGAAATCAATGCAGCTCTAGAAACACTTCGTGAAGATGGAACACTTGCTGAAATCAGTAAAGAGTACTTTGGTGAAGACATTACGACTCTGCCGGAGTAAACACTCGTTTTTCAGTTGAAGACCGAAGTTAAGAAGAGTGCGCAATGAGCGTGCTCTTTTTGACATTATAGAGGAGTTGAAGTGAATTGTATTTGTATTCTGCAAACTTTTGGACAGCACTTATAGATAGTCGGGGCATGTTTTTTGAAGCCGCCCAAATGACTCTGGCCCTTACAGCGGTCTCTATTTTAATAGCAATTGTCATCGGGTTAATGTTTGCTTTCATGAAAATATCCAAAATCAAGCCGTTGGAATGGCTTGCGAATATATACATTTATGTGGTGAGGGGAACTCCTCTGATTGTTCAAATCTTCGTGTTCTATTATGGTTTAACAGAAGTGTGGATGATCAGTGGATTCTGGTCCGTAGCGCTTGGACTTGCCTTCCACAATGGTGCCTATATTGCAGAGATTTTCCGAGGATCCATCCAATCGATTGGAAAAGGCCAGGCAGAAGCTGGTCGATCACTTGGAATGAGTGGTACCTTGACGATGCGTCGGATTATCTTGCCTCAGGCTTTTAGACGTGCATTGCCTCCGCTTGGGAATCAGTTTATCATTGGTTTGAAGGATTCATCGTTAGCTGCATTCATCGGTGTATCCGAGATATTTGCTGTAGCTACCACCCAAGGGGCCAATACATTCGACTATATGACCTGGTTGCTCGTAAGTGCTGTATGGTATTTGATTCTCGTATTCCTTCTGACCCTCGTTGTCAGTGCGATTGAGAAGAAAATGGCTGTGAGTGACTAACAGAGGAGGAAACACAATTGTCAGAGCAAATGATTCGAGTCAATAAATTAAATAAATCGTTTGGGGATCTACATGTACTGAAGGATATCGATTTCCATGTGGAAGAAAGTGAAGTGGTCGTACTCATCGGGGCCAGCGGGTCCGGGAAAAGTACAATGCTGCGCTGTTTGAATTTTTTAGAAATGAAAAACAGCGGGGAGCTCTTTATTAAAGGGAAACAAATTGATCCTAAAAGAGACAATTTGAACAAAGTAAGACAACAAGTAGGAATGGTCTTCCAGCACTTTAATCTTTTCCCACACATGACGGTATTAGGCAACGTGATGGAAGCACCTACCCAAGTCAAAGGAATAGCTAAAAGTCAGGCGAAAAAAGAAGGTCAGGAGCTCTTAGAAAAGGTTGGACTTGGCGATAAAGCCAATGATTACCCATCAAGACTCTCAGGTGGACAGAAACAAAGGGTTGCGATCGCTAGAGCTCTTGCAATGAAACCAGAAATTATGCTGTTTGATGAGCCAACTTCCGCGCTCGATCCTGAACTTGTCGGAGAAGTTCTTGCGACAATGAAAGACCTGGCGAAGGAAGGAATGACAATGGTCGTGGTCACGCACGAAATGGGATTTGCAAGAGAAGTCGCCGACCGCGTCGTTTACATGCATGACGGAAAAATAGTAGAGTCGGGAGCTCCGAAGGATTTATTCGAAAACCCACAAGAAGAACGAACCCAAGCGTTCCTAAGCTCCATTTTATAAGACACAAAACCCCAGAGGCTACCTCTGGGGTTTTGTGTCTTATTCCTTTGAAAAGTTGTTAAAGAAAATGGCAGGATTGTTGAAGACTTGATTTCGAGGTGCTTTGGGGGTCGTTGCTGAATTGAGCGTCAGGGGTGGCTGGGAAGCTACTCGCTTTCCTGTGGGGGAGTGGCAAGCTTCCTCGGACTTCGTCCTGCGGGATCTCGCCTATCTCCTTCTCCCACGGGAGTCTCGCAGCTTCCCAACCACCCCATTTGATAAGTGTGAAAAACGAACCTATTTAGCCCAGGATGAGTGTCTTCCACCATCCCTGTCCTAGATTGATAAAGCGCTCTGTAGCAGGCTTTTCATGAAAAATGTACACTCTTTAGTATCTACACGCTACTTTTGGAAGTTCCGCTATTTGTTGAAGTGGTTTCGAGACACTTATATGGCAAAGGGGCGGAGGGGAACGGCGAGACTCCTGCGGGAAAAAAGTGTATGGTGAGACCCCACAGGACGCAGTCCGAGGAGGCTCACCGCGCTCCCGCGGAAAGCGAGTCATTCCCCGCAGCCCCCATCCACTCAACAAAAGTCTCGAAACTGAGTCTTCAAGAATAGGGAGTTTTTGTGAATGAGTGGTTATTTCTTTTTTAGTAGATAAAAGCCAAAAGCGATAAGGACAAGTGGCCAGAAACGTTCGATCAACTGAAAAACGCCCTGAATCCATTGGAACCATGCAGGGTTGGTTGGGGCGAACATGGCAAATAATCCGATACCAAGAAATAAAAGGGCAGGAATCAAACCATTCTTTGTTTTTCTATAATGCAATAGAAAAGCAATGCCAACAATAATAAGATACATGCCCCAGTGATCCCGCCAGAAAGGGACGTGGTTAACGGCTAGGAAATGCAAACCGAATCCAGCCAGTATTACACCGGTGAACAAGGATGAATGATCTTTTGTCCAGTAGCTATGTAATAGAAAGGCCAGACCTATGAATATTACTAAAGTAGGCCATGAGTAAAATGGTGTCAATTCGGGAATATTGAGATGACGAAGCAAATAGTAAACACCTAAGCCGATAAATAATAGTCCGATAAGGGAATTTTGCTTATTCAGCATGAACACATCCTTTTCTATTGTACAAAAATGTCACATCCTTGCGATTATGCGTAGGTTTTGGTATATTACAATCGGATTATAATTTAAAGTTCTTCTAAATAAATCGTTATTATTTTCTATATCATCTAATTTCATCCTATCATAAGGGATTCAAAATCTGTTCATATTTCTAACGAAAACTCGTCCGGATTTTGTGCTATACTAATGGATATGTGATAAGTCTTGAACGTTTAATGGGGGTAGATGAAATGCACATTTTAGCTATCGGTCTTAATTACAGAACAGCCCCTGTGGAAATTCGCGAGAAGCTCACATTTTCTGAGGATGAGCTGACAGAAGCCATGCAGCGCCTCAACGTACAAAAAAGTGTGCTGGAAAATGTGATTATTTCTACATGCAACCGAACGGAAATTTATGCGGTTGTGGATCAAATCCACACAGGCCGTTATTATATCAAACAGTTTCTATCCGACTGGTTTAACATTGACAAAGAAGAGTTCTCTCCTTTTCTTTCCATATACGAAACCGATGGAGCGATCGAGCATCTATTGCGCGTCACGGCAGGTCTCGACTCTATGGTCCTTGGAGAAACGCAAATCCTCGGTCAAATGAAGCAGTCTTTCCTTCAGGCACAGGAAGCTGGAACAACAGGAACCATTTTCAATCAGTTGTTCCGTCAAGCGGTTACCATGGCGAAAAAAGGCCATAAAGAGACGGAAATCGGTGAAAACGCTGTATCTGTAAGCTACGCTGCGGTAGAGCTTGCTAAAAAGATTTTTGGTGATCTTGTCCACAAGCATATTGTCATCCTGGGTGCAGGGAAAATGGGAGAATTAGCTGCCAAGAACCTTCATGGTTCCGGTGTCCGAAAAGTTTCGGTCGTCAACCGCACGTTAGCTAAAGCTCAGAACGTAGCTGATCAATTCAACGGTCATCCGCATACGATGGACGAGCTTGAGGGTGTGTTGGAGGATGCTGATATCGTCATCAGCTCAACAGGAGCAACAGACTATGTCATTACGAAGGAAAAGATGGAACCTATTCATAAGAAACGAAAAGGGAAGCCTCTCTTCTTTGTAGATATTGCTGTTCCACGAGATTTGGACCCTGCTATGGAAGCTCTGGAAAGTGTATTCTTGTATGATATTGATGACTTGCAAGGGATCGTGGATGCTAATCTTGCACTCCGGAAACAAGCAGCCAAAGAAATTGAAATCATGATTGAAGCGGAAATTGTGGAGTTTAAGCAGTGGTTACAAACGATAGGTGTTGTTCCTGTGATTTCAGCTCTTCGTTCAAAAGCTTTGAATATCCAGGCAGAAACAATGAAGAGTATTGAAAGAAAGATGCCGGAGCTGACCGATCGTGAACGGAAAGTATTGAGTAAACACACGAAGAGTATCATCAATCAAATGTTGAAAGAACCGATCTCTCAAGCGAAGGAAATGGCAGCACAGCCAGATTCAGAGGAAACCTTGCGTTTATTCACTCAAATCTTTGGTATAGAAGAGCAGGTGAAAAAAGAGGCGGAAGAACAAGAAAAAAAGAACAGCGCGAAGGTGAAGAACGATACAGAGGCCAGTGATTCCATCTCTATCATCAGCCCTGTAGCCCATTCATAAGGTGGAAGTAAAATGCTTGAATTCAAATGGGTTTATGAACTTATCCTTTTTCTATATGGATTGAGTATCATTGGATACTTCATCGACTTTGTACAAAATAACCGGAAGGCGAACATTACTGCCTTCTGGTTACTTAGTATGGTTTGGGTTTTACAAACCTTCTTTCTGCTTTCGCAGGTTTTTGTCAAAGATGATTTTCCGATCATGACGGTTTATGATGGATTGTATTTTTATTCGTGGATTCTAGTGACGTTCTCCCTCATCATTAACAGACTTTTCAAAGTGGATTTTCTCGTATTCTTCACAAATGTGGTCGGTTTTTTGATTATGATTATTCACATATCTACGAGGGCTCAAAATGTTTTGGAAAATAGGGGAGTGGCTCTCGTTAATGAGCTGCTTGTTATCCATGTCAGTTTAGCGATCATATCTTATGGTTTCTTTACGCTGTCGTTTATCTTTTCCGTTATGTATTTGTTGCAGTACCGCTTATTGAAGAGAAAGAAATGGGATGCAAAATTATTCCGCCTTGGTGATTTAACAAAGTTGGATCACTTTTCTTATGTGGCTATCATATTAGGTGTCCCTCTGTTATTGATTGCCATCATTCTAGGTGTCGTTTGGGGATATGTCTCTACGGCAGCTTTTTACTGGTATGATTCTAAGACACTTGGATCGTTACTCGTATTACTCGTCTACATCGTTTATTTGACGCTGAGAGTTATAAAAGGGTATCAGGGACGGACGATCGCTATATTCAATGCAGCAGCATTCCTGTTTCTATTGATCAACTTCTTTTTATTTGGTTCATTATCTAACTTTCATTTTTAGTATCGAGGAGGAAATGTTTTGAGAAAAATCGTCATCGGATCACGCAAAAGTAATTTAGCGATTACACAAACAGAGTGGGTGATCGACCAGTTGAAACAGATCGATCCATCCTATGAGTTTGAAATCAAACGAATTTCGACGAAAGGTGATCAAATCCTTGACGTCACGCTCTCTAAAGTAGGCGGTAAAGGGCTATTCATTAAAGAGATTGAACAGGCCATGTATGATGGAGAAATCGATATGGCTGTTCATAGTATGAAGGATATGCCTGCAGTAATGGCAGAAGGATTGATGGTGGCGGCTGTTCCGATTCGTGAAGATCACCGTGATGCTTTTGTTTCGAATGGGAACGTTGCTCTTAAAGACCTTCCTGCCGGAGCGATCGTTGGCACGAGTAGTTTGAGACGCGGTTCTCAAATCAAGGCCGTACGCCCAGACGTAGAAATCAAATGGATTCGAGGGAATATCGACACACGCCTCCGTAAGTGTAAGGAAGAGGACTACGATGCTATTGTTCTCGCAGCTGCAGGGTTAAAACGTATGGGCTGGGATGATGATGTCGTAACCGAATATCTAGAGCCTGATGTTTGTGTTCCTGCTGTTGGGCAGGGAGCTCTTGCGATTCAATGTCGTGAGAACGACTCAGAATTACGCGACTTCCTTAAAAAGTTGAACCATGAGTACACTGAAACGACGGTGGCTGCTGAGCGTAAATTCCTCCATGATTTGAATGGAGGCTGTCAAGTTCCTATTGGTGGTTATGCCTACCGTAAAGGCGAGGAAATCGTTTTGACAGCGCTTGTCGGTACACCTGATGGAAAGACCATCTTGCATGAAACGGTTTCAGGTACAGATCCAATTGAAGTAGGGAAAGAAGCAGCGGATCGTTTGAAAGCACAAGGAGCGCAGGAGATTGTGGATCGTGCTAAAGAGGAGTATGACCAATAATGCAGCCATTGCAAGGGAAGAGAATTCTCGTGACGAGAGGACAGTCCCAAGCACGCTCATTTATTGAAAGAATAGAAGCAGAAGGGGGAGTTGTCTATCACACTCCCCTTCTCTCCTTCCAATTGAATGATTCTGAGTCTCATCAAGAGATTTTGAAACGACTTCACGACTATTCCTGGGTGTTTATCACAAGCGCGAATGGCGTGAAGTTTTTTTTCGAGCTTCTGAAAAAGTACAAGATTGAGGTTCCACCATCTCTTAAATTCGCCATCATCGGATCTAAAACCGAGAAACGTTTAAATGATTTTGGATTTAAGGCTGATTTCATCCCTTCAAAATATCATGCGTCTTCGATGGGGAAAGAGTTTCTTTCCAGCCAGCCTCAGCCTGGCAATATTTTGTACATAAGAGGAAATCGTTCAAGAGACGCTCTTCCTCGCATGTTTAATGACAAGGGTGTATTTTTCCATTCCATGACCGTGTATGATACGCTACTAGTGGAAGAAAAAAAGCCTGAACTCCTTGCGTGGATTCAGGAACGAGAGATTGATGCATTAACCTTTACAAGTCCGTCGACCGTACGTGCATTTGTGTCTATGGTCCAGAATCAAGGTGGAGAGATTCCTTGTTTCTGTATCGGTCCGACGACAGCTAAAGAAGCAAAAAAATGTGGGTTTACCAACGTTCACGTTCCCGATCAGTTCACTATCGCCCATATGTTAAAACAAATGACTTACTATTTTTCTAACGAAGGGAAAAGATAAATATGAAAGATTTGCAGTTCAAACGCCACCGTCGCTTGCGCCGAACGGATTCCATGAGAGCGCTTGTGAGAGAGACCCATCTTCGTACGGAAGATTTAATCTACCCGATCTTTGTTGTAGAAGGAGAAGACATCAAAAACCCAGTTGCTTCGATGCCGGGAGTCCATCAAGTCTCCCTCGATCACTTGAATGAGGAAATGGACGAGCTGGTAAGGTTGGGTATTAAATCTGTCATTGTCTTTGGTGTACCAGCAGAAAAAGACGACGTAGGAAGTCAAGCCTATCACGAAGAGGGGATTGTCCAACGTGCCATCCGTCAAATTAAAGAAGGTTTTCCTTCCTTAACCGTGATTGCGGATACGTGTCTATGTCAATATACCGATCATGGTCATTGTGGAATTGTCCGCGATGGAGATATTGCCAATGATGAGTCTTTAACTTACATTACGAAAACAGCGATCACTCAAGCGGAAGCAGGCGCTGACATCATTGCCCCATCGAACATGATGGATGGTTTTGTTGCGGCTATTCGTGAGGGCCTTGATGAAGCAGGGTTCAGTCACATCCCTGTCATGTCTTACGCTGTTAAGTATGCTTCTTCTTTTTATGGTCCATTCCGCGATGCGGCTCATAGCTCTCCTCAATTTGGTGACCGCCGTGCTTACCAAATGGATCCTGCGAACCGCCTGGAAGCATTAAGGGAGGCAGAGTCGGATGTCGAAGAAGGTGCAGACTTCCTGATCGTTAAACCGGCGCTTGCTTATCTTGACATCATGCGCGAAGTGAAAGATCGTTTCAACTTGCCACTGGTCGCCTACAATGTCAGTGGGGAGTATTCCATGATCAAAGCAGCAGCTCAAAATGGCTGGGTCAATGAAGAAGAAATGGTTCTTGAAAAACTCACCTCTATGAAACGAGCAGGCGCTGATCTCATTATTACTTATTTCGCTAAAGATGCAGCTCGTTGGTTAAATCAATAACGCGGACAGAAAGGGTGTCGTAAAATGAAAACATTTGATCGTTCAAAACAAGCCTATACGAAAGCAGTAGACTTAATGCCAGGTGGAGTGAACTCCCCTGTACGTGCATTTAAATCTGTGCAGATGGATCCGATTTTTATGGAAAAGGGTGCAGGTTCTAAACTCTATGATCTCGATGGCAATGAATACATCGATTATGTCTTAAGCTTTGGTCCATTAATTTTAGGCCATGCCGATGAAAAGGTGACAGAAGCCTTAACCAAAGCGACAGCGAATGGGACGAGCTTCGGTGCTCCTACAGAAATGGAAAACGAATTGGCTTCCCTTGTGAGAGAACGGGTGTCCTCTATTGAAATGCTGCGTATGGTGAACTCAGGAACAGAAGCGACGATGAGTGCCCTTCGTGTGGCTCGTGGGTACACAGGCCGCGATAAAATTTTGAAGTTTGAAGGAAATTACCATGGCCATGGAGATTCCTTGCTGATCAAAGCAGGCTCTGGCGTAGCGACTCTTGGACTGCCGGACTCTCCCGGTGTACCGGAATCCATTGCGCAAAATACGATAACGGTCCCTTACAATGACTTAGAAAGCGTCCGATACGTTTTCGAAGAGTTCGGAGACGATCTAGCTGCTGTCATTATTGAGCCTGTTTCCGGAAACATGGGTGTCGTCCCACCAAATGATGGCTTCCTGCAAGAGTTAAGAAAGATGACGGAAGACAATGGGACCGTCCTGATCTTTGATGAAGTTATGACTGGTTTCCGTGTTGGATACTACAGTGCTCAGGGCCACTTTGGTGTGACTCCTGACATGACTTGCCTTGGAAAAGTAATTGGGGGCGGTCTTCCTGTAGGCGCCTATGGTGGAAAGCGAGAAATCATGGAACGGGTCGCTCCTGTTGGAGATATCTATCAAGCCGGTACGCTTTCTGGCAACCCGCTCGCGATGACGGCAGGCTATGAAACCATCTCCGCTATGACGGAAGAAGCATATGCTTCCATTAACAAAAAAGTAGATCGCCTGATTGAAGGTTACGAGGAAGCCGCTGAAAAACACGACATTCCACTGACAGTGAACCGGGCGGGTTCAATGGTCGGGTTCTTCTTTACAAACGAACCTGTAACGAACTTTGAAACAGCCAACCAATCCGACTTGGAATTGTTCACGAGTTATTTCCAGGGAATGATTGAAGAAGGTGTGTATTTGCCGCCTTCTCAATTTGAAGGGTTGTTCTTGTCTGTCAAACATACGGACGAAGATATCGAGAAAACAATTCAAGCGGCTGAGAAAGTCTTTTCACAAATTAAAGGTAAATAATAAAAGCGCATGGGGAATCCCCATGCGCTTTCGTTATGTATATTACTCTAACTCTCGCATAAGGTGGTAATAGAGAAAAGTGTTTATTACCTTAGGGAGGGGACCGTACTTTGCAAAACAAACAAAATGTATTTTCCTTTTATTTAGATGAATCCATATGGTTCAAGGAAGGACAGGGCGTTCGCGAGTTAATCGGCATATCATTAGAACCTGAAATTACCATTGAAGAGCTTGGAGATGAGGTCCGGTTGAAAGGGACTGTCGATCTTGCAGGCGAATACATTCCAACTGGAAGCCAGGATGCGCAGGATGAAAGTCCTCTTGCACCTTCTGTTCGAACCATGGATGTAGTCGAACCATCAGAAGAAGGGATTCATACGTTCAGCCACTCTTTCCCAGTGGAAATCACTGTTCCATTAGAAAGGGTATCGAATTTGGAAGATGTGCTCATCGACATCGAAAGTTTTGATTACGAACTTCCAGCCAATCGTCAACTTCGCCTTCATGCCCATGTGAATATAAACGGACTGGAAGAAAAACAACAAGAAGCATCAAATGAACCGACGTTTGATGAATCCGCGACGGTCGGTCCGGTCAATTTCCAAGAACAAAGTCCAAAAGAATCTCCTGTCCTGCCAGAACGTGAAGCGCCTATTTTTCGGATTGATGAAAAAGATGAAAGTGAGCATAAAGAAGACGATGATGATGGCCGTTGGTTTTATAAGAAATCACAAAGTTTCCCAGAGTTTTTTGGTCATGCTCAGGAAAATACCCAGTTACCTCCTGAAGAGCCTTCCTATGATAGTAGCGAATGGGGCGAAGTCAGTGTAGAAGAGTCCAGCAGCGAAGAATCCGATCAAGAAAGTGCTCAGGCACCTGGAGGCATGGACGGGATCAAACAAATCTTCAAACACCTGTTCCCGAACAGGGAGGACACGTACACACAGATGAAAATGTATATTGCCCAGGAAGAAGAAACACTGTCCTCTATTGCGGAAAAGTATGAGGTATCTGTGAAACAATTAGAACGAGTCAACGATTATAAAGATGACGTTTCTCCTGGGCAGATTGTGTATATTCCGAACTAAATCCATTTATATTTGAAAGCGAGATACAAACCGAGGACCAATCCGAGAAGGAAGATATCGAAAGTAGTCGGGAAGATGATGGTTCGTAGTGCCTGGAAAATAACGATGGGAAGTAAGGATTTTTCAATGACAAACAACCAGGTTCTGCACCATGGAGGCAGACGATAACGATACAAACGACTCATAAAAAGCACCTCTTTTCATAGGAGAATAAAGGCTCCTGGGCAATCTGCTCAGGGGTTTTCGCCTTTTTCTTTGACAGAGTTGACTAAATGCCTCTTTTTTATATACAATATGTATTATAGTCTTTATACGTGAAATGCTTAGATAGGGAAGAGTACATGAACAATTCCTTCAGAGAGGAAAACAGTTGGTGAGAGTTTTCCAGGAACCCTGTTGATGGAAGGTCGCCCTTGATGCAGCTTCTTTGAACAACGAGTAGGAGAAGCCGGTTAGAAGCCGTTATTTTTATTTGAGTGTACAGGAATGACTTCCTGTAAATTAAAGGTGGTACCACGGAAATGAAACCCTTTCGTCCTTTTTAGGATGAAAGGGTTTTTTATTTTTATAAAGAGAATAAAAGGAGGAAGATCGAATGGATCAAAAAGATCTTTCAATGCCTACAAAGTACGATCCGGCAACCGTAGAAAAGGACCGGTATCAATACTGGGTAGATGGTAAATTTTTTGAAGCAACAGGAGATAAAAACAAGGAACCTTATACAATCGTCATTCCACCGCCGAACGTTACAGGGAAGCTGCACCTCGGCCACGCGTGGGACACGACATTGCAGGATATCTTGACACGTGTGAAGCGGATGCAGGGATATGATGTACTCTGGCTACCGGGCATGGACCATGCGGGAATTGCTACACAAGCAAAAGTAGACGCAAAACTTCGTGAAGAAGGCATCTCTCGTCATGATCTCGGCCGTGAAAAATTCCTCGAAAAATCGTGGGAGTGGAAGCATGAGTATGCGAAATTCATCCGTGCCCAGTGGGAAAAGCTTGGACTTGGACTTGATTATTCTCGTGAACGGTTCACTCTTGATGAGGGTCTTTCAGAGGCTGTTAAAGAAGTTTTTGTAACTCTTTATGACAAAGGCCTGATCTACCGCGGAGAATATATCATCAACTGGGACCCTGCCACGCAGACGGCTTTGTCTGATATCGAAGTGGAGTATAAAGATGTGCAAGGTGCGTTTTACCATATGCGCTACCCGTTGAAAGATGAAGAAGGCACGATTGAGATTGCAACCACTCGTCCTGAGACGATGCTTGGAGATACAGCCATTGCCGTTCATCCGGAAGATGAACGTTACAAGCACCTGATCGGTAAAAAAGCGATCCTGCCGATTGTTGGTCGGGAAATCGAAATTGTCGCTGATGATTATGTCGATATGGAGTTTGGTTCTGGGGCTGTGAAAATCACTCCAGCACACGATCCTAACGACTTTGAAATTGGGAACCGTCACAATCTAGAACGAGTTCTTGTCATGAATGAAGACGGAACGATGAATGAAAATGCCGGTAAGTATAAGGGTATGGATCGCTTTGAATGTCGTAAACAAATTGTTAAGGACCTCCAGGAGGATGGTGTTCTCTTTGAAATTGAAGAACACTTGCACTCCGTTGGTCACTCTGAGCGAAGCGGAGCCGTCGTTGAACCTTATCTTTCCACGCAATGGTTCGTTGATATGAAGCCACTTGCTGATGCGTCGATCGACTTGCAAAAGGGAGACGATCAAGTACAGTTTGTTCCTGATCGATTTGAAAAGCCATATCTACACTGGATGGAGAACACAAGAGATTGGTGTATTTCCAGACAATTATGGTGGGGCCATCGTATTCCTGCCTGGTACCATAAAGAAACGGGCGAAATTCATGTCGGTAAAGAAGAGCCGAAAGATCCGGAAAACTGGAAACAGGATGAAGATGTCCTGGATACTTGGTTCTCTTCCGCCTTATGGCCTTTCTCTACGATGGGATGGCCTGATGAAAACAGTGAAGATTATAAACGTTACTTCCCAACCAACGTACTCGTTACAGGATATGACATCATTGGTTTCTGGGTAAGCCGCATGATTTTCCAATCCCTAGAGTTTACAAACGAGCGTCCATTCAACGATGTTCTTATTCACGGTCTTGTTCGTGATGCTGAAGGACGCAAGATGAGTAAATCGCTTGGAAATGGTGTCGATCCGATGGATGTCATTGATAAATACGGGGCCGATTCACTTCGTTATTTCTTATCCACTGGTTCATCTCCTGGTCAGGACTTACGCTTCCACTGGGAGAAAGTAGAATCAACTTGGAATTTTGCCAATAAGATTTGGAACGCTTCCCGTTTTGCCTTGATGAACATGGGCGACTTAAAGCATGAAGACATTGATATCACAGGTGAAAAATCAGTTGCTGATCAATGGATTTTGACTCGTCTCAACCAGACGATTGAGCAAGTGACGACGAACATCGATAAATATGAATTCGGTGAAGCTGGCCGTCACCTATACAACTTCATTTGGGATGACTTCTGTGATTGGTATATTGAAATGGCGAAACTGCCATTGTATGGAGAAGACGAAGCGCGTATCCATACGACCCGTTCCATTCTTGCGTACACGCTCGATCAGACGATGCGTATGCTGCACCCATTCATGCCATTCATTACAGAAGAAATCTGGCAGCACCTTCCTCATGAAGGAGAGTCAATTACACAGGCTTCATGGCCGGTGGTAAGAGAGGATTTCCATAATGAAGAAGCGGTTGAAGAAATGAATCGTCTTGTTTCCATCATCCGATCTGTGCGTAATATCCGTTCAGAAGTGGACACACCGATGTCCAAGGAGATCCAGTTGATGATCCAGGCGAAAGACGACGATATCGTCAAAGAGCTTGAGAAGAACCGTGACTATTTAGAAAGATTCTGCAACCCTAGTGAACTGACGATTGCAACAGACTTGCAGGCACCTGAAAAAGCGATGTCTGCCGTCATTACTGGTGCGGAATTGTATCTTCCATTAGCAGGATTGATTAACATCGAAGATGAAATCAAGCGTCTTGAGAATGAATGGAAGAAATGGGATCAAGAAGTCACACGTGTTCAAAAGAAACTTTCCAACGAAGGTTTCGTAAGCAAAGCCCCAGGACATGTCGTTGAAGAAGAACGCAAAAAAGAAACAGACTATCTTGATAAGCGTGCCAAAGTAGAAGCACGAATCAAAGAGTTAAAAGCATAAAGAAGGAGGAGGGTATTCTACGGAGTACTCTCCTTTTTTGAAAAGAGGGAATAGAAATGGATTATGAAGATGCAATTGCTTGGATTCACTCTAGAGAAAAATTCAAAGTGAAGCCAGGGTTGAAGCGAATGGAATGGATGATGGAGAGGCTGGATCATCCCGAGAAAAAATTCAAAGCGGTCCATATCGCGGGAACGAACGGGAAAGGGTCCACGCTCTCTTTTCTCCGGTATATCCTAAAAGAGCAGGAAATGTCCATCGGTACTTTCACCTCACCTTATATAGAGAAGTTCAATGAGAGAATCAGTGTGGATGGACGTCCGATTGAAGATGAAGAATTGGCTGAACTAGTTCTCAGAGTCAAACCTTTATCTGAAGAATTGAGACAAACCTCTTTAGGAGAACCCACGGAATTTGAAATCATAACAGCGATGGCCATGCTTTATTTTTCCGAGGCTCCGCTTGATATTGTATTGATTGAAACAGGTTTGGGAGGAAGGTTTGATTCTACAAATATCCTAACCCCTGTGCTATCCCTTATTACAAATATCGGACATGATCATATGAATGTTCTAGGTGCTACAATAGGAGAAATTGCAGTAGAAAAAGCGGGAATCATCAAACCTGACATTCCTGTAGTTACTGGAGTCAAGCAGCAGGAAGCTATAAACGTAATCACTAAAAAAGCGCGGTCATGTGATTCAAAGGTGTTCAGACTTGGCATGGATTTTGAAGTTACTCATCGATCTAGTAGTGATGAAGGAGAGAGTTTTGTTTTCTCAAATGAAACGTTCCATTCTGAAACCTATGTAAGTCAGATGAAAGGTCCTCATCAGGTGGAAAACGCGGCGTTGGCCCTTCAGGCCGCAGAAGTGTTAAGGTCTCTTGGGGTTCGAATTGACCGTAGTCTTTATGGAAAAGGCACGGCATCCACACGTTGGCCCGCAAGGTTTGAGAAAGTTAAGGACGCGCCTTTGACGATTATAGATGGGGCCCATAATGAAGAGGGGACGAGCGCTCTTGTAGAAACGGTGAAACGTCATTACGCAGGTAAAAAAATTGTCCTCGTCTATTCTGCCTTAGAAGACAAGCCTGTAAAAAAAATGTTGAAACAACTGGAGAGTGTTGTCGATAATGCTTATATGACAACATTTGAGTTTCCTAGAGCGTTGAAAGGCCATGAGCTTGCTGAATACTCGGAGATAACGGAGACCATCGCTATTGAAGATTACAAGCAGGCCATTCGTAAAGCCTCTTTCAATGTTGGAGAAGACGGCGTTCTGCTCATTACAGGATCGCTATATTTTATATCTAAAGTCAGGAAATATTTTGAAAGTAAAGAAAATTCGTGATAGGATAGTAATGTTCTGAATTTCTCATGGTAAAATAGTCGTGCGTAAATGTAGGTCCTTAGGGTGGGGTGGTAGGATGACGAAGCAAAAGAAATATGGCGTTTGGTTTGTGTGGGCAGCTATTTGGCCTGCTAGTTTAGTTTACTTGTACTTATGGTTATCCCCCGTTATAGAAGGAAACAGGGTAGAAATTGCTGCCTTTATCATCCTTGCTTCCATCGTAGCTTTATTTCCGCTGCAAATCGGAGACCACCCCGTATTTTTTACGCAGGGGATCGCATTTGCAGTTTTTTTATATTATGGACTTTTCATAGAGATCATTGTTTCTCAGGTGGCTATTTTAGCATTAATGGCAAAAATGAGACTCGGTCGGACAAACCTGCACCGATTACCGATAAATTTGTTTATGTTTTTACTGATTTCAGTGGTCTCCGCGGGAATCTATTACGCCCTCGGAGGAACACACGGCCCATCAGCTGTGAATGATAGAGGCGATGCCGTACCCATCGTGAGTTATGCACTCTCCCAAATTGTCCTCAACCAATTCTCAATAAAATTTGTAGCAAAAGTACTTTATAATAAAGAGATAAAATGGCTCGATAAAGGTTTTGCCTGGGAATTGTTGACGTCAAGTCTTGTCCTGCCCATTGGCTTTGTCCTTTATATGGTTTACTCAGAGTTTGGAATGAGTGGAATTTTCTTTGTCGGCATTCCTTTCGTTTTTATTTCAGGGATGTTGATGCTTTACCATAACAGTAATCAGGTGAATACATATCTAAGAAAGACGAGTATCATCGGACATGAGCTGACAGGAAAACTCGGAGTTAAAGAAGTGCTTGATATTTTTGTCGATCGATTGAGCGAACTCCTTCCTGTGGATTATATTTATGTCTATGACGTTAAAAAGAACAAACGGATGGAGCTGATCCGTTTCTTTGATCGATCGGGTGAAATCGATTTTCCTCATATTCAACTTTCCATGGGGCAAAGCATCAGTGGCAATACATGGCAGGAAGGAAAGAGTGTCTTTTATAAAAAGAAATCGGAATGGTCCCACTTAGAAAATCAATATACTCCTGACCGTGCTGAAACGGTATTGTCTGTACCCGTTGAGAGAAATGGAGAAATTGTTGGGGTCATTACCATTTACTCAACCAAAAAGCGAGCTTTCCTACAATTTCAGTTTATGATTTTAAATATACTGGGCAACTATTTAGGTGTGGCGATAGATAATGCTCGACATTATGAGAAAACGAAAGCAGAAAGTGAGCGTTGTGCTCTTACTGGCCTATACAATTATCGTTATTTTGAGGACCATATCGTGAACATCTTTAAAATGAATCAAAGGCAAGAAAGAGGAGCGCCGATTTCCCTCGTTTTATTGGATATTGATCACTTTAAGCGTGTGAACGATACATACGGACATGAAAGTGGCAATGAAGTCCTCGCTTCACTATCAGATAGACTTCAGGAGGTAGTGGGTGGACATGGGACACTTGCAAGGTATGGTGGAGAGGAATTTGTGATTCTTTTGCCAGGGTATTCTCAAAGTGAGGCATTAAAAGTAGCCCATTCCATACGCGCGAGGATCATACAAAAACCTTTTATTTCTAAATTACATATTCATGAATCGCATGAGCCTGTATCTATCTCAGTGACAGCGAGTATTGGGGTAGCTACTTATCCTGATCATTGTGAAGAAGCTTTTGATTTAATTCGTCAAGCGGATCGAGCGATGTACATAGGTGCGAAACAAAGAGGGCGAGATCGTGTGGCAAGTTACAAAGAACTGATTGAAACTGTTCAATGAATAATGTTGGACAGTTTTTTTGTAAGCTTAATAGGTAATTTGTCGAATTCTCACAGGACAAAGTCCTATATTTACGATATAATTTTGATAATAGATGCAAAATGGGGGAGAAGGCGAATGCCTGATTTTGGGGAAGAGAAAGCATTCTCACTTGTAGAAGTGATTGTTGCCATGGCCTTACTTCTTGTCATATTCATTGTTTCGACACAAATCATTATGAATACAATGACACAATCAAATACGATTGATGGGGACTTTACTACCATGGAAATTGCAGACGGTGTACTGAAAGCCTATCAATCCAAATCTCTCGAAGATTTGGACGATCATAAAGGCAAGGGAGAAATACCAGTGAACATCCCTGATCTGCTAGAATTGCCAGCCGGCAAAAAAGTCGAACAATATGAAGGGCATGTGCTGGTGACAGATCCTGATGAGACTAGTTTGACTAACTACTTAACGAAAATCGTCGTTACGGTCTCGGCGAACAATAAAGAGACTCAATTAGAAGGATATGTAGAGAGATGAATATCAAAAGCGAAAAAGGTATGACATTAGTAGAACTTTTAGCCGTAGTCAGCCTCTCCATGATTGTTATGGTAGCTGCTTATCATGCATTTTATTTTGTCACAGGTGCCGTTGAAACGTCATCGACTAAAACGGAGCTAAGAAAAGAGGCAAATATACTCATCTTAAGTTTAGAGGAAAACTTGATCAACGTCGATTCCGTTAAAGTCCAAAATGCGGATACAACGATCTTTCAAACATTCACTGCAACAGCGGCTCGTTTAAATGGCATGGGTGAAGATTCAACCTTTACTTACATAGAAGAAACGACAGATGTCTCCATTCAAAATGGTCATTTACTTATAGACGATATCCAACAAAATGCTGATGATATGGACTTATCCAATACAACATTCGAGCTTAATGGTGATAAATTGACGGTCCATTTAGAAATTTTTAAAGAAAATACAGATGATACCTACAGCCTGGTAAAAATCTTCCGCTTAGGGACTGAGTGATAAAAATGAGAAATTCTTTTAAAAATGAAGATGGCTACGTTCTTGTTACCGTCCTAATCATGTTTGTCATCTTTAGCATTTTAGGCTTGAGCTTAATGAGTTATACAATCGGTTCTCAGCAATTTTCTTCTGCCAATACCGATTTTATAGAGACGAAAGCGGATGCTGAAATGACAGTGCAGGAAGCTCAGGCCCATATCATGAAAGGTGTCGATGAAATCAATGATGATCTTGCTGAAGCGACCCCTGGTTTAGGTGGAGTCATCAGTAGAATCAATAGTGTTATTCATCAAGCAGAGCAAAGACTGGGTGATGAAGGGCTTATTAAGAAAAAAGTCTTGAAAGATGGCGAGAATGGTGTGTTTTTGCAAAGGGTCGATATAGAGGTTGATGTAGAAAGTTCAGATAAAACGTTAGTCCGTACATTTACGATTTCTACGATCGCTGATGTATTCAGGTATGGGGCAGTAACTCCAGGGGATATGCGTTTGAACGGAGCGCCTTATATTAAGGGTGATGTATTCGTTGGTAATGATTTAAGGTTACATGATGAAGCATATTTCAAATCTGGCTATGGTCGTTGGGCTGAAACTTCCTATCCATCTATCCAGGGTGACTTATCAGTAGAGGGACGCTATGAAGTTCCGGGATGGCTTTGGGAATGGAGAATATTAGAAGAGGATTTGGACTCTTACTTTGAGATAAAACCTAGAATAGTAGATGAAAACCCAGATGTTGCCCCGTTAAAGGTATTAAAATATATCACTGAAAAAAGAAACGATCCAATGGGCGATATAACCACGAGAGGTTACCCTGGCAACATAGATGAGATTGATGGTTATCAGGTCATTAAAAGAGGTTACGAAAGACAGGGGAAATCTCCAAAAGCTCCTGATCGGTTCTATGGTGATACTTATATTCGTGGGGACCTTAAACTAAAAGGGTCTAACTTAAAAGTGGATGGGAACTTAATTGTGGCCGGAGATATTACTATTGAACCAGATGGAAATGATGAGTCCTCTCTCACCGTTGATGGATCCATATATGTTCATGAGAATGCTAAATTAACTGGAACAGTCTTGTTGCCAGAAAATAAATTCATGTATATCAGTGGATATCCCAAAAATGAGAATTGTAATGGAAACAATACTCAAAACAACAAGTGCGGTATTTATATAAGCGACTTGACCTTTCAAGGAAGCATTTACACAAACCATGAGATTGATATAAGTGAAGACTTAAATATGAACGGAACGCTTTACACTCGTTTAGGCGGACGTATTGAAAATTTATCTAACGAAAGTGGCGGAACACTCGTTGTAGTAAGTGAAGGTGAATTGACGATTGCTAACAATAATTTGTATAACAATGAACCGAAAGTCATAAATGCCTTCTTTTATACGAACAGCGATTTGGATATCTACGGTGTTGGCTCAAACTTGAAAATCCGTGGAGGCGTATATGGAAGGAATGTAACATTAAATGCCGTTAAAGGATCATCCAGTGATGAATATTTTTCTGGTTCCACCAATTTCTCAAGTAGTCGTGATCCATTGTATGTACAGAACAATCAAAATTCTATAAATTCTCAATTATCCAGGCTGACTATAGAGTACGCTCAAGAACTTATTCTAAATCCACCTGATGGCATACCTACTGTCGATAAAGTCACAGTAAAACAAATAGATTCTCACTTTTATGATCAATAAGGGAAGGAGGAGCAATCATGACAGACATATACATATGGTTAGTTACAATTGCTTTAGCATCTATCATCCTTCGATTTATACCCATAAACCTGCCTATGAAGGGACGGATGATTTTGTGGCTTACAGGATCATTAATTAGTTCTTTAGCTCTTCTAGCAACGATTACATATACTTTCTGGATGGGAATTCTTGCAACGCTTGTACTCGGGTTTGTGTTTACTGTTCTCTTGCAAGAAAAAGCATCTCAGGTGTTTGCTGGCCAAGATAACACTGGCGAAACACCAGGTGTACAAAAGAATACCCCTCATACAGAAGACTATGATTATGGATACCAGAACGAAGAGGATGAAGAACATATTTTAGAAGGTGAGAATTCGGAAGAGTTTGCGAGTCCTATATCTGATAAAGGATCTGTTCGGATTGAAGATTTGTCACATGAAAACCTTGAAATGAAAGAAGAACAAGGCATTCCCGCGCTTGAAACAACAGGGGGAGAAGGAGAACATTCACGGTCAATCGAAGTTGAAGTTAACTGGAATGAGTCTGAAGAAGCCATTCTAGAGAATGATGATTTAACTGAAGATTCATCTGTAGAAGATATACAACCCCAGGAAGATAAGTTCAATTTCTCCGAGGGCGATGAAGAAGCTCTTTTATTAGATGAAGAGCTTGCCCAGTTAAGAATGGAAGAAGAAAGTGAAGGATATGGAGAGGACCTTGAGAATTCGGAGGACGCTACAGAAGAAGAGTTAATGGCGGAAAGAAATTTTCATTTAGATATCGAAGAAAACGATCTCGAACTTGAACTCATTAAGGCTGAAGAGCTTCCAAGTGATATAGATGATACACACGACAGTATTGTTGAAGAAGATTTAGAATCTGAAGAAGAAATCATAAATGAAATCAACGAATCAACAGATTCTGACAAAGATATTACCCGGGAAATGAACAAACAGGAAGAAGAAATGTCTGTAGATAATCAGGAAGAAATCATATACCCGATCACTAATCATGATATAGACCCAGATATTGAAGATAACGAAGATAGTCTTGCTCTTGAAGAAGATTATGAAGAAGAACTGATAGCAGATGAAGCGTTAAGGAAACAGTTGCTTGAGTTAATGATTGAAAAGATTGAATATATGGAAGAACAAATGACAGGAGTGGAGTACGAGAATTATGTTAAAGCTCATCTATCTGAGAAACTACCAGATTTGGAATACTACTCAATCTCTAAATTCTTAATAAAGTATTACATTAAGAACGGAAAAACAGATGAGCTTGTACTTTTTGTAGGTGAGTTGATTGATAAGTTCGCATCATACTCGCTGCTTATCGAAGAGTTAAGGTATGTACTTCAACAACAAGTTCAATATACAAAATAATGATGGGTGTGTAGAGAGAACATGAAAAAGAGCATAGAAATTATCGGATTTCCAATTATCAGCATCTCAGCCGGTAAAGAAATCGGTCGTGTGAAATCAATCGTAATCAATCCAGAAAAAGGTTCTGTTGATTTTTTGACGGTGGAGCATGAAGACTGGCAAGTGAGCGTAAAGGCGATTCCATTCCAAAAAATCATCGGAATCGGAAAATATGCGATTACGGTAGAGAGTACGCATTCCATTTTGGATTTAAATGAGATCCCGATTGCGAATCAACTGATTAACAAAAAGGTTTATATTAAAGGTGCTCAAGTTATGACTCGTGTTGGGGAATTAGTGGGAGAAATCACGGAGTACTATGTAAATGAAACGAATGGACAAATTATTTCTGTAGATGTGACAACAGGAGATCAAGATAGTATAGAAGTTTCATCTGAGTACATTATTACCTATGGTGAAAACCTGATCATACTGAACGAAGAGTTTTCAACAGGAGAAGTGGAAGCTAGTAGTCCAAAAGAAGCTTCCGCACCAGTAGAAATAAAGAAATCTTTCCATTTCTCAACAACCGCTAACCAGGAGCGTGTGAATGATCTCGATCGTAAGCAGGATGAATTGTTGGAAGGCAAACAAGCGACAAAAAACATTGTGAATTCTCAGGGTGAAACCGTAGTCACAGAAGGAACGGTTTTAACCAAGACTGAAATTGATCAATTAAAACAGTACGGTCCAAGCGTCATGGTTGAATTGAGCATGAATGTGAAGTAATGCAAATAGATCCAGAGGAGATGTTAAAAGTTGAAACAATCATTGAATCTTAAGCTGCTTTTTTTAGTGGTTGCTGTTGGTATGTCGATGTTTCTTTTTACAATCGGAAGTTCAGCAGCTATTCAATATGTCACCACTGGAAAACACCTCCCGGAGAATACTGTGATTGCTTCCGTCAATGTATCAGAAAAAAGTAAAGAAGAAGCGGTACAACTGCTTTCAGAAAAAGTACAGAACTGGAAAGAAAACCATTCGATTGTAGTTAAATTGGATGGGAAAGAACTGACCGTTGATCCGGACATGATCCAGTTCGATGTAGCATCAACTGTTGAACAAGCTATGGATACAACCATTCGAGATTTGCAGGTTACCGTTAATGAGTCTTATGTGACGGATTTGAAATCTTATATGAATGATTCACTTGCTTCAGTGTTTTCTCAGGAACAATTCATTGAAACTGTGAAAAGAGATGCAGCACAATTGGTAGATTCCCCTTTAGAGTATGTCGCTTATGACTTTGTTGAGGGAAATACGGCCTCCCTTTACGAGAGCATTGGTAGTCAAACGGTCGCCGTGCCACAAGAAACAAGCATGGATCGGGCTGTGAAACTATTTGATGAAGAAGAGCTTGAAGATGGCGCTGTCTTTTCCTTCAACCGCTTGTTAAATATTGATGGAGTGTACGATGAAGTTTCGCTGGATGTGTTGGCTTCTGCGATTTATGGAGCGAGTGTTAAAGCAGGAATGATCATACAGGAAAGACATATCAGCCACCGATTGCCCGAGTACGCAGAAATTGGCATGGAAGCGAATGTAGACGTTAATCAAGGCCAGGATCTGAAAGTGTACAACCCATTCTCTGGGGACTATCAACTGTCTGTAAGTGTAGAAGGTGGAAATGTTGATGTCCAATGGATCGGATACCCGACAACCTCAGATTTTCATGTTCAGTTGTTGGATCGTGAAAAAATATCTCCTAAAACGATCATTCAGTATTCTTCTCTTGTTAATAGAGGGACATACAATCTTTTACGAGAAGGGGAAAATGGTGAGGTTGTGTCCGTTTATCGTATTGACAGATCTTTATCCGATGGAGTAGAGGAGTTTATTTCAGAAGACTATTATCCACCGGTAGCTAGAGTGGAAGAACACCCTCCTGCTTCAGAGGCGAGTCCAACAGAGAATTCAGGATCGAATAATGGAGACAGCAGCTCTAATTCTAAAGATGGAAAAAATAGTGCCGAAGAAGGCGATGAGGAAGGAAATTCCAGTGATTCTAAATCATTGCAAAAGAATGAGGATGGCATTTGGGAGGTCGTTCCTGATGGAGAATCTAAGTGATGGACGAAAAAGGATGAGCCGGTCATGATCAAGAGAAAAAGGTTAGGCGATTTGTTAAAAGATGCAGGAATTATTGAAGAAAATCAGATTCAAGAAGCGCTGGAAAGCAAAATGCCGGACCAGAAGCTTGGGGACGTTCTTGTAGAAAAAGGTTTTGTGACGGAAAAGCAATTGATTGAAGTGTTGGAATTTCAACTGGGAATCCCACATGTTTCTTTGTTTCATTTTCCTATCGATCCTCATGTCATCACAATCGTCAGCAAAGATTTCGCTATTCGTAATCTTTTAGTACCTATACAACGAAAAGGAGAAGAATTGACGGTAGCCATGTCGGATCCGATGGACTATTTTTCCATTGATGATTTGAAAATATCTACTGGGTTTATAATTTCGCCGGTCATTGCAACAAAGCATGAGATCCTTCAAGCCGTTAACCGTCATTATAATTTGAATGATTCGAGTCTTGTTGAAAATGAAGAAGACACGGATGAAGCACCTGCTATTAAGTTAGTGGATCAATTGCTTCAAGCAGGTGTCCAGCTGAAGTCGAGCGACATCCATATTGACCCCCAGGAATCGCGGGTTTTAATCCGCTATAGGATTGATGGTGTGTTAAGGACGGAGCGTACGTTACCGAAGTCTTTCCAAAACAGTCTGATCGCCCGTGTGAAAATCATGGCTAATCTAAATATTACAGAAAACCGCCTGCCACAGGATGGGCGGATCAAAACGAACGTTGATCGGTCACCGGTGGATTTAAGAATATCCATCCTTCCTACGGTCTATGGGGAAAAAATCGTCATCCGGATTCTAGACCTTTCTAATGCATTAAGTTCAATCGAAGACCTTGGTTTTAATAAAATTAATGCACAGAAATATAAGCAATTGATTGAGCAGCCGTCTGGTCTCATCCTTATCACAGGCCCTACGGGTTCGGGGAAATCATCTACTCTTTATGCATCCTTGAATCGTTTGAATACAGACGATGTCAACATCATCACGGTAGAGGATCCTGTTGAGTATCAAATCGAAGGACTGAACCAAGTCCAGGTAAACACATCCATTGGATTAACCTTCTCTAAAGGACTCAGATCGATTTTACGTCAGGACCCTAACATTGTCATGGTCGGTGAGATCAGGGATTCAGAAACAGCGGAAATCGCCATTCGTGCTTCTCTGACGGGTCACTTAGTTTTGAGCACGTTACATACGAACAGTGCCATCGCTACAATTCCTCGTTTATTTGATATGGATGTGGAACCATATCTTGTAGTTTCTTCCTTATCAGGTGTGGTCGCTCAACGGCTAGTCAGAAAAATATGCCGGGATTGCAGACACTCGCATGCACTTACGGAGATGGAGAAGAAACATTTTCAAAAACGTGGAATGAAGGCAGATACCATCTACAAAGGATCGGGTTGTGACAGCTGTCAAAACACGGGATACCGAGGCCGTATGGCCATTCAAGAAGTGTTAGTTATTGATGATGAAATCCGGACCATGATGATGAACAATGGCAGTATGGACCAAGTCCGGCGTTACGCATTGAAGCAGGGGATGCTTTTCCTATTAGACGATGGTTTGTTGAAAGTGAAGCAGGGACTGACGACGTTAGAAGAAGTGCTTCGCGTCGCCAAAGTCGACTAGCGAGGTGGTAAGACATGAGAGAGAAATTTGATCAGCTCCTGACGGTTGCGAACGAATATGAGGCCTCTGATATTCATTTAACAGTTGGAGTGCCTCCGATATTCAGGATCCACGGTCAGTTAAGAAAGTATGGAAAAAATTCACTGAAACCGGCAGATACAGATGGGATGGCGAAGGCGATCTTATCTGATGATTTACATGAACAGTTGATCAGTAACCGTGAAGTGGATGTGTCCTACGGAATTGCGGGTGTTTCAAGGTTTCGTATTAATATTTACTATCAAAGAAATTGCCTTTCAATGGCCGTCAGGATTGTGCCCCGGGAGATTCCTTCGATTGAAGACCTCCACATGCCGCAAGTGTTAAAGAAAATCAGCAGCTATGCCCAGGGTCTTGTTCTCGTCACAGGTCCTACAGGTTCAGGGAAGTCTACAACGCTCGCTTCGATGGTTGATTACATTAACCAAACCGCCCGCAAGCATATCATCACCCTGGAGGATCCGATCGAGTACACACATAATCATAAAAACTGCATCGTGGATCAGCGGGAAGTCGGGTTTGATACGAGAAATTTTGCCAATGGTTTACGCTCTTGTTTACGTCAGGATCCTGATGTCATTTTGGTTGGAGAGCTTCGTGATTTTGAGACGATTTCGACAGCACTGACGGCTGCCGAGACCGGTCACCTTGTATTTGGGACCTTACATACGACTAATGCTCCAGACACAATCGATAGAATCATTGATGTTTTCCCACCAAACCAACAGGGGCAGGTGAGGGTTCAGCTTGCAAACGTTTTGCAGGCAATTGTTTCTCAGCGCTTATTCCGGCGTTTAGATAAAAAGGGAAGAAGAGCTGCGGTTGAGATTCTGTTGAACACACCCGCCGTCAAAAATCTAATTAGAAATGAAAAGATTCATCAAATTGAAAATGTCATGCAAACGTCTAAGGCTCTGCAAATGCAAACGTTGGAGATGTCGATTCAGGAATTGCTTAGAGAAAAAGTCATTGATGAACGTGATGCGGCTCCATACTTGAAAGAAGGGGGCTTATAGAATGCCCTATTATTCCTATCAAGGCCGTAGTCTACTCGGTAAAGCTCAAAGGGGGAGGCTGCGTGCAAATTCTAGAAAAGAAGCGGTCATGTCATTAAAAGAGCGGGGCATTACCATATCGGAAATTAAAGAAATCGACAGTGTTCTCTTAAAAGATATCCAAATAGGAAACCCTGTAAAGCCTAAGGATTTTGTCATTTACCTCAGGCAATTTTCTACGCTCATGAGAGCGGGTATTTCCTTACTTGAATCGACAAAAATTCTTGCAAAACAATCCAATAGTCGTGCGTTGAGTGAAGCTCTCTATGATATCAGCGATCAGTTGGAAGGTGGACGTGCATTTTCTGAAGCAGCAGATTCCCATTCGAAAATCTTTTCCAACTTATTTATCAATATGGTACGAGCAGGTGAGGTTGGAGGTAATCTGGATGATATCCTGGAACGCTTAGCGGTTTATTATGAGAAACAATACGATACAAGACAAAAAATCATATCCGCTTTAACCTATCCTCTGGTAGTCGGACTCATTGCGATTGGGATCGTTATTTTCTTATTAACCTTTGTCGTTCCGCGATTTGCAAGCATGTTCGACACGATGGGAGGAGAACTTCCGTGGATCACCCAGCTTACGCTTAGTATGAGCCACTTTTTTCAAAATTTTTGGTACGTTGTGATCCTTATTCCAATTGTTTTATTTATCGCTTTTAAGTTGATCGTAGATAGGAACCCGAAACTGCAATACACAGTGGATGTACTAAAGCTGAAAATTCCTGTATTCGGACCATTAATACAAAAAGCCGCTCTAGTGCGGATGACAAGTACATTGAGTTCTTTAATGAATAGTTCTGTACCCATTTTAAAATCACTACAAGTGACACAAAACGTAGTCGAAAATAAAGTGGTCGAACGAGCGATTATGAATAGTTATAAATCTTTGGAAAAAGGAAACAACCTTTCCGATCCATTGAGGGAGTATCCAATTTTTCCACCATTGGTCATTCAAATGATGGCTGTTGGAGAAGAGACAGGCTCTCTCGATTACATGCTTTCAAAAGTCGCTGAATTCTATGAATCTGAGCTTGAATATACGACAGACCGATTGAAAACGCTGATCGAGCCTCTGATGATTTTAGCGCTGGCGCTTGTCGTTGGAGGAATCGTTGCAGCTATTGCTGTACCGATGTTTTCGATCTTCGACACGATCAAATAAGATTTTGTAAGAATGTGCAAAAATGCTAGTTTGCAAACATTTTATCCTTTATAATGAACATAGGACATTTTGCTAATGAAAAAAGTAGTACATAACCATTGGCAGAAAATCGAAAGTACTACAAAAGGAGAGAGAAAATGAAGAAGTTGAGAGAAATGTTAAAGAATGAGAAAGGTTTCACGTTGATTGAGCTTTTGGCTGTCATTGTTATTTTGGGGATAATTGCTGCAATTGCTATTCCTGCCATTGGAAGTTTAATTGCTAGTACAGAAGAGGATGCACACGATGCAAATGCACTCTCTTTATTAGAATCAGCTAGATTAGCTTATGTAAGCGGAGATATTACTGAAGACAACTCTCCAGTTTCAGCAGCTGATTTAGTTACTGCCGGATATCTTGATGGTGAGCCCCAAGACCCTGAGACAGACGGTACTTATGATACCGCCGAGGTTGCTATTGCGAAGGTTGATGGTTCTAATCAAGTAACTTATAAAGTAACCCTTGGAAACGATACAAATGGCAAGTATGTAGATGGAAAATCAAAATCTGATTTAAATGCTGCTGAATAAACTTAATCCATAAAACTTAAGTAAAATGAACCCGGGTTTACCCCCGGGTTTTCCCTGAGTTAAAGAAGGATGATTACATGAATTCTATTATATTACTTTACATATTCATCACTGGCACTATACTAGGCTCTTTCTTCAACGTCGTCGGTCTACGCTTACCAAGAAACATCCCTTTCACAACCTCACGTTCCGCATGCCCTCACTGTTCCACACCTCTACAAGCAAGAGACTTAATCCCACTCTTTTCTTACCTCATATCCAAAGGTAAATGTAGACACTGTCAGCATTCAATTTCAATAACCTACCCACTTGCTGAGCTAATCACGGGTTTCCTTTTTTTATTGGCATACATAAATCTAGGTTTAACATTGGAGTTCGCAGGAGCATGTCTCTTGATTTCCCTAGCGGTTATTGTGACAGTGAGTGATGTCAACTACATGTTGATCCCAAACAAACTGTTATTATTCTTTGCGGTAGTCTTTATTATTTTCCGGATTATTGACCCTTTGCACCCATGGTACGACTCCATATACGGTGCTCTAACCGGGTTTGCCATCATCCTTGTGATTATTGTCCTTAGTAAGGGTGGCATGGGAGCGGGGGACATGAAACTATTAGGAACGCTAGGAATCCTGATGGGTTTAAAGTTAACCTTGCTCACTTTGTTCTTAGCCACTTTAATTGGAACGGTTATCAGTCTGACTTTATTGAGCTTCAAAGTGATCGGCAGGAAAGATCCCTTTCCATTTGGTCCGTCGATAGTACTTGCTGCTGTCATTAGTTACCTGTTCGGTTTTGATCTGTTGCAACTTTATTATGAAACGTTTTTCTTATAGGAGGAGGGAAGACTTATGTTTCGTTTTTTTAAATCAAGCGGTCGTGTGAACTTCGTAATTAAGAACCACTGTATTCGATACGTGTTTTCAAAGTCTGAGAATGCATGGGAAATCGACGACACCGGCGAAATTGTTCTCCCTCCTCATGTTATGGAGGACGGGAAAATCAAAGACTCCAGGGAGCTTACCAGAATCGTTGAAAACTTCATTGAAAATAAAGGATGGAGTAATAAAGCCCTTTATTTTACCGTACCGGATCACTCGGTTGTCGTCCGTCCTTATGAAGTACCAGCTCATTTGAAGATTGAGGAGATTAAAGGATATCTATATATGCAATTGGGCGAAACGCTGCACCTGCCTTTTGATGATCCTGCTTTTGATTTCAGTGTTATGAGTGAGAGTGAAGAAAAGAAAAAACTGCTTCTTTTTGCTTTTCCGGAAGAACAAATTCGCATGTTAGACCAGGTTTTCGGTGATGCCAAGCTGAAAACCAAAGCGGCAGATATTAGTGCTCTTTCTATTTATCGTCTATACGAATATTTGGATTTGACTTCAGATGGAGAACACCTTTTATTAATCGACTGGAACCTGGATGGCTGTGTGTTGACGGTCTTTAGTGAACATGTACCGGCATTTATCAACCACACACGAAGTCCGCTTTCTATGACGTTGTGGAAAAGGGAAAATGGCCGCTACACATGGCATGGTGATGAAGGAGAACCAGCCGAATTTACCTATGATCAGGTAAACGAAGTGGAAAGAATTATGGATTTTTATAGGTTTTCGGTGATGAACGGAAAAGCCTCTGTCTCGAAGATTCTGCTTACTGGAGATTGGCCGGAGAATAACCTGGTTAAGGGATTACTTGAGGAAAAGGGTGTACAGGTAAATACTTTGAAGGAAACAGATGTTTTCGTAGAAACAGACCAACCTTCCAGCGTTGAATACATAGATGCGATTGGATTGTCCATCAAGCCATAAAGGATGTAGGGGATGAAAGAATGGTAGTAGAAATTAATTTACTAGAACAGAAAGAAAAGAGAAATATTCTGCCGTACTTAGTTGTTGCTTTCTTTGCTCTCCTTTTATTGGTCTTGTCAATCGTGTTCAATGCTCAAAAGTCTAACCTGGTCGAAGAATCATCTCGCTTAGATGAGCAAATCTCACAGGTGAAGGTTGAGCAGGAAAGCATTGCAACCACATCTGGAGGAGAAGGTACCGAAAGAGAACAGTTGAACAATTCTCTTGAGCAGCTGAAAGGTACGGTTGTCCCTGTCATTCCTGTGGTGGAAGGGCTTGTTTCCTTGCTGCCAGAGCGTGGGTTCTTTGAATCATTTGCTTTAACAGGCACTTCTGAAATAACAGTGAATGTAAGGTTTGACACCATCCAGGAAGCAGCGAAATACACCAACACCCTTCTTCAACAATCGTTTATCTCTGATGTTGAATTAGCTGGTGTAGACACATATGTAGTGGACGATACAGAGGATTTGTATGATTATCAACCTCGTTACATTGCGAGTTATTATATCGTTCTCGAAGAATCGACGCTCACTAATGAGGGGGTGTCTACCCAATGAAAATCGAATGGAGTCGTTCGAGTTTATGGATCATTATCGCAGGAGTTGTCCTTATCCTAGCGTGTTTCCTACTAGGCCAAAGAGTCATTCTTGCCCCCTACCAGGAAGAGGTAATGGAAAAGGAAGCTAATTTAACCCAAGAACAAAAGATTCTTTCCGCTATAGAGAACAATCAGGAAGAAAGTGAAAGAGAACAAATCCTCACTTCCCGTACGATTCAGCAGCAATTGCCAGTCGTTCCTCTCATTGATCAACTGTTAATTGGCCTTGACCGGGCAGGGAATGCCTCCAAAAGTCTGATCAACAGTATTGCTATTTCTGATTCAGAGTCATCCGTACCTATTATAGAACCAGAAAATGAGTTAGAGGAAAATGGTGTAAATAACGAAGATGAAGAGAATGTAGATGAAGATGTAGTTGATGAGTCAGTAGAAGATGAGGCAGAGCAACTGATTGAAGGGCTGCATACTCTGCAGTTCACGGTCGATGTAACTTCTGAGAACTATGAAGAGATGATCTCATTCATGAAAGAAATTCAATCGCTCTCCCGTGTAATTCAAATCGAATCCATCCAGTTTGATGCACCTGAGAGCGAAAATGAACTCGGCTATTCTATCGTCATGAATAGTTATTATCAGCCATTATATGCCAATCTTGCTAATGAAGCGCCACAATACCATTATGGTGGAAGTCCGAACAAGGCAGATCCTTTTGCTATCGAACAATGGGACGATCAGAATCCATCTGTATCTACTAGTACAGAGGAAAAAGATGATGAAGAGTCTTTGGATGAGGAAGATCAGGACCGTGTAGAAGAAGACGGGGAAGAATCTTCTGATACTGAACCTGAAAGTCAATTGTAAGCCGAAATTGTCGAAGGGCTGATGACAAATTTCAGCGTGGTTTTCAAAACTGCTGTGATAGGGTTGGAACAAACCTTGCAGGAGTGATCAAACCATGGATTCTAAAAATAAGATCTCCATCTCTTTTCGGAATGAACATCAGCAGGAAACGAAAAATGAAGTTGTTCGGACACAAAAGGAACAAGCCGCTGCAGTAGAAGAAGATAAGGAAGACGAACGTCCGGCCACCCGGGTGTACCACATTCCTTTTAAAAAGAAACGCTTTTCTTCAACACCCGTCAGACCGTTAATTACAACCGCTCTGACTGCCCTTTTTGTGAGTCTTGGCCTTGGTTTCTTACTGCTTCGTATGTTTGTATCATTAACGGATTCATCCACGACAGGAACGGAAACCGTGCCAGCGTCTGGGGAGGCGAACACAGACACCGAGGTGGTCGCTTCCGAAGAGGAGCCGATGTCTGAGCTCCCGAGTGGTCCTACGCAGACGTTTGATACGTATATCGTTCAAGCAGGGGCCTTTTCAACGGAAGGAAAAGCGAATGAATGGCAGAGTAAACTTACAGCTCTTCTTATACCCTCAGTCGTCTGGCAAAGGGATGGTCAATATTACTTGTTTGTTGGGAGTGCACCGAATAAACAGGAAGCGGATCAGATTGCAGATCGTCTTGCGGGAAAGAGCATTGAAACTTATGTGAAGCCATTTGTTGTAACGATTGAAAAAGAAATCCCACAAGAACTGGTTACTCCGATAGAAACACATGAAATGAAAGATTTGTCTGAGAATGAACGGAAGAAACTCATGGATGAAGTAGGAGAGAATACATTCCTTGGACAAGCCTTAAATGAATGGGAATCTCAGGATGATACGAACATCAATTGGTTAAAAGTTGCTCAATCATTAGAATAAGGAAAACATAACGTGATATTCTATGAAAAAGAGAGTTTTCTTAAAGGAAAGCTCTTTTTTTATATTTTTTTCTTGCGGAAGATAATTTTTTCTATGATCCTCGGTTTCATGGAAATCTTGTAGTATAGAAAGAGCCCCATGTTTAGAAAGGATGATGTTTGGAATGAAGCGCTTAGTTTTAGGATCACAGTCTCCAAGAAGGAAGGAACTGCTCGAGCTTGCAGGCTATGAGTTTGAGGTCCGTCCTTCCAATGCTGATGAGGTGATTGAGGAAGGGATGCCCCCCGAAGAGGCCGTCCTTCATTTAGCAAGGGTGAAGGCTGAAAACGTAAAGGTTGATGAGAATGAGGTGCTCCTCGCTTCGGATACTGTTGTTGTTTACAATGGTGAAATCCTTGGGAAACCGAAGGATGATCAAGAAGCAAGGAAGTATCTAAGATTGTTAAGTGATACGACACACGAGGTTTATACAGGGGTATGTTTAAAAACAAATCAAACAGTGGATACGTTTGATGTTAAGACAGAAGTGACATTTTTCAGGTTGTCAGAAAATGAGATCGATGCTTACATCAGGACAGGAGACGCTTGGGATAAGGCTGGAGGATATGGCATCCAAGGCAAAGGGTCCTTGTTCGTTGAAAAAATTCATGGAGACTATTACAGTGTAGTCGGTCTGCCACTGTCACGGGTCGCACGTGAACTTAAGAGGTTAGGCATCTTCCCCGAGTGATTCCTTCTTGCATGGGGACTTAGAAGGAAAGGATGCGAATCATTGACCCAAACGAGTGTAATGATCAAAGATGTTCCGAGGCAAGACCGGCCGAGAGAGCGGCTGATTGAACTCGGAGCTTCCCATTTATCGAATCAAGAATTGTTTGCCATCCTGTTAGGAAGTGGAACGAAACGTGAGTCCGTCATGGAGCTTTCCAACCGGCTTCTTGTTCATTTTGAAGGAATCATGCTTCTTAAAGATGCAACGATTGAAGAACTGACAGCTATTCGAGGAATTGGATCAGCAAAAGCTGTCTTGCTCCTGGCAGCGATAGAATTAGGGAAACGAATGCAAAAAATGAAACCTGTGGAACGTTACATGATCAGAAGTCCGGAAGACGGGGCGGACTTTATTATGGAAGAAATGAGAGATTTAAAGCAAGAACACTTCATCTGTTTGTTTTTGAACACGAAAAACCAGGTCCTCCATAGACAAACCATCTTTATCGGCAGCTTGAATGCTTCGATTGTCCATCCAAGAGAGGTGTTTAAAGAAGCGGTGAAAAGGTCTGCCGCCTCTATCATTTGCGCCCACAACCATCCTTCCGGTGACCCAACTCCATCTCAAGAAGATATCCAAGTGACACGCAGGTTGAAAGAATGCGGAAAGATGATTGGCATAGAATTGCTGGATCATCTTGTCATTGGTGATCGTAAATTCATTAGTCTTAAAGAAAAAGGCTATTTGTAACACTATCTATTTTTGTGGATTTTTCGTATAATTGAATAGATGAAAAAGAAAAAGCGCCATTTATAGGACTTCCTTATAAATAGGCGCTTCTTCTAATCATGATTCTATATAGATGCCTAACCCCCGTTGATAGGAAAGCGGGTTTTAGAAAGGAAGATATTATTGGGGATTTTTGGATTCTCTCAAGATTTAGGAATTGATTTGGGCACTGCAAATACACTTGTCTTTTTGAAAGGTAAAGGAGTCATTGTTCGAGAGCCTTCGGTTGTTGCCAAAAATACACAAACCGGTGACATTGAAGCTGTCGGAAATGATGCGCGGAACATGATCGGGCGAACGCCAGGTTACATAAATGTTATCCGACCGATGAAGGATGGCGTGATTGCCGATTATGATACGACTGCTCAAATGATGAAATATTATATAAAAAAGGCGTTAAAAACGCGTTCCTCTTTTGCAAGTAAACCAAATGTCATGGTTTGTGTACCCTCTGGCATTACGATGGTTGAAGAGCGTGCGGTCATTGATGCAACAAAACAGGCAGGAGCCAAAGAAGCTTATCCGATTGCGGAGCCATTTGCGGCTGCCATCGGTGCAGGCCTTCCAGTATGGGAACCAACCGGAAGCATGGTCGTTGATATTGGTGGTGGCACGACAGAAGTTGCCATCATCTCTCTTGGTGGAATCGTTACAAGCCAGTCTATCCGCATCGCAGGAGACGAGATGGATGACAATATCATTCAGCATGTACGCAAAAAGTACAACTTGATGATTGGTGAACGTACGGCTGAAGAAGTGAAGATGGAATTGGGTGGAGCAGGAGACGTCTCTGAAGTTGACGAAATGGATATTAGGGGACGGGATTTGCTCAGCGGTCTGCCGAAAACCATTACGATTCAAAGCGACGAAATTGTAAGTGCTATGAAAGATACGATTGATTCAATTATAGAAACGGTCAAAAATACATTAGAAAAAACACCTCCAGAATTAGCGGCGGATATCATGGAGCGCGGGATTGTCCTTACCGGGGGAGGCGCCTTGCTAAGGAACATCGATACAGTCATCAGTGAAGAAACGAACATGCCCGTATTTATTGCCGACAATCCCCTGGATTGTGTCGCGGTTGGAACAGGGAAGTCTTTGGAGTATATCCATCATTTCCGTTCTCAACCGAATGTAGCAAGCCGGGCGAAAATGGAGTAGTTTAGCTCGTTATGCCTTCGTTATTTCGTAGAAAAAGACTGATGATTGTATTAGTAGGATTTATCGTACTCGTAGCATTAATCGGCTTTTCAATCCGTGACCGTGATTCGTTAAGCACACCCGAGAAGTTTCTCCAGGATTCGGTCGGTTGGATGCAAACCATCTTCCATAAACCGGTCAGTCTTGTGGACAATACCATTGAAAATATTCAAGATATGTTTGGTGTTTATGAACAGAACGAAGTATTGAAAGCGAGGCTCTCTGAATACAAGGGGGTCATACAGGAAAATCAAAGACTTCGTAGTGAAATTGGTGAGCTTCAGCAAACTTTGGATAAGTCAGATAGTTTAAGTGATTATTCTCCTGTGCAGGCAACGGTCATTGCAAGAAGTTCAGACCGTTGGTTTGAGCAGATGACCATCAATAAAGGGGAAGAGCACGGCGTTGAAAAAGATATGGCCGTCATGACAAGTGACGGTCTAATCGGGAAAATTAAGTCTGTTGGTGCTTTTCATTCCACGGTTCAATTATTAAGTGGGTTTGATCGTTCAAATAAAATTTCTGCCTGGGTCGTTCGGGAGGATCAGGATGAAGCCTTTGGTCTGATTGAAGGCTATGATGATGAAACCGGACGCCTATTACTAGAAGA
Source organism: Halobacillus aidingensis (assembly GCF_900104185.1). Classification (GTDB taxonomy): domain Bacteria; phylum Bacillota; class Bacilli; order Bacillales; family Halobacillaceae; genus Halobacillus; species Halobacillus aidingensis. Next base: position 58,986 of record NZ_FNIZ01000010.1, on the reverse strand, counting down.
AATCAAATTGGATGAAGAGCTTAAGCCAGGAGACACTGTGATCTCATCTGGGTTGGGAGGGGTTTTCCCGAGCAACTTGAGAATCGGAACGGTTGAAGAAGTTGTCAATGATCAGTTTGGGCTGACACAAACCGCCTATGTAGAACCGTTTGCCGATTTGTTTGATATCAATCATGTGATGGTCGTCGATCGTACAGCAGAAACGGTGGATACGGGAGCTGAACAGGAGGAAGAAGCATCATGAGTCGATATTTCATTGCGCTCTTATGTTTGTTTTTCTTGATCATGCAGGGAATGGCCATGAGTATGCTGCCGGCTAATCTTGTATACTCTGATTTGCTTATGACCCCCCATTGGATATTGATATTCCTTTTGATTATTGCCATTTTCTATGACAAGGACGATACGTACAATGCTGTCTGGTATGGTCTTGCTTTCGGCTTATTAATTGATGTGATCTACACAGGTGTGCTTGGGGTATATATGATTACATATACCCTGATCATATATACCGTGCATGGTTTAAACAAATGGCTGCATGCCAATTTTTTTGCGGCATCCTTATTGGCTGTCGTCGGTGTGGCTTTGGCTGATACGATGCTGTATATCATTTATTCATTCGTACAAATTACATCCATGACTTGGGGAGATTACGCTCTATTGAGGTTGCTGCCAACGCTGGCAGCGAATATGATTTTCTTCATCATTCTATATCCACTCGTGAAGGAAAAAGTCTATGCCTGGGGAGAAGAAGTGAGCAATATCTAATCTGGTGGAAATGTTTGAGGTTTGAGGTGAAAGAGCCTATGGCTGCTAATGTGCAAAAGGTGATGATTAAAGGTACAAGGGACGGTCTGACATTGCATTTGGATGATCAATGTTCCTTCTCATCCCTTTTAAAAGAATTACAAAACCAATTGTCAATGAACGGATTGACAGACGAACATCCGATGATCCGTGTGACGATTAAGCTTGGCAACAGGTATTTGAATGAAGAACAAAAAGAAAAGCTCACAGAGGTTGTCCGGGAAAAACAGAAGCTCGTCGTTGAAAAAATCGAGTCGGATGTTTTGACGAAAAAGGAAGCTCTTGAGTGGAAAGAGAATACGGAAATCACCCCTTTAGCTAAAACCGTCCGTTCCGGGCAGTTAGTTGAAGTCAAGGGGGATCTGCTTTTGATTGGTGATGTGAACCCTGGAGGACAAATCAAAGCCACAGGCAACATTTTTGTCATGGGAAGTTTGCGCGGGATTGCGCATGCAGGATTCGAAGGGGATACGAATGCAGTGATTGCATCCTCCTACATGCAGCCGAGCCAGCTTAGAATTGCCGATCAGTTAAGCCGCTCTCCGGATTATGAATCGGAGGGTGTGTATATGGAATGTGGATTCATTGATGAGTCCATGGAAAAAATTCGTATTGATCGCATACAAGAAGTTGTAAAAAAGAGACCGGATCTGGTTAGTTTTGAAAGGAGAATGATCAATGGGTGAAGCGATAGTCATTACCTCTGGAAAAGGAGGGGTCGGAAAGACGACAACTACTGCGAACCTGGGGACCGCTTTGGCCTTGCAGAAGAAAAAGGTGTGTCTCGTTGATACTGATATCGGTCTCAGAAATTTGGATGTCGTGATGGGACTTGAAAACCGCATCATCTATGACATTGTCGATGTCGTAAACGAGCGTTGCAAAACGAAACAGGCCTTAATTACGGATAAGCGTTTTGACTGCCTGCATTTGCTTCCGGCGGCCCAGACATCGGATAAATCTGAAGTGACCCCGGAAGCGGTCAAGGCCATTGTTCAGGAACTGAAGCAAGAGTATGATTATATCGTCATCGATTGTCCGGCAGGGATTGAACAAGGGTACAAAAATGCGGTAGCAGGTGCGGACAAGGCGATTGTCGTCACAACTCCTGAGAAATCAAGCGTCCGTGATGCAGACCGGATTATTGGCCTGTTGGAGCAGGAAGAGATGGAATCTCCGAAACTGGTGATCAACCGTATCCGGAATCATATGATGAAAAACGGGGACATGCTGGATGTTGATGAAATCGTCAATGTCCTGTCTATTGATCTATTGGGCATCGTCATTGATGATGATGCGGTCATCAAAGCATCCAATAGTGGGGAGCCTGTGGCCATGAAGCCGAATTCAAAAGCTTCTCTCGCTTATAGAAACATTGCAAGAAGAATTCTTGGGGAAACGGTACCTCTTATGAAACTCGATGAAGAGCGGGGCGTTCTCGCAAAAGTGAAGAAATTCTTCGGCATGCGCACATAACGATCGTTTCACCTGTCACAGTCTGTGGCAGGTTTTTTTATTTTGAATTAATAAACCACCTTCTTGTCCCATAGACTGATAGAAAAAGACGTAGAGAGGGGTTTGGTTGTGAAAAAGAACATTCGTGATGTGCGCAAGAATATAGCCGATCGTAAAAAGAGAAAAATGCATCGTAAAGGGACAAGCCCGCCTGGAGTTTTCTCTCCACCCCAAGATGAAGAGATGCATGGCTACCCCCCGCTTGTAAATGACTATGGTCATAAACCAGTAAAGAAGGAAGAGCCTTCAAGTGCTACGAGTCGCTTAGGCATGCAAGTGTTATTCGCTGTTTTATTGTTTGCCGTTGTAGCATTAGGAAAAAATACAGACCTGGCTATTGTTAAAGTACCCGGCGATTGGGCGGTCAGCCAAATGCAGGAAGAATTCCCTTTTGCCACAGTAACCGCGTGGTACAGCGACCGTTTTGGAGATCCCCTGCAGGTGATCCAGCCCGAAGATGAAACGGGGCAGGAAGCTCTCGCGATGCCTGTGAATGGAACCGTGACAACTTCATTTCAAAATGATGGCAAGGGAATTATTTTAACGACTGAAAATGGCTCTCAAGTAAAAGCAGTCCGGGAAGGAACTGTCATTTTTGCAGGCAATGACTCGGAGTCAGGGAAGACTGTTGTCTTACAGCATGAAGATGGAACGAAAACCACGTACGGATATTTATCATCCATCGATGTCCATTTATATGAACATGTCCAATCGCAAAAGGATTTGGGATCCGTGAAAGCAGAAGAGGGGCAGGCAGCGGAATTTTTCTTCGCCATTGAAAAAGACAATACATTTCTAGACCCAGTACAGGTGATTAAAGTGAATGAAGGTCCTTAAATTTCACGACTATATCCATATTCATCCCCTCTTCTTTTTGCTCGCTCTTTCTGCACTGTTAACTGGGGCGATCTATGAATTTATCGTATTGTTTTCTATTGTGTTTGTTCATGAACTGGGCCATTTCCTTATGGCCAAACGGTTTGAATGGCGTGTGGAAAAAATGGAAATCTGGCTGTTCGGCGGGGCTGTCGTGAGCGAAGAACACAACACAAGGCCCTTCCGAGAGCAGATGATGGTGGTCATGGCTGGTCCTTTTCAGCATCTGTGGATCTTTGTCCTACTCATGACTATTCAATCCATAATAGGCGTTAACCCTTTATTAGATGCCGCCTTCTTTTATAATGGGGTTATTTTTCTGTTTAATATGCTCCCGATTTGGCCGTTAGATGGGGGTAAATTGCTCTTTTATTTATTGAATCGCTTCTTTGCATTCAGGGTGAGTTTGGCTGTAGCTCTTAGTCTATCGCTCCTATTCATGGCAATCGCTGGATGCTGGATGTTCACGGAAGGGCGCTGGACGTTAGCTGCCATCCTTTTGACCGCCTTTTTAATCATTGAAAACTTCCTCGAATGGAAACGGAAGTCTTACACAATGATGCGTTATCTACTTTATTGCACGTATCAAGACAGGGAAACATTGAAAACCAAGTATGTAAACGTTCATAAGGAAACGCTCGTCCGTGATGTGCTGAAGAATATCCATTCCAATCGGCGCCACAAGTATGTATTGAAACATACGAATCCTTTCTATATAGTAGATGAACAAGAGTGTCTCCGGGCTTTTTTTGAACAAAAGAAGCCTCATTTAAAAGTACGGGACATTGCTGAAACCGCTATATAATGAGGGATGACATGAGGAAAATAGTATTACATACAAAGGCAGCTGAAAAATCGGGAGTGGTCATTGAAAATGGGGAAATCCATGAATATGTTATCGACCGGCCCGGTGCTGAAAAGCTTACGGGCTCTATTTTTTTAGGGAAAGTAGAGCGGGTGGATCAAGGTTTGGATGCAGCCTTTATTGACATCGGACAGGAGCGGTCAGGTTTTCTACGAAAGGAAATGGTCCCCTGGTGTGAAGGGAAATTATCTACAGCATTGAATATAGGGCAGAGGGTTATTGTACAAGCGATTAAGGAACCTGTGGGAAATAAAGGTGCTCCATTGACCGCTAACGTGAATTTACCTGGGTTGTATACGGTCTATCAGCCTTTTGCTCAAGGGAAACTATCTATTTCGCGAAAGCTGGAGGTCGAGAAAAAAGCTGAGCTGGAATCGTGGTTGGAGAAGGAATTCGAAAGTTCTGAAGGCTGTATCATACGGACGGCAGCTGGAGACGTCGCTCCCGACACCGTTAGAGAAGAGTTGAGAGGGCTTCGGGATGAATGGAAAACGATGGAACAGAAAGGAATCAATCAACCCTGCAGCTTATGGAGTGAACCGAGCATTCCAGATGCATTCATTCGTAAATTTCCAGCGACTACAATTCAAGAAGTGCTCATCGATGATGCGAACACGTCTAGGCGTTTAAAAGAAAAGTTTCCTTCTTTAGGAAAACGCATCCGCTGGGAAAGTGATGTAGAAGGAAAACTGCCTGTTTCCTTTTCCCGTCTTCAGGAACAAATCATCCAGCCTCTTGTTGAGATGAATAATGGTGTGAGCTTAGTCATTGAAGAAACGGAAGCGATGACAGTGATCGATGTTAACAGTCATAAAGTCAAAGGGAGGTCCTTTTCAAACTCCCAGGCCCTTGATGTCAATATGCTAGCTGCAAAAGAAATTCAAAAGCAGATTCGTTTAAGAAATTTATCTGGCATTATTCTAATTGATTTCATTTCAATGAAAAATGAGAACAAAGAGAAGCAGCTCGTCTCAGAAATGAGGAAGCTGGTGAAAGAGGATCCTACGAAGACAAACGTGTTCGGCATGACTAGGTTAGGGCTTTTAGAACTGACGAGGAAAAGGGAAAGTGCCAGCCTCCCTTCTTTATTAACCAACCCTAAGGAAGTGAATTTTACGGATGAGACGGCTGTTTATCGTTTAGAGAGAGAGCTTCTTCAAAGGAGAGAAGCGGAGGCCCTGATTATTGCTGTGCACCCGGCGTTTATGGATTGCAAAAAAAGATTGCTTTCTGAGCCTATTTCTAGTAAAATTCCACAGGAGCTGTTTGTTAGGCAGGATGCTGACATCTCTGGCTATCAAATAGAGCTTGAAGGGTCTTTAGACATGATCCGGGAAGCTGTTCAGCGTCGCGGATATCATGTTGACAACTTGTTTTGATCTGTGGTAACATTGTTTTGTTATTCTAGTAGCACTCCGTTGCTACAACCGCACAGAACAGGTTTTAAAACCGATTTCCGGTACCTGAATGGCGAGTCTGAGTATATTGAGGAGGTGCAAGTATGTACGCAATTATTGAAACTGGTGGTAAGCAGGTAAAAGTAGAAAAAGGCCAGGAGATCTATGTTGAAAAAATGGACGTAGAAGCTGGTGAGTCTATCACTTTTGACAAAGTTCTTTTCGTAGGTGGAGATAACACGAAAGTTGGTGCTCCATTCGTTGATGGTGCTTCTGTAACAGCTAAAGTTGAAAAACAAGGCCTTCAGAAGAAATTGACTGTCTTCAAATACAAGCCTAAAAAGAACTACAAGCGCAAACAAGGTCATCGTCAGCCATACACGAAACTTGTCGTTGAAGAAATCAACGCGTAAGGTTCGTATCGGATGATACAAGTATCGATGTTTCGCTCACAAGGAGAAATTACAGGTTTTGAAATATCCGGACATGCGGAGAGTGGCCCTTATGGTCATGATCTCGTCTGCGCAGCCGTATCGGCTGTTTCGTTCGGTGCTGTCAATGCTGTTATCAGTCTTTGTGGATTCGAACCTGATGTCGAACAAGGTGGTGAAGGTGGTTATTTGAAAATCACCCTTCCTGAAAATTTGGATGAATTCATTCATGCAAAAGCTCAAACCTTATTGGAAGGCATGCAGGTGTCCTTGGAAACGATTGAACAAGAATACGATCAATATATGAAAATATCCCAACGATAAGGAGGTGAAGACTCATGCTACGTCTTGATTTGCAGTTTTTCGCCCAGAAGAAGGGTGTAGGTAGTACAAAAAACGGTCGTGACTCTGAGTCCAAACGTCTTGGAGCTAAACGTGCAGACGGACAACAAGCAACTGCTGGTTCCATCCTTTACCGTCAACGCGGTACAAAGGTGTACCCTGGTGCGAACGTTGGCCGTGGTGGAGACGACACATTGTTCGCGAAAGTGGACGGTGTTGTTAAATTCGAACGTTACGGACGTAACCGTAAAAAAGTCAGCGTTTATCCTGTAGCACAGGAAGCGTAAGCGAATAGTCCATCAGCAAAAAAGCCGCGCTTTGCTAGTCGCATAAGCGCGGCTTTTTTATATCCTTTATTTAGTTCGGAGCAAAGAGTTGAGGATAATGAGTCGCTTTTCTGAGCGCGTCTAAGCAGCTCGTCCGAATCGTTTTGTATGAGAGTAACTGTTCCTAATAGGAGTGAAAAAACTTATAAAGGCAGTTTCGAGTATCTTTCTTTCGTATGGTGGTTGGGAAACGGCGAGACTCCCGCGGGAATGGATTGGCTGGCGAGACCCCGCAAGGCGTAAGCCTGAGGAGGCTTGCCGTCATCCCCGCAGGAAAGCGAGTCGTTTCCCAGCCACCATCTCATCATGCAAAATCCTCGAAACTTGTCTTATGTTTTAAATTTTTTGTTTCCTTGAATCTTTGCTATACTTTTTATTATTATGGGTTGAACGAGGGAGCTGAAAGGATGGAAGAAAAAGAAATCATTGCGCTGCTCAGGCATAAGCGTCATGACTGGATGAATCAAATTCAATTGCTTCAAGGATACGCTACCCTTGGAAAGCAGGATCGCTTGCTGTCACAAATGGAAGAAATAAAAGAAGAGGCAGAAGAAGAACGGAAATTATTGAACAGTGATGCTCTCCAATTTCCTTTATGGCTGCTATCTTTTAATTGGGTACATAAGACCTACCGACTGCGGTATTTCATAAGGGGAGAAGTTGATTTATCCCGTCATGATCATACATTGTTGGCTTATGGTAAACGGATGATTGAAATCATGGATGGACATATTGGAAATGAAGAACTTTATGAAGGTACATGTACCATCTATGTAGGTGGTCAGGATACGCTTGGGTTGAGCTGGGAATGGGAAGGTCTATTTCATGAGCCGGAACGTTTGAAAGAGCGGCTCAGTGAAGAAGGATTTATTTCAACGATTTTTGACAGTAAAGAACTTTCTATTGAAATGACAATAGAATGAAGAGGTGAATAGACATGTTTGTCGATCAGGTGAAAGTATTTGTAAAAGGTGGAGACGGTGGGAATGGCCTTGTGGCTTACCGTCGTGAAAAATTTGTACCAAGAGGTGGACCTGCTGGTGGTGATGGCGGAAATGGCGGAGATGTCATTTTCGAAGTCGATGAAGGTCTCAACACATTGATGGACTTCAGGTATCAACACCACTTTAAAGCGGCTAAAGGTGAAAATGGGATGAACCAGAAGCAGCATGGGAAGAACGCTGATCCACTGGTTATCAGTGTTCCTCCTGGGACGACAGTGAAAGAAGCGGGAACAGATAAAGTTATCGCTGATTTGACGGACCATAAACAAAGAGCGGTCATTGCTAAAGGTGGTCGTGGAGGACGTGGGAATGCTCGTTTTGCTACGGCTAGGAATCCCGCTCCTGAAATTGCTGAAAATGGGGAACCAGGGGAAGAACTTGACGTTGTGGTCGAGTTAAAACTGTTGGCAGATGTCGGATTAGTCGGTTTTCCAAGTGTCGGTAAATCGACATTCTTATCGGTCGTAACCGCTGCAAAGCCGAAGATTGCGGATTATCACTTCACCACTCTTTCTCCAAACCTTGGAGTGGTAGAAAGTCAGGACCATCGTAGTTTCGTAATGGCCGACCTTCCCGGGCTTATCGAAGGAGCACATGAAGGAGTCGGTCTCGGACATCAATTCCTACGACATGTCGAGCGGACGCGTTTGCTGCTTCATGTCATTGATATGTCTGGAATGGAAGGCCGCGATCCATATGAGGATTATGTAACGATTAATAATGAATTATCATCGTATGATCAACGGTTAGAAAATCGTCCTCAAATCATTGTAGCGAATAAAATGGATATTCCTGATTCAAAAGAAAATTTAGAACGGTTCAAGGAGCAGCTTGCCAATGAGGACATTCCAATCTATTCAATCTCTACAGTAACACGGGACGGGCTGGATGAATTGTTGTATGCCGTAGCAGATAAATTGGATCAAATTCCGAAACAGGAAGAACAGGTCGAAGAAGTGGATGAGCGAGTCATTTACAAATTTGAAAAAGAAGAAGCGCCATTTAAGATTACGCGTGATGACGACGGTGCCTACGTCTTATATGGGGAGAAGATTGAATCACTGTTCAAAAGAACGGACTTCTCCCATGACCAATCCATCAACCGTTTTGCTCGTCAGATGCGGAGTATGGGTGTGGATGAAGCGCTCAGAAAACGCGGAGCGAAAGATGGCGACACGGTGAGATTGATGGATTATGAATTTGAGTTTGTCGATTAAAGGGGAGTTTTTTCATGGCGGATTATAATGAAAAATTTTATTTAGTCCGTAGCGACATTCTTCCTGAAGCTATGATGAAGACCATCGAGGCGAAAGAATTATTGGAGCGGGGGAAAGTGGAGTCCATTTTTGAGGCTGTGCAGCAAGTGGGCTTATCCCGTAGTGCTTTTTATAAATATAGAGATGCTGTTTTTCCTTTTCAGGCAATGGTCAAAGAGCAAATGATTACATTGTTCTTCCACCTTGAAGACCGAAAAGGAACGTTGTCGAATTTGTTAATGACGGTTGCTCAATCGGGTTGTAATGTTTTGACCATTCATCAGACAATTCCTCTTCAGGGTAAAGCGAATGTGACGCTCTCTTTGAATACTTCCGGAATGGAAGACAGCATAGAAAAATTGTTGCAGCAACTGCACAAGTTAGATTTTGTAGATCGTGTAGAGATCTTAAGTACGGGAGCTTAATTGGAGGGGAAATCATGACGGAACAACGGATTGGATATTTAGGACCAAAGGGTACATTTACAAAAATGGCAGTGGATGCTTTGTTTGAAGGTGGAGAGTTCGTCGGATACGAGAATATTCCTGCCTGTCTGGATGCCGTGGAGGCAGGGGAAATCAGTACGGCCGTTGTCCCGATTGAAAATGCGATCGAAGGTTCTGTGCACTTGACGGTCGATTATCTCGTCCATCACGTTAACCAATCGATTATTGCAGAGCTTACGGTCCCAATCAAACAACACCTCCTCGTCCATCCGGATCATGAAGGGGAAATTAAAAAAGTTTATTCTCACAGCCATGCCATTGCTCAGTGTCACCAGTATTTGCACACCCAGTATCCAAATGCTGAAGTTGAAAACACAGCTTCGACAGGGAAAGCGGCTGAAGTTGTAGCAAGTGAAGGTCCAGGTGTCGCTGCGATTGCCAATCATTTAGCGGCAGAGCAAAATGGGCTAAGATTTATGGATACGGATATCCATGATTATGATAATAATCATACCCGGTTTGCGGTCGTCCAGAAGGTCCCGACCACTTTGAAAGTGAAAGATCATCCTGTAACGAAGCACAAAACGACGGTCATGGTTACATTGCCAAAGGATTATGTCGGAGCCTTGCATCAAGTGCTCGCAGCCTTTGCATGGAGAAAAATGAACTTATCGAAAATTGAATCAAGGCCACTGAAGACTGGTCTTGGTAACTACTTTTTCTTGATAGATGTCGATCAACCATATGATCACGTGCTTTTTCCTGGCGTGCAGGCAGAACTTGAAGCGTTGGGCTGTCAGTTGAAGGTGCTCGGAACGTATCCGAGTTACCAGGTTGATGTCCCGAGCCCTGTGAAATAAGCTTGATCCTCATAACCCCAGAATCCCTTTGTTAATAGGGATTCTGGGGTTTGTTTATATTTTTCATCAAATTATTATAGGCTTTTTCATCAATGTTTTGGCTTGTGTTGCATAGAGTGTTATGAAGCTATTATTGCCTTATTGTTTTTACAGAATTACAGGAAGGGAGTTGCAGATGTGAGAATTCACATTGTACAAAAAGGAGATACACTCTGGAACATTGCCAAGAAATATGGGGTCGACTTTGAACAGTTGAAATCCATGAATACCCAGCTTTCCAATCCTGATATGATTATGCCGGGTATGAAAATCAAAGTCCCTCAAGGTACAAAGCAAGTGAAAAAAGAGGCTCCTAAGAAAGAGGCCCCTAAACAACAAGCACCAGCACCTAAGAAGGAAATGCCTTCTCAACCACCATATAAAGATACAACACCAAAGCCAATTCCGAAGATTAAAGAAGATGAGAAGAAGCCTGCACCTAAAGGTGTGATGGAAAAACCGATGAAGCCGATGCAGCCTATCAACATGAATATGCCGATTACCATGCCGAGTATTGATCAGCAGATGCAAAATTATTATACAACTTTCCACCTTCCGCAAATGCCGATGCCACAGCCTAAAGAAGAATCGCCTAAAGAGGCTCTAAAAGAAGATGTAAAAGGTGAAAAGATGGAAGAAGTGAAGGGGATGAAATCTCCGGAACAAACTTCTATGCCCGAGCAATCTTATTATCAACCCATGCAGCCCATGCAGCAACCCATGCAACAGCCAATGCAACCGCAGGCGATGCAGCAACCAATGCAACCACAGTTGGTTCATACAGACTTTTATTGCTGCCCACCTTATCCTGTTATGATGCCGATGCACATGCCTATGCACCACCAGCCTATGCCGATGCAACAGCCCATGATGGGGGACGAATCAAGCGATGATATGGTCCAAGGCGTGCAAGCAGGTGGGGACTGTGGATGCGGAGGAGGACAGGGACCGCAACCATATGGACCGATGATGGGACCATGGGGGCAGCCTCCTTATGGTGCTCAGCAACCATGGGAGCAAGCACCTTATGGGGGCATGCAGCATCCGATGGGTTATGGACAACAGCAGCCTCCCCACATGGGGTGGGGTCAGCCACAGCAAGGTTGGGGTCAACCGAACCCACAACAAATGGGACAGTGGGATCCCCAGCAGATGGGCCAAGGATATCAGCAGCCTTGGAGGGAAGATGATGTAGATGAAAGCTGAACATCGAATGGGCGATTCATACACGGATCGCCTTTTTCAATGGATGCAAACGGAGGAAAAGCTTCCGATTGAATATGAACAGACCATCAAACCGAAGGTATATAAAGTAAAGTATGAAGGGCTGCCTTTTATTTTGAAGGGATATCGCAGATTTCATGTGATTGAAAAACAAGTAGAGTTTTTCGATCACTGGAATTATGCCTATAAAATAGCTGCAAGGCCGTATCCTTTCTATGACCGAGTATTTACCATCAGCAAACTTGGTTGTGATTGGGCATTATTTGAACGCGTGGAAGGAAGGCATGCAGACTTCAGCCGGCATAAGGATCGAAAACAAGCGGTCCGGATCCTCCATCATTTTCACCGAACCACCAAAGGAATCGGAGTGTTGTCGATTCCGAAGGATCCCTTATATGTAAAATGGGAAAGGCGTTTAGAACAATTTGAAGAAACGAAAGATTTATTCACGGAGTTACGGAAGCGGGAAATGTTTCAGGAACTGCATGCTTGCATGAGTAAGCGCCTGGAGGATTTTACAGATCATCCCTGGGGAGAAGTTGAGGAGAGGGCCTGGGACCGTCATGAATGGCTCCATGGAGATGTGGCTCATCATAATTTCATTGTCGATGCTGATAAGAATATAAAAATGATTGATTTTGACCTTTTGCATACCGGGCCTCGTTTATATGATCACATTCAACTAGCTCAGCGTTTTTTACCATATGTGGAGCTTAGAAAATCTACATTGCTGCCTTATTTTCCTCACGTTAATGACAAAGAGATCTGGTGGAAAGGCGTCCTCGTCCCCGCTGACCTTTTGAGGGAATGGCTATATGGATACCGGTTAAGTTTAAGGGAAGAAGCATCAGTGACCAGGCACATGAGAAAATTAGAAAAGGCATGGGAGAACCGGAAGAAGTTTGTCCGATATGCTGAGCATATGCTATGATTAGGTATCATATGTGTGAAAGGATGAACAATCCGGTGGAACAAAAAGTTGAAAAAATCGTGTCCTGGCTTCAGGAAAAAGTGAAAGAAGCAAAAGTGGAAGGGTTGGTCGTGGGCGTCAGTGGTGGAATCGATTCCGCTGTCGTTGCCAATCTAATTAAAAAAGCATTCCCTGACCGATCTCTGGGAGTCATTATGCCTTGTAAAAGTCAGTCCGATGATCAAATCCATGCGAAAAGTGTTGTGGAAGCATGCGAATTGCCGGTTATGACGGTTGATTTGACGGAGACACATAACGTCATGTTTTCAACGATCAAGCAGCAATTGAACGCTGCTGGCTCTCTGAATGAAGAACAAGAAAAGTTAGCCGATGCTAATTTAAGAGCCCGGTTACGAATGAGTACTCTGTATACAATAGCCACCAACCATAAATACTTAGTTGTCGGTACAGATAATGCAGCAGAATGGTATACAGGTTACTTCACGAAGTTCGGAGATGGAGGCGTTGATCTCGTCCCACTCGCAAACCTGACCAAAGGCGAAGTTCGAGAAATGGCTGAATATTTAGGTGTGCCTGACGAAGTCATCCATAAACAACCAAGCGCAGGACTGTGGGAAGGGCAGACAGATGAGAACGAAATGGGCACGAGTTATGACATGATCGATCGTCACTTGAAGGGTGAAGAAATTCCTGAAGAAGATCGTAACATAATCGAAGCGATGCACAAGCGTTCCGCACACAAGCGTCAACTGCCTCCTGCACCTCCAGAGTAAGCTTGGCGAATATTGACAGACTAAAACATTCTTCTTGGACCCATAGTAAGGGTAAAAGGAGAATGTTTTTATGTGGAAAATCGTTAGTATTCTTATGTTGACCTCGATAATCATGTTTGCTTGTCAGGCGGATGAAACCGCTGAACCGAAGGAAGAAGAATCTTCCCCTTATCAACCTCTTGGTTACGCTCAAGATGGAGCGATTGAACGCCGTGGGCAAATCCCTACAGGGAAAGACAGTTACTTTAAAAGGACAGCTGAAGAAGAGTTCAGAAATGCGAAGTATGGTGAAACCAATCGTTCTCATGACAATGACTTCAATAATGAAGATGCAATGGCTGTCGTGGAAAAGGTGAATGAATTGAAGGAGATTACGATGACTCAAGCTTATTCGACCGATGATAAAGTGTATGTAGCTGTCATGATTAACCCGTATGATATGAGAGATGAGACGATACCGGGAAAAATAGAAGCCAAGGTAAAGCAAGTGACAGATAAAGACTTGATCGTCTACACGAACAATAGTAGCTGGGACCAAATGAAAAACTTCAATTCACGCGAAGATACATCCGAAGCTCCTAAAAATATCAGAGAACGCATGCGCAATTTCTTCAATCAATAAGCTTTCTTTGTCTGTAAAGAGTGAAGTGGATGATTAGTTAGTAAAGTATATGACGGGATTCTTGAAGACTCAGTTTCGAGACTTTTGTTGAGTGGATGGGGGCTGCGGGGAATGGTTCGCTTTCCGCGGGAGCGCGGTGAGCCTCCTCGGACTGCGTCCTGTGGGGTCTCACCAAGCACTTTTTTCCCACAGGAGTCTCTCCATTCCCCTCCGCCCCTAGTCAAATAAGTGTCTCGAAACAGCTTCTGGAATCATTTGCTCCTACTCACAGCGAAAGTGGAAATATATATGTCCATGGCCTCTATTCTGGATGTGAAAGCTTGATATAGAGTGTTTTATAACTGCTTCTGATTGGAAGGGAGACAGCCTATCTTGGTATAGGGTTTCGTTTCACGCATACATCAAAATGGGGTGGTTGGGAAGCTGCGAGACTCCCGTGGGAGAAGGAGATAGGCGAGATCCCGCAGGACGCAGTCCGAGGAAGCTCGGCGCTCCCCCACAGGAAAGTGTTCAAATGCGGAATCGCCCTGTTAGACACGACTGGCATAAGCAGAACAGCAAAGGAATGTGTTTTTTCATTCCTTTGCTGTTCTGCTTATTACGCGAGTGTCTGGGCGATGGAGCTAGACGAGTAGCTTCCCAACCACCCCTGCCTCCAAATATGGTAGACGAACCCCGATTATCTCGAAACTAAGTCTTCCACTAAAGGGAGGTTATCTAATACTTACAATGAGTTGGAACAGTACCGGGGAATAAGAAAAGGTGTTGCTTTAAAGAAGAATGGGGGTTGTGATATATTTAAGGATAGAGTCATATGCGTAAGTATACTTACGAAAAATACAAAGAATGATAAAGATTTGTTTGGGAGAGGAGAATGTCCAATGGCTGGCCATTCAAAATGGAGTAATATCAAGCATCGAAAAGGTGCTCAAGATGCGAAACGCGGAAAACTCTTCATGAAGCTTGCTCGTGAGATTTTCATGGCGGCGAAACAAGGAGGCGGGGATCAAGAAACCAATCCTGCGCTTCGTATAGCTGTAGATAAAGCAAGATCAAACAATATGCCGAAAGATAACATCGATCGCGCTATTAAGAAAGCGACCGGCGATCTTGAGGGTGTCAATTATGAAGAATATACGTATGAAGGGTATGGTCCTGGCGGAGTAGCGGTCATGGTTAAAGTATTGACGGACAATAAAAACCGTACGGCTGCAGACGTCAGACACGCTTTCAATAAAAATGATGGCAATTTAGGAGAAAATGGTTGCGTTTCTTTCATGTTTAACCGCTCAGGTTATCTCGTCATCGACCGGCAAACAACAGAGGCCGATGAAGAAGAATTGATGCTTGAAGTCATTGAAGCCGGTGGAGAAGAAATGGAAACAACTGAAGAACAATTTGAGATTTATACAGATCCTGAATCTTTTTCTGATGTAAAACAGGCCCTGGAGTCTAGTGGATATGCGTTTACCACAAGCGAAGTGACGATGATCCCTGAAACCTATACGGAACTTGGTGAAGAAGGCGTAGAAAAAATGTTGAAGCTGATCGATATGCTCGAGGATAACGATGATGTGCAAGAAGTCTATCACAACCTCGATGCAGATGAAGCGATTCTAGAAAAATTATCGTGATCTCCCGTTGCTATGATAATAACTTCTGTTTCTGGACACAATAGAAACAGAAGTTATTTTTATTTAGGGGGGATCCTGTCATGAAACGATGGGCCTTGATTGTTGGGTTAACCATAGGCGTTGCCGTATTGAGTTGGTCGTTGATCGGCCAAACTCCACCGAAAACCTTTCAAGATAACACGCCTCAAAGAGTCATTCAGGGTAAGGAGAAGCAAACAGAATCAGTGGAAACATTGGTGAAGCCTGAACCTTTGAAACTGACGGTTATTTTGAAAGAGCATTATATAGATGGTGTGACAGAAACGACGAAGAAAGAAGAAACCATTTGGTCAATGATGGACTTTTGGGCCTCCTATGAGGGATGGATGGTGGAAGAACAGCATTTGGACAGAGTGGTTTTTCAAAGGGAAGTCGATGATATCTCTCCTTTGACAAAACAGACGGGGTATTTTGGGTTGACAGAGGGTGGGGAGTTAGCTGTCTTTCAAGGCCTTCCTAATCAAGGGAAGGTCATAGAGTCTTTTAAACCTGTACCCATTAAGCCGTTGGAGACAAAAAGAGAGAATGAGTTGAAACAGGGCATCAAAATCAAGGATCATCGTCACTTTGAGCAAGTCGTCCGTCAATTTTCCAAACAAGAAGAAATATAACAGACGTGAAACAGCCGCAAATTGTTGTGGCTGTTTTGTGCCGTTTCTAAGGGGAGCTACGGCTTTTAAGCATGGGCGAACATGTGCTTGTATGTTACAATAGGAAGGATAGCAATAAAGGGTAGAGAGGGAATTTTACAATGATTAGTTACGTGAAAGGGCAATTGACGACACTCGATGAAGGGTCGATCACTATAGAAACAGGCGGCATAGGATACGAAGTGCTATGCGCGAATCCATATCATTTTCAAGATGCGATGAACAATGAAGTGAAAGTACATACGTACCACTATATAAGAGAAGATAATCAATCGCTTTACGGTTTTAAGAAAAGAGAAGACAAACAACTATTCGCTCAATTACTAAACGTTTCCGGGATTGGACCAAAAGGAGCTCTTGCGATACTTGGAACAGTCAGCGTACCTGAATTCGTATCGGCCATTGAGCAAGAAGACGATAAATACTTAACGAAATTTCCAGGAGTCGGTAAGAAGACGGCTCGTCAGATGATCCTTGATTTGAAAGGGAAATTGATTGTCTGGCTTCCTGATGAAGATAATGAGGATACCCTTTTCTATAAGGAAGATTTGACCTCGAAAGAGAAAAGGGCAGTAGTGGACGACGCGATTGAAGCATTAAAAGCTTTAGGTTATACAGAAAAAGAAGTGAAGTTTGTCCGTACAGAACTTGAAAAAGCCAAACATGGCAGCGTGGATGATTATGTCAGACAAGGGCTGCAACTACTTATGAAATCTTAAGGTGAGGAGGGATGAATGTTGGAAGATCGTATGATATCTGGAGAACAACAGGATACCGATCAGGAGATTGAGCTTAGTTTACGACCAGAAACTCTGAAGCAGTATATTGGCCAGGATCAAGTGAAAAATAATCTAAGCATTTTCATTGAAGCGGCAAAAATGCGAAACGAGCCGCTTGATCATGCGCTGTTATATGGGCCTCCTGGTTTAGGTAAAACAACACTTGCCTCCATTATTGCTAATGAGATGGGCGTCCAGTTTCGAACGACGGCTGGTCCAGCAATTGAGAGAGCCGGGGATTTAGCAGCGATTCTGTCTTCATTGGAACCAGGGGATGTCCTGTTCATTGATGAAATCCATCGCCTCCCCCGTTCTGTAGAAGAAGTCCTCTATCCTGCAATGGAGGATTTCTGTCTTGATATTGTCGTAGGTACAGGGCCGAGCGCGCGCTCTGTAAGACTTGATCTTCCGCCTTTCACGCTGGTCGGTGCCACGACTCGAGCCGGGTTGCTTTCCGCACCTCTCAGGGATCGCTTCGGGGTGCACAGCCGCTTGGAATATTACGATACAAAAGCGCTTTGTTCGATTGTAGAACGGACAGCAGAAATCTTTTCTGTTGAAATCGATAGCGCGGCAGCTGTCGAAGTCGCACGTCGTTCTAGGGGTACACCAAGGATTGCCAACCGCTTGTTAAAGCGTGTCCGCGATATTGCTCAGGTAAAAGGGGAGACCGTCATTAGCAAGGAAACGACACAGGAAGCGCTGGAAATGCTTCAAGTAGATGCAGAAGGTCTTGATTTTATCGACCACAAATTGCTGAAAGGGATCATGGACAGCTTCCAGGGAGGACCCGTAGGCTTGGATACGATAGCCGCAACGATTGGAGAGGAGCCTCAGACCATCGAAGATGTTTATGAGCCTTTCTTATTGCAAATCGGCTATATCCAACGGACGCCAAGAGGCCGGGTGGTCACACCTAAAGCCTACGCTCACTTCAACAGGGAGGTGCCTGGCTCTTGACGGGCTTTGGTAAAATCTTTATTGTAATAGGGATTGTGTTCATATTGATCGGTATACTATGGAGTATATTTGGAAAATTACCAGGCGATCTCAGCTTTAAAAAAGGGAACGTCACGTTCTATTTTCCCATTATGACCTCCATTATCGTGAGCATTGTCCTTTCGTTGATTTTCTATTTCATAAGAAAATTTTGACCGATTAAACATAAGAATAGGGGATTCACATGGATATTAAGCAATACGATTTTGATTTACCGGAGGAGCTGATTGCTCAAGTTCCATTAGAAGATCGGACAGCTTCCCGGCTCATGGTTTGTGACCGTAATGAACAAACCATCGAACATCGACATTTTTCTCAAATCACCGATTACTTAGAAAAAGGCGACTGCCTTGTATTGAATGACACGAAGGTTTTACCTGCCCGGCTTTACGGTGCCAAAGAAGGGACCGGTGGGAAAGTGGAAGTCCTGCTTCTTCACCAGACCGAAGACGATGAATGGGACGTTCTTGTTAAGCCTGCAAAAAAGGTGAAAGTCGGGACGAAGATTGTTTTCGGAGAAGGAAAGCTTGTAGCCGAATGTACGGAATTGCAGGAGCATGGAGGGCGCAAGGTCAAATTTAGTTACGATGGAATTTTCCTTGAAGTATTGGAATCTCTAGGTGAGATGCCTTTGCCTCCGTATATTAAAGAACAGTTGTCGGATAGAGACCGGTATCAGACCGTTTATGCAAAAGAAGAAGGATCAGCAGCTGCTCCTACCGCTGGACTACACTTTACAGAAGAACTGTTAAAGGATTTGCAGTCAAATGGGATCGAACTCGCTTATTTGACGCTTCATGTAGGGCTAGGTACCTTCCGTCCCGTCAGTGTGGACCAAGTTGAGGAACATGATATGCATGCAGAGTTCTATCAGTTGAGTGAAGAAACAGCGGACCAGCTGAATGCTGTCAAAGAAAGAGGCGGTAGAATCATATCGGTTGGGACGACCTCCACCAGAACCCTCGAGACGATCATCCGTGATCACGGGACATTCAAAGAGGCGAGCGGTTGGACGGATATCTTCATTTATCCTCCTCAGAAGCTGAAAGCCATCGATGGTTTAATTACAAACTTCCATTTGCCGAAGTCCACACTAATTATGCTGGTAAGCGCATTTGCTGGACGCGATTTTATTTTGGAAGCCTATAGACAGGCGGTAGAGGAAAGGTATCGTTTCTTTAGTTTTGGAGATGCGATGTTCATAAAATGATCTCAAGGATCAAGAGTGAGAAAGGGTAGAAATCATGGCAATCACATATGAATTGATTAAAACATGTAAGCAGACAGGCGCACGTTTAGGTAAGGTCCATACGCCACACGGATCTTTCGAAACACCGATGTTTATGCCTGTCGGTACACTAGCAACCGTTAAGACAATGAGTCCGGAAGAATTGGAGCGGATGGGCGCACAAATCATTCTCTCGAATACGTACCACTTGTGGCTCCGTCCAGGAGAAGACATCATTGAAGAGGCGGGCGGTCTTCACAAGTTCATGAACTGGAACGGGTCTATTCTAACGGATTCCGGAGGTTTCCAAGTCTTCAGTTTGAGTGACCTTAGAAAAATTGAAGAAGAGGGTGTCCATTTCCGGAACCATATTAGTGGGGAGAAGCTTTTCTTATCTCCAGAAAAAGCAATGCACATCCAAAACTCTCTTGGACCAGATATTATGATGGCTTTTGATGAATGTCCACCATATCCAGCCGAGCATAAGTACATGAAAGACTCGGTAGAGCGTACGAGCCGCTGGGCTGAACGATGCTTGGAAGCACACCAACGTCCACATGATCAGGGTTTATTCGGAATCATTCAGGGCGGAGAGTACGAAGATTTACGTCGTCAGAGTGCTCGTGACCTGACATCTTTGGACTTTCCAGGTTATGCAATCGGGGGCCTTTCTGTTGGTGAACCGAAGGACGTCATGAATCGTGTTCTTGAATTCACAACGCCTCTAATGCCGGATCAAAAGCCTCGTTATCTGATGGGCGTCGGCTCACCGGATTCTTTAATTGACGGCAGTATTCGTGGCATTGATATGTTTGACTGTGTACTCCCAACACGAATTGCAAGAAACGGAACTCTGATGACTTCAGAGGGAAGACTTGTAGTGAGAAATGCGAAATATGCACGTGATTTCCGTCCGATTGACGAGAATTGTGATTGCCACACATGTAGAAATTACAGCCGTGCTTATATCCGCCATTTAGTCAAAGCTAACGAAACATTCGGTTTCAGACTTACGACTTATCATAATCTTTATTTTCTGTTAAACTTAATGAGGCAAGTGCGTGAAGCCATTAGAGAAGATCGACTCGGTGACTTTAGAGAAGAATTCTTTGAAATGTATGGTTTCAACAAACCAAACGCAAAGAACTTTTAGAAAGGGGGAAAATAAATGGATACATTAGTAGGTTTACTGCCAATTATTCTAATGTTTGTCATTTTCTATTTCCTATTGATTCGACCGCAGCAAAAGAAACAGAAGCAAGTACAACAAATGCAGTCGGACCTCCAAAAGGGCGATAGAGTTATAACAATCGGAGGACTTCACGGAACGATTCATGCGATTGATGAAGGTACTCTTGTGATTTCTGTACAAGATGGTACTCAACTGAAATTCGATCGTTCGTCCGTACGTGAAAAATTGAGCTAATCAAATGCAATCCCGCTACATATCCTTGTAGCGGGATTTTACGTACAGTCATCTCTTCACCGTTTTACGTGGCAGGTTGACCCCTATCATTCCTCCAAGCCAGGCCGCGAGGACCAATCCTCCGAAATAGCTCAACTGAGGCAGGGACACCCATGAGTTTTCAAAAATGACCTGAAATAAAATCATCGCACTGACGAAGATCAGTCCGGTCATCCCTCCAGAAAGCCATCCCTTTTGTTCTCCCTTATAAGCAGCAAGCATGCCACCAATGGCAAGTATGCTAATGCCGGCGACTAAAGCCAATTGATTGAGTGTCTCATATTCCATTCCAGTAAACCTTAGTAAAACTGCCAACACGCCAGCAAACACAATCATCAATATAAAAATTGAGCCGACTCCATACCCCAGGACCCCTGACAATAACTTTTTCATCCCATCCCCCCTTGATATGCTTGTCACTTTTATCTATATGCATGAAAACTCTATAGATAGAAGCAGATATTTTCCTATGGACTTGAATAAGTATTAGTAAAGTCCGTCCAAAAAGGGGAAGATCTATGTCAACTGTACTTGCAATACTTATTTTTGTAGCTAGCTATGTACTGATTATGACGGAGAAGTTAAACCGTGCACTGGTAGCTGTAGCAGGTGGCGTACTTCTATTAATGACAAAAATTTATGAGTGGGAACAAGCTTTTGGTTTTATAGACTGGGAAACCGTTGCCCTCCTTTTTTCTATGATGGTGTTGGTGTCTATCACGAAAAAAACAGGGATTTTCACTTTTTTAGCGATTTGGTTAGCGCAGCTTGTTAAAGGGAGACCTGTTCCACTTCTGCTTGTAACAGCGCTGTTTACAGCGGTAGGATCTGCTTTTTTAGATAATGTTACGACAGTCCTCTTGTTTGTACCTGTGCTATTAACCCTTGTAGATCGTCTGAAACTTCCGGCGTTTCCGTATTTAATCATGACGATTTTCAGCTCGAATATTGGTGGTACCGCTACGCTCATCGGTGATCCTCCGAACATTATGATCGGACAAGCGGTGGACCACTTCAGCTTTGTATCATTCCTTTATCATCTAGGACCAGTGGTATTGATTATTTTTGTCCTGGTGACGATAAGCGTCATCTTATTATTCCGAAAAGGACTTACGTATGATCACGCATTAGCTGAAGATTTAATGAGAGTAGATGCAAAGGAACATTTAAAAATGTCTCCTTTACTCTTTCAATCCATTTCCGTCATGCTCCTTACCATCATCGGTTTTATGATGCATCCGTTTATCCACATGGATATAACGACCATTGCGGTTAGTGGAGCCCTTTTATTGCTGTTTTTATCAGAAAAAGAGCTTGATGTTGAACATGTTTTTCAGGAAGTTGAATGGGTGACATTATTTTTCTTCATGGGATTGTTTATGCTTGTTGGAGGTTTAGAAACAGTAGGAGTGATCGATGAATTAGCAAGAGGAATGGTGTGGATCTCAGGTGGAGATATGCCGGTCACTTCAATGGTGATGCTATGGAGTGCAGGGATTCTTTCAGGTGTGGTCGATAATATTCCGTTTGTAGCTGCGATGATTCCTGTTGTGCAGGAGCTGCAAGGGTATGGAATGATGAACGTCGATCCAGTTTGGTGGTCTTTGGCTCTTGGGGCATGCCTTGGAGGAAACGGTACCCTTGTCGGAGCATCCGCCAATGTGGTAGTCGCCGGCTTAGCAGCCAGCCATAATAAACCTATTCCTTTTATTAAATTTTCACTGTACGGCTTCCCGGTTTTGATCCTTTCATTAATCGTATCATCCATTTACGTTTGGTTCCGCTATTTGCTTCCATTTCTCTAATAAAACAGCAGAAATAGGTGATGTTAACTAAAGGGAAACCTTTAGGAAAGGTTGTGCTCGGAGTGCTTGTATTCAGCATTATCATTCGCACACTAATTACCTATTTGATCATCCTTCTTGTTTTCCGCTTCATGGGAAAAAGAGAAATTGGTGAACTTAGTGTGATGGATCTGGTCGTATTTATCATGCTCGCTGAAATTGCTGTCTTTCTTATCGAAAATCCAGATGAGGCTATTTGGAAAGCCATCGTCCCCATGGCTGTCCTCCTTGCCATCCAAATCGGGAGTGCATGGATTTCGTTGAAAAATCAGCGGTTTAGAAATTGGTTCGACGGAAAACCCTCCATCATCATAAAACATGGGAAAGTAGATGAAAAAGAGATGAGGCGGCAGCGTTATAATTTCAACGATTTATTATTACAATTGCGAGAACATGGCATTCAACAAGTCGGAGATGTCGCTTACGCTATCCTGGAGCCATCAGGGAAGCTTTCGGTATTTGAAAGGAAAGATGACGGCAGCTCTGATTATGCTGTTGTTTTAATTGCTGATGGTGAAGTGCAATATAGTGGTCTGCAAACGATTCGAAAAAACAAACAATGGCTCGTAAATGAAGTACGAAAGCAAGGATTTCAATCCTTCCAAGAAATATCCTTATGTACCATTAATGACCAGGGTGAAGTTCAGATCGACCAAAACAACGAATTCAAGTAATCCTTCTCTTCAAAGAAAGAATAGGGTTCTTCAACTAACTGGCAGGATTATGGAAGATTCATTTTCGAGACTTTTGTTGAGTGGGCGGGGGCTGCGGTGAATAGCTCGCTTTCCGCGGGAGCGCGGTGAGCCTCCTCGGACTGCGTCCTGTGGGGTCTCACCATGCACTTTTTTCCCGCAGGAGTCTCGCCATTCCCCTTCGCCCCTTTGCCATGTAAGTGTCTCGAAACTATTCCTGGAAACGCGGCTTGTGTACTTAAGCTAAATGGATAATATCATACTCTCTACAGTAGTCATTCAAAGCCCGAAAGCCTGATATAAAGCTCCCTATGCCTACTTCTGAGTGGTGTGCCCCCTCATCTTGGCATAGAGGTTCGTTTCTGTTCCACATGGAATGGGGTGGTTGGGAAGCTGCGAGACTCCCGTGGGGGAAAGGAGATAGGCGAGATCCCGCAGGGCGATTAGCCCGAGGAAGCTCGCCACTCCCCCACAGGAAAGCGAGTTGCTTCCCAGCCACCCCTGACGCTCAAAAAAAGCAAACGAACCCCGGTTATCTCGAAACTGAGTCTTCCAGAAAAGGGAGCTTTAGTGAAGTAAGGGGTTATAAAAATAAAAAAGAGGATAAAAAAATAACCGCTTCAAGCGGTTATTTTTTGTGGAACAGGCGGTTCCAGGGGATCATTTTCAATTCTTCCATCCGGATTAAACGAAAAACGAACAATAACACAATGTACAAAACAGAAAGTCCCATTCCCATCGTCAACAATTGCGAAAGTGGTTTGCTCTCTAGAAGCCAGTTGTGTTTCCATTGAAATCCTACCATACCGATGACGCCGATGACGAGGCTGAATCGGAAGAACATCTGTAAAGGGAAGGAAATGACTTTATATTTCATAAGTACACCTAAATGCAGCAGTGTAACAACTACGACACCGACTACGATAGCAAGGGCAACTCCATGAATGCCGAATTCAGGACGAGAGCTTAACCCGACAAGGACAATAAACTTAATGATGGCTCCAATCAACGTGTTCCCCATGGCCGGACGGGCAAGGTCCAAAGCTTGCAAGGTTGCTTGGAGAGGCGTCTGGATATAATGAAGTAGAAAGAATGGTGCCATGAACTGAAGCATGAAAGAAGCCTGGCTCGTCCCATACACCGTCGTAAGGATGACAGCTGGGAAGATCATGAAGACGATAGTGATCAGTCCTCCAGAGGCAATGGATAATCGGATCGACTGCATGATTCGGTAAGCAATCGTCTCATTCTTTCCTTGGGCTGCAGCTTCACTGATCGACGGTACAAGAGCAATAGAAAGAGCGTGAGTCAAAAAAGTCGGTAAAAATAGCAAAGGCAGCACATAGCCTGTGAGCTCACCATATTGTTTGGTAGATTCTATAGCCGTGATTCCTGCAATAGCCAAACTTTGTGCGACAAGGATCGGCTCAAAGAAATACGTTAAGGAACCGATAAAGCGGCTTCCTGTCGTTGGAAGAGCGATCGTCATCAATTCGTTTAGGGTCTTCTTGCCCTCATGGATATGCTTTTTCCAGGACTTCCGAAGCCTAAAGCTTTTGTGGATATTGAATTGTCTCAACATGTACATTAAGGAAACGAATTCACCTATGACAGCAGAAACCATGGCTCCTGCGGCAGCATATTGAACGCCGTAGGGATAAAGCATTTTTGTAAGAACCACCACTGAACCAATCCGTACAATTTGTTCAATAACTTGAGAGATCGCCTGCGGTTTCATATTTTGTCTTCCCTGGAAATATCCTCGAATGACAGATGATATAGCGATGATAGGGATAATGGGAGTGACGGCTAGCAATGGATAGAGAGCTCTTGAATCAGTAAGAAAATAAGTAGCTACAACGGGGGCTAACAGAAAGAGTCCGATCGTAAACAAAATGCTTAATGATCCTGTAATCGCAAGAGAAACTAATAGAATGCGCTTGATTTTACTTTCGTTCCGAGTCGCTTCTGCTTCTGACACTCTCTTTGAAATGGCCACGGGAAGACCGAACTGGGTAATGGTAATGGCTAAGATCAAAGTAGGTAAAGCCATCATATAGAGCCCCACACCCTCAGGGCCCATTACGCGGGCAACGACGATCCTGTTAATGAAACCGAGTAAACGGGTGATTAGTCCAGCAGCAACCAGAATCAGTGCACCATGTAAAAAAGTTTGTTTTGACATATGATTGATCCGCCTTCTCAAAGAAATGAAATTCCGCTACAATGAATTATATGCGTAAGGATGGACAAGGCATGACACCCGTTTACGAAAACCTTAGAGTGAGGAGTAACCTAATGGATCAGAAAAAAGTGGTCACAAGCTGGAGAAATGAAATGAAAATAGTTTTGCAAAGCAAAGTAGAGGAGTTTCACTTATTAGGTTATAAACGTGCGACCGAAGAAGAAGTGTGGGATTGTTTGATAAAAAAAGTTTGGAATGGCGAACCTGAAAAGAGACTGTACCAAATGGTCCAGGATATCCTCCATTTACAGACCCATACATATACGAGTTATCTGACAACAGAGGCCTATCAGAATGATGATCTGCTAGCTTCCATCGAAGCACTGAAGGGAACTTCGGAATATGAATAAATAAAGCAAAATCTCTGTGCGGTGATCAGCGTAAAGTTTTTCCTATTGTTGCGAAAGTTTGAAAAAGTAGTAGAATAGGTACGGGGATTATCAAATATTGTCTATTAGCATTTATACATAGAGTCGATGGATCATCGCATGTGTTCGTACATAAAGGAGGAAAAGGACAGTATGGTGAAACGAGGGCGGATCGTCGCCTTTTTTATCGTAGTTTTATTACTTGCTGCTACGATAGGGACGACCATAACAGGAGTTACAAAAGATATTAAGTTAGGCTTGGATTTGCAAGGTGGCTTTGAAATCTTATATGATGTCGAGCCATTAGATGAGGATCAGGAAGTTAATGAACAGGTTCTCGAAGCTACGGCACGTTCATTGACGGAACGTGTGGATACACTTGGTATAAGTGAAACGAACATCACGATTGAAGATGGCGGAAGAATTCGAGTACAACTCGCTGGTGTGGAAGATCAACAAACAGCCAGGGAGCTGCTTTCGACAACCGCTGAACTTTCTTTCCGAGGCACGGATGGAAAGTTGTATATGGATGGTTCAGATTTGGTTGAAGGAAGTGCTCAACAGTCTTATCATCCGGATACGAACGAACCAATCGTTACGTTGAAGGTTAAAAGTGCTTCAAAATTTTATGATGTTTCAGAGGAAATCTATAATACTCCAAACGATCCAAATACGCCCTACCCGGATAATCTTTTAGTGATATGGCTGGATTATAATGAAGAGACTTCCTTTGCAGAAGAGTGGGGCAAAGAAGATCCAGCTTACATTTCAGCACCAGGATTTTCAGATGGGCCGGTAAGAAGTAATTCAGTCATGATCAGTGGAGATTTCACACAGGAATCCGCCAAACAATTGGCAGACATCCTGAATGCAGGATCATTACCGGTAAACCTTGAAGAAACGTACTCGACATCTGTCGGTGCTCAATTCGGTGAACAGGCCATGAACAAAACAATACTGGCAGGCTTCATCGGTATTGCGGCGATTTTCTTGTTCATGATTGCATATTATCGCTTCCCAGGAATTATTGCCACCCTCACTCTGAGTGTGTATGTCTACTTAATTCTCGTTGTATTTGAGTGGATGAATGGAGTTTTGACCTTACCAGGTATTGCTGCCTTGATTCTCGGTGTTGGTATGGCGGTCGATGCCAATATCATTACTTATGAACGGATTAAGGAAGAGCTCAAATCAGGGAAGTCACTACTGTCAGCCTATAAGGCGGGTAACAAACGCTCTTTAGCTACCATTCTTGATGCGAACATTACAACATTGATTGCTGCGACCGTCCTCTTCATATTCGGAACGAGTTCTGTCAAAGGTTTTGCAACGATGTTGATTGTTAGTATTCTCGTCAGTTTCATAACAGCTGTATATGGCACGCGTTTATTCATGAGTTTATGGGTGAAGAGCCGCTTCTTGAACAAGAAACCAAAGTGGTTTGGTGTGAAACCAGAGGATATACATGATATTGCTGAAGGTGATGAAGTAGAAGCCACCTTTATGAAGCGTAAATTCGA
The DNA here is from genome assembly GCF_900104185.1 of Halobacillus aidingensis. Classification (GTDB taxonomy): domain Bacteria; phylum Bacillota; class Bacilli; order Bacillales; family Halobacillaceae; genus Halobacillus; species Halobacillus aidingensis. The sequence goes on along the minus strand of NZ_FNIZ01000010.1, from coordinate 31,809 downwards.
CTTTGTAGGGCTTCGGAAACGATTCTTCACAATTTCCATCGTCCTCGTTTTGGCGGGAATTTTAGCCCTTGCTTTCTTCCGCTTGAACTTAGGGATCGACTTTACAAGTGGTTCTAGAGTGTCGATTTTGTCTGATGGGAACATCACATCAGAACAAGTGGAACAAACGATGCAGGAAGAATTTGATGTCAATCCGAAACAGGTCATCATATCCGGGGACAACAGTGAGATTGCCGTCGCTCGTTTCGATGATGAACTGAGTAAAGGTAAAATAGGTGAAATTCAAAGCTATTATGAAGAAGAATTCGGCAATACGCCTAACGTCAGTACCGTATCACCGATCGTTGGGCAAGAGCTTGCTAAAAATGCGGCCCTGGCTGTTTTATATGCATCGATTGGAATCATCATCTACGTGACGATTCGTTTTGAAATTTTCTTTGCTTTGACAGCCATTATTGCCTTGCTGCATGATGCCTTCTTTATCGTTGCGTTCTTCAGTTTAACAAGGTTGGAGTTTGACATTACGATCATCGCAGCTATTCTTACTATTGTTGGTTACTCGGTGAACGATACAATTGTCACGTTCGACCGAATACGAGAAAACTTGAGGATGAAGAAGAAAGTCAAATCTTTCAAAGAGCTTGCTAAAGTTGTAAATGACAGTTTGATGCAAACGCTCGCCCGTAGTTTCAACACGGTCATTACTGTAATTTTTGCGGCTGCCATGCTGTTATTCTTCGGAGCGTCATCCATCACGAACTTTTCATTCGCTCTAGTGATTGGACTATTAGCAGGAACGTATTCGTCCCTGTTCATTGCTTCTCAACTATGGCTCATATGGCGTGGACGCAACATTAAAGATAACCCGATCAACTATGTGAAAAAGAAAAGAACAGACGGACCTCAAGTGTAAAACAAGAGGGCCACATACAAGAGACCATCCTCCACGAGGGTGGTTTTCTTTGGTTATTACAGTCTGTTTCAGGGTATATCAAGAATATAAAGAAAACCTTTATCTATGAAGGAGTGTTTAAGTGATGAAAGGACAAAGCTATCTTATATTGACTTTCATTTTTGCGTTAGTAATTGCTGTTTTTGCCGTCATTAATGTAGATCCGGTTCAGGTCAACTACCTGTTTGGCACAGGTGAAGCACCACTAATTCTTGTCATTCTTATATCTGTTTTATTAGGTGGGTTAGCCACAGCATCCGTCGGTGCTTTGCGTTATTACAAGTTGAAACGAGAAAACAGCCGATTAAAGTCAGCGGCTGCTGCCTCTCCTGAACACGACACGGATAAAGATAGGAACGTTTCTGATGAAAAAGAAGCGGCATCTGAAGAGGAAAGTTCTTCATCAAAAGTCACATAATTGCGTTTGCTCCCCCTGGTCCGCTCTTGTATAATAGATGGGTCAGGGGTGAACATATGATACAAAGTAAGATGAAATGGAAATTTACATATAGAAATCCGGAAGAAAGTTCCGTTGGCCTTCCAGGGGTTACTCCGCTTACCCAGCAGCTTTTGGAAAAGAGAGGGATTTATGATGCGGAAACGGCTGACCGGTTTTTAAAGCCTTCGATTGATCAGCTTCATGATCCGATGCTCATGGAGGGAATGGATCGTGCCGTGGCTCGTGTGAAAGAAGCCATCGCATCCGATCAGTCTATTCTTGTGTTTGGTGATTATGATGCAGACGGAGTGACTTCTACGTCCGTGATGGTGGAAGCGCTCAGAAAAGCAGGGGCGGACTGTGACTTCTATATTCCGAACCGCTTCACGGAAGGATACGGACCCAATAAAGAAGCTTTCCAATTTGCCTTTGATTCCGGTTATGCTCTGATCATAACGGTAGATACAGGTATTGCCGCTATGGAAGAAGCAACTTTCGCGAAAGATTTGGGTATCGATTTGATTATTACAGACCACCACGAAGTCCAGGAGGTTCTTCCTGATGCCTATGCCATCATCCACCCGAAGACCTCAGCTGATTATCCATTCCAAGAATTAGCTGGTGTCGGTGTGGCTTTCAAATTCGCTCATGCTCTCTTAGGCCGGTTTCCAAAAGAGTTTCTTGACCTTGTCGTGATTGGTACCATTGCCGACCTTGTCCCTTTGAAAGGTGAAAACAGGGTGCTTGCTTCGGTTGGTCTGCAGGCGATCTCCCACTCGAACCGCCCTGGAATCCAGGCGTTGAGGAAAGTGTGCAGCATTGAGGGGGATATGAATGAAGAGACGATCGGTTTTACAATTGGACCTCGACTCAATGCTGTAGGGCGACTGCAAGATGCAACTCCTGCGGTAGACTTATTGCTTTCAGAGGATCGGGAAGAAGCTGAACAGAATGCAGCCTTCATTAACCAGTTGAACCAGGAAAGGCAGAAGATCGTTGCTGCTATCGCAAAGGAAGCCGAAGAAATGGTTTCCGTTGAAAATGGAGAAGCTGAGAATGTGATTGTGGTTGCTAAAGAGGGATGGAACCCAGGCGTGCTTGGAATCGTCGCATCCAAACTCGTCCGTCAATTTGACCGTCCGGCGATTGTCTTGGCCATTGATGAAGAAAAAGGGGAAGCCAAAGGTTCAGCACGAAGTATTGATGCTTTCGATTTATTCGCGAACTGTATGGAAATTCGCCATCGATTCATACACTTCGGTGGGCATGCTCAAGCTGCGGGTATGACACTTGCCCTGGACCAAATCGATGATTTACGAAGCGATTTAATTTCTTTAGCTGAGGAAAAGCTATCGGATGACGATTATCAACAAGTCCTTGATATTGAAACGACAGTTGAGTTGGAAGATATATCGCTGAAGCAGATCGAAGAAGTCAACCAGCTCCGTCCCTTTGGAATGGGAAATCCAAAGCCTTTGTTTCATCTCAAGCATACCCCGAAAGAAGTACGGTTAATTGGCAGTAAAAAAAATCATTTGAAATTTCAGTTTCAGAGTCAACAGTCTCGAGTGGACGGGATTGCATTTGGGTTGGGAGATCTCTATCAACAAATATCCCCCCAAGCTCCACTGGACGTTGTAGGAGAACTTGGAATCAATGAATGGAATGGCAGAAAAAACCTACAAGTGATGATTAAAGATCTCAGTGTGAAAGAATGGCAGTTATTTGATCACAGAGGTTCCAAGCATATAGAGAAAAATTTGATCATTCCACCGAACCAAACGTTCGCAGCGGTCAGCTTCCAAGGAGCAGAACAAGCGCCTTGTGATGTTCCTGTTATTCAGGCGGATACATTGGATCATGGGGAATCATTTGATGGCCTTCTGCTCATCGATTTACCTGAACGCATGTCGGACATGACCGAGCTTTTATCTAAACTTGAAACTCGTAAAGTTTTTGCCTGTTATCATATACAGGAAAGTACTTTTCTAAAAACATGGCCTTCAAGGGACCACTTCAAATGGTTTTATGGTATGCTATTGAAGCGTGGTCGGTTCAACCTTCACGAAGAAGCCGATTTACTTGCCAACCGTAAAGGATGGGACAAGTCCATGGTGGAATTTATTTCTGAGGTGTTTTTTGAACTCGACTTTGTTAGAATAAAAGACGGGATTATTACAGCGGAATCCGAACCTTCTCAAAAAGATTTGCGGGAATCTTCGCTTTATCTTCAACGGGAAGAACAGCTGCAAATTGAACGTACCTTGTATTATTCCACATATAAAGAATTGAAGAGTTGGTTTGACCAATATATGAACCAGCGTTTTAAGCAAGTCAAGGAGGAAGTAACGAATGGATTATAAAGAGCATATTGCGATCGTTGAAGATTGGCCGAAAGAAGGTGTCCAATTTAAGGACATCACTCCATTGATGGACAATGGGCCGGCATTCAAAGCAGCGGTTGATGAAATTGTAGAATACGCAAAAGATAAAGAAATCGATATCGTAGTAGGACCGGAGGCACGCGGGTTCATCGTCGGATGCCCAGTCTCTTATGCGTTGGAAATCGGCTTTGCACCTGTTCGTAAAGAAGGAAAGCTTCCACGCGAGACGATTAAAGTGGATTATGGCCTGGAATACGGAAAAGATGTATTGACGATTCATAAAGACGCGATTAAGCCTGGTCAACGAGTGTTGATTATCGATGACCTTCTTGCCACTGGTGGTACAATCGAAGCTACCATCGATCTTGTCGAGCAGTTGGGCGGAGAAGTAGCTGGATGTGCGTTCTTGATTGAACTCACATACTTAGATGGCCGCAGCAAATTGGATGGACATGACGTCCTTACTTTAATGCAATATTAATGGAAAGAGTGCCCTTTTCAGGGGCGCTCTTTGTTTTACAATTGATGATTGGGCTTTTCCCTTTACAAGAAGAGTCCTTTTTTTGATAATGTTAATCAAATATACTTTGAAAGTTCTAAAGAAACTAGGGTGATTGAATGGCGAAAGATACAGTTCTAACTGCGGAAGAAGTCATAGAACAAGCGAGTCAGTATTTGAATGAGTCAGATCTGGCGTTTATTCGTCGTGCTTATGAATTTGCTGAAAAGGCGCATAGCAACCAGTTCCGAAAGTCAGGAGAGCCTTACATCATCCATCCCATTCAAGTAGCAGGTATTCTTGTGAACTTAGAGATGGATCCGGAAACGATCGCAGGCGGTTTCCTTCATGATGTCGTAGAGGATACAGATGTGTCCCTAAAAGAAATTGAAGAAGCCTTCAATGAAGAAGTTTCGATGCTGGTTGATGGCGTAACGAAATTAGGTAAAATCAAGTATAAATCCAAAGAAGCTCAGCAGGCCGAAAACCACCGGAAAATGTTTGTCGCTATGGCGAAAGATATGCGCGTCATTTTAATTAAGCTTGCGGACAGGCTTCACAATATGCGCACTTTGAAGCATCTTCCAGCTGAAAAGCAACGTCGGATTTCAAATGAAACGCTTGAGATTTTTGCACCTCTGGCACATCGACTTGGTATTTCTACGATCAAATGGGAGCTTGAAGATACGGCCCTTCGGTATTTGAATCCTCAGCAATACTACAGGATTGTTCATTTGATGAAGCAGAAAAGGAATGAACGGGAGCATTATATCGAGGAAGTCATTGATGAAATCCGAGCTCAATTAAAGGAAGTCAACATTGATGCGGATTTATTTGGGCGTCCGAAACATCTTTACAGTATCTACCGGAAGATGGTTCTTCAGAATAAACAGTTCAACGAAATTTATGACTTGTTAGCCGTTAGAATTACAGTTAACAGCATCAAAGATTGTTATGCCGTACTCGGCATCATACACACGTGTTGGAAACCGATGCCGGGTCGCTTTAAAGATTATATAGCCATGCCGAAGCCTAATCTATATCAATCTCTGCATACGACCGTAATCGGACCAAAAGGAGATCCTCTTGAGGTCCAGATCCGTACACACGAAATGCATGAAATTGCTGAATATGGAATCGCTGCTCACTGGGCTTATAAAGAAGGAAAGCAGACGTCAGCTGAACAATCGTTTGAAGAGAAGCTTACATGGTTCCGTGAAATTCTAGAATGGCAAAGTGAAACACATGATGCCGAAGAGTTCATGGAATCTCTTAAAGTGGATTTATTTTCAGACATGGTCTATGTCTTCACACCAAAAGGAGACGTGATTGAACTTCCATCTGGATCCGTACCCGTAGATTTTGCCTACCGAATTCATACGGAAGTTGGAAATCAAACGATTGGTGCAAAAGTGAATGGCAAGATGGAACCTCTGGATTATGAATTGAAAACCGGGGACATTGTTGATATCATGACGTCTAAGCATGCGTACGGACCTTCCAAAGACTGGATAAAGCTTGCTCAGACATCACAGGCGAAAAATAAGATCAAACAATTTTTCAAGAAACAGCAAAAAGATGAGAATATTTCTAAAGGGAAAGAACTTGTCGAGCGCGAAATTCGCAATTTCGGTATTCAACCGAAAGATGTGTACACGACAGATAACTTGAATCGTGTGTCTGAAAAGTTCAATTTCGCAAACGAGGAAGACATGTTTGCTGCTGTTGGATATCAGGGAATTACAGCCGCTCAAATTGCTACTCGGTTAACTGAGAAAATCAGGAAGAAGAAGCAGCAGGAACAGGACCTGGAGCAGACACTTGCTGATGTGAATACAACTGAAATTAAAACACCGGCAAAAACCGGTAAAAAGGATTCAGGAGTACGAGTGGAAGGGGTGGACAATCTTCTTGTGCGTCTATCCAAATGCTGTAACCCAGTACCTGGCGATGAGATTGTCGGTTACATTACAAAAGGACGAGGAGTATCTGTCCACAGAAGCGACTGTCCTAACGTGCATACAGAAGAAGCGCAGACACGTCTATTACCTGTTAAATGGGAGACTTCAGTCACGGATTCCAAACAGTATCATGTGGATCTTGAGATTTGGGGGTATGATCGACGTGGTCTGCTTAATGAAGTCCTTCAAGCAGTCAATGAAACGAAAACGAATATTACCGCAGTCTCAGGAAAGTCAGACCGCAATAAAATGGCGACCATTCATATTACCATTTTAATACAGAATACAAACCATTTACGGAAGATTGTCGAGCGGATCAAACAAATTCAGGAAGTGTACACGGTTCGTCGTGTCATGCAATAGAAGTAAAAGGGGAATCTACGATGAAAGCAGTTATTCAAAGAGCTGTAAACGCCTCTGTCGCCGTTGAGGAACAAGCCGTAGGTACCATAGATCAGGGCCTTGTCGTTTTATTAGGTGTGACTCATGAGGATACAGAAGAAGATGCACGGTATTTAGCTAAAAAGATTCCATACTTGCGGATTTTTGAAGATAAAGATGGAAAAATGAATCATTCATTGGTTGATTTAGGCGGCCAGATGCTCTCAATTTCTCAATTCACTTTATACGGGGATTGCAGGAAAGGGCGTCGCCCCAACTTCATGCAGGCAGCGAAGCCGGACCAAGCTGAAGAGTTGTATGAATCTTTTAATAAGATGGTGGAACATGAAGGTGTTAAAGTGGAAACGGGACAATTTGGTGCAATGATGGACGTTCAACTGACCAATTCAGGTCCTGTGACATTAATCATCGACAGTAAAGAACGATAAGAAAAGCTGTACTCATATCGAGTACAGCTTTTTTAGTATGGCACAGTCAAATTTATAATGAACCTTACATACTAGTTGAAGTGATTGATTAAACCTTCGGTGATTCCTTGACTGGCTTTCATTTGATAAGAACGGGTATTGACGGTTTGTTCTTCTCTTGCATCAGATAGGAAGCCAAGTTCTAATAGAACAGAGGGCTTATTGTTTTCTCTGATGACATGGAAGTTACCTTTTTTCGTACCCCGATCCCTCAGACCTGTATGAGCAACCATGGATGTCTGCAAAGAAGCTGCAAGTGCTTTGTCTTTAGAAGAGTAATAGTAACTATTTAGTCCTCTGGCAATAACATTCAATGGTGCCGCATTGTAATGCAAACTAATGAAAGCATCGGCATTGGAACGGTTTGAATGGAACGTACGGATGGAAAGGGAGATGTACTGATCATTCGTCCTGGTCATCAGCACTTTGGCTCCTTTGCTTTCCAGCTGGCTTTTAAGAAGAAAAGCCGTATCCAGCGTTAATGTCTTTTCGTAACTTCCACTTCTTCCAACTGCCCCAGGGTCGCGTCCTCCGTGTCCTGCATCGATCATAATGGTTTTCCCTTTAAGGGAGTTTGAAGTTGCCGTTGGTGTGGCAACACTTTCTTTATTTACCTCTTCTACAATCCATCCAGCCACGTAAGCTGTTTTATTGTCATATGAGATCTTATACCATTGTCCTTCTTTGCTTAAGACTTCAAATCGGTCGCCTTTGTGGCCACGACCAACGATTTTGTAATTGGTAGATGGGCCTGATCTCAAATTCGTTCCGTTATAGTTCAAAGATACATAGGTGTTTTTTGAAGCAGGGGTGTTCGTTTGATCGGTGTCTGTTTCATTCACAAGCCAACCGGCTACCCACCCGGTCTTTCCGCTGCTGTACTTAATTTGATACCAGCGGTCTTTCTTCGCTATGTATGCATAAGTTTCACCTTTACGTATTTTTGTAAGGATTCGACCTCGCGTCGAGTTTTCACTTCTGACATTTAGAACGGCTGTTCCTACCTCCACTTTTCCTTTGACGGTAGATGATTGGTCCTCATCTGCTTTCTCGTCTTTTTGAGGTTCATGAGCTTCTCTATTTTCTTTCGTCAGATAGTCTCCATGCACCCAGCCACTCGTATTTCCTTTTTGTACATAGACCCATTTCCCGTCCGTCTTCTTTGGCTTTACAAGATCGCCCTTCATCAAGTAGCCTTTAATTTTCCCATCCAGATTCGGAGCGGATCGAATCCTTAGATAATCATACTTGGAATAATGGCGGTCGTTTGTGGCTTGCTCAGCTTTTACTTTTGTCAGCCATTTGGCGACCCAGCCGTCTTTCCCGCTTCGATTAATTTTGAGCCAATTGTCTTTCTCTTCTAAAATTGTGTACGTTTCCCCTGTATGTACCTTGCCAATACGGTCGTAATTCGTTCCAGGTCCTGTTCTTACATTCAAGTGATCGACCTGGATCACCGCTTTGTCTGCATACACGGGGGGAGTTTCAAAAATGGTAAGAACTCCTAGAATAAAAATGAAGAAAATTATGCCTTTTTTCAAAAAATATTCCACCTCCTCAACAGTCTCCTTTCACTATTCGACAAATACAGCAAATATCCTTCTCCATAGGAAAAAGATTGATCTTATTAATTTGTGGCCATAAACTTGACATAAGGTTGACGGAGATTATATGATTATAATCAATTCTAAAATGATTCGAACAAAACCATTGAGGAAAAAAGTAGTCAGATTCCATGCGGACAGAGAACGAATGCCTTAGGCTGAAAGCATTCGATCGTTATATTCTGATGAAAGACGTTTCTTAGGTTCTACATCGAAATGAGAGTAGGTGTAGACGTACACAGGCGTTAACTGTTTTGAGTGGAGGCTCTTAAGCCTCAAATCAGGGTGGCAACGCGGGTAATCCCGTCCCTTTTTCGCAAGTGCGGAAAAGGGACGGGATTTTTTGTGGTAAAAAATGGTTTATTTCGTTAGGAGGAGTTAGAAATGAGTATGAATGCCCCTCGTGGTACGCAGGATATTCTGCCTGGTACATCTGAAAAATGGCAGTATGTAGAAGAACAATTAGCAGACCTATGCCGTCGCTATCATTATAAAGAAATCAGAACGCCGATTTTTGAACATACCGAGCTTTTCCAACGAGGTGTCGGGGATAGTACAGACATCGTCCAAAAAGAAATGTACACGTTTGAAGATCGAGGAGGAAGAAGCATCACCTTGAGACCTGAGGGAACAGCTTCTGTCGTTCGTTCTTATGTACAGAATAAAGTTTATGGTTTACCGAACCAGCCGACCAAATACTTCTACATGGGTCCAATGTTCCGCTATGAACGACCTCAACAAGGAAGAATGAGGCAGTTTGTACAGTTTGGTATCGAAGCCCTAGGCAGTGATGATCCTGCTATTGATGCAGAAGTGCTTTCCCTAGCGCTGAACTCTTACAGAGAACTAGGTCTGCGATCCTTGAAACTAGTCGTGAACAGCCTTGGCGACCAAGAAAGCAGGGAGGCACACCGAGCAGCTTTGGTGCGTCACTTTGATCCACACCGGGAGGAACTTTGCGCGGATTGTCAAGTGCGGCTTGATCAAAATCCACTTAGAGTTCTGGATTGTAAGAAAGACCGTGAACATCCGGCAATGGAAACAGCTCCTTCCATTCTTGAATACTTGAATGATTATTCCAAAGGTTACTTTGAACAAGTGAAACAGTATTTGGATGTGATGGACATTGATTATGTCGTCGATCCAAACCTTGTCCGCGGGCTTGATTATTACAATCACACCGCTTTTGAAATAATGAGTGAAGCTGAAGGTTTCGGAGCCATTACGACACTGAGTGGCGGGGGTCGTTATACAGGTTTAGTTCAAGAAGTGGGTGGTCCTGAAACATCTGGAATCGGTTTTGCCATGAGTATTGAGCGCTTGTTGATGGCTTTGGAAGCAGAAAATGTTGAACTCCCTACGGATGAGGGGTTAGATGTATTCTTTGTTTCTCTGGGCGATGAGGCGAATCGTACAGCTGTAAAGTTAACGGATGAATTACGCCGTGCTGGCATTCAAGTGGACAAGGATTACTTAGGGAAGAAGATGAAAGCCCAGTTCAAAGCGGCTGATCGTCTTGGCAGTAAATTTGTACTTGTCCTTGGTGATCAGGAACTTGAGAATGGGGTCATTAATGTTAAAAACATGGCATCAGGCGAGCAACAAGAGGTGGCTCTTGATGGCATCATCGAACATATGAAGAAAGAACTGACAGGAGGCAAATAAGATGGTAAGAACAAAATGCGGATCTTTACGCAGAGAACATCTGGAACAAGAGGTCACACTTAAGGGATGGGTACAAAAACGCCGTGATCTAGGTGGTTTGATTTTCATCGATTTAAGAGACCGTTCAGGCTTAGTACAGGTCGTTTTCAATCCTGAGACTTCCGGTGAAGCTCTGGAGAAGGCTGAGAATGTCCGTAGCGAATATGTCCTTGAAGTTAAAGGGACTGTTGTTGCACGGGATGCTCAAACCGTCAATAGCAACCTAGGCACTGGGGAAATTGAAGTAGCTGCAAAGGAATTGACGATTCTTAACAAAGCGAAGACACCACCATTCATGATTGAAGATCAATCAGAGGTATCCGAAGATCTTCGTCTTAAATACCGCTACTTGGATTTGAGAAGAAAGGAAATGCAGGAGACGTTTAAAATGCGTCACCAAACGACCCAGTCGATTCGTAATTTCTTAAATGAGGAAGAATTTTTAGATATGGAAACGCCGATGCTTACGAAGAGCACACCAGAAGGAGCGCGTGACTACCTTGTTCCGAGCCGGGTTCATGAAGGTGAATTCTATGCATTGCCTCAATCACCTCAGCTTTTCAAACAGCTGCTGATGATGTCAGGGTTCGAGAGGTATTACCAGATTGTCCGCTGTTTCCGTGATGAAGACTTGCGCGCTGACCGTCAGCCTGAATTCACACAAGTCGATATTGAGACTTCATTCATGACGACAGAAGATATCATGGCCATGACAGAGCGTATGATGAAGCGGGTTATGAAAGAAGTGAAAGGCCAGGAAATCGAAACACCGTTCCTTCGTATGCCTTATGATGAGGCGATGGAACGGTATGGTTCTGATAAGCCTGATACCCGCTTCGGCCTTGAATTAGTGAATCTTTCTGAAGATGTAAAGAACTCCGGTTTTAAAGTCTTTAGCGGAGCCGTTGCTTCCGGCGGCCAAGTAAGCGCCATTAACGTGGAAGGGAAAGCCGATGAGTTTTCCCGAAAAGATATTGATAAAATGACAGAAGATGTCAAAGTTTATGGAGCCAAAGGATTGGCATGGTTGAAAGTGAAAGACGGGGAGTTCAATGGACCGATTGCGAAATTCTTCTCTGAAGAAGAGGTGGCATCAATCAAAGAAAAGATGGCTGCAAAAGATGGGGACCTTCTTCTCTTTGTAGCGGATCAAACCTCCGTTGTTCATGACAGTCTAGGAGCATTACGGCAAAAGCTTGCGCGTCGCTTAGACTTAATTGATGAGACCAAGTTCAACTTCCTTTGGGTTACGGACTGGCCACTATTTGAGTATGATGAAGATGAAGGCCGTTATCATGCGGCGCACCACCCGTTTACGATGCCTGCGGGCGGCCGTATGGATGAACTGAAGAAAAATCCAAAACACGTCCGTGCAGAAGCCTACGATATTGTTCTTAATGGTTATGAACTTGGTGGAGGTTCCTTGCGTATCTTTGAAAAAGACATGCAGCAGGAGATGTTCGAAGTGCTTGGTTTCAGCCAGGAAGAAGCGAATGAACAATTTGGATTCCTTCTTGAAGCATTAGAATATGGTACGCCGCCACACGGTGGGATTGCCTTTGGACTGGACAGGCTTGTCATGCTTTTAGCCGGCCGTACCAACTTGCGTGACACCATCTTGTTCCCGAAAACGGCGTCAGCCCAAGATCCTATGACAAACGCTCCGGGACCTGTCAGTGAAGCACAGCTTGATGAACTTCACCTGCAGTTGAAGCCATCTAGTCAGTCTGACTCAGATGAATAAATGTGTTGGTTAATTGTTGATTCTGTTTTTGTTATATGCTAAGATTACATTACAAAATTAAAGAGACCAATCCTGATGTGTACGTTGTTCGAATGTACGTTTTGACCGAACATTTTTGAAACGGGAGCCTGGTGTTTCCACATGGAATGCATGCCTCATAACCATCATTGATGGGAGGACGCAAGAAATGTGGAACAGGGCACCCACCTGCCTAGAGCGGGTTCAAAACTCATGATACGACGGCACAATTGGGATTGGTCTTTTTAATTGCTCTTTACTAAAAATCAATGTGATTAAATAACAAAAGCGTTTCCCTATCAGGGAAACGCTTTTTTAATGGTCAATGCAATGATAAAACAATTAACTGTGTGAAAATTGACTTATGGAGCGACGTCCCGCTCCATTGCTCAGACACACGCGACCTTTATCTGATTAGCGTGCAAGGTTTTCGAGATTCCCGTTTTTCTCCATGCGGAATTGAGGTTTGTAAGCATGATCAGAATCATCAAACATGACCATTTTTCTAGCACGGTCCATAATTTGAATCAAAGCCTGGTAATCTTCGGTCATGGCTTCAAGCTGTCCACTTAATTGCTGGTTTTGTTCTGCTAACTCTTTGTTTTGACGTTCTAGTTTAGATAGTCGGATTTGAAGAGATCCGGAATTTGTACTCTCTTGTTTAAGGTCCGTCAAATAAGCAATGATGTCTTCTAAACCAAGTTCTTGATGAGTTCGCTTCTCCTCATGGATTTCTGAGGTAGCCGGCTCAGGAAGTAAATAGTCTTCTTCCTCTATTTCTGCTTGATACACAACAGGAGCCTGAGGTCTTTGATAGACAGGTTGCTGCTTCGCTTCTTTCCGCTTTTTCTCTTTTCGTTGTTTCTTCGCAAGCTCAACGGCCTGTTCATACTTTTGTCGGACTTCTGCATTCCATCTAAACCCGCAGGCAGCGGAAGTACGGTTTAAAATATCACCGACTTCATCAAAAGCTTTCAATTGTGTGCTTCCTTCCCGTATATGTCTCAGAACGGTTTCAGCTAATAATAGATCATCTTCATGAGACCAGGCATCTTGTCTTACTTTAGGCATATTCACCACTCCTAATTTTATCTTTAAAGATAATAGTTTGTCAGATTTAGTAGTAGTGTAGCCAAGAAGAAGTGGAAATATACTCAAGTAGATTTTTGCTTTTTGATTTTGCTATAAACCTGCTCAAGAGCTTGTTCGAATTTACCCGTCCGTTTCGGTTCATAGTATTGACGTGTTTTTATGAGACCAGGAAGGTATTGCTGGTCTACCCACGCATTCTCATAATTATGGGGATACTTGTACTCGATCCCTCTTCCTAGCTTTTCGGCTCCTTTGTAATGAGAGTCTTTTAAATGTTGAGGAACTTCTCCGCTTTTCCCATTCCTAATATCTGAAAGTGCCGCATCAAGTGCTTTGTACGCACTGTTGGATTTCGGTGAGAGAGCTAGTTCTGTCACAGCCACCGCTAATGGGATGCGGGCCTCAGGAAATCCGATTCTCTCAGCTGCTTCCACGGCAGACAGGGCTCTAGGACCTGCTTGGGGATTGGCGAGGCCAATGTCTTCATATGCAATGACTACTAATCTTCTAGCGATACTATCCAGGTCCCCAGCCTCAATCAAACGACCTAAATAATGAAGGGAAGCGTCAACATCACTGCCGCGAATCGATTTTTGAAACGCTGAGAGGACATCATAATGAGCATCTCCATCCTTATCATGTGTGAAGCTTTTCTTCTGCATACATTCTTCGGCAACCTCTAAGGTGATCTTCACAAGCCCATTTTCCTCAGCAGGTGTAGAGAAAGCGGCGAGTTCCAACCCGTTCAAAGCTGAGCGCAGATCTCCATTGGAAGATTGAGCAAAGTGGTCAAGAGCATCGTCAGTGATTTGGATGTTCATGTGACCAAGGCCCTTTTCGCGATCGTCCAGTGCTCTGTGAATCGCCTGTTTGATGTGATCACTATCCAATCGGAACAGCTCAAATAAATGACAACGGCTTCGAATCGCGGGATTTATGGAATGGTATGGGTTGCTTGTCGTACAACCGATCATGGTTAAACGGTTGCTTTCCAGGTGTGGGAGAAGGAAATCCTGCTTTGCTTTATCCAGCCGGTGGACTTCATCAAGGATCAATACGAGTTGCCCGTGCATCTTCGCTTCTTCAACGGCAATTTCCATGTCTTTCTTCTTATCTGTTACCGCGTTCAACGTTTTATGAGGGATATTCAAGCTTTTGGCAAGTGCGGTCGCCATCGAAGTTTTTCCCGTCCCGGGTGGTCCGAATAAAATCATCGATGCCAGGCGTTCAGCCTTAATCATACGATTGATGGTTTTTCCTTCGGCAACGAGGTGGGACTGTCCGATAATTTCATCTATATTGGCTGGTCGCAATCGAAAAGCGAGGGGTTGCTGACTCATAGAACATTCTCCTTTTGACAGTTATAAATGTAAGCGTAGAATGATTCCAAGGAAAATGCAAGGGACTTGCCATTCATGCTATAATAGCGTTTGGTATAATAGAGAGAGGAAGATGACCATGACTTATGTGAAGGAGAAAAAGCGCGAAAACTTCATTCGCTGGAACTTTTTCTTTATCGGTTTAGTCATCCTGGGCCTCGGCATTTCAATGACAATGCAGGTGAAAGAGTTTGGAATTGGACCATGGGATGTTTTTCATTATGGTCTGTTTCTTAAATTAGGTCTTACCGTAGGAACCTGGTCGATTATTGCCGGATTGCTGATCGTTCTGACGAGTTCAGTTTTACAAAAAATGTGGCCGCAAGTAGGAACGATATTGAATATGATTCTCATCGGTGTTTTTATTGATTTCTTTAATTGGCTTTTGCCAGAACCTGAAACATTGATCATGCAATTATTGATTTTTATATCAGGAACGTTTGTCATTGCTCTTGGGATTGGTGTTTATGTTGCACCTGACATCGGGGCAGGGCCACGTGATAGTCTGATGTTATTGATTACGAAGGCTACTGGATGGAAAGTGTCGACAGTAAGAAATGGAATTGAAATTATCGTAGCCGTGGCAGGTTTTGCTCTTGGTGGGCCTGTTGGGGCAGGGACGGTATTCATCGCCCTGTTTCTGGGTACATTTGTAGGATACACCTTACCACAGGCAAAAACATGGCTACAGTTTTTAATAATGAAGGGTGACATGTATGAAGATATCTACCAAAGGCCGGTACGGGCTAACCATCATGATTGAACTGGCAAGGAAATATGGAGACGGTCCAATTTCCTTGAAACAGATTGCAAGAGACAATAATCTATCCGAACATTACCTGGAGCAACTGATTGCTCCATTGCGAAACGCAAGTCTCGTAAAAAGTGTTCGTGGTGCCTATGGAGGCTATATGCTCACGAAGGCTCCCCACGAAATTACAGCAGGAGATGTGATCCGTGTTTTAGAAGGTCCGATCACACCTGTTGAAGGTATTGAAAATGAAGAGCCTGCGAAGCAGGCGTTGTGGAAGAGGGTCAGAGATGCAGTGAAAGATGTCCTTGATACCACGACGCTTGAAGACTTAAAGGATCATGTCGATGACCAGACTCAAGATGCTTATATGTTTTATATTTAATGGTTGGAGGTGAAAAGATGAAGTCAATTTATTTGGACCATGCAGCGACTTCACCCGTCCATCCCAAAGTGATCGAAGAAATGATGCCTGTTTACAAAGATGTATTTGGCAATCCGTCAAGTGTTCATCAGTTTGGAAGGAAAGCCCGGCGGATTTTGGATGAAGGGCGAAGAAGAATTGCTCATGGCCTCGGTGCGAATGAGAAAGAAATTGTTTTTACGAGCGGAGGAACCGAAGCGGACAATTTAGCGATTATTGGTACGGCGAGAGCTAATCGTTCCAAGGGTAAGCATATCATTACCACTTCGATCGAACATCATGCTACATTACATGCAGTCGAATACTTGGAGTCTCAAGACTTTGAAGTCACCTATTTGCCTGTAGATGAGGATGGAATAGTAAAAGTGGATGACTTAAAAGGTGCTCTTCGTGAGGATACTATTCTTGTCTCTATCATGATGGTTAATAATGAAACAGGAGCGATTCAGCCGATTGAAGAAATAGCCGCTGTTTTAAAGGATCATCAGGGTTATTTTCATTCTGATATTGTTCAGGCATACGGTCTGATGGATATCGATGTTTCACACCTTGGAGTCGATTTGATGGCGGTTTCCGGTCATAAGATCAATGGCCCGAAAGGCATCGGCTTTTTGTATATCCGTGAAGGCACGGTAATTGAATCTCTTCAATATGGTGGAGAACAGGAACGGAAAAGACGAGCAGGGACAGAAAACATTCCGGCCGTTCAAGGGCTGAAGACAGCTGTTGAGATTATGGAGGCTGAGCGTTTGACGTATAAAGAAAAATACCTTCATTATAAGCAGCTCTTTCTTCAAACACTGGAGGAGGAGAACATTTCATGTGAAGTGAATGGGTCCCATGAAAAAACAATAGAATCAATCGTAAACATCAGTTTTCCTGGGATGAACGTGGAAACGCTGCTCACGAATTTTGATTTATCAGGCATCGCTGCTTCGAGCGGAAGTGCCTGTACGGCAGGGTCTGTAGAGCCATCTCATGTTCTTTCCGCGATGTTTGGTTCCGACCACCCGAAAACCACCAATTCGATACGGTTCAGTTTTGGACTTGCAAATAATGAAGAAGATATAACAGAAGCAGCAAGGAGAGTCAGCCAAATTATTAAACGGCTGTCTTGATAAAGGAAGGTGAAAGAAATGAAAGATCCTAAAGATACACGGGTAGTCGTTGGAATGAGTGGCGGGGTGGATTCATCCGTTGCAGCTCTCCTATTGAAAGAACAAGGCTATGATGTCGTGGGTATTTTTATGAAGAACTGGGACGATACCGATGAAAATGGTGTCTGTACAGCTACGGAAGATTATGAAGATGTTATCCGCGTCTGTAACCAGTTGGATATTCCGTATTTTGCAGTGAATTTTGAGAAGCAGTATTGGGATAAAGTGTTCACTTATTTCCTTGATGAGTACAAAAAAGGCCGAACACCGAATCCTGATGTAATGTGTAACAAAGAGATCAAGTTCAAGGCGTTCATGGACCACGCGATGTCTCTCGGAGCTGACTATTTGGCGACGGGCCACTATGCGCAAGTCCGTGAAAACGACGGCACATATGAAATGCTTCGGGGAGTCGATCACAATAAAGACCAAACGTACTTCTTGAACCAGCTATCACAGGAAGTGCTTTCTAAGGTGATGTTCCCGCTAGGTCATCTTGAGAAAAAAGAAGTGCGTAGGATTGCGGAAGAGCATGATCTTGCTACTGCGAAGAAGAAAGATTCTACAGGAATCTGCTTTATCGGAGAGCGTAACTTCAAGGAATTCTTAAGTGAATATTTACCTGCACAACCAGGCAATATGGAAACTCTTGATGGTGAAGTGAAAGGCAAGCATGACGGATTGATGTACTACACATTAGGTCAGCGTCAAGGACTGGGTATTGGAGGCGCTGGAGACCCATGGTTCGTCGTAGGTAAGAATGTGACGGATAATATTCTCTACGTTGGACAAGGGTTTCATCATGATGCGCTGTACTCTGACGGTCTCATCGCTTCCGAAGCAAGCTGGACAAAAGGGTCCGTACCGACCGAGTCATTCAAATGCACGGCTAAATTCCGTTATCGCCAAGAAGACAGCGGAGTGACGGTATACCCGATGGAAGATGGAACGTGGAAAGTCATGTTTGACGAACCAGAACGTGCGATCACTCCAGGGCAGGCGGTCGTCTTTTACGATGGAGAAGTCTGCCTCGGTGGGGCGACAATCGATGTTGTTCTCAAACAAGATCAAGCCATCACTTATGTAGGATAGAATGAAAAAGTCATGTCCGTATTTTTTGGACATGACTTTTTTATGAGTGTCGATTTCCCTTAGTAGCAGGGCATTGAAACAACTTACTTTCCATGTGAGTTTAGTGAGCCTTGCTCTGGAAACTTTCACATGAGCTTCATAGAAAATATGGTTTGTGATACGAAAGTGTCGTTATTATAGGAGACATATTGTAAGGAGAGGTTTGAAATGGATAAGTTAAAGCAAGGAATCGAACAGATGCAAAACCATAATTATGAGGAAGCAGCAAAACTATTTACGGAGGCCATTGACGAGAATCCCAAAGAGCCTGTAGGGTACATCAATTTCGGTAATTTGCTGACACACATGAATGAGCATGAAAGAGCCGAGCGCTTCTTTCATCGTGCCATCGAATTGGATGATACGGCAGCAACCGCCTATTATGGCCTGGGAAATGTGTATTATGAACAGGAAAAGTATACGAAAGCACAGGAACAGTTTATCCAGGCGATTCAGCAAGGATTAGATGAAGCAGATGTTCACTTTATGTTAGGAATGACATTCATTCATCAAGAATACGTGAAGCTTGCTCTCCCTTATCTTCTGAGAGCATCAGAACTGGCACCGGAGGACGTGGATGTCCAATTCCAATATGGTCTATGCCTGGCTCAAAATGGACAGATTGATCAAGCTGAACAAGTCATGAACCATGTGCTACAATTAGAAGAACAACACAGTGATGCGCATTACAACCTTGGTGTCGTTGCTCTTCATCAGGAGAACGCCGGAAAAGCGCTGGAGCATTTTTCTAAAGCATTGGAAATCAATCCTGAGCATATGCTGGCAGCTCATGCCAAAGGGCAAGTGGAACAAGCGTTAAACGAGTAGAGGAGTTCGATGGTTATGACTCAACAATCGCTCTTTCAAGAATCGAATGAAGAACGTCCTTATGTCAAAGGGGAATTGAGCCGGATGATCTTTCACAATGAATCCGAGCACTTTTCGATTGCTTCCATTCATGTGAAGGAAACGAATGAAGCGTTCGAAGAGAAGTCCCTTGTGATCAAAGGGCATTTTTCTCCTTTGGAGGAAGGCGAAACCTATATGTTTTATGGAGAATTCAAAAACCATAAAAAATTCGGGCTGCAATATGAAGTAGACATGTACAATCGTGTGTTGCCGGAAACGAAAGATGGAATCGTCCTCTACTTGTCCAGTGATCTTTTCCACGGCATTGGAAAAAAAACAGCCGAACGGATCGTGGATGAGTTAGGAGAACAAGCGATATCAAGAATATTGGAAAACCGTGATGTGTTAGATGCTGTTCCAAAGTTGCCTAAAGATAAAGCGGATCAACTATATGAGGCCTTGAAAGAGCATCAAGGGTTCGAACACGTCATGATTCATTTGTCTCAATATGGATTTGGTTTGAAGCTTGCTCAAAAAATCTATGAAGCCTTTAAGGATCAAACGATGGCGATCATTGAAGAAGACCCTTACCAGCTCGTCTTTCATGTGGATGGCTTCGGTTTTCATCGAGCGGATGAAATGGCAAAGATGCAGAATCTTTCCCATGATCATCCAACAAGGATTCGAGCGGCGTGCTTGTATATGATGCAAAAAAGCATGAGTGCGGGACATGTCTATCTCCCGACAGAAGAGTGCCTCGTCCAGGTTGAACAACTGTTAAATCAGGGCTCAGAGCCTGCCATTACTTTCGAACAGCTATCTGAGCAAATGATCCATCTTGGTGAAGAACGTTTTGTATATATTGAAGAGGAACGCATCTATCTTCCGACTCTATACTTTGCTGAAAATGGTTTTTGCAGTCATGTGGACCGCATTCAAGAAAAAGAGGTTGATGTAGCGCACACACAAGCAGATTTGATGAAAATCATTGGGGACTTGGAAGAAGAGGAAGCGATGAGTTATGGCGAAGACCAGTTCAACGCCATTGAAAAAGCCCTTCATTCCAAATTGATGATTTTAACCGGTGGACCGGGAACGGGTAAAACGACCGTCATTAAAGGAATCATCCATACGTATGCAGAATTGAACGATTTTTCTATCCATCCCGAAGATTATGATAGTGACAAACCTTTTCCATTCGTCCTTGCAGCACCGACAGGAAGAGCTGCAAAAAGGATGACAGAATCGACAGGACTGCCTGCAAGCACCATCCACCGTTTGTTAGGGTGGGATGGACATGACTCCTTTGAACGCAATCAGAACAACCCGCTGGAAGGGAGTCTGTTGATCATCGATGAATTTTCGATGGTCGATATTTGGCTTGCAAATCAATTGTTCCGCGCCATCCCTGATGATATGCAAGTCTTACTTGTTGGAGATGAAGACCAACTGCCTTCGGTAGGTCCCGGTCAAGTGCTTGCTGATCTCTTAGCTTCTAACACACTTCCATCCGTAAAGTTAACAGAAGTCTATCGTCAAAAGGAAGGTTCGAAAATCATCCAGCTTGCCCATGAGATAAAGAAGGATGCTTGTACGACAGCCTCCCTTGAAAAGGACCATGACTTCAACTTCATCCCGGCAAGAGAACACCAGTTAAGTGATCTCGTGACTAACATTGTCCAAAAAGCGTTGGACAAGGGGAATGAATTGAAAGACATTCAAGTACTTGCTCCGATGTATCGAACAGACGTAGGGATCCATAAGTTGAATGAAAGCATCCAGCAAACGGTTAATCCGAAAAGTAAACAAAAACGCGATTTAAGGCACTTTGAGGTTACTTATCGAAAAGGGGATAAGGTCATCCAATTGGTGAATCAGCCTGAAGATGGTGTTTATAATGGAGATATCGGCGAAATCGTAGCCATTTTCCGTGCGGAAGAAAACGTGGATGGCGTTGAGCAGGTGGTAGTCGATTTTGAAGGAAAAGAAGTCGTCTATCCGAAAAAAGACTTGAACAGCATCATGCATGCCTATTGTACCTCCATTCATAAATCCCAGGGCAGTGAATTTTCCATAGTTATACTGCCAATCGTAAGAAGCTATCGCCGAATGTTAAGAAAGAATCTAATCTATACGGCCATTACAAGATCCAAACAGTCTCTCATTATTTGCGGTGACCAGGAAGCTTTCCTTGACGGTGTGGGTACAACAGATACGAATACAAGATACACAAGGTTAAAAGAGAAACTGCAAGAAGAATCCGTACCTGAAGTGGATACAGAAGAAGGAGAACAGTTGTCACCATATGATTTTATGTAGGAGGGAACGTTTTGGCACATTCTATTGGGATGTCTGGAAGTACCATCATGTCTGATCGTGACCGTCTTCCGGAGCTATTTGATAAAGGATTGCCTCATGTGGAAATAGGAGAGTTTGGGGACAGGGATTCCTATCTCTCCTTTTTGAATTTAGCCAGAGAGAACAAGGTTAGTTTTGGTATTCATGTTCCTCACTTCAGAGAAAACAGCAAGTATGATCTTCTAGAAGAAGTGAAAATGCATCCCTCCCTCGCCAGGAAATTGTTTGTAGAGGAAGTGCAGGAAGCGGCACGATCAGGGGCATCCTATGTCCTTGTTCACTTTCCTTATTTCAAAGGTGAGGCGGAGTCTACTCTTGAAAAGATAGAGGAAGGCTTGCAGTTTTTACAACACTTACAGGAATCGTATGGGGTTCCAATCGTATGTGAACCAAAGCTTGGTCATAATAAATCTTCTGCAGGCATTCAATACCTGTATGATTTTCCTATGAATCTCTGGGAAAAATATGGTCTGAGTATTTGTATTGATATCGGTGATTATAGGATTGCGGTGGGAAACAATTGGAGAGAGTATATAGAGCCACTTCTTCCATTTACCAAAGTCGTACATATGCATAATGTTCGGTTCACTAATAAAGGATATATTTGGACACCGATTCACCCGGACTTTGAAAAGCAGGACACAGCTTTTGACATGACTCCTTGCATAGTACTGCTTGCAAAAGGCAGGGACAAATATTTTATCCTTGAGCACACGCCGCACACCAACCCTTCTGAGGAAGAGGTGGATGAGGGGATTGAATGGGTGATGGAACAACTCAAGTAATGTATGAATCTCATTTTCGTGGACATACTATTTGGTAAAAAAGGAGTATGTCCGATGAGATGTCCGAACTGCAATAATAAGAACCTTGGGAAAATCGGTAACGAACAATACTATTGTTGGAATTGTTGCCTTGAGTTAACGATTGAAGATGGAAAAATGAATATCAACCAAATTGAGGAAGATGGCAGCTTAAGTTCTTTGAATGATATTTTTTATCAGCAGGGATCTTGATGATTCATGAGTGATCGCTCCTCTAAATGGTTGCGGAGATTCACCATCTTTTTTATCATCCTACTTTCTCTCTTATTGCTAGCTTGGTTGTTCCCTTATTATGACGGTGTCCTCATCGTCATGGGGAAAGTGCTGTTGCCGTTTTTACTGGCTCTTGTGTTATCTCTTTTGCTGCATCCACTCGTGCACGTAATCGAGGATCTCGGCCTGTCTCGTACGATTAGCATACTTGTGATTTTTGTGCTCTTCTTTTCGCTGACGGCCTTTGGATTATATAAAGGTATTCCACGATTGCTTGATCAATTGAAGCTTTTAAACGAGCATTTGCCTTATTTGGTTGAGTCCTATCAGGATTGGACAAAGCAGCTTTATGCCCAAACAGAGAAATTGCCGGACGGTCTTCACCATGAAGTCGATGCGCGTTTTGCCAGCTTTGAAGAATGGGTGAGTGGAAGAGTACTGGCTCTACTAGCTGGTCTTAGCGGAATATTTAACATGATTGTGCTTCTAGCTGTTGTGCCTGTCATGACGTTTTATTTTCTTAAAGACTATAAGAGCATAGGGAAAGCTCTAGTTTTCCTACTCCCTTCTCAATGGCATGAGGAGTCCAACAGGTTGGTCAGAGAGTTGAATCACTCTCTGGGAGGCTATATTCGAGGGCAGCTATTGATCAGTTTATTTGTAGGCGTATTAGCTACCGCAGGGTTTTGGTTGATTGACCTTCCCTACCCTTTAGTCTTAGGGTTAATTGCAGGGTTGACCAATATTATCCCCTACTTCGGCCCTCTTCTTGGAGCAGGTCCTGCGGTCATTGTGGCTCTTACCGTGAGTGTGAATACACTCCTTTTCACATTAGCTGTTATTCTGATCATTCAACTGGTCGAAGGAAATCTCCTTTCCCCGTATATCATGGGGAAGAGTATTCATATCCACCCCTTGTTCATCATCTTAGCCTTACTGGTCGGCGGAGAAGTGGCTGGAATTCCTGGACTGATTTTGGCCGTTCCTGTATTGACATGCTTAAAAGTAGTGGCCTCGGAGATCCGTACAGGAAGGTTAAACGTTGACAGATGAACGACAGTTATCTATAATAACGCTTAGCAAAGACTATAAGGACGAAAGAAAACGATGAAGGAAAAAAGTAGGCGATTCGTTCATGATCAGAGAGGTGCGTTCCAGGCTGAAAAACGCATTGCATGGAGGTTGTTGAAAGCTATTCCGGAGTGCGGTTAATTCCCGCCGGGGTCATGCCACGTTAAAGGCATACAAGCTGATAGACGTGTATGTCTATAACCAGGGTGGTACCGCGGAAACAAAACCCCGTCCCTGCCGATTTAAAGGCAGGGACGGGGTTTTTTTGTTCCTCCTTCGTCCGGAACGGTCTCTATACTATTGATGAAACTGAGGAGGTTGTTGAAAATGAAATCATTAACATCAGCGGAAGTCCGTCAAATGTTCCTTGACTTCTTTAAAGAAAAAGGGCATAGCGTAGAACCTAGCGCATCACTCGTCCCTCACGAAGATCCTACACTTCTATGGATCAATAGTGGTGTGGCAACATTGAAAAAATATTTCGATGGCCGCGTCATTCCTGAAAACCCACGAATTGTAAATGCTCAAAAATCGATTCGTACGAACGATATCGAAAATGTAGGATTCACGGCCAGACACCACACCTTCTTTGAGATGCTGGGTAATTTTTCTATTGGAGATTACTTCAAGGAAGAAGCCATGGAATGGGCCTGGGAGTTCCTTACGAGTGATCAATGGATTGGGTTCGACCAAGAAAGGCTTTCTGTAACTGTACACCCGGAAGATGATGAAGCTTACCAAATCTGGAAAGATAAAATCGGACTAGATGAAGAGCGCATCATCCGCATCGAAGAGAATTTCTGGGATATCGGAGAAGGACCTAGTGGCCCGAATACAGAAATCTTTTATGACCGTGGAGAAAAATACGGAAGTGACTCGAGTGATCCAGAACTTTACCCTGGCGGAGAAAATGAACGCTATTTGGAAATCTGGAATCTTGTTTTCTCCCAATTCAACCACAACCCTGATGATACTTATACACCACTTCCTAAGAAAAACATTGATACAGGGATGGGTCTTGAGCGTATTGTTTGTGTCATTCAAGAAACAGAAACGAACTTCGAGACAGATTTATTCCTTCCTATTATTGAAGCAACAGAAAAAATGGCTGATAAAAACTATGGAGACAGCTTCGATACAGATGCATCCTTCAAAGTGATTGCAGACCATATGAGAACCGTGACATTCGCAGTTAGTGATGGGGCCCTGCCTTCGAATGAAGGACGTGGTTACGTCCTGCGTCGTCTGTTGCGAAGAGCTGTACGTTTTGCAAAGCAGATCGGGATTGACAAACCATTCATGTATAAACTAGTTCCTGAAGTCTCTAAAATCATGGTCGACTTCTATCCTGAAGTGAAGGAGAAAGAATCCTTCATTCAAAACGTCATTCAAACAGAAGAAGCACGTTTCCATGAAACCTTGAATGATGGGTTGCAAATTCTTTCCACCATCATCAAACAGGAGACCGAGAAAGGAAGCAACGTCTTCCCTGGAACGGAAGTCTTCCGTTTATATGACACGTATGGCTTCCCGAAAGAACTGACAGAAGAGTACGTAGCAGAAGCTGGCTTCACCATTGATGAAGAAGGTTTCCAAAACGAAATGCAAAAGCAACGGGAGCGCGCACGGAGTGCTCGTCAAAAGACCGATTCCATGCAAGTCCAAGATGGAGTACTAGGTGACGTTCACGTAGAAAGTGAATTCATTGGCTATGACACACTTCAAGTTGAAACGGAAATTGTAGAACTGATTAAAGGAAAAGAGTTCAGTGGATATGCAGAAGAGGGCGACACCATTTACCTGTTCCTATCCCAAACACCTTTTTACGCCGAGAGTGGTGGTCAGATCGCCGATCGCGGTTTCCTGAGAACAGAATCTGCTGTAGTTGAAGTCACCAATGTTCAAAAAGCGCCGAATGGTCAGCACATGCATGAAGCGATCGTTAAACAAGGTTCTATAGAAAAAGGAGCCACAGTGAAGGCAGAAGTCGATCAAAGTGGACGTTCCTTTATTGTTAAAAACCATACAGCGACACACCTTCTGCATCAAGCTTTGAAAGATGTCCTTGGCGAACATGTCAATCAAGCCGGCTCTCTTGTAGCTCCAGATCGCCTGCGCTTTGACTTTTCCCACTTCGGTTCTGTAACGAACGAAGAAATGGAGAAAATTGAGAGCATCGTGAATGAAAAAGTATGGCAGTCTATTCCGGTCTCCATCGAACTCAATTCTATTGAAGAAGCAAAAGCTAAGGGCGCGATGGCCTTATTTGGTGAAAAATATGGGGACACGGTTAGAGTCGTTCAGGTTGGCGATTACAGCCTTGAGCTTTGTGGAGGTTGTCATGTCATGAACACGGCCGAAATCGGCTTATTCAAGATTATTTCAGAGTCTGGAATTGGTGCTGGCACCAGAAGAATCGAGGCTGTCACAGCTAAGGATGCTTATTTGTATATGAATGGCAAAGAAGCGTTGCTGAAAAAAGCTGGGGAGCAGTTGAAGACCAAGCCTGAGCAGGTTCCAGAGCGAATTGAAGTCCTTCATAAAGAAATGAAAGATCTTCAAAAAGAAAATGAATCACTAAGTGCAAAATTATCAAACATGGAAGCCTCCAATATTTTGGATGAAGTGGAGGAAGTCAATGGAGTGAAGATTCTTGCCAAGCAAGTAGATGTGAAAGATATGAATGCTCTCAGGACAATGGTTGATGATCTGAAGCAGAAACTTGACTCCGGAATGATCCTTCTTGCAGCTCCGAATGGAGATAAAGTTCAATTAATTGCAGGAGTATCGAAGGACTTAGTAGAAAAAGGATATCATGCAGGTCAATTAATCAAAGAAGCAGCGACCCGATGCGGTGGTGGCGGTGGTGGCCGTCCAGACATGGCACAAGCGGGTGGTAAGGATGCTTCTAAAATTCCAGAAGCACTTGAATATGCCAAGGAATATGCAAGTCAAAACGCCTAGTTTTTCCTATAGAAGAATTAGGTATATAATAGAGTAAATACTACAAAAGTGCGAGGTGACTGTAATGAGTTCAATGGATAAAACGATGAGGTTCAACTTCTCTGAAGAACCGTTTGATCAAGATGTCCAATCCGTACTTCTATCTGTTTACGGAGCATTACAAGAGAAAGGGTACAATCCGATCAACCAGATTGTCGGATATTTGCTTTCAGGCGACCCTGCGTACATTCCTCGTCATCAGGATGCCAGAAACTTAATCCGCAAAATTGAACGCGACGAGTTGATTGAAGAACTGGTTAAATTTTACATCAAAGAGAATAAAGAGGGCATTGAATGAAAAAAATAGGACTGGATGTGGGCGAAAAAACGATAGGCATCGCCATATCGGACGCCTTTGGCTGGACGGCCCAGGGCCTCACCACACTCCGTTGGGACGAGCAGGACTTCAATACGGCTAAGGAGCCGTTAAGAAAAGTCATCCGTGACCATGATGTGACGGAAGCGGTTGTAGGATTTCCGAAGAATATGAATGGTACGGTCGGCCCACGTGGAGAAGCAAGTCAGGTTTTCGCCTCATGGCTGGAAGAAGAATTTCATCTCCAAACACATCTTTGGGATGAACGCTTAACCACTATGGCAGCCGAACGCGTGCTGCTGGATGCAGATGTCAGCAGGAAAAAACGGAAAAAAGTCATTGATAAAATGGCTGCTGTCATGATTTTGCAAAGTTACTTGGATTCGAAACAATAAGGAGGACGTTTGATATGGCACTAGAAAAAGAAGAACGCATCATCATTCCTGATGAAAATGGGGAAGAGCATTTATTTGAAGTTTTGTTCACCTTTGATGTTGAACAAACAGGACATTCTTACATCGCAGTCGTCCCTGCTGAACAAAAGGATGGGGAAGAAGTAGAAGTCTTTGCCTTCCGTTATGAAGAAAAAGGGAATGAAGAAGATGACCTTGCTCTATTCCAGATCGAATCCGACGATGAATGGGAAATGGTTGAAGAAATGTTGAATACGTTGACAGATGAAGATTTGACGTAATTCCTACCGCCTGCAGCGACCAGCTGCAGGCTTTTATTATTCTCTGAGGTGGCACACTTATTTCATGCTATATAAAACCGAAGAGTCTCTTCTCCTTGTAGAAAATTAAGGGAATATGTAGAAAGATTCTTTCATTTTATAGTATAATGAACCGGATGAAAGGGGGAAGTCCGTTTGTCTAATTCTGACTTTAAAAATCAATATAAAAAAAGATTGAAAACGAGAATAGAGGAAGCAAGTAAAGTGAGAAAAATTGTCTCAATCATTCTTACAGTTTTGGTTCTTGCCCTTGTGATCGGAGGACTTACTGGTTATTTTTACGTGAAGTCTGCTTTAGAGCCTGTAGAGCCAGGGAATGATAAACAGATCAATGTGGATATACCTTTGGGATCTTCTACATCTTCAATAGCAAGTATTCTTGAAGAGAATGATATCATCAAAAACGATTTGATCTTCCGTTTTTATACAAAGTTTAAGAACGAATCTGGATTCCAAGCGGGAAATTATCAATTTACATCTTCCATGACTTTAAATGAAATTATTGAAACGTTAAAAACAGGTAAGCTCGTGAAAGAACCTGTTTACAAAGTGACTGTTCCTGAAGGGCGTAACCTGGAGCAGATTGCAGAGGTGTACGCAGAAGACTTACCATTTACTAAAGAAGAATTCATGGAAAAAGTGGATGATGAAACCTATGTAAAAGAACTGATGTCTGAATATCCTCAACTATTAACAGAAGATATATTGAAAGAAGAAATACGCCATCCCCTCGAAGGGTATTTGTTTGCTGCGACCTATGACGTTTATGTCGAGGATCCAACCATCGATCAGCTTGTGAAGAAAATGCTGGATAAAACCCAGGCGGTGGTCCTTCCTTATGTCAATCAAATGGGGAACCTTGAAGGGATTGAAAATGTTCACGATCTCGTCACGATGGCATCCCTTCTGGAAAACGAAGCTCGAACAGCAGAAAGTCGTCAAATGATTTCCGGCGTGTTTCAAAACCGTATAGATAAAGATATGAAACTTCAAACAGACCCGACCGTGCTTTACGCCCACGGAGAGCATAAAGACCGAGTCCTGTATGAAGATCTGGAAATCGAATCCCCATACAACACCTATTATATAACCGGGCTCCCGGTTGGACCGATTTCAAACTTTAATGAGAACTCTTTACAGGCAGCTGCTAAACCGAAGGATCATGAGTATTTCTATTTCCTGGCTGATAGTAGTGGAGAGATTCATTACGCAAGTTCACTAGAAGAACATAACCAACTGAAAAATGAGTATATCAATTAACATGTTTTTAGAAGGAATGCAAAAAGATACTCGCATTCCTTCTTTTTTTTATGTTAAAATAATGGGGTTGTAAATCGGATGTAAAATTGATGGGAAGGGTGAAACAGGATGAATCAAGAAGAATATTTACAGTCATTGCTTTCAAAGCCTTCCACAGCTGTTAAGAAAATGGAATCCGAAGCAGAAGAACAACGAGTACCAATCATGGAACCGTTGGGGATAGATTTTCTCATGCAGCTTCTCAGGATCCAACAACCAAAAAGAATCCTGGAGATCGGTACAGCCATTGGTTATTCAGCCCTTCGGATGCTGGAAGCTTGTCCAGGTGGTCAAATAATAACGGTCGAACGTGATGAACAGCGGTATAAGGATGCTTTGAAAAATATTAAGGATATGAACGCCGAGGAACAGATCCATGTCATCCAGGGAGATGCCCTAGAGGTAGCATCTACCATTGAAAAAGAAGGCCCGTTTGATTTATTATTTATCGATGCAGCCAAAGGAAAGTATGAAGAATTTTTCCATATGTATTCCCCTATGGTATCCGATACAGGCGTCATTATTTCTGATAACGTACTATTTAAAGGTTTTGTTGCTGACGATTCAGAAGCAAGTCCAAGAATGGCGAAAATCGCTGGTAAAATCAGGAGTTTTAATGAATGGCTTGTTCAACATCCTGATTACTACACAACCATTGTCCCGATCGGGGACGGGGTTGCTATTACGAAAAAGAAGGAAACATAAGAGCTATTATAGATAAGAATGGAATGGATGAAAGGAGCACCCAGGAGCATGAGTGATAAACCAGTAGTGATTGGAGTAGCGGGAGGATCAGGATCAGGGAAAACGAGTGTGACTCGTTCGATTATCCAGCGCTTTACAGATAAGACGTTATTAATGCTAGAACAAGATTATTATTATAAGGATCAAAGTGATGTTCCGTTTGAGGAAAGGTTACAAACAAACTATGATCACCCTCTAGCTTTTGATAATGATCTTCTCATTGAGCACTTGGAACAATTGCTTGATCAAAAGCCTGTAGAAAAACCGGTCTATGATTATAAGATGCATACCCGCTCAGATGAAACCATTCATGTCGAACCGAAAGAAGTGATTATCGTTGAAGGGATTCTAGTCCTGGAAGATGAACGCCTCAGAGATCTCATGGATATTAAAGTTTTTGTAGATACAGATGCAGATGTAAGAATTATCCGTAGATTAATGAGAGATATTGATGAGAGAGGCCGTTCACTCGACTCTGTGATTGAACAATATATCAATGTCGTTCGTCCCATGCACTTGCAATTCGTAGAACCGACCAAACGATACTCGGATATTATCATCCCAGAAGGTGGGCAAAACCACGTGGCCATTGATCTTATGGCAACGAAGATTCAAACGGTTCTTTACGAAAAAGGACAAACAGTGACGAAAGAAAATAGTTGAAATACTACCAAAAATCTGGCATAGTTTTCACTAGTAGTTCTAAATCATAATGTCCTCGGGTAAAGTATAGTAAATCATCTTTAATGAGCGTACAGTCGTACTGCTCATTTCCTATATTAAGGACATCATTTTTTCTTGTATTTAAAGGAGTGTATTTGGACCATGGCAGAAGACAAAAGTTATTATATGACGGAAGAAGGTAAACAAAAATTAGAAGAAGAATTGCATCATTTAAAAACAGAGCGACGCAAAGAAGTAGTCGAACGGATTAAAATCGCTCGCGGTTTCGGAGATCTATCAGAGAACTCTGAGTACGATGCAGCTAAAGATGAACAAGCATTTGTAGAAGCACGAATCACACAAGTAGAAAACATGATTCGAAATGCAGTCATCATCGAAAATGATAATGAAAACCCTGACACAGTGACGATGGGTAAATCTGTAACGTTCCAAGAGCTTCCGGATGGAGACGAAGAGACGTACACGATTGTCGGAAGTGCTGAAGCCGACCCATTTGAAGGCAAAATTTCCAATGACTCTCCAATGGCTCAAAGCTTAATTGGACATGTTGTTGGTGACAAGGTCAAAGTCGCGACACCAGGCGGAGAAATCGACGTAAAAATCATCACAGTCGAATAATAAAAAAGACAGGGTCCTGCCCTGTCTTTTTTTATGCCTACATACGGATCTTCTTAAAGAGTATGGCAGGATTGTGGAAGACTTAGTTTCGAGACTTTTGTTGAGTGGATGGGGGCTGCGGGGAATGGATCGCTTTCCGCGGGAGCGCGGTGAGCCTCCTCGAGCTTCGCTCTGTGGGGTCTCACCAAGCACTTTTTCCCCGCAGGAGTCTCCCCATTCCCCTCCGCCCCTTTGCCTAATTAGTGTCTCGAAACCTCCTTCTCGAATAAGCAACAATCTAGCGATGAGAGTATAAGGAACAAATTCCCGTGCAGAGGTGTTTGAATCCTGAAAGCTTGATACTGAGCGCTTTATACTCCTAACAGTGGGATAGTGGAAGACAATCCAGCTTGGTAAAGGGTTCGTTTCTCAAATAAATCGAATGGGGTGGTTGGGAAGCTGCGCATAGCCGTCAAGCTAGTGAATGATTGTAATTTAGCTTAAGTGATAATCATTTACTATTCCTTTATTTTCCAGTTGGTGCCCTACCAAAAGCTGAAAGTGTCAAGGTTCTAAAAATCAGTCGTTCATCTTTTACTTGTAAGCTATACCTAAAATGTCAAATGGGCTGAGATGGTTCTTTCTGTGCTCTTTTCCTCCGTGAATCCTGGCATTCTCGTAGACAAGCCTTATCATGGCCCTCACGTTTTCGACTCCTGTTTCGGCAGCCGTTATCAGGTGAGGCAAAGACTCGCGCGCTGTGTCGATGCATTTGTATTCACTAGCTTCAGCTTGATGAATCTTGTGTAAATACAATCGACATTGGAACGCCAACATTGATGAGAGAAGTATTTCAATCAACGTTCCATATAAATGACATTCAAAGCGTTCTTGTTTCATCTTTTGAACCTCATCAATCTCAAATAAGGACTTCCACGTTTTAAATAAGATTTCGATTTGCCATCTCAGGGAATACAGAGGGTATAGGTCTTGAGCCTTCAAATTCTCAT
>NZ_FNIZ01000024.1 GCF_900104185.1 Halobacillus aidingensis | reverse complement strand
ACACCTGTTCCCATGCCGAACACAGCAGTTAAGCTCTTCAGCGCCGATGGTAGTCGGGTTTACCCCCGTGAGAGTAGGACGCCGCCACATCATTTGGAAAACCAGAAGATCCTTCTTCTGGTTTTTTTCTATATCTACTTCCTTAAACATAGATATAAAGAAAGGAGGGATAGCTTGAACTGGTCATATTTCTTTCATGATGACATTCTTTTGTTTGTATTCCGGTTATTTTTTGCACTCATTCTTTCAGGGGTGATTGGATTTGAAAGGGAAGTCAAGAATCATTCGGCTGGCTTCCGTACCCATATTCTTGTGGGGGTCGGGGCTTGTATGATGATGCTTCTTTCTTTATATGGATTTGAAACGTTCATTGATCAATATGAACAAGTCCGTTTCGACCCGGCTCGTATCCCTTCCTATGTAATTAGTGGCATTGGATTTTTAGGGGCGGGGACAATTATCGTCAACGGAATGACCATTAGAGGATTAACTACAGCAGCGTCCATTTGGACGGTGGCTGGCATTGGTCTCGTCGTTGGTGCAGGGATGTATGATGTGGCGACGGTCACAACGATCTTCGTGCTTATGAGTTTAGTCTTCCTAAATAAGATAGAGAAAGAAAAGTTTAATGGGAATCGAAAAAACATTTATCAAGTAACCGTTGGTAAGGATGCCCCGGTTAATAAAGTGTTAACTGAATTCGAACAAATGAAGCTGGATGTTAGGAAAATAGATATTGTTGCCTTGGATCAAGACCAAAAAAAGGTTGTTGTTGAACTGAATAAAGGACAAAAGTATGATCGAGCCCTTCTTTTAGAACGTCTGTCTTTGATGGATGGTGTAGAAGAATGTGGACATCGGTATTAAAGGGCTGCACAGTTGAATCTGTGCAGTCTTTTTGTTTTATTTCATGATGAAAAGGGGAAACATAGAAGATGTAATTCTTCTAAACAAACAAGTTGCATGACAAAAGAAAATGAGTATAATAAAATTAAAGTCAAAGATAGTCAAAGTCAAAAGAGGGGGAGGGAGCATGCGGAACATCTCTGATGTTATTGAAGAATATCTCAAGGAGATCTTAGATGAAAATCGGCACCAGGCGATTGAAATCAAGCGTAGTGAACTTGCCGAGAAATTTGATTGTGTACCTTCTCAGATCAATTATGTGATTAAGACACGTTTTACAGTGGAAAAAGGATATATAGTGGAAAGTAAAAGAGGAGGCGGCGGGTATATTCGTATCAGCCGAATCCAACACCGTAAAGGGTCAGAGATGATTGAAGAGGTGATGGAGCTCATCAATCCCCATGTTTCTCAATCGAAAGCCATTGATGTTCTTGAAAGGCTGGTAGACTATGAGATCATCACTGATCGGGAAAGCAAACTGATGGCAAGTGTCATCGATCGCGACGTCCTTGCTTTTTCTTTACCTCTTCGTGATGAAGTTCGCGCGCGAATCATGACAGCCATGCTATTCACCCTTAAATACAAATGTTGAGTGAGAAGGGAGAGATTCAGATGGAGTGTCAGAAATGTCATCAGCGTCCTGCAACCGTCCATTTGACGCAGGTGATTAATGGTCAAAAATCAGAAGTCCATGTATGTGAAAAATGTGCGAAGGAAAATGGGTACATGAATTACGGGGAAGAGAACTTCACCTTGAATGATCTCCTTTCAGGTCTGTTCCATTCCGAGGGACCTTCTCCTTTAAAAGGGCAGAGCGCTCACTCTTATACTAAAAAGCCGAAACTGAAATGTCCCAACTGTGGGCTCAGCTATGAGGAGTTTGCAAGGATAGGGAAGTTTGGTTGTGCGGACTGCTATAAAACGTTCGATGAGCGCCTGAATCCCATCCTGCGCCGTGTTCACAGTGGGAATACCAGACATGATGGCAAGATTCCGAAACGTGAAGGTGGCAACTTGCACCTGAAAAAAGAGATGGAAGAATATAAAACTAATCTTCGACAATTAATTGAGCAGGAAGAATTCGAAGAGGCAGCGAAAGTTAGAGATAAGATAAGATCTTTAGAAAGTCAACTGCATCATAGGGAGGATGGTGATGAGTAATGTCTTTACAGCAATTCATGAATGAAGCAATTAGTCCATGGATGAAGCAAGAAGGTCCGGACAGCGATATTGTACTCAGCAGCCGTATACGACTTGCTCGTAATTTCTCACAACATCCTTTTCCTATCATTGCTTCCGAAGAGACTTTGAACAAAGTATTGGAATTCTTCCAACAAGAGTTCCAAAAGAAGTCCTTCAGAGATTATAAAGATTTTGAGCTGGTCCAGATGAAAGATTTACAGCCAATTGAAAAGAGAGTGTTGGTAGAAAAACATTTGATCAGTCCACACTTGGCTGAAAAAGCGGAGAAGTCGGCCTCTCTCATTTCACAAAATGAGCAAGTATCAATCATGATTAATGAAGAAGATCATATTCGCATACAGTTATATTTCCCTGGTTTTCAGTTGGATCAGGCACTAGAACAAGCCAGTCAATTGGATGATTGGCTCGAAGAAAAAGTGGATTATGCTTTTGATGAGAAGCGTGGTTATTTGACCGCCTGTCCGACCAATGTAGGTACGGGGATGAGAGCTTCAGTCATGATGCACCTGCCTGCCCTATCCATGACGAACCAGATCAACCGGATGACACCGGCCATTAACCAGCTGGGTCTTGTGGTGAGAGGCATTTACGGGGAAGGTAGTGAAGCTCTGGGAAACATTTTTCAGATATCCAACCAGATTACCCTTGGTAAATCGGAAGAGGATATTGTTGAGGATCTTCACAGTGTCGTTAAGCAACTGATAGAACAGGAGAGAAAAGCAAGAGAAGCATTGATGACTCGTTCAAGCGTTCAGTTGGAAGACCGTATCTTTCGTTCCTATGGTGTTTTGACCAATAGTCGAATCATAGAATCTAAGGAGGCGGCGAAATGCCTTTCTGACCTGAGACTTGGCATTGATCTAGGATTCATCGATCATATCCCACGCACGATTTTAAATGAATTGATGGTTCTTACACAGCCCGGATTCTTGCAACAATACGCTAAGACTCCTTTATCCCCTGATGAAAGGGATGTAAGAAGAGCATCTTTAATTCGCGAACGACTTCAATTAGAAAATGAAGAATAATGTTAGGAGGGAATGTCCATGATGTTTGGGCGATTTACAGAAAGAGCACAAAAAGTATTGGCGCTGGCTCAGGAAGAAGCTGTTCGTTTAGGTCATAATAACATTGGCACGGAGCATATCCTTTTAGGCTTAGTTAGTGAAGGGGAAGGCATAGCTGCCAAAGCTCTGACCGCATTAGGCCTTGAGTCTTCAAAAATCCAACAAGAAGTAGAGAAATTAATCGGTAAGGGAGAGAAAGTTTCCCAAACGATTCATTATACGCCTCGTGCGAAAAAAGTCATCGAGCTTTCTATGGATGAAGCTCGTAAACTGGGACACTCTTACGTGGGAACAGAACATATTCTTCTTGGATTGATCCGTGAAGGAGAAGGAGTGGCTGCCCGTGTACTGAATAACCTGGGTGTGAGCTTGAATAAGGCCCGTCAGCAAGTTTTACAATTGCTTGGGAACAATGAGTCCACAGGAGGTCAAAACCGTCGTGGTGGCGGATCAGGTGCTCAGGCGGCGAATGCGAATACACCGACCCTTGATTCACTAGCACGTGACCTTACGGCGATTGCGAAAGAGGGCAACATTGACCCTGTCATCGGTCGAAGTAAAGAAATCGAGCGTGTCATCCAAGTATTGAGCCGTCGTACGAAAAATAACCCGGTTCTTGTCGGTGAGCCTGGTGTTGGTAAAACAGCCATCGCAGAAGGTCTGGCTCAGCAGATTATGAACAATGAAGTACCAGAGATTCTTCGCGATAAGCGAGTGATGACACTTGATATGGGTACCGTCGTTGCCGGCACCAAATATCGTGGTGAATTTGAAGATCGTTTGAAAAAAGTGATGGAAGAAATTCGTCAGGCGGGGAACATCATCCTGTTTATTGACGAGCTTCACACGTTGATCGGTGCTGGTGGCGCAGAAGGTGCCATTGATGCATCCAACATTCTTAAGCCGTCCCTTGCCCGAGGTGAATTGCAATGTATCGGTGCCACGACACTCGATGAGTACCGTAAATATATTGAAAAGGATGCCGCTCTTGAGCGTAGGTTCCAGCCTATTCAGGTGGATGAACCGAACCTTGATGAATCCATCCAAATCTTGCAAGGTCTTCGTGACCGTTATGAGGCCCACCACCGTGTGACGATTACGGATGATTCCATTGAATCTGCGGTCCGTTTCTCTGATCGTTACATCACAGACCGCTTCCTACCGGATAAAGCGATTGACTTAATTGATGAAGCTGCATCCAAAGTCCGACTGCGCTCCTACACAGCTCCACCGAACTTGAAAGAGTTAGAGCAAAAGCTTGAGGAAGTGCGAAAAGAGAAGGATGCTGCTGTACAGAGTCAGGAATTTGAAAAAGCTGCCTCCTTAAGAGACAGTGAACAGCGCTTGAGAGATGAGTTGGAACAAACGAAAGATGAGTGGAAAGAAAAGCAAGGGCAGGAGGATTCCGAAGTTACAGTGGAAGACATTGCTTCTGTCGTATCCACTTGGACGGGAGTGCCTGTATCCAAGATGACCAAAGATGAGAGTGAACGTCTCCTTCATCTTGAAGATACGCTTCACAACCGGGTCATCGGACAGGAAGAAGCAGTCAAAGCGATTTCCAAAGCAATCCGCCGTGCTCGTGCCGGACTTAAAGATCCGAAACGTCCAATCGGTTCGTTCATCTTCCTGGGACCAACAGGTGTCGGTAAAACAGAACTGGCCCGTGCCTTAGCAGAGAGCATGTTCGGAGAAGAAGATGCGATGATTCGAATCGACATGTCCGAGTATATGGAAAAACACAGTACGTCTCGACTTGTCGGGTCACCTCCAGGTTACGTCGGCTATGATGAAGGCGGGCAATTAACAGAGAAAGTACGCAATAAGCCTTACTCTGTTGTCCTCCTTGATGAAATTGAAAAGGCGCACCCGGAAGTATTCAACATTCTACTCCAAGTGCTTGAAGATGGTCGTCTGACTGATTCCAAAGGACGTGTGGTGGATTTCCGTAACACCGTGTTGATTATGACATCAAACGTTGGAGCTCAAGAATTGAAGCAAAACAAATATGTCGGTTTCTCCATGGGCGATGCGGATCAGGATTACAAAGACATGAAGTCTAAAGTTACGGATGCCTTGAAGAAAGCGTTCCGTCCAGAATTCCTGAACCGTATCGATGAAACGATCGTGTTCCACTCCCTAGAGAGAAAGCACATGAAAGATATCGTAACATTGATGGTCGAAGAACTGCGTAAACGTCTGAAAGAACAAGAGATCGACTTTGTCTTGTCCGATGACGCTATTCAGCATATTGCAGAATCAGGGTTCGATCCTGAATACGGGGCCCGTCCATTGCGCCGCTCCATTCAGAAGAACGTTGAGGATCTGCTTTCAGAAGAACTCTTGAAAGAGAACATTGCAAAAGGGCAAAGTGTGAAAATTGATCTCGATGACGATAAGAACTTTGTCGTCTCCACGCAGCAAGAGTCTACAAATTAAATAGATGTATAGAAGTTATAAAGGCTTGACTACAGATGATTGAAGGAACGCGAAGAAAGGGCTGCTCCCTTTCTTCTATTTCATAGAAGTCCATCATAAAGTGAACAGGGCCTAAGAAAAATCGGAAGGGTTTGCCTTCCGATTTTTTTCTTCTTCCGCTATGATTTTACTAAGAATGATTTAATACAATTGATAAGATTGTGAAACTCATTCACAATCTTTTACGTATAGAATAATAAGAATAAGGAGCGAGATGATCTTGGCAAAAAGGAAAACGAAGTTTGTTTGCCAGGAATGTGGGTATGAGACACCTAAATGGATGGGAAAGTGTCCGGGGTGTAATCAATGGAACACGCTGGTCGAAGAAATGACGGCTGCTCCGGCGAATTCCAGACATGTGTTTCAGACAAGCTCCACTTCCGCAACAACGAAACCAGAAAAAATCACACAAATCAAATCACAAAAAGAACCGCGTATGCCGACGGATATGCCTGAATTCAACCGGGTTTTAGGTGGAGGAATCGTGGCGGGGTCTTTAGTTTTGATCGGCGGAGATCCGGGAATCGGTAAATCCACTCTTTTACTCCAAGTCTCTGCGCAGATCGCCAAAAAAGATTTTCCTGTCCTCTACATATCCGGAGAGGAGTCATCGAGACAAACGAAGCTTCGAGCCGAACGTTTAGATATTACATCCGATGAACTCTATGTTCTATCGGAAACGAACTTACAGGATGTCATCAACCAAATTGAAAACATTGAACCAAGGTTTGTGGTCATAGACTCGATCCAGACGATTTTCAAAGAAGACGTCACCTCTGCTCCAGGGAGTGTTTCTCAAGTTCGTGAGTGTACGAGTCATTTGATGAGAATTGCTAAAAGCAAAGGTATTCCTATTTTCATCGTTGGGCATGTTACTAAAGAAGGTTCGATTGCCGGCCCACGTCTGCTTGAACATATGGTCGATGCAGTTCTTTATTTTGAAGGGGAGCGGCATCATACATTTAGAATTCTAAGAAGTGTGAAGAACCGTTTCGGAAGCACTCATGAAATGGGAATCTTCGAAATGAAGGAGAAAGGTCTGGAAGAGGTTCTGAACCCTTCAGAGATTTTCCTCGAAGAACGCTCGCAAGGGGCTGCAGGTTCGATCGTAGTGGCTTCCATGGAAGGGACAAGGCCGGTACTTGTAGAAATTCAAGCCCTGATTTCACCTACAGCTTACGGCAACCCGAGACGGATGGCTACAGGCCTTGATAACAGCCGGGTACCGCTTTTAATGGCGGTCTTGGAAAAGAGAGCAGGGCTCCTGCTTCAGAACCAGGATGCTTACGTAAAAGTCGCTGGTGGAGTGAAATTGGATGAGCCGGCGATTGACTTAGCGGTTGCGATCAGCATTGCCTCAAGTTTCAGGGATCAGTCTTCGAATGGAGATGATGTCGTCGTTGGGGAAGTTGGCTTAACGGGTGAGATACGAAGAGTGGCCAGAATTGAGCAAAGAGTCCAGGAAGCGGCGAAGTTAGGCTTTAAAAGGGTCATCATTCCGAAGAAGAACATGGATGGCTGGACGCCTCCTTCTCAAATCGAAGTGATCGGTGTCAGTACCGTTCAGGAGGCGATGAAGGTTACACTGGGGGATTCATAAATGGAATGGCATGAAATCAAAGAAAATGGAATCGGAGAAATTCTTCAGCTGGTGGCACCTGGGACCCCTTTAAGAGACGGGATTGATAATGTCTTGCGTGCAAAGACAGGCGGGTTGATTGTGCTCGGATATGGCGACCACATGCGGGAACTTGTCGATGGTGGTTTCCATATCCAGTCTGATTTCACCCCCGCCCACCTTTACGAACTGGCGAAAATGGATGGGGCATTAATTTTGAATGATGAAGGGACGCGGATTCTTTATGCTAATGCGCAGTTGATGCCGGACCCGGACATCCTATCCACGGAAACGGGGATGAGGCACCGGACGGCAGAGCGTGTGGCTAAACAAACGGGCGCACTCGTCATTGCTATATCTCAACGCCGAAACGTGATCACGTTGTATAAAGGCTCTCTCCGTTACTCACTGAAAGATATTGGTGTCATTTTGACGAAGGCCAATCAGGCGATTCAAACGTTGGAAAAGTATAAAAATGTCCTCGACCAAAGCGTAACGAATCTTGGTGCGATGGAGTTTGAAAACATGGTTTCCTTTTCCGAAGTCGTTCAGGTCGTCCACCGGATTGAAATGGTGCTACGGACGAAAACAGAGATTTTGAACTATGTGAATGAGCTTGGAACAGAGGGACGTTTGATTCAGCTGCAATTGACAGAATTAGTTTCGAATATCGAAGATGAAGCAACCTTGCTTTTGCGCGATTACAGTAAGCGTCCTGATTATGAACCATATTATATTTTGAGAAAAATGCAGGAAATCACCAATACGGAACTTCTCTCAGATGAGCAAGTATTGAAACTCTTGGGGTATTCACCGAATACGAAGTTGGCAGACCCTATCGTACCAAGAGGTTACCGGATTTTAAGCCGGATCCCTAGACTTCCCGTGCTCATTATTGAACACTTGGTCGAAAGATTCGGTACGTTGGAAGAATTGATCCAGGCTTCTCCGAAAGAGCTTGTTAAAGTCGATGGTGTCGGTGAGATTCGTGCGATGAAAATTAGAGATGGTCTTGACCGCATACAGGAACAATTGTTCGTAGACCGACATATATAAGAACATTGACTTATTTGTGAACAATGTGATATGATAATTTGTTTACTCATTGACTTAATTTGGAAGTTGTGCTAAGTTAAAAACCATCATTCCTTTTTTATATGGTTAATGGTTGTTAGGTTTGGTCATACTGTGTTTGAGGAGGTGAATACAAGTGCTTAAACGTATCGTACAGTTGTTTATTGTCATAACCGGCGGAACTATCGGTTACCTCTATTTCCCAGAGCTGTTTACAACCATGGGTCTGACTTGGCAGAATTGGATTCAATCTGTCTTAGGGGCCGTACTAGGAGCACTTATATTATTTTTATTTACTTTTTGGATTGTGGATTATATTGTCGATTTTTTAAGGTGGGTCGAGGATACCCTCGTCCGGGCGCCGGTAGCGGATCTGCTGTTCGGTAGTCTCGGTTTGATTGTCGGGCTGATCATCGCCTACTTGATCAACATCCCTGTACAAGATATCCAGATTCAAGTGGTTAACCAGGTCGTCCCGATCTTTTTAACATTCTTATTAGGCTACTTCGGTTTTCAGGTCGGTTTTAAGCGTAAGGATGAATTCTTGAACTTGGTTTCAAAGAAAGACAGGAAGCCAGAGGAAGAGCGTCAGGGAGATTCAACTGCGGATCCTGCTCTGATTCCGAAACGAAAAATTTTGGATACAAGTGTCATCATTGATGGCCGCATCGCGGATATTTGTGATACACATTTCCTTGAAGGAACGATTGTGATTCCGCAATTCGTATTGGAAGAATTGCA
Source organism: Halobacillus aidingensis (assembly GCF_900104185.1). GTDB lineage: Bacteria > Bacillota > Bacilli > Bacillales > Halobacillaceae > Halobacillus > Halobacillus aidingensis. The sequence continues at coordinate 51,516 of NZ_FNIZ01000024.1, read as the reverse complement.
GCACATCGCTGATTCATCCGATGGTCTGAAAAGAAATCGTGGTCGTCGTGGGTTGGATGTCTTGAACCGTCTTCAAAAAGACCTCCCGGTGAATGTTGAAATTTACGAAGGGGATTTCGAAGACATTCAGGAAGTGGACAGTAAGCTTGTGAAGCTTGCGAAGGTAATGAACGGAATTGTTGTAACGAACGATTTCAACTTGAATAAAGTTTGTGAGTTTCAAAATGTCCAAGTCTTGAACATTAATGATCTTGCGAATGCTGTTAAACCGGTCGTGCTTCCAGGAGAAGAGATGACGATTCAAGTCATCAAAGACGGGAAAGAGCAGAATCAAGGGGTCGCCTATTTGGATGACGGCACAATGATCGTAGTCGAAGAAGGAAAAGACTTTATCGGAAAGACGATTGAAGTCGTAGTCACAAGCGTGTTGCAGACATCAGCCGGCCGTATGATCTTTGCAAAGCCGAAATCACTTGAAAAAGCCTTGTAAAAACGGTATAAACAAATAGAGAATGACAAAAGTGATAACATGCGTGTTATCGCTTTTGTTGTTTTATGAACGTCTAAACAAACGTAGGATGGATACGCATGAAAAAATATACAGCCATTATACTTGCGGCAGGACAGGGTAAACGGATGCTCGCCGGTCGTAATAAGCAGTTTTTGAAAATCGGTGACCAGCCACTGATCTGTCACACCCTTTCCGTCTTTGATCAAGATGAGTGGTGTGAAGAGTTGATCTTAGTAACCAATGAACGCGAACGGTCTCAGATGGAAGAACTTCTAAAAGAATATCCGCTCCGACAATCGGTTCATCTTGTTGATGGGGGAGCAGAACGGCAGGATAGTGTATTTGCAGGGCTGGAAGCTGTTCGAAACAGAGAACTTCCTGTTTTTATTCATGACGGCGCGCGCCCGTTTGTACCCCAAGAGCTCTTACACGAACTGTCTGTGACGGCATACGAAAAAAAGGCCGCACTTCTTGCCGTACCTGTGACGGATACAATCAAGCAGAAGTCAAATCATGGTTTGGATACACTGGATAGAAGTACGTTATGGGCGGCTCAGACACCTCAAGCCTTCTCTTATGATTTAATTTATGAAGCGCATGAACGAGCGAGGAAAAGCAGATACTACGGCACAGATGACGCTTCCCTCGTGGAGCGGTTGGACAAAGAAGTTGCAATCGTGAAGGGAAGCTATGACAATATCAAGCTTACGACTCCGGAAGACTTACATAAAGCCCAAGCTTACTTGAGTAATCAAAGAAATGGAAAGGTGGGGGATGGCCCTATGTTTCGTGTCGGCCAAGGATTTGATGTACACCAATTGACGGAAGGACGCCCGTGTATCATCGGAGGAATTGAAATCCCTTATGAAAAGGGGCTGCTCGGCCATTCAGATGCAGATGTTCTGCTTCACACCATTGCAGATGCATGTCTTGGAGCGATTGGCGAAGGGGATATCGGTAAACATTTTCCAGACACGGATCCTGCTTTTAAAGACGCCGACTCCGGCAAATTGCTTCAGCATGTGTGGGATATCGTGACAGAGCAGGGATATGAACTTGGGAATATGGATTGTACGGTCATTGCCCAGGCACCAAAAATGGCCCCCTACATTGAACAAATCCGTGAAAACATCGCTTCCCTCCTTAGGGTTGAACCTGGACGGATCAACGTGAAAGCAACGACGACAGAAAAACTCGGCTTTACGGGCCGGAAAGAAGGAATTGCTGCTCAAGCGGTTGTCCTTTTGCAAAATAATCAGCATTCCTAGACAAAAAATGATAAAATAAGTCAAGGATATAGACCGGAATAGGAAAGGAGAACAATTATGTCTAACGAAGTACGGGTGCGCTATGCACCAAGTCCGACAGGGCATCTTCACATTGGTAATGCAAGGACTGCTTTATTCAACTACCTTTATGCGAAAAATGCAGGTGGAAAGGTAGTCATTCGTATTGAGGATACGGATGAAAAACGAAACGTCGAGGGCGGAGAAAAAAGCCAGCTCGACTACTTGAAGTGGTTGGGAATTGAATGGGACGAGAGTTCAGAGAAAGGCGGCGAATATGGTCCTTACCGTCAGATGGAACGTCTCGATATTTATAAGAAATATGTGGACGAATTGATGGAACGCGGTCTTGCTTATAAATGTTATATGACTTCAGAAGAGCTTGAAGCAGAACGTGAAGCGCAAATGGCACGAGGCGAAGCTCCGAAATACTCTGGGGCGCACCGCGACCTTACAGAGGAACAAATCGCAGCATTTGAAGCGGAGGGCCGTAAGCCTAGTATTCGTATCCGTGTCCCTGAAAACCATACGTACACGTTCAATGATATCGTCCGTGGCGACATTACTTTTGAATCCAGTGATTTTGGTGATTGGGTCATCGTTAAGCAGAACGGAACACCAACGTATAATTTCGCTGTTGCGATTGATGATTACTTAATGAAAATTACACACGTCCTTCGTGGGGAAGAGCATATTTCCAATACACCGAAACAAATGATGGTGTATGAAGCATTCGATTGGGAACCTCCGAAGTTCGGTCATATGACGTTGATCCTCAACGAAGAGCGCAAGAAACTGAGTAAGCGTGATCAGCACATTCTTCAGTTTATTGAACAATATAAGAACCTTGGATACCTTCCAGAAGCTCTCTTCAACTTCATCACTTTACTAGGCTGGTCGCCAGTTGGGGAAGAAGAAATTTTCACACAGGATCAGCTTGTTGAAATCTTTGATGCGGACAGACTTTCCACTTCACCTGCGGTCTTCGATCCCGCGAAGCTGAAGTGGATGAACAACCAGTATATCAAAGCCTCTGATTTGGACCGCGTAGTCGAACTTGCCCTTCCTCATTTAGTTGAGGCTGGACGCTTGTCTGAAGATATGAGCGAGGAAGATCGCAAGTGGGCTCGTGAACTGATCAGCCTTTATCAGGAACAACTGAGCTACGGAGCTGAAATCGTCGAGCTTACCGAATTGTTCTTCAAACAGGAAATTCAGTATGATGAAGCTGCAATGGAAGTTCTTGAAGGTGAACAAGTACCGGAAGTGTTGGAAACGTTCAAGAAGAACCTTCATGAGCTTGAAGAATTCACACCTGAAAACATTAAAAAGCAAATCAAAGCTGTTCAAAAAGAAACCGGCCATAAAGGGAAAAAGCTGTTCATGCCTGTCCGTGTCGCCACAACAGGTCAAACCCATGGCCCTGAACTTCCGAACGCGATTCACTTGCTTGGGCTGGAAACGGTAACGGTCCGTCTGAATGATGTACTAAGCAAGTTACAAGCTTAATTCGTTCACAAGTGGGAAAGAATATCATATAGTAGAGATACCTATACGAAACGTTGATGAGGAGAAGTAAAGGGCCCCTCTCTTCTACAGAGAGAATCACCACGGCTGGGAGTGATTCGTAGAGAAGCCTTTGAAATGCACCTCGGAGTCTTCGGCTGAACGAAGTATGCCGAAGCGGGTACCTTCCGTTATCAAGGGTGAAGCGGGGAAAGGCAAAAAAGCCGATCCCAAACAGAGTGGAACCACGTTCAACGCGTCTCTGTGCCATTGGCACAAAGGCGCGTTTTTTATTTTTATTGGGAACGCTTCTGTTTCAGTACAAGGAGGGGAGCAAGTATGGGGCTGTTCAAAATGTTTAAAGAAGATGTCGATGTGGTGTTCGATCAAGATCCTGCTGCTCGTTCTTATATTGAAGTGATTCTGACCTATTCAGGACTGCATGCGATATGGGCACACCGGGTGGCCCATGCTTGTCACAAACGGAAGTTTTTCTTCCTGGCCCGGCTCATATCCCAATGGAGCCGCTTCCTGACAGGCATTGAAATCCATCCCGGAGCGAAAATCGGGCGGCGGTTTTTCATCGATCATGGCATGGGGGTCGTCATTGGGGAAACGTGTGAGATTGGAGATAATGTGACGATCTTTCAAGGGGTGACGCTTGGAGGGACAGGGAAAGAAAAAGGGAAAAGACACCCGACTCTCCTTGATAATTCATTAGTCGCCACAGGAGCGAAAGTGCTGGGGTCGATCACGATTGGGGAAAACTCTAAAGTAGGGGCCGGTTCTGTTGTGCTCCACGATGTTCCGAACAATTCGACGGTCGTCGGCATCCCTGGTCATGTCGTCATCCAAGATGGCAAGAAAGTCCAAAAGAAGGACCTGGACCATCACAAACTCCCAGATCCTGTGTACGACCGGTTGAATGAGATCGAGAAGGAAATGGCGGAACTGCGCAAACAATTGGAGGAAACCAAAGGAGTGAACCAACATGGCGATTAACATATACAACACACTGACAAGAAAAAAAGAGCCGTTTCAGCCGCTGGAAGAAGGAAAAGTGAAAATGTACGTTTGCGGTCCAACGGTTTATAACTACATTCACATTGGGAACGCAAGGCCGGCGATCGTATTCGATACAGTGAGAAGATACTTTGAATACAGAGGCTACGATGTGCACTATGTGCTCAACTTTACCGATGTCGATGACAAATTGATTAAAGCAGCGAATGAAATGGGCGAAGGAGTCACAGATATCGCCAATCGCTTCATTACGGCTTACAAAGAAGATGTAGGTGCCCTCGGCGTAAAAGAAGCAGTGGATCATCCACGCGTGACCGAAAACATGGATGAGATTATCAGCTTTATCCAGGGATTGATCGACAAAGGCTTCGCTTATGAAGCGGGAGGGGACGTGTATTTCCGTACGCGATCCTTCGACCAATACGGAAAGCTTTCTCACCAGTCCATTGATGAGTTAAGGTCCGGGTCGAGAATTGAAGTCGGGGATAAAAAAGAAGATCCGCTTGATTTCACACTTTGGAAAGATGCGAAAGAAGGCGAAATCACTTGGGATAGTCCGTGGGGGAGCGGCCGCCCGGGTTGGCATATCGAGTGCTCCGCGATGGCGAAGAAATACCTTGGCGAAACGATCGATATCCATGCAGGTGGGCAGGATTTGACCTTCCCACACCATGAGAATGAGATCGCGCAATCAGAAGCACATAATGGGGAATCTTTTGCACGCTATTGGATGCATAACGGGTACATTAATATTGACAATGAAAAAATGTCGAAGTCCCTCGGTAACTTCATCCTTGCCCATGATCTAGTGAAAAAGCATGACCCCCAAGTGATCCGCTTTTTCATGCTGAGTGTACAATACCGTCACCCAATCAACTTCAGTGATGAGTTATTGAAAGGGGCGAAAAGCAGCTTTGACCGCATCAAGAATGCGTATGAGAACATCCAGCATCGGAAAGAATCCACAATGAGCTTAGAGGATGATCAAGGCAGGTGGCTTGATAAAGTGGCTGGGTTCAAGGAGCAATTCATTAAAGAAATGGATGATGACTTTAACACGGCGAATGCGATTTCTGTCCTGTTTGATTTAACTAAAGCGGCGAACTTATATTTACAGGAAGACCAGACTCATGAAAAGGTATTAACGGCCTTTCAAGAGTTGTTCGAAGAATTAACAGGTGTCCTCGGCATTCAGTTGCAGGCACATGAAGAATTGCTTGATGAGGAAGTGGATGCTCTGATTGAGGAGCGTAAGCAAGCTAGAAAGAACCGAGACTTCGCACGTGCCGACCAAATTCGTGATGAGTTGAAAGATCGCAACATTATCCTTGAAGATACATCCCAGGGCACGAGATGGAAGCGAGGGTAAGACAATGGCGATCGCAAATGCGAAACAAATGAAGAGTCTTGCTCTCGCCTATATGGGTGACTCTGTTTATGAGCTTTATGTCAGACAGCATCTGCTGGAAAAAGGAGAGGTAAAGCCTCAACACCTTCACCAGGCAGCGATCCAGTTCGTATCGGCTGTGTCGCAGGCGAATGTTGTTAGTGTATGGCAGGAAGAAAGAACGCTCACGGAAGAAGAGGAAGGGGTGCTTAGGAGAGGGCGGAACGCTAAATCGGGATCCGTCCCTAAAAACACCAATGTACAAACCTATCGTTATTCGACCGCATTCGAAGCAGTGTTAGGGTTTTTGTATTTATCCGGACAAACGGAGCGGCTGGAAATATTGATAAAACATGCAATTCAAATCGTTGAAGAAAGGAGTGAAGCGTAATGAGTGGAGAATGGATCATCGGAAAGAACCCGGTACAGGAAGCCATCCGGTCCGGCAGACCAATCAATAAAGTGATGGTATCGGATCACCTGCAGCACCAGGCGTATAAAAAGCTTGAGCAGTTGGCCAAAGAACAAGGACTTATTGTCCAAAAAGTGCCAAAGAAGAAAATAGATCAGCTCGTGGATGGAAATCACCAGGGGGTCATTGCTTCGGTGGCTGCGTATGAATACAGTGATTTGGAAGATTTATTTGCGAAAGCAGAAGAAAAGGACGAGCCTCCATTTTTCATTATATGTGATGAAATTGAAGATCCTCACAACCTCGGCTCCATTCTGCGGACGGCAGATGCGACAGGTGCTCATGGTGTCATCATACCGAAAAGGCGTTCTGTGTCTTTAACGGCAACCGTTGCGAAAACATCGACAGGTGCGATTGAGTATATACCAGTTGCTCGTGTAACGAACCTTGCCCGGACGATTGATGAGTTGAAAGAAAGGTTTGTCTGGGTGGTCGGAACAGACGCTGTGGGTACGGAGGATTACCGTCAGCTTGACGGGAAAATGCCAATTGCCCTCGTCATTGGAAGTGAAGGTCGCGGCATGAGCCGATTAACGAAAGATAAGTGTGATTGGACGGTCAGCCTGCCGATGGCTGGAGAAGTGACTTCTTTGAACGCGTCTGTAGCTGCTTCCCTTTTGATGTACGAAGTCTATAGGAAGCGTCATCCGTTAGGGGAATAAGGCATGAACGTCTTAATCATTGATGGATATAATATGATTGGCGCTTGGCCGGAATTGAAAAATCTAAAGGAGAAAGATCTCGGGCAGGCCCGGGATCTCCTTATAGAGATGATGGCGGAGTATCAATCCTATACCGGGGACCGGATCATGATTGTTTTTGATGCTTATCATGTTCGGGGAGTTGAAAAAAAACAAAAAAATTACAAAGTGGAAGTCATCTTTACAAAAGAGAATGAAACGGCTGATGAACGGATCGAAAAACTTGCTGGAGAATTGAATGATGTTCGTACTCAAGTCTATGTAGCTACTTCCGATTATGCTGAACAACGCACCATCTTCGGGCAGGGAGCTTTCAGGAAATCAGCAAGAGAGCTGTATATCGAAGTAAAGAATATTGAAAACCAAATAGAGAAAGATGTCGAAAGCCAGAATCAATATCCCTATCAATCTAAAATACCAATCAATAAAGAGGTGAGGGAACTCTTTGAGAAATGGCGGCGAGGAGATAAATAATTCTGACAACTTGTTGACGCTTTTCAGACTCGTACTGTATAATATTGCTATATTGAGGAAGCACGGTCGGAGGGATCCTGTGTGAGCATCTTACAAACGGAGAAAAGCACCAACGATTTGGATCTTAGCAAGCTTGATGACGAAGAAGTCGTTGAACGGATTAATCAAGGACAAGTCCAGGCGCTAGATTACTTGATCAATAAGTACAAGAATTTTGTGCGCGCGAAAGCTCGGACTTACTTTCTTATTGGCGCAGACCGGGAGGATATCGTCCAGGAGGGGATGATCGGTCTTTACAAAGCCATCCGCGATTACAGAGAGGGTAAGCTGTCATCCTTCAAAGCCTTTGCAGAATTATGTGTCACCCGTCAAATTATCACCGCAATTAAAACCGCCACAAGACAGAAGCATATCCCGTTGAATTCCTACGTTTCTTTGGACAAGCCTATTTATGATGAGGAATCAGATCGGACATTACTGGATGTCATCGCTGGTTCAAAAGCTATCGACCCACAAGAATTGATTGTTAATAAAGAGAAGTTTTCAGACATGGAAGAAAAAATGTCGGAGTTATTAAGTGATTTAGAGAAAAAAGTGCTGACCCTCTACTTGGACGGACGTTCCTACCAGGAGATTTCGGTCGAGCTCGATCGACACGTGAAATCTATTGATAACGCTTTACAACGTGTGAAGAGAAAGCTCGAAAAATACTTGGAAATCAATGAAATCACTCTATGAAAGCTGCATTGACAGTAATCGGTAAGAGTGCTACATTTAGTGAGTATGTGTAAACCTCTCTAGATTGAGGTGACGGATAATGAGAAAAAAAGTCATTTTAGCTTGTACAGAATGTTTAAGTCGGAATTATAGTTCATATATAAATCGATCCAACCAATCCGAACGTCTTGAAGTCCGCAAGTTTTGTAAAAAGTGCGGAACGCATACTTTACACCGCGAGACGAAATAGAGAAGGAAGCCAGTTGGCGCAAGTTTGGGGGTATTACAGCATGTTTAAGTTCTTCAAGAATGTAGCACGAGAGATGAAGAAGGTTAGTTGGCCCAAAGGTCAGGAACTGTGGAAGTACACGATTACGGTAATTTTGACTGTCACTTTCGTAGCTGTATTCTTCGCTATTGTAGATCTTGGGATTTCCCAGGTGCTTGAACTCATCGCTCAAGAATAGTAGAGTGGATTTTATGCTATAATAGGAGATAGACTTACAAAAAACCCGTTCCGCGGGTTTTTTCATGTTGGAGTAATATTCATCAACTCTAGTATAAGGGAGGGAAGGGCAAGCACTTGTCCTGCGAATATGGAAAAAAGATGGTATGTAGTGCACACCTATTCAGGTTATGAGAACAAGGTAAAAACAAACCTGGAGAAGCGTGTGGAATCAATGGGAATGGAAGACAAGATCTTCCGCGTACTTGTTCCCGAGGACGAAGAAACAGAAATCAAAAATGGCAAGAGGAAAGTGGCGAAGAAAAAAGTATTCCCTGGTTATGTATTGGCTGAAATGGTCATGACGGATGATTCCTGGTACGTTGTAAGGAACACGCCGGGTGTGACTGGTTTCGTAGGATCCACCGGTTCCGGATCCAAGCCGATCCCTCTCCTGCCTGAAGAAGTAGAGACGGTCCTTAAGCGTATGGGCATGAACGAACAGCCGAAAGCAGAGGTTGACTTCGAGGTGAAGGAAAGTGTTAAAGTAACAGACGGACCTTTCGCAAACTTCACAGGATCCATTGAATATATTGATACGGACAAACAAAAAGTGAAAGTCCACGTCAATATGTTCGGGCGTGAAACTCCGGTAGAGTTAGACTTTACCCAAATCGAAAAATTATAAAATTCATTTCTCCCCTTGCATATTGGAAATAAAGATGCTAGAATTTTTATGTTCTATATGCGCCCCAAAAGAGGGCGATTGCGTAGATATCGCAATGAGTGGGAGGGGTTGAACCCTATTACCACATCACGGACTTTAAGGAGGTGTGTCTCGTGGCTAAAAAAGTTATTAATGTTGTAAAGCTTCAGATTCCTGCAGGTAAAGCGAACCCAGCACCGCCAGTTGGACCAGCACTAGGTCAAGCAGGTATTAACATCATGGGATTCTGTAAGGAATTTAACGCTCGTACACAGGAACAAGCAGGTACGATCATTCCAGTAGAAATTACGGTTTATGAGGACCGTTCCTTTACATTCGTTACGAAAACTCCACCAGCTGCTGTTCTTCTTAAGAAAGCGGCAGGAGTTGAATCAGGTTCCGGTGAACCGAACCGTAACAAAGTAGCTTCTGTTAAACGCGACCAAGTACGCGAAATCGCAGAAACGAAAATGCCTGATTTGAACGCTGCTGACGTTGAAGCTGCAATGCGCATGGTTGAAGGTACAGCGCGCAGCATGGGAATTACGATCGAAGATTAATCCCACAGCGTCACATGGAGATAGGAAAAGGTTGCGGAAATGGAGCTTATGACTCTTTCGCAACCTTTATTCGTGGGAGGAAAATCCGTTAAAACCACAACGAGGAGGAAATTAATAATGGCTAAGAAAACGAAAAAGCAACAAGAGCTAGCGAAGCTTGTTGACCGTACAAAAGCTTATGATGTGCAAGAAGCAATCAAGCTTGTTAAAGAAACTTCAAAAGCGAACTTTGACGAAACTGTCGAAGCAGCATTCCGTCTAGGTGTAGATCCTAAGAAAGCGGACCAACAGATCCGTGGCGCAATGGTGCTTCCGCACGGTACAGGTAAATCTCAGCGTGTGCTTGTTTTCGCTAAAGGTGATAAAGCGAAAGAAGCAGAAGCAGCAGGTGCTGACTACGTAGGTGAGCAAGACCTAATCAACAAGATCAACCAAGGTTGGTTCGAGTTTGATGTCGTAGTAGCAACTCCTGACATGATGGCTGAAGTTGGTAAGCTAGGTCGTGTACTAGGACCAAAAGGTCTTATGCCGAACCCTAAAACAGGTACAGTGACATTCGAAGTAGAAAAAGCTGTTAACGAAATCAAAGCAGGTAAAGTAGAATACCGCGTTGATAAAGCAGCAAACATCCATGTTCCAATCGGAAAAGCTTCTTTCGATGAGAACAAGTTGGCTGAAAACTTCGCAGCAATCACTGAAACACTTGTTAAAGCGAAGCCACAAGCATCTAAGGGAACTTATATGCGTAACGCTGCTGTTTCATCTACGATGGGACCTGGAATCAAAGTAGACGTTTCTGGTTACACGAAGTAATAAAAAAGTGTTGACTTTCCGTTATCTACGATATATACTAGGTAGCGTTGTATAAATAAATACGTTATACCGTAGACAGCAGGTGTGGGTTTCCGCTTAATGTCCTGCCGAGGTGTGTGATATAAATAGAGCAGCGCGATCTGCCCTGCTCTATAAAACACCTCCATGTCTATGTGGAGGTGTTTTTTTACGAGTAAAACCTTCGAACGGTATGATGAAAAGTCAATAGGAGGTGGAACAATGAGCAGTGTTATCGAACAGAAGAAACAGATTGTATCTGACTTGGCTGACAAGTTCCGCAACAGTAAATCTGCAGTCGTTGTAGACTACCGCGGACTTGATGTAGCAGAAGTTACTGAACTTCGTACCCAGCTTCGTGAAGCAGGCGTAGATTTCAAAGTGTATAAAAACACAATGGTCCGTCGTGCTGCTGACGAAGTAGAGCTATCTGAACTTAACGAAGTCCTTCAAGGACCGACAGCTGTCGCTTTCCATGAAGACGATGCTGTAGCTGCGGCTAAAGTATTGAACAACTTCGCTAAAGATCACGATAGTCTTGAAATCAAAGGTGGGGTAGTTGAAGGACAAGTTGCAACTCTTGAGCAAATCAAAGAACTTGCAAACCTTCCAAACTACGAAGGTCTTGTATCTATGTTCCTAAGCGTACTACAAGCACCTATCCGCAACTTCGCTTACGCTACGAAAGCGATCGCGGATCAAAAAGAAGAAGAAAGCGCGTAAGTTAGCGTTCGTTTAAACTATAACAACAAACACTAAGGAGGAAATTTCTCATGTCTAACGAACAAATTATCGAAGCGATTAAGGAAATGTCTGTTCTTGAGCTTAACGATCTAGTTAAAGCAATTGAAGAAGAATTTGGTGTATCTGCTGCAGCTCCAGTTGCTGCTGGCGCGCCTGCTGCAGGTGGCGAAGCTGCTGAAGAGCAAACTGAATTTGATGTAGTACTAGAATCTGCTGGATCTTCTAAGATCAAAGTAGTTAAAGCGGTACGTGAAATCACTGGTGCTGGTCTTAAAGACGCGAAAGAAATGGTTGATGGTGCTCCGGCAACAATCAAAGAAGCTATTTCTAAAGAAGAAGCTGAAGAGATCAAGTCTAAGCTTGAAGAAGCAGGCGCATCTGTCGAAGTTAAGTAAGAGAATGTTTAAAGTAAAGCTCGCTGATTTATCGGCGGGCTTTCTTTTTCTTAACAGGGATATTTAGCAAGAGTGCACATGTTTTGCTAGACTTGCTAGAAACAGGAATAAACCTTGCCATTTCAATAGATGAAAAAGAAGGTGTTCGGATTATGTCGGAGCATTATTATTCAAAGAAAACAACGACGAGCAGTGAAGAAAAAACGTGGAACTTTGAGTTGCTCGGTCATGTGTTCACATTCACGACGGATAATGCCGTCTTTTCTAAAAAAGAAGTGGATTTCGGATCGCGTTTATTGATTGAAACCTTTCAAGAACCAGGTGTTCAAGGGGACATTCTTGACCTTGGTTGTGGCTATGGCCCGATCGGTTTGTCTCTAGCTAAAGCTCATGAAGGTCGTCACGTATTCATGGTCGACGTTAATGAGAGAGCTTTGGGACTTGCGGAGAAGAACGCAGCGGATAATGAAGTTGTGAACATTACGATTCGAGAAAGTGACCGTTTACAGGGAATAGAAGATCAGAAGTTTGCAGCTATTCTTACAAACCCGCCTATCCGAGCCGGTAAACAAGTCGTCCACACGATGTTTGAAGAAGCGAAGGGAGCTCTACTTGTTGAAGGGGAGTTGTGGGTCGTGATTCAAAAGAAGCAGGGGGCGCCGTCTGCAAAGAAGAAACTCGAAGAATTGTTCGGGAACGCAGAGGTCATGGAAAAGCAGAAAGGGTATTACATCCTTAAAGCTAAAAAGTTTGACTAGCCCTATTAGTTGTGCTAGTATTGAAAAATGCCAATATATCTGAAGTCTGTCAAGTCTTTTTTTAGAAATGTGTATAAAAAGTTGATAGATGGTCAGAATGGTAAAATCGAACACTGAAAGTAAATGAGGTTTTTATGTATGAAAAGCCTTTTTCTTTTTTGTCTAACGTTAGAGAGAAATGAAGAATCACCATTCGTTGTGAAACGGATGTTTAAATAGTGCTTGTGGCAAGATCAACCGCAAGCCTGTTCGGCATGTCTTGCCGGACCCTTTTTTCGTTATTAAAATGCTTGATTTGAGGGGTGAATCAGTTGACAGGTCAACTAGTTCAGTATGGACGACACCGCCAGCGCAGAAGTTATGCACGCATCAGTGAGGTATTAGAATTACCGAACTTGATTGAAATTCAAACCGCTTCTTACGATTGGTTCTTAGAAGAAGGTTTGAAGGAAATGTTCCAGGATATTTCCCCAATCGAAGATTTCACAGGTAATTTGTCACTGGAGTTTGTGGACTACAGCCTTGGCGAACCAAAGTATCCAGTCGATGAGTCAAAGGATCGCGATGTAACATATAACGCACCACTTCGTGTGAAAGTACGTCTCTTAAATAATGAGACGGGAGAAGTGAAAGAACAAGAAGTATTTATGGGTGACTTCCCGCTTATGACAGACACAGGTACCTTTGTAATCAATGGTGCAGAGCGTGTTATCGTTTCTCAGCTTGTTCGTTCTCCTAGCGTGTACTTTAACAAGAAGATTGATAAGAATGGTAAGAGAGGTTACACAGCTACCGTCATCCCAAACCGCGGAGCGTGGCTTGAGTTTGAGACCGATGCAAAAGACGTGGTACACGTCCGTATCGATCGTACTCGTAAGTTGCCGATCACCGTGCTTTTACGTGCTTTAGGATTCGGCACTGACCAGGAGATCATCGATCTTATTGGTGACAACGAATACTTGAAGAACACGTTGGAAAAAGACAATACGGAAAACACAGAGAAAGCGTTGCTTGAAATCTACGAGCGTCTACGCCCTGGCGAGCCGCCGACGGTAGAAAATGCGAAAAGCTTGCTTGTTTCCCGTTTCTTCGACCCGAAACGCTATGACCTAGCCCGTGTGGGTCGTTATAAAATGAATAAAAAGCTTCACATCAAAGACCGCTTGTTTAACCAGACGCTGGCAGAAACGCTGGTGGATGAAGAAACAGGCGAAGTGATCGCTGAAAAAGGGGACAAGATCGATCGTCGCCTATTGAATAAGCTGATCCCTCACTTTGATGACGAAGAAGGCACATTGAGTGAAGAATCGCTGGACCCGGTAGACGGAGTCCTTGAAGATCCTATCCAGGTTCAGTCTGTCAAAATTGTTGACCCGACGGACCCAGAAGGTGAACGTTCCATCAATGTCATCGGTAATGCAAACATTGACCGTGACGTGAAGAACATTACCCCTGCGGATATCCTTTCTTCCATCAGCTATTTCTTCAACTTGTTGCACGATGTTGGTGGAACAGATGACATCGACCACCTTGGAAACCGCCGTCTGCGTTCTGTTGGTGAATTGCTGCAGAACCAATTCCGAATCGGTCTTTCCCGTATGGAGCGTGTGGTTCGTGAGCGTATGTCTATTCAAGATACGTCCTCCATCACACCACAACAATTGATTAATATTCGTCCTGTGATTGCTTCAATCAAAGAGTTCTTCGGAAGCTCTCAACTGTCTCAGTTCATGGACCAAACGAACCCGCTTGCAGAACTGACGCACAAACGTCGTCTTTCAGCATTGGGGCCTGGTGGTCTGACTCGTGAACGTGCAGGATTTGAAGTTCGTGACGTACACTACTCCCACTATGGTCGTATGTGTCCAATCGAAACGCCGGAAGGACCAAACATCGGTTTGATCAACTCCCTTTCCTCCTATGCGAAAGTGAATGAGTTTGGTTTCATCGAGACACCTTACCGCCGCGTTGATCCAGATACGAATAAAGTAACAGCTCAAATTGATTATCTAACAGCTGATGAGGAAGACAATTACGTTGTCGCTCAGGCGAACGCTAAGCTTGAAGATGATGGAGCTTTTACAGATGAAGAAGTTATTGCTCGTTTCCGTGGTGAAAACACCGTTGTCAGTCGTGACCGTATCGACTACATGGACGTATCACCGAAGCAGGTTGTCTCTGCTGCGACCGCATGTATTCCTTTCCTTGAGAACGATGACTCCAACCGTTCCTTGATGGGTGCGAACATGCAGCGTCAAGCTGTACCATTGCTCAAGCCTGATGCGCCGCTTGTCGGTACAGGTATGGAGTATGTGTCTGGTAAAGACTCAGGGGCTGCTGTCATTTGTAGACACGAAGGAATTGTTGAGCGCGTAGAAGCGAAAGAAGTTCGTGTCCGCCGCATTTCTGAAGTGGATGGCAAAGAGGTCGAAGGAGACCTTGATCGTTATCGTCTGCAGAAGTTCATTCGATCCAACCAGGGAAGCTGTTACAACCAGCGCCCGATCGTTTCTAAAGGGGATCGCGTTAAGCAAGGGGAAATCTTGGCTGACGGACCTTCCATGGATATGGGTGAGCTGGCACTGGGGCAAAACCCTCTTGTCGCCTTCATGACATGGGACGGTTACAACTATGAGGACGCGATCATCATGAGTGAACGTCTCGTTAAAGATGACGTGTACACGTCCATTCATATTGAAGAATATGAATCTGAAGCCCGCGATACGAAGCTTGGACCAGAAGAAATCACTCGTGACATTCCAAACGTTGGTGAAGATGCTCTTCGTGACTTGGACGATCGAGGAATTATTCGCGTAGGTGCTGAAGTAAGCGATGGAGATCTGCTTGTTGGTAAAGTTACGCCAAAAGGTGTAACGGAACTATCTGCAGAAGAACGTCTCCTTCATGCGATCTTCGGTGAAAAAGCCCGCGAAGTCCGTGACACCTCCTTGCGTGTGCCACACGGTGCAGGCGGAATTGTCCTTGATGTGAAGATTTTCAACCGTGAAGACGGTGACGAACTTCCACCAGGTGTAAACCAATTGATCCGTGTCTATATCGTTCAGAAGCGTAAGATTTCTGAAGGGGATAAGATGGCCGGTCGTCACGGAAACAAAGGTGTTATTTCTAAGATACTTCCAGAAGAAGATATGCCTTTCCTTCCGGATGGTACACCGGTAGACATCATGTTGAACCCACTAGGTGTTCCATCGCGTATGAACATCGGTCAGGTACTAGAGCTGCACATGGGTATGGCTGCTCGTTTGATGGGTGAAAGAATTGCTACCCCAGTATTTGATGGTGCACGTGAGGAAGACGTTTGGGAAACATTGCAAGAAGCCGGTATGGCACGTGATGCGAAAACAATCCTATACGATGGACGTACAGGTGACCCATTTGATAACCGAGTATCCGTCGGTGTCATGTATATGATTAAACTGGCGCACATGGTTGACGATAAACTGCACGCCCGTTCAACTGGACCATATTCATTGGTTACGCAACAACCGCTTGGCGGTAAAGCGCAATTCGGTGGACAGCGTTTCGGTGAGATGGAGGTATGGGCACTTGAAGCATATGGTGCTGCTTATACTCTTCAAGAGATCTTGACTGTTAAATCAGATGATGTCGTCGGACGTGTGAAAACGTACGAAGCCATCGTTAAAGGTGACAACGTTCCTGAACCTGGTGTCCCTGAATCATTCAAGGTTCTGATTAAAGAGCTTCAGAGTTTAGGTATGGATGTGAAGATCCTTTCTGGTGATGAACAAGAGATTGAAATGCGCGATATCGAAGAAGAGCAAACCAAAGAATCCGAGAATTTGAACTTAGACGACTAAGATAGAAACACTGCTGCTGCTCGTGTTCTAAGTTTAGGGTAAAACCTGGATACTGAAAGGGAGGTAGGCCCCTTGCTAGATGTAAATAACTTTGAGTATATGAAAATAGGGCTGGCTTCACCGGATAAGATTCGTTCTTGGTCCTACGGTGAGGTTAAGAAGCCAGAAACCATCAACTATCGTACGTTGAAACCAGAAAAAGACGGTCTTTTCTGCGAGCGAATTTTCGGCCCGCAGAAAGACTGGGAATGTCACTGCGGAAAATATAAGCGCGTCCGTTATAAAGGTGTCGTTTGTGACCGTTGTGGCGTTGAAGTAACAAAGGCGAAAGTTCGCCGTGAGCGTATGGGGCACCTTGAGCTAGCTGCCCCTGTCTCTCACATTTGGTACTTCAAGGGAATCCCAAGCCGTATGGGCCTTGTGTTGGATATGTCTCCAAGAGCGTTGGAGGAAGTCATCTATTTCGCAGCTTATATTGTAACGGACCCAGGAGAGACGGCTCTTGAGAGAAAGCAATTGCTTTCTGAAAAAGAGTACCGCTCTTACCGAGAGAAGTTCGGACAAGGATTCCAGGCAGCTATGGGTGCGGAAGCGATCCGTAAGCTTCTATACGATATCGACCTTGATGGTGAAGTAGATACGTTGAAAGAAGAGCTGAAGACAGCTCAAGGACAACGTCGTACACGTGCAATCAAGCGTCTTGAAGTATTAGAATCCTTCCGTAACTCAGGAAACGATCCATCATGGATGATTCTTGACGTTCTTCCGGTTATCCCGCCGGAACTTCGTCCAATGGTCCAGCTTGACGGTGGACGTTTTGCAACTTCTGATTTGAATGACTTGTATCGTCGTGTGATCAACCGTAACAACCGCTTGAAGCGTTTGTTGGATCTTGGCGCACCGACAATCATCGTTCAAAACGAGAAGCGTATGCTGCAAGAAGCTGTCGATGCCTTAATCGACAATGGTCGTCGCGGCCGTCCTGTAACAGGACCAGGGAACCGACCGCTTAAATCTCTTTCTCACATGTTGAAAGGTAAGCAGGGACGTTTCCGTCAGAACTTGCTAGGTAAGCGTGTCGACTATTCCGGCCGTTCCGTTATCGTCGTCGGACCATCCTTGAAGATGTACCAGTGTGGTCTTCCTAAAGAAATGGCCCTTGAATTGTTCAAACCATTCGTTATGAAAGAACTCGTATCCCGAGGTCTTGCTCATAACATCAAATCAGCGAAGCGTAAGATTGAACGCGTGCACCACGAAGTATGGGATGTCCTTGAAGATGTTATCAAAGAACACCCTGTTCTACTCAACCGTGCACCAACATTGCACCGTCTGGGTATCCAGGCCTTTGAACCGACACTTGTTGAAGGTCGTGCCATTCGTCTGCACCCGCTTGTATGTACCGCATACAATGCCGACTTCGATGGAGACCAAATGGCCGTACACGTGCCACTCTCCTCAGAAGCTCAGGCGGAAGCGCGTATCTTGATGCTTGCTGCTCAGAACATTCTTAACCCTAAGGATGGTAAGCCGGTCGTTACACCTTCCCAGGACATGGTATTAGGTAACTACTACCTGACTCTTGAGAGAAAAGGTGCTATCGGGGAAGGCATGTTCTTTAAAGACTTGAACGAAGCTTTAATGGCTTACCAAAACGGCTATGCCCACCTGCACACTCGTGTAGCTGTTCAGGCTAGCTCCTTAAATAACGAAACATTTACTGAAAAACAGAATCAGCAGCTTCTACTGACTTCAGTAGGGAAGTTGATTTTCAACGAAATGCTGCCGAATTCATTCCCATATATCAATGAACCGACGAAAGAGAACTTGGAAATCAAGACTCCTGATCATTACTTCATTGAGAAGGGTACAGATATCCGTGAAGAGATCTCTAAACGCGAAGAAGTATCTCCATTCAAGAAAGGAATCCTCGGTGATATCATCGCAGAAGTGTTTAAGCGTTTCTCCATCAGTGAAACGTCTAAGATGCTTGACCGCATGAAGGACCTTGGATTTGCTTACTCCACGAAGGCCGGTATTACTGTCGGTGTATCCGATGTTGTCGTACTTCCAGAGAAGCAGGAAATTCTTGATGAAGCACAGGAGAAAGTGGATAAAGTCTTGAAACAGTTCCGTCGTGGTCTAATCACAGAAGAAGAACGTTACGATCGCGTCATCGAAATATGGTCTGCGGCTAAAGATGATATTCAGAACCGTCTGATGAAGTCCTTGAACCCGCGTAACCCAATCTTCATGATGAGTGATTCCGGAGCCCGTGGTAACGCCTCTAACTTTACGCAGCTTGCTGGTATGCGTGGTCTGATGGCCAACCCGGCTGGGCGAATCATCGAACTTCCGATCAAGTCAAGCTTCCGTGAAGGTCTGACGGTACTCGAGTACTTCATCTCTACACACGGTGCCCGTAAGGGACTTGCCGATACGGCCCTTAAGACAGCCGACTCCGGTTACTTGACTCGTCGTCTTGTAGACGTAGCGCAAGATGTTATTGTTCGTGAAGATGACTGTGGAACGGACCGTGGTCTCCCTGTAGCTGCATTGACAGAGGGAACAGAAGTGGTCGAACCATTGATCGACCGTCTTATCGGACGTACAGCATTCCAGACAGTGAAACATCCTGAAACCGGCGTTATTTTTGTAGAAAGAAATGAAGTCATTTATGAAGATGTCGCACGTCAAATCGTTGATGCTGGCATTGAAGAGATCGTGATCCGTACGGCATTCACATGTAATACGAAACACGGAGTTTGTAAGAAGTGTTATGGCCGTAACCTTGCTACAGGTGATGAAGTTGAAGTCGGTGAAGCAGTTGGAATCATCGCTGCTCAATCCATCGGTGAGCCGGGTACCCAGCTTACAATGCGTACCTTCCACACAGGTGGTGTAGCCGGAGACGATATCACGCAGGGTCTTCCGCGTATCCAGGAGATCGTGGAAGCACGTAATCCGAAAGGTCAAGCCGTTATCACAGAAATCGACGGTACGGTCCATGAAATCAATGAAGTCAAAGAGAAGCAGGAAATCGTCGTTCAAGGTGCTGTAGAATCACGTTCTTACACTGCTCCATATGGTGCACGTATGAAAGTGTCAGTTGGAGATGAGGTCAAAGCAGGTGAACCTCTAACTGAAGGTTCCATCGATCCTAAAGAATTACTGACCGTTCAAGGCCTTGATGGCGTTCAAGAATACCTTCTCAAAGAAGTTCAAAAGGTTTACCGAATGCAAGGGGTGGAAATCTCCGATAAGCACGTCGAAGTTATGGTACGCCAGATGCTTCGTAAAGTACGTGTCCTTGATTCTGGTGACACCGATGTACTTCCAGGTTCTCTGCTTGAAATCCACCAATTCAAAGAAGCGAACCAAAAAGCGCTTATGGAAGGTGGCCAGCCGGCAGTCGGCCGACCAGTCATCCTTGGTATTACCAAAGCGTCTCTTGAAACAGACAGCTTCCTATCTGCTGCATCCTTCCAGGAAACAACACGTGTCCTTACAGACGCAGCCATTAAAGGTAAGCGCGATGAGTTGCTAGGATTGAAAGAGAATGTTATTATCGGTAAGCTTGTTCCTGCAGGTACGGGTATGACTCGTTACCGCAAGATCCAAGCGCAATCCGAGCAACAACGGCAAGAGGTTCCAGAAGTGACGGAAGAAGTCACACATTCTTAAAATAAAGAAGTAGATGTTAACAAGGTGTAAAATTAAAGGGAGCACCAAAAAACTCACCCAGATGCAGTTGACATGCATTTGGGTGAGTGATAATATAATCAAGGTGCTTCCATTTATCCTTGTTACTTTGGAGGATATGAAGATGTCTTATGAAAAAGTAGCACAGGCTAAATCCGATATAATCATTGGAACCAAACAAACACTGAAAGCCATGAAAAATGGTGAAGTGGTTGAAGTCATAACGGCTGACGATGCTGATCAGTCGATGACACTAAAAGTAGCTAAATTAGCCCAACAACTGAACATTCCTCACACACGGGTACCTTCGATGGAGGAGCTCGGGAATGCATGTGGTATTGATGTTGGTGCGGCTACAGTGGCGATAAAGCAATAAAGTTTTGGCGTTCTACGCGAAAGCTTTGTTTTTTGCCTTTTTATGAACCACCTGGATGTGTGGTATTAAAAAAGTACGAAGGGAGGATACAAACATGCCAACAATTAACCAATTGGTACGCAAAGGACGCGTGAGCAAAACAAAGCAGTCTAACTCTCCAGCTTTGAACAAAGGTTACAACAGCTATAAAAAGCGTATGACTGACCTTTCTTCTCCACAAAAACGTGGTGTTTGCACACGTGTTGGAACAATGACACCTAAGAAACCGAACTCTGCTCTACGTAAGTATGCACGTGTTCGTCTAACTAACCAGCTAGAGGTTAACGCTTATATCCCTGGTGAAGGCCACAACCTTCAAGAGCACAGTGTTGTTCTTATCCGTGGCGGTAAAGTTAAAGACTTGCCAGGTGTACGTTACACCGTTGTACGTGGCGCTCTTGACACAGCAAGTGTTGATGGTCGTATGCAAGGTCGTTCCAAATACGGTACGAAAAAGCCAAAAGCTAAAAAATAATCGATATGCAAATATCGCTTAAATAAAAACACTGAAGAAGGGAGGGGAACATATGCCACGTAAAGGTCCAGTAGCTAAACGTGATGTGTTACCAGATCCAATGTATAACTCTAAGCTTGTTACTCGCTTGATCAACCAAATCATGGTTAACGGTCAGCGCGGTAAAGCACAGAAAATCCTTTATAAAGCATTTGAACTTGTTCAAGAACGTAGCGGCAATGACGCTATGGAAGCATTTGATCAAGCAATGAAGAACGTAATGCCTGTATTGGAGGTGCGCGCTCGTCGTGTAGGTGGTTCCAACTATCAGGTACCTGTTGAGGTTCGTCCAGAACGTCGCCAGGCACTAGGCTTGCGTTTCATCGTAAACTATGCGCGTCTTCGCGGAGAGAAAACGATGGAAGAGCGCCTAGCTAACGAAATTCTTGATGCTTCAAACAACACAGGTGCATCCGTGAAACGTCGCGAAGAAATGCACAAGATGGCGGAAGCGAACAAAGCATTCGCTCACTATCGCTGGTAATCACCAAAAAAATAAAGGTTCAAACAGGAAGGAGAAAGATGCATGGCTAGAGAGTTCTCCTTGGAAAAGACTCGGAATATCGGGGTAATGGCTCACATCGACGCTGGTAAAACAACGGCGACAGAGCGTATTCTTTTCTACACAGGACGTATCCACAAAATTGGTGAAACTCACGAAGGAGCTTCCCAAATGGACTGGATGGAGCAGGAACAAGAGCGCGGAATCACAATCACTTCTGCCGCTACAACTGCTCAGTGGAAAGGTCACCGTATCAACATCATTGATACTCCAGGACACGTAGACTTCACTGTAGAAGTTGAGCGTTCCCTGCGTGTACTTGATGGTTCCGTAGCTGTCCTTGACGCACAATCTGGTGTTGAGCCTCAAACAGAAACTGTTTGGCGCCAAGCTACGACATACGGTGTTCCACGTATTGTCTTCATTAACAAAATGGACAAAATCGGAGCTGACTTCATCTACTCCCTAGGCACTTTGCAAGACCGCCTAGGAGCGAATGCAGCAGCTGTTCAACTTCCTGTCGGTGCGGAAGATGAGTTCGAAGGAATCATCGACCTAGTAACGATGGAAGCATACTACTACATGGACGACTTGGGAACACGTGCTGAAGCACGCCCGAT
Source organism: Halobacillus aidingensis (assembly GCF_900104185.1). Lineage (GTDB taxonomy): Bacteria > Bacillota > Bacilli > Bacillales > Halobacillaceae > Halobacillus > Halobacillus aidingensis. The sequence goes on along the minus strand of NZ_FNIZ01000024.1, from coordinate 29,408 downwards.
TCCTGACGACTATAAAGAACAAGCTGAAGAGTACCGCGGCAAGCTAGTAGAAGCTGTTGCAGAACTTGATGAAGACTTGATGATGCAGTATCTAGAGGGAGAAGAAATCACAAACGACCAGCTTAAGGATGCGATCCGTAAAGCGACTCTAAGTGTTGAATTCTACCCAGTATTCTGTGGTTCTGCCTTCAAGAACAAAGGAGTTCAACTTCTAATTGATGGTGTTATCGATTATCTACCATCTCCACTAGATGTACCTCCAATTGAAGGTCACGTACCACAAACAGAAGAAGAAGTTGTACGTAAGCCTGACGACAACGAGCCATTCTCTGCTTTGGCATTTAAAGTCGCTACAGACCCTTATGTAGGTAAACTTACTTTCTTCCGCGTTTACTCCGGTACATTGAATGCTGGTTCATACGTGAAAAACTCCACGAAAGATAAGCGTGAACGTGTAGGTCGTATCCTACAAATGCACGCAAACTCTCGTGAAGAGATCTCCACTGTGTATGCAGGGGATATCGCTGGTGCGGTAGGCCTTAAAGATACAGGTACGGGTGATACGCTATGTGACGAAAAGAGTCTTGTTATTCTTGAGTCCATGGAATTCCCTGATCCGGTAATCTCTGTTGCTATCGAGCCTAAATCTAAAGCTGACCAAGATAAGATGTCCATCGCTCTTGGTAAACTAGCTGAAGAAGATCCAACGTTCCAAACGGAAACAAACGTTGAAACGGGTCAAACGATCATCGCAGGTATGGGTGAGCTTCACCTAGACATCATCGTTGACCGTCTGAAGCGTGAGTTCAAAGTTGAAGCGAACATTGGTGCTCCACAAGTTGCCTACCGCGAAACATTCCGCGGAAGTGCGCAAGTGGAAGGTAAGTTCGTACGTCAATCCGGTGGTCGTGGACAATTCGGTCACGTATGGGTTGAGTTCGAGCCTAACGAAGAAGGCGCTGGTTTCGAATTCGTCAACAAGATCGTCGGTGGTGTTGTACCACGTGAATACATTCCATCCGTAGAACAAGGAATCAAAGAATCTATGGAAAACGGTGTATTGGCTGGTTACCCTATGGTAGACATCAAAGCGACTCTTTACGATGGTTCTTACCACGATGTCGACTCCAACGAAATGGCCTTTAAAGTTGCCGCTTCCATGGCACTTAAAGAGGCGAAAAACAAGTGTAAGCCCGTTCTACTTGAACCAATGATGAAAGTAGAAGTCGTTATTCCTGAGGAATACATGGGCGATATCATGGGTGATGTAACTTCCCGTCGTGGACGTGTAGAAGGTATGGAAACTCGTGGTAATGCACAAGTGGTTAAAGCATTTGTTCCACTTTCTGAGATGTTCGGTTATGCAACAGCGTTGCGTTCCAACACTCAAGGCCGTGGTACGTACACAATGCACTTCGACCACTATGAAGAAGTTCCGAAGAGCATCTCTGAGGAAATCATCAAGAAAAATGCTGGTGAATAATTGATTTTTTAGACGAGTTAAAGTATAACTTGTATTGTAAGCTTAGGAGTGACTCTCGATTACTCCTAAGCTGCATCATAAATCTTTAAAAACCAAACTTGTTACTTATCTAAAGGAGGAAATATACAATGGGTAAAGAAAAATTTGACCGGTCCAAGTCCCACGTTAACATTGGTACTATTGGACACGTTGACCACGGTAAAACAACTCTAACTGCAGCAATCACGACTGTACTTCACAAGCGTTCTGGTTCTGGTGAAGCAATGGCATATGACATGATCGACGGTGCTCCTGAAGAGCGCGAGCGTGGAATCACAATCTCCACTGCACACGTTGAGTACGAAACAGAAACTCGTCACTATGCACACGTTGACTGCCCAGGTCACGCGGACTACGTTAAGAACATGATCACTGGTGCTGCTCAAATGGACGGCGCGATCCTAGTTGTATCTGCAGCTGACGGTCCAATGCCACAAACTCGTGAGCACATCCTACTTTCTAAAAACGTAGGTGTACCAGCTATCGTTGTATTCTTGAACAAAGTTGACATGGTAGACGACGAAGAGCTTCTTGAACTAGTAGAAATGGAAGTTCGCGATCTACTTTCTGAGTACGACTTCGATGGTGATGACGTACCAGTAATCAGCGGTTCTGCTCTTAAAGCTCTTGAAGGTGAAGAGAAGTATGAGCAAGCAATCTACGATCTTATGGACGCAGTTGACGAGTATGTTCCAACTCCAGACCGTGACACTGACAAGCCATTCATGATGCCAGTTGAGGACGTATTCTCTATCACTGGTCGTGGTACAGTTGCAACTGGTCGTGTTGAGCGTGGAACAGTTAAAGTCGGTGACGAAGTTGAAATCATCGGTATGGCTGAAGAGTCCAGCAAAACTGCTGTAACTGGTGTTGAAATGTTCCGTAAGCTTCTAGATTACGCTGAAGCTGGAGACAACATCGGTGCACTTCTTCGTGGTGTTAAGCGTGAAGACATCAACCGTGGTCAAGTACTAGCTAAGCCTGGTTCCATCACACCACACACAAACTTCAAAGCTGAAGTTTATGTACTAGCTAAAGATGAAGGTGGACGTCACACTCCATTCTTCTCTAACTATCGCCCGCAGTTCTACTTCCGTACTACGGACGTAACTGGTGTTATTCAACTTCCTGAAGGCGTAGAAATGGTTATGCCTGGGGACAACGTTGAAATGACTGTAGAACTTATTTCCCCAATCGCGATCGAGGACGGAACTCGTTTCTCCATCCGTGAAGGTGGACGTACTGTAGGTTCTGGCGTAGTTTCTGAAATCACTAAGTAATTTCAGTTCTATCCTATATAGAGAGCAACAGCTTCTGGCTGTTGCTCTTTTTTATTGAAAAAATAAGGCTCTACGTCTACTTCCTCAGCTAAACTAAAAGGTATGCTCCTATACGATATTGGCTTTAGAACATACGGAATCTTATTCGGGCTGGTGGATACGCTTTATTTTTAATTCCCTTACTATTACACGGAAAAAGAAGCTGAATTAATCTATTGATTGAATGATATTACACACGTACGTTTTTTTATCCAAGGGAAAGTGTTACTTATTTACACTGGAGATGTGAGCATTGAAGAGGGGATCGCCAGTGTGAAGGTTAAGGAAGATGTATTTTAAACAATATCAACTATGAATTACGTGGTGTCTATATTTTACTAAGGCATTCGAATGTTCAGACAACTATTCTTTACACAGAAGTGGTTGATATTCTAATGTATATTTGTTTTAATGGACAATGGATTTCAAAGAGGCGGTCAAAGAAATTCGGCGGAAACCCCATGGATGCTTGGTTTCCCCTTGAAAAACGTCCTGGACGCTAGTATAATATTTTAAGTGTCCGTAATGAAAATAATTATGGATTTATCCTTGCATTGACCGCATTTCTTCTATATAATGAATAATGTTGGTCATAAAAGGCGATGAAGCGAAAGGTTGTTGACACACCCGGCCCCTTTGCCATGGCCGGTGGTCAAGTTTTTTTCGCGGAGAATGTCTATTTCAAAAATGGGCGAAGAAGGAGGGAAAATAATGGCAAAAGAGAAAATTCGTATTCGTTTAAAGGCGTATGATCACAGAGTACTTGATCAGTCCGCAGAAAAGATCGTAGACACTGCGAAGCGTTCCGGAGCTAATGTATCTGGTCCGATCCCGCTTCCAACAGAGCGTTCTGTTTATACTGTACTTCGTGCGACTCACAAGTATAAAGACTCTCGTGAGCAGTTCGAAATGCGCACACACAAACGTCTAATCGACATTGTTAATCCAACACCACAGACAGTTGATTCACTTATGCGTTTGGATCTACCATCTGGTGTGGATATCGAAATCAAACTATAAATAAATCGTAAAGATAATAGGAGGTGTAACGGATGACGAAAGGAATCTTAGGACGAAAAGTCGGCATGACTCAAATTTTCTCCGAAAATGGCGAGTTGATCCCAGTAACAGTTGTTCAGGCTGAGCCAAACGTTGTTCTTCAAAAGAAAACAACAGAAAATGACGGTTATGAAGCGATCCAACTAGGTTTTGCTGATGAAAAGTCAAACCGCTTGAAGAAAGCTGCTCAAGGGCACGCTGATAAAGCAAGCACAACACCTAAGCGCTACGTTCGTGAATTCCGTAATACAAACCTTGATGACTTTGAACTAGGTCAAGAGGTTAAAGTTGATATTTTCGAAGCTGGTGACGCTATTGACGTTACAGGAACATCTAAAGGTAAAGGTTTCCAGGGTGCAATCAAGCGCCATAACCAATCTACTGGACCTAAAACTCACGGTTCCCGTTTCCACCGTCGATCCGGTTCTATGGGGCAAGGTGCTGACCCATCCAAAGTCTTCAAAGGCAAAGGTCTTGCAGGACAAATGGGTGGCGAAACAGTAACTCTACAAAACCTTGAAGTAGTAAAAGTGGACGCTGAGCGTAATCTACTACTTATCAAAGGTAATGTACCAGGCGCGAAAAAATCTTACGTTAAGATTACAAGTGCAATTAAGGCTAGCAAATAATAAACGAAGGGAGGATATGTCATGCCTAAAGTAGCACTATTAAACCAAAGCGGTTCTAATGTTGGTGAAATCGAACTGAATGAATCCGTTTTTGGAATCGAACCTAATACTCACGTATTACACGAAACTGTGTTGATGCAACGCGCGAATCTTCGCCAAGGCACACACAAAGTAAAAGGACGTTCTGAAGTTAGTGGCGGCGGACGCAAACCATGGCGCCAAAAAGGTACAGGCCGTGCGCGTCAAGGATCTATCCGTTCACCACAATGGGTAGGTGGCGGAACTGTATTCGGTCCTACACCACGCAGCTACAGCTACACGATGCCAAGAAAAGTACGTCGTTTGGCACTTCAATCTGCTTTCTCTTCTAAAGTGAAAGAAGAAAACATCATTGTTCTTGAGAGCCTATCTCTAGATGCTCCAAAAACAAAAGAAGTTGCAAACATTCTAAAGGCACTAGATGTTAACGAGAAAGCATTGATCGTTACTGCTGAAGCAGACGAAAACGTAACTCTATCATCTAACAATATCCCTACAGTGAAGAGTCTTCCTGTAGAGCAAGTAAGTGTGTTAGACTTGCTAACGCATGACAAGCTGATCCTTACTAAGGAAGCAGCTGAAAAAGCAGGGGAGGTGCTCTCATAATGAAAGAACCACGCGATATTATCAAGCGCCCTGTCATTACTGAACATTCTGCTGATCTTATGGGAGAAAAGAAATATACGTTTGAAGTTAGCCCGAAAGCTAACAAAACTGAAATTAAAAAAGCAGTTGAAGAAGTCTTTGGTGTTCAAGTTGCATCTGTCAACACAATGAACCTAAAAGGTAAATTCAAGCGTATGGGTCGTTACGGCGGCTACCGCTCTGATCGTAAGAAAGCAGTCATCACTTTGACTCAGGACAGCGAAGAACTAGAAATCTTCGAAGCATAAAATACACGAATTGAAATATGAAGGAGGGAAATAAAGATGGCGATTAAAAAGTTCAGACCAATTACTAACGGTCGTCGACACATGTCAGTATCTGATTTCGCTGAAATCACAACTGACAAACCTGAACGCTCCCTTGTCACTCCACTTCATAAAAAAGGTGGACGTAACAACCAGGGTAAGCTGACAGTTCGTCATCAGGGCGGAGGCCACAAGCGTCAGTATCGTATTATCGACTTTAAGCGTGACAAAGATGGAATACCTGGACGCGTTGCTACAGTCGAATATGATCCAAACCGCTCCGCTAACATTGCACTAATCAATTATGTTGATGGTGAAAAACGTTACATCCTAGCTCCAAAAGGTGTGAAGGTTGGAACGGAAATTCTTTCTGGTGAAGGTGCAGATATCAAACCAGGTAATGCTCTTCAGTTGAAAGACATTCCAGTTGGTACAATCGTACACAACGTAGAACTTAAGCCAGGACGCGGAGGACAGCTTGTCCGTTCTGCAGGTGCTTCTGCACAAATCCTTGGTCGTGAAGAAAAATACACGCTTGTACGCCTGACTTCTGGTGAAGTTCGTTTGGTACTAAGCACTTGCCGTGCAACAATCGGTCAAGTTGGTAACCTTGAACACGAACTAATCAGCGTAGGTAAAGCCGGACGTTCTCGTTGGAAAGGTAAGCGCCCTACAGTACGTGGTTCTGTAATGAACCCTAGTGATCACCCACACGGTGGTGGTGAAGGACGCGCGCCAATCGGTATGCCATCTCCAGTATCTCCATGGGGTAAACCAACTCTTGGATACAAAACGAGAAAACGCAACAAGCCGTCTGATAAATATATCGTACGTAGACGCGGTAAAAAATAACGGGATTGTCGGGCGGGCAATAACACCCGTCTCTCAATCACGAAGGGAGGTTTATTCATGGGCCGCAGCCTGAAAAAAGGACCTTTTGTAGATGATCACTTAATGAAAAAAGTCGAGAAGTTGAACGAAGATAATAAACAGCAGGTCGTAAAGACTTGGTCTCGCCGTTCTACGATCTTCCCTAACTTCGTCGGACACACAATCGCCGTTTATGACGGTCGTAAGCACGTACCAGTTTATGTGACTGAAGATATGGTAGGTCACAAACTAGGTGAATTCGCGCCATCCCGTACGTTCAAGGGACACTCTGGCGACGATAAGAAAACAAAACGTTAATATAGAGAGGAGGCACTCTAATGCAAGCTAAAGCAGTTGCTAAAACCGTTCGTATCGCTCCTCGTAAAGCTCGTTTGGTAATTGATTTAATTCGAGGAAAAAATGTTGGTGAAGCTCTAGCTACACTACGTCTAACACAACGTGGCGCATCTCCAGTAGTTGAGAAACTTCTTAACTCCGCGATCGCTAACGCAGAACACAACTATGAAATGGACCCGGAAAACCTATACGTTTCCGAAGCGTTTGTAAACGAAGGCGTAACTCTTAAACGTTTCCGCCCTCGCGCTATGGGCCGCGCAAGCCAAATCAACAAACGCACAAGCCACATCACAGTGGTCGTATCAGAAAAAAAGGAGGGATAATCAGTGGGTCAAAAAATTAATCCGGTAGGTCTTCGTATCGGCGTAATCCGCGACTGGGAATCCAAGTGGTACGCTGGCAAAGACTATGCAGACTTGTTACATGAAGACATTAAGATTCGTGAATATGTTGAAAATCGTCTTAAAGATGCTGCTCTTTCTACGGTAGAAATCGAACGCGCAGCAAACCGTGTAAACATTACTGTGCACACAGCTAAGCCAGGAATGGTTATCGGTAAAGGCGGTTCTGAAGTAGAAGCACTTCGTAAAGCTCTAAACCAACTAACTGGTAAACGCGTTCACATCAACATCGTTGAAGTGAAAAAGCCAGATCTTGACGCTACACTTGTAGCTGACAATATCGCACGTCAATTGGAAAACCGTGTATCTTTCCGTCGTGCTCAAAAACAAACGATCCAACGCGCTATGCGTGCAGGAGCTAAAGGTATTCGTACCCAAGTATCTGGCCGTCTAGGTGGCGCGGATATCGCTCGTGCTGAATATTACAGTGAAGGAACAGTACCACTACACACACTTCGTGCAGATATCGATTACGGAACTGCAGAAGCTGACACCACTTACGGTAAGCTTGGTGTTAAAGTGTGGATCTATCGTGGAGAAGTCCTTCCAACTAAAACTGACAAGTAAGGAAGGGGGAAAAGCATTATGTTAATGCCTAAACGTGTTAAATATCGTCGTCAACACCGTACTAGCTTAAAAGGCCGTGCAAAAGGCGGTACTGAAGTAGCATTCGGTGAATATGGTTTGCAAGCAATCGATCCAGCATGGATCACAGCCCGCCAAATCGAGGCAGCGCGTATCGCGATGACTCGTTACATGAAGCGTGGCGGTAAAGTTTGGATTAAAATCTTCCCTGATAAGCCTTATACTGCTAAACCCCTAGAAGTACGTATGGGTTCCGGTAAAGGTGCTCCAGAAGGTTTCGTAGCTGTCGTGAAGCCAGGGAAAATCATGTTCGAGATCGCAGGTGTATCTGAAGAGGTTGCACGCGAAGCGTTGCGTCTTGCTTCACACAAACTGCCGATCCGTACGAAATTCGTAAAACGTGAAGAAATTGGTGGTGAAATCAATGAAGGCTAATGAGATCCGTGAATTAACCACTGCCGAAATTGAACAAAAAGTTAAGTCTCTTAAAGAAGAACTTTTCAACCTACGCTTCCAATTGGCAACAGGTCAACTTGAGAACACTGCACGTATCCGTGAAGTTCGCAAGTCCATCGCACGTATGAAGACCGTTGCTCGTGAACGTGAGCTAGGCGTAAATAACTAATAGATGAGAGGAGGTCACCCTCACATGACTGAACGTAATAATCGTAAAGTTTATACTGGCCGTGTCGTTTCTGACAAAATGGATAAAACCATCACTGTACTAGTAGAAACTTATAAGTTCCACAAACTTTACGGCAAGCGCGTAAAGTATTCCAAAAAGTTCAAAGCACATGACGAAAACAACCAAGCGAAAAACGGCGACATCGTAAGCATCATGGAAACTCGTCCATTGTCTGCTTCTAAGCGTTTCCGTCTTCTAGAAGTTGTTGAAGAGTCTGTCATTATCTAAATAAAGTTCGCTCGGAGTTAATCCGAAGGGAGGTTACATTGTATGATTCAACAGGAATCTCGTCTGAAAGTCGCAGATAACTCTGGTGCTCGTGAAATCCAAACGATTAAAGTATTGGGTGGATCCGGCCGCAAAACAGCTAACATTGGTGATATCATCACTGCTACTGTGAAGCAGGCAACACCAGGAGGCGTTGTTAAAAAAGGTGAAGTAGTAAAAGCTGTTATCGTACGTTCTAAGAGTGGAGTTCGCCGTAAAGATGGTTCTTACATCCGTTTTGATGAAAACGCAGCAGTAATCGTGCGTGATGACAAAGGGCCACGCGGTACTCGTATCTTTGGACCGGTAGCTCGTGAACTTCGTGATGCTAAATTCATGAAGATTGTATCTCTAGCTCCAGAAGTATTATAAAAGCCTGAATGAAATGCCTTGTTAAGGAGGTGCGCGAAGAATGCACGTAAAAAAAGGTGACAAAGTAATGGTAATTACTGGTAAGGATAAAGGCAAACAAGGAACAGTCCTTGAAGCTTATCCGAAGAAAGATCGTGTTCTTGTTGAAGGTGTGAACGAAGTGAAAAAGCACGCGAAGCCTTCTCAGGAGAATCCACAAGGTGGAATCCTAACACAAGAAGCTGCGATCCACGTATCCAACGTAATGCCAATCGACCCTAAGACTGGTGAGCCGACACGTGTTGGTTACAAAGTCGAGGACGGCAAGAAAGTTCGTATCGCGAAAAAATCTGGTGAAGCACTAGATAAATAAGCCATAGAAGAAAGGAGGGCCACACGATGAACGAACTAAAGAAACAATATCAAGAAGAAGTTGTCTCATCTTTGATGAACAAATTTGAATATGATTCCGTTATGCAAACACCAAAAGTTGAGAAAATCGTTGTCAACATGGGTGTAGGTGACGCTGTTCAAAACGCGAAAGCACTTGACACAGCTGTAGAAGAACTAACATTGATCACTGGACAGAAACCAGTTATCACAAAAGCGAAGAAATCAATTGCAGGATTCCGCCTACGTGAAGGTATGCCAATCGGTGCGAAGGTTACACTTCGTGGAGAGCGCATGTACCAGTTCCTCCAAAAACTGATCGCCGTATCTCTACCACGTGTGCGTGACTTCCGTGGTATTTCTAAGAAAGCTTTCGACGGTCGTGGAAACTACACGCTTGGTGTTAAAGAGCAATTGATTTTCCCAGAGATCGATTACGATAAAGTAAACAAAGTGCGTGGTATGGATATCGTTATTGTCACTACAGCTGACTCTGACGAAGAAGCACGTGAACTTCTAGCTCAATTCGGCATGCCGTTTCAAAAATAATGAGCTAACTATAAGGAGGGAAAATAGTGGCTAAAAAATCAATGGTCGCGAAGCAACAGCGTAAACAGAAGTACCAAGTGCGCGAATACACGCGTTGTGAACGCTGCGGACGTCCGCACTCCGTACTTCGTAAGTTTAAGCTTTGCCGTATTTGTTTCCGTGAACTTGCATATAAAGGTCAAATCCCTGGTGTCAAAAAAGCCAGCTGGTAAACCCGAAACAGGGAAGGAGGTTAATGAGTTATGACAATGACAGATCCAATTGCAGATATGCTTACACGTATTCGTAACGCTAACATGGTGCGTCACGAGAAGCTTGAGCTTCCAGCTTCCAACGTTAAAAAAGAAATCGCTGATATCCTTAAGCGTGAAGGTTTTGTACGTGACTATGAATTTGTTGAAGACAACAAGCAAGGAGTTCTTCGCATCTTCCTTAAGTACGGTCAAAACAATGAGCGTGTAATTACTGGTGTGAAGCGTATCAGTAAGCCAGGTCTACGTGTTTACGCTAACGCTGAAGAACTTCCGAAAGTTCTTAACGGTCTAGGTGTAGCCGTTGTATCTACTTCAAAAGGTGTATTGACAGATAAAGAAGCTCGTGAACAAGCCATCGGTGGCGAAGTTCTAGCTTACATCTGGTAAAAAAACAGATCAGACAGGAGGTGCAAACATATGTCTCGCGTAGGTTTAAAATCACTTGAAATTCCTGAAGGTGTAGAAATCATCCAGGATAACAACACGATTACAGTTAAAGGTCCTAAAGGGGAATTGACTCGTACATTCCACAAGGACATCACAGTTAAAGTTGAGGACAACGTTCTTACTGTAGCTCGTCCGAGCGACCACAAAGAACACCGTGCTCTTCACGGTACTACACGCAGCCTGATCGGTAACATGGTTGAAGGTGTTTCTAAAGGCTATGAGAAAAGTCTTGAAATCATCGGTGTAGGTTACCGTGCGCAGAAACAGGGTCAAAATGTTGTAATCAACGCTGGTTACTCTCACCCTGTTGAAGTCGATAACCATGAAGGTATCGAAATCGAAGTTCCATCCAACACGAAAGTAACAGTTAAAGGGATCGACAAAGAACTTGTTGGTGCTGTAGCTGCGAAGATCCGTGCGATCCGTCCTCCAGAGCCTTATAAAGGTAAAGGAATTCGCTACGAAGGCGAATATGTACGCAGAAAAGAAGGTAAAACAGCTAAGTAAGACTCATAGCTAACGTATAGAAAGGAGTGACCCTGATGATCACGAAGGCAGATAAAAATGTCGTACGTAAAAAGCGTCATGCACGCGTTCGTAAGAATGTCTTTGGCACCGCTGAACGCCCACGCTTGAACGTATACCGCTCTAACAAACACATTTATGCTCAGCTAATCAACGATGAAAGCCAAGTAACAGTAGCAAGTGCGTCTACTGTCGACAATGACTTCAACCTTGATGCTACAGGCAATGTCGAGGCTGCTCAAAAAGTCGGTGAATTAGTGGCTAAGCGTGCGATCGACAACGGTTATAAAGTTGTTGTATTCGACCGTGGAGGTTACTTGTATCATGGACGTGTGAAAGCACTAGCTGAAGCCGCTCGCGAAGCCGGCCTAGAATTTTAATAGTTAAAGGAGGGACATAAATGATTACAACAAACATCGACCCTAACAAACTTGATCTTGAAGAACGCGTAGTTACCATCAACCGTGTAGCTAAGGTAGTTAAAGGTGGACGTCGTTTCCGTTTTGCTGCATTGGTTGTAGTTGGAGATAAAAATGGTCATGTCGGATTCGGTACAGGAAAAGCCCAAGAGGTACCTGAAGCGATCAAAAAAGCCATTGATGATGCTAAGAAAAATCTAATCACAGTACCAGTGAAGAACACGACAATTCCACACGAAATCAACGGACGTTTTGGTGCAGGTAACATTCTTATGAAACCAGCAGCAGAAGGTACCGGAGTTATCGCTGGTGGACCTGTCCGTGCGGTACTTGAGCTTGCAGGTGTTCAAGACATCCTATCTAAGTCACTTGGTTCTAACACGCCAATCAACATGGTACGTGCTACAATCACTGGACTTAGCGAGCTTAAGCGTGCAGAAGACGTCGCTAAACTTCGTGGTAAATCAGTAGAAGAACTGTAGGATAAGGAGGGAAATAAAATGGCTAAACAGTTAGAAATTACCCTCACGCGCAGTGTTATTGGTAGACCGCAAGATCAGCGCTCTACTGTCAAGGCGCTAGGTCTGAACAAGATCCGTCAAACTGTCGTACTTGAAGATAACCCAGCGATCCGAGGTATGGCTAATAAGGTGTCTCACCTAGTTTCGGTTAAAGAAGTTTAATTCTACAAAAGATATAAGGAGGTGCAACGCATGAAACTGCATGAACTAAAACCTGCTAAAGGTACTCGTAAAGAACGTAACCGCGTAGGTCGCGGTATGGCATCTGGAAACGGTAAAACTTCCGGTCGTGGTCATAAAGGTCAAGGCCAGCGTTCAGGAAGCAAAACTCGCCCAGGTTTCGAGGGTGGTCAAATGCCACTTTTCCAACGCCTGCCTAAGCGTGGTTTCACTAACGTTCACCGTAAGGAATTTGCGATTATCAACCTTGATGCACTGAATCGCTTTGAAGAAGGCACAGAGGTTACTCCTGAGCTATTGCTGGAGTCTGGTGTGGTAAGCAACCAAAAAGCCGGAATCAAAGTACTAGCTAAAGGTTCAATCGAAAAGAAACTTACAGTGAAAGCTCACAAGTTCTCTGCTTCCGCGAAAGAAGCAATTGAAGCAGCGGGCGGTCAAACTGAGGTGATTTAATGTTCCGGACAATCTCCAATTTTATGCGCGTGGGTGATATTCGACGGAAGATTATTTTCACTTTGTTGATGCTCATTGTTTTTCGCCTGGGAACATTCATCCCGGTTCCTTTTACGAATAGAGAAGCCATCAATTTCATGGATGAACAGAATGCGTTTGGGTTCCTGAACACATTCGGAGGCGGGGCATTACAAAACTTCTCCATCTTCGCTATGGGGATCATGCCCTACATTACAGCCTCCATCATCATGCAATTGTTGCAGATGGACGTCGTTCCTAAGTTTGCGGAATGGAAAAAGCAAGGTGAAGTCGGCCGTCGAAAATTAGCTCAGTTTACCCGCTATGGAACGATCGTGCTCGCTTTCATTCAAGCCATCGGCATGTCTATAGGTTTTAATGCACTGGCTGGTGGTCAATTGATCGCTGATCCAGGAGTTACGAAATTCTTAATCATTGCTCTTGTCTTGACAGGCGGTACAGCGTTTCTAATGTGGCTTGGTGAGCAAATCACTGAACACGGCGTTGGAAATGGTATTTCCATCCTGATTTTTGCGGGAATTGTTGCTGCAATTCCGACCGGTGTCAACCAGTTGTATGATCAATACATTTCCGGTGCTGGAGATGAATTGTTCATTAATTTGGTCATCATCGCTCTGATTGTACTTGTTATTGTTGCGGTTGTTGTGGGAGTCATCTTCATCCAACAAGCCCTTCGTAAGATTCCTATTCAATATGCAAAACGGTTGGTTAACCGTTCGCCAGTAGGTGGGCATTCTACTCACTTACCACTGAAAGTGAATGCTGCAGGAGTCATCCCGGTCATCTTTGCGATATCTTTCATTATCGCACCAAGAACCGTCGCTGGACTTTTTGAGAACAGCGAAGTCGCCTCCGTCATTCAATATATATTTGATTATCAAAACTGGCCTGGAATGATTATCTATGTTGCGTTGATTATTGCCTTCACTTATTTCTATACTTTTGTTCAGGTGAATCCGGAACAAATGGCTGAAAACTTGAAGAAGCAAGGCGGGTATATCCCAGGAATTCGTCCTGGAGCCAATACGGAAACGTACTTGACTCGTGTGATGTACCGATTGACATTCGTAGGATCCATCTTCCTAGCAGCTGTCTCTATCCTACCGATCATCTTGGGCTCGGCCGCTCAGTTGCCGCCAAGCATTCAAATCGGAGGTACCGGCCTGCTGATTGTTGTAGGGGTTGCCCTGCAGATCATGAAGCAGCTGGAAAGTCAGCTTGTGAAGCGCCACTATCAAGGATTCATTAAATAATTAGTGTCAAAGCTAATGAATAAATGAGAGCGAGGGGAACACGTTGAATTTAATTCTGATGGGTCTCCCTGGTGCCGGTAAAGGTACTCAGGCTGAGAAGATAGTCGAAAAATATGACATCCCTCATATCTCAACTGGAGATATGTTCCGATTAGCTATCAAAGAAGGAACAGCACTGGGCAAAGAAGCCAAATCCTATATGGACAAAGGTGAATTGGTTCCCGATGAAGTGACCATCGGAATCGTTCGCGAGCGTCTTAGTAAACCGGATTGTCAAAAAGGATTCCTATTAGATGGTTTCCCGAGGACAATCGCCCAAGCAGAAGCCCTTGAGAACCTCTTGACTGATATGGAGGAGTCTTTGGACTATGTACTTCATATCGATGTTCCTAAGGAGCAACTCATCGAGCGTCTTACTGGACGACGCATCTGCCCGACATGCGGTGCTACCTATCACGTGGTCTTCAACCCGCCGAAAGAAAACGGCAAGTGTGATCACGATGGCTCTGAGTTGATTCAGCGCGAAGACGATCAGCCTGATACCGTAAGAAAGCGCCTGGAGGTCAATGTTGAGCAATCACAACCTCTGCTTGATTTCTACCAAGAGAAAGGGTACTTGGTATCATTCGAAGGTGACAAAGATATCAACGAAGTATTCCAAGACATCGATCAAAAGCTGGGAGAACTAGCTGAATGATTATTTGTAAGACTTCACGGGAATTAGATATTATGCGTGAAGCAGGGCGGATCGTCGCCTTGACGCACCAAAAGTTGGAACAAAACATCCAACCAGGTATAACAACCGGGGAATTGGATAAGATTGCAGATGAATTCATACGCAGTATGGATGCAATCCCATCTTTTAAAGGTTATAATGGATTCCGTGGAAGTATCTGTGCATCTGTCAACGAAGAACTCGTTCATGGCGTTCCTGGAGACAGGGTGTTGAACGAAGGTGATATCATCAGCATCGATATTGGTGCCAAATATAAAGGTTATCACGGAGATTCG
The DNA here is from genome assembly GCF_900104185.1 of Halobacillus aidingensis. Taxonomy (GTDB): domain Bacteria; phylum Bacillota; class Bacilli; order Bacillales; family Halobacillaceae; genus Halobacillus; species Halobacillus aidingensis. The sequence continues at coordinate 14,372 of NZ_FNIZ01000024.1, read as the reverse complement.
GCCTGGACGTATCCGGTCGGAGCCGTCGATGATGAAACCATGGAACTGCTGAGAGTTACTGAGCAATCATTGTTTAAAGGACTTGATGAAGCAAAGCCAGGTGTACGCCTTTCAAATATATCCCATGCGATCCAGAGCTTCGTTGAGCCTGAAGGTTTTTCAATCGTAAGAGAGTATGTGGGACACGGAGTAGGGCAGGAGCTTCATGAGGATCCTCAAATTCCTCATTACGGCCCGCCAAACAAAGGACCACGCCTCAAGCCTGGTATGGTATTGGCTGTAGAACCGATGGTGAACGCAGGGTCTTGCTATGTGAAGACGCTTGGCGACCATTGGACGGTAGTCACTCAAGATGGTAAAAGGTGCGCTCACTTTGAGCACACCATTGCAATTACGGATGAAGGATATGAAATCCTTACAAAATCCTAAATGAAGGTGATCGTTTTTGAACGAATCTGAGTCGAGTCCGCGAATAGGTCAAATTGTTCGTATTGTGCAGGGGCGTGAGGCAGGACAGTACGCGGTAGTGATCGATGTACTGGATGGCCGCTTTGTGCTGCTTGCCGACGGAGAGAAACGTAAGTATGATCGACCAAAGAAAAAGAATTTGCAACATGTTGAGCTTATGGATTTCATCTCTCCGGAAGTCCAGGACAGCCTTCTGGAAACTGGTCGTGTCACAAATGGCAAGCTTCGATTTGCCGTATCAAAATATGTCAATGAAGCAGTGACTGATTTGAAGAAGGGAGATCAACTCGATGGCGAAAGACGATGTAATTGAAGTAGAAGGGACCGTCGTTGAAACCTTACCGAACGCACAGTTCAAGGTTGAACTCGAGAACGGTCACTCCGTTTTAGCTCACGTTTCCGGTAAAATTCGCATGCACTTTATTCGAATCTTACCAGGAGACAAGGTAACGGTAGAACTTTCCCCTTATGACTTAACAAAAGGACGTATTACGTACCGTTATAAATAAAACTCCGATCTTAAAGGAGGTATGGATGATGAAGGTAAGGCCTTCTGTAAAACCAATTTGCGAAAAATGCAAAGTCATCAAACGTAAAGGTAAAGTCATGGTTATCTGTGAAAACCCTAAGCATAAACAAAAACAAGGCTAAAACTGAAGGAGGTGCACGTAACTTATGGCACGTATTGCAGGTGTAGATATTCCTCGTGACAAGCGAGTAGTCGTATCCCTAACTTACGTTTACGGTATCGGTAAATCCCTTGCCAAAGACGTACTAGCTGAAGCTGGCGTTTCTGAAAATACTCGCGTTCGCGATCTTACAGAAGACGAACTAGGTAAAATCCGTAAAGCAGTGGAACAACACAACACGGAAGGTGACCTTCGTCGTGAGAACTCTCTTAACATCAAGCGTTTGATTGAGATCGGTTCTTATCGCGGAATCCGTCACCGTCGTGGACTTCCACTTCGCGGACAGAAGACGAAAAACAACTCTCGTACACGTAAAGGCCCACGTCGTACCGTGGCTAACAAACGTAAATAATAAGCAACACAAAGGAGGTAAGCTAACTATATGGCACGTAAAGGAAACACTCGTAGTCGTAAGCGTCGCGTGAAAAAGAATATAGAGACCGGTGTGGCACACATCCGCTCTACTTTCAACAACACAATCGTAACGATCACTGATGTTCAAGGTAACGTTATCGCGTGGAGCAGTGCTGGATCCCTTGGTTTCAAAGGTTCCCGTAAATCTACTCCATTCGCTGCTCAAATGGCTTCTGAAAATGCGGCGAAAGACGCTATGGACAACGGTATGAAAACTCTTGAAGTAACAGTTAAAGGCCCTGGTGCTGGTCGTGAAGCAGCAATCCGCTCTCTACAAGCAGCAGGTCTTGAAATCACGGCAATCCGTGACGTAACTCCAGTACCACACAATGGTTGCCGCCCACCAAAACGTCGTCGCGTATAATAGTTCTGAATAGAATTTGTCACCCTGTCTATAATGGGTTATGATAGCTTTTAATCATCAACGCCGTAGACAGAGAAAATATGCAGTTGTCTTTTTATCGGGACTGCCTACCTGAGGAATTTCGGTTAGACCTATTGTCTAACCGGGGTTTCGACGTTTTGAAGGAGGGTTTAGTGTAAATGATCGAAATTGAAAAGCCAAAGATTGAAACGGTCGAGATCAGCGATGAGTCTACTTTTGGTAAGTTCGTCGTAGAACCGCTTGAGCGTGGGTATGGTACAACTCTAGGGAACTCCTTGCGTCGTATCCTATTATCCTCACTTCCCGGCTCTGCTGTCACATCAGTTCAAATTGACGGGGTCCTTCATGAGTTCTCAACTATTGAAGGTGTCGTCGAAGACGTAACCACAGTCATTCTTAATCTAAAGAAACTAGCTTTGAAGGTTTATTCCGACGAAGAGAAGACTTTGGAGATTGATGTACAGGGTGAAGGAAAAGTTACAGCGGCTGACATTACGCACGACAGTGATGTAGAAGTTCTTAATCCAGATCTTCACATCGCAACATTAGATAGCAACTCCAGCTTCCGTGCACGTATTACAGCAGAACGCGGCCGAGGATATCGTCCGGCTGAAGGAAACAACCATGAGGATCAACCAATTGGCGTCATTCCAGTTGACTCTATTTTTACGCCGGTATCCCGTGTAACGTATCAAGTAGAGAACACTAGAATCGGTCAAACATCTAACTTTGATAAGTTGACGTTGGATGTATGGACGGATGGCAGCATTCGTCCGGAAGAAGCGATCTCTCTTGGGGCTAAAATCTATATGGAACACCTTAATATCTTTGTAGGCCTTACAGATGAAGCTCAAAAAGCTGAAATCATGGTTGAAAAAGAAGAGGACCAAAAAGAAAAAGTTCTAGAAATGACGATCGAAGAACTTGACCTTTCTGTCCGTTCATACAACTGCTTGAAGCGCGCTGGTATCAACACAGTGCAGGAACTTGCGAATAAGTCTGAAGAAGACATGATGAAGGTACGCAACCTTGGTCGCAAGTCACTTGAAGAAGTGAAGCACAAGTTGGACGAACTGGGCTTAGGTTTAAGAAAAGACGATTAATAGATAGAACACATCTAAGAGATTCAGATAAGGGAGGGATTATCAATGGCTAGAAAACTAGGACGTACAACTGATCAGCGTATGGCGCTACTTCGCAACTTAGCGACAGACTTGATCATTCACGAACGTTTGGAAACAACAGAAGCTAAAGCGAAAGAGCTTCGTTCTGTTGTAGAAAAAATGATTACACTAGGGAAACGCGGCGATCTACATGCCCGTCGTCAAGCTGAATCATTCCTTTACAATGCGCAAGCGGATGAAGAAGGGGAGCAAACAGCTTTGCAAAAGCTATTCTCTGACATCGGCCCACGCTATGAAGACCGTCAAGGTGGTTACACTCGCGTGCTTAAGCTAGGCGAGCGTAAAGGTGATGGAGCGAAAATGGCGATCATTGAACTAGTTTAATGAATACCATGAGGGTTAAAGGGCAGGACTGAATCTCATCGCGAGGTTACATCCAGCCCTTTTTTTATATCCAAATAGAAGAAAATACCGTCTGGATGGGGTCGGTTTTTAGATGACCCATCCTTCGGTTGATAGGAAATGATGTCATATTTCCTGGGAAATAGTCAGTTGAGCAGAGGAGGAACACAGATGGGAGAGAGACAAGTCGAGTTTCGTCATGTGTCTTTTAAATACCAGGAAGACATGCCCTGGGTGTTGAAGGACGTGAGCTTCACCATAGGTCCGGATGAGTGGGTGGCGATCATCGGTCATAATGGTTCAGGCAAATCGACGATTGCTAAATTAATGAATGGACTTTTGTTTCCTCAGGAGGGGGAAATTATCGTCGATGGAATGAAAGTGACACCTGAGACGGTGTGGGAAGTCAGAAAACAGGTAGGGATGGTTTTTCAGAATCCGGATAACCAGTTTGTAGGGACCACCGTCAGGGATGACGTTGCGTTCGGAATGGAAAACCACGGCATGCCTCGCGAACTTATGGTTGAGCGCATCAAAGAAAGCCTGGAAGCTGTCCGTATGGAAGCATATGAGAGGCATGAACCCCACCGGTTATCAGGCGGTCAAAAACAGCGGATTGCCATCGCCAGCGTCCTTGCTGTATCACCTGAATTCATCATTCTTGATGAAGCAACCGCCATGCTTGATCCAAAAGGCAGAAAAGAAATCATGAAGACCGTCAGCGACGTCCAGCAGGAAAGAGACTTGTCATTAGTGACGATCACCCACGACCTTCAAGAAGTGACATTGGCTTCAAGAGTGATTGTCATGAATGGTGGCGAAGTTTGGATGGAAGGGACACCGCGAGACGTATTCTCTAGAAAAGAACAGTTGACTGAAATTGGCTTGGATACTCCGTTTGTAAGTAAAATGGCTGATCACCTCAAAGAAGAAGGTTTGAGCCTATCTCGTGAGCCACTCAATCACCAGGAGTTGTTGGAGGACTTATGCACATCTCGTTTGAACATGTAAGCTATACCTATCAACCGAACAGTCCATTCGAACACAAAGCACTGAATGATATGACCTTCTCGATCGAATCTGGTTCTTTTGTAGCTGTCATCGGCCACACAGGTTCAGGGAAGTCGACACTGATTCAGCATTTGAACGGACTGTTGCAACCAACCGAAGGGAAAATTCATCTGGGTGATTATACAATTGAAGCCGGTGTAAAAAACAAACACTTGAGAGAGCTGCGTGAAAACGTCGGCGTTGTTTTCCAATATCCTGAGCATCAATTGTTCGAGGAAACAGTCGCGAAAGATATTGCCTTCGGTCCGCAAAATTTCGGAGTCCCTCAAGAAGAAATCGAACGACGCACGAAAGCTGCGGTTAAGGCGACCAAGCTCCCTGAAGATTTGCTCGACCGTTCACCATTCGACTTGAGTGGTGGTCAGATGCGCCGTGTGGCTATATCAGGGGTGCTTGCGATGGATCCTAAGGTTCTCGTTTTGGATGAACCAACTGCAGGACTTGATCCCAGCGGCCAAAAAGAAGTGATGGACATGTTCTATGACCTTCATCATGAAAAGGGATTAACGACCATTCTTGTCACTCATAGTATGGAAGATGCCCTTGCCTATGCCGACTATATTCTGATTATGAACCATGGGGAACTTTACAAAGAAGGGACACCATTGGATATTTTCCGGCAGAAGGAAGACCTTGAGCAAGTCCAGTTGGATGTTCCGGAAGTCATCGCCTTCTTAAGTAAAGCGGAGAAAGAGTATGGGATTAATCTTGAATATAAAGGTCAGACCATAGCTGAGTTAGCAAAAGAATTAGCCCGCAAAGTGAGAGGGGGCAGCGATCATGAGTAGTTCTTTAATTATCGGTCAGTATATCCCGACAGATTCCGTGATCCACCGCCTTGACCCTCGTTCCAAAATCGCTATCATCTTCTTTTATGTTGTGATCGTATTTTTTGCTAACTCTGTTATGAGCTACGGGGTGCTTGCTCTCTTTGCTGTCGGAAGTGCCTTGCTTTCCCGTGTGCCATTCCGTTACATTATGAAAGGTTTGAAACCGGTCTGGTTCCTCATTGTGTTTACGTTCCTCCTACACTTGTTTGTCACGAGGGAAGGGGACGTCGCTTTTTCTATATTTGGCTGGGATGTTTACAGGGAAGGTCTCGTCCAGGGAGGAGCCATTTCGTTAAGGTTCTTCCTCCTGATCCTTGTGACTTCGCTGCTTACGTTGACAACGACGCCGATCGAAATTACAGATGCCATTGAGGAGCTGTTGGGTCCTTTGAAAAAAGTGAAGTTCCCTGTTCATGAACTGGCGCTGATGATGTCGATCTCCCTCCGCTTCATTCCGACATTGATGCAGGAGACAGAGAAAATCTCCAAAGCCCAGGCTTCCCGTGGTGTAGATTTCCGCACAGGGACGTTAAAGGACCGTGTGAAGGCGATTGTACCTCTTCTAGTCCCATTGTTCGTGAGTGCATTCAAACGCGCAGAGGAGCTCGCTATGGCAATGGAAGCGCGTGGATATCAAGGAGGGGAAGGGCGTACAAAGCTCAGGGAACTGAGGATATCAAAACTTGATATTTCATTGTATGTCCTGTTCGCTCTGTTAGTCATCGCCCTATTCATGACGAGAAGCTGATGGGGAGGAACTTTTTATGATAAGAATTCGAATGGTCATCCGTTATGATGGAACGAATTACGCCGGCTATCAAGTTCAGCCGAATGGGAATACGATCCAGGCAGAGCTTGAGAAAGCATTAAGGAAAATGCATAAAGGGGAACAGGTGAAAGTGGTCGCTTCTGGACGGACGGATGCACGTGTTCATGCGGTCGGTCAGGTGATTCATTTTGAGACACCCCTTCACATTCCTATGGCGAATTGGAAAAGAGCACTGGGCTCGCTTCTTCCGGATGATATTCAAGTCGTTTCTGCGGATCAGGTTTCTGAAGAATTTCATGCAAGATATGATGCGAAGGGAAAAGAGTACCGCTATTATGTCCATCATGCTCATGAGCATGACCTCTTCCGCCGTCATTATACTCACCACGTCCGGGCAGAACTCGATATCGTTCGTATGAAAGAAGCGTGCAGCCATCTTGAGGGCGAGCATGATTTCACCTCATTTTGTTCACCAAAGACAGACATTAAAGGGACCAAGGTCCGGACGATCTATAAAGCGGAAGTAACCAAAGAAGGAAATGACATTGTGTTTATCTTCCGGGGTTCAGGCTTCCTCTATAATATGGTCCGGATTCTTGTCGGAACTTTGTTGGAAGTCGGCAGAAACGAACGTAAGCCCGAAGATGTAAAGCGGATCATCGAAGCGAAAAACCGTAACGAAGCAGGGAAAACGGCACCACCACAAGGATTATTCTTATGGGAAGTGTTTTACTAGAAGGATTTGACCTAGAAAAAGATGCTCTCCTTTTAAAAAAACAACGAATCCAGGTGTGCATGCCCTTGACATATAGTTACAAGGTGTTATATTATATTCTATGGCATTTTATTTCTGTACCACGGTTAGCCCCGGAAAACTAATCGTATTTGAGATAAATGATAAAGTAGTAACGAAGTCTATGAGAAATCAAACATTTCAGGAGGGAAACCGATATGCGCACAACTTTCATGGCAAATGAAAACAACGTTGAACGTAAATGGTATGTTGTGGATGCTGCAGGGCAAACACTCGGCCGTTTAGCGAGCGAAGTTGCTGCGATCCTTCGCGGTAAAAATAAACCAACATACACACCACACGTTGACACAGGTGACCACGTCATCATCATCAATGCTGGTGAGATCCAACTTACAGGAAACAAAATCAACGATAAGATCTATTATCGTCACTCTAACCACGTAGGTGGTTTGAAATCCCGTACGGCTAACGAAATGCGTACGAAATACCCTGAGCAAATGCTAGAGCTTGCTGTTAAAGGTATGCTTCCAAAAGGAAGTCTTGGACGTAAGATGGGCAAGAAACTTCATGTTTACGCTGGTGCGGAACACAAACATGAAGCACAAAAACCAGAAGTTTACGAACTTCGCGGATAATCAAAGGAGGTAATCTTAGTGGCACAAGTACAATACTCAGGTACTGGTCGTCGTAAGAGCTCAACAGCTCGTGTACGTCTTGTTCCAGGAACTGGTCGTGTAGTAGTAAACAAACGTGATGCTGAAGACTTTTTCCCATATGAAACTCTTCGTATGATTCTGAAACAGCCTCTAGCTGTTACAGAAACTGAAGGTAACTATGATGTATATGTAAACGTAGATGGCGGTGGATTCACAGGACAAGCTGGTGCAATCCGTCACGGAATCGCTCGTGCTTTGTTACAAGCGGATCCTGAATACCGTACACCATTGAAACGCGCTGGTCTATTGACTCGTGACGCACGTATGAAAGAGCGTAAGAAATACGGTCTTAAAGGTGCTCGTCGCGCTCCACAATTCTCCAAGCGTTAATCGATGCTTATACAAAAGGCTCTCAACCGACTCGGTTGGGAGTCTTTTTTTTATGTTTTTTTGTTGGTGATATCTTATATGTCGTGCCAGACACCGTGGGCTGATAAATGGTACGAGGAACTGGATTTAACGAAACGGGTGCCTGGCACCTATGAAAGTAAAACCGGTGCCAGACATAATTGAAAGCATATGAATATCTGTAAAATCCTTATTTCGATATACTAAGGGAAAAGATATACGTATGGAGGGGTTCACATGCTTTTTCATGAAAAAGAAAACACCCACGTCACTCAGGTCACTTTGAAAGTCATGGACCTAGAGCGATTGTTGGAGTTTTACACAACCATTATTGGTTTTCAAATATGGAAGCGGTCCGGTCATGCGGTTTACTTAAGTGGAGGGGGAGAAAAGCCGCTTCTTGTCCTTGAAGAGGTTAGTGAGGGTATACCAGCAAACAGAAAAGCAACAGGGCTGTATCATTTTGCACTCCTTTTACCAGAAAAGGCGGACCTTGCCGATTTGGTCAAACATTTGCTTAAGAACAACATCCAGGTGGCTTCGGCGGATCATCTCGTTAGTGAAGCCATTTACTTCTCGGATCCTGATGGAAATGGTATAGAAGTGTATATCGACCGGCCCTCCTCATTATGGGAATGGTCAGGAAATGAGGTGAAAATGACCGTCGACCCGTTGGATTTCGAAGAGTTATTCCGATTTGAAACCAACGCCGGGTGGATGGGGCTGCCGGATCGTACGGTCATGGGCCATATTCATCTTCATGTATCAGATCTTGCACAAGCGAAGCAATTTTATTGTGACGGTCTAGGATTCGATATAGTGAGCAGTTTCGGTGATCAGGCCTTATTTATTTCATCGGCCAATTACCATCATCATATTGGGCTTAATACATGGAAGGGTGCCGATGCTCCGATTCCAGAAGATCAGGAAGCAGGATTGAAATGGTTTGATATTCATTTTCCTCAGGAACACTCAAGGAAAGAAGCGATCAATAGAATTCTGCAAATGGGAGCGTCTGTCGATGAAAAAGAAGGAGTTATCTACACGATGGACCCATCAAGTAATGGTATTCGGTTGCTTGTGTGAATTTGATTCCCAGGGTTCCTAACTATTAAAAAGCTTTCTCATGCCTTCACATATTTGTCCACCCTGTCCCATATAGTGAAAAAGGGAGGAGTATAAGGGAGTGTGAGGCATGCGAAAACCTAGGTTGAAAACATTTTTATGGTTATCAGGAATCATTGTACTGGTGTGCGCCGTATCCTATCCGATTCAGGAGGCAAAGGATGCCTGGACGGTATGGTCGTCCCCTCTATCGGGGAAAGTGATTGTATTGGATCCAGGACATGGAGGACCTGATGCTGGTGCTTCTGGCAAAGATGGTACGGAAGAGAAAGTCATTACTTTGCAAATGGCTGAATACCTTCGTGATTATTTGCAGCAAGCGGGTGCACTCGTGTACCTCACCCGTGATGATGACAATGACCTTGCATCAGATGAAGCGGAAAAAGCGCGGCGCAGGCAAGCGGAAGATGTCCGAAACAGGGTTCAGTACATTGAGGAAAAAGAAGCGGATTTATACATCAGTTTACATTTGAATGCCATTCCATCTGAAAAATGGAGCGGCGCCCAGACCTTTTACTATCCAAAAAATGAGGAAAGCAAAACCTTGGCGAAGTTCATTCAATCTGAAATCAAGGAGAACATAGGGAATACGGATCGGGGAGCTTTTGGTTTGTCTAATATTTATATCCTTAAACACGCGAAAGCCCCAGGTGTTTTAGTGGAAGCCGGGTTTTTGTCGAACCCAGGGGAGCGAGAATTGTTAAAGGATAATGATTACCAAAGGAAAATGTCAGCATCCATCTATCAGGGTGTGCTCCGGTATGTCACAGAAAGAGAGCTTCCTTCTGACGACTGATTGAAGCAAATCACTTAGAAAGCGTTTCATATATGTTATACTAGCCATAGTGAAACATATTTCTAAGGATGGTGAACCGGCTTGTTGACAGAAGGAAAAGTACTAGAAATCCTCCATTCAATCGAAGACCCGTTTTTACATAAAACGTTGGAAGAAACCGGTGGAGTTGAAGAGATAAAAATCAAGGAAGAAAAAAATCATGTCAGCGTAAAAATATTGATCGGAAAGACAAATACGGCTGAACAGATGGAATTGCAGCAGAAAATTGTCAATGCGCTGAAAAGTGGTGGAGCGGCAACGGTCGGCTTGCGTTTCGACCAGCTTCCAGATGAAGTGATTCAAAGGTTCCAACCTGAAGCGGAGCAGGAGCAGGAAGCCTCTCTTCTAGGTGGAAATACAGGGACGAAGTTCATCTCCATTGCCAGTGGTAAGGGTGGCGTAGGGAAATCCACAGTCACGGTTAACCTTGCCGTAGCTTTAACACGCCTTGGTAAGAAAGTTGGGATCATTGACGCGGATATTTATGGTTTCAGTGTTCCGGATATGATGGGTGTTGAAGAACGACCAGTCGTTCGCGGAGAGAAGATTATTCCTGTAGAACGGTTCGGGGTCAAGCTTGTATCGATGGGTTTCTTTGTAGAAGATAATTCTCCGATTATCTGGCGCGGACCTATGCTCGGCAAAATGTTGACGAGCTTTTTCAAAGAAGTGGAATGGGGCGACCTCGATTACCTGCTTCTTGATTTGCCGCCGGGAACCGGTGATGTGGCATTGGATGTACATTCCATGCTTCCATCTTCTAAAGAAATCATCGTTACGACTCCGCACCCGACGGCCGCTTTCGTAGCTGCGCGTGCAGGTCAAATGGCTCTGAAAACGGAACATGAAATTCTTGGTGTCGTTGAAAACATGGCTTATTTTGAAAGTAAAGAGACAGGGAACAAAGAGTTCGTCTTCGGTAGAGGAGGCGGCGTGAAGCTCGCAGAAACCCTTCAAACAGGAGTTCTCGGCCATGTGCCGCTTCAACAGCCTTACGAAGAAGAAGATGTTTTCGCGCCATCTGTCTACCAGGCAGATCATCCAATCGGTGTCATTTACCGTAATATGGCTGCAAAAGTAATCGATAAATATTAATATCAAAACACGCACTTCTCAAAGAAGTGCGTGTTTTTTTGGCTTGTGGTTAGCCTTGCTGACTTTTTTCTCCTTCACCGCTGCTCCCGTTGCCGGATTGTTCTTCACTGCTGCTTTGCCCGCCTTGATCGGAGGACTCGGATTTCCCTCCGCCACCACTCTGCATTTTCTCCGCTGCTTTCAATAAGGTTTCACTCATTTTCGCTTGGAAAACAGGGCTGTTCAAAGTTTCTTCTATCGTTTTCTGCAGATGCGAGCGGAATTGCTGCCCTTCCATGACGGTAACCATTTCCTTCATCATTTCAGGGTTTTTATAAAGCTCAATCATCAATTTTTGGTACTCAGCATCTTTCATTAACCCTTTCATCAACTTTTTCTGTTGATCTTCAAGGACTTTACTGAACTCTTGGACGAACTTTGGGTCGGAGAACATTTTACTCCAAAAAGCTTTTCCTTCTTCAGATACGAGTGTCTGTTGGACAGCCTGCGAAACAACTTCTGACTCGAGGGCCATCTGTTGCTGCATTTTCTCATCAGAAAGGACTTCAGTCATCGCTTTCTTCCCGTCGTCCGATTTCAGAATATCAACGATCATCTTTTTCGTTGTATCATAATCCGTCTGTTCACTTGCACTTGATGCCCCGCTGCAAGCAGCCAGGAGTACAAGGAGTAGGACGGGACATAAGAATCGGAGTTTGGACATTTTGCATGTCCCCTTTCTTAAGTTCTCCTTACGTTTACTATCTGCGATTCGACAGAAATTATACGAAGACTGGAGGAAAAAAGCTCGGCTTCGTGGTAAAATACGGTTGAAAAGTTTTTTGTATAATAGGGGGAACTTCCGTGAATAGTCGTAAATGGGTAAGGTTGTTTTTAACGACCTTATGGATCGGCGGTTTGACGACGTTGATCATCAGTTTTATTTTTAAATATGATTCTTATGCTGAAGTGCTGAAGCCGTTGCAACTCTTTGAGCTCTTTGGCTTATTGTTATTTTTTGCGGGTCTTGGATTTATATTCAGCATCATTAGTCAAATGGGTTTCTTCGCCTATCTGACAGTCAATCAGTTTGGAAAGGGGATTTTCCGTTCTTTATGGATCCCTGTCCAACTCTTCTTGATCGCTTTTACGCTTTTTGACCTCGTGTACTTTAGATACCAGGCAGCAGCAGAGGACGCATCCATCTGGCCATTTTTATGGACAGCCTTAGGTCTTCTTGGTCTCTCCATAATCGTTGCTTATATAAAAGCAAAGGAAACGAAGTGGCATGCTTTTATTCCTGCACTGTTTTTTATGATTGTCGTTACGAGTGTAGAGTGGGTCCCTGCCTTGAGAGCCCAGGGCAGTGATTATGTATGGCTTATGATTATTCCTTTGTTCATCTGTAATGCTTATCAACTTATTTTACTTCACCGTATAACGAAAACATCTGAAAAAGCTGCTTAAAAAAACAACCACCGCATAGGAGTAGCGGTGGTTGTTTTTTTAGGCGATTATTCAATTTGAGTGGTTTCTGATTCTGCGCCGCTGACTAGTTCAGTAATGCTTACGAATTTCAGTCCTTTTTGTTTCAAACCGGGCAAGATGACCTCAAGAGCTTTTGCCGTCTGTTTTACCGAGTCAGAAGCATGCATCAAGATGATATCTCCTTCAGACCCCTCATTCAGAACGGTATCTATGATGGAGTTCGTTCCAGGGTTTTCCCAGTCCCTTGGATTAATACTCCATTGCACAGCTTGCATTCCTTTGTCTTCAATCATCTTCAAAACCTCTTTATCCATATGACCATGAGGAGGACGGATCCATTTGATTTCTTCAAAGCCCAATTTTTCAAAAGTTTCCTTCGCTTTGTTCAAGTCTTGTTGTACTTGTGCGGGCTTTTGTTCAAGGTAACTTTCGTATTTATATCCCATCATCCCGATTTCGTGTTTTCCTTCATGAATAGCCTTAATAATATCGGGGTGACGCTCTGCCCATTCCCCACTAACGAAAAAAGTTGCCTGGGCCTTGTTCGCTTCTAACTGCTTCAACACGTCGTGGACCTTCTCTGTTCCCCAGCTTATATTAAATGTCAGTGCAACGTTCGAATTTTTATCGCTTCCTTGTGTCAAAGCACGGGGCTCACCTTCATTAGAAAAGACGGGGAGTTGACTCCACTGTCCGATCCACAAGAAAAGGGCACAAAAAAATGCCAAAGCCACCACAACTCCATAGCGTTTCATCCGCTCAGCTTTCCAAGTGTAGAAACTCATTGCACGATTCACCTTCCTTCCAATATGTTCTATACATATGAAAAAAAGGACAACCTATGCTAAAAACACAAGATTTAGGGTAAAAATATAGAGAGTTGTTCAAGGGAGGTCCTTTAAGGTGCATGGTTTAATGATTAATGAACAGGAACGTCGTGAAATTGAATACTTGTTAAAGAGAGAGATGGAAGAAATCACGTTTGACCTAGGAGACCACAGAATAGACCAAGGACTGAAAAGAGCGATGGAAGAAAGGTATGAAGTTCTTTTTCAGATCTTCCGAAGGTTTGCAACTAGAGAAGAATGTCTACAGTATATGCCAAGGAAAAAGAAACAAAATTAATGCTATAATCATTTCAGCTTATCAATAATGCTAATGGTCAAAAACTAAGCCCTGGATGTAGATCAGGGCTTTTCCTATGCATCGTTGCTCATTGAAATAATTTTTTTAATGAATTTCTAAAAAAGCATTGCTTTTCTTTTTTAGTCTGTGATATATTATTAATCGTTGTCGGAAAGCAACACAACGCAGCGGAAACGAACGAATGTCATTTAAAAAAAGTTGTTGACACTGCGGGGCAGACATGATAAATTATTACTTGTCGCCAAAACGACAGCAAAAAAATATCACAAAAAAGTTGTTGACACAAACAACCGAAAGTGATAAACTGATAAAGTCGCTGACAAAGCGGCAAACAAAACATTTGATCTTTGAAAACTGAACGAACCAACCAGTACGTCAAAACATTTCTTCTTTATAGAAGAAATTTGAAACAAAGCACATTCGGTGTGCAAATGAGCAAGTCAAACTTAACTTTTATGGAGAGTTTGATCCTGGCTCAGGACGAACGCTGGCGGCGTGCCTAATACATGCAAGTCGAGCGCGGGAAGCGAGTGGATCCCTTCGGGGTGAAGCTCGTGGAACGAGCGGCGGACGGGTGAGTAACACGTGGGCAACCTGCCTGTAAGATCGGAATAACCCCGGGAAACCGGGGCTAATGCCGGGTAATACTTTCTTTCGCATGAAGGAAAGTTGAAAGATGGCTTCTTGCTATCACTTACAGATGGGCCCGCGGCGCATTAGCTAGTTGGTGAGGT
>NZ_FNIZ01000025.1 GCF_900104185.1 Halobacillus aidingensis | reverse complement strand
TGAACTGTACCCCCAAAAATGGACAGTTTAATAAAAAGTGCTAGGCTGCTAATAGGTGACCTCGGTATTGTGCCGGGGTCATTTTTTGTAAGGACCACTGATATCGACGATGATTGTAATACTCCATATATTCTTCAATCGCTTGCTTGACTTCAAATACAGAAGAACACGCCTTGAAGTCGATTCCATCTTTCATATGCCCAAAGAAAGATTCCATCGGGGCATTATCCCAACAGTTACCGCGACGTGACATTGACTGATCCAAGCCAAGTTCGCTCACTTTCTTCTGGAACTCAGGGTGGGTATAGTGCACGCCTTGATCGGAATGGATTAAACAGTCAGGGTGAGGGATAAAGTCCTCCCGTTCCATTAACTTATCAAGCGTAGTGTACACGATATCCATCTTCAAGGAGGTAGAAATATGATAAGCTAAGATTTCTCGTGTCGCTCCATCTTTAATGGCGGATAGATAGGCTTTTTGTCCTTTTTCATAATAAACATAAGTGATATCCGTTAAGAGGACTTTGTGTGGTTCCTGTTGATCGAACTGGCGATCCAACTTATTTTCACACGTTTGATGTTCTTGCGTCGCTTGGGCGATTTTTTTATAGGGATTCGCTCTCCGGATCTTGCACACGATATTGTACTTGTTCATAATTCGGCGAATACGTTTAAGGTTCATCACAATCTTCTCATCATTCTCTAAAGCCATCTTGATCTGGATGGCACCCACTTTTCCCTTAGATTGGTCGTACACTTTCTTGATGATCGTATAGTCCGCTTCATCGCTTTGTTCCCTTTTTTGACGGGTTTCCTCTGCTTTCAACCAATTATAATAACCGGAACGACTTACTCCTGCCACTTCACAAAAATACTGAATTAAAGGAGGAAATCCATTTTCTCTTACCACTTTTTCAATGAGTTGAAATTTCTCTGATGTCGTTACTTTTTCTTCTTCGCCTGCCTTTCGAGTTCGTCGAGCTTTTTTACGAAATCTACCTCTGCCTCTAGATACGCAATACGCGCTTCTGCTTTCTTCAATTTCTCTTCCGTAGATAGTTCTTTGGAGGATGGACGTCCTGTGGCGCCTTTCCCTCTACGTTCTGTATAGAATCCATCTTCTCCGTACTTCTGGAACGTTTCCCGCCAACGCTTTATACATTGATTAGGTTTCTTAGATCCAATAATAGACATATCAAACCCATACTCTAAGAAAATTTGGTAAGGACCTTTCCCTTCTATGTTTTCTTTCACTGCCGTTACCTTAAAATCAGGAGAATAGGTGATGGAGCGATCGGATACCTTGATGACATTTGGGTTGGATTCTAGTTCTCTTCTTTGTGATTCAGTAAAAGTAATTTTGGACATCTCTATAACCTCGCTCTTATTGTTAATTTGATTATAAATGGATATCCGAGGTCATGAAACACAAAAAACCCCGAATAAGGGCACTTTTTTATCAGTGTCCATTATTCAGGGTATAGTTCAGTAAACTGGTGGGAGGCCTTTTCTTTTTTGTCAGCGGTCATATGCCCATAAATATTCATGGTCTTATTCAGATCTGTACGTTCAAGCCGCTGTTGTATTTCTTTAATGGCGGCCCAGCTTCAATCAATAATGAAGCGTGGAGTAATACTCTTTGTAATACGGCGAATTGGATAAGGCCCCCAAACTGAGTTAAACTTCGTGCTCGCTCTCACACTTCTTAAATCCACACCACTGCTGCCATACGTTTTTATCAAATTTATGAGACTTAAAAGACAATAAGCATTATAATATAAAGAATATTAAAAGGTGAATGTGGGCACCAGGAAGTGGGGAAAATATGAAATTCCTTATTCAAATTCTTTTCTTTATTATGGGGCTTATCTTGTTCAGTTTTGGCATATCGGTCGCCATTAAGGTTCAATATTTGGGTATTCACCCATGGGATGTCTTAAATTTAACCTTACATAAAAAGATCGGACTTTCAATCGGGTCATGGAATATTATTGTTGGGCTCTTTTTGGTAAGCATAACTCTATTTTTAGATCGTAAATACGTTCACATAGGAACGTTTCTTAATGCCATTCTTGTTGGCATTTTAGTGGATTTTTTCGTATTTTTAGATCTTACTCCGCATTATTCCTCTGATTTCATCAATGTCCTTATTTTACTTTGTGCTATAACACTCATGGGTTTTGGCGGAGGAATGTATTCAGCTGCTGGAATAGGTGCCGGGCCGAGAGATGGCTTTATGCTTTCCATTTCTGAAAAGCTTGGGTTATCCATCAGAATAATTCGGATCGCCGTAGAAACCATTGTACTTATTATTGGACTGCTTCTCGGGGGATCTGTTTTTATATTTACGTTTATTTATACATTAATTCAAAGTCCAATCTTTCAATTCTCATTTTTACTTTGCTCAAAGGGTTTAAAAAGGATGACACTTCATTTAGAACAAAGTAAAAATGCCAAATCTGCTTGAAGATGTCTCTAGAGGGATAAGGAGGGTATTTTCAACAGTCAAAGTGTTCATTGGCCGGAGAATGTGGGTACGATAAAAGATAGTTGGGATCATTAAATGCTCATAATTTTGCTCATAGTTTTTTTAGTTCTGTTTAGAACTATTTTATGTAAAAGAGGAAAACCCCTATAATATCTACACTTTTTCAATCAGCTTTTTCGTTATTTAGAGTCCTGATGAATGGACGGCATGATGTGATAACGCCCGAAACCCTTTCAACATAGGGTTTGAGAACAACTTGACTGGATTTTGACTGGTTTTAAAAATTGTTTAATGGGTAGCAGTCATTAACTTGCCAATCTCCCCCAATAACTTTTTGGAATAATTGAAGTGGCAGGACGAATATCTCGAAACTGAGTCTTCAAGTATAGGGCATGTCAGTTGAAGACTCAGTTTCGAGATAACAAGGATAGATGTACCAATTTTTTTATTTGAACGAATAAAAAATGAACGAGCAGGGAATTTTCATGTTTAATATTGTATAATTCAGAAAAGAAGGGCTGGATACTTTTAGGCTGCAGTAAAGACCAATACTCAGAAAAACTAACGGATTTTATTTATGAGGTTTTTGTTCTATAAGCATTCAGATAACCAAGGGAGGGAGCATTATGGTATTAAAGTCTAAAAACAGGAAAGTTCATGTGTTTTTATTGTTTGTAACAGCATCTCTGGTATTTGCCTCTATTTCAGTACTTCCGTTGCAGACTAAAGTAAATGCAAAAGATAATGATGCTTACGCAGAGGTACACAGCAATCGAAAATTCAGTCAACTCGAAAGTAAGTTTGATGCTAGGATCGGTGTCTACGCCATCGACACTGGAACGGGGCGAACGGTCGCTTATCGACCTGATGAACGATTTGCTTACGCTTCTACATACAAGGCTCTCGCCGCAGGTGCAATCCTGCAGCAGAACTCAATTAGTGAACTCAACAAAGTCATCACCTATACGAGCAAAGATTTGGTCACGTATTCGCCCATCACAAAAATGCACGTAGATACCGGAATGACTCTAAGGGAACTGTGTGCAGCTGCCATCCGCTACAGTGATAACACCGCAGGGAACCTATTATTGCAAGAACTGGGCGGACCTGATGGATTCGAAAAAGCACTGAAGCAGATCGGCGATAATGTTACCCAACCTAGACGCTATGAGACGGACCTAAATGAAGCCATCCCCGGAGATATCCGTGACACAAGCACACCTAGAACACTTGCTACTGACCTCCAAGTTTTCACGATTAGCAACAACGTGCTCCCGAGTGAAAAACGTACAATCCTAATCAACTGGCTACGAACGAACACAACCGGAGACAAACTCATTCGTGCAGGCGTCCCCAAAATATGGAAAGTCGGAGATAAGAGCGGTGCCGGAGGCTATGGAACCCGTAATGACATTGCCATTGTGTGGCCGCCCAACAGAGCTCCTATTGTCATGGCGATTCTATCCAGTCGAGATAAAAAGAATGTTACCTATAATGATGCGCTTATAGCTAAAGCTGCTAAGGTTACAATCAAAGCGCTTAAGTGAATAACCGTAATGGAGTACCACAACGCATAATCAGGTAGGAGTTATATTAAACATGAAAGGGAGAAATTTTATATGAAACAGCTTGAATTACAGTTGTTTGATTATAATGAATGGGCAAACAAATTTTTAATCGACTAAAAGAGCTTCCAAAAGATATTTATCGTCAAGAAGCTACTAAACCTGCTAGCGCCAAAACACTGTTTTTTTCCCACTTAATGTTTGAAGGAATTGGTGCATGTACCGATTCTTTTCGACTTTTCATGCCAACTTCAATCACGTAGTACATAAAAACAATAAAAAGATGAGGCCGTCACCGAGTGTTAGCAAGTTTTCACTTAACCCCTGTAATTCCGTATCACTTATAAGTACGAGTAAAGCTCCACTAGCCAGCAATATGAATGGGATTTCTTTTTTGATTGTTTCACTCTCTACCGTTAATGGATATAGGAAGGCTGCAATACCTACCACTAAAGTGATATTAAAGATATTACTCCAAACCACATTTCCCAGTGAAACTTCAGCATTTCCTTGTAAAGCTGCAATGATGCTAACTGTTGCCTCGGGAGAGCTTGTGCCAAAAGCTACAATCGTTAACCCTATCAAAGTAGGCGGGACACGGAGTAGTTTAGCAATGTTGGAAGTTCCATCAACGAATAAATCCGCTCCTTTAATTAATAAACCAAAGCCGACAATTAATAAAACGTAAGCCATAATCGCTCTTCAAACTCCTTTTTATTTTTAAATTTTTTAACCATTATTTCCCTTTTGGGAAAGTGGTGTGGCAAAATGTCCATTAACACAGCATTAATTGACTGAATATTCCCAATCCAAAAAGTGAGCAATCACCTTTATACTTGAATGGAGACGAATTATTGAAGGAGGGAAAGCGATGCGATACATCTTAAGTCTAGTCGTTGTATTGTTCGTAATGGTGACATCCGGGTCAGTTTCAGCCCAAGAGAGTGGAGTGAAAGTGGATGAACTGCTTAGGAATACGTTGAGTGAGGTCAAAGACACCGTTGTATTGGAGGCAGTTGTGACCTATGAAGAAGAGCCTGGAGCTCAAGAATTGGAGTTGTTGAAAGAGCTGGAACTAACGACAAAGGAATATAGTGAGCTGCCAATTGTAGGCGTAAAAGGGACGGCGCTTCAATTGGAGAACCTCTTGAGCAGTTCGACAGAAGCTCTTTCTATCTATAAAAATAAGAGTCTTGAATACAAAATGAAGGATAGTCGGAAATTGATCGGTGCAGAATCAGTGTGGAAAGATCTTGGCTATACAGGGGAAGGAACGACCGTGGCCGTCATTGACAGCGGGATCGATGCGACCCATCCGGATTTGCCTTACGGGTCTAAAGTCTTGCAGAACGTGAAAATGCTTGTAGGTGGAGGGATTTTTGGGGAGGAAGGTTTGTATTTAGAGAACGTGTTGAATACGGACACTTCTTCTGGACATGGAACCCATGTAGCCGGAACGATTGCCGGACTAGGTGAAGCAAGTGATGGATTGTACACCGGTGTGGCTCCGGACGCCAAACTTGTCGGAATTGGCACTGGAGAAGGCATCAATATCCTTTGGGCTTTAGAAGGGTTAAACTACGTCATCAAACATCAGGAAGAATACGGTATTGATATTATCAGCAATAGTTGGGGAACGACAGGTGAATACTCAGAGGACGATCCGATTAATGTCGCGACAAAGGTTGCTCACGACAAAGGGATGATTGTGACGTTTGCGGCAGGTAATGAAGGGCCGGACGATAATACAATGAATCCATACTCTGCTGCTCCATGGGTGATTTCAGTAGCTGCGGGCACAAAGGACCGTCAATTGGCTGATTTCTCATCCAGAGGGGTACCCAGTGATGATCTTCTTCACCCTGACATCACAGCGCCAGGAGTAGACATTGTAGCAACGAAGTCCTCCACAGGGTTGATACTGAATACTCTTGGTTTTATGACGGACATTCAGTACATCAATCCGGAGAACCTTTTATACTACACAACTTCTAGTGGGACAAGTATGGCAACACCTCACGTTTCAGGTGTACTCGCATTGATGAGGGAAGCTTCCCCTAATCTTTCGCCTGGAGAGGCACTGGAAGTTCTTGAGCGTACGGCTGCTGATATGCCTGGATATGCTTATCATGAAGTAGGTGCAGGGTATATGGATGCATTTAAAGCTGTAGAAGCAGTCGCCCAACCGGACACAGTTGCTATGAATCCTTAATTCTCTTTTTTAAGCAGGTCCTTTTGGACTTGCTTCTTTTTTATCCGTCACATATTTGTCAATAAATAGCATGGGCATTGAATAAAGTGAAGTTTTGTTATAAATATTTTTTGGACGAAGCCCTCGGGGAAGAAAAGAATAGAATGTATTTTTCCATTTAGTAAGGAGGCCGTTGGGTGAACAGTAGCTATTTTTTGATTCTGTCTATAAAAAGTAAAAATGAGGAAGGTTCATGTGCCTTGGGTTTCGTCTATTCTTAAGACAATCAGGCCCAGCGACGTGGTTATTGTTAATGATCCGTAAATTCTGAATTCTCACCCTCAATTATGATACGTTGAGAATTGTCAGAAAAAAGGGGATGGGGGATGGAACCTTGAAAAGATGGAAACCGGGATTTATAGCCGTACTTATTTTTAAATGGGATGGACGAGTATTCCTGTGTCGCAGGTGACCGAGGCAGCAGGGACAAATGATGTGGTCGTTAAAGAAGTGGCTTGGATGGGGACGGATGTGAGTTATAACGATGAATGGATCGAGCTTTACAAAAGGTGCTTCCTTTTATTTCTCGATCTGCTACAAAATGCGCAGATCTTTTAAGGAACCAGTTCGACTTGATTCATTAGTAAATCCTGACATCAACTCATGCTTTATTCATACAATATCTTGGGGTAAAAAATTCCAAGAGTGAAATATACAGATACATATGTTGATTTGATGACACGCATGATGCGGGCAGATGCTGTAGGCGAAGGGAAACAGGGAATGTTGTAAATTTCACTCTTTTATGCCTGGATTTTGACTGGAAATTGATCGTGAATGTTGATATCTTATATCTCAATCTAATCTGTAGAGTTTGAAACTCAGATAATATAAGTGTTTTTAGCTTTTATATATAAGTATTTCAGTACTCAGAGTATGGGCAGCATGATGTGATAATATTTATAGCTCTTTAAGGGTTTATTACCTTGGGGATTGAGAAGACTCATATATTTATTGAATTTGATACTTCCGAGGAAAAAGTTTTGGATATGCTATTGGAATTTTTGTGCATTTGTGAAATAATTCTTTGTAGCAAGTGATCTCCCCTTAATAATAATCCATTTGCTAAACAAAAAGACTCTGTGGTGATCGAAGCATCCGTTGTCTAAAAGATACCTTTAAAGTATTACTTGGCCATCAAAGATAAAGACGTAAGAGGCAAAAAGGATATAAAGTTTGAAGGTAGGTCCCGGGTTAAGACTGGGGCCTTTTCTTTGTTTAATGAGTTGTGAATGATTTACCTCCAATCATTTTTTCTTCCAATCGATCAATTTTGCTCTGTAGGATGCCAGAATATCCAGCCATATCTAAGTATAACTCCAATAATTCATTATCCATATCGTTATGATGCTTCCTTAAAACTGCTCCCCATTCTTCTAACTTGATCATAAGGTCTCAAAATTGAACTCTCCTTTTCTTTTTCACCTTGTTATTCGACAAGTAGTCTAAAAGTCCTTCGTAATAATTGTAAAATAATTACTTATTTACTTTGTAATATTATAGGAACGTACGTTTGTGATAGAGGTGTAATTAATGGATGGACGTAATCGGGATTGAGGGACTATTAAATGGACCTCGTTAATACTGTGTGACCAAAGGGTTTATTATCTCGAAGCTGAGTCTTCAAGATAAGGGCAGGATTGTTGAAGACTCAGTTTCGAGATAACTAAAAAAAGCACTCTATATAGATGCATTCTTCCTCTCAAAGCTTTTTTGGCGTACTAGGATTTAAGAGCTTGTTCCAGTACCTTTTTAGTAACTAGCATAGAGTAGTTAAGTATTATTCCACTTAAACAAACTGTTAATAAAGTTCCGATGCCAATTGGACCTTTAAAAATAAACGCCAGGATTAAAAATACGAGATAAATGAAAGATCTCGAAACTAATAAATCTGTTCTCGTTAATTCTTGTATGATTAATGTTAGTCGATCAACTGGGATTGGTGCAAAATTTGTGTACAGATATATGGCAGTTCCTAATCCTATGGCAAATAAGCCGAACCCAAAATACACACCTTTGCTGTACCAGAGTTCAGGTGTGTGCAAAGCTTCTAATAACAAGAGCCACATATCGATACTAATCCCCGTTATGAATGCTGTTAACAACCCCAAGACTTCTGGTTTTTGTCTTTTTAAAAGCGAATTACAGCCTATTAATATCAAAGCAATAATTATTTCCCAAGTACCTACTGTAAAACCCACGTGGATAGACAGTCCTACCAAAAGGGCGTCAAAAGGGGAAGTCCCAAGGTCAGACTGTATCGTGAAAGAAATGCCGAGGGTTAATAGCAAGATTCCTAATACATAAAAGAAAAGTTTCACATTAATCTACCTCTTTATCGGTGTTTTTTGTTGCAAATACAACAAAATTAAGTTAGATTAAGTATACAATGATAAATGTTGTATTTGCAACAAAAATTGCTAAGGGGGTCAATATGAAGGAAATCCTACGTGAAATTGGAATGATAGCGAGGGCGTTAGATTCAATAAGTAATATAGAATTCAAAGAATATGACCTCACGAGAGGACAGTATCTATATCTTGTGAGAATCTGTGAAAGTCCGGGCATCATTCAAGAGAAAGTAGCTGAGCTAATAAAAGTAGATCGTACCACTGCAGCCCGCTCGATTAAGAAACTTGAAATGAATGGCTTTATTGTTAAGAAAGAAGATGAACATAACAAAAAAATTAAAAAACTTTATCCAACCGCGAAAGGGAAGAACATTTTTCCTTTTATAAAAAGAGAAAATGACCATTCCAACACCGTTGCCTTAGAGGGGTTATCCGAAGAAGAAATAGAAAACCTTATCGATCTTCTTAAAAGAGTAAGGGGAAATGTAGAAAAAAACTGGGAATTTGTTAAAAAAGGAAACAAGAGAAGTTATTGAATATAGAGAGGAGCGAAAGGTTTATATGAATATTAAAATGACCAAATGTACAGTGGAAGATTCACGAAAACTTCAGGAAATTGGTTATGAAACATTTAAAGAGACGTTTGAGGATCAGAATTCTAAAGAAGATATGAAAGCTTATTTGAAAGTAGCTTTTAATATAAAACAAGTAGAAAAAGAGTTATCCAATCCTTTATCAAATTTCTTTTTTGTTTCTATAAATGATGAGGTTGCTGGATATTTAAAGGTTAATACAGGGGATGCCCAGTCTGAAGAAATGGATGATGACTCCCTAGAGATCGAACGGATTTATATTATTAATAAATTTCAAAAGAAAGGACTTGGTAAATACCTGTTCAATAAAGCTATGGATGTTGCTATGGAAAAGAATAAAAAGAAAATCTGGCTGGGCGTATGGGAAAAAAATGAATATGCCATTTCTTTCTATAAGAATTTGGGTTTTGTTCAAACGGGAGCGCACTCTTTTTATATGGGGGACGAAGAACAAACGGACTTAATAATGGTTAAAAGACTCCAATAATAATTAACGAGGTGAATGAGCATGTATATTCCAAAGCATTTTAAAGTCACAGACTTCGTTGAAATCAAAGACTTCATTCAGAGAAACTCTTTTGGAACGATCGTAACCACAGAAGAAGGAAAACCTATAGCGACTCACTTACCTTTGGAGTTACATAAACAAGGGGATGACTACTATCTCACTGGACATTTCGCTTATGCGAATCCACAGTGGAAAACTTTCGGCGATGATCCTGTTCTTGTGATGTATCAAGGCCCTCATGCTTATATTTCATCTTCGTGGTACAAGTCTGAAAATGTGCCCACATGGAATTATCAGGCAGTCCATGTATATGGAACGGCTAGTATTATGAGTGAACAAGAATTGCAGGAAGACCTGAAGGCTCTATTGCAAAAGTACGAACAACACCGTGAAAATGCAGCGTTGTGGGAGAACTTATCTCAAAAAACCAAAAACCAAACTAAAGGTATTGTTGGATTTAAAGTAAAAGTGCTAGAAATTCAAGCAGCCTATAAATTGAGTCAAAACCGAAGTGAAGAAGACTATGACAACATTATTGATAAACTAAATAAGCAGAAAGATTTAAAATCTCAACAATTAGCTGAAGTGATGGACGGTAGAAAAACGAAGTGATCCATTCTCTATATATCCTTTAGGAAAGATGTTTTTATCTTGAATTCGAGTCTTAAACAAATGGGGGCGATTCTTAAACAAAGGAATTGCCCTCTTCTTAATGTGGGCCAGGATTAATCACTAAGAATCATCTATTCTCAATGCTAGCACTTCATTAGTGGATATTAATGGTAAAATATATTAAGGGGTGAGCGCGTTATGAATAAACTAAAGGATTTGCTAGAAGAAGATATTAAACCTAACCTTGAAGAAGAATATGTAGGAGATTTTGAGAAAGCGGAGTATTTACAGACATTATTGACTAACTCTAGTACACAAGATGGGCCAACACATGATGATCATTATATAATGCTGAGAAAATATTTTATGGGGAATAAAAAAACTAAAACATACTTACCTGATTACGTAATTAAGAGTAGAGACCTTGGACAGTTCTGGCAATTTATAAAATATAAATTGCCTACATACGCAGAAAGAAGACAGTACATATGGAATAGTTTTAATAATTTGCTAGAGTTTTTGGAGGAAGAGGTAGAATTGCCTTTTACAGAAATTATAGATTCTAAATTAATGGTATTCGATTCCGAACATGTTTTGGAGTATTGGAAGACAGCTATTGAAAGGAAGGAAAATGACCCAGAAGGTGCGATAACTTTATCGCGTACACTAATGGAGAGTGTACTAAAACACATACTTGATGAAAGGGGAGTTTCTTATAAAGCTAATGCTGACTTGCATGAAATTTATAAGGCAGTAACAAATGAATTGAACCTATCACCTGAACAGCATGACATTACAATATTTAAGCAAATATTAGGTGGGTGTTCATCAATTGTTAATGGTTTAGGTAACTTAAGAAATAAACATGGGGATGCCCATGGCAAAGAAAAAGTAACTTATTATAAACCATCTTCTCGGCACGCAGAATTAGCAGTGAACTTATCTGGTTCCATGTGCTTATTCTTGATACAGACTTTTCAACATGTTAAAGAAAGATGATGTAAACTATAGGGAGATAATTAGGAAAGTACTGGTACTCAAATGGAAAATATCTCGAAATTAAGTCTTCCTGTATTGGGGGCATATCTTAAACAAGGTGTCCTCTCTTTACTGATAATATATTGGGGAATAGTGATTGATTTTAAACAATTGGTATGTAAAGAACTGTGACTATTATTTTTATAGGTGGATTAGATGAAATATGTATCTTATTTAAATTATGGGAGGAATAGCGTTGACTTTACAAGTAGGAGACAAAATAACTTTTGATCGGACGTTTACAATAGAAGATGTGGAATTGTTCACGAAGATTTCAGATGATGAAGGAGTCCATCATTTAACTCCGGATGAGCAGGGGAGACTAGTAGTCCAGGGGTTATTGACAGCAACGTTGCCGACAAAAATAGGCGGAAATCATAATGTCATGGCACGTCATATGGATTTTGAGTTTCTGCGTCCGGTACTCACCGAAGACACCATTCGATGTGAGGCTCAAATTGAAAAGTATGAAAAGCAAGAAAAGAACAGAACAGCTATTATTGCTTCTTTTATTTGTACAAACCAGAAGGGTAAAGAAGTATTAAAAGGTGGCTTTTCAGGTGTCATACTCTAGTTGCAAAAATGGCAGAACATCTAGTGTGTGGTAGTGTAATGGATGTGTTGCAACAATTGGTGAAACAGTTACAGCTCACAGACGGATCAAGTTACGTTATTAAAAAGGGTGTTACATATTATCTTGAATTCGAGTCTTCTGTTAATGGGGGCGATAGCTGCACAGTGCCTATCGCTTATTTTCCTAATGGAGCTGTAGAGTTTAATACCACTTAAGTGTACTGTAACGCTCTCATATATTTATCGTCTAAATAGTAAGGAGGAGATTATGATAAATTTTAGATTTATATTTTTTGCTTTAACTCCTATATGCCTTTTGTCAATAATGGGTTGTTCTGGCATAAATGGTACGAATGAAAAAGCTGATAATGATAGTGAAGCTAAGGAGGTTAGTAACAATGAAAAGTTGGAGGTCTCCTCAGGGGATACTATTCCTAAGCCGCCAAGTCTAACCGTTTATGTTGAAGAAGAGACTATTAGACCATCGCTTGGTACTTATAGTTGGAGTGTAGACAATGGAGACGGAATTGTAAATGGAATAGAATCGGATTCTTTTGCACCACCAGAATTGGTTAAAGATAGTAATCCAATGCAGGTAACATCCAATACCAATGTTGAATTAGACTTCGAAGAACAGCCAGAAAGCTATACCGTGAGAATATGGGGCGACGACAACAATGTTGTAAACACCTCCGATGAGGTAGTTTTGTCTGACAAAGGAAAAATTGTTTACGAAGTGTTAGCACATTGGGAACAAGGTACTGCAAGTTATGCTTTTTCGTTAGATGTTGAATAACTTCATTATTACGCTAACGGGGGCTATTGTTCAAGAGAGCATTAGTCCTTTACTACATTAAGTACAAGAAGTATCGTGGCATTTAACTACTTAACTAACGGATCAGGTAGATAACACAACAGGGACTTTAAAAGGAGGGGGTTAAATGGGAAAGTATATTAAAATCTTTTTTGGTACATTAGTTATTAGTTTTGTTATCTTCTTTCTGGGTAATGGATTTTTTGATGGCGGCAACCATTTAGAAACAACATTTCTATCTGTTGGTGCAGTAATTATTTTTCTTTTATCACATTAAATTGCACAAATACATTATCTTATAGATTTAGTGAAGAAGTAGTAATCACTCTTCAACAAAAGGGTGCGTATGCTTAATATGGAAGATTTCTTTTTTCAATAACCGTGTGGAGCAAGTTGAAACTAAAAAGTATAATTTCGTTCTATCCTATAAAGGAGGAATTTTTTGAAAAAAATATTATTATTTCTTTTGACAGCTTTTGTCCTAAGTGCTTGTAGTCAACAAGCGCAAAATGATGAGAAAACCACATTAGAAAATCAAGAAGGTATTGTTGCTTTAAAAAAAGAAAGAGGTGAGAGCAGCCAAATTTTACTGATACCCAATATTAAAGAAGAAGATATTAATAATAAAACAGAACCCGAAATTATTGAAATGGCACAGGAAAATAAAGGAGCGTATTATGATGTTTCAACAGATGATTATAACGAAATAGATATCGGAGCGAATATAATTATATATTGGAACGGTAACCAAGAAGATTCGGACCCTCCGCAACGCGGTGCAAAGAAAATAGAAAAAGTATAATTAAAACAAACGGGATTTTCCTTGTTGAAGTAAAGGAGGCGATTGTTCAATAGAGCATTAGCCCTTTAATACATAAGCACAAGTAATATCAGTGGTTTAACTTACTTAACTGACGGAGCAGGTTAGTTAAATAACTATACCTTATAAACAACAGCAAAAAAGGGAATTTGTTTTTTTTAACAAACTCCCCTCTCAATTTAATTATTTGTTCTGTTGTAGGAAATCCTCGGTCGAAATTACATTGGCATACATACCGTTAAGTGCGCAGACAAATGCAGAATGAACCTGTTCAGCTGGCACGATCTTCTTTCTTAGTGTTCGGTTAAGAGCAATATCTGTGTAGAAAAACCAAGGGGAAACACTTAGCATGTTTTCCCTTGGACGTACGTTTATTTATCTTCTTGTTCATACGGAAAAAGTTCATCCGAAGCCTCTGTTTCCAGTTGACCAGTTGAACGTACTTCGTGGTTTTCTTTTTTTTCCTGATCGAGACTTCTTGCCACCGATTGATGGAAGAAGTATTCGAAAATCGCTAAGGAAACAGCTGAGATCAGTGTGGCTTCAAATACATCGTCACCGACCGTCAGTGCATCGGTCATAAAGTATATGACGGCGAAGCTAAGCACAAAATCCCCGGCTGTGGCCATAGTATTGTTGGATTTCTTTAGAATGGTCACGTCACCTAAATAACCAAGAGCACTTACAACAAGGGAAATAAGAAAGACGTTTCCGAAAGAGACGTCAAATCCTAAACCTAAAATGATAAACAGTATGCCTAAAGTGAAGATAAACTTCAGACCCAGTAGTTTTAAATGTGTCATTTATGGCACCTCCTCAATATATAAGGTGTTCCATTGTATTGAAAATATTCCTCTTTTATCAAGTAATCCTCCACTCTTTAAATTACTGGTTTTTGCATGGTATGGCTTCGTTTACACCTTATAAGATCAAGGTTTTAAAATGACTTTAATGCAGTCATCTTCTCGATTATTAAATTTCTTATAGCCTTTCGCGGCTTTTTCTAAAGGCATTTCGTGGGTAAGAATGCTTTTAGGATTGATTTCATTTCGCACAATTTGATCGTACAGTGGCTCCATATATGTCCTGCATGGGATTGTCCCATTTTTATTGGGACGTTTCTCGAGAAAAAAGCTCCGAGAGGGAACAAGTTGTAATTTCCTCCGTAAACTCCTGTAAGCTGTACGGTTCCACATTTGCGCACTGCTTTCGAGACGATTTGAATCGGGCCGAGTGTCCCCCCTACAGTTTAAGTTTTTGTTCCATGAATTCCAAAGGAGTTTCTTTCCAACCATGCCTACACAATCTATTACGACATCTGCCCGCCTTTAGTCGTTTCTTTCAACACTACTCCCATATCCTTATGCTTCGTAAAATTGAAAACTTTTGTTCGGTTCTTGATCTTGGAATGGTTGAGGCAGTAGGAAAGATGGTCGACAGCGATGACTCGTTCGGCTCCTTTCTGCCAAGCGAACTTTTGGGCCATCAAACCAACCGGGACGCAGCCAAGGACGATCACCGTATCTCCTAGTTTGACACCTGCATTTTCTACGCTCCAATAGGCAGTAGGAAAAACATCCGAAAGGAATTCATCAATTTTATCAGGTATATAAAATTGCAATTAGCACACAATACAACTGGCATGAGTTTAATTATGCTGTGATGGTAAAAATAGAGAAGGGGGATTCGATTCTTATGAATAACAACGATGGAAACATGAACCAGCAACTCAATAAAATTCAACAAGAAAGCAAGAAACTTGCACAACAAGAACAGCAAAATGCGGCCCAGCTCCAACAACAGCAGAATAGCCAAAAGGCTCAAAACATGGCCCAAATGGAAGCGCAAGCTGCTCAAGAGTTGGAAAATATGGCTCAAGGCGCTCAAAACCTACAGAGCCAAAATAATTCTGGGCAACAGACGACATTCGGAATGGAAACAAAGACTGACGTTGAAGAGGTCAAACGACAAAATCAACAATCTCAGAGAAATAAAAAGTAACTCTTTTTGTTAAAAGTTAGTCGCAAAAAAAGCTGCACAGAACGTATTTGAACTATATCCCGAATAATGGATACTAAAAAAAGTGCCCTTATTCGGGGTTTTTGTGTTTCATGAACTCTAATGTCCATTTATAATCGTAAAAGATTAAATCAAGTCTTTTGGGTGCTTGACTTTATTTATGAAAGGAGCTCAATTAATGTTAGATAAAACGGATATACATATTTTGGACGAACTATCCAAGAACAGTTGGATCACAATGAAGGTATTAGGCTAGATAGTCCATTTGACTGGACCAGCTACCTCCGCAAGAGTGACAAAATTAGAAGATAGCAGAGTTATTGAAGGTTATACCATTAAAGTTAATCAAGAAAAAATGGGTATTCCATTCACGCTATCATACACCTTTTTCTTAAAAACACTAATCATCAATCCTATTTGTCGTTCGTACAAAGACAAAAACAATATATTAAAAGCAATCGCTTTTTTGCTAATGAGCAGAATAGTTAAAGACACTGTTTCGAGATAACAGACATTTGAAACTATTTTTGACTAATATCGTATGAAGAATATAAGAGAGAGGTGCTAATTCTTCTCTTATGGACAATGAAAACCAAACGAAACCTTTTCCATAGAGAATATCCCTAATTTTACGTGTTCCATATTTAAGAGAACTTTAAAAAAACGACCAGAGGAGACCCTGGACGTTTTTTGAGCGCATATCAACTACCTGTATTCTGCTTTTCTTCACCCTCAGATTTCAACTTTTGATCTTCCTCTGAAGACTGACTCTTTTCCTGATCGTTGCTATGCATCAAATCACTGGTTGCATTCTTGAATTCTTTTAATGTGCTTCCAAACGCGCGGCCGATTTCCGGTAGTTTGGATGGTCCGAATATGATCAATGCAATGACCAGTACGAGGATCAAGCCTGGAATTCCTATATTCGATAACATATCTTCACCTCTTCTTTCTCATTTTATAAGATTGGCATGCCGTGGCGTTGGAATGCAGCTGCTTCTAAATCCGACATCCCTTGAACCTCCGCAAAAGCTGATAGTTTGTCGGTGACTTTCGGTGCATAAGGAGCAGGAGGAGCGGCATGTCCCATCAGTCTCCTGCGTGCGGCATTCTTTCTTGCGAATGGTCCCCAAATCGCAAATGTCATACCTGGAGACTGGATGTTGATGAAGAACGTTTTTCCGTCAGTGGAAAACGTAGGTCCTGCAAGTTCTGAGCTGTTCACTTTGTTTTCAGCAAACACATAAGTTTCTCCTTCAGGGGTCATGCCGATCACCCGGTCGACACCGCCGCCATCTTCCGCAATCCATAAGTCTCCCCAAGGAGTAATGCAAATGTTATCCGGCATTTCTAAATCGTTTTGAGAGGTAGATTCATAGAATAGTTCAAGTGTATTTGACGCCGGAATATAGCGATAGACTCGGCCAAGGTTTTTGTCTCCCGCAGATGTATCATCAAACCAGAAAACGCCGCCTTCGAAATAAGCCCCTTCCAAACGACTGAATGCGATACATCCTTTGTTACCGGCATCCAATGTCGGCTTTTCAGGATCGACATTTTTCCAAACGATACCGAACTTTTGGCCGGTATGGAATTCACTCATTTCATCTGTACTCAACTCTTCGACGGCAGCTGCTTGCAGTGTACCTCCTTTTTGCAAGGCACCGATTTTTTGACTGCGGTCGTTCGGAAGGAAACGGTACAGGTAGCTCGGACCGGCATCTTCTGTCAGGTAAACGATGCCTGTCGCCGGATCGATCGCTGTCGCTTCATGTGAAAAGGCGCCCATATCCCGGATCGGAGTCTTGGAAATTTTGTTCTCGGGATTTTTCGGATCGACTTCAAAAACGTAGCCGTGTCCTTCTTCCAGTGTTTCTTCACAAGTGAGCCATGTGCCCCAAGGTGTTGCGCCACCTGCGCAGTTTCGGATGGTCCCGGATGAAGAGACATATTCCTTGGTAACTTTACGATTAGGACCGATGACCAACGACGTCGTTCCACCCGTTTCTTCCTTTCGATAAGGGTTTTTTCCGATGACTGGATATTTGCTGTTTCCGCTCAGTTCATGGTTTCTTACTAAAACTGTCGAATGGTTGGGACCTGAAAAGGCAGCCATGCCATCGAACTTCTCAGGAATCGGTCGACCATCAGAAAGTTTCCCGCCTTCTTCTGAAATGATGCGGTATTGGAATCCTCGGGGAAGGTCCATTACTCCACCTGGATCTTTGATAAGGGGACCATAGCCTCCAGTTGCCTGGTTGTTTTTAGTGGTGCCGGCAAAAACTTTGCTTTCGCTAAACGACATTAACCCAGTAGTGCCAAGAGCAAGGGCTGCCGTGCTGATCCCGCTTGCTTTAAGAAAAGCTCTTCGGTTCATCTGGTTTTTATTCATTCTTTCAACCTCCTTAAGGTGTAATGAAAATGATGTTTACGCAACACTTGAATCAGTGTCCGGCGTTGTCTGACGCCTTTTATACGCCAATACGGAACATGTGACACTGATTTCATATAAAACGAGTAATGGGACAATGACTAGTACGTCGGAAAGGAAATCTGGTGGTGTGATCAATACTGAAATTACAATCAAAAGAAAATAAGAGATCTTCCTTGATTTTTTCAGATTGGTTGGATTCAAGATTCCGAGTACAGTCAAGAACACAATAATCAATGGCATCTCAAACAAGAGACCGAAAGGAACGGTCATATTTAATAGGAAGCGGAAGTATTTTTCCGCTGTGAACATCGTTTGGAATTGACCTTCAGACAGGGCAGTCAAAAAATTAAGGACAATTGGGAACAGCAAAAAATATCCGAATGCAATTCCGAAAATGAACAAAAAGAACAAGGCTGGGATGAAACGCAGCGTTACTGTTCTTTCTTTTTGACTCAAGCCTGGTGACACGAAGCGCCAGATTTGATAGGCGGCGACGGGGATGGTCGCTGCTAAAGAGAAAACCGCAGCAATCATCAAATAGACCCATAGAATATCACTTGGCCCAAGAATCGCAAGCTTCATCTCTAAATCTTTGATCAGCCACTCGTAAATAGGTTTGACAAACACGAGTCCCGCGATTAGAAAGCTGATAAAGGCGAGGGCCGTCTTAATGGCTCGTCCTCGCAATTCATCCAAATGACCGATGATCTCCACATGGCGATCTTCCATTTCATCAGCCTCCTTTGACGAACCATGCTAGTGCAGTTGTTTCTTTTTCCCTTTTTGGGCTTGTTTCTCATGGGCTCGGGAGTGAGCTTTATGGCGGTCTTCTTCCACCTCGGAAGATTTATGTTTCCCTTGGGGTACAACGGTTGCAGCTACTTCTTTCAGGCCTCCTGCATCTTTTTCATAGACAAGAGACGCTCGTGTGGAAATATCAGCCCCCGGTTGACTCACATAAGGGACCACCCGATAATCGGTCTTCCACTGTTTGGGAGTGACATGACATCGGACGTATCCTCTGTAATCATTGAAAAATTTAATATGTTCATTCTGGGCAAGGATGCGGTCGGTGTCGGCCCGTTTGTCCGATCCGTTTCCACCTGAAGTGATCGACGTCCCAACGAACTCAGCTCCTAGTACTTGAGAAGTCCGTTCATCAAAGTCTGCGAGGAGGTTGGATGCCCAGTTGGCATGCACATCCCCTGTCAATACGATCAGGTTATTCTTGTTTTTCTTACGGGCAAAATCAATGATTCGTTCTCTTGCAGGTGTGTATCCATCCCAGCCGTCCATGCTGTACAAAGGCTGGTCCGGACCAGGTCCATAATTTCTTTTGGCGAAGAAAATTTGCTGGGCGAGCACATTCCATGATGAGTTCGAACGTTCGAGATGGTCGTACACCCAGTTTTCTTGTTCGTCACCCAATAGAGTACGTTCTGGGTTTAGAGATTCTTCCGTTTGCGGCGAGCTCTTATCTCCATTCGCTTGGTCCGAACGATATTGACGAGTATCCAAAACCAAAAAATTCGCTAAATTTCCATAGGAAAACTGACGGTACAACTGCATGTCTTCTCCGTGAGGCATGGACGATTGTCTTAAAGGCATATGTTCATAATAGGCTTGGTAAGCGGCAACTCGGCGTTTGACAAACTCCTCGATGGATTGTCCTTTTTCAGGGATCCGATCTGCATAATTATTCTCTACTTCATGGTCATCCCATGTAACAACCCAGGGAAATGCAGCATGGGCCGCTTGCAAATCATGATCTGAGCGGTATTGGGCATGTCGATTGCGATAGTCTTCCAGCGTACGGATTTCTGGTCCTTTGTGCGTCCGTACATTACCTGTACTCGCGATGTACTCATCTGGACCGTATTCATAAATGTAATCCCCTAGGTGAAACACAAGGTCAAGATCTTCTTTGGCCATATGCTTGTAAGCTGTATAGTATCCATGCTCATACTGCTGACAAGAGGCAAAAGCAAAAGCTAAATTGGAAACTTCAGCATTCGGATGAGGAAGCGTTTTTGTTTTCCCGATTGGGCTGAAATCTTTTCCGACTTTGAAGCGATAGTAATACTCGGTATCTGCTTCGAGATTCCAAACTTCTGCATGAACCGAATGGGCGAGGGACGGGCTTGCCTTTTCCGTCCCTCGCTGGACGATATGGCGGAAGTGTTGATCTTTGGCTATTTCCCATTTGACAGCAATCTTACGGTCCGGCATACCACCACCATTCAGTGGGTCTGTTGCCAGCCGGGTCCAGAGAACCACACTGTCTGAAAGCGGATCTCCGGAGGCGACCCCAAGTAAAAACGGATACTCCGGAAATTCGACATCATCCGCATGAACGGCCAGTCCGTCCATCGATTGAGCAATGACCAAACCTAATGAAAGGCCGGCGATCTTTCCTGCACCTTGTAGAAACCCTCTCCGGTCGACACCTTTATGTAAGGTTTCTTCATCGAGTTTCTGAATCCAATCTTGCACCGATTTGTCTTTTGCCATTGAAGGATGCTCCTTTCTGAATCTTTATCAAATGGAACATCCCACATTATAGAGAGACTTTTTTGATTTGTTGTAAATCCATGTAAATGAGGAATAGAGAAGCGGGGTGGAAATGACTAGGAAAATAGAGTGTTTAAAGTCTGAATAGTAAAGAAACAGGACATTTTATAGCAAAATTAACCAATTACTCGTGGGCGATCAGACTCAATTTTTTTTACATTTGCGAAATGAAAATTACACAATAAAATATAGAATGCTCAGGGAATTACCAGAATGAAAAATCTGTAGATTTGTACATAAATGTTTTTAAATCAGAGCGCTGGAAAAATATCCATCCACTCCTATGGGGGTAATCCAGTGAAGAGATAAGCCTCTTTTTGTGGAAATTGATCAAGTCCCAGCAGTGTTAATTTGAAACCGGTGGAGGAGAAGAATTAAAAAAGTTAAAGTTTCAAACAAAAAACCTATCATTAATGCCAATTTTTCTTAGAACTGCTGATGATCCGCACCCGGTACTAATATAACACTAGCTAATATACGTGGCGGCCTTCGTTGAATAAGCCCAATATAGAAAAGAGAAACTTACATAAAATTGTAATTTTGTTGGTAATATCAACACTAAATCTTAACAGAGTTAAAAAAATAATACAGACAGTCTAGAAATAAAACAAGAAGTTACAATACAAGTATAAAGTTTCCAATAACAGGGAAGCTAAAGCTGACTTTGTGAGGAGGTTTTTTTATAATGGAGAAAGACAACTATAAGAAGGATAAGAATGGTCAGAAGATGGAACGGAAGACGTTGACAACAAGGCAAGGGCGTCCGGTGACGGATAACCAAAATATTCGGACGATTGGGAATCGTGGACCAGCTACACTGGAGAATTATCATTTCATTGAAAAGATCTCTCATTTCGACCGGGAAGAAGTGCCGGAAAGGGTCGTCCATGCCAGAGGGGCGGGAGCGTTCGGGTATTTTGAAACATATGGCAAAGTAGGGAACGAGCCTGTGGAGAAGTACACGCGTGCGAAAGTTTTTTCTGGTACAGGAAAGAAAACACCTTTAATGGTTCGTTTTTCTACAGTGGCAGGAGCGAAAGACGCACCGGAAACCGATCGGGACCCCCGAGGCTTTGCGGTCAAAATGTACACTGAAGACGGTAACTGGGATTTAGTTGGAAACAACCTAAAAATCTTCTTTATCCGTGATGCGATGAAGTTTCCTGATATGATCCATGCGTTTAAGGCAGATCCTGCTTCCAATGTGAAAAACCCGGAGCGGATGTTCGATTTCGTTTCCCGCACCCCGGAAGCGACTCATATGATTACGTTTTTGTTCTCGCCTTGGGGAATCCCGGCAACCTACCGCCATATGCAGGGATCTGGAGTGAATACGTATAAATGGGTGAATGACAAAGGCGAAGCAGTCCTGGTGAAATATCACTGGGAGCCGAAGCAGGGCATTCGTAATTTAACACAGGAAGAAGCGGACATGGTCCAGTCTAAAAATGTAAGCCATGCCACCCAGGATCTCTATGAAGCGATCGAGCGTGGAGAGTATCCGGAATGGGAACTGTTTGTTCAGATCATGGAAGATGATTATCACCCGCACCTGGATTTTGATCCACTTGACGATACGAAACTTTGGCCGGAGGATCAGTTTCCTTGGCATCCGGTCGGGCGGATGGTCCTTGATCGTAATCCAGAGGACTTCCATGCGGAAATTGAGCAAGCGGCTTTCGGGACAGGGGTTCTTGTCGACGGTATGGACTTTTCTGATGACAAAATGCTGCAGGGACGGACGTTCTCCTATTCTGATACCCAGCGTTACCGTGTAGGTGCGAACTATTTAAAATTGCCTGTAAACGCTCCAAAAACAGGTGTCCGAACAAATCAACAGCGCGGGCAAATGGATACGCGCGATCCGAGAGAATCAGGGGGAAATCCGCATATCAACTACGAACCGTCCATGAAAGGCGGCTTCCAGGAGGCGGACGGTGAGAAAACCCCTCCTCATGAGCCAACGTACAATGCGGCTGCCATGAGTGAACCGATCGATCGTCCGAACAACTATGGGCAGGCCGGTCATACGTATCGCAGTTTTGAGGATTGGGAACGGGACGAATTAATCAAAAACCTTTCCAATGCACTTGCTGTTTGTGACAAACGTATTCAAGATGCGATGATCGAACACTTCACACAAGCAGATGAAGAATATGGGAGCCGGGTGAAGGAAGGACTCGAATTGAAAATGAAGGAAATGAAGAATACGGCGGGAGAACGGGAAGTTCCTGGCCGTGATGCAGGTAGATCAAAATATGGCCAAGGTTCGATGGCGCAAAATGAAGCAGCAGAAGATGCTGTGAAGAAAAGTCATGAGGCAGATCCGTATTGAGTTATAAACTGGATAAAGGTTGCTTGCAACGTAAAAACGCTAGCAGCCTTTTTTGTTATCCTAATTGTTCAACATATTGCATAATTTTGAACAATTCTCCTACTCCCCTGAATTTTGGAATCAATACAATGGCAATTTTGACATTAAATATTATGATAATTCCCGTTTCCCCGCCAACAGAAGAATAAAGCAAAGAAAGCCATTTTAATATCGATGGTTTTCTTTAAGTTTAGAAATAATAATGATAACGATGTATGTTAGAAATAGATGCTAAGGGTCTGGTTAGTTGAAGGTATGATTTCGAAATAATAGGGACTTGAAGTTGTTATGGATCAAAGGGGCTTGTTATGCATTTCGGTTCTATTTTAATTTCTGTTTAAATTCGTTATAGGTAGGTATTCTTTATGAAAGAAGTACATTTTTGGTTGATTAATTTTACTTAACTCACAAATACTAATCCTATAACGAGTTTTTTACGGGGGTTAATTTTTAATGGATAAAAATAATACATCATTTCAGGTGGAAAAGAAAATTATGGAACAAGTAAGAGAACAACAACAAAATACAAAGTTAGCAGCGTCAGAAATTGGTGATTTGTTTGCTAATTATCTCGGAGATTCTTTATTTGATTGTGTATTTAAACATCATCTTCAAGTGGTAGAAGATGATGAAATCAGAGATTTTATAGTATTTGCATCAAATATTTCACAAAAGCATCTTAAAATAATTAAGGATATTTATAGGGAGGAGGATATTCCTGTTCCCGTTGGTTTTGGTGAACAAGATGTTCGATACGAGGCACCTAAACTTTTTAGTGACTTGTTTATGGTGTTTTATATAACAGAAATGTCCAGAGCTGGTTTACTGAAATATGGAGATGCACTTTCTACTGCATCTAGACACGATGTTGTAGATTATATTGATATGTGTATTCAAGACACAATAAATACATATAAATATGGCACTTATTTATTGCTCGCTAAAGGTATGGATATAACAACGCCTTCCATTCCATACCCTGAAAAAGTTGATTTTGTTGAGAATCAATCCTTTATTTCATTTATTGCGGGGAAGCAGAGACCTATAACTGCACTAGAAATTAAACATTTACAGGTTAATATAACTACAAATACTTTAGGAAAAGCACTAATGACTGCATTTAGCCAGGTTGCCTCTTCCGATAATTTGAGAAAGTATTTTCGAGAAGGATCTTCTTTAGCAGAAGGGCAAATAAAGCAATTGGGAGAATTGCTTTTGAGTGAGAATCTCCCGTCTCCCAAATTGATGGATACACATGTCACAGATTCTACAACTTCTCCATTTTCAGATAAGTTGTTAATGTATCATACGGTTTTATCTAACGGTATTGGGATAAAAAATTACGGTACAGCGATTTCAGAAATCATGAGACACGACATTCACGCTAAGTTTGCTACGTTGTCGGCAGGAATTGCTAAATACGCTAATCAAGGTATGAAGATAATGATAAATCATGGATGGTTGGAGGAACCACCTACTGCTGCTGACCGTAAAAAACTTTCTAAAGAGTCTCCTGATAACAGCAGGAATGGAGGGTCTTAGATGATATGAATAAAAAGCCTAATAAACACGAGGCTTTGTTATGGAGTATAGCATTTCCTGGATTCGGTCAGATCTTAAATGGAAAGATTCTTAAGGGAACAGTCTTACTCGTTTTAGAGATTATAATAAACGTTCAAAGTCGCTTTAATTTAACTATTATGTACTCTTTTTTGGGGGAAATTAACACAGCTATTAAAACGCCTGATTATCAATGGCTTATGTTTTATCCTTGTTTATATATGTTTGCAATATGGGATGCCTACCGAGATGCAGAAGGTGAAACAACTCCTATTTCTTACCTTCCTTTTGTATTCGGAGCTTTTTTTGTAACCGTTGGCTTAATTTATTCAGCAAGAATAAAAGTTTTTGGATTTTTGATTGGACCCGTTTTTTTACCCATGCTCTTTTTAGTTCCAGGTTTAGTGTGCGGTTTTTTTATATGTAAGATTATATTAATAGTAACCAAATCCTAGTGAATTAAAATTCGAACTTTGTATTCATTTTCCTTTATTTAGTAAATAGGACTAAGTTGGGGGTGCCCCAAAATATATTGAAACTTAAATGTTGGGGAGAATGATTGTAGACAATTTATCTTGTGGGAGGAC
Source organism: Halobacillus aidingensis (assembly GCF_900104185.1). Classification (GTDB taxonomy): domain Bacteria; phylum Bacillota; class Bacilli; order Bacillales; family Halobacillaceae; genus Halobacillus; species Halobacillus aidingensis. The sequence goes on along the minus strand of NZ_FNIZ01000025.1, from coordinate 34,680 downwards.
TTTACAAATGAAACAAGAATCAAATCAAGTACAGTTAACCTCAGCAGAAATCACCCAAATTTGGGCTTCCTATATGAATGATAGTGCATTGATATGTAAGCTCCAACATTTCTTAGCTAAAGTAGATGATAATGAAATTAGACCACTCATTCAACAAGCATTAGTCTTAGCACAGGGAAATGTAAAAAGCATCACTGATATCCTAAATAAAGAAGGTTATCCTATTCCATATGGGTTTAACACGGATGAAGATGTTGATGTAAATGCCCCTCAGTTATTTTCTGATACCTTTGTTTTGAAATACCTTCATAATGGCGTGCAAATTGCCTTGCAAACCCACAGTATTAGCTTGTCTTTAGCGGTGAGGGCAGATGTTTACAGTTTCTTTAATGAGTGCCTTTTACAACTAACTAAATTTCTTAGAGAGATAAAGGAGCTATTATTAGACAAAGGGCTTTATGTTAAGTCGCCAAACCTTCCAACACCAGAAAAATATGATTTTGTAAAAAGTCAAAGTTTCCTTACAGGGTACTTTGGTGAAAGAAGACCTTTGGTAGGGACAGAGATTGTAAATCTGTACGCTAATTTTCAAAGGAATGCTCTAGGAGTAGCCAATATGATTGGGTTTAGCCAAGTAGCCAAATCAAAGGAAGTAAGAAAATTCCTTGTTAGGGGAAAGGAAATAGCGGCAAAACATTGTGAAATATTTGGCACTAAGATGAGGGAGGATGACATTCCTGTTCCTATGACATTGGAGACAGAGGTTACAGACTCAACAACTTTTACTTTCTCTGATAAGTTAATGATGTTCTATTCTACTGCATTAATTGCCCTAAGTGTAGGTTATTATGGTTCAAGTATGGCCATGAGCCCTAGAAGGGATTTAGGTGTAATGTATAGCAGGTTAGCAGCTGAAATCCTTAAATATGCGGAAGATGGAACTAACATCATGATTGAGAATGGCTGGTTGGAGGAGCCTCCAAGAGCATTAGACAGAGATGAGTTAGCCAAGAAAAAATAGGGTTAGAATTAAGAAGATTATACCATGTTCCTTTGGTTAAAAGATTGTTATTGCTTAAAACTATGAACAGTTAATCCTGATGGTGTAATGTCAAGTAGTAAACATTCTGGCAAGGAAACGAATTAGGGGCTATCGAATATGGAGCTTTATTTACTTAATACTAACATCCGATGAGGCAAGAGCTTGGATATCATTATCGGGAACTTAATAAGCTTACAAAGCTGCTGGATGTCTTGAGCCTGGTCCCAAATTAAAAGCAGACACTAATAGACGCATGGCTTAAAATTTTTATGTGGGTAGGTACCATAAAAAAAGCGATTAGTATTCTTCATATACTAATCGCAAGCCAATTCTTTTAGTGCATGTATATATAAATGTACTAGTTCATTAAGAAAGTCGTAATACTCTGGTGTAGGTGATTGATCTATTATTTCGTAAAGTCTTCTAAGGTCCCTTAGAATTAATGAAAAATCATTTTGTAGCATGCGAACAATCTCCTATTATTATGACCTAAAATCCTGTGTATCACATAACTTCACTAATTAAACATAACAATGTGGCAAAACTTTATAAGTCTCCAGTTGAAAATAAGCATTTAAGAAGTATTAAAGGGCTAGCAAACCATTACCCCATGACCCTTGATACTTCCTTTTCTACTTCAGCTGCGGCCATCTGCGCTTCTTTTTTTGTCTTGAACCCTCCTTTAGATGTGAATTTCTTTTTCCCAGTAAACGGATCTACTCCCGTATATATTTGGAAATACCATTTGTTACCTCTCTTCCGGAAATTAGCCATATTTATCCCTCCTTCCTTAGATTAATCAATTAGACTTATCCGACGGTACAATTCGACTCTTAATTTTTTCTAAACGCTCAATACAAACTTTTCTTGGAATCATAAAGTCAAGTGACAACTAATCGATAATAGCCGGATTGGAAAGGTTATAATCATTGATCATGTGAGTGGGGAGCGAAGCGTATAGTGTGAAGTGCCTGGCATCCCTTTCCTGAAGTTCATAAAAAGAATAAGGCATGAAAGATTGTCGAACTGCATGCCTCACAGCATGACAAAGCTCGTGAAAGAATTGCTCTCGTTGGTGTATATAAGGGAGACGACTATCTAATACGATTTCTTGAAACTTCCCTCCCCTCATGTAGATAGCTTGAGTAGGTCTACAAGTCACAAATATTTGGGACTCGGATCCAATGGTGTAAACATTTAAATCTCCGGCTCTGTAAATTTGTGGCTTTTATACCATTGAGTTATTAGGTCTTCTAGAATTGTGGTTGTGTAGTAAGGAAACCTCAAACTAATTACCATCCTTACAAGCATTATACGAACATGCGTTCTGTTAATCGATGTTTACATACATTAATTGGATATAAATACAGGCTTACTGTAAAGGACATTTGGAATTCTTTTTCTGTAAAAGCCTAAAGTATAGGATTTCATCTTCAGAACCATAATGAAATTATGATTCATAGTTTTGGAGAGTGATAGAAGATGTTCTTATCAGAAGCTTGGGAAAAGTATTATGTCGATAAAAAGATTGAAGGTTATTCGTTACTAACTTTGAAAACCTATTGCTTACAGTTCAATATGTTGGTGAAATACTTTGGAGACGTTAATACAGAAGAGGTAGTTATTGATCATTTAAAGAGCTACCTGGTTGAGGTGGGCGGACATTTGAAGCCTTCCAGTCTTGGAAACAAGGTTCGGTTCCTTCGATCCTTTTTCAAGTGGCTACATGAAGAGGGTGTTATCAGCGAAAATCCAGCTAAAAAACTAAAAGAACCTAAAGTTGGCAAGAGAATCCCAAAATTTCTAACGGAGATGGAAATTGAACAACTTAGAGGCTCATGCTTAACTTCCATGGAAAAGGCACTTTTCGAATTTTTTTATTCAACTGGGTGTCGTATCGGAGAGGTAGTGAATCTGAATAGAGAGGATGTCAATTTCTCTGCAAGATCGGTTATTGTAAAAGGAAAGGGAGATAAAGAAAGAGAAGTCTACTTTAGTATTCGTTGTTCTCTATGGCTACAAAGATATATAGAGGAGCGCAAGGATCAAGATGAATGTTTATTTATTACCGAGAGAAGACCTAAAAAGAGAATGAGCATTGAAATTATCCGATATATTATTAAACGGATCTCCATTCGCGCTGCTATTAATAAAGAAATACATCCTCATCAATTAAGACACAGTTATGCTACCCACATGCTTAATAATGGAGCGCCAATTGAAGTAATCCAAAGCTTGTTAGGGCATGAGAAAAGTGAAACAACTAAAATATATGCACAATTAAGTGGTAAATTAAGACAGGATTTCTACAGTAAATATTTCTAGAAGGCGTGCCTATTCCAAAAGAGAGGCTTGTAGATAAGAGAAGGATTTGAAATAATTGGTATTAAGTAACATCCTGAGTATCTCGAAACTGAGTCTTCCAGAAACGGGCAGGTTAGTTGAAGACTCGAATTCGAGATAAATCGATTTTATTAATATACTTAAAGATTAAACCGAATCAGAGGTTCAATAAAAATAGTGAATTAAAGACGGCAATATCTCTTAAAGTTATGTTCCATATAATTAATAGGATGTGATATGGTGGAACGGTGAAAAGGAGGGGTATTTTGGAGAATCAAATTGCTTTCCAGCATTCAGGTCTTACCTTTTTGATTATCGCGCATGTCGTAGTAGCTATTATTGGATTGATTCTATCCCATGTTGGAGAGAAATCTATAATAACTGATAGGAAAAATAAATATATCTTCTTCATTCTCAGCTTAATGTACAGTTTGGTCTTTCCTCAAATAGTAATTAGTGCATTACTTAATTTGCATTTGACTTGGGGTGTATCCAGCACAGTTTTTCGTTTATGCACTTGGGGTTCTTTTGTAATCTATGTTCTACTTCAGATGCTGGTTTATCGTGTGTTAAATAGAATTGAGGAAGATTAGTTTCGGGATTTTATGTGGTTTTTATTGTATAGAAGTCTTAATAAATGGGGGGGTTCTTAAAAAGACGTCCTTATTACATAAGCTATGGGAAGTGTTATGAACTGAATGATCAAGATATTTGAAAAAGTAAAGGATTATCATGAATATTATGGCAGACCAAAAGGCTAAGCATAGGAGGTATTCATTATAAAGATTAGGGTTATATGGACCATTTTGGGTATGGTCTTATCCATTGGTTTAGTTGGTTGTGTCAATAAAGAAATAGACGTTACATCTCCTCTGGTATTCTACGGAGAGAGTGACACCTGGAGTGGAACATTATATGTAGAACAGTCTCAAAAGGATGGAGAGAATATGTTTCAGGTGGACCAACTCACGAATCTGACGTACAAAGAGGATTTTGAACAAATTAGTAAGAAACAGGTAGAAGAGGACGGTATCCCGGTTAGTTTTTCTTTTGAAGGTGTTATGAGAAGTGAGGGTACGAGCAGTCATATACAGAAAACCACCCCAGGGAATAGGAGTACAACTCACTCTGATGAATATGCAACAAAAGAGGATGAGTTTAAAGTGATTGTCGAATGGAATGACGAAAAAGAAACTTTTATAATGACCCATAACGAGAAAAAGACTTCGAAGGCACAAAATCTTGGAAAAGAAGAGGCTTTTAGGTATTTTTATGAGCCTCAAAAGTGACCTTATATAATTTAGCTAACTGGTGCATTAGATTAAGGTATATTCAAAGATATCTCCAATTCGGTTTATGAGGTGAAAAAATATTACTGCGATAATAAGAAGGACCCCACATTATAGGTGGAGTCCTTGACCAAGTATGGTCATTTTCTACATGTTCTCACTAAATTGGTTGAAAATGTGAGGAAATTAGATCATTACAAATGATAGTACAATGCTTCTTTAATGTAAACATGCTTTAAATAATTAAAGAGCAGTCAAGCTTATCTTGATTTCAAGTCTTCATGAATTGGGGGCTATTCTTTAATATATTTAATCATGTCTACGGTAGTAAAGGAAGGTGTTTAAAGTGGAGGACAACTTTTATTTAATTAACGCATTTACAAAAGATCCGTTTAAGGGAAACCCTGCAGCAATTGTTTTATTGAATGAAGAAAAATCAGATGAATGGCTGAAATCGTACGCGCAAGAGATTAATCAACCCATAACAACCTTCGTAAAAAAAGATCAAGAAGGGTACAACCTAAGATGGTTTACACCCACAAGTGAAATTGCTTTATGCGGACATGGAACCTTGGGAGCAGCAAACATATTATTTGAAGAATGTTGTGTCAATAGTTCTATTATTCAATTCAATACAGAAGCAGGTACACTTTATGCAGAGCAAACAGCAAACAAAATTAAATTAACTTTTAAGATTAAAACTGCAGACACAATAGAGCCTGCAGATCACTTTAAATACCTAATAAATTATCCCATTAGACAACTAGCCTGGGCAGAAGATCGCTACATTATTGAATTGGGATCGGAAACCGAGGTTAAAAACGCTATTCCTGACATGGAAAAAATTAAAGAATTAGATGGTATAGGTTTGGTAATAACAAGTCGAAGCCATGAGCCATTTGATTTTGTGTCAAGGTATTTTGCTCCTAAGGTTGGCATAGGTGAAGACTATGTTACTGGATCTGCACATTGTGCATTAGCTTCCTACTGGAAAGATATTTTTAAAAAAGAGAGGTTCTTAGCATTTCAGGACTCCCCCCGCGGTGGCGAAATTGAAATGAATATTAAAGGAGACAATGTAGAATTAATGGGTGATTGTGTAACTTTAATTAAAGGGAATCTTCATAGAATAGTTATTACATAAGCTGGGGCGAATTTATAAGAATGAAAGGATTTACTAACTTATTCCGGGTTACAGTAATGATTAAAAACCTAAGCTAAAGAAAAGACTGCACTATTCAATTGTGTAGTCTTTTGCTTATCAAATTCTCCACCCACATTATTGTTTAATTTCAAAAAGAGGGAGGAAGATAATATGAAGCAAAAGTCATTGATTCTAAGTGGATATAAAAATTTAATATGGGAAACATGCTCAATGTCTCCTTTAAAAAAAGATGAAGTTTTGATCAAAACCATAGCAGGTGCTATAAGTATTGGAGCCGAATTACCACAGTATAATGAATCTGATGTCACAGATCCGCACCCAGCTTATCCTAGAGAAACAGGCTATGAAAGCTACGGTGAGGTGTTGGAAGTGGGAAGTAATGTAACCCAAGCAAAGGTAGGAGATCGTGTTTTATCTTTTTATGGACATAAGGATTCTGCCATAGTTAAGTCCAATAAAATTGTCGTAGTACCTAAGGAATTAGATTATAGGTATGCTTTACTCAACACGCTTTCCTGTGACGCAGCGAAAGGAGTTTTAAAGCTAAATCCGGAAAGAGTTAGTCGCGTTTTAGTAACGGGTGGCGGGACCATGGGGACCTTAGCCGTTCACTTTCTAAAAAAATATATGAATGTAAAACACGTAGATATGTTAGAACCCAACAAACAAAGGCATGTTATACCGAAACATATAGGTGTTGAGAATGTATTTAGTACGAAGGAGGAGGTTAGTGAACATTCTTATGATTATGCATTAGAATGTTCTTCTCGTTTTGCAGCCTTTGAAACCTTACTTCGTTCCATGAAACTGGAAGGGAAAGTTTGCATACTTTCTGATGGAAATAAAGATTTATTTCATCTTACGGAGGATTTTTATGCAAAAGAGTTAACAATCGTCGGATCCAGTGATGGATGGAATTACAACAAACATGCCGATTGGTTCTTCAAAGAATATCAAACCTCTAGTTTCTTAACAGACATCTTTGAACATGAGGTAGCCCAGGAAAACTTAATTCATTGTTTCGCCGAATTACATACCAATCAAATAAGCCCTATGAAGGTTTTAGTTCATTATGATAGGACAGTTTAATACTAAAATTTGTTTTGATTAGTTAAATATATCTTGAATTCGAGTCTTAAAGAAAAGGGGGCGCGCGACAAGTTCTGCTATAAACGCTTTTCAGCGTGAAAGGCAGGAAGTTTATTTCATTAAATTTCAACTGTACAACGGAGGGTGGGAATGAAGGATCCATGTTTCCTGAAACCATCCCGTCAACACTCCTGCATGCGTTAAGACGGACAGGTCTTAGGGTGTGAAGCACAGGTAGATTGGGCAGAACGAAGGCTGAAGCCATAATTAAGGTATGCCGACGGATATGCCTCACGGCTGTAAAACTAGATAGGGTGAGAATCGTTCTTTGAGATAGGAACTGACGAACTTCCGAAGGTAAGGGTCTATAGTTTCGAACGTAAGGAAACTTACGTGTCATCTTACGATGACGTGAGTGGTGTGGAGTAAAACTGCCCCCTCTGAAAGACGCTATACCGAACGATGGCGGTATCGAGCTCACAGGCTTATAGGAAGCATCTACGTCTAGTATGGATAGCTACGTTGTAGGGTACTTGGAAAGCAAGGGACGTTGAATCAAAGGCTGTCACCTGAAACGGTTGCTATAAAGCCATGCTGAAAAGCATTTATCCTTGTGAGGGTAGGGGAATGACTGATGAAACTTCTGTAATGGAAGTGAAGGAATAGCCCCAAGTCTAGAGTATGGAACGATTATTTTCCTAACGTGAATGGCACCGATCGGGTAGGAACGTGGGAACATCACTCCAAAGGAGGGATGCCACAGTGTCAACGCTGCGAAACTGGGATTATTATAATATGACGGAGACCTTTACGGATCTTCATGAAAAAGCGAGTCAGGGAAATGCGTTCTCTCATTTATATGAAACCATCATATCGAGAGAAAACATCCTGCTCGCTTTTCGCATGATTAAAACCAATAAGGGATCAAAAACACCAGGAACCGATGGGAAGACCATCGATGACATGAAAGAGCTATCCGAGAAAGATCTGGTAAACGAAGTCCGAACCAAACTTAGAAACTATCACCCGAAGAAGGTTCGAAGAGAATGGATTCAAAAAGAGAATGGAAAATGGAGACCTCTAGGGATTCCATGCATCTTGGATCGAGTGATCCAACAATGCTTCAAACAAGTTCTCGAACCGATTGTAGAATCTCAATTCTTCAAACATAGCTACGGTTTCAGACCCCTGCGGTCTGCTCATCATGCTATGGCAAGGATACAGTTCTTGATTAACCATAGTCAACTTCATTACGTCGTTGATGTAGATATTAAAAGTTTCTTTGATAACGTAAATCATCGCCTATTAAAGAAGCAACTCTGGAATATCGGCATCCAAGACCGAAAGGTATTGGCATGTATTTCTAAAATGATTACATCGGAAATAGATGGTGAAGGTGTGCCCGATAAGGGTTCACCACAAGGTGGAATCTTATCTCCCCTTCTTTCTAATGTCGTCTTAAATGATCTAGACCAATGGGTTGCAGACCAGTGGGAAGTATTTCCCCTGACGAAATCCTACAGTTCAGATGATGCAAGAAGGCGAGCGAGAAAACAAACGAATTTGAAACAAGGATATCTGGTCAGGTATGCTGATGACTTTAAAATTCTGTGTCGGGATGGAAAGACAGCGCAGAGGTGGTACCATGCGGTACGTCTGTACCTCAAAGAGCGTTTGAAGCTGGACATCTCACCAGAGAAATCTCAAATTGTAAACTTAAGAAAACGAGAATCTGAGTTCTTAGGGTTCAACATTCGTGCGAATAAAAAGGGAAAGAAACGAGTGGCCCATACTGGGGTCATTTCTTCAAAAAGCGAGAAAATCAAACAGGAAGCGAAGAAACTCATTCGAAGAATGAAAGCTTCGCCTTCTGCTGAGAATATTCATCGTTACAATAGCTTTGTTCTAGGACTTCACCAATACTTTAAGCGAGCTACTCATGTAAGTCTCGTGTTTTCACGTCTTGCTTACGATCTTAAACCATTTTTAGTGAACCGCCTTCGACCGGTTGGAACGCTAAAACATCCTTTTAAGCCACCGCCTTTTTATAAGAGAACCTTTAGTTTAGGAACAAAAACGATCTATATCAATGGTACGTATCTATTTCCCATCGGAAATGTGAAAACATTTCATGCGATGAGCTTCAGTTCAAAGCTTTCGCTTTACACGAAGAAAGGCAGAGAACAGATACACAAAAGTCTTCGCCCGGATATCCAGAAAGAAATTGGACATTTAATGAAGTCTTCTTTACCGAATCGAAGTGTCGAATACCTGGATAATCGTATTAGTCGGTATAGTATGAAGATGGGGAAATGCGAAATTACAGGCGAATATCTTCACGCTTCAGATGTTCATTGTCACCACTATGTGCCAAAGAATCTTGGAGGAAGCGATCAATTTCAAAACCTGCGTATTCTTCATAAGGATATTCATCGACTGATTCATGTAAAAGATATAGAGAAGATAAAGTTTTATCTTAACCAATTACCACAGAATCGATTGATCTTAGATAAAATCAATCAATACCGAAAGGTATGTGGGGTGGAAGGGATCGACGCATCCAGTCTCGAAGAGTAACAAAGGAACTTATAATGTAGTACACACCTTTAGATGGAACGCCGAATGCTGGGAAACTAGCACGTTCGGTGTGGAGCAGGGGAAAAGCCGGAGATAACCTCAAACGCTTACCTATTGCTAACTTTACTTCAATAAAGAAAAAGCAATTCTTGTTCAACTAACGCAGCAGTAGTGTTGAATAAGGATGCAAAATGAACGAAACTTATATGGTGTAACATTCTTGATTGGATGGTGTGAAATTTGGATAGTGGGACCGATATAAAAAATACTCCAATGTTACTTCTTTTTGGACTACTTTTTACTATCATTTTTGGATTTTGGTTAAGAAAAAGGTTAGTTTCTTACGATTTTAAAAATAAAAGTAAATTCTTCTTTTTGCTGGACAATTATGAGCTAATTGGAGGACTTCTTATAGGTGTAGGATTGTTATTTATTGTAATTTTTCTCTGAAATTTATTTCGCTAAAGGGGGCGATTGCTGAACAAAAGCAGTCGCTTCTTGTGCTAAAGACGCAGTAATGTTCAATAGGCAAAAAGGGGGATAACGTGAAGAAAATCATTTTAGTTATGTTAGCTACGATATTTAGTTTATTTATATTAGGTTGTTCATCTAGTCAGAATGATGGAGCGAAGTATTATGTTCTTGTTGTTGAAGGAGAAAATAATATAAGCGGTACGATTGCTGAATTTGTTAATATAGAACACTTGGTTGTTGAGATGGAATACCTAACAAGTTTAGAACAAGTCCAAAATAAGTATCCTGATTATGAAATCAAAAAAGCCCCAGCAGTGTTTATTTTTGAAACGGGGGGTGGGGAGTTTAAAAAACTAAAATTAAAAACTTATGACGTTGAAAAAGCTATTGAATTCTTGAGAGATACGAAAAACTAATCTTAAACTATTGGGTGCAAGAGTTAAACAAGGCGATCATCCAATTTGATCGTCTTTTCTTATTGAAAAATTCAATAGTGAATTTGGAATATTATGTTAGTGTTGAAGGGTGGAAATATTGTACTAAAGAAGCAGGATTGTTTAATAAGAAAAATTATTTGGGGGTTAGGGTGTATGGCTATTTTTGAATTCATATTAGATGTTCTTGGTAAAAGCAAAGTAGTTGTTCACATAACAAGAAATTCGGGAGATTCTTTAAAAGTACAACAGATTTTGCAAGATGCTGGGAAAACTTTGTTAAAGAAATTGAAGGAATGGCTTCTCCCCATCTCCAAGTAGAAACGGGTCACGTATCGCCTATCATAAAATTAAAGGTTAACCCAACCGAAGTTTCCAAAGCAAAGGAAGCTTTGAAAAATGGGGATATATGAAGAGGTTAGTTATATAAACAAGTTTGATTTATTAAACAAATGGGGTGCTTTCCTTGAATAAGGAATCGCACTCTTGTTCAACTATAGAAGCAGAATAGTTTAACAAGAAAGCGGTGGGAGCAGATGCCAACTTGTCAAAATTGCGACAGAGAATGGAGTTGGAAACAAACGTTTAAATAGATGTTTACATTAGGTACTGCTATGGAATGTCCGCACTGTGGAGAAAAGCAGTATTATACCAAGCGAGCCAGGAAAAGAAGTGCAGTTGTAACCCTTCTCACTCCTTTTATTATTCTTCTAAATCTATTTGATATCTCACCTTACCTTTTAGTCGGAATTTACCTTGTTTTTGGTTTATCTATAATGGGAATTTTTCCGTTTCTAATAGAATTATCGAATGAAGAAGAACCTCTTTGGTAGTGAATTACTCGGTTCGTCTTCAACTAACGGATGCAAGAGTTTAAAGAACAACTTGAAGTGTGGTGAAAGAGATTTTAACAGCTTTTTATGAATTTATTCTGCCTTTACTCTTAATAGGGATTATTGTATTTTCTTCTATCTATTTAAGTGATAAAGATGATTTCAGGAGACAACTTCAAGAAATGAAGACATATAAGAGTAAGATAACTTTCACAATCATTCTTGTTGTTCTTTTCCCATTTGCAATTTTACTTTCGATTTATATCGTAAAGAACATTGCGAATATCTTTGGTTAATAAAAATGCTTCTTCAACAAACGGGTGTTAAAGTATAAGACTCCTTAAATTATATCTCGAATTCGATTCTTAAAGAAACGGGGGCAATTGCTCAATAGAGTAATCGCCCTTTTTTACATAAGAGCAATAAATATCGGAACATTGGCTTTTTAACTGACGAGGCAGAATAAGTAATTTGAAACATTCTGCTTTATAAAAACGTAGTTATTTTTACAGGAGGTTTTACTATTCTTAAAAAAACATTAGGTGCTTTAGCAGTAATTTTAGGTATGGTGGGTTTGCTTTATTTAATGATAGGTAACTATCATGAACTTCAAACAGCAATGCAGAGAGCATCAGAAGACAGCTTCACTCTTCTCATGACAATGTCTTTATGGGCATTTTTATTTGGTATTTTGATGGGGTGGAAAGCATTATACAATATTATTTTTGAGAAGCGAATTAAAGTAAATTGGATAATAATCCCATCTATTATATTAGCAATTATAAGTTTTATACCTAGAGTTTATTGGGTGAAATGGTTTAGTCTTGATCTTCCGTTTTTTATCGAAATGTTTCAAGTGCCAGAAACTCAAATTCTTCTTACAGCCTTTTCAGGTCTTTTATTTATTCGGTCACTTGATGGAAGGCAAAATTAAAATCCTCCACTAAGAGTCCTAAAGTAAAATATAAGATATATCTCGATGTGTGTCTTCATGAAACGGGGGACTTATCAGGAGTAGACCTCAAAGAAATGTTCTTAAACTGATTTCCTATACAATGATCAAGGACTCCACTTATATATTAAGCGGAGTCCTTGATCGGGTTGGTCATTTTCTATATATTCTCACCAAATTGGTTGAAAAGTGAGAAAATTAGATTAGTATAAATTTTAGTACAATACTGATTTAATGTAAACGTGTTTTAGAGGATTAAAGAATAATTAAGGTATCTTGATTTCAAGTCTTCATGAATTGGGGGCAATTCTGAATTAAAAAAATTGCCCCTTTCTTAATGTGATGGATAGGGGAGTTTCCTTTGACTACGGGGAAGGATCGACATATGAAGCGATCATAACGGAATTAGAAAAACCCCATATCTTCGAATTCCGTGAAGTAGATGATTTGTTGCAAATTTCATTCCAAAAAGAAGGTGAAGGATGTAAAATGATTTTCACCCATACTTTTGACGACGATTCATGGACAGTTAATACCGCTGCAGGATGGCACAGGTGTCTGGATGCCCTTGACCAGATTGTCCATGGGGAACCAGTTGAATGGAAAGACAATGCAGTTGATTTAAGAGAATATTATAAAGAAGCTTTTGCTTCCCTTTAATTTGCATGATTAAAACAGAAACGCTTGGATTTCAAATATCCAAGTGTTTCTGTTTCCTATTTCCTCTTTACAGTCTAGCTCTGTACCAAAGGGTCTTTATTATCTTGAAACTGATTTTTAAACAATCGGGGGCGATTATCTAAAAAAGAAATCGTCTCCCTTTTGTGTACTTGGGAACTGGTGTGGTGGAAGTTTAGTTTCAAGATATTGGTCTAATTATTAAGTGGATTACCTTGTAATAGAGACTTCTTAAATTTGTTGAATCTAAGAGTACTTACTCCTCTTTTGTGCGAATTTTATGGAGGTTTTTGGGTTATAATCCAGAAGTTATTCTACATAAGGGCAAGTTGAATTAGAAGGATAGGGCGATTTAAAGGATAACGTGAAATACGTTTACTTAAATTAGTAAATTACAAGGGGGAAATTTTGGTGTGCAAATAATGCTTCGAAGCGTAATTGAAGATGACCTTCCGGTTTTCTTCAAACACCAACAGGATCGGGATGCAAATTATATGGCGGCATTTACAAGTAAGGACCCGGGGGATTGGAGCAGTTTCTTAACCCATTGGAATAAAATTCTGGAGGATAAAGACATCATCAAGCAAACGATCATTGTTCAAAATAATGTTGCTGGAAATGTTCTATGTTTCGAGCAGTTCGGCGTACCAGGAATTAGCTACTGGATAGGAAAAGAATACTGGGGCAAAGGAATAGCTACCAATGCTTTAAGAGAATTTTTAAAACAAGTTACCATTCGTCCACTTTATGCCCGTGTTGCCAAAGACAATATTAGGTCACTCAAGGTACTGGAGAAATGTGGTTTTACTATCTATGGTGAAGATGGTGGGTTTTCTAACGCACGTGGTGAAGATGTAGCAGAATTAGTTCTTACACTTGAATAAAGATTATTAGCATTACAGAATATCTGTTAATTACGGGTGTCTTGGTTAAAAAGATACTTGTTAATTAATTTTTTCTGTTAAAGGGCGTTTGTGAGGTTTTCAGACCTCACAAAAAACCTCACGAATCGGAAAAGTTTACCGAAGTGAAACGAATATATGTTCTGTTTTTTGTGATGTAGTTTAACCAAATTGAGGAAATTAATGGGGCGAAAAAGTGTAGGAAAACTCATTCAAGTATGGGCGGCATGATGTAATAACGCCCTAAACCATTTAGTGAAGGGGTTTATAGCCCTGTTAAGCTTCTGAATGACATACCTTTTGCCATTCAAAACTAAATATAGGTATAAAATAGCCTCTCAACAAAACGGTTGGGAGGCTTTTTATTTTGGAGAAGTGGATTTGTCTAGGGATCTTTTAGATTGCCTAATGAGCACCTGTGGTGTTCATTACTGCCCTTAGAACTTTCGGGGAATTATGGGGGTAATTATTAAATAGTAAGATTCCATGACTTATTAAGAGACATTGAAAGAAAAAGATTGCAATTCATTGGTTCATAAATTAATCTGTTATATATGGTTATAAATAATTTAGTTAAAATGGGCTGGGGATCAGTGGAGTGATTATAATGATTGGAAAAATTCTAGAAAGGGGTTCTTTCAATCATAAAAATTGTTTGATTGCTCAACCGAAGCTTTCTATGTATAAACAGATAAGGATAATTGATCAGACGAATCAATTAATGGAGGTTATTGAATGTTTGAAAAAATGAAAGGAAGCGATGCTTCTTTCAAGAAAATGATTTATTTTATAGTTTTCGCTATGTTTTGGTTGAAGATGACGTTTATTCAAGGTGGTATTTTCACATTAGATATAGAAAATACGAATCAAGCTGCTATATTAGCTTTTAATCCTTTGAGTAGTATCTTTTTTCTCTTCGGATTAGGAATACTCATAGCTGGACGCAGAGGTTTATTATCTGCGTACATTCTTGGCTCCATTCTACTTTATGTTAACGTTCTATTTTACCGTGAGTATAATGATTTCATTACGATTCCTATGTTAGGACAGGTAGCAAATTTGGCAGGCCTTGGAGGAAGTATTACGAACATTCTTTCAGCAACAGATGTTTTTCTTTTTGTAGACGTGCTTGCTGCAACATTTCTATTAATCTATTTAAAACCTTCAAGATTCCAACGTTTCATACCTAAACGTAAAGAAGGTCTAATATTAGCTATTATTGCAGTTCCATTGTTTCTAATTAATCTTGCTTGGGCTCAGACAGAGCGTACGGAGCTTTTAACACGCGCATTTGACCGCAATTTGTTAGTAAAGAACATCGGACTAGTTGATTATCACATTTACGATGTTGTTTTACAGGGGCAAACGGAAATGAAGAAAACTTTTGCGGATAGCAACGAATTGGTGCCCGCACTTAACTATCTAAATGAGAAAAAAGTGAAGCCTAATCCCGACATGACGGGTGTCGCGGAAGGGAAAAATGTAATTATATTATCCCTTGAGAGCACCCAGACGTTTGTAGTGGATAATGAATTACACGGACAAGAGCTTACACCATATTTTAACGACCTAAAAGAAGAAGGTGCTTACTTCACGAACTTTTATCATCAGGTTAAACAGGGACGCACCTCCGATTCTGAATTCATGTTGGATAATTCCTTATATGGTCTTAATCGTGGTGCAGCATTCTTTACTCATTCAGGGAACGAGTATGAAGCCACTCCTGAAGTGATAGGGGAGAAGGGGTACACCACTACAAATATGCATGCTAATGATAAGACATTTTGGAATCGGAATGTCATGTATGATTCCCTTGGTTATGATGAGTACTATTCAAAAGAAGATTATGAAGTAACAGAGGAAAAATCATATGGGTGGGGTTATCTTGATGAATACTTCTTTAGTGATTCCTTAGATAAAATGGAAGAGTTGGAACAGCCGTTTTATAACAAGATGATTACCTTGACTAACCACTATCCATTCACTCTCCCAGAAGATAAGAAATTGATTGAAGAAGGGGAGACTTCTAGTGGAACGCTTAACCGTTTTTTCCAAACGATTCGTTACCAAGACGAAGCTCTAAAACAATTTGTTGAGGAATTCAAAAAATCGGATCTCTATGATGACACGCTACTGATTATTTATGGAGATCATTTTGGCATCTCAGAGAATCACCAGAAAGCTATGGGAGAATATTTAGGTAAGGATATTAATTCCTATGAACAGTTTCAGCTTCAGCGTGTTCCTCTTTTAATACTGGGTGAAGGAATTGAACCGAGTAAATATGATACGGTGGGTGGACAAATTGATTTGCGCCCGACTATTATGAACCTTTTAGGAGTAGAAGATGAAAACCCTGTTCAGTTTGGTCATGACTTGTTTAGTGAGGAACGGAAAGATATGATCATTACACGGGACGGGGACTTTGCCAGCGAGGAATATGTAGGTGTGAAAGAAAGCTGTTTTGATAGAGGAACAGGTGAAGAAGTAGAAGGACATGCTTGTTCTGAAGGGTTCGAACAAGCTGAAGAGGAACTAGCATTATCAGACTCTATCGTTTACGGCGACTTATTACGTTATCTTAATGAAACAGAAATGCTAGAAGAAGATAAGTGATAGGAAACCAAACTGGTGAAATAAACGGGTGAAATCATCAAAAAAAGCTTGTAGGACAACTTTGTGTTTTTCTACAAGCTTTTTTATTTACTTTAAAATGAAGGGGGTTCCTTGCGTTCGTTGTGGTGTGTCATACTAAGAAATCTCACTTTTTACATACAGCCACACCAAGTGGATAATACACCCCTTGACGTGGGGGCTCAATCGTAACACCTCGTTGATAAAAGATCTCTACATTAGAAAAAGATGTGAACAGCTCGTTGAACTCTTCTTTTGTCAACTGAAAGTAATGGAAGGGGGAACCACAAGGATAATCTCGTCCCTTCCCAAAAGGAGTGGAGAGCACTAATGTGCCACCAGGTTTAAGTAACTTATACATTCGTTCTATAAAGGCTCGGTCATCTTTCACGTGCTCAATCGTTTCAAAGCTCAGAATGGTATCGAAAGTACCAATTTCTTTTATTAAAGAGGGATCCATGATATCCCCTTGTCTAAAGGTGAGAAGGGGGTGATAGTAATTTTGAATCGCATATCTGATGGTTTCAGAACTAATATCCACCCCGATCATTTCTTTAACTTCCTTTTTCTTCTCTTTGGCTACCATGACACTTCCGTAGCCTGTACCACAGGCGATATCCAGAACTCTACCTTTTACATAAGGAGTTGAAAAAGTGTATCTGGCTATATGTTCGAGCAATAACTTATTCGTTGGATCCATTTCTTTTGGAATGATACGTTCTCCTGTATCCTTTAACATGACATTCACCGCTTTATTTAAATTCCTTTCAAATTATAACACATTATAGATGGTTGTGTTTTTTTATGTTCTGTATCATTTATTTGTGTTGTATTTGTGTTTGATTAATATAAACTGATTAGGTATAGTGTAAGTAGTCCGGTTTGATGCGGGACCCCAATCCCTGCTTCAAATGACAAAGCATTGGTATTCCACAGCTAATGTTTTCAATGAAAAAACGTGTAGCCCAGCATACGCTGGCGCTACACGTTTTTCATTTCACTACAATAACAGGTGATTGAATATATTTGACCAGTTTATGACTGACACTACCTAAGATTAAAGTTTGGAACTTATTTCTTCCCCGACTGCCAATAACCACACAGTCATACTCATGATTGTTAGCGTACTCGATAATTTCTTCCGCAGGGTCCCCGTGCAGGAGAATGATATCTGACTTTACCCCTTTAGATTCGATTTCTTGTATGGTTTCCATAAACTTCTCTTTACGTTTAATCGTTGCCGTATGGGAATCCCCATATTTCAACACATCAGACTTTGACGTGTCTCCATCCACGGCGTAAATTAAGTCTATTTTTACTTGGTCTTTATAAGGAGAGACCATTTTTATAGCTTGGTTAATAGCTCGGCTTGAGTGTTCTGACCCATCCGTAGCTAGTAGAATTTTGTTAAACATAAGTTGAACTCCTTTAAATCGTATTAATGACCAGAACTTCTTGATACTCCGCCTAAGCGAGTAAGCAGTCTTGAACTTTCTCCGTTTAAGCCTTTGAAGCTAACATGAATACCATTTTGTTCGAATTTAGCTTCTACACTGTCAAGTGCACCTATAGCTGAGTCATCCCACAAATGTGATGCACTAAGGTCGATTTCTACATGGCTAACGTTGTCTTTGAAATCAATGGAATCTAAAAAGTCAGTGACTGAAGCGAAAAACAATTGTCCTTGTACATAATAAATGCGTTTTTTACCTTCGTTTACATAGACGGAAGGAACGCGCACTTTTGAGATCTTAATCGCAAAGAAAATCATGCTTAGAAGTACACCAGCAAGGACACCGTATGCTAAGTTGTGAGACAGAACTACTGTTAACACGGTAATTATCATAACCGCAGCGTCTGACACAGGCACTTTGTGGATATTTCTTACAGAATTCCAATCAAACGTGCCAATAGAAACCATAATCATGACACCTGCTAGCGCAGCCATTGGAATTTGAACGACAATATCTCCAAGTACAATGATTAAGAACATAAGGACAATACCGGCAACTAGAGAAGAGAGACGACCGTTACCGCCAGATTTGACGTTAATGACTGATTGTCCGATCATTGCACAACCGGCCATCCCGCCGAAAAATCCAGTAACGATGTTCGCATATCCTTGACCACGGCTTTCCTTGTTCTTGTTACTATCTGTGTCTGTCATGTCATCTACAATGGAAGCTGTTAATAAGGATTCAAGTAAACCTACAATAGTTAATGCTAAAGCATAAGGGAAAATAATCATAAGAGTTTCTAAGTTTAATGGAATATTAGGTAGTGCAAATAACGGAAGGCTTTGGGTTAACTCACCCATATCTCCAACGTTTCTAACACCTATATTCATCCAAATGGCAATGGCTGATACGACAATAATTGCTACAAGCGTAGAAGGGATAGCTTTTGATACTAAAGGAAATAGATAAATAATAGCTAACGTTAAACCTACAAGAGCGTAAATTACCCATGGTTCATTTTCAAAGTGCTGTAATTGAGATGTGAAAATTAAAATACCTAAAGCATTCACAAATCCTACCATCACAGAACGAGGAATGAATTTCATGAAACGAGCTAATTTAAATACCCCAAACAGAACCTGTAGGACTCCAGTTAATATCGTTGTAGCAAGTAAATATTCAATTCCATGCTCAGCTACTAATGTGATCATGAGTAACGCCATGGCTCCTGTTGCACCAGATATCATTCCTGGACGTCCACCCATAAAGGCGATCACTACTGAAATACAGAACGATGCATAAAGTCCAACCATTGGATCGACACCAGCGATAATGGAGAATGCGATGGCCTCAGGAATAAGAGCTAAAGCTACAACTATACCCGAAAGAACATCTCCTTTAACGTTCCCAAACCAATTTTCTTTAATAGATAAAGTTGACATAAATACCCTCTTTCTTAAATGAATTTTATTTGAGGACTACTGAGTCTCGCAGTAGTCAAGATTGTGGAAATATAGAAAAATTGATTGTTTTTATTTCTTATTCTTTTATAACTGACTATAATAGATTATAAGATAATGAATTGGATTGCAATGGTCTTTTCAATGTTAAGCGTTTACATTAATAAAAAATTTACAATGTCGTTTTGAAAGGGAGTGGAAAGTGATGTTCAGTCGAATATTATTAGCTTCTGACGGTTCTGCGCATGCGGAGCGAGCAGCAGAAAATGCTGCACATCTAGCTGAAGGAAAGAATGGTTCTATCGTTACTATTCTATACTCTGTAGATGGATCTACTTCAAAATCAGACGTTTTAAAAGAAGAATGTAAAGAGGCTCTTCTTCAAAAAAGAAGAGCCAAGTTAGCGGCCACAGAAGAAATATTGAAGGAAAGGGAAATAGATTACGTAGTGAAGATCATAAAGGGGGACCCAGGACCATCCATTGTTAAGTATGCCAATGAAAATCAGGTTGATGTTGTAGTAATCGGCAGTAGGGGATTGAACGGCCTTCAGGAAATGGTGTTAGGGAGTGTAAGTCATAAGGTGGCCAAAAGAGCTCATTGTCCTGTGCTTATCGTGAAATAAAACCAGGTAAAAAAGGAGAACACGAAATGTGTTCTCCTAAAAGATTGGATATATGCCTTTTGAATGATTTATATTCTTATGGTTTTGCTTTTAAATGATTTGAAATGTATTTCGTTATTTTAACAAGAGCCTCTGGAGAGGGCCGACCGAAAGGAGAGGTTTGTTTATGTTGGTACATCAGCTGACCGTCCTCATTAATAATGAAATAGGCTGGCTCTCCGTGTACTCCATGATCTTCATACGGAGCCTCAGTTTTATGAAGGAACACCCCAAAGGCTTCAATGACTGTAACATACTCATCGGATAAAACGGGAAATGTAAGGTTATTCTTCCTAACCAAGTTTTTTAAGTCCTCAAGATAATCAGTAGAAATAGCTGTGGTTTGCAAGTTTTGGTTTTCTAATTCTACCTTACTATCTTCCAGTTTTTCTAATTCTTCTATACATATAGGAGACCATGAGCCTCTGAAAAACACGATCAAATGCCATTTGTTCTCATGTTCTTGCATAAAGTTTTCGAACAAGTAATTTTTCCCTTCCGTTGAAGGAAGATAAAAATTAGGAATGCGATCACCTAATTGTAAGTCTGGCATGACTATTCCTCCTTTGAATGATGGATGACATATTTCGTGTGGTTTAAGTGGTTAAGCAAAAAAACATTTGGTGTTCTTCCTATGAATTCAAGCCGGTGTAAAGGGCGTGTCATGGCAACGTATAACAATTTAATATCCATATCGGTTTCTGTATAAGATTCTTCCAAATTCAATAATACGACAGCGTCAAATTCCAATCCTTTAGCGAGGTAGGCAGGTACAATTGCGACCTTCCCTTGCTCAATGGCTTCATTTTCTTTTAGCCATTGAAAAGAGAATGAATTTACCTGTTGCAATAATTTCTTTAACCGTTTTGCTTCCTCCACGGTTTTAGTGATTATAGCAATTGTTTTCAATTGCTGCTCTTGTATGTCTTGTAATGTAACTTCGACTGTTCTTTTCACATCTCTATTTGTTTCAATAGGCTGAAAAGCTGGGAAACGTCCATGACGTACGACCGGTTCAGCGCTATCAAGTTTCGGGATGAAATGTCCTAAAAGCTCGTTCGCTAAATTCATAATCTCAATGGTTGTACGATAACTTTTTTTCAGCGTTTTATAATTAGATCTAGTAAGGACATGACTCGTTAATTCTTCCCAATTATTCAACCCTCTATAGGAATGGATGCCTTGTGAGAGATCTCCTAATATGGTGAATAAATCCGTTCCCGTACTAAGTTGTAAGGCATAGAACTGAAATAAACTGTAATCTTGTGCTTCATCAATTACTACTTTTTTCATCTGCCACTTCTTATCGATTCCGTATAATAGATGCTGCAAATAGAGTAAGGGAGCCAGGTCTTCGTATTCGTACTGGTTTTTAGCGAAATAGATCTCGGAAGTGGACAAAAGATATTCCATCTGGTCCGATGTTAATTCATTTGCCGTGTACTTTTGTAATAGACCTCTGTTTGTCATTAATTGTTGGTAATACTTGAAGATCTTATAACTTGGATAATGTTCTTTAATAAAATCGGTGACTACTTTGCTTTTGGTTTGCTTAATTCTTTCGAGCTTTTTTTCTTTTTGATCGTTCAAATGCACGACTTTCTTTCTTCTTTCTTCTGTATTGTTCATCGAATAATACAACTGATCAAACCGATCTTCAAATTTCTTTTCGATCAACTCAATCATTTCTTTTTTCTTTTTTTTGAAATCCGACTGGAGTACGCTTTTGATTTTTTTGACGCGGCTATTTAATGGAAGATAATTATAATCTTTAAAGAATAATCGATTGAGATTTTTAGCCTTATATATAGTGAATACTTCCACTTTAAAATTTTCAGTTACTTTATATTCATCTTGAATATCTTTGACGTAGCGTTTTAGAACCTCTTTGAAATCTAACGACCCTTTATAACTGGATGACCATTTGATTAGTTCGGAGGAGGCTTCGTTTTTTCCCTCTAATAAGGAGAGCAACTTCTCATCTGGATGGATGACTTTGATTTTCTTTCCAATGCAGTTTCGTACATACTCGCTATAGGTCGTCTGTTTGATTTGCTCTACACCTAAGTCCGGGAGCGCTTCTGAAATATAATCAATAAATAAATGGTTAGGAGCTAAAATCATCATTTCTTCCGGATCAATTTTGTTGGAATAGGTATAAATAAACATAGAGATCCGATGTAATGCGATGGTTGTTTTTCCGCTGCCGGCGACCCCTTGAACAATGATTGGTTTGGTTAAATCAGCGCGAATAACTTCGTTCTGTTCTGCTTGGATCGTTGAAACGATTTCTGTAAGTCGGTTATCCGCACTTCCTGATAAGGAAGATTGTAAAAGGTCGTCCCGTGTTGTAATGTCGATGTCGCGAATATCCACTAGTTTACCTTCTTCAATGGTGAATTGCCGCTTTAAGGTTAATTCGCCTGTTACTTTCCCATCTTCAGAGAAATACTCTACCTCACCTAGGCGGCCATCGTAATATACGCTGGCTATAGGTGACCGCCAATCGACAATCAAAGATTCCTGGGTGTCTTTTTTGAATAAAGATACTTTTCCAATGTAAAAAGCATCACTATCTATAGAGTGCTCGCTCTTAAAGTCAATTCGTGCAAAATAGGGTTTGTTTTCGACCCTTTTTAAATGTTCTAAGTCCGAAGAGGTCATTTCTATAAATTTTGCGTTCACTAAGATATTGATGTAACTCAAGCTACTATCTAAGTAATCTAAGTTTTCAAAGGCTTCTTTAATATTTCCCTTAAAAGATTCTTGTCTTCCCTCGCCTGCTTCCAATATTTTTTTTATGTATTGTTTTGTTTCGTAAAGTCGTTGATTTTCTTTATTGAAATCTGGATGGTGTCTTTCCATGATTAATCCTCCGATTTTAAATTGTAAGTGTGTAATGTCTCTATCTTGAAAATACTACTCAATTATAATACATTATAAATGAAATGAATATTTTATAAAACATTTAACTGGAGAGAGTGCTCTTATATGGCCATTTATGTTTTGTGTCAATGGTGTAAAGGGAAGGGGAAAGTCGAGAAGACATTATTTGGGGTAACGTTTAAGCTGAAATGTAAAAAGTGTAAAGGGGAAGGACGCGTACCAGAAACTTTACTTCCTAAATAAATCAAGTTGAGATATGGATACAAAGAGTTTAAACTGTATATAAACACTTCAGTTAAAGGAAGGTCTACTCATGGAAAATGAACTAGAGATCATGACGATATCCCAGGTGGCAGAATTTCTACAAATTAGTGAAGTCACTACATATAAATTAGTCCAAGAAGGCCGGATTCCAGGATTCAAAATCGGTCGTCATTGGAGAGTGAAAAAAGAGGATTTAAGAGAGCACATCAGGAAGCTCCAACATGGGGAGCACCTATAGGCTTTTTAACCGTATATAGGAGACTGAAACCAGTTATATCGATAACTGGTTTATTTTATTGTATGTTCTGCTAGTTACTATAAGGAAGTGGGGAAATATGAAACAACAATTAAAAAGCAAGCCACCTATAACAACGCCTTTCTATTATGGCTGGATGATCGTTGCAGCAGCTGGATTAAGTATGTTCTTTTCTGGCCCGGGTCAAACTTATTCTATATCGATTTTTATTGAGCATTATATCAGTGATTTTGATTACTCCAGATCTTTAGTTTCAGGGTTATACTCCTCTGCGACCTTGTGTGCCGGATTAACATTATTTATTGTGGGAAGACTTGTAGACCGGTGGGGACAGCGGATAATGATGACCATAGCGGGCTTGTTACTAGCTATCGCATGTTTTTGGAATGCTGTAATGGCAGGGGCCATCATGATGTTTTTGGGATTCTTCATGTTGCGTTTATTTGGACAGGGTTCCTTGACACTGATTCCCAACACATTGGTTCCTCAATGGTTTATTGGTAAAAGGGGAAGAGCATTAAGTGTCATGGCCATTGGCGGGTTCGCAAGTTCAGCATTATTGCCGCTTTTAAATACATGGTTGATTGATGCTGCCGGATGGAGAATGACCTGGACGGTCTGGGGGCTGCTGCTCCTCATCATTTTCGTTCCCATCGCTTATTATTTTGTACGTAACCAACCGGAGGATATCGGTGAAATCCCTGATGGAACTCCGAAAGTCGTTCAAGATGATAATGAAAGCCCCGCAATTGAAGTTAATGAAATTAGTTGGACTCTCAAAGAAGCTATGAGAACAAAGGCTTTTTGGCTTATTTTATTTTGCGTCAGTGTCCCTGCTCTAGTAAATACAGGAGTTACTTTCCACCTTGTTTCAATTGCAGAAGGAAAAGGGTTAGGAGATTCTGTTGCAGCATTGGTTTTATCTATGATGGCTATTATCGGATTTCCAGTAACATTTTTAGTGGGTTACCTAGTGGATCGTGTGCCTGTTCATTATGTATTAGCGATTACATTCGGTGGTCATGTTATTGCCTTATTCGTGCTTTTACAAGTGAGTTCCTGGACGGGCGCAGTTATTTACGGAGTGGTTTGGGGGATTGTGAATGGTTTTGAGAGAATTGTTTTAAGTATCGTGTGGCCTAATTACTTTGGGAGAGAACATTTAGGAAGTATTAAAGGATTAGCTCAAACCGTTATGGTATTAGGCTCGGCATTTGGTCCCCTTCCATTTGGAATCTTTTATGATTGGTTTGGTGGGTACCAAGAAATTCTCTGGGTAATGATTGCCCTACCATTATTAGCCGCTATTTTCTCATTATTTTCACCGAAGCCTTCTTATTCAAATTAAATTCTGTGACTATTGTTGAAGAAAGGGCTTAAACAACTGCTTTTAAGAGCGGCATCGTATAAAATCAATGACATACATTTTGACATACTTTTATTCATTTTTTGTTTTCAATCAATAGACTAAAATATTGATTGAACCTCATGGACTTGATTACATAGAGGCTTTTTGATCTTTATATTCCTTTATTTAATGAAGCGAACCCATGGGCGGCATGATGTGGTAGCCCCCAAAACCCTTTCATCATAGGGTTTAAGAACAAATTGACTGAATTTTGACTGGTTTTTATAATCTTCCACTAAAATTTACAAGCCTCTCAAGAGTTTATAAACTTTTGAGAGGCTTTTCTTATTCTTAAATATGAGGCGGGGGGGGGGTTCACAATTGGTTAAACCAGGATTATTAATTTGGAGATGTTGTAAGATGCATGTGGCAAAGGGTAGATTTTAAATAATTGTTATTAAGTCATAGGACGACTATCTCAAAACTGAGTCTTCGTTTATTGGGTAGGGCAGTGATTGTGGAAGATTTGAATTCGAGATAACAGGTTATTAAAGTAATAAAAAAGGAACTTATAATATTATAAGTTCCTTTTTAAGTGGCTTATTGTTAGCAACATGGTGCACAGCATGCAGGAGTTCTTTCGGTTTTCCAAAAGGCTAGCTTTTTAAAATTCAATTCCTTTCTGGTATAAGAAGGGATAGGGGTAGAATAGATATGATCGTAACTACTCTTTATTTCTTCTAATCGCTTTTCTATAGCATAAAAATTATCCATATCGTTTCCTCCTTATTTTCAGCAAGACTGCTCAGTTTTATTTTCCTCAACATCTTCTTTCGTATAGAAAAATTCCCACTCATTGCCTTCTGGATCTGTTATCCAGAATTTATCTTGAAGGGCATAACAGCAATTTGTATCTTTTTCTTCCCTAGTGAAGAACCCTAGTTTTTCGAGACGCTGCTTATGTCGGTCAATATCTTCTTGGTTTTCAACTTGAATCCCAAAATGGCCCACCTGATTACCGGTTACTTCTGATGTTACATTAAGGGTGAAATTGAGTTGAAGTTCTTCAGGTAAGTATTTAGCATAATCATCTTTCTTTTTCACGGGTTTTTCACCAAAGACATTATTATAAAACTCAATTGACTTCTCTAGGTCCACTACATTTAATCCTACATGTACATTCATCTTCATTCCTCCATTAATCAATTTTTTTTGATTTATTGAATAAAAAAATTATTCCCGACGAAATAGGCAGCAAAGTTCCTCGGATAAAATATGGTTCATTTCTGAATGGTTTAATGTGTAATAGCTCCAAGTTCCTCTGGTTTCTTTTTCAATAAGCTGGGCGTCCATTAAGAGTTTCAGGTGGTATGATAACTTCGATTGTGGAAGATGCAATTTCTCAGATAAATCACAAACACAGACTTCCCCTTGTTGTGTAATTTCATATAGAATATGAAGGCGTTTTTGGTCAGCTAAGGCCTTAAACATCTTTTCATAAAGATTAAAAGTATTTTTTAAAGATACATCTGTAAATGAAATGGTTTTATCCACATCATCTCCTCCTTTAATCAATTTATTTTGATATATAAAGCATATGTCAGTCAATTCAGAAAGTCAACAATTAAATCAAAAATAATTGATGAATAAAGACATTCAGCCTTACGTAGAATTACTCTTCCTTTATAGAGGGGGACTGTGGAAGGAGGTTGATTACGATAAAGACCTTTTTATCTGTTCTGTCAGAGTTTAAGCGGAAAACCAAAAACAAAAACACCTTTTATACAGGAATGCTTTGATTTCTGATTTGGACAGTATTTCCATTAACTCAATCATTACATTAAATTAATATAAAGTTTACAAACGTCCATTATCTTATAAGCATATACTTATATTAATATTCGTAAGGAGGGTGTTTATGTTTACTAAAGAACCTTGTAAAGGTTTCGGGGGAGAAATTCGTAAATGGAGAGAAGAAAGCCAGATAAGCCAAGAAGAATTCGCATGGTTATTAGCTACAGATGTTGCATCCGTTGAGCGGTTGGAAAAGGAGGGGCTTTACCCATCGTCCTATATGATAAGTCTAATAGCGGACGGACTTAATATGAATGTTCAAAAAGTGGAAGACCGCATTTGGTGCGATACACCTGACCAGTGTGAGCACTTGAATTGGAGGGATGGATAATGACATTTCCTCTCTTCTCGATCTTGTTTTTATTATTCGTCCTCATAACTAGTTTTCTTCTTTTACGCTTTGCCAAAAAGCCTATTCGATCGAGGTATATGGAGCAGAAGTGGACCCCTTGGATAAAAAAGCATATGGAAAAAGAATAATTTTTTGTTGCAAATATAAGTATATACTTATACACTGATGGTCGAGGTGATTTTATGGAGAAAACCATAATTGAATTAGAAGATACAGCCAAAACACTCAAACTTTTAGGAGATAAAACTCGATTAACCATCATAGGGCTCTTAAAGGATAGTGAATGCTGTGTCTGTGAATTTGTAGAAGTGTTACAAATGAGTCAGCCTTCTGTCAGCCAGCACCTTAGAAAATTACGAGATGCAGGTTTGGTTAAAGAACAGAGGAGAGGGCAATGGATATTCTACTCATTAAACGCACAACATGAAACGTACCCAATTATTCAACAGATTTTAGAACAAATACCGGATCAAAAAGAGAAATTAAGAGCATTGGAGGAAGCCGGTTTACGTATCCAATGCGATTTGTAGGGGGATTCTTTTGAATTTGGCAATAATAGCAACCATTATTTTTGTACTTACATTGGTGTTTGTCATTTGGCAGCCCAAAAACCTGGGGATCGGATGGTCAGCTTGTGCTGGGGCCATTCTGGCTTTAATTTTTGGTGTCGTTGATTTTCAAGATGTTTTAGCAGTGACGGATATCGTTTGGAATGCGACGCTAGCCTTTGTGGCAATCATTATCATTTCGTTGATCCTTGATGAGATTGGCTTTTTCGAATGGGCAGCTCTTCATATGGCCCGGATAGCCAAAGGTGATGGCAAGCGCATGTTTATTTACGTCACACTATTGGGTGCTGTCGTAGCTGCATTGTTTGCGAATGATGGAGCAGCATTAATCTTGACACCGATTGTTTTAGCGATGGTGAGAAATCTGAACTTCAAAGAAGCCATGATCTTACCGTTCATTATGGCCAGTGGATTTATTGCGGATACAACGTCATTGCCACTGATTGTCAGTAACTTGGTGAATATCGTGTCTGCAGACTTTTTTGATATCGGATTTATCGAATATGCTTCACGTATGATTGTACCAAACTTGTTTTCATTAGCTGCAAGTATTCTTGTCTTATTCGTATTCTTTAGGAAGAGTATTCCGGAGCAGTATGATTTGTCACAGCTTAAGAAACCAGTAGAAGCCATTCAAGACCACAAAATGTTTCGACTGTCCTGGGCTGTCTTAGCTGTCCTATTAGTCGGATATTTTGCGAGTGAGCCTTTAGGCATTCCGGTATCTATCATTGCTGGGATTGTAGCAATATTCTTTTTACTGATGGCACGGAGAAGTGCTGCCGTTAAAACAGGAGAAGTTATTAAAGGCGCACCGTGGGCTATCGTCTTTTTCTCTTTAGGAATGTATGTAGTCGTTTATGGTCTTCGAAATGTCGGATTAACCGATGTGCTTGCTAACATCATTCAAGCCACGGCTGATCAAGGATTATTTGTCGGAACCATTTCCATGGGATTCATTGCAGCGATTCTTTCATCGGTCATGAATAACATGCCGACAGTAATGATTGACGCTCTCGCCATTGCTGATACCGATACGACAGGAACAATGAGAGAAGCCTTGATCTATGCCAATGTGATTGGATCTGATCTTGGACCGAAAATTACGCCGATTGGATCTTTGGCTACGTTACTTTGGCTTCATGTCCTTTCCCTAAAAGGTGTGAAAATTTCATGGGGATATTATTTTAAAGTAGGTGTGATTCTAACCGTACCTACGCTGTTCATTACATTAGTCGGTCTTTATGTATGGCTGCTAATTATATAAAAATTTTCTAATAAAAGGAGAAATGCATCATGTCTAACAAACCCGTAATTTACTTTCTTTGCACAGGAAACTCTTGCCGTAGCCAAATGGCTGAAGGTTTTGGGAAAAAATATCTTGGTGACAAATTTGATGTCCGTTCGGCTGGAATTGAAGCACACGGTCTAAACCCTAACGCTGTTAAAGCTATGAATGAAGTGGACATTGATATCAGTGACCAAACTTCAGACATTATTGATCCAGATATTCTTAATAATGCTGCTTTTGCTATTACTCTCTGCGGTGATGCGAATGATAAATGCCCGATGACTCCTGCCCACGTAACGCGTTTCCACTGGGGATTCGACGATCCGGCTAAAGCAGAAGGAACCGAAGAAGAAAAATGGACTGTGTTCCAGAGCGTTCGTGACCAAATAGCTGAACGTATCAAGCAATTTGCTAAAGATAAAGAATAATAAAGAAAACAGCCAAGACAAGGGAATGTTTTGGCTTTTTTTCCAAAGTTCATATAATCATATACTTATTTAATTATGGAGGGTTAAAATGAAACTTGAAATTTTTGATCCGGCAATGTGTTGTTCCACGGGGGTATGTGGTCCAAGTGTCGACCCAGAACTAACCCGGGTAGCTAGTGCAGTGTTTTCACTTCAAAAAAAAGGTTTTCAAATTGAACGCTACAACCTGGCCAACGATCCTGGGAAATTTACGGAAAATAAGAAAGCCTCTGATTTCCTTCATGAAAAAGGTCCAGATGCCTTACCTTTAGTACTGTTAAATGGGGAAGTGGTTATGGAATCCTCATATCCGAGCAATGCTCAACTTTCAGAGTGGTTTGAAATAGATAAAGACGAACTGAAAGAACAACCGAAAAGCAATAGTGTAACGATCAATATTAGTGAACTTAAATAGTAAGGTGTGAAAAGTTATGTACCAATCTTTTAACCCAAGCCAACTAATGGAAACCCCGTTCTTGTTCTTTACAGGAAAGGGAGGAGTGGGGAAAACTTCCACGGCATGCGCAACGGCTATCCAATTGGCCGATAGTGGAAAGAAAGTGCTGCTTGTAAGTACCGATCCAGCATCGAATCTGCAAGATGTGTTAGAAGTGGAACTAACCAATGCTCCGAAACCTGTACCTAATATGGAGAATCTGCATGCGTCGAACATTGATCCAGAACAGGCTGCGGCAGACTACCGAGAGAAAGTCGTCGGTCCTTACCGTAATCAATTACCAGAAGCAGCCATAAAAAGTATGGAAGAGCAATTATCGGGTGCTTGTACCGTTGAAATGGCTGCTTTTGATGAATTTTCAACGATTATTGCCGATTCATCCATCCGAAAGCAATACGACCATGTCATATTCGACACGGCTCCTACCGGCCATACACTACGACTGCTGCAACTTCCGACAGCTTGGAACGAATTTTTGGATGAGAGCACTCACGGAGCCTCTTGTCTTGGTCCGTTATCAGGTTTACAAGAAAAAAAAGAGTTGTATGAACAAACGGTAAACACGCTTTCTAATAAGGACCAAACAGCCCTGATTTTAATTGCCAGACCGGAAACGTCTTCTCTTTACGAAGCTGAACGTTCATCAAGAGAGCTCAAAGAGATCGGCATAAAGAACCAACGGCTTATTATGAATGGATTGCTACAGAATCACCTTTCAGACGATGAGGTTGCTTCGGCTTTTTATGAGCGACAGCAAAAAGCAATAAAAAGTTTCCCCGAAGGTCTTAAACAAGTGGTCGTTTATTCGGTACCGTTCGTTTCCTATTCGCTCACAGGGATTGAGAATCTGAGGCACCTCTTTAAATCTTACACTTTACCGAATAAAGAAGAGTCCTTTATTCAAAAAGACGGTCTGCAACTTCCAGGCTTAAAAGAAATGGTCAACCACTTTTCGGATAATAATCAACGAGTCATCTTGACGATGGGCAAAGGTGGCGTTGGAAAAACGACGGTCGCTGCTTCTATTGCCGTAGGGTTAGTAGAAAAAGGACACAAAGTACATTTAACGACAACGGATCCTGCAGCGCATCTGGAGTACACATTTGGAAATACGACAGCTCATGAAAACTTTTCAATCAGCTCAATCGATCCAAAAAGTGAAGTGGAAGCTTATAAAAAAGAGGTGTTAGCACAGGCAAGCGGTGAGCTAGATGAAGCAGGAATCGCTTATCTCAAAGAAGACCTTGACTCTCCTTGCACAGAAGAAATTGCTGTCTTTCGTGCTTTTGCTGAACAGGTGGATAAATGTGAGGATGAAATTGTAGTCATCGATACAGCACCGACCGGACATACACTTCTGCTTCTTGATTCGGCGGAGGAGTATCATAAGGAACTTTCGAAGTCGACTGGAGAAGTGCCTCAAAGCGTCAAACGATTACTTCCTCGTCTGCGTAACTCAGAAGAAACAAGTGTAGTCATCGTAACTTTAGCTGAAACCACGCCAGTACTTGAAGCCGAAAGATTGCAGAAGGATCTTTTACGAGCACATATTCAGCCTGCGTGGTGGGTAATTAACCAAAGTTTACATGCGGCAGTAACTAAAGATCCAGTCCTTTCTGGTAGAGCTCAAACGGAGAGGAAATGGATAGAGAAGGTTAAGGATGAGCTGGCTCAATATACCGTAATCATTCCGTGGATCAGCGAAGAAAAGATTGGTTATGAAGAAGTCAGAGAATATATGATGGAACATTAATCGGAGGGTATGAGAATGGAAAAAGTAGTGATTTTAGGAACTGGCCCTGCTGGATTAACAGCGGCGATCTATTTGGCTAGGGCTAATATGGAACCTTTAGTTATTGAAGGACCTGAACCAGGTGGTCAACTTACCTTAACAACAGAAGTAGAGAACTTCCCGGGATTCTCTGATGGGATTATGGGCCCTGAACTTATGGATAATATGAGAAAACAAGCCGAAAGATTTGGTGCTACGTTCAAGAGGGGATGGGTCACTGATGCTAATGTAGATGAACGCCCCTTTCAGTTATCAGTGGATGGAATCGGAGAGGTGAAAACACAGTCACTGATCATTTCGACTGGAGCCTCAGCCAAACTACTTGAAATTCCTGGTGAAAAAGAAAACATCGGAAAAGGCGTAAGTACCTGTGCTACTTGTGATGGCTTTTTCTTTAGAGGGAAGAAAGTCATCATCGTCGGCGGAGGAGACTCTGCGATGGAAGAAGCGAACTTCCTGACAAAGTTTGCAAGTGAGGTGCAAATTGTTCATCGTCGAAACGAATTACGCGCATCTAAAATCATGCAGGACCGGGCTAAAACTAATGAAAAAATCACCTGGGCTCTAAACAAAACCCCAGTAGAAATGGTATCTGACGGTATGAAGATATCTGGATTAAAAGTAAAGGATAATGATACAGGGGAAGAAGAAACTTTGGGTACGGACGGAATTTTTGTAGCGATTGGACACAACCCTAATACGGAATTCTTAAAAGGAAAATTGGAAATGGATGAAAAGGTTACCTTCTCGTCGAACCTGGTACAACGAATACCAATATTCCAGGAGTATTCGCCTGTGGAGATGTTCAAGATCAAAAGTACCGTCAAGCGATTACAGCTGCAGGAACTGGTTGTATGGCTGCCATGGATGCGGAGAAGTATCTTGAAGGAGAAGCAGTTGTAGACTGGAGTCAAAGTCTGTAAGTTGTTGGATTAATCATGAAAGGGGATTATATATGAAAATTACAGAGGAAGCTAAACAAACGCTAGAGAAGCTAATAGAGGAAAACGGCGCGGAAGGACTTCGTATTCAATCCGTCAGTGGAGGCTGTTGTGGACCTCAAATCGGCCTATCACTTGATGCGGCTAAGGAATCTGATTATATCCAAGAGATCAATGATATTCGAGTTGCCATTGACCAACAGGTTAAAGACCTAGTGGATGAGATTACGTTAGACAAAAAAGATGAACAATTTGTATTAGTGGGATTAGATAATTGTTGTTAAAAGACCTCCCTTTGGAGGTCTTTTTTTTAGAGTCAGTTTGACAACGGTACCTTTGACGGCTTCGCGTTGTAAAGTGCAAATATAAAGAAGTGAAACGGATTTATGACGTTTACTGTTTAATATTTTATAAAAAGGAGTCTTCAGGATAAGGCCGATGATCCAAGGGAGGATGATCGCCATTTTTTTGTTTTTGGAGTAGTTAAAATTTTTACTTTGTATTACAGGAACTTGAGCAATTACAACTTGAATTACTCTTATGTTTATTATTGCGTATGACAAGATATATAATGAAAAATAAGAAGAGGAGCAGGACTCCTCATATCCAAAATCCAGTACTGATTCCTACAATTGATCAGTATTTTACAAAAGGGATTGTCCTGTAAATGTCTGACATGCTCTGATTGTTATGATCATATCCAGGAAAATGATAGCTGTTAGATAAAGAGGGGGAGAGAAGTGTTAACTAGAGAAAACCTTGAAAATAATCAGGTGTGGCTATACATAGTGATTTTGTTAATGGCCACGTTATAATGCCTGGATACGCTGAAAATCTTGGATCAGTTATTTCTATTGTTATTGCTTTGTTGATGTATAGTATGTTTTCACAGATTCCATTTACATCATTGAAAAAAGCATTTGGGGATCGAACATATATCAAAGCTTTACTAACCACTAATTTTATCATTGTGCCTATAGTGGTTTGGGGCTTATCTCAACTATTACCTGACAACCCTTCATTGTTGATTGGGTTTTATTTGGTGTTTTTAACCCCTTGCATTGATTATGTCATCGTGATTACTTCCTTAGGAAAAGGGGATGAAAAATCGTTAAATTGCCCGCGTATGCGGATCAAGTTATGAAAGTGGTCCCTTTATACGTTGTTTTTATGGTGATTATGCCCATCATAGCTAAATATGTAGCCAGATGGTTTAAATTAGGAGTGAAATCAGGGAGGGCACTCATTTTTAGTGGCACCACAAGGAACTCACTCGTTGTACTACCACTTGCATTAGCACTACCTGAAATAGGAAATATGGTTGCTGCTGTCATCATTACCCAGACGATCATAGAACTCATAAGTGAACTTGTGTACATACGAGTTGTTCCAGCGATTTTGCTGCACGAAGAATAGCTCTTCTCTAATTTAATGATTGTCTTTCTTACAGTTAAGGCTATATTAACTGCTTTTATCCATTTATTATGTTTTGACGTGATACCCACTCTTCTCTATTTATCTAGCATAAATGTATGGGTGATTGACACGAAATGACAATATTATAATGAAGAAACTCGAATCAAAAATTACAATTTGGGGCAGAAAATGGGGCAGAATTTCTTTGTTTTTGCCCCAATTTTATTTTGACATATCCACTTTAATCATAAGGAACGTTTATTTAATAGTGTTATGAACTAGTCGATCTTGTGCTATCGTACCTACTCCAACAGCCTTCTAAGCTGTTGGTCTTGTTGTTGACGGTAATCTAAACCAATTCGTCAAGGGAAATGTGACTTTTAAAAAGTCACAAGAAAAGTAACGGGGGACAACAATCACTCGATGTGTATGGTGGAGTGATTGTGGTTTTGCTTCATTAATAAATTCTAAGTGGATGATACTTGTGAGGTTTTAGAACCTCACAGAAAACCTCACGAATCGGAAAAGTTCTCCGAAATAACACGAATGTATGTTCTGTTTTGCCTGTGTGGTTAACTCGAATTTAAGGTGAATCACGGAGATGGAAAGTGGGGGAAAACTCTTTCAAGTATGGGCGGCATGATGTAATTCCATCACCCCTATTCTATGAAAGGATGGCGAGCATTAGCTCGTCATCTTTTTTTATGTGTGCCCGGCATGGGCATAAACTCTAGGGTTCAAGTCCCGAACGGCGAAGGTCGTTGTAGCCGTTAGCTAAAGGCAAGGGTGTCCAG
>NZ_FNIZ01000026.1 GCF_900104185.1 Halobacillus aidingensis | reverse complement strand
TTACCCGGCATTAGCCCCGGTTTCCCGGGGTTATTCCGATCTTACAGGCAGGTTGCCCACGTGTTACTCACCCGTCCGCCGCTCGTTCCACGAGCTTCACCCCGAAGGGATCCACTCGCTTCCCGCGCTCGACTTGCATGTATTAGGCACGCCGCCAGCGTTCGTCCTGAGCCAGGATCAAACTCTCCATAAAAGTTAAGTTTGACTTGCTCATTTGCACACCGAATGTGCTTGTTTCAAATTTCTTCTTTATAGAAGAAATGTTTTTGACGTACTGGTTGGTTCGTTCAGTTTTCAAAGATCAAATGAATCATGGTGGGCCTGAGTGGACTTGAACCACCGACCTCACGCTTATCAGGCGTGCGCTCTAACCAACTGAGCTACAGGCCCCGATGACATTCAATAAAATGGAGCGGGTGAAGGGAATCGAACCCTCATCATCAGCTTGGAAGGCTGAGGTTTTACCACTAAACTACACCCGCAAGTGTATCATATTGTTATTTAGGATTTCGATGGTCGGGAAGACAGGATTCGAACCTGCGACCCCTTGGTCCCAAACCAAGTGCTCTACCAAGCTGAGCTACTTCCCGTTAATGGCGCGCCCGAGAGGAGTCGAACCCCTAACCTTCTGATCCGTAGTCAGACGCTCTATCCAATTGAGCTACGGGCGCATTAAAAAAGCGACATTTAATATCTTATCATCTTTTGTGTTGTGACGCAAGCACTTTTTTTTAAAAAAGTTGGTGCGGCCGAGAGGACTTGAACCTCCACGGGATTACCTCCCACTAGGCCCTCAACCTAGCGCGTCTGCCGATTCCGCCACGACCGCAAAATTGCTGTAGTAAACAATGGGATGCTGATCATGATAATTGGATAATGCGGGTGGAGGGACTTGAACCCCCACGCCGTGAAGCACTAGATCCTAAATCTAGCGTGTCTGCCAATTCCACCACACCCGCATAATAAATGGTGAGCCATGAAGGATTCGAACCTTCGACCCTCTGATTAAAAGTCAGATGCTCTACCAGCTGAGCTAATGGCTCCTATTAAAGGAATCTGTAACACTCAATGATGATGTTGTTTTTTTGAAGCACAAGAAACATCATATAACTTATTCAGCTTTTTGTCAACTCTTTTTCGAAAGAAAAATGGCTGGGCCAGCTGGATTCGAACCAGCGCATGACGGTACCAAAAACCGTTGCCTTACCGCTTGGCTATGGCCCAAAAAGAGTGGCGGTCCGGACGGGACTCGAACCCGCGACCTCCTGCGTGACAGGCAGGCATTCTAACCAACTGAACTACCGGACCTTTATAAGGTTAAGTGACCCGTACGGGATTCGAACCCGTGTTACCGCCGTGAAAGGGCGGTGTCTTAACCACTTGACCAACGGGCCAAAAATAAATGGCGGAGAAGGAGGGATTTGAACCCTCGCGCCGCTTACGCGACCTACACCCTTAGCAGGGGCGCCTCTTCAGCCACTTGAGTACTTCTCCGTAATGGCTCCAACGGTAGGATTCGAACCTACGACCGATCGGTTAACAGCCGATTGCTCTACCACTGAGCTACGTTGGAATAATTCGTAATGTTCGTTGCTGTTTATCAGCGACGTTTTATATCTTATAACATTTCGTCCGTGGTGTCAAACCTTTTTTACATGAAATTTAAGTCGTTTCCCATGTGTTTTTGGCTTGTTTTGTTAGGACTTAACTAATTTAACATGTGGCCCCTCTTTCGTCAATGGAAAATTTACTTCTTTTTTATATTCCCTTTACATTTCCCACATCCGAAACGTTTTGTGTTCACCCGTCTTTTCCGCTTGTATGTTTGTCCGCATTTTGTACAAACATAGTGATGGAAGTTCCCACTTTTTTCAGAAGGCAATGGTGAACAGTGTCGTGGAGACCCTGTTTCTTTTAATAAAGCCTTGAACTCAGGATCGCGATGCCCAAAACCTTTCCCTTCAATATGAAGGTGGTAATGACAAAGTTCATGTTTAATGATGCCTTCTAATTCGACACCATCTAATTCTACTATATATTTCGGATTGATTTCAATTACTTTTTTAGAAGGAATGTATCTCCCTCCTGTCGTCCGAAGACGAGAATTGAAGTATACATCATGCGCAAAAGGCTTGTCAAAGTATTTTTTCGATAATTCATCGGTCCATTGCTGCAATTCCTGGTCTGTCATAGGAACACCTCCCTCGCCCTTTGCATACTGTATCATAAGAATGAAAAAAGTTGAATATGAAGGAGATGACTTCTTATGCCTTCCTGGTTGAAGAACCAAATGACAAAAGCATTCTTGAACAAAGATAAATATCAAATTAAAATGCTGAATCAATGCTGGTATTACTATCAGCACCTATACAAATAAAAACTACCCGGAAAGCTTTCTCTCTCCAGGCAGTTTCGTTTAGTATTATCCTTGATTGATCATGGTCAAAGCGATCCTCTGCTTTTGTACATCCACTTGATCGACCCAAACGGTAACGACGTCCCCTACCGCCACCACGTCCATTGGGTGTTTGACGAATTTGTCAGCAAGTTTTGAGATATGGACAAGCCCATCCTGTTTCACACCAATATCCACGAAAGCACCGAAGTCTACTACGTTCCTTACGGTTCCTTCCAGTTCCATCCCCTGTTCTAAATCTTCCATTGAAAGAACATTCGTTTTCAACAATGGCTTAGGCAAATCATCCCTTGGGTCGCGGCCAGGCTGAACGAGAGATTTCACAATATCCTGCAGCGTCAACTCCCCAATGTCCAGTTGTTCTGCTACAGATGATGTGTCTACACTTTTCAATTCTTCTGCTAACTTGTCCGTTCCGATATCTTCTGTGGTAAATCCGAACTTCCTCAGCAGTTCCCTTGTCGCTTTGTAACTTTCCGGGTGGATAGGTGTGCGATCAAGAGGTTCTTTTCCGTCTAGTATTCGTAAAAAGCCGATACTTTGCTCAAATGTCTTTGCACCTAAGCGTGGAATATCTTTGAGTTCGGATCGTTTCGTAAACTTGCCTAACTCCTCCCTCTTTTTCACGACATTGTTCGCAACGGTTTTACTTAGCCCTGATACATATTGCAGCAGAGAAGAAGAGGCTGTGTTCACATTAACTCCCACTTGGTTTACCGCCGTCTCTACAACGAATGTTAATGATTCATTCAGTTTTTTCTGAGTTACATCGTGCTGGTATTGACCGACACCGATCGATTTAGGATCAATTTTCACGAGTTCTGCTAATGGATCCTGGACACGGCGAGCGATAGATACCGCACTTCGTTCTTCCACTTGAAAGTCAGGGAATTCTTCACGGGCGAGCTTCGAAGCTGAGTACACACTTGCCCCTGCTTCATTCACAATCATATAAGAAGCCTTCAGCTGATGTCTTTGGATCATATCTGCGATGAATTGTTCCGTTTCTCTGGAGGCTGTACCATTCCCGATGGCCATCAGCTCAATGTCATACGTATCCATGAAGGCAAGAATCTTTTTCTCTGCTCCTGCCGTATCATTTCTAGGTGCTGTTGGGTAGATGACGCCAATGTCCAGCACTTTCCCTGTTTCATCTACGACGGCAAGCTTACATCCGGTACGGTAGGCAGGGTCTACTCCCAGAACCACTTTCCCTTTCAACGGGGGTTGGAGCAAGAGGTTTCGCAGGTTACTGGAGAAAACTTCAATCGCCTGTTCCTCGGCTTGCTCAGATAATGCACCTCGGATCTCCCTTTCAACAGATGGCTGAATTAAACGCTTATAACTGTCCTGAATGGCTTCTTCCAAAATGGAACGAAGCTTCCCGACCGTATGGCGTTTAATGACACTCCTCTCCAAATATTGAACAATCGCCTCTTCAGGAGGCTGAACGGATACTTTAATGATTTCTTCTTTTTCACCACGGTTAAGGGCTAGAACACGGTGGGACACGATAGACCGAACGGGTTCTTGGTAGTCATAATACATTTCAAAAATGCCTTTTTCATCTTTATCTGCTTTCTTTTCAGATGAAGCGATGACACCCTTGTCGTGCGTCTGTTTTCTAATCTTTTCTCGATATGTAGGGTCATCCGAGATCCATTCGGCGATGATATCATTCACCCCTCCCCGGACATCTTCAACCGTATTCACTTCGTGTTCATCAGAAAAGAAGGCTTCAGCTTCCTTTTCAAAGTCGATGTTCTGCTGTTCCCACACTTGAGTCGCGAGAGGCTCCAACCCTTTTTCTTTGGCAATCGTCGCTCTTGTCCTACGTTTTTGTTTATAAGGGCGGTACAAGTCTTCCACTTTTTGAAGTTTTTCAGCGGATTCAATTTGGTGGCGTAAGTCTTCGGTCAGTTTGTCCTGTTCATCAATGAGGCGAATGACTTCTTCCTTACGCTGAACAAGGTTCGTTACATAGTTCCACTGATCTTCTATCTCTTTGATTTGCACTTCATCCAGTCCGCCTGTCAGCTCTTTCCGATAACGGGCGATAAACGGAACGGTATTTCCTTCTTCAAGCAATTCAATGACTTGTTTGATTGTCTGATCCTTCAATTTCGTCTGTTTCGCTACGAGCTTCATAAGCTCGGTATTTTTATTTGTTTCACTCAACAAAATGACCTCCTTCAATGACGTCTCATCCATTGTATCAAATTATAAAAGAGAATACTTGAACACTCAGTTTCGAGACTTTTGTGAGAGTTTAGGGGCTGCGGGAAAAGGTTCGCTTTCCATGGGGCGGGCGGTGAGCCTCCTCAGGCTACGCCTTCCGGGGTCTCACCTGTCCCACACGTCCCATAGGAGTCTCTCCGTTCCCCTCCGCCCCTTTGCCATATAAGTGTCTCGAAACCACTTCCAGAATAAGCTGCTTTTATGCACAGAATAAATGGAGGATACGAACTTGCAGGCACTCTATTCTGGGTGCGGAAAGCTTGTTATGTAGCGCTTTATGCATATACCACAAGGATAGTGGAAGACCCCCCCACACAGTAATGGGGTTCGTTTCTCACATTCATCGAATGGGATGGTTGGGAAGCTGCGAGACTCCCGCGGGAATGGATTGGCTGGCGAGACCCCGCACGAGGAGGCTTGCCGTCATCCCCGCAGGAAAGCGAGTGGCTTCCCAGCCATCCCTGACGCTCAACACGGCAAACGAATCCCAAAACATCTCGAAATCAAGTCTTCCACAATCCTGCCATATACTTTAATAACTAATAGTAAGATGATTGTTCGAACAAAAACAATAAAACCCTTCATTCTACCTTTCGGTTCGAATGAAGGGTTTCAATTATAAGCCATAGCAATCAGTGTGATATCATCATCACGGGATTGACCGTATAATTCTTTATAATGTTGAGTGATTTGCTCAACGTCTCTGGAATGAGTGAAATTTGAAGACAGACGACGGTCATTGACTCCGTCTGAAAACATAAGGAATACCATCCCTTCCTGCACAGTTCCGTGAGAAATTCTCAGCCTGCGAGGATAACCGGATAAGTAACCAGCCAACGGAATGTTGCGATTACGCTTCCCATCCGGGTCCACAGTAATAACCCCGATGTTACCAATCGATGAATAAGAGTAAGTACGAGCGTTAAAGTCGATCCTTAAAATCCCAAGGACCACTCCTCGTTTCCCTACCAACACCTCATTGCATTTTTTGATGAGAGCTTCTAGAGTCAAGTCAGGATGTTCCTCTATCACTTCCATAACCGCCTTGGACGATTCGCGGGCCATTTCGCCACTTCCGAGGCCATCGGCAAGGGCACAAAGGAATGCATCCTCCGTTTCCTTATAGAAATAGCTGTCCCCACAATAATAATTCCCTTTTTTGGCTTTTTGGAAAATAGATAAATCCACCCGTTTATTTTCCTTTTCCACTAGAATACCTCGACAGATTCAGATTGCAAGGCTTCTCTCAGTTTCCTCAATGCACGCCTTTGCAAACGGGATACGTGCATCTGGGAGATGCCCAGTCGTTCGCCTGTATCTTTCTGACTCATGTTTTCAAAGTACGTGCATTGTAAGATTTCCTGTTCGCGTTCGCTAAGGATGGGCAGAATCTTTTCTAAGAGCATCCTCTGATCGATGTTGGAATAACCATCTTCCTGATTTCCAATCAAATCAAGGATGGTGACGGTGCTGCCGTCAGAGTCTGCTTCAATCTTACGGTCGACAGACAGAGCTTTATAGCTTTTGCCCATTTCCATCGTTTCAAGGATATCCTCTTCAGATACTTCTAATTCATCTGCAATTTCTTTTACAGATGGAGAGCGCTGCAATGAGTTCGTTAGTTCTTCCGATACCTTTTTGATCTTCGGCCCAAGCTCCTTGATTCTACGCGGGACATGGACGCTCCATGTTTTGTCACGAATGAAGCGTTTGATTTCCCCAATGATCGTCGGTATGGCAAACGACTCAAAGGACTTTCCGAATTCGGGATCATACCTTCGGATTGCCGCTAACAGTCCAAGCATGCCGACTTGAACCAAGTCTTCATGAATGGTGCTGTTTTTTGAGTATTTACGAGCAATGGATTCTACAAGGTCCTTATAAACGAGGACAACCTTTTCTTGGATCTCTTCATCTCTCGGGTTCTCTTGTAGATAGGCGATCCATTCGTAAACTTCCTCATTGTGGTGTTGTGATTTGGTCGCCATCTTGACCCACCCCGGTTTCATGGAGATATTTTGTCATAAGGACAATGACTCCATATTTGCTATTGATTTCAACTTTGTCCATCAGAGCGTCAATGAGAAACAGGCCAAAGCCTCCTTCGCGCAGTTCTTCGATATCATCATCTTGTTTATAAGGGCCGATATCTTCCTTAATCTCGCCAAGGTTAAAGCTTCCTCCATGATCAGCGACCATGATTTCAAGTCTGTCCTGATAAACACCGAAACCGATGGTAATTTCACCTTCACCCGTTTCTTTATATGCATGTTTCACTGCATTTGTAATCGCCTCTGAAATGGCTACTTTCAAATCTTCGATATCTTCATAAGTGAATCCCATTCGGTTGGCAATCCCTGATATGCTCAGACGGACGACACCGATGTATTCCGCTTTGGCAGGTACCTTCACTTCAACAAAATCAAATGGTTCCATGTTTACATTCCACCTTGCACTGTAGACTCGATGTTTATAATTTCTGTTAACCCCGTAATCTTGAAGAGACGGTAAACACGGTCCTGCATATGGACAAGGCGCATCTCAGATTCATGCTCCTTCGTCGATTTCAAGGCACTGATGAATACACCAAGACCTGTGGAATCCATGTAATTCACATCCTGAAAATCCACCTCTACGACTTGGCCTTTTTCCTTCGTCAGCGGCAGCAATGTATCTTTTAATTTGGGTGCTGTGAATGCATCCACCTCTCCGGTAAGGACGACATTTGAAACACCTTCATTGTTCGTAACATCTATAGATAAATTCATCATAATCCCTCCCAATGTTTCCTAAAAAACGTACTACATAGTTGGTTACCCTGTATAAACAGTTGTTAAACATTCCTTCGTAAAATAATCAATGTGAAATCATCTCTCAACTGGAAGTCCTGCAGACGCTCAAAATGTTTATACACTTGATCCACGATTCCCTGTGCCGGTAGATGAGAATATTGTTTGATGACATGTAAAATCTCTT
Source organism: Halobacillus aidingensis (assembly GCF_900104185.1). Taxonomy (GTDB): domain Bacteria; phylum Bacillota; class Bacilli; order Bacillales; family Halobacillaceae; genus Halobacillus; species Halobacillus aidingensis. The sequence goes on along the minus strand of NZ_FNIZ01000026.1, from coordinate 51,110 downwards.
CCTGATCGATGAATCGATCTCCTTGTCGGCATTCTGTCACCCCATCGGTCAGAAGGATGATCATATCTCCTTTTTCCACTCTCTTTTCATACTGCTTATACGTGACCTCAGGAGATACGCCGAGTACAAGTCCCGGTACATCGATTTCCTCAAATTCATCACGATCTTTATGATAATAGTAACCTGGTTCATGGCCGGCTGATGAAAAAGTGAACGTATGCTCGTTCGAATTATACAATCCATAGAACATCGTAATGAACATGCTTGCGTCTACGTTCCGTTCCACTACACGGTTCAGGCTGCCCAGAATGACACTAGGGTCCGTTCGCATCCCTGAAAAACTGTCCATCGAATATTTGATCATCGACATACAGAGAGCAGCGGGTACACCTTTACCTATGACATCGGCGACAGCGATTCCAAGGCTTCCTTTTCCATCGTGGACAAAGTGATGATAGTCCCCGTTCATTTGCTTCGCAGGAACACTCAAAGCTCCTACATCAATCTCAGATAGATCCGGTTTCACTGTCGACAATAACGTTTTCTGCATATTGGCAGCGACGGAAATTTCCGATTTGAGCTCAAGCTGCTTCTCCCGCAACGTCTGATACTCCTGGTAAGCCAACCCATAAGAAATCATGGTTTCCAGAAGAAAGTTCATAGATGACTGAATATACCTCGGCATATCCGGGTATATTTCCTGTAGCGATTGGATATGAACATTGATGATCTCTTCCGGCGATATGTTCTGCTGCATGGAGTGCTTACTGAACTGTTCCGCTTGATATAGAGCTTGCTCATCCTCGGTCTTAATATACTCTTGTAATAGTTCTTTATAATTTTCTAAATCGAGCTTCAATGTGTTCATCACTTATTACCTCCTTTAACGGAGCCATTTGACGACAGTGATTTCCGTACCTTCACCTTCTCCAGATACGATATCAAAGTCATCCATCAACCGTTTCACCCCTGGCAGTCCTGCTCCAAGCCCTCCTGATGTGGTGAATCCGTCTTCCATAACTTGGCTGATATCTTTGATTCCGGGTCCTTCATCCGTAGCTACGATCCGAATTCCCTTTTTATTCATGTCTTCGAGTGCTTCGAAACAGACTTTGCCTGTTCCTGCATATAAATAAATGTTCCGTGCCAGTTCAGAAATGGCCGTGGCAATCCTTGCTTGATCGACAGTCCCGAAGCCGATCTTTCTGGATATATCTCGTCCAAGTTGTCTGGCTCCGACGATGTCCCACTCCTTCTTTATATTGACACAGGATTGAAAGTCCATATTCACTCCTCCAATTCCTGGCGAAGTTTGATCAATCCTTGTTCTAGATCTAACGCGGTCGGGACATCTTGCATGTGTATACCTAGGTCAATAAGAGTCATCGCAACTGCCGGCTGGATCCCCGTCAAAACAACTTTGGCCCCCATCAAATCCGACATCGTCACAACGTCTCCCAACACTTTGGCAATGAAAGAATCGATGATATCAACGGATGTCAAATCAATGACGACACCTGTCGCTCCGCTTTCATGAATCTTGCTCAAAAGATCTTCTTGGAATTGGATGGCCGTCTGATCATCCAAATCGATTTGTATGGAAATGAGTAAATAGTTATGAAGCTTTAAAATAGGTATCCTCATGTTTTCACTCCCTATCTAGTGAATCAATTAATTTTTCGATGTCTTCATCATTGTTCTGGGTTTCTTCAATACGACGATTTGTTAATTCTAATGCTGTTTGGAACCCTTTCCGCAATGAACTCTTCGTAGGGAACTTCCCTAAATCGATTCCGAGGTTCACAATCGTCTGTGCAATTTCAGGGCGGATTCCCACTAAAATGCACCGTGAACCGATCAGTCGCACAGCCTCAGCTGCTTGGATGATGTGGTGGGCAACCATCGTATCCACAACCGGAACACCTGTGATATCGATCAAAACAACTTCAGCGTTATGTTTGATCACTCCGTCCAAAAGGTTCTCCATGATTAACTTGGCCCGCTCCGTGTCGATGGTTCCGATCAGAGGCATGATCGTAATGTTCTCCATCACAGGGATCAAGGGTGCGGAAAGCTCTTGTAAAGCTACCCTTTGCAAGGAAACGATGTGCTCCCAGCTTCCTGAATACTCGTTGACAAGACGGTTGATGATTGGATCGACCCAGCCATCTACTTTACGAAGGACCTCAGAAAAATAATCCGAGTCGATTTTATCCGATTGTTTGAGGATGAAATCCGTCACTACACGACGGAACACCTGCATCCCGTCTGTTAAATAACTCAACGGCCAGCCGAGATTGATCAAGCGTTCAGAGAAATCGTCCAAGTCAGAAGATAATCCCTGTTTCTCGATACTGGAAAAAATCACATTGACGAATTCACGATTCGTGCTTTCGAACATTTCATCAGAAATCGTCGATGTATAATCATTCTTCTTATGTGTATTGACTTCCTCCAACCACATTTTGACAATGTCATCACTATGTTCTACCACTACATTTTTCAGTCTTTCGTCCATTATCTAAACCTCCGCCTCATAACCCTCTATTGTTCGTGCTTATACTATTTGAATATAACTTTATCAGAAAAAGCCTTACTTTTACACCATTTGCCCTCGCTTTCATCATAAGGGCATCCATATCGCTCATACATGAGTATCTTTCCATACCCTCTGTAAAATGACAAGTGAACCTAATAAAAACCTGTTAATAAAAAACACGCCATCATCAATACCCTATCTATGTCCATTATAAACTAGAAAAGCCAAAAAAAATAAAGTTACCTTAAAAAGGCAACTTTATTTTTCATACACGACGTGCTTTCCGATTAAAAGTCGATCAAACCGAGGCTGATCTGCAAGGCTTTGTTGACCTGCTGCATCATCGGTTCGTCAAGTTGAGTAATCTTATCGGTCAAACGCTGTTTGTCAATCGTTCTGATTTGTTCCAGTAGGATCACAGAGTTTCGCTCGAACCCGTATTTTTCTGCATTAATTTCGACATGTGTTGGAAGTTTGGCTTTTTGTATTTGCGCAGTAATCGCGGCTACGATCACGGTAGGGCTAAAACGATTACCAATATCATTTTGAAGGACGAGTACAGGACGAACCCCGCCTTGTTCTGATCCCACAACTGGGGACAAATCAGCGAAATAAACGTCACCTCGTTTGACTATCACTGGCTTCACACCCCGCTCACTAGTTGCTCCAGGGTGTGTTCGGCCTCCTCTTCAGCTTGAAACGCTTCTGAAGCGATATTTAAATTGATTTTCGCCATTTCCATGTAGCCTCTACGCATGGATTCTCTAATATGTCGCTGTTTCTTCTCACGCAAATACATTTTCGTTGCTTGACACATGAAATCGCTCCGATCACTGTTATCGAGTTGAATGAAGCCATCCACTTCATTGAGTAGGTTATCCGGAATCCGGATGACAATCTCCTGCATGCTATCGGACAAAACCATACACCTCCACCATCTTCTCTCAAAAGAAACCAGTCAATTAGTCCACTCTAATCTTATCAAACGGGAGTGTCCATTGCAAAGGAGTGTTGGAATTTTTTCGTGAATTATGAAAGCTTTTATCCTTACATCGGGAGAATTGTCCGGAAACGGGAAGCTTACTCACAACAAGGAGTTTCTCACTTCTACCGTTCTCCCATCTTCTTGAAAAACTCTCGGCACCCTTTGGCTGATCATGCAGGGTATCTCATAATTGATCGTTTCGAGATGCTCTGCTATTTCATCGGCTGAAATTTCTTGATCCCCTTGTTTACCAATTAAGGTAACCTTTGTCCCTATAGGATATTCCTGATCCAGCCGAATCATGAATTGATCCATGCAAATTCTTCCGACAATCGGCTGACGTTTCCCGTCGACGAGGACCTCCGCACCTTGAAGCTTACGGATCCAACCATCCGCATAACCAAGCGGAATGGTGCCGATCCACTCTTCTTTTTCCGTTGTGTAGGTAGCCCCATAACTAATCGATTCTCCAGCCTCTATTTTTTTGACATGGACCAGCCGGCTCGACAGAGAAAAAGCAGGCTTCAAGTCGATCGGCCGTTCTTTTTTGACATGGGGAGAAGGATAAAGTCCATACATACTGATACCAAATCGGACAAAATGATCCATCCGCTCCGGAACCCTCATACTTGTCGCACTGTTACTTGTATGAATTTCGACATCTTCTGCCCAATTCCTCTTAAAATAAGAAAACATTTCGTGCCAGCGCTCTTGTTGTTTATGAAAATACTCGGATTCTTCCTCATCCGCTGTAGCAAAATGGGTAAACAAAGCTTCCAAATGAAAATCGGAGGTTTCAGCAAGAACAGCAAGGATTTCCTCTAATTCTGCCACCGTTCGTACCCCGATCCGTCCCATACCTGTATCGATTTTTAGATGAAGTTTCAATGGGTTAGAACGCTGAATACCCGCCGCTTCCTTCAGCCAATCTTTTTGGAAAACCGTTAAAGCAATGTTGTTTTCAGCAGCGACCGCAGCATCCCCAGGGCGTGTCCAGCCCATGACGAGAATCGGTGCCTCAATTCCTGCTCTTCTCAGTTTTAAAGCTTCATCCAAAAGTGCGACGGCAAGACTCTTTGCTCCCGCTTTTAAGGCAGCCCTTGCGACTTGCACGTCCCCATGTCCGTAGGCATCTGCTTTGACTACCGCGCAAATGTCTGTCTCTTTTTCCAATCGGTGTTTCAATTGCTGTATATTATACTCAATCGCCGTCAATTCAACCTCTGCGATTGAATCTCTGTAATACGTATCCCATGCCACAATGACCGCTCCTCTCTCTATATCTTTTTATTATTGAATGAGAAGAAGCCAGTGTCAAATATCATAGAAAAAACAGGAATATTGGATAGATTTGGTGATTGACTCTAAAGAAAGCAAAGACTCTCGTGAGCCCAGGGGGGTGAAGCTTGAGGGGCATCTTCCTAACCAGAGTGATGGAAGACCAAAAAATAAAGCAGACCGTTAAGCCTGCTCCTTCCAAGTTTATTTCACCATCGCAGCCGTGTTGATTGAGCTTGCGACAGCGACCATTTCATCTTGCGTCAGTTCATTGCTCGCGAGCTGATAAGTCGTTCCATTATGGTTCCATTCCAGACGGTTGTGTTCGAAGGCTGCAAAAACTCCATCCCAAAGCTGGACAGGTTCACCATTCACCTGGACAGAGTATTGAGCACTTGCCGCTTGAACTTCCGCTTTTTCCTGAACCAATGTGAAGTTCTTATCACCTGCATAGGTCATAATGAATCGTTTTCCATCTTCCGTCTTCACTTCACGTTCATCTGCAAGTTCAGCACCAAATGTCTCTTGTGGATACAGCACTTCTTCAAGCTCTTCCCCTTCCATGTTCGCAACAGGGGCTTCTGTTGGAGCCATGGCCATATTCTTATCGACATCAAAGTCTTCCTTCTTCATGGAATCGTCCTTCGAGAAGTTGGCGAATTGGACTTCCACAAGAGCATTCATATCCTGGTCAAACACTTTCACCATCACAGGATGATAGGTTTTCTTATCAAAGTAAATTTCCTGGAACGGCAGGGTTTTGTTATTTTGATAGTTTGTCTTTGTCTTGAACACAAAGTAGTTTTCGGAAGCATTGAACTCTGCATCCGGATCCGCTTTGATATCATTCAGCAGTGAAGCATAAAGATAAGGCTGACTTGTGTTTTGAGGCCATTCGCTTTGGAACTTGAAACTCTTGTTCAAGGCAGGCGTCAAGACATACACGCCGCTGTCATTTTTCAAAATGATCTGGCTCCCTTTTTCATCCTGATCATTTTGAAGCTTCACACGGTAAAAATCATCCTTTTTATGCCACACTTGAATGTTGTATTTCTGTTCTTCCTTCCCTGTACGCATCTTCATATTCGCTTCGGTCTTATATCCAGCCATTTCTTCCGACTGTTTTTCGAGCTTTTTGACGACATCTTCTTTCGACTGTGAGCCACAAGCTGTCAAAGCACCTAAGACGAACAGACTGAACAACAGGATCAGAAAACGTCTTTGCATAAGACTCAACTCCTTTGTCTCTACTTAAGGACAAAGGGAACGTATGATATGGATCAAGAAGAAAATGTACGGAACGTCCGGGATAAACCTTCAATGACGTCAGAGGCGAGTAGGTCAACCTTCGAATGTCCATCCTGCACAAGTAAATCAGCCGTTGATCCATGAAGGAAACAACCATTGCTTAAGGCATCCATCACATGTTCTGTCTGCATCATCATGCTGAGCAGAATGCCAGAAAGAACATCACCGCTTCCACCTTTAGCGAGGCCTGCATTGCCTGAGACGTCTACCCGCTGTTCACCATCAGGACCTGTAATGATCGTTGAAGGTCCTTTCAGAACGAGGTACACGCCGTGCTTTTCAGCGAATTCTTTTGAATAGGAAAAAGGAGCGCGCAAAATCTCCTGGATGGAAAGACCCGTCAAGTGGGCGAATTCACCTGGGTGAGGCGTCAGAACGGTCGGAACTTCCCTATTTTTCAACTCTCCAAGGAAACCTTTTAAAAGGTACAACCCGTCGGCATCCACCAGTAATGGGGTTTCTTTTTCACGGACCAGTCGCTCCACCACTGTTTCCTGCATAGAGTTGCGGCCCAATCCCATACCGACAGCGATACCATCGTACCCTCCCAGGTCAGGAACTCGTCCTCCATTTTCCCCTTCTACAAAAGTCGCTTCTTGCACATACGGAGAAATCGCAGGAATCGCTTCAGAATCCGTGGATACCGCAATCAATCCCGCCCCGCTCCGCAGAGCTGCCCTCGCCGTCATAGCGACAGAGCCGGGCATCAAGCGAGACCCTCCGATGACCAATCCTTTTCCGTGCGATCCTTTATGGGAATGAGCCTCTCGTCCAGGCAAGGTCCTTTCGACATCAGCCCTCCCCCAAAGCCTCCTCCGGTGATCCGGAAGTTGTTTGGGTGGCAGTCCGATTTCCACGACCGACCATTCGCCATAGTATGGCTGTGTGTGTTGTAAAAAGGCACTCTGCTTCGGCGCTTCGATGATCGACGTGTAATGAGCTTGGAATGCCTCAAAATCCTCTTCCCCTTCATCTGCCGGCACACCGGAAGGGAGATCGACGGCAAGTCTTACAATTGATCTCTCATTACAGAGACGGACGATATCCGCGTAGGGCTCTCTCAGCCGCCCCTTCACTCCGATCCCTAACATCGCGTCGATGCATACATCTGCACGACATAGAGAAGTATTCAAGTCTTCCGAACTCTTCAATAGTCTGTACGGGTGACCAGAAGCTTGGAATATCCTCTTATGTGCTTCTGCATCTCCAGTGGTCTTTGCGTCCGGAACGACTTGCCAAGCCTCCACATCGTATCCAAGGTTCAACAACGTCCTGGCAATGACGAATCCATCGCCGCCATTATTGCCAGCACCTATCAGGACGACAATCTTATGCTCTTTTTGAATGTGGCGGAGAAAGTCATACGCAACCGCTCTCCCGGCATTCTCCATGAGCATCTTCCCATCTAGTCCAGCGGCTTCCATGGCCACTCGATCCCGTTCGTACATTTCTTGTGCGGTAACAATATCCAATTCGTTCCCTCCTACCCGCATTACAATGTTATGAGACAACCTATGTAATTATGTCTGCCCTCCTATACCTCCCTAGCACTCTTCCAAAACCACCTGAGCAATGGCATGATCCGAACTATGACTGATGGACACCCACACCTGATAGCGATCGTAGCCTTTCGCCTTCATCATAGGCGCCCCTGTCGTTTCATTTGATAATATTTCAACGTCATGGAAACCGAGCTTGCCGATTCCTGTACCCGTCGCTTTGGCAAAAGCTTCTTTTGCAGCAAACCGACCCGCCAAGTATTCCACTTTTCTTTTTTCATTCAACGATTCGTAACGAAGATGTTCCTCTTCAGTCAGTATTCGTTGAACAAAGCGTTCTCTTCGCTTTATACTTTGTTTAATACGATCCAATTCAATGATATCTACGCCGATGCCTTTGATCACAATTCATCTTCCTTTTCATTAACAATCTATGAACAGTATACCCGAATCTTTTCACGGTAAAAAAGAATACGAGGAAGCTGCGGGGATTACATTATAATAGGAGTTCAATGAACTTTATGCACGTTTACTGACCTCGGTGATTTCGCGGAGGTCACCGAGGGGCAGAAAACTCCCCCCCTCATCTTAATCTTGAACGTAAAAAAGGAGATTAATCATGTTTGTACGAACGGAAAGTTTTAAAGAATTTATTCGATTTTATCCGATTGTTTCATTTCTCGTTGGGCTTCATTTCTTTTTATGGCTGTTGATGGATTTTCTGCAGCTCGGTTTTGCGGTTGACTTGAAGGAATGGGGCATTGGGATGAATGCCTTGATTTTGAACGGCGAATATTGGCGCCTCGTCACTCCGATTTTCTTACACGGAGATTTCACCCATGCCCTGTTCAACTCCTTTTCCCTCGTCCTCTTCGGGCCGGCCCTTGAGCAGATGTTAGGAAAAGGAAAGTTTGTTGTGATGTATTTATTTGCCGGCATTGTCGGCAACCTCGGTACATTTATCGTTAATCCGGATGCCTATTACTGGCACCTTGGGGCTTCAGGAGCCATTTTCGGTATCTTCGGCGTTTATCTATTTATGATCATGAACCGGAAACACTTGATTGATACAGCCAATTCGCAAATCATTCTCGCCATTTTTGCGATCGGTTTATTCATGACTTTTGCACGGCCAAACATCAATATCTTCGGTCACTTATTCGGACTGATTGGCGGTTTCGCCATTGCTCCTGTCATTTTAAAAAATGCACGCCGCTTTTCTTTATGGCAAGTCCGCACCCGTCACTCGCGTTCCGACAGTGATGACATTTCTTTCGATCCGAATCGTTGGCAGAAAAGAAAATACGGACGGAAGAACACAGGCAAGTACATTCTCTGGGGTATCATCATCTTCCTTGCCTTGTTCGCACTCGTCAACCGCATGTAACGGCTCCATCCTCCAGGGTGGAGTCTTTTTATCTTTTCTACCAGGACCGCTCTGCTGATAGAAACATCAAAGTCACTGATAAAAGCGCTAAACCCACTGATAAAAACTTGAAAGTCACTGATAAATACCTAAAACCCACCGATAAAAGCTTAAAACTCACTGATAAAATTTCGTCCTGCCATATACATTAACAGCAATGTTTATCAGAGCATAAAAAAAGATCAGCCCTCGTACAGAGGACTGATCTTTTCAATGGTCTTACTTAGCTGCGGCCTTTGTTTTGGTAATTGCCGCGCTTGCTGCCGCCTTTGCCGCTGAAGTTCCGGTTGCGGGATTTATTTTTGCTGTTGAAGTTGCGCTTGCCGCCTCCACCTTTGCGGTAGCCACCTTTTTTCTTACTCTTGTCACGCTGTGCGTTTTTCACACTGATCGGTTGAACAGAAGACAAACGGACAGGTACTTCACTGCGTTCTTTTGTCATCATTTTCAGTGCAGCAGCGACAAGGTCTGTGGACTCATATTGTTCAAGCAGTTCGTTAGCTGCCTGCTTATAATTATTCAAATCGTTGTTTGTAATCGTTTCTGCCAACTTCTCAACAGCCACTTTTTGCTGACCGCGTGCTGCTTCTTCAGAAGAAGGTACTTTCAGGCGTTCCACTTTCTTCTTCGTGAGTTTTTCAATCAGGTGAAGCTGATCTTTTTCACGAGGTGTAACGAAGGAAATGGATTTCCCTTTACGTCCGGCACGTCCAGTACGTCCAATACGGTGAACATAGCTTTCTGGATCCTGCGGAATGTCAAAGTTGTACACGTGAGAGACATCAGAAATGTCCAAGCCACGTGCGGCAACGTCTGTTGCGACAAGGATCTCGATACGTCCGCGTTTGAACTTGTTCAATGTGGACATACGCTTCCCTTGTGTCAAGTCACCGTGAATGCCTTCAGCACTGAATCCACGAGCTTGAAGACCGTCAGCTACTTCATCAACACGACGCTTTGTACGACCGAAAATAATCGCCAATGCAGGGTCATGGATATCCAGCAAACGTGTCAGTGTATCGAATTTGTGCTTTTCCGGAATCTCTACGAAGAACTGTTCAATGTTTTCCACTGTCATTTCTTTCGCTTTGACTTTTACTTCTTCCGGGTTATTCATCAATGTTGTTGCAATATCACGAATTTCTTTCGGCATTGTCGCAGAGAAAAGCAATGTTTGGCGCTCTTCTGGCAGTGCCTTCAAAATGTCACGGATATCCTCGATAAAGCCCATATTAAGCATTTCATCCGCTTCATCAAGTACTGCTGTGTGGACATCTTGTAACTTGATTGTTTTACGACGGATGTGGTCCAGCAAACGTCCTGGTGTTGCTACGACGATGTCATTGTTTTTCAAGGCACGGATTTGGCGTTCCATGTTTGATCCACCATAAATTGGTAGGACACGAATGCCTTTTCCTTTACCTAGACGGTTAAGCTCCTCTGCTACTTGAATAGCCAATTCCCTTGTCGGGGCGATGACAAGTCCTTGAACGGCTTTCACTTGCTTGTTGATTTTTTCCAGCATCGGAATACCGAATGCAGCCGTTTTTCCCGTACCTGTCTGAGCTTGACCAATGACATCTTTCCCTTCTAGTCCTAGAGGGATTGTTTGTTCTTGTATTGGTGTTGTTTCTTCAAAACCCATAACGTCTAATGATTTTAGGATAGGTTTTGATAATCCTAGTGATTGAAATGTTGTCACAGTAATTTCATACTCCTTTATTGTTTAAATCTTCTACCTATATACATGTAAAAAAAGCCTTCTGCCACAGGAAACGGGAGAGGCTTCTCTGGTATCTGCCTGATAGATTCATTCATCATAACACATATAACATAGTTAATTCTACACATTTCGGCTATGCTTTTCAAACGTAATAATGATAAAATGAGAAAAAAATGACGTATACCAGAGGAGGGCTCGCTTGGAAAAGCCTCCAGTTCAACCATATATTATTTTGTTTATAGGCGTCCTTTCCATTTCCACTTCCGCGATTTTCGTCAAACTCGCAGGAGATGCGCCGGCGGCGATGATCGCTTTTTACCGTCTGGCCATTGCAGTCGGAATTATGGCTCCTTATGTATTATGGAAACATTTCGATGAAATAAAACAAACGAATAAGAAAGATTGGGTTCTTGCGATTTTATCGGGTGTATTCCTCGCCTTCCACTTTATTTTGTGGTTTGAATCATTGAATTATACGACCGTCGCAAGTTCCGTCGTCCTTGTTGCCCTCCAGCCGGTCTTCGCTTTTATGGGGACCTACCTCTTCTTCAAAGAGCGATTCACTGTCGGAGCCATTCTGAGTCTTGTCATCACATTGACAGGAAGCGTAATCATCGGCTGGGGCGACTTTCAAATAAGCGGCACGGCTTTGTTCGGTGATCTGCTGGCCCTGCTTGGTGCTATTACCGTTACCGGTTATTTCCTGCTTGGTCAGAACTTACGTAAACGTCAGTCCATCATGACCTATACGTTCATTGCTTATGGGATGGCAGCGGCCACACTTCTACTCTATAACCTGGCGCTCGATTATTCTTTTACCGGTTACGACGGTGATCAGTGGCTGATATTCTTAGGCCTTGCGATCATCCCGACCTTCTTCGGTCATACGCTGTTCAACTGGACATTGAAATGGCTCAGCACCTCGACGATTTCCATGGCTGTACTCGTCGAACCAATCGGGGCTTCTATTTTAGCCTATTGGATTTTGGATGAAGTGATCACATGGACGCAATGGCTCGGAGGATCGATTGTCATTTTCGGTCTTATGATGTTCATACTGAGCACGATGAAAAAGGTTAAACCGAAATTCACTCATGAAACAAACCGCCGATAGACCGCTAAGTTTGATATAATATTGAATAAGTATGGGGTACACCTCAATAGTACGATGAATTTAAGAGAGCAGGTGAAGAAATGACGATACAACTGATCATTGATGGAGGCGGAGATCTGCCTCATGGAATGATGGAAGCACATAGTATTCAATATGTTCCGCTTAACTTACACTTCGGAGATGAACAATATAAAACAGGGGAAACGATCGATTTGCCTACGTTTTATGAAAAACTGAAGCAGTCTGATGAACTTCCCCGTTCTTCTTCTCCAAGCCCGAATGATTTTTATGAAAAATACAAACAGATCGATCCGAACGATGAAATTTTAGTGCTTGCCCTTACTCAGGGATTAAGCAGTACATATGAGAGTGCTGTCATGGGTAAGGACATGCTCCTTGATGAAGAACCGGACCGTAAAATTGCCGTTCTCAATACGAAGACGGCCTCCTGCGGCATTGCATTACTCGTGCATGAAGCGACGGCCCGCATGGAAGAAGGATACGATTTTAACCAGCTGGTCTCCCATATGGAGGAGCGGATTGAGAAGACGACGACACTCTTCATTTTGAAGACACTGGAAAATGTCATCAAAGGCGGACGACTGGATAAGGTCAAAGGGGCCATCGCCAAGACACTGAATATCAAACTTCTTATGAAAGCGAGCGATGATGAAGGCGCAGTAGAAGTGACGGAAAAAGTACGGGGCAACAAGAAATCCTTGCGCCGCTTTGTCGACCAAATCGGTGAGTATGCATCCAACCTGGAAGACCGCGTCATTGCGATGTCCCATTGCAACGATGAGGACCGGGGAAAGAAAGTAATGAGTACAATCAAAGAACGTTACAATTTCAAAGAATCTCTCTTTATGGAAACAGGACCCCTTATCTCCACATACGCAGGAGAAGGCGGCCTCGTCATCGCTTTCTTTAAAGACTAAAAAAACGTCAGAGGTTTTAAACCTCTGACGTTTTTTATGCGTGATAATCCTCATATTTCGGCTGGGGTGACAATAACGCAAGAATACCTGCGGTCACCGGAAAGAGAATGGTCAGCAGAATGACTTCCTGATAACCTCCCAGCCAGTCAAAAAACAAACCGAACGGAAGCGGCCCAAGCGCTGAACCAACGACCATGACCGTTTGGGCAAGCCCTTTGATACTCCCAAGGTGTTCCCTCCCAAAATAATTAGGCCAGACGATATTCAATACGATCCGCTCAAAGCCATTGACGAACCCCCAGAATACACCAAAGGCAACAGCCATCCACCATGAATTTGTGAACAATAGGATGACCAGCGTAAAGATGTGGCCAAAGAACGTGATGGCCAAAATATAATGCACCTTGAAACGATCGACCAGATAACCGCTGACGAATGTAACCGGAAATCCGATGACGGCCATTAAGGTCAGTACCATGGCTGCTACCCCTGTATCCAGTCCTCTTAAATCCATGATGGACACCATATGAAAAGTAATCGCCGTGTTTACGAGAGCTGGGACGATGACACAAAACAAAATAAACCAAAAAGCTCTCGTCGCCATGGCTTCTTTCAATGTCCAACTCTTTTCATTGACCTCAACGTTCGGGTTCACTGATTCTTCTTTGACCGGTTTCGGCGTCCCGTCCGGCACTTCCCCGATGTGCTCGGGTTTGTTGCGGACGAAGAAGAAGGCCAGTGGAACAAAAAGAATCAACAGTGCGCTTCCCCATAAGCCCCATGTCATTCTCCAACCGAAGGATTCAATCAGCCATGTATTCAGTGGTGGCAACAGAGCAGAACTAGCAAATCCACCGATCGCCATAATACTGAGCGCTCGTCCCCTCTTCCTTATGAACCATTGGGGCACAAGCGTGTTCGGAATCAATGTCATCGATCCCTGCCCGAATAAACGAATCATAAAGAAGCCAAAAAACATCATAATCGGCCCGAGAAGAAAAGCATTCCAAAACAAAGCTAATGCTAAACATGAACCAATCGTAACCATCATCGCCCGCTGTCCGAAACGGTCGATGAGGCGCCCCATCATAAACAACGTGATTCCCGCTAACAATGTAGCCGCTGAATAAATACCAGAAACCAACGACCGTGAATACTCAAAATCTTCTATGTAATAATCAATAAAAATGGAGATGGAATAGGTTTGACCAGGTCCTGAAAAGAACACGCTCAAACCGGCGACCATCACAACAACCCATCCATAATAAAAAGGTGTATGGATGGGTTGTCCACGGTTATTATTCATTTTTCCTCTTCCCCCTATGGTTGACTCACAAAATCCATCACTTTATCAAACAATTCTTCGCTGTCATCCCCATGACAGATCAAGTGCTTCGACTTTTTCAAGAAAATGACCTCTTTTTCTTCAGACGGAATTTCTTCTTCCAAATACAAAGCCGCTTTCTTTGGCACCATGCCATCAAGCTCCCCTTGGATGATGAGCACAGGACAACGGACCTGGTGTAAATAAGGCCGTGTGAATTGGACACATTTCATAAATTCGAATGTGGAAAAAAGATAAGTATCCTTCAATTTTTTTTGGTACCTGAGAAAAAGCTCATTGTCTGCAAGCACGCCATTCCACGCATCTGCAACCATCGCAAGAATATCCTTATACATCTGCGGAAGACTGACATACTTTCCAGCCGCCGACAAAAGCACCAAACGATCCAGATGATACTTTGCAGTCAAGTAAGCAGCAATCATCCCACCCATGGAAAAGCCGATAATATAAATGGTATCGTGTCTTTTCATGAGGTGCAGCAAAGCGAGTTCTGCCGTAGCAATCCATTCTTGATAATAGTGCCCTTCAAGATCCAAGTTCTCCCCGTGCCCCGGAAGCGTAGGATTGGCAATTTCCCAATCCGTCCGTGCTTCCAGAAAGTCGACGAGGGGCTGGACTTCATCCGGGCTTCCTGTGTACCCGTGAATACATAAACACCCGATACTCATGTTCCTACGCCTCCACCCGATCATTTATTTCGTTATGCGAAAAATTATAACACATTCATTTCCCATTTTTATCCAAGAAAATCTCCTTGATTACGAAAAAGGCTCCGGTCTGTATGCTCATTTTGAGGTTGGTTGGGAAGATAAGAGAACTAACCTTCTGCTCACAGCTACATGTTTCTCTACATTTTCTTATGCCTAAAGAAAATGCGCGCTAAATGAATAGCGCGCGGTTTACTTGATGCCTTTAACGAATGTCCCGATCCCTTTAACAATTGGACTGACATCTTTTACGGTCTTTACGACCTGACCGGTAGTCGACATCATTTTGTCGAAGTCAATCTGGCCATCTTCTTTTTGAAAATAACTCATGACGCCTTTGGACATATTGCCGACGTTGAATGAAGAATTCGGATTCGGATTCGGATTCGGATTCCCGGTCTCAGTATAACCTGTATAGTCATAACTATTCACATATGGATTTTGAAAACCATACATGGCTTGATTGTACGGGGTATAACCCCAGACGTTCCCCTGGTTATTGGACATTTGCTGGTAGTTCATCTGATCGTAAGGAAGACTGGAAGGATACCGATACCAGCCATTATTGTAATAATAGTAAGGATTATATGGGTACATGAATGTTCCACCTTTAACGTATGATACTTCAGCCTATGAAAAAGCACATGAAAAAGTGAAACGAAAGCGATGAATACCAGGCTTATTGATGCTTTTGGACAAAAAAAACAAGTGATGATCATCACTTGTCGAAACCATTTAGGAAAAGTTCATGGAGTCAGTCCTAATGTACTGAGGATTTTCTTTTATTCTCAGTTTCTGTTTCATTTTACGTTCTTGATAACCGAGAATCTTTTCTCCATCTATAAATACAGCGGGTGTACCGTAAATTTTGTTTCTTTGTAGTTCTTTGAAATGGTCACGGTTCTCCGATACATTCCGCTCTTCATAATCAATTTCCCATTCTTCCAATGTTCCTAATACCTTCTCACAATAGTGACAGTTCCGACTGGTGTACACGATCACTTCCGGGTTACCCAAAGCTTCCCCTCCTTGTGTCTATTACAATTCTGTCTAGAAATTTTATACCCGTTTTCACATCAGCTAAACCTATTTTCTCATTATAATCCGCTCATTTTTTGTCACGGTTTTGTCATTTTCATCACATCCCTTTTACATTAACGCTCCCTATACTTGAAGACTCAGTTTCGAGACTTTTGTTGGGTGGATGGGGGCTGCGGGGAATAGCTCGCTTTCCGCGGGAGCGCGGTGAGCCTCCTCGAGCTTCGCTCTGCGGGGCCTCACCATGCACTTTTTTTCCCGCAGGAGTCTCGCCATTCCCCTCCGCCCCTTAACCATTTAAGTGTCTCGAAAATACTCCCAAAATAAGCAGCTTTCGAGCGTAATAGAAGTTGGTAAATTCACTCTTAAAACAGGAGCACTTGTATTCTGAAGCTTTCTATAGAGCCCTTTTCAACTAGAAATCTGTAGTTTTGGAAGATGCTCCTACTGTGTATGTGGGGTCGTTTCTCACATCCATTGAATGGGGTGGTTGGGAAGCTGCGAGACTCCCGTGGGAGAAGGGGGCTGGGGGGGTTCCGGCGGGCGGTAGTCCGAGGAAGCTTGGCGCTCCCCCACAGGAAAGCGAGTTGCTTCCCAGCCACCCCTACCGCTCAATACGGCAAACGAAACCCGAAACATCTCGAAATCAAGTCTTCCACAATCCTGCCATATACTTAAACAAACGACTTAAAAAAGAAGGAGCGCGAGGCTCCTTCTTTTTTATAGTTCTTCAATCGGTGTGTCGCCGCTGATGAGGTCGTAGCTTTGGTGGATGGAATCTTCTACAGAGAGAAGATGAACAAGTGTGGCGGCAACATCTTCACGTGGAATCTCTCCTTGGTCTGTACGTTCTTTCAACGTCACCTTCCCTGTGCCTGCATCGTTGGTCAGACCGCCGGGGCGGACGATGGTATAATCCAAGTCTGTACTTTTCAAGTATTCATCGGCGCGTCGTTTAGCGTAAAGATAAAATTTGAAATCGTCGGGCGCTTCTTCCGCGCGGTCTGCTCCGATTGAACTTAACATCATGTACCGCTTCACCCCATTGGCTTCCGCATGCTCCGCTGCCTTGATTGCTCCTTCCTGATCGATGACGATGGTCATGTCTGCGCCTGTATCAGGGCCGGATCCTGCCGCGAAGATGACGGCATCCATTCCTTTGAAAGCATGTTCAAAATCTCTCATTAGGTCTCCATGTATGGTTTCTACACCTTTTTCTTCGAATTGAGGAATTTGATCCTTCTTACGGACCATCGCATATGGGGTGTGTTCGGTTTCTACAAGTTTATCAACTATGTGTTTTCCTACTTTTCCATTGGCTCCTATAACGAGAACTTTCATTTGATAACCTCCTAAAAAATCTGTGACTCGTTCTTGTTTTCCCCTCCTCCTGCACAATAAACAAGTGAATAGGCAAAAGAAGGAAGTTCAATGATCCATCACGAAAAGGTAATCAAACGGATTACGGAGGCGATATGGTCATGTCCAACACGTATTTGTTTACCGGTTTTCCAGGGTATTTAGCTTCAGCATTAATTGAAGATCTTTTTAGGAACAGGAATTCCATAGAGAAACTCTACCTCCTTCACCTTCCCTCTATGGAAAAACAAGCGAAAAAGCAGATAGAGACGTGGAGAACAGTCCAAGGTGTGAATACTGGAAAAATCGAACTCGTCCCAGGGGACATTACTCAAGAAGGGTTGGGACTCTCATCCGGAACATCTATGCAATTACTACAAGAGGTGACCCACGTTTTCCACCTTGCCGCTCTTTATGATTTGGCCGTCCCTCTCATGCCGGCATGGAAAGTCAACGTCCAAGGGACAAGAGAGGTGAATCGCTGGCTTTCCCAATGCCTGCATTTGGAACGTTATATTTATTTCAGCACCGCCTATGTTTCAGGAAAACGGGAAGGGACCGTTTACGAAAAGGACCTCGCTCATGGGAAAGGTTTCAAAAATCATTATGAATACACGAAACATGAAGCAGAATATCTCGTTCACCGGATGTGCAAAAAAATCCCGACAACCATCATCCGCCCCGGGATCGTAGTCGGACATACTAAATCAGGAGCGACCGCCAAATTCGACGGACCTTATTTTATATTGAACTTAGTAGAAGCTTTAAGAAGTCTGCCCGTTCTCCCTTATTTCGGAAAAGGAACAGCACGTGTCAACCTCGTGCCTCAGGATTATGTTATTGAAGCGACAAACTACCTTGCCCATCATCCAGAAAGCAGCGGCAAGACGTACCACCTTACAGACCCCAATCCTTACACAGCCAAAGAAATCTATGAGCAGCTCAGTTATGTGTATGCGGACAAACACCCTCGTTTCTCCTTACCACTGAGTCTTGCCAACCAATCACTAAAGTTCCGTTCTTTACGGAAAGTTTTAGGTATTCAAAGAGAAGCTCTTGATTACTTCCTTTGTAGTGCAGACTATGACAACCATCAGGCAGAAATGGATCTCGCTGCCTCAGGCATCTTTTGTCCTGATTTTTTTTCGTATACCGACGCCCTCGTCGACTATTATCGTGAGAAAAGAGGCGATCCTTCTAAACATGTTTCCATCCTATAGATGGATACGGGGTTGTTCATGCCGGTCACCAAAAAGGGTAGGAAACTTTCCGTTTCCTACCCTTTTCCTAGTACTGGACAGACCATCACTGGGCTTCCATCCAGTTTTCATAAAGAGATTCTAAGTCTTTTTCCAACTTATCTTTGTGCTGTTGGAGTTTCATTAACTCATCTACATTGTCACCGTTCTGCATCTGTTGATCGATGGTTGAAATCTCCCCCTCGAGACAAGCGATTTCTTTTTCCCAATCGATGATCGGTTCTTCTTTGATGTGGTTTTCTGGATTTACTATTTTTTCACGTTTTACGGGCTTCTCTTCTTCACGCGCTTCTAAAAGGGCGTGCCAATGTTTCTTCGTTTCATCATACGTACCGATATACCTGTGAAGTTTTCCATCCACAAGAAAAGCGGTGTGAGTGAAACACTGGTCCAGGAAATGGCGATCGTGGGAAACCCCGATAATCGTTCCTTTAAATTGATTGAGCGCTTCTTCAAGAACTTCTTGTGACTCCACATCAAGGTGGTTGGTCGGTTCATCCAGGATCAGCACCTGAATATCCTGGTGCATGAAGATTGCAAGCTTCAAACGCATCTGCTCCCCTCCGCTTAGGTGGCGGATTTTACGGAAGACGTCATATCCATAAAACATGAAGCCCGCAAGCCTGTGCCGTGCTTCCCCTTCGGTCACCCGGATGTGATCCCTGAAGTGGTCGATCATCCGCTGGTCGCGATCGGCTTCCTGCAGAGGGTTTTGCGGAAGATAGCCTACTTTGATGGACGGCGCCTGTTTGATCGTCCCTGCGCTTGGTGTTTCTTTTTCCAATAAAATTCTCAAGAATGTGGATTTCCCGCTTCCATTGGCTCCGACAATCGCGATCCGGTCCTGATAACGGACGTGAAGGTCGACACCGTCCAATATCGTTTCGTTGCCGTATTGCTTCTTCAGCGATTCAATGGTGAATACGTCTTTCCCTGTCCGACCATCCGATTCAAGGGAAAGATTCATTTTTTTCGGATCGATCACCGGCTTATCAATCTTCTCCATCCGTTCTAACGCTTTTTCCATGCTTTTCGCTTTTTTGAAAAGCTTAGGATTCGGTGGAGTGGCTTCATTCGCCCATTGCCTCAACCTTCTTATGGCCTCTTTCATCTTTTTAATCTTCTTCTGTTGTTCTTCATACTGGTGAAATTCGGCAAGCAATTTTTCTTCTTTTTGTTTCTCAAAAGCGGTGTAGTTGCCTTTGTACGTATCAATTTCGCCGGATTCCAAATCCATAATGTCTGTGACGATGTGATCAAGGAATGCGCGGTCATGGGAGATGACACAAATGGTCCCGTCGTAGGCTTGCAAATACGCTTCCAGCCATTCGATCGCTTGTAGATCCAAATGGTTTGTCGGTTCATCAAGCAAAAGCACGTCGGGGTCTTCCAGCAACAACTTGGCAAGACCAAGTTTCGTTTTCTCCCCTCCGCTCAAACTTGAAAATGGCTGATCCAGCAAATGAGCGATATTCAATCCGTTCGCCACTTGTTTGATGGAGGCATCCATTTCGTACCCACCACGGTGAGTGAAACGCTCCTGTATTTCCCCGTAAGCGGCAATGGCTTTTTCCATTTTTTCAGGATGTGTCATATCCTCTTCTAATTCTTTCATCTGTTCAGCCATAGAGACGAGTTCAGTAAAGGCAAGCTGCAAGTATGCTCTACCCGTTCCCGCCCAATCCGCTGGAATCTGTTTCAAATAACCGATGGTCGCTCCTTTTTGAATGAAGAGGTCACCACCATCCAACGATTCCTCTTTGGTCATGATTCTGAAAAGGGTGGATTTTCCGCTGCCATTACGACCGACAAGCCCGACACGCTGACCGGGTTTGATTTCCATATCCAAAGCTTCGAACAATACTTCTCCACCGACAATTTTATATAAATTCTTTAATGTAATGATCATTTCAAATTCCTCCTAAAGACTTTTTGAAAACACAAAAAAAGCCAGAGGTCTCGTTACCTCTGACTTTGATCTGTGAATAATCAGGTATGAGACGCTACATTGCTTCACTATTCAGATGCCATTTTGGACATACGTGTCCCGTTGACAGCTGAATCGTGAATAATTGCACGGCGTACATAGTTAATCTGATAGTCAAGCACGTGCATCTGTAACATCTTCATACCCTCCTTTGTCTTTAGAATTACTCTCATTATATCGGATCGTCAGAAAATTGGCTACTCTTTTTTGGAATCTGCGGACTTCCCAAGTTTCTTCAATAGTTCGATGGCATCCTTCTTCTCTTCATCCGTCAGCCCATCCATAATCGATTCAATCTCTTTCCAATGATCGGGGAAGATGCCGTTCAACAGGTCCCGCCCTTTTTCCGTAATGGACGCATAAGTGATCCGTCGGTCGTTTGGACAAGGCACACGTTTCAAGTATTCCTTTTTCTCAAGCTTGTCCACCACATAGGTGATACTGCCGCTTGCGAGCAGAATTTTCTCCCCGATCTTCTGCAGTGGCTGGTCTCCCTGGTGATACAGAAGCTCAAGCACTCCGAATTCTGTCGGGTTCAATTCATATCGTTGGATATCATCCTTCACTAAATCTGCGATGGTACGCTGAGCTTTTGTCAATACGACAAACAGCTTCAACGAAGGATCTTGTTTTTTCTTGCGGTACAGTTCTTGTTCGTTCATCACGTTCGCCCATCCTTTACAAAAGATAAAGATAGTATAAGTTTAACAAATTCTAACTGTCAAACCACCCCTTTTCCGCAAATTCACGGTTTCCTTAAGGGTTGTCCATATTATGCAACGCGTTCGGTCCTCCACTTAAGAAGGTAAAGTGACCCGGAAGCACCTCCAATTTTTCCGGTGTCTTCCCTTTGATTTCCCCATCCATGTCAACATCCTGCTTAAATTCAACATCGATGTTCACCTTCTCTCCTTGATAGTGGGAAAGCTCCTGGAATTCACTCTGATCGGTTTGCGGCCGTCCCATCGTCATAAGTTCCCTGAATAATGTCAGATTGGAATTCTTCACAACCAGAACGTCAAACTTCCCATCCTGCAAGTCGATCGTCGGGACAGGAAGGCGTCTCGTCCCTATGAATTGTCCATTCATGACAAGAATCATCACCGCCTCCCCATCGACCTCTTCATCATCCACGGTCAGTTTGAAACGAAAAGGCGTTGCCTGATTCATTGTTTTCAGTGCGCTCATGAAATAGCTGAGTACACCGAACCGATTCTTTTGATTTTCATCAATGTTAAAGGAGGTTTGTGTCACAAGACCGATGCCCCAGAAATTGATAAAATAATCGTCCTCCGTCTTCCCTGCATCCACAGAAACTTCTCTCCCTTCAATAATGGATGCAGCCGCTTGATTAAGCCGCTGAGGTGTATCCAAAACCCGGCTGAAATCGTTACACGTTCCTCCTGGAAGCACACCGATCACCGGACGATTTTCCATCGGTGCAAGACAATTGACGACTTCATGCAAGGTTCCATCTCCTCCAAAGATGAAAAAGACTTCAACCTCGGGCCCGTAATGCCGGCAATTTTCATATAAATCGTCCAAGGATAACGTTTGGATAATCTTTAACTCCTTCACCTCTTTACTCAATACCGGCACCACTTGCGAAAGAGCCGTCTCTAACTCTGCTTCGTCCTTTTTTCCGTTATATATAAAGATTCCACTTTGATAACGAGGCATAGAATCCCTTCCTTCCTCTTATCATAATTGACTAAATGTCTTTCTTTGAAACCGGTCGTGCTTCAATTAATGTTTGTAAAAACCTTTCTGGTTCATCGACAGTCAGGAATATTTTCATCACTTTACGTTTGAAACCAAATACACGATACCCCTCCACCGCTTCGCTCAACCGGATTTCGAACTGCGGGGGCACCTTTTCAAGCCCAGCAAGCATCAAAGTGAAGGAATCACGTTCCCCAGGCAAGGCTTCCCCTTCATACCGACGAACATCCGCCACTTTTTCTAATGGCACCGTCATGTGGAAACGAAGCCCTTTTTGAAAATGAAGATGGTTATTCTGAATGACGACAGGACTTTTACGAATGGCCTGATAGTCGGCAATTAGGAAGACGAGCGCATAAAAATCAAGGAGGGTCGCAATCCATGCGATCGTGTGGCTGTACTGCATGAGCATGACGTGGACAGCAATGATTTCAATGAGCATCGCATGAACAAACATGAGAAAAACACCGAAGTATTCACTGTTTTTGTGATAACTGAAGGTATGTTCACCAGCAAGCTTATCATCCAGATGCGGGAAAAAAACATAGCGGATGGCGGAAACATCTGTGGCTATCACTCCGATCAGCCGTTCCAACTTGGGATAGCCTCCAAACGTCTGTTGGTTCGCTATGGAAATTCTTGAAAGTAAATGCGGAATTGTGTGTTTTGAAGCTTTGAAGTTATTTCTCCACGTCTTCAGATTCTTGATGAAAATAACAAGAAGGAAAAGTTCTAAGAGGATGAAACCTGCCTCAACGAGGATAATGGATACGTTCATGTATTGCAGATGTTCTTTAGCATATGCAGGAACAATCCAGTGGACGAATCCTGCTCCTAAAAGCCAGAGAGGAGCAAGCAATGACAATGTCGCCTTTCTCCGGAGGACAAATAAGAAAAGAACGACCGGGAGAATGATCATGACATCAAGGACGGTCGCCAACACAAGAATTGGTGGAACTTGGCCTGTCACTTCCATTTTCTGAATAAAAAAGTTTGAAAGCAGTAAGGCAGCAATGAAAAGCACGCCTCCGTAAAACGATTTCGGATGCGTTTTTACTATTTGAACCATAACGACCCACCCCTTCTTTTCCTTTATTTTACTATAAAGCAGCAGATGTGATTGAGCTTTGATGGTAAAAAGTTCATGTAACAGATAATAGTTCATAAGTTCGCCATAGCTCCTCTTATGTGAAACACTTTCGTTTACTTCTAAGCGAAGTCGTATTATACTATAATTTGTTTAGGGGGCTAAGTAAATATGAAACAAAACATAGATCAAAACTTAGGTTACAACATCAATATGGTCGCGCATTTTTTACAAAATATATATAACCAGCGATTAGGAGAGTACGGATTGACCCACTCACAGGCGAAAGTCATCTACTTCCTGGCCAAAGCGGGCGAGCAATCCCAAACGGATCTGCAAAAACAGCTGCATATTAAAGCATCATCGATGAACGGCTTGATTGAAACACTTCTGAAGCACGAACGCATCATGAAAAGGTCCTGCCAAAAAGACAAACGGACAAAACTTGTGAAGCTTACGGATAAAGGATTAGAGTTGCATGCTACCATTCTAAAAATCATTGCTGATATTGAAGAAGAGGCGAACCAAGGGTTGTCAAAAGAAGAACAGCAAGTCATGATTTCCTGGTTGAAAAAGATGCAAGCCAACTTGAAACCTAAAACATCAAGGAGCGAAGACAAATGAAACAACAAAGTCAACGGTTAGGGACCCAACCCATCCCGAAATTATTAACGAACTTATCCGTGCCCGCCATGATTGGCATGTTTGTCATGGCTCTCTACAATGTTGTTGACACGCTCTTCATCGCTCGTGGTGTCGGGATTTTAGGCGTATCTGGTGTCAGCATCGGCTTCCCGGTGATGATGATCATCATGGCCATTGCCGCAGCCGTCGGTATCGGTGGTGCCTCAGTCATCTCTAGACGTTTAGGGGAAAACAAACAAGAAGAAGCCAACCAGGTTTTCGGAAATATCCTTTTTACCATCGTTATAGTCTCAAGCTTCGGGTTCATTGGTGCCTTCACTTTCCTTGAACCTTTGCTGAAGCTGTTCGGGGCAACGGATAACATTATGCCTTATGCAACGGACTATTTGTTCCCGATCATGCTTGGATCGTTCTTCTTTTCTTTCGCCTTTACGACGAACAGCATCATCCGTTCAGAAGGAAACTCGAAGTTTGCCATGATGACAATGATCATACCGGCTGTTTTGAACATGATCCTTGATCCGATTTTCATCTTCGGTTTGGATATGGGGGTACAGGGAGCTTCTGTTGCCACCGTCATCTCTCAGGCGACCGTAACAATCGTCGTCTTGAATTATTTCTTAAAAGGGAAATCTTCACTGGTAGTCAAAGCTTCCTATTTGAAACCGCAATGGTCCGTCATCCGTGAAGTGTTAACCATCGGTATGCCAGCTTTTATCCGACAAGTATCCGGAAGCGGCATGATGATCGCCATCAACCTGATGCTCATTAAATTCGGCGGTGAATTCGAAGTCGGTGTCTTCGGAATCGTACAAAAGCTTGCGATGTTCACCATCATGCCGATGATCGGTGTCCTTCAAGGCATGCAGCCGATTATTGGCTATAATTACGGAGCCAAAAATTACGACCGTTTGAAAGAAACGGTTATGCTCGGTATGAAAGTCGTTACGATCATATCCGCGGGCATTTTCATCCTGATGATGGCCTTCCCAGAGGGTTTGATGAACATCTTCACTGGAGATGAAGCGACCATTGAAACAGGGGCTTATGCTATCCGCATCATGTTTGCTCTTGCCATTCTAATTGGAGCTCAGGTGGTCAGCGGCGGCCTGTATCAGGCATTAGGAATGGCAAAGCCAGCGCTTATCTTGTCTATGGCGCGCCAAGTGCTATTCTTAATTCCGCTTGTATTGATTTTGCCGAATTTCTTCGGAGTGACAGGCGTGTGGCTCGCCTTCCCTCTTTCTGATCTGTTCGCTTTCGTTCTATCCATGATCTTCCTTTATAAAGATCGATCGCTATTTTTTAAAGAGAAGAATCAAGACCCGCCCTACCAAGCGGCGCCTTCTCAAGGCTAAATGAAACGCACGGTGCATCCAGCACCGTGCTTTATTTTTGGCTCTGTAAACGGTGACGTTAATTATTAAAGAATATGGCAGGGTTGTGAAAAACTCGATTT
Organism: Halobacillus aidingensis; assembly: GCF_900104185.1. GTDB lineage: Bacteria > Bacillota > Bacilli > Bacillales > Halobacillaceae > Halobacillus > Halobacillus aidingensis. The sequence continues at coordinate 25,692 of NZ_FNIZ01000026.1, read as the reverse complement.
CGAGATAACCAGGGTTCGTTGCTAGGTTGAGCGTCAGGGGTGGCTGGGAAGCTACTCGCTTTCCTGTGGGGGAGTGGCGAGCTTCCTCGGACTTCGTCCTGCGGGATCTCGCCTACCTCCTTTATCCCACGGGAGTCTCGCAGCTTCCCAACCACCCCATTCAATGTATAAGTAAAACGAACCCATAAACCAAGGATGAAATTCCTGGTCTATAGTAATAAAGCGCTCTATAGCAAGATTTTTCATTCAGAATAGCGGTCATGGAAGTTCATACTCCTCCACTTTCCTAGTGAGTAAAAGCAACTTATTCCAGTAGTGGTTTCGAGATACATACATGACAAAGGGGGCGGAGGGGAATGGGGAGACTCCTGCGGGAAAAAAGTGCTTGGTGAGACCCCGCAGAGCGAAGCTCGAGGAGGCTCACCGCGCTCCCGCGGAAAGCGAGCCATTCCCCGCAGCCCCTATCCACACAACAAACATCTCGAAATCGATTCTTCCACAATCGGGAGCTTATATGAAAAAATAACAACGGAATTTATCCACCTAACTTTTTCCAACTAGTTTGCAAGGTAATTATAGCAACAACTGACAATTTCCGTTAGAATAAGACAGAGAGTTTTATTTTCTATATTAAAGGATGGAACGCATGACATACTCGATTCATTTAATAAAGCTATTTACAAGCCGGGAAGACCATTTGTTCAAACTGAACGAAGCGGAACGGCTCAAAAACGTTTGGAATCTATTATTCTTTTTATTAGGTTTGACGATTCTTACATATGTCTGGACAGCGTGGCTTGGTCTCGGTACGGATGCGATTTCTGCCAACATGTCTGACCTGAACAGAGTCGAATATGAAATGAGAAAAGCCTGGTTCTTAATTGGACGCGCCGGTTTCGCGATCCTTTTATTCTTGTTCACGCTTTTCATTTCATCTTTCTTTTTCTGGTTGTTCAACAACGTGTCTTATAAAAAACTCTTTATTCTGCAGATGAATGTATTGCTGATCATGCTGATCGAACGGATCACCTGGATTCCGCTAATGGTTTATGCAGGTATTGATTGGTACGTCTCTCCCTTTTCTTTCGGAGTGATCGCCTCTTATTTCACTAGCATTGATTGGGTCATTTACTTATGCGGAGCCATCTCCATCTTCCAACTTTTCATCATTTGGTACCAGGTGAAGTGTATCTCCTGGCTTTCTAAGACGAAAATTGGCTGGATCTGGATCGGTGTTGTTTTTTGGCACATGTTGTTATGGGCAGGTACGGCCGCCCTATCTAAATTCGATTTGTATCTCCTTTATTTACTCAGATAAGAAAGCAGCAGGTGTAAAGATCTATGAAAAAAATCAATGTTAAAGGCAGAATCCTCGGAATCTTGATTGTCGCCTTCGTTACGACCAATGCTTTCCTCATCTTCCTTGATGAAGGAGAACAAGTGGATCGCAAGTCTTATATCAATGAATTGTCCAAGACAATCACCTATGATTTATTTGAAAAAATGGATACAAAAGCTGTGTTCACGTCTGAAGAAACAGAGCCTGTCTATTTCAATGAAGATGTTGGATCGTTCAATGAGTTCCTTGTTGAAGAAGGAGACACCGTCAGTGAGGGTGATGACCTCTACACGTACGATGTCTTGAACTATTATCAGGAGGAATCCCGTCTTGAGTCTGAAGTCAGCCGATTAGAAGAAGAAATTGACGCGATTGAAGATTTAATAGACGAAATTGAGAGCTATCGCGTACCTGATCCTCCCGACACAAACGATAACTCAAGTCTGTTCAACAATAATTCCGATACAAGTGACGCTACTCCCCCTTCCTACGTAGAAACCGAGTACATGAAAGAAGAGAAGATTGCCGAACAAGAAGCAGAACTCGCAAAACAAGAAGCCATGCTCGAAATGGTGGAAGACCAACTGGACCAGCTTCAGGACGAAGGTGATCGAATCACCGTTACAAGCGCTTTTTCAGGAACGGTCAGCGAAATTTCTGAAGACCTGGACGCCCCTCTTCTTACATTGGAATCTACGAACCTAGTATTAGAAGGAACCATACCTGAACAAGAACGGAAGGAAATCGAAGAAGAAATGGTCGTCGAAATCCATGTTCCCGAACTGGAATATGAAACGACAGGTACATTGACGTCTGTGGACGATTACCCAGAAGAAGTCGAGGTCCATCGCTCAAGCCGCTATCCTTTCAAAGTTTCCCTGGAAAACCCTTCCGAAGAATTGCTGGCTGGCTATCATGCGGATTTAAAAATCATTACAGATGATGCTTTAGGTGTAGTCACTGCTGTTGAAAAGGCGTTAGAGACTGAAGAAAATCTTTATGCATGGGTGATGAATGAGGAAGGAATTCTAGAGCGCCGTGACATTGAAACAGGAATTGAAGAACAAGGCCTCGTCGAGATCATATCAGGTCTTGAAGATAGTGAATGGCTCGCGGTAGCGCCGAAAGATGAATTCAGAAATGAAGCGATCTTCTTCACACCACTACATACCGATGACCTTAGAGTACGCCAGATGTTCAAGATGGAACGTCAGTCCATCCTGACTTACGGTTTACTAGGCATCCTATCCAGATAACTCTAAAGAAAAGCCGGCTGTCCCCCAGACAGCCGGCTTTTCTATGTCCACTCAACAAATACCCTTTTAAGATTTATTAAAGAATACGGCAGGATTGTTGAAGACTCAGTTTCGAGACTTTTGTTGAGTGGATGGGGGCTGCGGGGAATAGCTCGCTTTCCGCGGGAGCGCGGTGAGCCTCCTCGGACTGCGTCCTGTGGGGTCTCACCATGCACTTTTTTTCTCTTAGATATCCGGTTCTGGCGCCTAGCGGCTAGTGAGACTTCCCTCGCTTCTGTACGATAAGTCAACATCGAATCACTGCGTTCTTCGTGTTTCCTTTATCTCCGCCAGCTCAGTCCAGTCCAAACGCCGCTGACCGAGGCGCCTCCACACTTAAGGTAGGAGTCTCGCCATTCCCCTCCGCCCCTTTACCATGTGTAGTCTCTCGAAACCACTTCTCAGAATCTCTGCTTGTTTGCTAAAGCGAAGTAGATAATTTAAAACTCCCCCCATTGGTCATTCCGAGCGTGAAAGCTTGATGTAAAGCGCTTTTTACCAGTTTCTGATTGGGGAGGAAGACATCCCGTCATGATAGAGGGAATCGTTTCTCACATGCTTCGAATGGGGTGGTTGGGAAGCTGCGAGACTCCCGTGGGAGAAGGAGACAGGCGAGATCCCGCAGGACGCAGTCCGAGGAAGCTCGGCGCTCCCCCACAGGAAAGCGAGTGGCTTCCCAACCACCCCTTACGCTCAACCCAGGAAACGAACCCAGGAACATCTCGAAACTGAGTCTTCAAGTATAGGAAGCTATAGTTAAGGTTCGTTTGGAGAAAAGAAGGAAAAGAATTGTTTTACATTTGCATCTGCACGTGGCACATGGGACGATAGTAGTTAGATAGAATGACAACGAACGAAGTAAATGGGGTATGAAAATGAAATTAAGTGTATTGGATCAATCCCCTATCTTAACAGGGACAGACCCAAAAGAAGCCTTACAACAAACAACAGACCTCGCAAAGTGGACGGATAAGCTGGGATATCACCGTTTCTGGGTGTCTGAACATCATAGTACAAGCAGTCTTGCAGGGTCTGCACCTGAGATACTCGCGGCCCACCTGGCTGCCCATACAAAAAACATCCGAATTGGCACAGGAGGCGTATTACTTCCCCACTACAGCTCCTATAAAGTCGCGGAAGCCTTTCGAATTCTCGAAACCCTCCACCCTGATCGCATTGATCTTGGAGTGGGCCGGGCTCCTGGTGGGATGCCTAACGTCAACTTAGCGTTAAACCGTGGAAAAGTGCCAAGTATCGAAGACTATCCATCCCAAGTGGAAGAGTTGATCGCTTATTTACATGGACAGGACCCACACGGTATGGACGTGTATGCAACACCAAAAGGAGAAACGGCACCACCCGTGTGGATGCTTGGCTCAAGCGGAACAAGCGCTCGCTTGGCTGCAGACTTAGGCGTCTCTTACTCCTTCGCCCACTTCATTAACGGACGTGGTGGAATTCGGGCAATGGATCGCTATCAAGATTATTTCACAACCTCTATGCAGCAAAATAAGCCCATAGGAAATGTCTCTGTTTTTGTCGTCTGTGCAGAAACTGATGAGCATGCGGAGTATTTGGCTTCAAGTCTGGATCTTGCTCTTTTACAAATTGAACAAGGCGGAAAGCGCACACACTTCCCCACTCCCGACGAAGCACTCAGTCATTCGTACACCATTTTTGAAGAAGAACGAATCCAGGACAACCGAAATCGGATGATTGTCGGTTCTGTTGAAAAAGTAAAGGAAGAGATTGAGCAGTTGGCGGAGAGCTACAACGTAGATGAAGTGATCGTCAACACGATCGTCACTCCATTCGAAGATCGATTACGCTCCTACGAACTACTCGCCGATGCTTTCCAATTAAGCCATTCCACAACCACGATGACCTAACGTCATCGTGGTTTTTTCTATTTCACCACTATTCAACATAAAGGCAGGATTGTGTAAGACTCGATTTCGAGACTTTGGTTGAGTGAATTGGGGCTGCGGGGAATGACTCGCTTTCCGCGGGAGCGCGTTGAGCCTCCTCGGACTCCGTCCTGCGGGGTCTCACCTAGCACTCTTTTCCCGCAGGAGTCTCGCCATTCCCCTCCGCCCCTTTACCATATCAGTGTCTCGAAACCACTTCTCGGATAAGTAGCTATCCAGCTTGATGGGAGTGTAAGAATAAACTCCCATGTCCAGGTTCATGAATCCTGAAAGCTTGATACAGAGCGCTTTATGCTTCTAACAGTAGGGTAATGAAAGACAATTCAACTTGGCAAAGGAGTTCGTTTCTCACATTCAACGAATCGAATGGGGTGGTTGGGAAGCTGGGAGACTCCCGCGGAAATGGATTGGCTGGAGAGACCCCGCAGGAAAGCGAGCGGCTTCCCAACCACCCCTGATTCCCAATACGGCAAACGAACCAATCCCGGTTATCTCAAAACTGCTTCTTCCACAATAGGGAGCTTTAGTGATATAAAAGAGGATATTAAGTCTTCCTTCCTATTTAAATCGTCCTGGTTGTTTCCGATATTTATAGATGTCAGACATCATAACAAGGAGTGGTGATTTTGCAACGTCTATACATACCTTTCGTCCTCCTTTCCTTACTTGTAGGATTGGTTGGATGTGCGAACAATGAAACGAAAGCGAATACAGAAGATCCGATAAGCGCTGGTCTTATTGTCACAGACAGCGGACTGGGGGATGATTCTTTCAGTGATTCTGCTTTTCAAGGCCTTGAAAAAGCTCGTGATGAGTTAGGCATCACTTTCGATTATCGGGAGCCGTTCGATCAGGATTATGAAAAGAATGCCCAAGAGCTGTTGGCCCAAGACCATGATGTCATAATAGGACTTGGATATAATTCTCAGGAAGCCATTGAGAAATTAGCGAAAGAAAACCCGGACCAGTCATTCGTGATGATTGATGCTGTTTCTGAACTTGAGAATGTAACATCCATCACCTTTAAGGAAGATGAGGGCAGTTACTTGATCGGGCTCATTGCTGGAATGAAGACGAAAACAGGTACCGTCGGATTTATTGGTGGCGAAAAAATCCCGGTCGTAGAACGTTTTGAGGAAGGATTCAAAGCAGGGGTAAAAGAAGCGAATCCAGACGCACAGGTCTTGTCTGTTTATGCAGGAACGTTTGATGATGATGAACTAGGAGCTTCTATCACGAACGACATGGTGACAGAAGGTGCTGACTTCGTATTTCCTGCCGCAGGTTTTACAGGCATCGGTGTTCTAAAAGAAGCTCAGAAACAAGAGATCTACGCGTTCGGTGTGGATAGCGACCAATTTTTCGTAGCTGAAGAAGCTGTCGTCTCTTCCATGCTTAAAAATGTCAACGTCGCCCTTTATGATGTGATGAAACTCTTGAGTGATGGACAAAAGCTCGATGGAGGTACACAAACGCTCGGCATTCAAGAAAATGGTGTAGGTCTTGCTCCGATCCGCTTGATTGAATTGAATTCAGAGGAACAAAATCTATTAAATGAAGCGACAGGAAAGTAAGGGGGAAACGTGATGACTATCGGAAAAAGATTGTATACAATGACTCTCATTCCATTACTTTTATGCCTGGCACTCATCAGTTTCATCGTTTTTCAAATGATGGACTTACAACGTTCATCCAATCAAGATGTCCAAATTTTACTTGAAGGTAAAGAATTGCATGGTCAACTCGTCAGTGTGGAACAGGCTTTGACCACCTACGGATACAACCCGTCAGAAGCTTCCCGCAGCGAAGCAGAAGTTCTAATCGAACAAACTGCCAGTATCTTCGGGGATATGGAACCTCTCATTGCAACGGAAGCTCAGGAACAATGGTACAACCAGGCACAATCGAAATTTGAAAATTGGACAGAGCTTGCTTCAGGGGCTCTGGCAAGCAACGATACCAATGAAGTACAACGTCAAGCCGCCCGTACTGGAGGAATCATCAACGATATCTATATGCTTCAGCAAGAAGCCCAATCCTGGTATGACGCTCAAATGACGGACCAAAAACAGACGATTCAGAACTTGATCCTGTTCACCATCATCGCAGCTGCCGTCCTGGTAGTTTCTACGATTCTATCAACGACAAGACTTACGAAACTTATCGCGCGCCCGATTCGTGATCTTGCTGAAAAAGCATCTGAAGTAGCCAATGGAAACTTAAAAACTTTGATTGAAGTGAGTGATAAAGAGAAGGACGAAATTGGTCAATTGAAGCGATCGTTCCGTACGATGATCGGTAACTTAGAAGGAACCGTCCAATCCGTTCATCACATTGGACAAAATGTACAAGACTTCAGCTCCCGTCTTCACAATGAGATGGGTGGTCTTTCTGAAATATCGAGTCAAGTAGCCAATTCAACCGATGAACTTGCTCAAGGGAGCCAATCCATTTCTGAAGATGTTCAGGATGTGGCAAATCTAATGGATGATCTCCATCAAGGATTTGAATTGAACCGTGAACAGGGACAATCCTCCAGGAAGGCCAGTCAGCAAGCCCTCACTTATGTGGATGAGGGGCAGACGAGCATTACAGACCAACGGGCGCTCATGGACCGAAGTGCGGCGTCGATTGCGAACGTAGAAAAGTCCGTTAATCACTTCATCCAATATACGGATCAAATTGAATCAACCGTCAAACTCGTCAATGATATCGCAGAACAGACGAACCTTCTTGCTCTGAATGCTGCCATTGAAGCAGCACGTGCTGGTGAACATGGAAAAGGCTTCGCTGTCGTCGCTGAAGAAGTTCGCAAACTTGCTGATCAGTCCACCTCAGCCACTGGACACATCACAGAAATGGTGACGCAGATCAGAGATGGCGTTCAAGTCATCGAACAGGAAATGCAGGAGACCATCCAAATTTCTGAACAGCAAAACCATTCTGTAGATACATCCAAGACAGCTTTTGAAAAGATAACAGCTCAAGTGAAGTCCATCGATGAACAGCTGGGAGCCCTAGTCACTGGCCTGGATGAATCTAAAGATAAGAGTGCGAATGTTTATGTTTCCATAGAAAATGTGAGCAGTATCGTTGAAGAGACAGCGGCAGGCACAGAAGAAATCTCTGCGTCTACCGTCGAGCAGCAAGCCGCCTTCCAACAGATGATCAAAGAAACCGATCACCTGGAAAATATGGTGGCCGACTTGAACGAGCAATTGCAACATTTTGAATGGAATCAACGAGTGGAAGAACAACAAATAGAAAAAGATCTTGAAGTAGATTTTGAAGATGTTGATGAAGAACCATACACCGCTTCAGCTTAATGAAGCGGTGTTTTTTTACCTGCGTGTCGGTTTACCAGCTGGGCGTTCGAGGGAACGAAGATCTTCATCGACGTTCATAATCTTCTGTTCTACCATCTGTCTCGCGTCTGCTACTCCTTTGTTATAAAAGAAGGGGCCCATCTCTTCTGCTAGCTTATGTACCCATTGTTCAGCTGCAAGGTCACCGATCACCTCTCCCCGTTCTAGTTCAAAGTATTCTTTGACCTGATCCACCATATATTCTCTTTCATCTTTTTTTAATTTCATATGCTTTCCTCCCTTTTTCCTTATCCTATCATATCGTTTTTCATTCCTGTCACACAGACCGCATCGTTGGGTTTTTCTGATTTGTAATGGATCCATACATTTCGAAACCCTGCTTTCACAAGAAGGTTTTGCATTTGACCACCCAGCACTTCCGTTGTGTCATCAGTGGCTTCTTTTTCATGCGGAACAATCGTCAGGGCGATTTTCCCCTTTTCACTGAGCAACGTCCGCAAGTGGCGGAGAATTTCTACGGGCCGGTCCCAAAACGTGATATTGTTGACGGCATAGATTTTATCTAAAGGTTTGTGAAAATGAAGCAATTGACAGGCGTCGCCATGAAAAATACCAATCTGCTGTGAACACGCTTGATCATTTAACTTCTTTAATACCATTTCAACCATCGCCTCTGAAGGATCGATTCCATACAAAGCCTCCGGTTCCAAGGCAGCTATTTTTTTCAGAGCTGATCCAGAACCAAATCCGACCTCTAAAACGCGGTCATCCTTTTCTATATCCAGAAAAGACAAGGTCCAGTCGTTCAACTCCCTGTTCTCTCTTTCCATAAACATTCCGGCAAACTTGCCAGCTAGTCCTTCTGGTTTCGCGAATTGATTGTAAATCATATATCCGTCCTCCTTTTCCCTCCCTTTACCCGTATCTTTTTAGGTTCACGCATTACGAAAGTAGTATTAGTTTTTTTCTTTTCGGTTTGTTTGTATGATAAATGACAGAGGGATTTTTGTAGTACCCATATAATGAGAATCATAGGGGGAGATTCGGTTGAAGAAGTTTATACCATTTTTCCTGCTGGCGATTCTGTTTTTGACAGCCTGCAGTGAAACATCCACAAATAATAAAGATTGGACAGAAGCTTCGTGGGAAGAGATCGAAGCAGCGGCAGAAGGAACAGAAGTCCGCCTGTACATGTGGGGTGGGGATGAAGGAATCAATGCCTACATTGATGACTATGTCGCACCACAGCTGGATGACCAATACGGAGTCTCGCTGAAACGCGTCCCCCTCGACACGCCGGAGATTTTACAGAAGCTCCAAACAGAAAAACAAGCGAATAAACAAGACGGCTCCATTGATGTGATATGGATCAATGGAGAGAATTTCAAAAACGCGAAAGAAAACGAATTGCTGATGGGTTCTTTTACAGAAGTTCTGCCTAATTTCAATGATTACTACAATACGGAAGATCCAGCTTTCCAAACGGATTTCGGGACAAAAGTGGAAGGAATGGAAGCACCCTGGGGCAAAGTCCAGTTCGTGTTTCATTATGATTCAGAAAAAATCACCAATCCTCCCGCTACATTCGAAGAATTACAAACGTGGGTGGCTGAAAACCCTGGTAAGTTTACCTATCCGACAGCTGAAGAATTTACAGGCAATGCGTTCTTAAGACACGTCTTATACGCTCAAGCAGAAAAGCCTTCGGATATTTATGAGCAATCCTTGGAGGAGAACAACATCACTCCAACTGCTGAACGTACGTGGTCCTATCTTAATGAAATGGAAAACGACCTATGGCGCTCAGGAGAACATTACCCAAACAGCCTGACAGAATTAGACCGGTTGTACAGCCAGGGGGAAGTATGGATGACGATGGGATATAACGAATCACGGGCCGAATCATTGATTGAAGAAGGCGTATTCCCTGAATCTACACGTTCGTTCGTCATGGAACCAGGATCCATCGGAAATACGCATTTTCTCTCTATTCCTTTCAACAGCCCGAATCAACCTGGTGCGTTGGCGGCCATCAACTTCATGCTTTCGCCAGAAGCCCAACTGGAAAAATATAAACCGGATGACTGGGGAGAGAATACGCCGATCAGCTTTGACCAATTACCTGAAGACATAAAAGAGGAATTTAAAGCTGTCGAACGTGGGGAAAGCGTGTTATCAACAGAAGAACTTGAAGAGAGCTTCCTGCCGGAGTCAGAAGCCGCCTATGTCGACTGGATGAAGGAACAGTGGTTCAATGAAGTTGTTCAAAAATAGAACCTTCCTTCTCTTTCTTCCTGCGGGCATTTTTTTGATCATCCCTTTCTATGGGTTCATCCACGCGGTCATCCAAAGCTTAGGTGGAGAAGGGCTAGCCCATTACGAAGAGATTTTAAACTCAGAACGGTTTCTTTCTTCAATGTGGTTTAGTATTCGAACAGCAGGAATAGCTACGATCGTTTCCATTATCCTTGGTCTTGGTTTCACAAAGTGGTTTCACCCATTGTTAACCAAAACCTCTCCCAGGCTGATGGTTTGGATCCCGATGCTTTTCCCACATTTCGTATGGGGGTACATGGTCATCCTCATACTCTCAGAAACAGGTTGGACGGCACAAGCCTTTATAGCTGCCGGCTGGCTTGAAGATACATCAAACTTTCCCGTCTGGACCCGGGATCCGCAAGGCATAGGGATCATCATCACGTATGTATGGAAAGAAATCCCCCTTGTTATACTGCTGCTTCTTCCTGTGTATGCATCCATCCACCCTGAGTATTACGCTCTTGTAGACAGCCTTGGGGGAAACGCGTGGCATCGATTTACTACGGTCGATCTCCCAAACCTCCTCCCTGTTCTCGTGGAGTCATTTTTGATCATCTTCTCCTTTACTCTGGCAGCCTATGAGGTTCCAGCTCTGATCGGCACCACTTTCCCGGAGATGATATCCGTGCTCGGGTATGAGTGGTTTTATGGAAGCTCTTGGGAAGACCGGCCATTGGCTTTTGCCGCCATGGTCCTGACTAGTTTATTCCTCCTGGTGCTTACCTTGATGAGCTACTATGGGTTAAGCAGGCCCAAATGGAGAGCGATGAGGAGCGATCGACCATGATTCGAAAAAAAGTGTTGTTTCTTATTTTGACCTTGCTTTTTTTCATCATTCCGCTAACCGTTTTGCTATTACAAAGCATAAGTGCTCCTTGGCGCTTCCATACGGGACAAGGCATAGACTGGGGATGGCAAGAGTACTCCACCCTCTTTCAGAATCCTCAATTGTGGGAAGCGACATTCATATCCATCGGGATTGGGTTTGCTGTACTGTTCATCAACGTCGCGATCGGTTTGTTTACAGGAAAAGCTCTAACCCCCTACGCTTATCGTGGAAAAGCCTGGCTGGAGGCTCTGCTTTTATCACCGATTTTGATTCCATCCTTAGCCATTGCGATGGGACTCCACCTGTTCATGATTCGAGTCGGCCTTGCAGACACTATTTGGGGCGTGATGCTCATCCATTTAGTACCAACCGTGCCCTACAGCATCAAGATCTTTCATAACAGCTATCAGCAAATCGGAAAAGCGATGATGGAGCAGCCTCACATTCTTGGAGCAGGATTTTGGACACAGGTCTTTACGGTAGAACTCCCTTTACTCAGACCTGCAATCCGGAGTGTCACCTTTTTAACGATTGTGATCAGTTTGAGCCAATATGCCATCACCGCCATTATCGGTGGCGGCCGGGTGCTGACATTGCCATTGGTCTTTTTTCCTTTTCTCAATAATGCCAACACGTCAATCATGGCTGCATTCTCGATCTGGTTCGCACTCATCCCAGTTTTCATGTACATCATCATTGAAGCTTTGATGATGTTTCTCCCCTACTCTCGATTGCCATGGAGGAATCATCGATGACACAGACGAAATTAGAAATGAAAAACATTACAAAAACCTTTAATCATGACAAGATTTTGAATGAACTGACCTTCCACCTTGAGAAAGGTGAAATCATGAGCATTGTCGGACCTTCAGGCAGTGGAAAAACGACCCTGCTCCGTATACTTGCAGGGCTTGAGAAGCCGACCGATGGCGAAATTATCATGAATGGAAGAGACATTACGAAACAGAAAGCGAACCGGCGCAGCATCAGCCTTGTCTTTCAGCAGCCTTTGCTTTTCCCGCATATGACCGTAAAAGAGAATATCGTTTACGGAGCAAAAGTTTCAAAAAATTATAAAGAAGAAAAGATTGAATCTTTACTGGAAGCGATCGGGATGGCACGTTTCCGTGACCATTATCCTTCTGAGATTTCCGGCGGACAGCAGCAGCGGACAGCCCTCGCCCGTGCGATGGCTACGGAACCTGAAGTAATTCTGTTTGACGAACCCTTCAGTAGTCTGGATCCATCTTTAAGACAGGATCTTAGATACTGGGTGCGTGACTTCCTTGCATCGAGAGAAACGACCGCGGTTTTCGTTACACACGATATGGAAGAAGCGATGATCATGGGAGACCAAATCGCTGTCTTTGAAGACGGGAACTTCCAACAGATTGGCACAGCTGAAACGTTACACAAGTCGCCTGCCAACATGAGAGTCGCTACCTTTTTAGGGGGCCATCTCATTTTGAATGATCACGAATTCGCCCCTTTACATGCCGTACGAGTAGGGACTCAAAAAACATCAAAAAATGAGGTTAGCTTCCACGCAACTGTCGAGCACATCACTTACCAGCATGGGCGGCCGGTGGCACATTTATATGTCAACAATCTTGAGAAGAAAATATCAATACCTATCGACGAAACGTTCCCCACACGGGAAGTCCAGGTAACCATTCCGGCTGGTTCCATCCAGACCTTCAGCGGAGAAATTCTATGAACAAGAAAAACATATTACGGACCGCTTTGTTCCTTGGCCTATTTATTGCTCTTGCTTGGTTAGTTCGCTCCCGGTTTGACGTAAGTGCGGATAACATCCGCTCCTATATTCTATCTTTCGGCGCCATAGGACCACTCATTTTCATGGGGCTGTATGCCATCGGCCCCATCGTTGTGTTTCCTACCTCCGTTCTCTCGCTCGCCGCGGCTTTCGCCTATGGGATCTGGCCCGGCATGCTATATATCGTCATCGGAGCTACAGGAGCCGGTGTCACCGGGTATATCATGGGGAGATTTTTCGGAGACTCTGTACTCAAATTCCACCAGTCGAAATGGGCAGGGAACATATACGAGCGGATGCAGGGACAAGGTTTCCTTTATGTGTTCATCCTGCGTCTTATTCCCCTTGTCGGATTCGATATATTAAGCTATCTAGCAGGAATGACGAGAGTAAAGTTTCTCTCTTTCGTCCTGGCTACGGTGATCGGGATGCTTCCCGGAACATTCGCTTACAGCCTGGTCGGAACAAGCCTTGCAAGCGGAGACCGTACACTGATTCTCATCGCCTTCAGTGTCTTCACCCTCCTCCTCGTCACCACCTACCTCTTCCGCAACAAAGTACGAACCTGGCTAAAACTATAAGCATTATTCAACTATTTGGCAGGATTGTGGAAGACTCGATTTCGAGACTTTTCGGGGTTCGTTTGCCGTGTTGAGCGTTAGGGGTGGCTGGGAAGCTACTCGCTTTCCTGTGGGGGAGTGGCAAGCTTCCTCGGACTTCGTCCTGCGGGATCTCGCCTATCTCCTTTCTCCCACGGGAGTCTTGCAGCTTCCCAACCACCCCATTCCATGAAGGTGAGAAACGAAACCCTTTACTGCGGGAGGGTGCCTTCCACTATCCTGGTGTTATAAGCATAAAGCGCTCTATAACAAGCTTTCCGATGCAGAATAGCGCCCTTGGGAGTTCCCTTCCCCTCCCATTGCCATGTGCATAAAAGCAGCTTATTCCGGAAGTGATATCGAGATACTTATATGGCAAAGGGGCGGAGGGGGATGGCGAGACTCCTACCTTAAGTGTGGAGGCGCCTCGGTCAGCGGCGTTTGGACTGGACTGAGCTGGCGGAGATAAAGGAAACACGAAGAACGCAGTGATTCGATGTTGACTTATCGTACAGAAGCGAGGGAAGTCTCACTAGCCGCTAGGCGCCGGAACCGGATATCTAAGAGGAAAAAAGTGCATGGTGAGACCCCACAGGACGCAGTCCTAGGAGGCTCACCGCGCTCCCGCGGAAAGCGAGCTATTCCCCGCAGCCCCCATCCACTCACCAAAAATCTTGAAACTGAGTCTTCAAGAATAGGGAGCTTTAGTAAAAAAAGAAAGAGTCTTTGACAGTGTCCGGAGGGGACGGTTCAAAGACTCTTTTTACTTGTATTTAGCCATGAATTCACGATCAATTTTATTTTTCAACTGCCACGCCTTCTTATTGTGCGAACTGACCGGTCCATATACAAGAAACCCTTTCTTCCCGCCTGTTGATAGAATATAAAGGGCATTCTTTTGTGGAACGAACGAGTCCAGTGGTAAACCGGAAAGGTAGCTTTTCAAGTTCTGCCAAAGGACCGGCCCCTGTCTTACGGCATACACACCACTTTTCGGAAGGCTCGGGTAATCAATCATTGTGACACAATCACCAGCACCAAAGATGTAATCATAGTCACGAAATTGCAAGGTCGATCGTACAAGTGCGAAGGAACGTTCATCTATGGCGAGTGACGACTTTTCAAAAATTGGATCACCAATGGCTCCCCCCAGCCATAATACACCCGTATGGCGAACTCGATTTCCGTTGTCCGTTTTGACGAATTCTTCAAAAACCTCTTCGACATGTTCGTTCTGCCAGACACGGACCCCTTTTTTCTCCAGTAACTTTTTCAATCTTGCTGAGACCCACTTCGGTCCATCAGCAAGTATTCGATCAGACGTGATTACACGAACTTGGCCGGGGATTTTGTGTTTATCCTTATAAGCTTGGATCGACATGGCAAGCTCTGTTCCAGCCGCACCACCCCCAACAATCAACGGTTTTGTCGTCTCTCTCAACGTTCTAATCTGATCTGTAAATTCGTAATTCGGCTTAATTGTTCGTGCAGCTGAGTCCTCAAACGATAAGGGTAAACTTTTAGAGCCAATATCGAAACTTACGACATCAAAGGGATAAACGGATCCATCTTCACACACGATCTTTTTTTGTTGCGGTTTTATAAAGGCTGCTTTCTTCGGAATCCAATGGACGTTGGCCGCATTCGCTAACTGACGAATATCAACACGAATATCCTCTTCAGAATAAAGACCTTCTGTGTATCCTGAAAACATTCCTGAATAGTACTGATAAGGCGAAGGTGTAATCATACAAACATCGACCTGCCTCCAACTTTCATTCCGCAATCGATTTAATATTTCCAAGTGAGCATGACCTGCGCCAACGAGCAATAACCTTTTTGACAAGAGAGCACCTCCTTACAGAAAACGTCCACATGGCAGGACCATGTGGACGCGTACTTTAAAGACTTGCTTGTAAAAACTCCTCTACTTCTTCTGGAGTTTTAGCATTCGCACTATGAAGATGGGCTTTTTTGTTGCCATCTTTAAAAATGAGGATGCTTGGAATCCCCATCACTTCATACTTTTCTGCGATCTCTGGAAGTTCATCGCGATTGACATTATACCAATCGTATCCATTATATTCCTCTAGGATGTCTCCGATAAACATATCCATGCGTCGGCAATCCGGGCACCAGTCCGCTTCGAATTTCACGATGACCGGACGGTCGCTTGCAATTGTTTCGTTGAACTTATCCGTTGTATGAATGGCTTCCATCAAACTCAATCTCCTTTATAAATAACTACTTCTTATCATACCCAAAATGTATGCATTTGTCTTTCGTCAGGCTTACTTGTATTCCACCCTACCCAATAGCCATGCAGCAAGCAGACCTCCAAGGAATGCAACGATACTGACAAGCATCATCACTCCCGTGCCAGGCACTCCAGGAAAAATAACGAATACAGAACCAATAACCAGACCAATAATGACCGCGAAGGTCCCAGACGTATAATTTTCAAGGAAAAACTTCACAATCTTACTCATCACAACGATACCACAGACGATTCCTGCACCTACAACGGCGATGATATCAATTCTGAAATCAGAAATTCCTGAAGTTACGGTCGTATATACTCCGATAATCAATAGAATAAATGAACCGCTGATTCCAGGTAGAATCATAGCACTGCTGGCAATCCATCCGGAGAAAAACAACAGAATATATCCGGCAAACGATAAGTTTTGCATTGGTTCAGACTCTGCTGTCTGGAAAAATGCCATGGAGGCAACTAAGACAGCTCCGATCAGTAGTAACAAAAAGTGTTTTGCTTTAAAATTATGTTTTACATCTGCTTTATGTGTTAAGTACGGCAACACTCCGATAATCAGGCCCAGGAAGAAAAACTGGGTCGGCCCCGGGTAGTGTTCAAATAACCACTCGATCAAGTTGGCCATCAAACCGATGGCGATAACCACTCCAATTCCAAGTGGCAATAAAAATTTCAGATGTGTTTTCCATTCTTTACTAAAAAAACCGTTAATGGCTTCAATCAGACGGTCGTAAATGCCGAGAACGACTGCAATCGTCCCTCCACTTACACCTGGAACGACATCACTCGCTCCCATCAGCATCCCACGATAAATATTTCTCCATTCCCACATATCTCTGGCTCCTTTTATATCTAACCCATTTCCTTTTTATTCTATCAGATTCCTCTAAGCTTTTATGATACATTTTCATGAAAAAAAACACAAAGAGTTCAAGCCTGGATCCATTCCTTTGTTATCGACACTTCTTAAATAAAAAGGCATCCAAGGAATCTACCACTCTTAAAATGTAATACGATATCTATCAATGAGGAGATTGATGGAAGAAGGAACTTCCGCTTCGTAACGCGAAAGTTCCTTCTAATTAGGCTGATGTTTTTTCTTCTTTATCCTTCCCTCGATCAAGCGCGATTTTATCTGCTCGAATTGCCTTGTACAAGGATACAACCATCAAAATCATGATGAAAGAGAATGGAAAAGCAGCGGATATGAGCGCGTTCTGCAGCGCCTGCAGTCCACCGGAATATAATAGTACAGCAGCCATGGACGACTGGACAATTCCCCATACGAATTTAACCATCGTAGGTGGTGTTAGGGAACCATTTGTCGTCTGCATCCCCAATACAAAGGTTGCAGAGTCTGCGGATGTAATAAAGAATGTCCCGATCAATACCATCGCGATAATCGACAGGATCAAACCTAGTGGGTAATTATCAAATGTTCCGAACATCACTTGTTCTGTAGCTAGATCGGAAAGCCCACCTTGATCTTGTTGGACTTTGATCGCAGAAGATCCGAAAGTTGAGAACCATAGAAAACCTACAGCAGACGGCACGAGTAGAACACCTGATAAAAATTCCCGGACCGTACGTCCTTTGGACACACGCGCGATAAAGATTCCTACAAATGGGGACCATGCGATCCACCATGCCCAGTAGAAAACCGTCCAGTTGTTGATCCATATACGGTTTTCTTCATTGTTCGGTGCAAGACGGAAACTCATGGTCGGCAAGTTTTGTAAGTAAGCACCGATCGTATCTGTAAACATGTTCATAATGAAGAGCGTTGGACCTACAATCAACGTGATGGTAAGCAAGGCTAAAGCTAGAACCATATTTGTATTACTTAAATAACGAATCCCCTTACTCAATCCCGTATAAGCGGAAATCATGAACAAAACGGTAACGACGGCAATGATGAGCAATTGAATACCGAATGAATCTTCAAGGGGGGTTAAGAACGTCAAACCGCCATTGATCTGTGCTGCACCAAATCCAAGGGTCGTCGCTACACCGACAATAGTCGCAAACACGGCGATGACATCGACGACTTTCCCCCACGGCCCATTCATTTTATCTCCGAATAAGGGCTCGAGTGTTGAACTAATTAAAGCTGGTGCACCTCGACGGAACTTGAAATAAGCGAGGACTAGAGCAACGATAGCATAGATTCCCCATGCATGAACTCCCCAGTGGAAGTACACGAATCGCATGGATTCATTCAGAGCGGCCGCTGTCCCCGTCTCTGCGGTCGGGGCATTATTGGCATAAAAGTAGATCGGTTCTGCTGCTCCCCAGAAGACGAGCCCGATTCCCATCCCGGCACTGAAAAGCATCGCGAACCATGTCGCGTAATTGTATTCAGGCTTGTCCGTAGGCTTTCCAAGTTTCATTTTTCCATAAGGACTGAAAATCATATAAAGACAGAAAATCACAAAACCAGTAACGATCAGTAAGTAATACCATCCAAAGTGAACAGAGATGTAAGATTGGATACTTCCTGTGATACTTTCAAGATTTTTGGGGGCAACCGAACCCCAAACGACTGCAAATAGTGCAATGGCTAATGTAACCCAAAAAACAGAAGTGACTTTTTTCATTGTTAACTCCTTTCCAAAACTTGTGCGTATTTTCGATACAAGGGGATGTTCATTCGAGGGGGTAGCGTTCGATGTATGTTTATCGAATACCCAAACCGAGAAAAAATAAACAATTCGTCGAATATTCCCTACATAAATATAGCCCAAAAGACGGATGTCTCCTGGGCTTTTATCATTTTATAAGTTTCTTAGAATGAACGTTCAATAGAGTAAAGCTTCCAGCCACGGGTGTTCAGGCTGGTGATGCATCAACGCCTGTTTCAACCACTCCTTCTGGTGATCATTCAAGAAAGGGAAGACGTGAAGAAAGTCCTCCTCGTCTTTCTCTGTTGTATAGGTTGATTTATAAAGAAGCACAATTTCAGGGTTCAAATACGAATGCCCATGTTCTGACTGCAGATGCATACGACTGATTTCGAATGTAATAGAGGGATCTCTTCTGAACTGCCAGCGATGCTTGTTTTTTTCATTGAGGAGAATTTCTAATCGATGGCCCTCTTGAGAAAAGGCATGGATTTCATGGTCAGGAAGTGTAAGTGTCTCTCCTTCCCAACGCTTGATATCCTTCTTTTTGACGACATGTAATTCCCACGATTTCAATGCTTCGTATAATTCGTGTTGGTCTTCACGGAAAATGGCGACTTCCACATCTTCGTGATGCCTCGTTTCTTCTCCGATATGAAGGTCAATGGCCCATCCTCCTGCAAACATCCATTCACTATCAAATTCACTTAACCATTGGCGGACTTCTGTACATTTTTCAAACATGCGAAACCTCCTCTTCAACATTTTGTCCGAGATTAAAATCTCATAACCACGATCCTGCGACAACTCTTTCTTTTGGAAAAGTTTTCTTATACGATGGAAAATAGATTAAAACATGGGGGAATGGATATGCTGAAAGGAAATCTTGTTGAACTCCGTCCTGTTTCAAAGGACGATTTGAAACATTTATTTAAGTGGTCGAATGATGAAGAAATAGCGAACCTTGCACATGGGAGCGACTCCGCCTATCAAAATAACAACCCGCAAGAAGATATAGAAGCTTTCTATGAAAAAAACCTCACCGCACAACCTCTTTGGGAAAATGGCCGTGTTTTTATTGTCTATACGATGAGTACAGGAGTGCCTATTGGAAAATGCAGCTATAGCAACCTCAATCCAGTGACAAGGACAGCAGAAATCGGTTTGAGCCTCGGGGAAAGAGAATATTGGGGACGTGGATATGGCAGCGACATCATTCAAACATTGTTGAAACACCTCTTTTACACATTGAACCTTGAACGAGTTCAACTGGACACATGGAGCGGCAACACACATGCGCTAAGACTCTATGAAAAAACAGGCTTCCAGACAGAAGGGCGACTCAGAAAAAATGAATATGTGGATGGCGCTTATTATGACACCATTCTCATGGGAATGCTTCGTTCCGAATTCAAGTTGTAAATGTTTTTCATAGGAAAATGTAGGGAATAACTAAATCGATCATTAAATTCATGTTCATCTACTATCCATGTTTCATGAAAGGAGTCCACGATGAAAGATCAACTTAAAAACCCTGTTTTTCTCATCTCCGCTACCGTCATCACTGTCCTAGTCATCGTAGGAGCGATCAACCCTGAAGGCTTCGGTACAGTCGCTGGTGCCTTATTTGAATTTACTACTGTTAATTTCGGCTGGTTTTATCTCATATCCGTCTTCGGCTTTGTCATATTCTTAGCTGCTCTCGGACTGAGTAAATACGGAAAAATCAAAATCGGGCCTCAAGATTCAAAACCTGAATTTCCTTTCTTTACGTGGATTGGAATGCTATTCTCCGCTGGATTCGGGGTAGGACTCGTATTCTGGGGAGTCGCAGAACCGATGAGCCACTTTTTTGAAACCCCCTTCTCAGATTTGGATGCCCAAACCGAGGATGCGGCGCGTGTGGCCATGGGCTATTCATTCTTCCACTGGGGGATTAACCAATGGTCCGTTTTCGCCATTGTCGGGCTGCTTATTGGCTTCTTGCAATTCAGGAAGGAAAAGAACGGGCTCGTATCTACAGCTCTTGAACCCGTGCTCGGGAAATCAAAGCCTGTGAAGTACACCATCGACTCATTAGCCGTCATCGCTACAGTGATGGGAATCGCGACTTCCCTTGGACTGGGAATCCTTCAAATGAACGGTGGATTAAACGCGGTATTCGGCATTCCGAATAGTACATCGATCCAGCTTATCATAACAGGCGTACTGCTCGTCTTATACTTAACATCATCCAGTACTGGATTAGAAAAAGGGATTAAATGGCTTAGTAACTTGAATCTGGCCCTTTGCTTAGTTTTACTTTTATTCGTCTTCTTCGCCGGTCCGACTGTCTTTATTTTAAATAGTTTCACCTTAGGAATCGGGGATTATATTTCGAACTTTGTGGGGTACAGTCTAAGGTTGACCCCTTATGAAGGAGGAAGTTGGCTCCGTGATTGGACGATTTTCTATTGGGCTTGGGTTATTGCATGGTCTCCATTTGTCGGGGCCTTCGTTGCCCGCGTTTCCCGCGGCCGAACGATTAGGGAGTTCATATTCGGTGTCCTTGTCGTTCCACCGCTGATTGCTTGTTTATGGATCGCCGTTTTCGGTGGAACCGCCTTGAACAGTGACTTGAACAATGGAACCAAGATTGCTGAAGCCGTCAACAATGATGTGACGGTCGCCCTCTTTAAAGCCTATGAATACCTGCCTCTTACAGGGGTTTTATCCTTCTTATCGATTTTATTGATTGCGACGTTCTTAATCACATCTGCTGACTCAGCCACATACATTTTGGCAAGTATGACAACCAATGGCAGCCTAACCCCTGCCCTTGCCATTAAAGTGATTTGGGGTATCCTGATGGCAGCCATCGCGGGTGTGCTACTGGTCGCCGGTGGCCTGGATGCCTTGCAGACGGCTTCCCTCGTTTCTGCTCTTCCGTTTACAGTGATCATCATTCTCTTCGTTTATGCCTTTACGAAGATGATACGAAAAGAACCACTGCCCGAACGACACAAAAGAAAGAAAGAATAATTGAGAACGAAAAAGGTGTCCTTTTCCAATCACGGAAGGACACCTTTTCTTTTTCATCCCAATTTTTAGATTTCTGGATTCTCTATACTCCAATAACCTCCATCACCTGGGTCGTGGACGGTCTTCATCTCTCCCATTCCCCATGAACCTGCGAGGGTTAGAAAAAGAACAAGAAATAATCCGGCTAACCTTTTCATAAAAGAAAACCTCCATTTATTTTTATATTCTTTCTAAATATGCTAGTGGAAGTTGGGCAAAGAAGTAATCCCCTTGTTCATGGATGAAACGATGATAGGAATGCTTGAGCATCTCCCTGTTTCCTTTTGCCAGACCCAAGTAACTTTCTTGAAAGGGCGTGAGTGATGGCAGGGAATGCAGGATTTCCTGAGTCTTTTTATAATCTCCTCGTGCTAAAGCAAGGTGAGCTTGCTCTACTGGATCTGTGGTAGATATCCCTTCTGTTTCCTGATGAAAAGCAGATATGAAAGGAAGCGAGCGATTTTTCACTGTTTGCAAAAAACGTAAATGCCCATGTTTTTCAGCAATTTCCATAGACTTTAATAACGATTCCATAGAAGAATCATAGCCATTAAAAAGCTGGCATAACGCCAAATCATGATGCATGCGGCTCTTCCTTCTTGGAGATACTTCTGTGTTGATCATTTTATATGCATAACGGCTAGCAAGAATGGAGTTATTGGTCTTCCAATAATGATAAAAAAGCAGCTCTTGATAACGTTGATTCAAATAATAATACATCAAAGGCTCGTCTACTTGCTGAAGCGCCTGATCGCACTCGTCCAAATACTTGTCCAAGGCTGTAAATACTTTCAAATCTTGATAAGAATAAACGAGGGTGAACAAATGAAGACATCGTAACGATGGATGCGTAAAATGGAGATCTTTTAATTCATCCAGATAATTTTTCTTTTTATCTCTACCCATCTGAGACAGGATCACCTGATACAAGTGCCCCGCCTCTTTATTTATGTAAGGGGAAGCAGTAATGACAGACAACTCTTCAAAAAAATCATTCATATAAAAAAATTCCATACAGACAATTTGTTCATCGATCGATGTGGGGAACTGGGAGAGGATGTGGTCTTTCGTCTGTAAGACAGCATCTTTTCGAGGGTACTTCCTTAAGTAACCCAGGTATACATCATATAAAGAGGAAGTGCGACTCATTTGAAGCTTTCGCAATGGGCTCGGTTCAATTAGTTGATAATCTGTCAAAACACTCGCCCTCCTTATCTATCTTTCTTCTATTTTATTGAATTTTCGAAAATATGTCTATACAAAACTTAAAGATATTGAAATATTTTTGGATTATATTTCCTTTTATCCACCTCTTCATATTCCATATCCGCTCCCTATTCTTGAAGACTCAGTTTCGAGACTTTTGTTGAGTGTATGGGGGCTGCGGGGAATAGCTCGCTTTCCGCGGGAGCGCGGTGAGCCTCCTCAAGCTTCACTTTGCGGGGTCTCACCAAGCACTTTTTCCCCGTAGGAGTCTCGCCATTCCCCTTCGCCCCTTGCTATAAGAGATTCTCGAAACCCCCTACCAGTAATAGGAGTTTTATAGTTAAGAATCGTATATCTACGCGGTTTAGACAGGACTTCACATTACAATTAGGCAGGATAATGTAAGTGGGATTTCGAAAACCTCATATGGCAAAGGGGCGGAGGGAAACGGTGAGACTCCTATGGGGTGTGCGGGACAGCTGAGACCCCGGAAGGCGTAGCCTGAGGAGGCTCAGCGCCCGCCCCATGGAAAGCGAACCTTTTCCCGGAGCCCCTAGAAACCCCACCAAAGTCTCGAAATCAATTCTTCCACAATCCTGCCATATTGTTTAATAAGTGGGTATAGAAAAAAGACACTACTAGAATGTAGTGTCAGAAAATGTTTGAGGTGAGGTACCATACGTTCCATAAAAGCAGGCTGTAGACAATGAGACGCTCGCTGTTGGATCCTGTTCGGAAGGTAAAGATGAACTGTAAGTATTTCTTGGAAAAAGGATAAGCCAATGGGATGCCTTTTTTCGTTATGTAATCCCCGAACAAATGGGAAACCACTCCTATGATCAATCCTCCGATATACATACGGGGGATTGCGAAAGCTTGTTCAAGGATAATGCCGTACCCGATGAGTAAACCGACAAACAACACGGAGTGGGTCATTTTTCTATGTCCACGAATCATAATGAGGATGGGTAAAAGCAGCATGACGAATATTTTAAGTTGTTCTCGATATGTTTCCAAATATTCTGGAACAAACAAGTAACATAGAAATGCGACGGTAAAGACCGTCATAAGTCCTCGCCAAAACTTGTGGCCGAGGGTAGATGTCGGTGTGTCGATATCCGGCAAAAGCGAGCCGAAAAGGACGAACACAAAAAATAAAACCGTTTGGAGAGGCTGTTCAGGCATCCACTCGAACGTAGGGAGTAATGTCATTGCCCCCACTCCGAAAGTGAAGCCCACAACCTGGTGTCCTGATGCCATCATGATGTGTAGCGATCCCCTCTTTTCTTATGTACATTTCACTATGGAGAGCCCCATACCCGGGTCGTTCTCCTATAAAAATAAACCCACAAAACTGTGGGCATCTATTCAACAGTCTTTTTCGGGAAGTCCAAGCATCTGAAACTTCGGTCCTTCCATTGTCTGCTTACCTTCAATTGTCAAAGTTTCCGTCATATGGGCAATTCTACTGTCTATGGCCACGGGAATAGAATTGATGTGATGAAGTTCATCATCCCCTTCCGGTTCACCAATCGTCATACCGATATCTGGTTCCCCACACCCGTAACCAGCAAAAAACAAGCGCAGGCATACTGCATCTTCATCTTCTAAGATTTGATTCAACAAATCTCTCGCTTGGTCGGTGATCTTCATCGACTTCACCCCTTCGACTATAAAATACCATAATTACCAGCACGCCTGGTAGTGATACGAATCGCATCTCATACGCTTTAGCTATTCTTCCCTTCAGCTAAATAGAGATAGGGGGAGGTGACTAACCTCCATCCCTCTCACACCACCGTACGTACGGTTCCGTATACGGCGGTTCCAATCATGTCTGACGAATAAATTTGTATCTTAAGACAATACTCTTCAGCCCTAGGCGCCACCAATAGGTGGTGCCTAGGGTTTTGTGTAAGACGGGACTTCTCGCAATTCGCCAGTAAGCCTTCCGTGAGTTTCCCCATTCGTGGGCTTTCTGCGGAGAGATTCCCAGTTTGATCAGTTTCCTGATTTTCGTTTTGGGAAGTCTCCATTCTTTCCAGCGAATCATTCGAAGTCTTCGATGAAGCCATGATTCCAACTCTTTCAATACACTTAGTGTGTCAATTAGGCTATAATAATTCATCCATCCTTGTAGGAATAGATTAAGCTTCCTCACTCGATTCTCCATCGATATTCGTTCTTTTCGTGAAGTAAGACTTCGGACTCGGTTCTTAAACCGTTCGATGGAACGCTTAGCTAATCGAATCTTAGGGATTCGATTAGGAGTGAAGCTGAACCCCAGAAGTTTTCTCTTCCAAGGTCGGTCCACGGCACTCTTCTCGCGGTTTACCTTCAGTCGTAACTTCTTCTCGATGAAAGATGTGATGGACGCCATCACCCTTTCCCCTGCACGCTTAGACTTCGCGTAAATATGAAAGTCATCCGCATACCGAACGAACTTGTGACCACGCTTTTCCAGTTCTTTATCCAGCTCGTCTAATACGATGTTGGAAAGCAACGGACTGAGGGGGCCTCCTTGAGGAGTCCCTTCCGTATTTGGGCTTACAAGACCCTGTTCCATAATACCTGCTTGAAGGTATTGTCGGATAAGGTAGAGAACGTTCTTATCCTGGATACGGTTGGATAGGGTTGCCATAAGTCGGTCATGGTTGACTTTATCGAAGAACTTCTCCAAGTCCATGTCCACGACCCAGCGGTATCCTTCTTGGATGTACTCTTTTGCCTGACGGACAGCTTGGTGGGCATCTCGATTTGGACGGAACCCGTAGCTGTATTCCGAAAAGGTCGGGTCATACATCTCGGATAGTTGTTGGGCGATTGCCTGTTGAATAAATCGGTCTGTCACCGTGGGGATGCCCAGCTTCCTCTTTCCGCCGTCTGGTTTCGGGATTTCGACTCGACGTACCGGTTGAGGTTGGTAGGTTCCCGACCGCAGGCTTTCCACTAATGATGTCCACTCTTCTTTTAAATGCGTACGTAGGGATTTTACGGGCATTTGATCGACACCGTGGCTTCCTTTATTCTTTTCTACACGCTTGAGCGCTTGAAGTAAATTCGGTCGTGACAGTACACGATTTATCATAAGATACATTCCTCCGTGAATGACGTTTCC
>NZ_FNIZ01000027.1 GCF_900104185.1 Halobacillus aidingensis | reverse complement strand
CCCCTTGAGATGAGATTTCCCTTTGCTTTAAGCAAATAAGATCCCTCAGAGACGATGAGGTTGATAGGTCCGAGGTGGAAGCGTGGTGACACGTGGAGCTGACGGATACTAATGGATCGATGACTTATCTATCTGATGAAAATCATTCGTGAAAAGATCGTACTTTTTCAAACAAGATGTTTCCTTATCCAGTTTTGAGGGTTCACCTCAAACTTTATATTGATGTGGTGGTGAAGGCGAAGAGGTCACACCTGTTCCCATGCCGAACACAGCAGTTAAGCTCTTCAGCGCCGATGGTAGTCGGGTTTACCCCCGTGAGAGTAGGACGCCGCCACGTCATTTAGAAAACCTTCAGGATTGATTCCTGAAGGTTTTTTTGTACTTTAATATTAAAACTCATCCATTCTCTTCTGTTCCATGAAAATCTACTTTCTTTAAATTTAATGTATAAGGTTGATAGATTCGGAGATACTAAGTGTAAAGACGTAGTGATTAAAGGGAGGGGGAGAACGAGTGAGTCGTAAAGATCATTGCAGTATATGTGAAAAAGAAACAGAAAAGGGAATTTATCTATTAAGGGTTTTTATTTGTGAAGATTGTGAGGAAGAAATGATCGACACACCTGCCGATGACCCAAAGTATGATTACTTTGTGAAGCGTATGGCCAAAGCCCATCGGTCTATGATTCCGTCTTAATATAAATGAGCGTAGCAGCTATGAAGAAGAATACACATCCATCCTTGTATGTAGGATGGATTTTTTTATTGGCGCGGGAACCCGTATACGGATATCCAACGTCAGACACTAGCGCCAAAAGCTATGCGTCTTGCGGAAGGGCACCTATATCCAGCCGTTATATATACATTTCGTATCTACCAGGGGCTCTGAGCCTTTGTTCTATGCCGAAGGGTGTATTGCTTGTCTGAGGCTATTTATGTAAGCTTGAACATGGAAGAAGGTGATTCATATGGATTCTACATATATACCGCTGTACGAAGCGCTTAAACGGAATATAGAACAAAAACCTTTATCTTTCCATGTGCCTGGCCATAAGTATGGAAAAGTGTTTGAGAAGCAGGCCTATGAAAAGTTTCAATCAATCCTGCAGTTGGATGCTACTGAAGTAGAAGGACTAGATGATCTGCATGCTCCAGAAGGTGTGATCCAAGAAGCTCAGCAGTTAGCGAGTGAATTTTTTCATAGTGATCATACCTTTTTCTTGATAAATGGTACGACGGTCGGCAATATGGCTATGATCTTATCTGTTTGTCATCCTGGGGATGAAATTATTGTACAGAGAAATTGTCATAAGTCCGTACTGAATGCTCTCGAACTTTCGGGTGCATCTCCTGTATTTATCTCTCCAAGGTATGAAAGGGAAACAGGGCGACATAGTCACGTTTCTGCAGAGGACGTCGAGCAAGCTTTGAAGGACCACGCTGACAGTAAAGCCGTATTTTTGACTTACCCGGATTACTTCGGAAGGACGTATGATTTGAAAAAAATCGCAGAAGTCGTTCATCGCTACCGTGTACCCTTACTGATTGATGAGGCCCATGGGGTTCACTTTCAACTCGGCCCCCCCTTCCCGCAGGCTGCCTTAACTGCAGGCGCAGATGGTGTGGCCCAGTCTGCGCACAAAATGGCTCCTGCGATGACCATGGCTTCGTTCCTTCACGTACAAGGAAACAGAATTGACCTGAACCGGGTCCGTCATTATTTGCAAATGCTGCAGTCGAGCAGTCCTTCCTATCCACTGATGGCGAGTTTAGATGTGGCAAGGGCTTATTTAGCTTCATGGAATGCCTCTGATAAGGAGTATCTATTTTCTTTCTTAGAACAAGTGAAGTCCTTGTTCAGGTCGTATAATTATTGGGATGTGAAAGCTACGGATGATCCGTTGAAGCTTACGTTGGAGGTTCTAAGCGGTACAGGGTTTGAATGGGCGGATGCCCTGGATGCCGTGGGAATCGTACCGGAACTTGCAACAACGAATCAAGTTTTACTCGTGTTTGGACTCGCTCCGAGTGTGGATTTGCTGCTATTGGAAGAACGGCTCAAGACCTTGGATTCCCAATTAAAAAAGCAAACAAACCGTGCTACAATAATAGAGAATCAAATCCAATTTCCAGCGGTTCAAAAGCTGGAATACAGCTATTCGCTCATGCAAAGAATGGACGTGGTGAGAGTGGGTTGGCAGGAAGCTGCAGGGTATGTCGCAGCAGAAGCGATTATCCCCTATCCACCCGGCATTCCTTTAGTCATGAAGGGGGAGCGGTTGGATGAGCAACACATAGCTCAGGTGCATGCCTTGCTAAGTCAGGGTGCACGCTTTCAAAATACAGGTATGGAACAAGGCGTTCTTGTTTTTAAAGGAGAATAGATGTGAAAGGATTGTTTGTAACATTCGAAGGTGGCGATGGGGCTGGTAAAACTTCCATCCTGCGTGAGATTGGAAAAGAATTGAGAGAGCAAGGGTATTCCGTGCTCGAAACGAGAGAGCCTGGCGGGATCCGCATCGCAGAAAAGATAAGAGAAGTGATCCTTGATCCTTCTCACACAGAAATGGATGGTCGTACAGAAGCTCTGCTTTATGCAGCTGCGCGCAGGCAGCATCTCGTGGAAAAAGTCATACCAGCATTAAACGAAGGGAGAATTGTGCTTTGTGACCGGTTTGTGGATTCCAGTCTTGCCTATCAGGGAGTGGCCCGAGACCTGGGTATGGATGAAGTTTTTAAAATTAACGAATTCGCAATCGATGATCATATGCCGGACTTGACTTTGTTGTTTGATATTAAGCCTGAACGAGGGTTGGAGAGGATTGCTGCAAACCAGGGAAGAGAGAAAAACCGTCTTGACCTTGAACATATCGATTTTCACGAAAAAGTTTATGATGCCTACCAACGACTGGCTGCGCAAAGTAAGGACCGCATCAAGGTGATTGATGCTGATCAGCAGTTCGAGTCGGTGAAAAAAGATGCGTACCACGTTTTAAGTGGTCACTTGCCATCATAATTTCCAGCCATTTGTTATAATAGGAGAAAACACCCAACAGGAGGGTATGATTGCATGAAGATGATCATTGCGGTCGTTCAGGACAAGGATAGCAATCGTTTGACGGATGCCTTAGCGGAGAATGATTTTAAAACGACCAAACTATCAACGACAGGTGGATTTTTACGAGAGGGAAATACAACGTTCATGATCGGTTGTAATGATGATGAAGTGGATGATGCTTTAGATATTATTAAAGATAATTGCAGCCAGCGTGAACAGATGGTTGCACCGATTTCACCGATGGGGGGGAATGCGGACTCTTACATTCCAAAACCAGTAAAGGTCGAGGTAGGAGGAGCCACTGTATTTATTTTGCCGGTCGATTCCTTTTTTCAGTTTTAACTTAGAAGGGGTACAAGAATGAAGATCAATCAAGAGATACGGACACAGATGGATGCGGCAAAAAAACATTCCTCTCATCAGACGAACGGGAAGCCTAGTTTTGATGCGATGGTGCAGTCCCAATCACGGCAGCTTCAAGAAGCCCAATTGAACCGGCTGATGAATAGTATAACGGCACAGGGGGAACGGGTGGCAAGGGCTCGGTCCTTTCGTGATTTGGCTAAATATAAGCGTCTCATCAAAGAATTCATGAAAGAATCCGTTCAATATGGGATGAATCTGAAGCATTCTCACAGTTGGAATGCACATGGGCAGACCCGTAAGTTGACGATTGTAGAATCAGTCGATGAGAAGCTTTCTGAACTGACAGAGGCAGTCATGGATCAAGAAAAGCGTACGGTTGATCTGCTTGGGCTGATCGGTGAAATCAAAGGTTTGCTCATTAATTTATATACGTAAGGACGGAAGTAGTATGCAGACTTGGACACAAATGAAAGACATCCAGCCTCTAGCTGCCCAAATGCTTATGAACAGTTTCAAAAAGGATCGGATTTCACATGCTTACTTATTCCAGGGGAATCGCGGAACCGGTAAACGGGAGTTAAGCATCCTTTTTGCGAAAAGCATTTTTTGCAAAAACAGAGAAGGGGCGGAACCTTGCCAGAGTTGTCGGGACTGCCACCGAATCGATTCAGGGAACCATCCTGACTTACATTGGATAGAGCCTGAGGGGCAATCCATTAAAAAAGAACAAATTCTTCACTTGCAAAAAGAATTTACGTACACAGGTCTGGAATCAAATCGGAAAGTCTATATCATCGTCGATGCAGAAAAAATGACGGTCAACGCTTCGAACCGGTTATTGAAATTTTTAGAGGAACCGAACCAGCAGACGACAGCGATGCTACTCACAGAGAGCGGCCCGACCATTCTCGATACCATCAGGTCCCGCTGTCAATTGCTCGCCTTTCAGCCTCTGAATCCCTTGCTTGTTCGGGAGAAACTGGTCGAAGAAGGCGTCTCTGAATCGAATGCGAGACTTTTGTCATCGTTAACGAATAACTTGACAGAAGCCCTCGAGATGAATGAAGATGAGTGGTTTGCGAATGTGCGAAAACTAGTGATACAATTAATTGAAGTGCTTCAAAATAAACCAAATGAAGGACTTTTGTTTATCAACCATCAGTGGATGCCTCATTTCAAAGAGCGAACGCAGCTGCAGCGTGGTCTGGATGTATTGATGCTCTGGTTCCAAGATGTGATCAACCAACTTTTGGACCGGGAAGAATCGATCATTTTTACGACAGAGAGAGAAAATTTGAACCAGGCAGCGATGCGTTGGTCACGTCAGTCAGCAGCGCGGAGCTTAACGGATATTCTTGAGGCGAAACGAAAGATAAATCAAAATGTCCATCCTAATTTAGTGATGGAACAACTTACCCTTCAACTACAGAGGTGATGATCGAATGATCGAAGTTGTAGGTGTCCGATTTAAGCAGGCGGGTAAGGTATATTATTTCGATCCGGGGGGACTGCGGATGACGACGGATGATTATGTCATCGTCGAAACCGTACGCGGTATCGAATTCGGAAAAGTTGTCATTGCTAATAAATCCATAGATGAAGAAGACGTTGTTTTACCTCTTAAAAAAGTCATCCGTATGGCAGATGATAAAGATAAAGTGACGGTGGATGAAAACAAAGACAACGCCGCAGAAGCTTACCGGGTTTGCGAAAAGAAAATCCGTGAACATAAATTGGACATGAATCTTGTGGATGTCGAATACACGTTTGATCGTAACAAAGTCATTTTTTACTTTACGGCTGATGGCCGTGTGGACTTCCGTACATTAGTCAAAGATCTTGCGTCGGTCTTCAAGACGAGGATCGAACTGCGCCAAATCGGTGTCAGGGATGAAGCGAAAATGCTCGGAGGGATCGGTCCATGTGGACGGATGCTTTGTTGCTCAACGTTTTTAGGTGATTTCGAACCTGTTTCTATAAAAATGGCCAAGGACCAGAATTTATCCTTGAATCCAGCGAAAATTTCTGGGCTTTGCGGCCGCTTGATGTGTTGTCTCAAGTACGAAAATGATGATTACGAAAATGCGAAGAAAGAGCTTCCTGACCTCGGTGAAAGCATTGCGACTTCCTTCGGTAAAGGAAAAGTCGTCGGGCTTAATATGCTGGAGCGTATGGTGCAGATTGAATTCCGCGACAAAGAGCGCGTCCTTGAATACTCTCTGCAAGAGCTGATCGATGAAGGAGTTCTTCAAACCGAAGCCTCAGAATAAAGGGTGGAGTCGAGCGTGAAGAAGAAAGCCATATTTGAACAAGTATCCCATTTTGAAAGTCAAATCGGTGAGCTCTATGAACAGCTCGGCGATTTAAAAAAACAGCTGGCCTATCTCTTAGAAGAAAACCAGCATTTATCGCTTGAAAATCATCACTTGCGACAACGGTTAGAGAAAGAGAATGAAAAAGAACAATCTTCCTCAGGATTCAAACAGGACAAGGGTGCGGTCGTCGGGGAAGGCTATGATAACCTCGCGAGGCTATACGAAGAAGGCTTTCATATTTGTAATCTTCATTTTGGCAGCCCGAGAGACGAAGATTGTCTGTTTTGCTTATCTTTCTTGAACAAAAAGAAATAATTCCAGGTCCAAGCCTTTCCTTGCTCGTTCGAGGAAGGGCTCTCTTTATATCATGGCTGAGTTCGGTTGATTTTTTCATAAGAGCATTATTAAATAATCTGGCAGGATTGTGGAAGACTCAGTTTCGAGACTTTTGTTGAGTGGAGGGGGGCTGCGGGGAATGGCTCGCTTTCCGCGGGAGCGCGGTGAGCCTCCTCGGACTTCGTCCTGCGGGGTCTCACCATGCACTTTTTTCCCGCAGGAGTCTCTCCCTTCCCCTCCGCCCCTTTGCCATGTAATTGTCTCGAAACGATTTCTGGAAACGCTGCAAGCAAATATAATACTCTACCCAGTAGTCATTCCAAGTTCGAAAGCCTGATATAGAGCCCCTTATGCCTGCTTCTGAGTAGGGTGTGGAAGACGCATCATCTTAGTATAGGGGTTCGTTTCTCTTCCACATGGAATGGGGTTGTTGGGAAGCTGCGAGACTCCCGTGGGAGAAGGAGATAGACGAGATCCCGCAGGACGAAGTCCGAGGAAGCTCGGCGCTCCCCCACAGGAAAGCGAGTAGCTTCCCAACCACCCCTGCCTCCTAATACGGCTAACGAACCCCGGTTATCTTGAAACTGAGTCTTCCAGAATAGGGAGCTAATAGTGATAGAAAATAAAGCGAGAAATAGAAAGGAAAGCGGAAATGGTTCAATTATATGGAGATGAAAGAATTGACTTTTTATTAGCAAAAGAAAACATGCGGATTATACAAAGCCCGAGCGTATTCGCTTTTTCGTTGGATGCGGTGTTACTCGCTGACTTTACTTACGTACCAAAAACGCGCGGGAAAATCCTTGATTTATGTACAGGGAATGGGGTCGTTCCTCTTTTTCTTTCCACCCGCTCAAATGTTCCGATTACCGGGGTGGAAATTCAGGAGCGGCTCTATGACATGGCCCTCCGTAATATAGAGCTGAATGACCTCGGAGATCAACTTGATATGATTCATGGGGATTTAAAGGACATGCCCGGCCATTACGGCAATGACAAATTCGATCTTGTCACATGCAATCCTCCTTATTTTCCTACTCCAAAAGCAGATGAACAGAACTTGAATGAGCATTTGGCGATTGCCAGGCATGAAATCCATTGCAGTTTAGAAGACGTTGTAGAGGCTTGCAGCAGGCTTGCCAAGTCCGGGGGAAAAGTATCTATGGTTCATCGCCCTGAGCGCATGGTAGAAATTATTCAACTATTCAAGAAGTACAAGTTGGAACCGAAACGGATGCGGCTCGTATATCCGAAAGAAGGAAAAGAGGCGAACATTCTGCTGGTTGAAGGAGTCCGGGACGGAAAGCCAGGACTGAAATTTTTACCTCCATTGTACGCCCTTACGAATGATGACGAATATACCCAGGAACTAAGGGAAATTCTTTATGGAGAATAGTCATTTCGTCTATATGCTCAAATGTAAAGATGGGACCCTTTATACCGGTTACACCAACAATTTGGAAGCTAGACTAGATAAGCATCAGAGAGGCAAAGGAGCCAAGTACACGAGAGGAAGGGGCCCACTAGTATTAGAAGCGTATGAGGTGTATGAAACGAAGTCAGAAGCCTTACAACAAGAATATCGGCTGAAACGGATGACAAGGAAAGAGAAAGAATACTGGATTGAACAAAGAAAGGGGTGAGCGTGGATGAATGTACAAAAAAGTTTCATGGATCATGAACAAGGGACGCTTTATATTGTCCCCACTCCCATTGGGAACCTGGAAGATATGACCTTCCGTGCCGTCCACACTTTAAAAGAAGTGGATATGATTGGCGCTGAGGATACGAGAAATTCTAGAAAATTGCTCAATCACTTTGAGATCTCTACAACACTTGTTAGTTACCATGAACATAACAAACATACGAAAGGGCCGGAGTTGATGGAGAGACTTCGCGATGGCCAAAATATCGCCATCGTCAGTGATGCCGGCATGCCGGGAATATCAGATCCTGGAACAGACCTCGTCCAAAGAGCAGTGGAAGCAGATGTGCCAGTTGTTGTTCTACCTGGAGCGAATGCCGCCTTGCCTGCCCTCGCCGGATCAGGGCTTTCCACAGAAGGATTTTATTTTCATGGATTTCTTCCTAGGAAAAAGAAAGATCGCGCTGCCGTTTTAGAGCAGCTTCAATCCATTCAAGCTACTCTGATCTTTTATGAATCCCCCCACCGATTAAAAGAGATGTTGAGCCATGTCCATGAAGTGCTTGGGGATAGAAAGGCCTCGTTAGTCCGGGAACTGACGAAACGGTATGAAGAATATGTCCGTGGGGATTTGGGAGAATTAGTCGATTGGTCTCATTCTGAACAAGTTCGTGGGGAATTTTGTGTAGTGATTGAAGGGGCCGACGATGTAGAACCTGCGGATGGCCAGTGGTGGGCCAGCTTATCGGTCGTCGATCACGTCGAGCACTATATCAAAAACGATGGAATGAGGAATAAAGAAGCGATCAAGCAGACGGCTTTAGACCGGAAGCTCCCGAAACGGGAGGTCTATCAGGCTTATCATGTAGAAGAAAAATAAAAAAAGCATCAAAAAACCCCTTACTGTCAGGCCTGTGAACAGTAAGGGGTTGCTTTAACATATGTCTTTTTTCTCTCTGTTACCAGTCAATCGTCTCTTTTCTATTTATCTCTAAATCTAATTTATTTTAGGTTGTCTTGTAGTTCTGAAAGGAGCATTTGCGCGCCTTCCTTGCTTAGGACTAGGTTGCCGTTTGCCAGTTTCATATTTTCATCTGAAACTTCCCCTGTGACATGGCAAGTCATGTTGGGCTTATATTTTTTTAGAACGATGCGGTCATCGTCCACATAAATCTCCAACGCGTCCTTTTCGTTAATTCCTAGTGTGCGGCGAAGTTCGATCGGAATAACCACGCGACCGAGCTCGTCGACTTTACGTACAATACCTGTAGATTTCATATTTCTGTCTCCCCTCAATCAAAAGTTTAGCTGTCATGTTTCGACATATGTCTCGACAATATAGTACCAACCATTCCCAGACGTGTCAATTACTTAAAAAGGGATAAGAATTTCCAACTCCAAATACTGGTGAAGGTATTGAAAATGGGTGAGTGTAGCGTTTCATCCAGGCCTCTTTCCAACTCAACCCATCCCTTTCATCCCATATCTGGTTGGTTTATCCAACCTGTCTATATACATTTTATTTTACCAGAGTATTTACAGATGTGAAATTATAATGTTTGGTTCTTTTGACAGTTTTACGTAAAATTCGGTATATTTTAATGTTAGGAATGGAAATAAAGGAGATAAATCGATAGAATGATACCATGACCTTTTATGACTTATGGTATGAAGATTTTGAGGAGGGAACAGGATGCCTGAGGAAAACAAGACGTTTTATATAACGACACCTATTTATTACCCTAGTGGTAATTTGCATATTGGACATGCCTACACGACCGTAGCGGGTGATGCTATGGCACGCTACAAACGTTTGCGGGGCTATGATGTCATGTATTTGACCGGAACGGATGAGCATGGACAGAAGATCCAGCGGAAGGCAGAGGAAAAAGGAGTGTCCCCACAAGCTTACGTTGATGATATTGTGAGCGGAATTAAGCAATTATGGGATAAACTCGATATTTCCTATGATGACTTCATTCGTACAACGCAGGATCGCCACAAAGTAGTGGTAGAGAAAATTTTCGATTACTTAATGAAAAAGGGCGACATTTATTTGGATGAGTACGAAGGTTGGTATTGTACTCCTTGTGAATCCTTTTTCACAGAGCGTCAGCTGGAAGACGGCCGCTGCCCGGATTGTGGCGGGGAGGTAGAAAAAGTAAAAGAAGAATCCTACTTTTTCAAGATGAGCAACTATGTGGATCAATTGCTTGAGTTCTACGATAAGAACCCTACATTCATCCAGCCGGAAAGCCGGAAGAATGAAATGATCAACAACTTTATTAAGCCAGGCCTTGAAGACTTGGCGGTATCCCGGACCACATTCGATTGGGGAGTTGGTGTACCAGGAAATGAAAAGCACGTCATTTACGTTTGGATCGATGCTTTGAGTAACTACATTTCAGCGCTCGGTTACGATAGTGGTGATGATTCTAAATACCGAAAATACTGGCCGGCAGATGTCCAGCTTGTCGGGAAGGAAATTGTACGTTTCCATACGATCTATTGGCCGATCATGCTGATGGCTCTGGATCTCCCTTTACCAAAGCAGGTATTTGCCCATGGTTGGATTTTGATGAAAGACGGAAAAATGTCCAAATCCAAGGGAAACGTCGTGGATCCGGTCCAACTGAGTGATCGTTATGGTCTGGATGCGCTGCGTTACTACTTGCTTCGTGAAGTACCGTTCGGTTCTGATGGAGTCTTTACACCAGAAGCATTCGTTGAGCGCACGAACTATGACCTTGCGAATGATCTAGGGAACCTGTTGAACCGTACGGTCGCGATGATCAGTAAATATTTCGATGGTGAAATTCCAGCACTGACATTAGGTGAAGATGAATTTGACCAAAGTCTTGAAAAACTTGCCCAGGAGACGAGAATATCTGTAGAAGATTCTCTCGAAAACATGGAGTTTTCTGTGGCTCTTGCAGATCTTTGGAAATTCGTCAGCCGTACGAATAAATATATTGATGAAACACAGCCTTGGGTGCTGGCTAAAGATGAAAACCACAAAGAACGCCTTGGTAATGTGATGGCTCACCTGGCTGAATCTCTTCGTCAAATCGCCGTCATGCTTCAGCCGTTCTTGACGCAGACGCCTGAGCGCATCTTCCAGCAGCTTGGTGTCACAGCAGATGAGCATAAAGCATGGGAGAGCCTCAGCGAATTCGGCATCCTGCCAGCAGGAACGAAGGTTCAAAAAGACCAGCCGATCTTCCCGCGTCTTGATGCGGAAGAAGAGACTCAAATCATTAAAGACATGATGAAAAAATCAGGTCCTCAAAAAGAAGAGAAGAAAGAGGAGAAAAAGGATGAAGCGGAAGAAGTAACGATTGATGATTTCATGAAGCTTGATTTCCGTGTCGCAGAAGTCCTGAAAGTCGACAAGGTGAAAAAAGCAGATAAGCTGCTGAAAATCCAACTGGATCTCGGATATGAGCAGCGCCAAGTCGTTTCTGGCATCGCTGAACATTACACTCCGGAAGATCTTGTGGGAAGAAAAGTCATTTGTGTAGCCAACTTGAAGCCGGTCAAACTCCGTGGAGAATTGTCTGAAGGGATGATTCTTGCGGGTGAAGATGACAATGGCCTATCTTTAGCATCCGTGGACCAGACGTTGAAGAATGGCACGAAAGTGAAATAACACACCAATAAAAAGGGAAAGCTCTCCATAGTGCTTTCCCTTTTTTTACATGATGATTACTTGATGAAGGTGGGAGAATGAATGTTGTTTGATACGCACGTCCATTTGAATGCAGATCAGTTCGAGGAGGACATGGAAGAAACAATTGAAAGAGCACAAGAAGCTGGTGTCCAGTATATGACCGTTGTAGGCTTCGACAGGAAAACGATTCCGAAAGCTATGGAAATTGCCGAGCGGTATGAGAACATCTATGCCGCTGTAGGCTGGCATCCAGTCGATGCCATTGATATGACGGATGAGGATCTTCAATGGATCGAGGAATTGTCTCAGCACCCTAAAGTCGTCGCGATCGGGGAAATGGGACTGGATTATCATTGGGATAAATCACCGAAAGACGTCCAAAAAGAAGTGTTCCGTAAACAGATCCGTCTGGCAAAGAAAGTGAAGATGCCGATTGTCATCCACAATCGTGAGGCAACCGATGATATCGTTGAAATTCTTAAGGAAGAGAATGCGGCGGAAGTCGGCGGCATCATGCACTGTTACAGTGGGCCTGTCGAAACGGCGCAGGAATGCATTGATATGAACTTTATGATTTCCTTAGGAGGTCCTGTCACTTTCAAGAATGCAAAATTACCAAAAGAAGTGGCCAAAGCGGTGAACCTTGAGCATTTGTTAGTAGAAACGGACTGCCCGTTCCTTGCTCCGCATCCGAACCGCGGGAAGCGAAATGAACCTGCATATGTGAAGCTCGTTGCGGAACAAATCGCTGAATTGAAGGGGATTTCCTATGAAGAGGTCAGCGAAACCACGACCTCGAATGCCCTCGAATTCTTTGGAATCCAGTCGCAATAAAGGGGACCTTGGAAGGTATATTACAAAACTCATCCAATTGTATGGGAACTGTAACATGTTTGTTATGTTAATCGTCTAGGTAAAATAGCATAATAGAGGAGTCAGTGATGGTCACGCTGGCTCCTCTATTTTTGTGTAAAGAGGGTCCGTTTGACATGTGTTTGTCACTTGACTACAATAAAACGCGTGCTTTAGAAAGGAGGCCAAAGGATGAAAATAGGAAACCTGTTAAAATCAGCCATTAGTCACATGATGGTATGGGCAACTGTGATTGCCGTCCTATGCATCGCCTTTTTAGTAACCGTTTCGTATGAAGCTACTAAAGCTTCTGTTCAAGTGACACAAAATGGGCAAAAAGAACTGATACGCACTCATGCTGATACAATCGATGAATTATTATCAGAGCTCGATGTCACTGTCCAACCACATGATGAATTATCGCATAACTTATCCGATCCGGTTGAATATGGAATGGATGTCACGTACATAGCATCTAAGTCTATCAATCTAGCCATCGATCGTAATCATACAGAAGAATACTATACAACAGCCTCGACGGTGGAGGAATTCTTTGAGCAGGAGGGTCTGGAGTTCAACAAGCGGGATGAAGTTTCCCATAATCCTGATGCTCTCATTAAAGAAGGCATGAACATCGAAGTCCAGCAGGCCTTCCAAGTGACCGTCAATGATGGCGGGGAATCCGGAAGAATCTGGACGACCGCATCCACGGTTGACGAATTGCTTCAAGAAGAGGGAATCACCCTGAACGAACTGGATGAGTTGAATCTAAGTGAAGAAGAAGATCTCTCCTCTGATAAAAAGGTCATGATTACCAGAGTTGAAAAAGTGACCGACATTGTGGAAGAGGAAGTGGACTTTACAGTGGAAACGAAGAAAGACGACTCCCTTCCAAAAGGAGAAAAGAAAGTCGTTTCCAGTGGTGAAAAAGGGTTGATTACGAAGGAATACGAAGTGATTTTGAAAAACGGCGAGGAAGCAAGCCGTGAACTGATCAAAGAAACGGTGGAACAAGAGAGTAAGACAGAAGTGGTTGCTCTTGGAACGAAAGTAGAGAAAAAAGCGACAGCTGCTGCTTCAAGTTCATCCAACTCGTCCAGCTCTTCCCGTTCTACTTCCAGTCAAGCTTCTACGACGGTTTCGCGTAACGATACAAGTGAAGCGAAGACTTTATATATGCATGCCACGGCCTACACCGCTAACTGCGCAGGATGTTCCGGTATTACGGCTACAGGCATCAACTTGAAAGCGAATCCTAATCAAAAAGTCGTAGCGGTCGACCCGAGCGTCATTCCACTTGGAAGTCGCGTCTGGGTAGAGGGATATGGGTATGCCGTTGCCGGAGACACAGGCGGAGCCATAAACGGAAACCGAATCGATCTATTCGTTCCTTCCAGGAGTGAGGCTCTTAAATTCGGGTCTCGTAATGTAAAAGTAAAAATATTAGATTAATGGAGATAGCAGAGGAATCGTTCCTCTGCTTTTTTCCGTGTATAGACTCATGGTATGCTATGGAAAGATGATGAAGGGAATGCAACAGGAGGAAAGACAGTGAAAATTAAAGAAGTGATTGTTGTGGAAGGGAAAGATGATACCGCCCGAATTAAATCGGCCGTGGATGCAGATACCATTGAGACGAATGGGTCTGCGATTGATGAGAGCGTTCTTGAGCAAATCCAACATGCCCAGGATAAAAGAGGGGTCATCATTTTTACTGATCCAGATTATCCCGGAGAACGGATCAGGCATATCGTAAGCCAACACATTCCTGCGTGCAAGCATGCCTTCTTACCAAAACATCGTGCGCGAGCTAAGCATGACAAGGGGATTGGGATCGAGCATGCGACGATTGCTGATATCCAGGAGGCACTTTCTGCGGTTTATGAATTAGTGGATATCCAAGAAGGCGAAATAGCAAAAGCTGATCTCGTCAACTACGGGCTCATCGGAGGGCCAAAAGCTGCCAAGCGCCGAGAAAAATTGGGACTCGCCCTCAGAATAGGCAAGACGAACGGAAAACAGTTGCTGAAGCGATTGAATATGTTCCACATTACATCCCACCAGCTAAATGAAGTGATGGATCAGATCATACAGGAGGAAAGAGATGAACAGTAAAGCAGTAGCCACACCGACAAGAACGAAAGAAATTTTACAGACCTACGGGTTCTCATTTAAGAAAAGCTTGGGGCAGAACTTCTTAATTGATGTCAATATCTTAAAAAATATCATTGCAGAGGCGGGAATCGACCGTTCAGCGAATGCGATAGAGATTGGACCAGGAATCGGGGCTTTAACAGAGCAGCTGGCTCAGCACGCTGACCGTGTGGTTGCCTTTGAAATCGACCAGCGCCTCCTTCCGATTTTGGAAGAAACCCTTGGGAGCTACGACAATGTCGAAGTCATCAACCAGGATATTCTCAAAGCGGATGTCGCGCGTGTCATCGCTGACCATTTCAAGCCTGGTCAACCGGTTCGTGTCGTAGCTAACCTTCCTTATTATATTACGACGCCTATTCTGATGAAACTTCTGATGGACCAATTACCTATCGACAGCATT
This sequence comes from Halobacillus aidingensis, assembly GCF_900104185.1. Lineage (GTDB taxonomy): Bacteria > Bacillota > Bacilli > Bacillales > Halobacillaceae > Halobacillus > Halobacillus aidingensis. The sequence goes on along the minus strand of NZ_FNIZ01000027.1, from coordinate 36,207 downwards.
ACGGTCATGATCCAGAAAGAAGTAGCGGATCGTATGGCTGCTGAACCCAATACAAAAAGTTATGGTTCCCTTTCCATTGCCGTCCAGTATTATACAGAAGCAAGTGTCGTCTTGAATGTACCTAAGACCGTCTTTATGCCCCAACCAAACGTTGATTCTTCCGTTCTGCATTTAGAAATGAGGGAAAAACCACCCGTGGAAGTTGAGGATGAAGAGTTCTTCTTCGACGTCGTAAAAGCGACGTTCGGTCAACGCAGAAAAACGTTAATGAACAACTTAGCCCGTCATTTTAAAGGGGAAATGGATAAGGAAGAGCTCAGAAGCCGTCTGGAAAAGATCAATATCGAACCGTCTCGGCGTGGGGAATCTTTGTCGATGAAGGAATTTGCTGACCTAGCCAACGTTTTATATAAGTAGCGGTAAAGAGACACAAAGCCCATGCTCACACATACACTACAGTAGTGTATAGAGTGAGGTGGGGAAGTGATGATATCAAGTGGAGACCTTGTAACACGGAAATCCTATCAGCACGACATCATTTTTCGAGTAAAGTCAGAGAAGGGACCGCTCTTAAAATTGATGGGCGAGCATGTACGACTCGAGGCCGACGCCCCTCTCGATGATCTTGAAAAAGTAACCGGAGCTGAGTATCACCGTAGAAAAAGTGAAGTCGATGAGAAAGAAGCCTATTCCTACCGATTGTTTCGTCAGGATTACAGGCTCCTCAAAGAAAAAAGAGAAGCAGAAGCGGGGAGCGGGTATGCAGAAAAGAAAGAAACCAATTACTTTCAAATACCACCCCGCATTCTTCATATAGATGGAGATCCATTGTTTTTGAAGAAATGTATTGCTTTATATGAACAACTTGGTTTGCAAGTCCATGGGCAATACCTTCATGAAAAAGAAATGCCGAACCAAGTCCTGTCTCTAATCGAAAAAGTGCACCCGGAAATTGTCGTTTTGACGGGACACGACTCTTACTCCAAAGCGAAAGGAACCGTCAGGGAGTTAGAGTCCTATCGTCATTCCAAATACTTTGTAGAAGCTGTCCGGAACATAAGGAGGAAATATCCGAACTTCGATCAAATGGTCGTCTTTGCGGGTGCCTGCCAATCCCATTTTGAGTCAATCATACGGGCAGGAGCGAACTTTGCGAGCTCCCCCGCCCGAGTTAACATTCACGCCATCGACCCGGTCTACGTCGCTGCTCGTGTGGCGTACACTTCGTTTATGGACCATATCAACATATGGGAAGTCATTCGTAATACCATCAGTGGAGAAGATGGCCTTGGCGGGATTGAAACTAAAGGATTGCTCCGGATCGGTATGCCCTACACTGAAAACCAAACAGAAGAGACTGAAGAACCATAAAAAAGCCGTCATCTCCCCATGACGGCTTTTTTATATTCATCTTCAACTAACTGGCAGGTTTGTGGAAGACTCAGTTTCGAGATGTTTATTGAGTGAATGGGGCTGCGGGGAATAGCTCGCTTTCCGCGGGAGCGCGGTGAGCCTCCTCGGACTGCGTCCTGCGGGGTCTCACCATGCACTTTTTTCCCGCAGGAGTCTCCCCATTCCCCTCCGCCCCTTTACCATATCAGTGTCTCGAAACCACTCCTTGGATAAGTTAGCTATCCAGCTTGATGGGAGTGTAAGATTAAACTCCCATGTTCAGGTCCATGAAAGCTTGATACAGAGCGAATTATGCTTCTAAACAGCGGGGTAGTGGAAGACAATCCAACTTGGCAAAGGGGTTCGTTTTCTCATATTCAACCACCCCTGACTCTCAATATGGCAAACGTCCCCCGGTTATTTTGAAACTGAGTCTTCCACAATAGGGAGCTTTAGTGGAAGTAGTATATGTAAGGGAACTGGAGAAAATGAAAAAAGGTTACATACTTTTCCTTGAAATGGATAAGCTAACCAGGACCGATTATTTATATCATTCTGTTGCATTGTGAATGCTCAGTTGGTATAATTAATAATTTTATTTGACTTTGTCCCAAGTCTGTGATAAACTAATTTACAGTGAGGTGGAGTGCAGTGGCTAAAACGTTAGTAGAAATCAAGCAATCCCTTGAAGGGCAAATTGGTAAACGCCTAACTTTGAAAGCAAACGGCGGACGCCGTAAAACAATCGAGCGATCCGGTGTATTGGCAGAGACATATCCTGCTGTTTTCATTGTAGAGCTGGATCAAGAAGAAAATGCTTTTGAACGTGTATCTTACAGCTATGCAGATGTACTTACAGAGACAGTCGAATTGAACTTCGACGACCTACAGACTATGGCACTTGAGCAGTGAACCAACCGTTTGCTGCTTTTTTATTTTGTCTGCAAAATGGAATATCATTCACAAAGATAAAGAAGGAATCATTACCATCCTTACATACAACTCCCTTGCTTGTCCGTTACATGTTCCGCACATACTAACATTGTCGTAGCTGAGTGAAAGCGAAAGGAGCTGAAGACGATGGGACGTAAGCGTAGCATGATGTCCGATTCGTTGAAAGAAGAGATCGCGAAAGAACTTGGGTTTTACGACAAGGTAGAAAAAGACGGATGGGGCGGCATTTCTGGGCGGGATGCCGGCAATATGGTAAAACGAGCAATTCAAATGGCAGAAGAACAAATGGTGAACAACCAACAGTAAGCTTTTCCCCTGGCGCTTGATGCTCCAGGGGCTTTTTCCTTTCTCGTGCCCCTCACCAACCCATCAAGTATGGTACAATGCTTTCAGAATCAAATGGAAGATGAGGTGTTTGCATGCAAATACTTGAAAAAGCTCCTGCGAAAATTAATTTGTCTCTTGATGCTTTACATAAACGTGCAGACGGGTTTCATGAAGTAGAGATGGTCATGACAACTGTCGATCTTGCGGATCGCATTGAATTGACCCTCCTCTCTGACGATGAAATCAAAGTGGAATCGGAAAGCCGTTTTGTCCCGAATGATGAGCGTAACTTAGCCTACCGTGCGGCCCAATTGTTGAAAGATCGTTTCCGCGTGACTCAGGGGGTAAAAATCTTTATTGAAAAGAACATCCCTGTAGCTGCTGGGCTTGCAGGAGGCAGCAGTGATGCTGCAGCTGTCCTACGAGGTGTGAACCGGATGTGGGGGTTAGGTTTGAGCATGGATGAATTAGCTGAACTAGGATCGGAAATTGGTTCAGATGTGTCCTTCTGTGTGTATGGAGGAACGGCACTTGCGACCGGCCGCGGAGAAAAAATCCAACACCTTCCTGCCCCTCCTCCATGTTGGGTGGTCCTTTCCAAACCTACGCTTGGTGTATCGACCCAGTCGGTCTATAAGAACCTTGATTTGAGTGCTGCTCAGCATCCGAATACGGAAGCCATGGTAGAAGCTTTGAAAAAAGGAGACTACTACGGCATTTGTAAGAACGTCGGCAATACACTTGAGGGTGTGACGCTTCAGATGCATGAGGAAGTCGGTCAAATCAAAGAGCAGATGAAACAAGCAGGAGCTGATGCGGTTCTCATGAGTGGAAGTGGCCCCACCGTCTTTTCCCTCGTTGAACACGATGCACGGGCCCAAAGGATCTATAACAGTTTAAAGGGCTTTTGTACGGAAGTTTTCATGGTTCGTATGCTCGGATACAGAGAACCACTTGATAAATAACGTACGAATTTGTTATATTTAATGAAAACATTCGGATTTAGAGGTGTCTTTGTATGAAAAGAAGCGAAAGACTTGTCGCTATGACTCATTATATTCTAGATCGACCACGAGAGCTTATTTCTCTTCCTTTTTTCTCAGAAAAGTATGATGCTGCGAAATCATCTATCAGTGAAGATTTAGGAATCGTCAACAAAATGTTCCAACATGAGGGAATCGGCTATTTAGAGACGGTTTCTGGAGCAGCAGGGGGAGTGAAATATATCCCTGCTTTCTCAAAAGAAGAAAGCCAACGTTTCGTTGAAGAGTTATGTGAGAAGCTGGAGGATCCTGCGAGACTCCTCCCGGGTGGCTATTTATTTATGAGTGACTTGCTCGGTGATCCGGAAACGACGCGTAACATCGGCAAACTGTTCGCTTCTGCTTTTCGTGATAAAGACATCGATGTGGTGATGACGGTAGCAACGAAAGGGATTCCTCTCGCTTACGCTGTCGCTTCCTACTTGAACGTTCCCGTAGTGATTGCGAGAAGAGATCCGAAAATTTCCGAAGGATCAACGGTGAGCATTAATTACGTTTCCGGTTCGACACGGAAGATCCAAACGATGGTTTTAACGAAGAGATCTCTTCCTCAAGGATCAAGGGTATGCATCATTGATGATTTCATGAAAGCTGGTGGAACCATTAATGGAATGCGGAACTTATTAATGGAATTTGATGCTGAATTGGCAGGAATCGGTGTACTTGCTGAAGCAGAAGACGAAGAGGAAGATCGTGTTGTGGATGATTATTTATCGGTTGTGCAGATCATTAATGCAGATGAACGTAAATCCTCCATCGAAGTCCGACCAGGAAACTTGTTAGAAAATATATAAAAAATATGTTTTGAAAAGAGCCCTCATCCTTTTGTATGAGGGCTTTTTTCATGGTTTCACACTCGAATATACAGAATCAAAAAATTTTTTAGAAAAATTAGCAGGATTTTTTCCCGTTTTGTGGAATTTGTCTTACATAAGTTCTTTTGTATAAAAGGTGGTGAATCTAATGGAAGTAACTGACGTAAGACTGCGACGCGTGAATACTGATGGAAGAATGCGAGCAATTGCTTCTATTACCTTGGACCAGGAGTTTGTTGTCCATGACATACGGGTGATTGATGGCAACAATGGACTGTTCGTGGCGATGCCGAGCAAACGCACTCCGGATGGGGAGTTTCGTGACATTGCACACCCGATTAATTCAGGTACTCGTGGAAAGATCCAGGACGCTGTACTTGAAGCTTATCACCGTGCTGGTGATGAGGAAGAAGCTGAGGTGGAATTCGAAGAAGCCGGCGCTTCCTAATACTTACGCACAACACGAGTCTAACCGAACCAGGTTAGACTCTTTTTTTGATGCTAGAGCTTGGTGGGATTTCCGTCCGTGTTCCTCCTCTAAATGTTGAAATACGTGTTGTATTGAGATATGATTCAAAGTGGATATTTAGGATGGAGGTACGTTCATGACTAATAGATATGCTGTCGTTCTAGCCGCTGGCCAAGGTACACGTATGAAGTCTAAACTTTATAAGGTTTTGCATCCCGTATGTGGAAAGCCGATGGTTCAGCACGTTGTCGACCAGTTGAATACATTAGATTTGCAAGAGTTGATCACCGTTGTAGGTTTTGGCGCTGAAAAAGTCCAGGAACAGCTTGGTGAGGATAGTCATTATGTCATCCAGGAGGAGCAGTTGGGAACAGGCCACGCTGTTTTGCAAGCGGATGATATTTTGGCTGATAAAGAAGGGACGACCGTGGTTGTCTGTGGCGATACGCCGTTATTGACAGGGGAAACGCTTCAAAAGCTCCTGGATCATCATGATGCAGAAGGAGCGAAGGCGACGGTTCTGACGGCACATGCCGAAGATCCGCATGGGTACGGACGTGTCATCCGTGGCGGAAATGGCCAGGTGGAACGAATCGTTGAGCAAAAAGATGCCTCTGATGAAGAACAGGCGATTCAAGAAATCAATACAGGTACGTATTGTTTTGATAATGCTATGTTGTTTGATGCACTTAAAAACGTCTCCAATGATAATGTTCAGGGCGAATATTACCTGCCAGATGTCATTGAAATCCTGAAAGGTCAGGGCGAAACAATCAGTGCTTATCAAACACCGGAGTTTTCGGAATCTCTTGGCGTTAACGATCGTGTGGCGTTGTCAAAAGCAGAAAAGCTAATGAAACAACGGATTAACGAGCAACATATGAGAAATGGGGTTACGCTTGTCGATCCTGAACAAACGTATATCGGTCCAGATGTGACCATAGGAAGAGATGTTGTCATCTATCCTGGAAGCGTTTTGGAAGGGGCAACGACTATTGAAGATGATGCTCTTATCGGGCCACATACGACGATTACAAACAGTTACGTAGGTAGTGAGACGACCATTAAACAGAGTGTCGCTGCTGATAGTAAAATCGGCTCCCGTGTCCAGATTGGGCCTTTTGCTCACATTCGTCCGCAATCTTCTTTAGGCGATGATGTGAAAGTCGGAAACTTTGTGGAAGTGAAAAAAGCCTCCTTCGGCGATGGAAGCAAAGCTTCTCACTTAAGTTATATCGGGGATGCTGAGGTTGGAAGTGGTGTCAACATCGGTTGTGGAACCATCACGGTGAACTACGATGGAGAGAACAAGCATCTGACGACGATTGAAGATGATGCATTCATCGGATGCAATTCCAACTTGATTGCTCCTGTCACCGTAGGAAAAGGTGCTTATGTAGCTGCGGGCTCTACAATTAACCAGGATGTCCCGTCCGAGGCTTTGTCGATTGCCCGTTCCCGTCAGACGAACAAAGAAGGCTATGCAAGTAAAATGAAATCGATCAAAAAAGATTAACGGAGGGTTCCATCCATGGCAACTGGATATAAGGATTCAAAACTGAAAGTATTCTCACTCAACTCAAATCCTGAGTTAGCGAAAGAGATTGCTGATAACATCGGAGTCGAGCTAGGTAAATGTACAGTCACGAGCTTTAGTGACGGAGAGATTCAAATCAACATTGAAGAAAGTATCCGTGGGTGTGATGTATATGTTGTCCAATCCACATGTGAGCCTGTCAACCAACACATCATGGAACTCCTAATCATGATCGATGCTTTGAAACGTGCGTCAGCAAAATCAATCAATATTGTCATGCCTTATTATGGCTATGCACGACAAGACAGAAAAGCGCGTGCCCGTGAGCCGATTACAGCGAAATTGATTGCTGATCTGCTTGAAACGGCAGGAGCTTCCCGCGTATTGATGCTTGATCTGCACGCACCGCAAATTCAAGGATTCTTCAACTTGCCGATCGATCACCTTGTCGGTGTTCCAATTCTATCCGACTATTTTGAGGAGAAGAACTTTGAGGATGTTGTCATCGTTTCTCCTGACCATGGAGGCGTAACACGTGCGCGTAAGATGGCGGATCGTCTAAAAGCCCCTATAGCTATCATTGATAAGCGCCGTCCACGTCCAAACGTTGCCGAAGTCATGAACATCGTCGGTAACATCGAAGGCAAGACCGCGATTTTAATCGATGATATTATTGATACGGCGGGTACCATTACACTGGCGGCCAACGCTCTTGTCGAGAACGGCGCCAAAGAAGTGTTTGCTTGTTGTACGCACCCTGTCTTATCTGGACCTGCTATCGAGCGTATCGATAATTCAAAAATTAAAGAGCTTGTGGTTACAAACACGATTCCACTTGGCGAAGAGAAATCAAGCGAGAAAATTACAGAGTTGTCTGTAGCTGGCTTGATCAGTGAAGCCATTGTCCGTGTCCATGAACGTCAATCCATTAGTATTTTATTTGATTAATTTTGAATAATTAGGTTTAACTCTTGTTTTTAACGGGAAACTGGAATAATGATTGGTAAATTACTGGAGGTTGATTAATTTGGCTATTACATTAAAAGCAAATCAAAGACAAAATCTCAAGCAATCTGTAACCCGTGAACTTCGCCTGGAAGGTAACATTCCTAGTGTCGTATACGGGAAGGATAAAGAACCGATCACGGTTGCTGTTAACAGCATAGAGTTACTTAAAACCGTTCGTGATGAAGGTAAGAACGCAATTATCTCCCTTGATATTGATGGAAAAGACACCGTAGATGTCATGTTGCATGAATATCAAGTCGATCCATTGAAAGATGAATTGATCCACGCAGACTTCTATGTTGTAAACATGTCTGAGGAAATGGATGTCGAAGTTCCTGTCCATTTAGAAGGTGAAGCGGCAGGAAGTAAAGAGGGCGGCGTCGTCCAGCAGCCGCTTTACGATTTGGCTGTCCGTGCGAAGCCACGCGATATTCCTGAGGAAATCGTTGTTGACATTTCAGAATTGAATATCGGTGACAGCATCATGGTTGGTGACTTGAAAGAGTCCCGAAACTATGAGATTACCGAAGATGAAAATACGACGATTGTATCCGTTACTCCTCCGGAAGAAATGCCGGAAGACGAGCCGGATACAGATTCTGATGCTGAACCTGAAGTCATTAATGAGAAATCAGAGGATGCAGAAGAAGATTCCGAAGAAAAAGAACAGTAATGGAAAACACACAAAGGGCGTGGCCGAGCAGGCGCGCCCTTTTTAATCGTTCATTCTTTATATTCCTTTCCTGTAGGCATAAGCCAATCAATGGTGTTAAAGAAGCTTTAAACTGTTGATGGGCTTATGCTATTGTTGTACCAGTTTCGCTGTCCTGCGGTTAAGAATCCGGGTTATGGGGATTGTATAAACGGACGACAGATTAGGAGTAAGTTTTTGCATGGATGGAACGCATTTTGACATCTTTCCGCGTTTCCTTTTGATATAATGAATCAATAGTATAAAGACAGAAAAGGAAGTTATGTATGAAGTGTATTGTAGGACTTGGAAATCCAGGGAAAAAGTACGAAGAGACCCGTCACAATATCGGGTTTATGATTATAGATGAATTGGCTTCACGAAATCAGTGGTCCTTGAGTCAGAAAAAATTTAACGGTTTATTCACGATGGAGCGTTTCAACGGGGAGAAAATTATTCTTTTGAAACCCCAAACGTACATGAATTTATCCGGTGAAGCACTACGGCCTTTGATGGAATTTTATGATATCGATATTGAAGATGTATTGGTGATCTATGATGACTTGGATTTGCCACCAGGGAAGATTCGTTTACGGAAAAAAGGCGGCCATGGCGGGCATAATGGCATTCGCAATATTATCGACCAGCTGGGAACAAAAGAATTCAAACGGCTGCGTGTCGGTGTTGGTCGTCCGGAAGATTCAAAAACGGTCATCGATCATGTGTTAGGTGGCTTCTCTAAAGAAGAACATGGGCCAGTAGAAGAAAGCATTGATCATGCGGTAAAAGCTTGTGAAGCATGGATAGAGAAACCGTTTAACGAAGTGATGAATGATTTTAATGTGAAGTGACGGGATTACTGTGTTCGTATAACAGTCCCGAATGACGGTAAAACTATCTACCATCAACCCCTCAAGGAGGATGGAAATGAAAATACGTTATTTTTGCCGTCATTGTGAAAATCAGGTCGGAGAATTAGATGCGGAACATGTGGATGTGTCCCAGTTGGGCTTTGATATCTTAAATGATCAGGACCAAGAGCAAATGGTTCATATGACAGCGAGCGGCGACATGGACATTCGAACCATTTGTGACTCGTGCAAAGAATCATTAGACGACAATCCACATTACCATGAGCTAGACTTTTTTATACAGTAAATCTTGGTTTCTGAATCGATCGGAAATCTGGGTGGTGGAGGAATTCGTTATGCAAGGTATTAAGGATTATTTATTTCCGCAGGATGATGTTCATTCTGTTGTCGAAGGCTTTAAATCGGGGATGAAAGAACAGATGGTGGCCGGATTGTCCGGGGCTTCAAGAAGTTTAATGGTTTCCATGCTTCAAGAGTCCTTGGAACGACCGGTCATCATCGTGACTCATCAACTGATTCAAGCGCAACAATTGTATGAGGATATGCAAGAATTGACCGATGCCGAACATGTTCACCTTTATCCGGTCAATGAACTGATCGCATCGGAGATCGCTGTTGCGAGCCCTGAACTGAGAAGTCAGCGTATCGACGCATTAAGTCAGTGGCTGTCTCAGGAAAAAGGGATTCTGATTGCGCCTGTGGCAGCACTAAAACGAATGATGCCACCGAAATCTTACTGGGAGCAGAGTCAGCTCCCTTTTCGTGTTGGGGAAGAAATCAACCTCGACGAATACTTAGAACGCTTGGTGAACATGGGGTATGACCGTACAGAGATGGTGGCCACACCAGGGGAGTTCTCTCTGCGCGGTGGAATCATGGATGTGTATCCACTGACCGCTGAGTTTCCGTATCGAATTGAGTTGTTCGACACTGAAGTGGATTCAATACGAACGTTTGATTCCGAGACGCAACGCTCTCATGACAAACTAGACGCGATCCAAATCGGTCCGGCAACGGAACTGCTGCTCAAGGATGAAGATTTTGCCAGAGCCCATGACCGCCTGGAGAACGCCCTGAGCCATTCCTTGAAGAAACTGACCAAACAGGATGCGAAAGAGACGCTCGCTCAAGTAGTCGAGCATGATTTGGATCTTTTGAAAGCCAAAGAGCATTTCCAGGAAATTTATAAGTACATTGGATACTTCTATGAAGAACCTGTAAGTCTACTAGACTACCTGCCCGAAACGGGTCTTGTCATTCTGGATGAAATGAGCCGGATCCAGGAAACGGCCAATCGTCTCGACCAGGAAGAAGCAGAATGGCACAACAGTATGCTGGAAGCTAACCAGACCGTACGAGAGCTTCATCTATCATTCGACTGGCAGGATGCCTGGATGAAGATCGAGCATCCTCGTCTCTATCTGTCTGTTTTTATGAGGCATATCCCTAATACGCAGCCACAGAATATCGTGAATATCTCTAGTCGTCAGATGCAGCAATTTCACGGGCAGATGAATTTATTAAAAAATGAAATGGATCGCTGGGAAAAGCAGGATTACTCTGTCGTAATTCTAGCTCCCGATGAAAATCGGAAGACCAAGATCGAAGGTGTGCTTCGTGACTATGATATGGAAGCGGTTATTGCGGAAGGAGACGTCCAGCTTCCATTGGTGAAACCGACCATTATCACAGGCAACATCAGTCATGGGTTCGAATGGCCGATGCATAAGCTTGCGGTCATGACCGAAAATGAGCTGTTCAAAAAAAGGACCGCTAAACCGAAACGTAAACAAAAAATGTCGAATGCTGAGCGGATTAAAAATTATCAGGAATTGAAGGTCGGCGATTATGTCGTCCACGCCAGCCACGGAATCGGGAAATATTTAGGAATTGAAACGCTGAAAATGGGCGGAAACCATAAAGATTTTCTTATGGTCAATTATTCTGGAAATGACAAGTTGTATGTGCCGATCGACCAAATCGATCTGATTCAAAAATACGTGGGTTCGGAAGGGAAAGAGCCGAAAGTTTATAAGCTTGGCGGCAGTGAGTGGAAAAAGGTGAAGAGCCGAGTCCAATCCTCGGTAGAAGATATTGCCGATGATTTGATTCAACTCTATGCCGAACGCGAAGCTTCCAAAGGATTTGCCTTCAGTGAAGATGGAGAAATGCAAAAAGACTTTGAAGCGGCCTTCCCATACGAAGAAACGGAAGATCAAATCCGTTGTATCGAAGAAATCAAATCGGATATGGAACGTGTGCGTCCGATGGATCGTCTGCTTTGTGGAGACGTTGGTTATGGGAAGACAGAAGTCGCGATTCGTGCCGCTTTCAAAGCAATTGTCGATGGGAAACAGGTGGCTTTGCTTGTCCCTACGACGATTCTTGCTCAGCAGCACTATGAGACCCTTCAAGAGCGCTTCCAAGGTTTTGGGATTAACATTGGTCTTATGAGCCGCTTCCGTACGAAAAAGCAGCAGAAGGAAACAACAGATCGTCTGAGGAAAGGCCTTGTCGATGTGGTCGTAGGGACACACCGGATTTTATCCAAAGATATGCAGTTCAAGGACTTAGGATTGTTGATCGTCGATGAAGAACAGCGCTTCGGAGTTAAACACAAAGAGAAGATCAAGCAGTTGAAAAACAATGTGGATGTGCTGACGTTGACGGCGACCCCGATCCCGAGAACGTTACACATGTCCATGCTTGGGGTGAGGGACTTGTCTGTCATCGAAACACCTCCTGCCAACCGTTTTCCTATTCAGACGTATGTGCTTGAATACAATCCGATATTCCTTCGGGAAGCGGTGGAACGGGAGATGGCCCGGGGTGGACAGGTATTTTTCCTGTTCAATCGTGTGGAAAACATTGAACGGATGGCTCAGCAAATTGCTGAACTCGTACCTGAGGCGAGAGTTACTTCTGCCCATGGACAGATGAATGAGACCGAGCTTGAGAATGTCATGTTCTCCTTCCTTGAAGGTGAATTTGATGTGCTCGTCAGTACGACAATCATTGAAACGGGTGTCGACATTCCGAATGTGAACACACTGATCGTTTATGATGCAGATCGTATGGGATTAAGTCAGCTGTATCAACTGCGTGGTCGTGTCGGAAGGTCGAATCGAGTGGCGTATGCGTACTTTACTTATCAAAAGGATAAAGTGCTCACAGAAGTTGCCGAGAAACGATTGCAGGCCATTAAGGAATTCACGGAACTTGGATCCGGATTTAAAATCGCTATGCGTGATTTGTCCATCCGGGGAGCGGGAAACCTCCTCGGAGCGCAGCAACACGGATATATCGACTCTGTCGGATTCGATATGTATTCACAGATGCTGAAAGACGCCATCGAAGCGAAAAGACAAGGAAAAGAACCGGAGAATGTACAGCCATTCCAACCGGAGCTTGATATGATGCTGGATGCGTATATTCCGGATGAATACATCGCTGATGAAAAGCAGAAAATCGACATGTACAAAGTGTTCCAGGCGATTGAAACGGTCGAGGATATCCATGACTTGCGAGATGAATTGATTGACCGCTTCGGGGACTATCCGCAAGAGGTTGATAACTTATTCCGCGTTTCCTCTATTCGTCTGCAGGCAAAATGCTCAAGAATTGAGAACGTGACAGAGAAGAAAAAGAAAATCGAAATGTTGATGGAAGCCGAGCAAAGTCAGCAAATTGATGGAACCAAACTGTTCGAATTTGCTAATAAGTATGGCCGTATGGTTCAACTGGGAACGGAAGATTCCCGGTTGAAAGTGACCTTTACATGGGACCGTAAGACAGAATTTAAACGATATGAACTTGTTGAAGAGTTTATCAGTAAACTGCCTGAAATGATGAGAGAAGTATCAACCGCTTGATTGTACCTCACCCCTGCATAGGGGTGAGGTTTTTCTTATCTATTCAATTAAAATTCAGCATTCATACCTGGTACAAGGTCCATGTCGGCCGGTACCAGGTACAGATAAGGAAGAATGTCATACCTGGTACCATGCTTTTACTTTCCTGTACCAGGTACAGCTTTTTACTTTGCCGTACCTGGTACAGGGAAAAGCAATGGAGAGGGTATCAGTCCGCTTCGTAGGTGATGATCCAGCGTGTTTTGACTTATGCTTGTCGTGTTTAACCAGTCGCCTCCACATCCGGTGAGATCCAGTTCCGGTGCCTAGCTTCTCGAGGTCATATGCAAAGCATCTTTGTGAGGAAAAAGCACCTCACAAAAGATGCTTCGCATATGCTTGTCGAAGCTGCCCAAGGCACCTCCACATTTCAAATCGTCCAGTTCCGGCTCCCAGACACTCGAGACATAAGTCAATCCACTACGTGGAGAAAGTTCGCTCCACTGCGTGTTTTGACTTATGCTTGTCGTGTCTAATCAGTCGCCTCCACATCCGGTGAGATCCAGTTCCGGTGCCTAGCTTCTCGAGGTCATATGCAAATCATCTTTGTGAGGAAAAAGCACCTCACAAAAGATGCTTCGCATATGCTTGTCGAAGCTGCCCAAGGCACCTCCACATTTCAAGTTTACATTTTTTATGAGAAAATCCATCCAAAGGGTGTATAGGTTTTTATTGCTGTATCATACTATCTTTAATCACCCGCTTGTTCTGCTTGCGCTTCAACAGGTATAGATAGGCAGTCATCACAGAAAAGGAGGCAGCATAAAGAATGAAAGCAACTGGTATTGTACGCCGTATTGATGATTTAGGACGTGTTGTTATCCCGAAAGAGATCCGCCGTACGCTGAGGATCCGTGAAGGTGATCCTTTAGAGATTTTTGTAGACCGTGAAGGTGAAGTCATACTTAAAAAGTATTCACCTATCAGCGAGTTGGGTGATTTTGCAAAAGAGTACGCAGAAGCGCTCAGTGAGTCTTTAGAAGCTCCTGTGTTGATTTGCGATCGTGATGAGTATATAGCTGTGGCGGGAAGTGCGAAAAAGGATTATATGAACCGATCGATCGGGTCTAAGATTGAAGAAGTCATGGATTCTAGAACAATGTCTTTTGAGAAGCATCCGGAGCCGGTTGAATTGACTCGGGGTCAGGAAGAAGATGTGATATCATATCTTATTTATCCTATCATTGCGCAAGGAGATCCCATCGGCTGCGTCGTCGCCTTCAACAAAGAAGGTTCTCCATTGGAAGACGGGGTCAGTAAAGCTGTACAGACAGCCGCTAGTTTTTTAGCCAAACAAATGGAGTAGCAAGTAAGGTCAGATCCGGGCGGGTACGGGGTCTGACCTTTTCCTATGATATAATGAATGTTCTATATACATATAAATTAGAAAGGGTCCAAAATGACCAAATTACGTTCACGCTCTGTTTTACAAGGAGCATTCATTCTAACACTAGCCGGATTGATCAGTAAGGTGATTAGTGCGGGATATCGAGTCCCGCTTCAAAACTTAACCGGAGATCTTGGCTTTTATGTCTACCAACAAGTGTATCCCATTCTCGGCATCGCTCTGATCCTTGCCTTATATGGGTTTCCAGCAGCCATTTCAAAAATCGTTTCTGATATCGGCGATGAATCATCCCCTTTATCCATCCCGTCGTTTTACCTACCTGTTTTCTGGTGGGTGATGATGGCATCTGGACTGATTTTTGCTGCTGGATTTCTATCTTCCCCGTGGATTTCTTCTGTCATGGGGGATGAAAAATTAACAGCTTCACTAAAGACGGCATTTTCTGTCTTCCTGCTTGTTCCTTTTGTTTCGGTCGTCCGAGGCGTGTTCCAAGGACAAAATGATATGGGCCCTACAGCTGTATCACAAATCATCGAACAAGTCTTCAGGGTCGGAATCATTATAGGTTCTGCTGTTTTGGTCATGCGGGGAACAGATGTTTATACAATAGGAATAGGGGCGTCACTAGGTTCAATAGCAGGTGCAGTCGCTGCGTTCTCCGTTCTTTTTTATTGGTTGATGAAAAAGGGGGACATGTGGACATGGCGCAGGTGGGACAAGCACGTTTCATACAAACGGACAATTTTTCTGCACGGCATCCTTATCTGTTTAAACTACATGCTGCTTTTATCTTTGCAGCTCGTTGATGCCTTGACATTGGTCCCGAATCTTCAAAAAGCAGGGATAGTGCTTGAAGATGCGCGTATGTGGAAAGGGGTATTCGACAGGGGGCAGCCCCTTATTCAATTAGGGACGGTTCTTGCTTCTTCGCTTGCTCTCGCTCTCATTCCTTCTGTCACTAGATCAAGAATGAATCAGAATCCTGGTAAAGTGAAAAAGTCAGTGGTGAGCGCCGTGAAAATGACTGTCTTCCTTTGTGTTGGAGCGACGGCGGGGCTGATTTTCTTATTTCCCGCCATCAATCAATCCTTTTTTCAGGACGATCAAGGAACGAGTGCATTAAGAATTCTGATGCTCGTCATCCTTGGCAGTTCCCTGTCTATTACGCTCTCTTCCATTTTGCAGGGACTTGGTTATATGAAACAAACAGCCATGATGATTGCAGGGGGGCTGATCGTTAAATGGGCTGGAAATACGCTCTTGATTCCTTTTTTGGATTTACACGGAGCAGCAATCGCCTCAGTGATGGCTGTCGCTTTTGTTTTGATCGGAAATATCGTAACCTTAAGACATGAAGTTCCTTGGGAAAAATGGACCAGTCTCCCCTGGAAAGGGATCCTAATCTCTCTTTTAGGAATGTTGTTCGGACTATGGCTGGCTAAAATGCTTGCCTTTCTGGTTTTTGACTTAGATGCAAGATTACCTTTGTTCCTATATACGTTGTCTGTCACAGGATTTGGTGCTTTGGTTTATGCCGTCCTTCTCCTGAGAACGGGCAGCTTCACAAATGAAGAATTACATGTCATACCTTTTCGTAAGGTCGTATGGAAACTTTCGCCGAAAGGAATGGATCAATGAACACCATAACAATCATCGGACTTGGGGCTGCGGATTTAGAGCAGCTTCCGCTCGGGATCTACCGTGAATTGACACAAAACCAACCCCATCTCTATGCACGAACTCTTGACCACCCAGTCATTCAAGCATTGCAAAAAGAAGGGATCACATTTGAAAGTTTTGATTCCGTATATGAATCCCATGATCAATTTGGAGATGTATACCCAGAAATCGTCTCTCGTCTCCTTACCTTTTCTGGTGGACAGGATTTAACCTATGTCGTACCTGGGCATCCTATGCTTGCTGAACGAACGGTTCAATTGCTGATTCAAGCGAGGGACAGAGGAGAAGTTTCCCTTGATATCAAAGGCGGCCAAAGTTTTCTTGATGCCACGTTCACCGCACTTGAAATTGACCCGATTGAGGGGTTTCAATTTGTAGACGCTACAGATTTGAAACGAGAAGAGCTTCAGTTTTTGAACCATCTCATCCTCTGCCAGGTATACGATTCTTTAGTCGCATCGGAAGTGAAATTGACATTGCTGGAAGATTTACCAGCCGATTATCCTGTAACCATAGTCACAGCTGCAGGAAGTGAACATGAAAAGATTACGACGGTCCCTCTGGAAGAGCTGGACCGCCGTGTGGAAGTGAATAATTTAACGAGTGTTTATATCCCGCCTGTTAAAAAAGAGGCTCTCAATCACCAATTCTTCCGCCTGAGAGAAGTCATCAAGATTTTGAGGAGTCCGGAAGGCTGTCCTTGGGATCGCAAACAGACGCACGAATCACTAAGGAAATACATGATTGAAGAAGCGTATGAGTTTATTGATGCCGTCAACCGTATGGACGACGACCATATGGTAGAAGAGCTTGGCGATGTGCTGCTTCAAGTCATGCTGCACAGCCAAATTGGGGAAGATGAAGGATATTTTACAATCGACGACGTAATAGTATCCATAACGGAAAAAATGATTCGCAGGCATCCTCATGTGTTCGGTGAGATCACAGTGGATTCCTCAGATGAAGTGGTTACCAACTGGGAGGCCATTAAAGCAGAGGAAAAAGGGGAACAGTCTGCTTCCATTCTTGATTCGGTTCCCGAAAGTTTCCCCGCCCTCCTTCAAGCGGAAGAGTTGCAGAAAAAAGCGGCTAAAGTGGGATTCGACTGGGAGACCGTTGCTCCTGTCATTGAAAAAGTGGAAGAAGAGTGGCAGGAATTTAAGGAAGCACGCGACTCCGGAGACCGTGAAGAGATGGAAAAAGAATTCGGAGATTGGCTGTTTGCGATCGCTAATCTTGCAAGGCACTACAAGATCAGTAGTGAAAATGCGCTTCAGCGGACGAACCGTAAATTCAGGACCCGTCTTTCATCCATGGAAAAGGATGCCCTCGCAGAAGGACGCCAATTAAGAGATTATGATTTAGATTCATTAGAGGAATTGTGGGTAAAAGCGAAAGCAAAACATAAAGGAGCGGAATGACACATGCGTTTGGATAAATTTTTGAAAATCTCCCGTTTAATCAAAAGACGTACGCTGGCGAAAGAAGTAGCAGATCAAGGGCGCATCAGCATCAATGGTGCTCAAAGTAAAGCGGCAAGTAATGTAGCGGTCGGGGATGAACTGACGATTCAATTCGGGCAGAAAGTGCTGACGATTGAAGTGAAATCATTAAAAGAGAATGTCACGAAAAATGAAGCGGCGACTCTTTATGAAATCAAAAAAGAAGAGCCTGTCAATCAATCCTGACAAAAACCACTGCCAGCTTCGGCAGTGGTTTTTTCTGCTTTTCTGTATTTCTTTTATATGCCGGACCCTGGCGTAGCTCTCATTGGTGCCAGGCACCGCCCGTGTATAAAAGGGTGCCTGGCACTGAAAAGCTTTTAGTCGGTGCCAGGCACGGTACACATTGGTTGGTAATTATAATTTATGGTTGTCGGGGCTGCCCCCAGGCGCTTCCGCATTCTAGAGTTCTAATCTCTTCTTTTTTCTCATAGCTTGTACTAGAGAAGGGGGCTGTGATGAGATGGAAGGTTATGAAAAGAATCAAGGGATACGCAGTCAGCAACCAGTGGAACATAATGTGAAAGTATGGAATAGAAGAAATATAGAAATCTCAGGTGTGAAAGAGGTGGATAGTTTCGATAGTGAAGAATTCCTCCTCCAGACATCGATGGGGTATCTTGTTGTCCGTGGACAAAACCTGCAAATGAAAAACCTGGACTTGGATTCTGGAGTCGTATCAATCAAAGGGAAAATGTATGAAATGACCTACTTGGACGAGCATCAAGGGGAGAAAGCTAAAGGCCTGTTTAGCAAGCTGTTCAAATGACCCTTACCACTCAGTTCATAACGATTCTTGCCATGATTGGGGGAGGGGTGTTTGTCGGCGCTTCACTGGATACGTTTGAGCGCTTTTTCGGAAAAAGAAAGAGGGGCTGGCTTGAAATCATTTATCAACTGGGCTTTTGGCTCCTTCAAGCCTCTTTTCTCTTCTATTTGTTGTACCTCGCTAATTATGGAGAGCTGCGGGTTTATGTTTTCGTGGCGATCGTTTGTGGCTTTGCCGCGTATCGTGCGATGTTTCAGAACCTTTACTTAAAAACACTTGAAATGTGGATACGGATCAGCATGGCTGTTTTCCGTTTTTTGAAAAAGACCGTGTATTATTTAATTTTTATACCCTCGAAATCCATCATTTTCCTTATAATTTCTTTACTTCTTGGCGTTTATAAGATACTTTTAAAGGGTACCATTATATTGTTTCTTGTCGTATTTTATCCGATCCGGCTAATTTTTCGAATCATTTGGCGACTCTTGCCGAAAAACATGAAAAATTACTTAAGGGATTTAGCAGGGTTTCTGGATAAAATGAAGAATACAATGAACAATTGGATGAAACGAATCAAGAAGTAAAGGAGGCCTACTTTCATGGCAAAGAGACAAACGGAGTCTGTGGCACGTCTGGATTCTACATACATGAAGCACTACGATGCCTATATGGACAGACACCAACGTAAGAAAAAGCGATTAGTCCGCCGTCTCGTTATGTTTGCCCTGTTAGTGTCGATCGTTGCTGGCTCCATGGTGTTTTATTCTATGAAACAACAGTCTTTGTATGCAGATAAGCAGGAGAAATACGAACAGTTGCAACAAGAGATGACCGCTTTGAAAAAAGAGGAAAAAGGTTTAGAGCAGGAAATTGAACTTCTTAAGGATGAAGAGTATGTGCTGCAGATTGCGCGGACGAACTATTTCTTCTCAAAAGAAGGAGAAATTATATTTAAAATGCCTAATGAGGACCCGTCATATTGACACTCTTTTCAAAGCTTATATATAATATATAAGAAGGATAATTTTTTTATCGAAAATTTAAGGAGGAGCATTTTTTTTATGTCAATTGAAGTAGGCAGCAAGCTGCAGGGTAAGGTAACGGGTATCACTAATTTCGGAGCGTTCGTCGAGCTTCCAGATGGTAAGACGGGGTTGGTTCACATTAGTGAAGTTGCCGATAACTACGTAAAGGATATTAATGAGCACTTAAGCCAGGGAGACCAGGTGGATGTGAAAGTCATTAATGTCGGAGATGATGGGAAGATTGGTCTTTCCATTAAGAAAGCAAAAGAGAATTACGGTCGTCGCCCACAGAAACCTCGTAAGCCGGCTGAATCATTCGAACAGAAAATGAACCGATTTATCAAGGATAGTGACGAGCGACTGGCATCACTGAAGAAGCACACGGAATCCAAACGTGGAGGTCGAGGTGCTAAAAGAGGATAGCTTGCTGTCTAGGACAATGAGTAAAAGGTGCACGTCTTCATAAATAAAAAGCAGATCCATAACGGATCTGCTTTTTTGTATGCCATCATTTCCTCCACTAAAGCTCCCTTTAGTTGAAGACTCAGTTTCGAGACTTCTGTTGGGTGGATGGGGGCTGCGGGGGCGACTCGCTTTCCGCGGGAGTGCAAGGTGCACATACCGCGCATCGTTAAAGGAAGCCTTGTCTAGTTGAAATAATTAATGATAGTTCCTGACCATGGATACGGGGTCAGGGAAACGACGATTTGCAGTGCTTTGAATCAGTCAGTAGAAAAACACCCACGTTCGTGCCCCCATTCGCTTTTCATGCGGACGTTTCCCAGACCCTGTTCCCATGCCTTATTCGTGAAGGATCTATGATTAAAACGACTCTATAACGGCGTAGGTGAACAGGGCTGTATTACAGAGCTCGGCAGGTTACTAGTAGAGGGATTTCGAGAACCTCATATGGCAAAGGGGCGGAGGGAAACGGTGAGACTCCTGTGGGAAGTGCGTGGGAGATGAGACCCCACAGAGCGTTAGCTCGAGGAGGCTCATCACTCGCCCACGGAAAGCGAACCTTTTCCCGGAGCCCCTAAACTCTCACAGAAGTCTCGAAATCAAATCTTCAAAAATCCTGCCATTTAGCTGAATAAGTAAAGTAAATAAAAAAAGTCGCGTCTCTATATAGAGACGCGACTTTTTTAGGACAAGAATGTTTCTGATGACCCGTACGGGATTCGAACCCGTGTTACCGCCGTGAAAGGGCGGTGTCTTAACCACTTGACCAACGGGCCAATATGTATGGCAAAAAATAATGGTAGCGGCGGAGGGGATCGAACCCCCGACCTCACGGGTATGAACCGTACGCTCTAGCCAGCTGAGCTACACCGCCATTTAATTGAATGCTCTCTCGGAAGCACAAAAAATATATTACACCATGATAAATAAACTGTCAACAAGAAATAAAAATATCAGATAACTCTGTCTATTTCGCTAGGGAATGAGGAAGATTTTTGGAACGTAGAGGGATGCGGTTGGGGAGATTTTGTAGAAACGACCTTTCTTCTTGTGAAAACCATCGAAGTTTTTGTTTCTGCTCTCCTGTTGTTTTGACAAAATGCTTGTTCTGGGTGTGGTTTAATAGGTTTCACAAAGAAGGAGTGATGAAAATGTTAGGAACTGTATCAAAACGAGAAAGTCGTCCATCGGCCGTCAGAGGATCCGGGATCGTGAGAGGGTTACAAAAGGCTTCATTCGGTACGTTTTCCTTTATGGCAAACAAAGGGGTTTTCCACATGGTGCTGGCGTTATTATTAGGACGAGCCATCATTCTATCGTCCATGGCCCCTTTTGGCGTAGCATTTTTAGCGGTGATCTGGTGGCTAAAGCGTCCGCTTGTCATACCCGTCACAATTATGATGGCCGCCGGGGCTTCTACATACAGCTACGGTCATGCGGGTTTTATTGTAGGGGCGTCGACGACTTTTTTGCTCTTAAGTCTGGCATTGCGCAAAACAAGTCACCCCCAGAAATGGCTGCCGATGATTGCGTTGATGGCAAGCTTGATTCCGAGAACCGTGAGTCTCGCTCTGCTGGATCGTTGGCAGCTCTACGAACTTACTTTGATGGTGGCGGAAGGAGTACTAGCTTTTATCCTTGTACTCATCTTTATGCAAAGCATTCCGCTTTTAACACCACAAAGATATCAACCATCGTTAACAAATGAAGAAATTGTTTGTTTAATCATATTATTGGCCTCTGTTTTAACGGGAATGATCGGCTGGCAGGTACAGGGCGTTGCCGTGGTCGATATTTTTGCTCGATACTTAGTTATTTTGATGGCCTATACTGCCGGGGCTGCGATTGGATCAACGGTCGGTGTAGTGACCGGACTGGTTTTAAGCCTATCCAATATGGATCATATCTATCAAATGAGCCTGCTCGCTTTCTCAGGCTTATTAGGGGGGTTATTAAAAGAAGGGAAAAAGGCCGGGGTGAGCGTAGGACTCATCGTCGGTACTTTATTGATTGGTTTCTATGTGAGCAGTGGAGCTGATCTTCCATCTTCGCTGTGGGCTTCGGCCTGTGCGGTGGTTTTGTTCATGCTGACCCCGAATTCGTGGGTCAAGCAATTATCACGATATGTTCCGGGGACGGATGAACACCATTCGGAACAGCAAAAATACTTACAAAAAGTGCGAGACGTCACGGCTGTCAGGGTCGGGAAGTTTTCGGACGTTTTTCAGGCTTTATCAAAAAGTTTTACTCATTTAGAGTCTCCAAAGGAGGATAACGGGGAAGCAGAGGAAGTGGACTATTTTTTAAGTCATGTCACGGAAAAAACCTGCCAATCATGTTTTAAGAAAGAAAAATGTTGGGTCAATCAATTCGACGACACCCATAACTTAATGACCGATCTTATGCATGAATTGGATGAAAGAGGGGAGCCCAGCCGTGTCATGCGAAAGAACGTCGATCAGCATTGCGTCAAACCGCAAAAGTTGATTGATACGATGAATCATGAATTGTCTTTTTATCATGCCAACAAAGAATTGAAGCGCCAGGTGCACGAAAGCCGGAAGTTTGTAGCCGAGCAGCTCCAGGGCGTATCTGATGTGATGAATAATTTTGCAAAGGAAATTGTGAAAGAGCGTGAGCACCATGAGCATAAAGAACAGGTGATCTACCATGCACTTGAACGAATGGGGATGGTCATTCAAAAATTAGAAATCTATTCCTTGGATGCGGGAAACATGGATCTCGAATTAATTGTTGAGATTGATAATTATAGAGGGGAAGGAGCGAAAATCATTGCACCTGTCCTTTCGGATATTCTGGGAGAAACCATTGTTGTCACAATGGAAGAAATCTCTCCATATCCAAACGGAAGGTGTTATTTATCATTTGGATCAGCGAAGCATTATTCAATCGAATCGGGAGTTGCACACGCCGCTAAAGGAGGGGGGTTCGTTTCAGGAGACAGCTTTACAATGATGGAGTTAGGAAGGGGGAAATATGCATTAGCGATCAGTGATGGAATGGGTAACGGGGAACGTGCTCATGAGGAAAGTATGGAAACGCTGAGGCTGTTGAAACAGATTCTTCAATCGGGCATCCAGGAGTCCGTAGCCATTCAGTCGATTAATTCCATATTGTCTTTACGGACGAATGATGAAATTTTTTCAACGTTGGACTTAGCGGTGATTGACCTGCATCAGGCGACGTCCAAGTTCATTAAGGTCGGCAGCACGCCGAGCTATATAAAACGAGGCGATAAAATTTTCACCGTCGAGGCCGGAAACCTGCCGATGGGAATCATCCCGGATGTCGACGTGGATATGAGGAGTGAACAATTGAAGGCAGGAGATTTCCTCATCATGATGAGCGACGGGATTTTGGAAGGTCCGAAGCAAATCGGTAATGTAGACATGTGGCTTAAGCGGAAGATCAGGGAAATATCAGATGAAGATCCCCAAGCGATGGCTGATCTTTTATTAGAAGAGGTGATACGGACCCAATCTGGAACGATCATGGATGATATGACGATTATCGTAGCGCGGATTGATCGTTATATGCCGGAGTGGACGTCGATTCCTTCGGTGAAAAAAGAGGCCTGATTGTAGTATAGAATTTCTCCTTTTCGGCGATGATGGAAGCAACGAATCAGGAGGGATATGCACAATGAAACCAGGCCGATTAAAGCAGATTCTTTTATTGACGGATGGATGCTCGAACCATGGAGAAGACCCTGTCGTCGTCGCAGCGCTTGCGAGGAATCAGGGAATAACGGTCAATGTGATTGGCGTTCTTGACGATCGGCAAAGTGGCAAGCCACAAGGGCTTGAAGAAGTAGAATCGATTGCTGAGGCAGGTGGAGGCGTCAGTCAAATTGTATATCAGAAAAGTTTGTCCCAAACCGTGCAAATGGTGACGAGACAAGCCATGACCCAGACGATTCAAGGGGTTGTTAATAAAGAATTACAAGAGATCTTAGGGAAAAAACAGACCATTGAAGAACTTCCTCCAGAGCAGCGGGGAGAAGTGGTTGAAGTGGTGGACGAACTCGGAGAGAGCTGCGACCTTGAGGTGCTTGTGCTCGTGGATACAAGTGCAAGCATGCACCATAAGCTGCCGACCGTGAAGGAGGCTCTTTTCGATTTGTCCCTTAGCTTGAATGCGAGATCAGGATCTAACCAATTCAGTGTATATGCCTTCCCGGATCCGAAGAAAACCATTACGAAAATGGTGGGTTGGACACCGGAATTGGGTGAAATACATGGGATCTTCTCCAAATTAAACAGTGGAGGATACACGCCAACGGGACCTGCGTTGAAAGAGGCGCTTTATGCGTTTGCAGGGAAACCTCTCGATGAGCGGTTGAGAAATGAGGAAGATCCATATGAAGAAACAGGTTTTTGACTTATCCCCTGGAAGTCGAGTAACCGGTAAATGGAGCGGTTGTACTTATACCATCATCAAAAAAGTGGGTGCTGGAGCCTGCGGAACTGTTTTTTTATGCCGTTCCCATCAAGGGGATACGTATGCCCTTAAGCTTGGGGAAGATAGTTCGCGAATGATGTTGGAAGTGAATATGCTCAAAAAATTCAGTAAGGTCCAAGGGGTGAAACTTGGGCCTTCTTTTGTTGATGTGGATGATTGGGTGGATGTGTCTGGCCGGACGCACCCTTTTTATGTGATGGAATACGTAGAAGGAACCCCCGTGACAGAATTTTTGAAAGGGAAGACGAAGGATTGGATCGGCATTCTAGCTATCCAATTACTCGCGGACCTTGAGAATCTTCACAAAGCGGGATTTGTATTCGGTGATTTGAAGACAGACAACTTGTTAGTATCCGGTTCAAAAGTCCGCTGGATCGATGTGGGCGGAGTAACGGCTATAGGTCGTGCCATTAAAGAATACACTGAATTTTATGATCGGGGCTATTGGAACATGGGCTCTCGAAAAGCAGAACCGACGTATGATTTATTTGCCGTCACGATGATCATGATGGAAATGGGCCACCCGAAGAGGTTTGAAAAAGGAAGTCACCCTCAAAAGGCGCTGGAAAATAAACTGGCTTCATCACCGATCCTGAAACCCTATAGACGGGTGATTCAACAATGTTGGAAAGGGAATATACAAAATGCGACACAAATGAAAGACCACCTTTCCGGTGTACTGATGAAACGCAAAAGCCCACCGGCTTCGTCCCGTCAGAGGCGTGTGCACAATAAAAAATCTGAGAATGTCGAACTTGCTGCTTTAACGGTGGCATCGGGGGTGTTTTTTGCGGTGTCGATTGTAAGTTTCTTCTTCTAATCAGACCACCTTGTGAAGATGAGAACAGGTGGATAGGGGAGGGGATGTCTTCTCCTCTATAAAAATAACGAGGAAATGGAAGCTTATCTTTTGAAGTGCTTACGAATAGTGATACGATAGGAAGAGATATACAGACAGAGACAGGGGGAAAACACCTGATGGATCATGCTGTCCATACCTTCATTTCGAAACACCATATGATCCAGCCGCATGAGACCATATTGGTCGCTGTGTCCGGAGGGCCGGATTCGGTCGCTCTTTTGCATTTTCTTTGTGCGATGAAAGAAAAGCTTTCCCTTCATTTGATTGCCCTTTCTGTCGATCATCAATTAAGAGGAGAAGAATCTCAAGCAGATCTTCGTTTTGTTGAGACGATGTGCGAAGAATGGGGAGTCGAATTTGTCGGAACCTCTGTGGATGTCCAGGCGTATAAGAAAGATACGGGGAAAGGCACGCAGGAAGCGGCCAGGGAATTGAGGTATGCGTTTTTTGAAAAGATGATGTATGCCTATGAAGCGGATGCTCTCGCTATGGGGCATCACGGTGACGATCAGGCAGAAACAATTCTGATGCAGCTTATGCGCAGTGCACGACCGGAAGCGGTTCAGGGGATGCCCGCCACAAGACGTTTTGCTTGCGGAAGAATCATTCGTCCATTCCTTACAGCCTCTAAAGACCAAATCGCTTCTTATCTGGAAGATCGAGCCTTAAAGGTAAGGATGGATCCATCCAATGAGGAAACCGAGTACACTCGGAATGCGGTCAGGCAGTACCTCTTGCCTTTTATGAAAGAGAGCAATCCGCAATTTCATAAGCATATGCAGGTGTGGAGCGAGAGAGCTAGAGAAGAAAGGTCATACATAAATGAGCAGGCCCAAAAAGTCTTGGAAACTGTCCATTTTTCTTCAAATGTTGAGAAATTCGTACAATTATCAAAACAAACTTTCAAAACATTCCCGCTTGCTTTACAAAGGACAGCCTTTCATCTAATATTGAACTATCTGTATGTGAACCAAAACGAAGACATTTCTTACTTGCATGAAGAAATGTTCATGAACCTTTTGAATGATGAAAAACCAAATGCTTCCCTGGACTTTCCGGAAGGGTTAAAAATCATCCGTGCCTATGATGACATCTCCTTTTCTTTTTCGAAAGAACAAGAATGGAAAGGGTACTCCTACATTCTCGAAATGGGAGAGGAGCTTCAACTTCCTGATGGGTCGCAAATCAGGGCGGATTGGTTCAGCGGGGACGGAACAGAAGATGCTCATACGTACCTATGTGATTCGCATCACGTAAATCTTCCTCTTGTCGTCCGCACGAGGCAGGAGGGGGACCGAATGCGTCTGAGAGGGATGAACGGATCGAAAAAAGTAAAAGATATTTTTATCGACCAAAAGATCCCGGCCCGTCTGCGCCCTACCTGGCCGATCGTTACAGATCATGCAGGAAAGATTCTTTGGGTCGTCGGTTTGAAAAAAGGCGGGGAGCGTACCAGCCTTTCATCAGGTCCATGGCTTCGGTTACATTATAAAAACAAAGCAGACACGTAGGAGGAGCAATCATGCATAACGAAATTGAAAAGGTCTTGATTTCTGAAGAGGAAATTCAGGCGAAGTGTAAAGAGCTGGGAGCGGAACTTTCGAAAGAATATGAGGATCGTTTTCCTTTGGCGATCGGGGTACTGAAAGGCGCCCTTCCGTTTATGACTGATTTGCTGAAACGCATGGGAACTCATTTGGAAATGGATTTCATGGATGTTTCCAGCTATCACGGAGGTATGGAATCTTCAGGAGAAGTCAAAATTGTTAAAGACCTTGATACGAAGGTTGAGGGTCGAGACATTTTGATCATTGAAGATATTATCGATAGTGGTCGAACACTTGCCTATCTTGTCGACTTGTTCAAGTACCGTAAAGCTAAGTCGATCAAAATCGTTACACTGCTTGATAAACCGACAGGACGAAGCGCGGATATCAAAGC
Source organism: Halobacillus aidingensis (assembly GCF_900104185.1). GTDB lineage: Bacteria > Bacillota > Bacilli > Bacillales > Halobacillaceae > Halobacillus > Halobacillus aidingensis. The sequence continues at coordinate 9,117 of NZ_FNIZ01000027.1, read as the reverse complement.
AGATACAGTCGGGTTCGAAGTTCCTGATGAATTCGTTGTAGGGTATGGCTTAGACTATGAAGAAAAGTATCGTAATCTTCCGTACGTCGGAGTCTTGAAGCCTGAGGTTTATGGAGGCTGAGGGTCAACCTGCGATGGCAAGTTTGAAAGTGTCCATGTCAAGGGTAATTAGTTGTGTCGGCCGTTTTTGGTATGGTAGTATTTACTATAGTTTTTCTCGTTTGGGAGGAGGTAGGCAATGAACCGGATCTTTCGTAATACCATATTTTACTTACTTATCTTCCTCGTGGTTATCGGCGTGGTCGGTCTATTCCGAGGTCAAGGTGATCCGCAAACAGAATATAATGTCAATGAATTCTACAATAAATTGAATAATGGTGAAATCCAGGAAATGACGATTCAGCCTGTCAATGGGGTGATTCGTGTAACTGGTACAGAACAGGGAGCGGAAGAGGGCGAAACTTTCGTCGCGCAACTTCCAGCTAATGATGAAGTGATTGCTCAAATCACACAGACAGCTCAAGAACAGAGTAATCTGACTGTTGAACAAGAAGAGCAGCCTAGCGCATGGGTGACTTTTCTAACGTCCATCATCCCGTTCGTCATTATCTTTATTTTGTTCTTCTTCTTGCTTAATCAGGCGCAGGGCGGCGGAAGTCGTGTCATGAACTTTGGTAAGAGTAAGGCGAAGATGTATTCAGAAGAGAAGAAGAAAGTGCGCTTCAAAGATGTTGCTGGAGCAGATGAAGAGAAGCAGGAGCTTGTCGAAGTCGTTGACTTCCTTAAAGACCCTCGTAAATTCTCTGCTGTTGGTGCCCGTATTCCTAAGGGTGTCTTATTAGTTGGACCTCCGGGTACAGGTAAAACATTACTTGCACGTGCTGTAGCTGGTGAGGCAGGAGTACCATTCTTCTCCATCAGTGGTTCTGACTTCGTTGAAATGTTCGTCGGTGTCGGTGCATCCCGTGTCCGTGACTTGTTTGAAAATGCGAAAAAGAACGCACCGGGCATCATCTTCATTGATGAAATTGATGCCGTAGGTCGTCAACGTGGAGCTGGTCTTGGCGGAGGTCACGATGAGCGCGAGCAAACGTTGAACCAATTGCTTGTTGAAATGGATGGTTTTGGTGTCAATGAAGGAATCATCATCATCGCTGCGACCAACCGTCCGGATATCCTGGACCCAGCCCTTCTACGTCCGGGTCGTTTTGACCGTCAAATTACAGTTGATCGTCCAGATGTTAAAGGCCGTGAAGCAGTACTTGCTGTACACGCGAAGAACAAGCCGTTGTCTGAGAACGTCGACTTGAAGACGATTGCGCTCCGTACACCAGGCTTTTCTGGTGCCGACCTGGAAAACTTATTGAACGAAGCTGCTCTAGTAGCTGCGCGTGGAGATAAGAAGAAAGTCGATATGGATGACGTAGATGAAGCGATTGACCGCGTGATTGCAGGGCCTGCCAAGAAGAGTCGTGTGATTTCTAAGAAAGAACGCGATATTGTTGCCCACCACGAAAGTGGACACACAGTAATCGGTATGGTGCTTGATGATGCGGACATGGTCCATAAAGTTACGATTGTTCCTCGTGGGCAGGCGGGAGGATATGCCGTCATGCTTCCTAAAGAAGATCGTTACTTTATGACGAAACCGGAATTGTTCGATAAGATTACAGGATTACTCGGTGGTCGTGTAGCCGAAGAAATCATCTTTGGTGAAGTAAGTACTGGAGCTCACAATGACTTCCAGCGTGCAACCAGCATCGCACGCAAAATGGTCACAGAGTATGGCATGAGTGAAAAACTCGGTCCACTTCAGTTCGGCTCTAATTCTGGCGGACAGGTCTTCCTTGGACGTGATATCCAGAATGAACAGAACTACAGTGATCAAATTGCCTATGAAATCGATCAGGAAGTGAAGAACTTCATTCAGTACTGTTATGACCGTGCGAAAACGATCCTTACTGAAAATAAAGACAAGCTTGAGTTGATTGCGAAGACACTATTAGATGTCGAAACACTTGATGCAACTCAAATTCGTTCTCTATTTGATAAAGGTCGTCTTCCGACGGATGAAGAGCTTGAAGAAATCGCACGTGAACACAATGCGAAAATCAAGAACAACACGTCTTCCAACAATGAGGATGTCCGTGTGACTATTCAATCCAAAGAAGATGAACAAGAAGAAGAGACAGAAACTCATGAAGAAACGAAGAAAGATTCAAAAGATGAAGATTCATCTGATTCAGAGGATCGTCGTTCTTAAAGGTTCATGAGCAAAGCCACATCAGCCCGGAAATGGGTGGTGTGGCTTTTTCTGTGTGCTAAAAGAGCGTAACGGCGGGTTCATGTGATATGATGGTAGCCGAAGGAAATGACACGGGAGGCTTCATGTATGAATTTTGTCCTTGATGTGGGAAATACCAATACTGTACTAGGCGTATTTGAAAATGACTCTTTGAAATATCAGTGGAGGATCAAAACCGATCGTCATAAAACAGAAGATGAGTTCGGAATGTTGATTAAATCACTCTTCGATCACGAAGGGTTGCGTTTCGAAGATATGGACGGCGTAATAATTTCGTCCGTCGTACCTCCGATTATGTTTGCACTTGATCGTATGTCTCGATATTATTTTAAAAAGCAACCGATGATCATAGGTGAGGGGATGGTGGACCACGGATTGCCGATGAAATATCCAAACCCGAATGAAATCGGAGCAGATCGAGTGGTCAATGCGGTAGGTGCCATTGATGAGTATCCACTTCCTTTAGTCATCATCGACTTTGGAACAGCGACAACTTATTGTTATATTAATGCTGAAGGGGAATACCTTGGAGGTGCCATTGCCCCAGGGGTTAATATCTCGATGGAAGCTCTTTACGCGAAAGCAGCCAAACTTCCAAAAATCGAAATTAAGAGTCCGGAACATGTGATTGGTCAAAGCACTGTTGAAGCCATGCAGTCCGGCGTCTACTATGGATATGTAGGTCAGGTCGATGAAGTCGTTCGTCGTATGAAGGAAACATCCGATCAGACACCGACGGTTATCGCTACAGGCGGTCTTGCCAATTTAATTGCCGGTCAGTCAAGGACGATCGATCATGTCGATCCTTACTTGACGTTGAAAGGTCTTCATAAGATATATCAAAGGAACAAAGAGAAAAAAGCGTTTAAAGGAGAATGAATAGCATGTCAGATTATTTAGTGCGTGCCATAGGTTTCGACGGCCAGGTGAGGGCTTATGCCATTCAATCAACAGAAACAGTCGAAGAGGCAAGACGCAGACAAGATACGTGGGCAACGACATCAGCAGCACTAGGACGTACGTTAACCATCAGCGGCATGATGGGAGCGATGCTTAAGGGAAATGATAAGCTCACAGTGAAGGTCGAAGGGGACGGCCCTGCTGGCGCCATTATCGCAGATGCAAACTCTAAAGGGGAAGTTCGTGGATATATCAAAAACCCTCATGTGGATTTCGAATCAAATGCCCAAGGGAAATTGGATGTGGCCCGAGCTGTTGGAACGTCAGGAACGTTAAGTATCGTGAAGGACTTGGGTATGAAAGACCACTTTACAGGTCAAGTCCCCCTCGTGTCCGGCGAGATCAGTGAAGACTTCACTTATTACTTTGCAAACTCTGAGCAAGTGCCTTCAGCTGTTGGAGCTGGAGTGCTTGTAGATACGGACTATTCCATTCTTGCTGCCGGGGGGTTCATTGTCCAAATGATGCCGGGAGCTGACGAAGAGACGACCAGCCAAATTGAAAAGAGACTTTCAGAAATGCCTGCGATTTCTTCTCTCGTACGCGACGGCAAAACCCCAGAAGAAATTCTGCACACGGTTCTTGGAGAAGAAAATGTGCGTGTACTGGATACGGTGCCAGTGAAGTTTCAGTGCCACTGTTCACGTGAACGGGTGGAAATGGCCATTGCGAGCCTAGGGGATGAAGAAATTGAACGCATGATCAACGAGGATCAGGGAGCAGAAGCGAAGTGCCACTTCTGTAACGAAGATTACCAGTTCAATGTAGAAGACCTAAAAGAGCTGCAATCTCAAGATACGGATTCCACATCATAAACGAAAACCAAAAATGATATAATAAAAGGCGAAACCGCGGTTTCGCCTTTTCCTTTAATAATGCATGATTGAAATGTTTGACAATTGTCTTCTTATTCAGTACATTAGGTTTAAATCCTATTAAAATACTTGGTTTTGGGAGTGAGTGTATTGAGAATCGTAAATAACGTAAGCGAATTAGTTGGGCAAACTCCATTGGTCAAACTGAACGGAAGCGCGGAGGAAGACAGTGCAGATATTTATCTTAAACTGGAATACATGAATCCGGGCAGTTCCGTTAAAGACCGTATTGCTCTTTCCATGATTGAAGAAGCTGAAAAAGATGGAAGTCTCAAAGAGGGAGATACTATTGTTGAACCGACGAGCGGGAATACGGGGATTGGTCTGGCTATGATTGCAGCGGCCAAAGGTTACAAAGCCATACTCGTTATGCCAGACACGATGAGTCAAGAACGTCGTAACCTTCTGCGTGCCTATGGAGCAGAACTCGTTCTTACTCCAGGTAGTGAAGGGATGAAAGGCGCCATTAAAAAGGCAGCTGAACTCCAAGAACAGAAGGGCTACTTCCTGCCTCAACAGTTCAACAATGAAGCAAACCCACTCATTCACGAAAAAACGACCGGACCGGAAATTGTCGAGCAAATGGGTGACCAATTGGACGCATTCGTTGCGGGTATCGGAACAGGTGGAACCATTACGGGCGCGGGTAAAGTGTTGAAGGAGAAATACCCGGACATCAAAATTTATGCGATCGAACCGGAAGAATCTCCGGTCTTATCCGGCGGAGACCCTGGTCCACATAAGATCCAAGGAATCGGGGCAGGCTTTGTACCTGGTATCCTGAATACGGAAATCTATGATGAAGTCATTAAAGTAACGAAAGAAGATTCATTCGAAGCTGCGAGGGAAGCCGCTAGAAAAGATGGAATTCTGGGAGGAATCTCTTCCGGATCCGCTATCCACGTTGCGAAGCAGGTAGCCAAAAAGCTTGGCAAAGGGAAGAAGGTTGTAGCGATCATCCCTAGTAATGGTGAGCGTTATCTATCTACTCCTCTTTATCAGTTCGACGAAGAATAAGGTTAGGCAACTGCACCTCTATGGGGTGCAGTTTTTATTTGTGTTTCCAACCGTGCACGTGTGATAGAAATTTTGAAATGATGTAAGATAGGGGAAGAGAATGATGGAAACGAGGGAAACATATGAACACCCAATTAAAAACTTCTGAAAAAACGTTCGACCTAACAAAGGAAACTCTTGTGATGGGGATTCTTAATATTACGCCAGATTCTTTTTCTGATGGAGGGCTTTATTTTGATCTCGATCACGCTGTCAAACAAGCGAAGATGATGGAAGAAGAAGGAGCGCATATCATTGATATCGGCGGTGAATCCACACGTCCCGGCCATCAACCCGTAACAGCTGAGGAGGAACTGGAACGAGTCATCCCTGCGATCCAGGCGGTCAAAAAGGCAGTTCCCCTTCCTCTTTCCATTGATACTTATAAAGCAGAAGTGGCTGAGAAGGCGGTCGAGGCAGGTGCGTCGATCATTAATGATGTATGGGGTGCGATTAAAGAACCCGCTATTGCTGAAGTCGCTGCCCGTTATGGTGTACCTATCATCCTTACCCATAACCGGTCAGACAGAAATTACGAATCTTTAATGGATGACATGAAAAATGATCTCCGAAAAAGCATTAAGATAGCCAAGGATGCGGGTGTTAAAGATGAGAACATCATCCTCGATCCAGGTATCGGTTTTGCCAAAACTCAAGCACAAAACTTGGAGGTCATGCGAAATTTAGCAGAATTAAAGGAACTTGGTTACCCGATTTTATTAGGAACCTCCAGGAAATCATTTATCGGTACAGCCCTGGATCTTCCGAAAGAGGAACGGATGGAAGGGACAGGTGCAACTGTCTGTTATGGAGTGGCACAAGGCATGGATATTGTAAGGGTGCATGATGTAAAGCCCATTGTACGAATGACGAAAATGATGGATGCTATGCTCGGGAAGGGTGAAGGAATTGGATAAAATATATGTGAATCAAATGGAGTTCTGGGGTTATCATGGTCTCTTTCCCGAAGAGAACAAACTCGGACAACGGTTCTATGTGGATCTTGAGCTTGAGTTGGACTTGAGACCAGCAGCAGAATCTGATGATATGACAAAATCGATTGATTACGGTGCCATTTACGAGGTCACTAAAAAAACAGTGGAAGGAAAACACCATAAACTCGTCGAAACAGTGGCGGAAAAACTAGCCAATGAGCTTTTCGGAGAGTTTCCCCTGTTGGAAGGATGCCTCATAAAAGTATATAAGCCTGACCCTCCAATTCCTGGTCATTATAAATCGGTTGCGATCGAGATCTACCGGAGACGGGAAACATGAATATCGCGTATATTGCGTTAGGGTCGAATATTTCACCACGGGAAGCATTTTTGAAAGATGCGATCTCGCTGCTAGAGGAGCATGAGGATATAACGGTCCGAAAAAAGTCAGCGGTCTATGAAACGGCCCCTGTCGGATACACAGAACAAAACGACTTTTTAAATATGGCCATTCAAGTGGAAACGGTTTTGTCCCCTCCCTTATTGCTGGAGTACTGCCAGGGCATTGAACAGGAACTTGGGAGAAAGCGCGTGATAAAGTGGGGGCCGCGTACGATCGACCTCGATATATTACTTTATAACCAGGATGATATGAAAACAGAGCAATTAACGATCCCCCATCCTCATATGCACGAACGGGCGTTTGTGATGGTCCCTTTAGCAGATTTGGATGCTCAAGCTTTCCTTCCTCATTTACAACAAACAGCGGGAGAAGTTCTTGGGTTGCTTCCATCAGAAGAAGTGAGAAGCATGAAGAAGTGGGGAAGAATATAGTGATATCGTGCAAGGTCAAATAGAAGGGGCTTGGTATTCGTTGGCTGTTGAAATAGGGGAGTAAATGCAAGAATCCTTACCCTTTCAACATTGACACGCTCATAGTACTTTTTTATACTAAACGATAGTTAGATGCTGCCAGTCCCATGCTGGCAGTTTTTGTTATTGTAACGGTAAGTACCCAAAAACATCAGGGAATGGAGTGATAGCAATGACGGAAGAACTTAATGAACATATGCGGGTGCGTCGCGATAAGATGAATACTCACCGCGAACAGGGCATCGACCCATTCGGTGACAAATTCGACCGCACAGACTACGCCCAAGACTTAATAGAGAAGTACGATCAATATACGAAAGAGGAACTGGAGGAAAAGCAGTTCCCAGCAACCATTGCTGGACGAATCATGACGAAGCGTGGAAAAGGAAAAGCAGGTTTTGCACATATTCAGGATCTGACCGGCCAAATCCAACTTTATGTTCGTAAAGATGAAATTGGAGAAGAAGCTTACGACAATCTGTTCAAATCTGCTGATTTAGGAGATATCGTAGGAGTTTCCGGCGTGATGTTCAAGACAAACGTTGGAGAACTTTCCGTGAAAGCAGCAGACTACCAATTGCTTACGAAGTCTCTACGCCCACTTCCTGAAAAATTCCATGGCTTGCAAGATGTCGAACAACGTTATCGCCAGCGTTACTTAGACCTTATTACAAACCCTGATAGTAGAGACACGTTTGTACTGCGTAGTAAGATCATTCAGTCTATGCGCCGTTATCTAGATGGTTTAGGTTTCTTAGAAGTAGAAACTCCATTGATGCACGGGATCGCAGGTGGAGCTTCCGCCCGTCCTTTCATTACACACCACAATGCACTGGACATGCAGTTGTATATGCGTATCGCTATCGAGCTGCACCTGAAGCGTTTGATCGTAGGTGGTTTGGAAAAAGTATATGAAATCGGACGTGTATTCCGTAATGAAGGAATCTCAACTCGTCACAACCCTGAGTTTACGATGATTGAGCTTTATGAAGCCTATGCCGATTACCATGACATCATGAACCTGACAGAAAACATGGTTGCTCATATCGCTAAAGAGGTTCTTGGTACAACGAAAGTCACTTACAATGAACAAGAAATCGATTTAGAGCCAGAGTGGACACGTCTTCATATGGTAGATGCCATCAAAGAACACACAGGGGTGGACTTCTGGGAGCAAATGACTGATGATCGTGCCAAAGAGCTTGCTAAAGAGCACGGCGTTGAAATTAAAGATACGATGACATTTGGTCATATTGTGAATGAATTCTTTGAACAGCGCGTAGAAGAAAAATTACTTCAGCCTACCTTTATTTATGGCCATCCGACAGAGATCTCTCCTCTTGCGAAGAAGAATCCAGAGGATGGAAGATTTACGGATCGTTTCGAATTGTTCATTGTTGGACGTGAACATGCGAATGCTTTCTCTGAGTTGAATGATCCGATTGATCAAAGAGAACGTTTCGAAGCTCAACTGAAAGAAAGAGAAGAAGGAAATGATGAAGCACATATGATGGATGAAGACTTCCTTGAGTCCCTTGAATATGGAATGCCTCCAACGGGTGGTCTAGGAATCGGGATCGATCGTCTAGTCATGCTGCTGACAGATTCCCCTTCTATTCGTGACGTTCTACTGTTCCCGCAAATGAGAAATCGTGAATCATAAGGTTATCAATCCCCCCGGATTCTTCTGGGGGATTGTTTTTTTATCTATAGGACTACTCACTATATGAAGGGCAATAATCTGAATTATCTTTTTACGAAAAACCTATTGCGTGGTTTTGGATCCCGTGATATATTATTACTTGTCGCATTAACAGAGCGGCCAGCCGCAAACGGCTTAACAAAATAAATCATAAAAAGTTGTTGACGAAAACAACTGCACATGATATATTAATTAAGTCGCTGTTTTGAAGCGGCAAACAAACATTTGATCTTTGAAAACTGAACGAACCAACCAGTACGTCAAAACATTTCTTCTTTATAGAAGAGATTTGAAACAAGCACATTCGGTGTGCAAATGAGCAAGTCAAACTTAACTTTTATGGAGAGTTTGATCCTGGCTCAGGACGAACGCTGGCGGCGTGCCTAATACATGCAAGTCGAGCGCGGGAAG
>NZ_FNIZ01000034.1 GCF_900104185.1 Halobacillus aidingensis | reverse complement strand
CTCCCCCACAGGAAAGCGAGTAGCTTCCCGACCACCCCTGACGCCCAATACGGCAACGAACCCCGAAAACATCTCGAAACTGAGTCTTCAACTAAAGGGAGCATTAGTGAAATAAGCGTAAAAAAACCAAGCGGGGGATCCGCTTGGTTTGGGGGATTAATCTTGGATGAGTAATTGATATTTTTTAGGGATGATGTCTTCCTGCTTGATTTTTTTCAAGTATTCTTCAGCTTCTGCATATTTATCAAAAACCAAATCCTTGTTATCTTTCCTAAATTCAATAACGACACGGTGGCTATCTAATCCAACTATACGATACAGAGCGCATACTCCTTTCGTTGAGCATAATCAGCTCGAAAAACACAAAAAAGCCGAAAAGTATCCACTTGTGGAAAGAAAGATACTTTTCGGCTTTTGTCTAGCTCTATTGTCCAGATCAATGTTACCGAATAATATATAAAAATGTTATCTTCGTTCAATGGTTAAGCACGAGTAAGGATCAAACATCTCCGTTTCATCCCAATCACTATTATAGTACAGAATGGACGAAATGAAAACAGGGCTGCTTAAACTGATTTTTTCATGTCCTTTTGTTGCCGAATCCTTTGATATCCCTCAAGCTCTTCACATAATTGAACATACTCTAAACACATAAGGTAAACTCTGTCGTTTTCCATTTCTCCTAGAGTTAAACACTCTTCTGCAGCCTTCCTGCAAACCTCCGCACATGACGCCGCCATTTCATCCATAACCGGGCTGTTTTTCTGAACAGTTTCCACAGCGTACTTATAGGCATTCATGCATTCTTCAAGCAATAATGTCTTCTCCAGCAGCTTCGTGTCCGTTTTGCCGATCATTCTACATCCCCCTCTTTACGGTTTCAATATGAGAACCATATAACTACGATCCTTATTAAAATCCCAGTCTACAAAGACATCTTCTATACTTGTGCCAAGAATCGTTTCTAATGAGGCAAGATTCAAAAGTCGCTTTTCCAGCCTTCGTTTGGAAATCTTCAGAGGCTGTTCATATCCAGCATTGATCATTTCCTTTTCAATAGCAACTAATATTCCGTTACGCTCTATCAGTAGTGTCCGTTCATTCAACAAAAACGATCGAATGGAAGCCGGTGTTTTTTCTGCTTTGCGGCTCATTTTTTCCACTTCTTCGTGTACCGCGTCTTTATGTTTATAGGATTTTAAACCTTCCTTGTCAGGGTTGTCCGTTTTAATCACTCCGATAAGTACACCGGTTTGTCTAGATAAAGACCAGTCATAATATAGTGTATCGACATTTATACCTGTATCGGCACGAAGAGTTGCTTTTATATCAGGAATTAATTCTCTCATCATAAGGTCTCGCGTTTCATCCACTTTTTTATCATTTTTCTGCCCGACTAATACCCGCTCCATTGGCGCAAGGAAATCTTTCAGGTAGATGGTTAGAAATTTCCCCTCTATGGAGACGAATACAGAAGAGGGTCCTTTTCCGAAGTGGTCACGCAGCAGCTTGCCAATATAGCTCGACATTTCTGACTGAATAGACTGCTTATCCATTCCTATCCCCCCAGACCAAACGTTTATCTACAATATAAAGTATCACAAAACAAGGGCAGTTAAACGGAATAGAGCACATCGAAAATATAGGAAAGCACATTTATTAAACTAATTGGCAGGATTCTTGAAGACTCAGTTTCGAGACTTTTGTTGAGTGGATGGGGCTGCGGGGAATGACTCGCTTTCCGCGGGAGCGCGGTGAGCCTCCTCGGACTGCGTCCTGTGGGGTCTCACCAAGCACTTTTTTCCCGCAGGAGTCTCCCCATTCCCCTCCGCCCCTTTATCAAATAAGTGCTTCGAAACCACTTCCGGTATAGGATGTTTTTACTGACAAGGAAAGTAGATCTATATGAATTTCCATAACCGCTATTCTGGATAAAAAGCTTGCTATAGAGCGCTTAATTACTATAAATCAGGAATTGTGAAAGACATTCATCCTCGGGAAAGGGGTTCATTTCACATATGCATCGAATGGGGTGGTTGGGAAGCTGCGAGACCCCGTGGGAGAAGGAGATAGGCGAGATCCCGCAGGGCGTAGTCCGAGGAAGCTCGGCGCTCCCCCAAAGGAAAGCGAGTAGCTTCCCAACCACCCCTGACGCTAAACTTAGCAACGAACCCCCGGAAACGTCTCGAAACTGAGTCTTCAAGAAAAGGGAGATTTCTTGTAAGAAAGGAATTGGGTTTTCAGTAGTTAAAAAAAGACAGCTGAGATCAGCTGTCTGAGTAGTGTTTTATGTTGTTTTTTCAGCGTAAACCTTTTTTACTTCTTGTTGCCTGGGCTTGTTAGGTACTTCGTGATGATGGCGGCAACGCGGTTCGTATGATTCCGATGCACCCACTAAGATGATTGGATCGTCATAGGAAGCGGGCGCCCCATCGATCAAGCGTTGAGTACGGCTGGCCGGTGAACCACAAATAGGGCAGATGGCGTTTAGTTTTGTGACACTTTCACTCAGTGCCATCATATCCGGCATTTTACCAAAAGGTTCACCTCTGAAGTCGGTATCCAGTCCAGCGACGATGACGCGTATGCCTTTGTCTGCCAAACACTCTACGACCTCAACGATATGCTCGTCAAAAAACTGCATTTCATCGATTCCTACGACATCCACTTCATCCGTCACATGCTGAAGGATATCCAGCGAGCTTTTCACAGGACGAGCCATCACAGAAGTGCCATTATGAGATACAACCGCATCTTCTTTGTACCGGTCATCAATCGCAGGTTTATAGACACGGACCGTCAAATTACCGAAAGTCGCGCGCCTGACGCGACGGATCAACTCCTCTGATTTTCCGCTGAACATACTTCCGCAGATGAGCTCGACCCATCCACTTTGTTTCATTACATACACGTCTACTGTCGCTCCCTTCTCACTCGATCAAGCTTCAAATATGGGGGGATCATCCGGTATCCTCCCCTTTATTTCAACAAAAAAGAGCGCCCTTGATGACACCGATTTAACGGCGGCTTTGATCACCAAGGACAGCTCCCCATATTGATGAGTCCTTTGAAGAGTATAATTTAGCACCTTTCTAACAAGAGCTTTTATACCCCTATTTTTTGACAAAAAAACAGGCAAACATCTGAGACAATTTGCCTGTTTTTGTTCAAAATGATGAAGTCCCTCTCAAGAGAGAGGGTATCATTATTATGAAAGGTTATATTTCTTCTTGAAGCGATCCACACGGCCGCCAGCTTTGTCAGCTTTCTGCTTACCTGTGTAGAACGGGTGAGACGCAGAACTAATCTCTACGCGGATCAATGGATAAGTGTTTCCATCTTCCCACTCGATTGTTTCTTCAGAAGACTTAGTAGACCCTGTTAGAAACTTGAAATTAGAACTTGTGTCTAGGAATACGACTTTACGGTATTCTGGATGAATTCCTGCTTTCATGTTCTTCCACTCCTTTTTGCCCTGAATCCTTTGGAAACAGAGTTATTGTAAGAGCCGTCGAAGGTTCGTGATAACACCTTGTACTGAAACTCACATAGAATGATTATAACAGGGGCTCCCCCCTGATGCAACATCCAGTTTCAAGAAACATACAATCGTTGAAACCATGAATCCTTTTTAACGACGGGCGGCTGTTGCTTTCCCTTTCATATCTTTATCCATGAGATCGAAAAACTCTTCATTATTTTTCGATGCTCTCAAGCGACGCAGGAACCTGTCCGTGAAGTCCTGCGAATCAGACATCGATTTCCGGATGGCCCAGATTTTATCAAGATGCGTCTGAGGCAGAAGCAATTCTTCTTTTCTTGTTCCAGAACGAAGAATATCGATCGCAGGGAAGATCCGGCGCTCAGCAAGACTGCGATCAAGATGCAGCTCCATGTTTCCTGTCCCCTTAAATTCCTCATAAATGACGTCATCCATGCGCGAACCTGTGTCCACAAGGGCGGTGGCAAGAATCGTCAAGCTCCCTCCCTCTTCAATGTTACGCGCAGCCCCGAAGAATCGTTTCGGACGGTGGAAGGCAGCTGGGTCGATTCCTCCTGACAATGTACGTCCACTTGGAGGGATGACTAGGTTGTAGGCGCGAGCTAAACGAGTGATGCTGTCCATGAGAACAATAACATCGCGTTTATGCTCTACAAGACGCATCGCTCTTTCCAACACTAGTTCAGAAACCTTGATGTGGTTTTCTGGAACTTCATCGAACGTAGAGCTGACAACATCCACATCCGGCGCTACGGAGCGCTCAATATCTGTCACCTCTTCAGGACGTTCATCGACAAGCAGAATGATGAGCTTTGCATCGGGGTGATTTGTAGAAATGCTGTTGGCCATTTGCTTTAAAAGCATCGTCTTTCCTGCTTTTGGTGGAGCGACAATCAAACCACGCTGACCATAACCAACGGGCGCCATCAAATCCATAATGCGTGTGGAAAGCTTTTTCGTCTCCGTTTCCAGCTTCATTTGACGATCCGGATACAATGGGGTCAACGCAGGGAAGTGTACCCTCTCCTTCGCAGAGTCTGGGTCCTCACCGTTTACGGCATCTACGTGCAGCAAACCATAATAACGTTCGTTCTCTTTCGGGGGACGTACCTTACCGGATACCTTGTCCCCATTTCTTAAGTCAAAACGACGGATTTGTGAGGCAGAAATGTAAATATCCTCTGCGCTTGGAGAATAATTGATTGGTCGTAAAAAACCGAATCCTTCTGAAGGAATAATCTCAAGGATTCCGTCCATGAAAAGGAAACCATCTTTTTCAGCCTGGGCTTTTAAAATCGCGAAAATCAATTCGCGCTTTGTCAATTTTGCATAGTAAGAGACTTTATATTGTCTAGCTTTAGCATAAAGCCCTTTCAATGTCATTGTTTCTAAATTGGAGATTGTTAAATCCGCCACGTGATCACCACTTTTTATTAGTTTTCTTTATTTTCAAGTCATGCAGACGAACGCATAAAATCTTTGGGGGACATCATGTTTTTTACAACCCTAAAGATGGAAAGGCTAAAAAAACTCGGACATGACACCCTTTTATTACATATAGAATTAAAAACTTCTCTAAAGGATTTATTGAATGGCCCTGCATTATATAGAGGATCTGCTTCCTAACAAAGGAAAACATTCCTTCAGCAGAACTTTTTTGTTAGAAGAATGAGAAGAAGTTAAGTGAAGTCAGTAAATAGAAGCATAAGGAGACGTGTGTCATTATCTTCTATCCTAATCAAACAATCTTTATTGTACTCCTGTCTTTCTACAGTTTCAATGCTAATTTGTGAAATGTTTAAGAAGGTGGGTTTTTGTAGATGAAGAGGAAGCTGGTTTGAACACAGCTTCCTCTCTCTTTGATGAAGGTTGTTTTCACTATGGTTTCATGACCAAATTCGGCTTTTTCTTCAGGCTGTGGTCTCCGTCAATGAAACGGACCGTCCCTGATTTAGCCCTCATGACTAACGTTTGAGTCGTCGCTTTCTGTCCTTTAAATTGCACGCCTTTAAGGAGTTCTCCATCGGTGACACCGGTGGCTGCGAAGATGGCATCATCCCCTCCACAGAAATCTTCCATGTAAAGGACTTTGTCGACATCTTCAATCCCCATCTGTTCACAACGGAGACGTTCCTCATCATTGGCAGGTAGAAGCTTTCCTTGGATTTCACCTCCAAGGCATTTCAGTCCGACGGCTGCAAGCACTCCCTCAGGGGCCCCGCCTATTCCGAACAGAATATCTACACCTGTATGATCGAAGGCTGTATTGATCGCTGCGGCGACATCACCGTCAGGGATCAGCTTGATTCTTGCGCCAGCTTCGCGGATCTCCTCAATGATCCCCTGGTGGCGTTCGCGATTCAAGACGACGGCAACGACATCTTCCACATCTTTTTTTTTCGCCTCAGCGACGGCTTGCAGGTTTTCTGCAATGGAGGCGTTGATATCCACTTTCCCTACAGCCTCCGGACCGACGGCTATTTTATTCATATACATGTCAGGGGCATGTAAAAGCTGCTTATGATCAGCGATCGCTATGACAGCAAGGGCATTCCACGTTCCTTGAGCCACGATGTTTGTCCCTTCGAGTGGATCGACAGCTACATCGACTCTTGCTCCGTACCCATTGCCTAGTTTTTCACCGATATAAAGCATAGGCGCTTCATCCATTTCCCCTTCTCCGATCACGACGGTCCCTTTCATCGGGATCGTATCAAACACATCGCGCATGGCTGAGGTCGCCGCATCATCGGCTTCCTCTTTCTTTCCTCTCCCCATCCAACGCGCAGATGACAATGCAGCTGCTTCCGTGACTCTTACTAATTCCATCGATAGACTTCTTTCCATGGTGATCTCCCCAATCAAACAAAGATTTTTCCTCATCTCCCCATGGAAATCATGAAGCTACGAATTTTGGAATTGCTCGATTTCTTCGTCTGACATCTCCTCATACCAGACTTTTGCACCTAAATCGATCAGCTTGTTCGTAATGTTTTCATATCCTCGTTCAATGTGATCGACACCTGTAATCTCGGTAACACCATCAGCCATCAATCCAGCTATGACAAGAGCTGCTCCTGCACGAAGGTCTGTCGCTTTCACTTTCGCTCCTTGCAGCTTAGCAGGACCTGTCACAATCGCGGAACCACCTTCGACCTTAATTGAAGCATTCATACGCCTCAATTCATCGACATGCTTGAAACGGGCCTGATAGATGGTATCTGTGACTACACCCGTGCCTTGCGTCTGTGTGAGTAAGGATGTGAACGGCTGCTGTAAATCTGTTGGAAAGCCCGGATAAACGAGTGTCTTAATATCGACGCTCCTCAAGTCTTTTCCTGGTTTGACGTACAGCTGTTCATCATTCTCTTCAATGGTGACGCCCATCTCCCGCAGTTTCGCTAAAAGCGACTCCAAGTGTTGCGGAATGACGTTATCAATGATCATCTCCTCACCTTGAGCAGCGGCCATAATCGTGTATGTCCCTGCTTCAATGCGGTCCGGGATAATCGTGTGAAGACAGCCTTTCAGTGTATCCACACCTTCAATACGGATGACGTCTGTACCTGCACCTTTGATTTTCGCCCCCATACTTGTCAAAAGGGTGGCAACATCAATGATTTCAGGTTCTTTCGCCGCATTTTCAATGACCGTCTTCCCTTTTGCTCGGACAGCAGCCAGCATGATATTGATCGTGGCTCCGACACTGACGACATCTAAATAAATACGGGCGCCCTTAAGTTCTCTTGCACGAAGGTAAATCGCGCCTTGTTCATTTGTCACTTTTGCACCAAGAGCTTCAAACCCCTTAATGTGCTGGTCGATCGGCCTTGGGCCTAAATGACAGCCACCAGGCAAGCCGATAACAGCCTTATTAAAGCGGCCAAGCATCGCTCCCATAAAATAATAGGAAGCTCTCAACTTTTTAACTTTCCCATTCGGCAAGGGCATGTCGACCATTTCAGAAGGATCGATATGTACGGTTCTTCCGTCTTTACGCACCGAGCCACCGATCTCTTCCAACAAGTCCGACAAGATCCCGACATCAGAAATGTCCGGAAGACCTTCGATCGTCACAGGGGTTTCTGCCAAAATTGCCGCTGGCAGCAAGGCTACAGCACTGTTTTTAGCACCGCTCACCCGCACCTGTCCACGTAATGGTCTTCCGCCTTCCACTAATAGTTTATGCATGTGAAACTCCTCGCTTTAAGGTGAAGATTATGATTTTAGTATGTGCAATATTTTCCAAAACACACGACTATTTTTGATTATTCCAGTCATTCAAGAATTTTTCAATCCCCTGATCCGTCAATGGATGCTTAACAATCTGGCTCAAAACTTTGAAAGGAATTGTAGCAATGTGCGCCCCGTGGATAGCCGCTTCTGTTACATGGACGGGGTGGCGGACAGATGCTGCAATGATTTCCGTGTCAATGGCATGGCGGTCAAAGATTTCTGAAATCTGCGCAACAAGTTCCATTCCGTTATGGCCGATATCATCAAGCCTTCCAAGGAATGGTGATACGTAGGAAGCACCAGCACGGGCAGCCATCAACGCCTGATTGGCTGAGAAAACCAAAGTTACATTTGTTTTGATGTTCAAATCACTGAAAGCTTTCACTGTTTTCAGACCTTCCAGCGTCATCGGTACTTTCACAGTAATGTTCGGGGCAATAGCAGCAAGGTCCTTCCCTTCCTGAATCATCCCTTCCGCATCTTCAGAGATGACCTCTGCACTGACAGACCCATCTACTTCATCCGTGATTTCTTTCAGACGGTCATGAAAAGATACTCCTTCTTTCGCTACAAGGCTCGGGTTTGTCGTTACACCCGCTAAGAGCCCAAGTGCGTTCGCTTCCCGAATATCTTCTATGTTTGCCGTATCAATGAAAAATTTCATATCCCCACTCCTCTTCGCTTCTTTTTGTTGCTCCAAGTTGATGAAAAAAGTCGAATGATGGCGTTTTCACACATGATGAAAAGGAAACCGCTACAGTGTAGCGGCTTCCTCCAAACTATTTTTACGCTTTTTGAGAAGATCCGAATTCACGCATCTTGCCAATAACCGTTTCCTTGATCGCATCACGACCAGGTCCAAGGTATTTACGTGGATCGTACTGTTCAGGCTGTTCAGCAAGAACTTGACGAACGGCTTTACCTTGAGCCATTTGGTTTTCAGTGTTTACGTTAATTTTAGCTGTACCGAAAGAAATAGCTTTCTTGATATCAGCTGTTGGAATGCCTGTACCACCGTGAAGAACAAGTGGCTTGTCAACAAGTCCCATGATTTCTTCCATGCGGTCAAAGCCAAGGTTCGGCTCACCTTTGTAAGGTCCGTGTACAGAACCAAGCGCTGGTGCGAATACATCAACGTTTGTTTCGTCGACCAATTGCTTACACTCAGAAGGGATTGCGTATGCTGCTTCCGCATCATCAACGATGATATCGTCTTCTTGTCCACCTACACGGCCAAGCTCTGCTTCAACAGAAACACCGTGGATGTGTGCAAGTTCAACAACCTTGCGAGTAACAGCAATGTTCTCTTCAAGTGGATCGTGGGAAGCATCGATCATGACAGAAGTGAATCCAGCGTGGATCGCTTCTGCACATTTTTCAAAGCTTGAACCATGGTCCAAGTGAATCGCAACAGGTACTGTTGTACCATAAGACTTCATAAGTGCTTTTACCATGTCGACAACAACGTTGAAGCCGCCCATGTAGCGTCCTGCACCTTCAGATACACCCAGGATTACTGGAGACTGCTCTTCTTCAGCAGCCTGAAGAATCGCTTGAGCATATTCTAAGTTATTAAGGTTGAACTGACCTACGCCGTAGCGTTCTTCCTTAGCTTTTTCTAGCATTTCTTTCATTGATACTAGTGGCATGAAAGAATCCTCCTTTAGTTAGCGTACTGCATTGTATTTACAAGTCTGTTTCCATACGAAAACACACCATGTAAGTTTGGTTACAGTATTAGAATACCAATACCCTTTCTATGGTGCAACAGCAGGAGGATTATATAGCGCTTACATCGAGAAAAAAGTCATGAACGGCTGTGAACAAGGGTTCCATTAACCATTTCTTTCAATTTATGGATGTCAAATGGCTTAGCTATGATATCTGTTACAAAAGGAAAATCTGCTTCCTTCTCGATTGATTCCTTGGATGCCCCTGTAATGATGATGACAGGTGAGCCAAAGTGCATTTCTTCTAAGTAGAGCAACACTTCTTTGCCATGCATGACAGGAAGATTATAATCCATAATAATGAGATCCATGTCCTGTTCTTCCACAAAGTCACATGCTTCACGGCCTGTTTTTGCGCTTACGATTTCGTATCCCTCTGTTTTGAGAATCTCCTCTAACAGAAGTCGTATTCCTGGTTGGTCGTCCACGATTAGGATTCGATTTGCCATGCTTTTTACCTTCCCTTCTATCATCTTTTAGTTTAAATTCCTCTCACTATCTCTCTATCATGTATTTTCTATACATGAATGGTGTATTCCTGCACACGTATGTTCTGTTTGTCAAAATTTCTGTAAAAAATTCTCTTTTCACTAAAACTCCCGAGTGTGGAAGACTCAGTTTCGAGACCTTTGTTGAGTGGTTGGGGCTGCGGGGAATAGGTCGCTTTCCGCGGGAGCGCGGTGAGCCTCCTCGGACTGCGTCCTGTGGGGTCTCACCCTGCACTTTTTTCCTCTTAGGTATCCGGTTCCGGCGCCTAGCGGCTAGTGAGACTTCCCTCGCTTCTGTACGATAAGTCAACATCGAATCGCTGCGCTCTTCGTGTTTCCTTTATCTCCGCCAGCTCAGTCCAGTCCATACGCCGCTGATCGAGGCGCCTCCACACTAAGATAGGAGTCTCGCCAATCCCCTCCGCCCCTCTGCCATATAAGGATCTCGAAACCACTTCCGGAATAAGCTGCTTTTATGCACATGGTAATTGGAGGGGAATGAACTCCTAAAAACGCTATTCTGCATGCGAAAAGATTGGTATAGAGCGCTTTATGCTTATAACACCAGGATAGTGGAAGGCCCGCTCCCACAGTAAAGGGGTTCGTTTCTCACCTTCATGGAATGGGGTGGTTGGGAAGCTGCGAGACTCCCGTGGGAGAAGGAGATAGGCGAGATCCCGCAGGACGTAGTCCGAGGAAGCTCGGCGCTCCCCCACAGGAAAGCGAGTTGCTTCCCAGCCCCCCCTGACGCTCAACACGGCAAACACCCCCTGAAACATCTCGAAATCGAGTCTTCCACAATCCTGCCATATACTTGAAAATCTTTATAAAAAAAGAGAGCCGATATCCCTGTCAGGGACATCGGCTCTCTTTCATTTATTATTGATTTGTTTTCATTGCTGCGCCGACGAAGCCGTGGAATAGTTCTTGTGGGCGGGTCGGGCGTGATTTGAATTCTGGGTGGAACTGGCTGGCTACGAACCATGGGTGATCTTCCACCTCGATGATTTCAACAAGGCGGCCGTCCGGGCTTGTGCCGGAGAATTTGAATCCTGCCGCTTCCATTTGTTCACGGTAATGGTTGTTGAATTCGAAACGGTGACGGTGACGCTCATACACCACTTCTTCTCCGTAAGCTTCCATCGCTTTGGTGCCTGGTTGCAGACGGGATGGATAAATACCAAGGCGAAGGGTACCACCAAGATCAGACACTTCTTTTTGTTCTGGAAGAAGGTCGATGATCGGGTGCTCCGTAGAAGGATCGATTTCTGCGGAATGTGCGCCTTTTAGTCCAAGGACGTTACGGGCAAATTCGACGGTTGCCAGCTGCATACCAAGGCAGATTCCGAGGAAAGGCACATGGTTTTCACGAGCATAACGGATAGCGTCGATTTTACCTTCAATTCCTCTGTCCCCAAAGCCTCCAGGAACAAGGATTCCGTCTACGCCCTGCAGTTCATCTGCAACATTCTGTGCGTGAAGGTTTTCAGAATTCACCCATTTCACTTCTACATCGGAATCGTAGCTGTAACCAGCGTGCTTCAATGCTTCTACAACTGAAATGTACGCATCTGGAAGCTCTACATACTTACCGACAAGCGCAATGGTTGTCTTGTGCTGAAGGTTTTTAACTTGGTCAATCAGTTTGTTCCACTCTGTCATGTCAGCCGGTGGCAGGTCTAAGCCGAAGTGCTTACATGTCAGCTCGTCCAACTTTTGTTCCTGTAATGTAATCGGAATTTGGTAAAGCGTATCGGCATCACGCGCTTCAATAACAGCATTCTTGTTAATGTCACAGAACAGAGCGATCTTTTCTTTCATATCTTCAGAGATCGCCATTTCTGTACGAAGAACGATGACGTCTGGCTGGATACCCAGTGAGCGAAGTTCTTTGACACTATGCTGTGTCGGTTTTGTCTTCATTTCTCCCGCTGCGTTCAAATAAGGAACAAGCGTACAATGCAGGTACATCACATGCTCACGGCCGATGTCACTCTTGATCTGACGAATCGCTTCAAGGAATGGAAGGGATTCGATGTCCCCAACAGTACCACCGATCTCCGTGATAACGACATCTGCGTTCGTTTCGTGACCAGCACGGAAGACACGTTCTTTGATTTCGTTCGTAATGTGAGGGATAACTTGGACCGTACCTCCCAAATAATCACCACGACGCTCTTTTTTAATGACGTTGGAATAAACTTTACCTGTCGTCACGTTGCTGAATTTATTCAGGTTAATATCGATGAAACGCTCATAGTGACCAAGGTCAAGGTCTGTCTCTGCTCCATCATCGGTTACGAAAACTTCCCCGTGTTGATATGGGCTCATCGTCCCCGGGTCTACGTTAATGTAAGGGTCGAATTTTTGGATCGTTACCTTCATGCCTCTATTTTTTAACAAACGTCCTAAAGATGCTGCCGTAATCCCTTTTCCTAAGGATGATACGACACCGCCAGTTACGAAAATGTATTTTGTTGCCACGTTGAATCCCTCTTTCTCTATTTGTCTTATTTAGTTATTCACTAATCCTTCTGTTTTGATAAGGGGCAATTACATAAAAGCACAAGCGTCCGAAGACCTCCATGGCGAAACTTTATGCGCGCTGGAGATCTTGGACGCCGAATGATACAAATGCACAGGCGCCTTAGCCATAACCAAGGCGCCTCTTTTGATCGTATAAAAAAACAAAAAACGCTCCCCTCTCTCGGGGAGCGTTTGGAAATTTCGTTTCAGGAAATTAAAGAGCCCAAATAAGATTCTACTCATTTGACTTTTAAAAGTCAACCACCTTATTTATCTTCTTCTTCGTCGTCATCTCCAATGAAGCTGATGTCATCTTCCACGATTTCTTCCTCTTCTTCATCCAGGTCATCATCTTCATAATCACCTTCGAAGTCATCGTCGTCATCAAGATCTAAATCTTCATCTGTCAGCTCAAGATCATCCTCAAGCTCGTCCTCTTCTGCATCATCGAATTCGGATACACCCAATTCATCTTCAAGCAGCTTGGAAGGCTTCTTCTTTTTCTTCTTTTTCTTTTTACGTTTTTGTGGAAGGTTGGCAATCTCTTCTTCCATTTGTTCTACCGGGTACCACTTTTTCAAGCCCCAACGGTTCGTTCCGATTGTCATGAATTGACCGTCGATATTCATGTCCGTATAGAACTGAGCGATGTATTGTTCTCTCTGTGCATCAGTAAAACCTTTCATGTCTGCGATACGTTTGAAGATTTCGTTAAAGTCAATCGCTTCACGTTCTTCTTCTAGGATTTTAGTAGCCAGTACAATCATGGAAGTTTCTTCAATTTGCTCTCGGCTCATTTGTTTTAAGCTCACGGTCCAGCACTCCTTTATATAAACAAAATAGAATAAGTGACCTCATGGGCATACGAATCACATTTAATCATACCATCCATTATATGAGTTGGCTTTGCAAAAATCAAATAGAGTCTTCCTTACCTTTTGTAGACAAACCTACATGAATTTAAACTTTCGATATAAAATAGAGGTTAGACATATATGTTGGTGTTCCAGCTATTTTATTTTAAAATAAAGGTAGAATTGATCGAGAGAAGGAGAGACGAACTGTGCAAAATCATCCTTTTAACTGGGTGGCCACCATTATTGCCGCCTTAGCCGTAGGCATCTGGCTATTTACAAGCTTCGGTATGATCCATGAGGAACATAAAGAAGAAGCAGAAATCACATCAAAAACTCATAATGATGAAGGTTACTTTGTAGAAGTAGATGACAAAAAAATCCACGTCAAAGATACGAGTACATGGATGCTGTTAAAAGAAGGCGAAACGTATAACCTTACTTATGAATGGTATGGAATGAAAAAACCTTATGTAACCGAAGTGAATCAAGCCCATGACGATGATCAAGTCGGCGGTCACTAATAGAATGGCCCTCGCTAAGTTAGCGAGGGCTTTTTTTCTGCTCCTACATATTAGCAGGTTTCAGTGAAATATTAGCGGCTTTTCACCATATATTAGCAGGTTTCGGCTTGATATTAGCGACTTTCCTTCATATATTAGCGACTCACACCAATATATTAGCAACCATTACATATTCCTTCTATACTGCCCGCCTACTTCATAAAGCGCGTTCGTAATTTGGCCGAGACTCGCGACTTTGACGGTTTCCATCAATTCTTCAAAAATGTTTCCTCCGCCAGACGCCACTTGTTTCAAGCGTTCCAATGCTTCCTCGGCTTCACTCTCATGCGATGTTTGGAAGTTGCGTAATTCTGTAATCTGGTGTTCTTTTTCCTCTTTGGACGCACGGGCGAGTTCCATGGAGTCGATTTCTTCTTCGGAAGGCGGATTCGGGTTCAAGTATGTGTTCACGCCGATGATTGGAAGTTCGCCGGAATGTTTTTTCCCTTCATAATAAAGAGATTCTTCCTGGATTTTCCCTCGTTGATACTGACGTTCCATCGCACCGAGTACTCCGCCGCGGTCATTGATACGTTCAAACTCCTGCAATACCGCTTCTTCGACAAGGTCGGTCAGCTCTCTGATGATATAGGATCCTTGCAGAGAGTTTTCGTTTTTCGTCAAGCCGAACTCTTTGCTGATGATCATCTGAATGGCCATCGCTCTTCGAACAGACTCTTCTGTGGGTGTCGTAATCGCTTCATCGTAGGAGTTCGTATGCAGGGAGTTACAGTTATCCTGGATGGCAATCAGTGCCTGCAATGTTGTACGAATGTCGTTAAAGTCAATTTCCTGGGCGTGGAGGGAGCGGCCGGATGTTTGAATGTGATACTTCAACTTCTGGCTTCGTTCGTTGGCCCCGTATTTATCACGCATGACGATAGCCCAAATTCGGCGGGCCACACGTCCGAGCACCGTATATTCTGGATCCAAACCGTTGGAGAAAAAGAAGGACAAGTTTGGTGCGAACTTGTTGATGTCCATTCCTCTGCTCAAGTAGTACTCAACATAGGTGAATCCGTTGGCAAGTGTGAAAGCGAGCTGTGTAATCGGGTTCGCTCCTGCTTCTGCGATATGATAACCGGAAATGGAAACAGAATAATAATTGCGTACTTCGTTGTCGATGAAATACTGCTGAATATCTCCCATCATCCGAAGCGCGAATTCTGTAGAGAAGATACATGTATTCTGTCCTTGGTCTTCTTTTAAAATATCTGCCTGGACCGTACCACGGACAACATTGATGGTCTTAGCTTTGATTGAAGACGCCTCTTCGGCATTCGGCTCACGGCCGTTTTCTTCCTTGAACTTTTCAAGCTGTTGATCAATCGCGGTATTGAAGAACATGGCAAGAATAATCGGCGCCGGACCGTTGATCGTCATGGAAACGGAGGTGGACGGGTCGACGAGGTCAAATCCGTCGTACAGTTTCTTCATATCTTCCAGTGTACAAATGTTGACGCCGCTTTCTCCGACTTTCCCGTAGATATCCGGACGTTCATCCGGATCTTCTCCATATAAGGTAACAGAGTCGAAAGCTGTACTGAGACGTTTCGCTTCGTCTCCTTCTGATAAATAGTGGAAGCGGCGGTTGGTCCGTTCCGGTGTTCCTTCTCCTGCGAACTGACGCTTCGGATCTTCCCCTTTCCGCTTGAACGGAAATACTCCGGCGGTAAAAGGAAAAGCACCCGGAACATTTTCACGTAACAGCCATGACAGGCGGTCGCCCCAGTCGGTATATTTCGGAAGCGCGACTTTTGGAACCTTCGTCCCGCTCAGGCTTTCGGTCGTGATATCCATCGTGATTTCCTTGTCACGCACTTTAAATGTGTACGTATCTCCGCTATAACGTTCATGAAGGGCGTCCCAGTCCTCCAGCTTCTCTTTTGCGTCACGAGAAAGATGCCGTTCGTAATCTTCGATCAAGCGCTGAAGGCTTTCTTTTGTCGCTTCATCTTCCACAAGCTCAAACGTACCTTTCAGCTGATAAAGTTTACGCGCTTGGTCTGCCTGATTTTCTGTTTCCTTATGGTAATTGCGGACAGCTAGAGCAAGATCACGCAAATATTGCTTGCGCTCATTCGGGATGATGACGTTCTGCTTTTCTACTTTTTCAATACCGGAAAAAGAGGTTTCATCTTCCCAGGAAAATCTACCGTTCAGCTGATCGACGATCGCCGCAAACAACGTATTTGTACCAGGATCATTGAATTGGCTCGCAATCGTCCCATAAACCGGGAACTTGCTGTCGTCTTCATGGAAAAGCATATGGCTGCGCTGGTACTGTTTTTTCACCTGATTAAAGGCGTCTTCGGATCCTTTTTGTTCAAATTTATTAATGACGATAAAGTCGGCAAAGTCGATCATATCAATTTTTTCAAGCTGTGATGGTGCACCGAATTCTGCTGTCATGACATACATGGACAAGTCAGTAATATCGGTGATCGCTGCATCCCCTTGACCAATGCCGCTTGTTTCTACGATGATAAAATCAACACCTGCTGCTTTGACGACTTGAATCGCTTCTTCCACGGCTGTCGAAAGCTCGGAGCGGGCGTCTCTTGTTGCAAGGGAGCGCATGTAAACACGCGGGTTGAAAATCGCGTTCATGCGAATGCGGTCGCCAAGTAAAGCCCCGCCTGTTTTCTTTTTCGTCGGATCGACAGATAGGATCGCAATCTTCTTATCAGGAATTTCATTGACGAAGCGGCGGATCAATTCATCCGTAAGCGAGCTTTTCCCCGCTCCCCCTGTACCTGTAATCCCAAGAACGGGAATCGTTTTTTCCTGTATTTTTTCAACAGCGCTCTCAAATGCTGCAACGGCTTCCCTTTCTTTCTTCGGCGTATTCTCAACGTAAGTAATGAAACGCGCAATGGACTGATGATCTCCGGATGAGAGGCCTTCGACTCCTTTCTCCACATCAAGAGGCGGTAGGAAATCACACTCTTCGATCATTAAGTTGATCATGCCCTGAAGGCCTAGAGTACGACCATCTTCCGGCGAAAATACGCGTGCTACCCCGTACTCATGAAGCTCTTTGATTTCGCGAGGGATGATGACTCCTCCCCCTCCACCGTAGACGCGGATGTGTCCTGCGCCCTTCTGTTCAAGCAGGTCGACCATGTATTTAAAGTATTCCACATGTCCTCCCTGGTACGAAGATATCGCGATCCCTTGAGCATCTTCCTGGATCGCCGCGTTGACCACTTCCTCAACGGAACGGTTATGGCCGAGGTGAATAACCTCGGCCCCTGTCGCCTGAAGAATCCGTCTCATAATATTGATTGATGCATCATGACCGTCAAAGAGACTCGAGGCCGTCACGAAGCGAACAGGGTTTTTCGGCTTATAGATTGTCGGTTGTTCCATATCCGATCATCCTTTCTATTGAAGTGTTTCTTCTTTATCGAGACCTTTCAATAACAACTGAATCTGCGTATCGGTGTAGCTTTCAATAGTAAACGTGCGCTGAAGAATCCAGCGGCGGAATCCCCACATCTGGCCCTGAACAAAAATGTTGTTGGCGATCAGTTTGATTTCTTCCTCCGGGTGCTCTCCAGGGAGGCTGTTGACGATGACTTGTTCGAGCATCGCCACCATATCGCGCTCCTTTTGCAAAACATAATCCTGAGCATCACGGGATAGGGATTTGACTTCCTGATACATGACGAGCACCTCATCCTGCATATCATCCATCAATTGAAAGTAGGAGCGAATCGCATGGGTCAGACTTTGCACACTAGTCTGGTGAGGGTCAATCGCATCTTCCATCCGTTCTTTGACTCGCTGATAGATAGAGTCACAAACGAGAAACAGAACGTCTTCTTTTTTTCGAATGTATTCGTAGAGGGTTCCGATACTGAACCCGGAAGCCTTGGCAATTTCCCGGGTTGTCGTCTTGTGGAATCCTTTTTCAATAAAAAGAGTGACCGCGCCCTTGATCATCTGATTCCTACGCTTGGAGACGAGCGCTTCATCTTTAATGGTTGAAGGTACTTGTTTTTCAGGCAAACTCACTCCCCCTTCCTTACCCATTCACGAAACCAGGACCGAGCCAATTCATAAGGATCCGCATCCGGGTTTTGAAAAACTTTGAGCTTCTGCGCGTCTCTTTCAATCTCACCTTTGACTTCCCGCCAGATTTCTTCCCGGATTAAATCGTACACTTCCAGCTGTAGCTGTTGTTTACGACGCTCCGCCCCTTTGTTCGTCTCATACAGAAACTCACGGTGGTTTTTCATGCTTTCATAGAGTTCTGCCATCCCTTTGGCTTCGGTCGAGATCGTTTGGACGATCGGCGGTTCCCATCCCTCGGGTTGGACGATCATCATGTATTCTTCGAGTGTGGACTTCAGCTTTCTTACTCCTGGCAAGTCTGCTTTGTTGATGATGAAGAGATCTGCAATTTCCATAATTCCCGCCTTGAAAATTTGCAGTACATCTCCACTATTCGGTGTCAGCACCAGTCCTGTCGTATCCACGACTTTCATAATATCGAGCTCGGACTGACCGACCCCGACCGTTTCTACGAGAACGACATCAAATCCGTAAGCATCACATACACGGATACTGTCTTTCGTCGCTCGGGCTAACCCCCCGAGGCTTCCTCTTGTCGCCATGCTGCGTATGAAAATTCCGGGGTCAAGAAAATGCTGGTTCATCCTCGTACGATCTCCAAGCAATGCTCCTCCACTGAATGGACTGGTAGGATCAACCGCTATGACAGCGACTGTGAGATCCTGCTGTCTCAAATAGGTGAGCAATTGATTGATCAGCGAGCTTTTCCCTGCTCCCGGTGAACCTGTAATGCCGATGTAATGCGCTTGTTTTTGGATAGAAAAAATATCACTCATCAGCGAAAGTTTTTCTTCATCTTCATTTTCGATCAACGTAATCGCTCGGGCCAACGCCCTCATATCCTGCTTTTGGATTCGTTCAGCCAGTGGATGCATAACGCTGACCTTCTATTGGGTGACCATACGGCCGACAACGAGCCTTTGGATTTCTTGTGTTCCTTCATAGATTTGAGTGATCTTCGCATCACGCATATATCGTTCGACTGGATAATCTTTCGTGTATCCATACCCTCCGTGAACCTGCACAGCTTCTGTCGTCACTTTCATCGCTGTATCTCCGGCAAACAATTTAGCCATGGCAGAAGCTTTGGAATAAGGCAGTCCTTCCGACTCTAAATAAGCCGCCTGATATGTGAGCAAACGAGAGGCTTCAATTTCTGTCGCCATATCAGCGAGCTTGAAGGAAATCCCCTGGAGATGTGCGATTGGCTTCCCGAACTGTTCACGCTCTTTCGCATAGTTGACGGATTCATCCAGCGCCCCCTGTGCAATTCCAACAGCTTGGGCGGCAATGCCGTTACGACCTCCATCGAGGGTCATCATCGCCACTTTGAATCCTTTGCCTTCTTCGCCGAGCAGGTTTTCTTTCGGAATCTTACAATCTTCGAAGATCAGTTCTGTCGTCGGAGACGAACGAATGCCGAGCTTTTTCTCTTTCTTTCCTGTTGTGAATCCAGGCGTATCTTTCTCCACGATGAATGCACTGATGCCACGGTTGCCTTCATTCGGATCTGTTTTGGCAAAAACGACATAGATGTCCGCAACGCCGCCATTCGTAATCCATACTTTGCTTCCGTTCAGCACATAATGGTCGCCATCAAGTTTCGCCTGCGTGCGCATAGAGGAGACGTCACTACCTGCTCCTGGTTCAGACAATGCGTAAGCTCCCAGCGCTTCACCTGAAGCGAGTTGAGTCAAATACTTTTGCTTCTGTTCTTCTGTTCCGAACTTATAGATCGGCCAGCTTGCTAAAGAGATGTGCGCAGAAAGCGTGACCCCTGTAGAAGCACAAACGCGGGAAAGTTCTTCCACCGCGATCACATAGCTGACAAAATCAGATCCGATGCCGCCATATTCCTCCGGCCAAGGAATCCCCGTCAAACCAAGCTCCGCCATTTTATCGAAGATTTCACGATCGAAGCGCTCCTCTTCATCTCTTTCAGCAGCCGTTGGTTCCACTTCATTTTTGGCGAAATCACGCACCATTTTTCTAAGCATTTCTTGTTCTTCTGTTAAAGTAAAATTCATTCTGTCATCCTCCTAGTCTCTGATCAGATGATTGCTTATGACGATTTTTTGGATCTCACTCGTACCTTCATAAATTTCACAAACCTTAGCGTCCCTGAAAAAGCGCTCGACCGCATAATCTTCGGTATAACCGTATCCACCATGCACCTGTACGGCTTCAATCGACGCTTTCACCGCTGTTTTTGAAGCCATCAGTTTGGCCATAGATACTTCTTTTCCGCACTTTTTACCGGCCGCCTGCAGAGAAGCGGCATTATATACGAGAAGCTTTGAAGCTTCCACTTCTGTTGCCATATCCGCGAGCTTGAACGAAACGCCTTGCAAGTGTGCAATTGGACGTCCGAACTGCTCGCGTTCTTTGGCATAAGAGACGGCATGCTCAAGCGCCGCTTCCGCGATTCCAAGAGACTGGGCGGCAATGCCGATTCGCCCGATGTTCAAATTGGCAAGCGCGATTTTATATCCTTCCCCTTCTTCCCCTAGCCGTTGGGAAACGGGAACCTCACATTGGTCAAAGTTCAGCGAAACGGTACTGGAGCCATGAAGCCCCATCTTTTTCTCTGCTTTACCGATGGAAAAACCAGGGGTGTCGCGCTCAACGATAAACGCACTCAAACCCTTCTTCGTTTCCACATCTGGATTCGTACGGGCGAAAACGATGAATGTATCTGCATTTCCTCCATTCGTGATGAACACTTTAGAGCCGTTAAGAATGTAACGGTCCTCCTGTTTTACTGCTCGCGTTTTCAGACTGCTGGCGTCGGAACCTGCACTCGGTTCTGTCAAAGCGAAGGCACCTAAAAATTCGCCTGAAGCCAGTTTAGGAATGTATTTGTTCTTCTGTTCTTCTGTACCGAAATACAGGATCGGGTTCGTTCCGACAGAGGTGTGGACAGATAAAATGACCCCAAGCGTCGCACTCACCTTTGAGATTTCGTGAATCGCGATGATATAGGAGATGTAATCCATCTCGGCGCCGCCGTACTTTTCCGGAATCGGCACCCCCATCAACCCAAGCTCTCCCATCTTCGGTAACAACTCAGAAGGGAATCGATCTTCCCGCTCCATTCGCTCCACAGCAGGAGCCACCTCTTTTTCTGCGAAATCGCGAACCATTTTCCTCATCATTTCCTGTTCATCCGTGAACTGCAAATTCATTCTCGTTCTCCCCTTTACACGTTAATCGTAGGTGTAAAAACCGCGTCCAGATTTCTTCCCGAGCCAGCCTGCTTTGACATATTTCCGTAAAAGCGGACATGGTCGATATTTGCTGTCTCCAAATCCTTCATGAAGGACTTCCATAATGTATAAACACGTATCAAGGCCGATAAAGTCAGCAAGGGTAAGTGGTCCCATCGGGTGATTCATGCCAAGCTTCATGACGGCATCCACATCTTCGGGCGATGCTACTCCTTCGTGAACGGTATAGATCGCTTCGTTGATCATCGGCATTAAAATGCGATTGGAAACGAACCCTGGAAAGTCCTCGACTTCGACAGGCGTTTTTTCCAATTTCTTTGTCATATCTTCAATCGCCTGATACGTTTCATCACTCGTTTGGATGGCACGGATGATTTCGACTAATTTCATAACCGGTACAGGGTTCATGAAGTGCATGCCGATCACTTGCTCTGGACGTTTCGTCGCCGCAGCTATTTCCGTAATCGGTAAGGATGATGTGTTCGTTGCCAAAATAGCATGTGAAGGAGTAATCTCATCCAGCTGTTGAAAAACGCTCACCTTCACATCCATGTTCTCAACGACGGCCTCCACGACAAGGTCACAGTCGGAGGCGTCCTTCAAGTCGGTCGTCGTCTGTAAGCGGCCATAAGTCGCCTTTTGATCTTCTTCGGTCATTTTCCCTTTTTCAACCGACCGCTTCAGGCGCTTTTCAATACCTGCAAGCCCCTGATCCAAGGCATCCTGGCTCATGTCATTCATTTTTACGTTCAATCCGGCCTGAGCAAAAACCTGGGCAATCCCAGCCCCCATCTGGCCTGCTCCTATGACCATGACTTGATTAATTGTCATCCCGCATTCCTCCTTAATGTTTCGGTACCTCGATCAATACGGCGTCTCCTTGACCTCCACCTGAACAAATAGCTGCGATTCCAAGACCTCCACCGCGGCGCTTCAATTCGTGAGCAAGCGTGAGAAGAATACGCGCACCACTGGCTCCAATCGGGTGTCCAAGCGCAACAGCTCCACCGTTGACGTTCACTTTCTCATGATCCAGCCCGGCAATCTTGCCACTCGCTAAGGAAACGGCAGCAAAAGCTTCATTCACTTCAAATAGATCGATCTCTTCAATGGATTTCCCGGCTTTTTTCAACAATTTATTAATGACAAGTCCAGGTGTCTGTGGGAAGTCCTGGGCTTCAACTGCAATCTCGTCGTGCGCAAGAATCGTAGCCAGTGTCTCCGCACCTAATTCTTCTGCTTTCTCATCAGACATAAGCAGCATGGCGCAAGCTCCGTCATTGACTCCCGGTGCATTTCCTGCCGTGATGGTTCCCGTTTTATCAAAAACAGGGCGAAGTTTTGCCAGGGCTTCGACCGTTGTATCCTTACGAGGCGCTTCATCTGTATCGATGACTTTCGGATCGCCTTTTCGTTGAGGGACCTCAACCGCTGTAATTTCTTCGCCAAGCTTCCCTTCTTCAATAGCTCTCACTGCTCTTTGATGGCTTTGATACGCCCATTCGTCCTGCGATTCTCTCGTTAATTCGAATTCTTCAGCCGTACGGTTTCCGTAGTTGCCCATATGGACGTTTTCAAAAGAACATGTCAACCCATCATGCACCATCATATCCTTTACGGCACCGTCGCCCATACGGAATCCCCAGCGGGCTTTCGGCATAAAGTAGGGAGCATTACTCATGCTTTCCATTCCACCAGCAACAATGATGTCCTCTTCCCCTAAACGGATGAACTGATCGCCCATCGTCACACTACGCATACCAGAGGCACATACTTTGTTGACGGTTTCTGTTTTTACATCCCAAGGGATCCCCGCTTCTCTTGATGCCTGGCGGGAAGGCAGCTGTCCCTGTCCGCCCTGAAGGACGGTTCCCATAATGACTTCATCCACATCTTCCGCTTTCACATTGGCACGTTCCAAAGCTGCTTTGATTGCAATGCCTCCAAGCTTAGCAGCTGTCAAAGGTGCAAGGGATCCTCCGAATTTTCCAAAAGGGGTACGGGCTCCAGCAACAATTACGGTGTTACGCATGTTTATTCCTCCTCTTATTGATAACGCTTTCAAAATTGACGATTGAACGCTCGCTCAAAATCGCCCCATAAGGAAAGTGTACATAAAACACTGTACACTTTCCACAATTTTCATACTATTTTCTCTTTTAACATGCTTGTTCGACAGTCAAAATGTTGGTCAAACGTTTGATTAAGCTGTCTTTTCTTCGGTTTTATCAAACATGGACTTCGCAAGGATTTCGGCAATATCCATCGTGCTGACTTCCTCTTCCACTTCTTTCGCTTTTGTTCCATCAGAAAGCATCGTCAGACAGAATGGACAACCGCTGGAGATCATCGTCGGTTCTACTTCAAGCGCCTGTTCGGTACGTGCGACGTTAACGCGGTTTCCGGATTTCTCTTCCATCCACATCATTCCGCCTCCCGCTCCACAGCACATGCCGTTCGAACGATTACGCTTCATTTCCACCACTTCTACTCCAGGAATCATTTCAAGCACTTCACGCGGCGGCTGATATACTTCGTTGTAGCGGCCGAGGTAGCAGCTGTCGTGGTAAGTGATCTTCTCGTTTACGACCCCTTCTGGTTTCAAGCGTCCTTCTTTCAACCATTCAGCAAGCATCTCCGTATGGTGATACACTTCCGCTTCAAGTCCAAAGTCTGGATACTCATTTTTGAAAATGTTGTAGGCGTGCGGATCGATCGTAATGATTTTCTTCACATTATGTTTTTCGAATTCTTTCATGTTCTTTTCAGCAAGCTCCTGGAAAAGGAATTCGTTCCCCATACGGCGAGCCGTATCCCCGGAGTTTTGCTCTTTGTTACCAAGGATAGCGAATTTAATATCCGCTGCATTCATCAGCTTTGCAAAAGCCATTGCGATTTTCTGGCTGCGGTTATCGTAAGATCCCATAGAACTGACCCAGAATAAGTATTCGAATTCTTCTCCTGATTTCTTCAGTTCTTTCACAGTAGGGATTTGAACGTCCTCATCCAACTGTCTCCAGTCTTCACGTTCTTTCTTGGAAAGTCCCCACGGGTTCCCTTGACGCTCGATGTTCATCATCGCCCGTTGTCCGTCGGCATCCATCTTTCCTTCTGTCAAAACCAAGTAACGGCGAAGGTCTATGATTTTATCGACGTGTTCATTCATGACCGGGCAGGCATCTTCACAGTTACGGCAAGTCGTACAAGCCCAAAGCTCTTCTTCTGTGATGACATCTCCGATCAAACTCTTATTGTTCACTGCATCAAGCGTAGCTGCTGCTTCATCTGACCCTTGGGAGCGTGACATTTGTGCGAGCGTATTTCCTTCTGTCCCGGAAAACGCATAAGCTGGCACCCATGGAGATTGGCCGGTGACAGCCGCTCCTTTTTCCGTCAGGTGATCTCTCAATTTAATGATCAGATCCATCGGTGAAAGCATTTTCCCAGAGCCTGAAGCCGGGCAGACGTTGGTACAGCGTCCGCATTCCACACAGGCATAAAAATCGATCATTTGCAGTTGGTTGAAGTCTTCGATTTTTCCAACTCCAAAGGATACGTCTTCTTCATCGGCATCTTCGTCGATTTCAAAATCAATCGCTTTCAGTTTCCCTGGTGGTTCTTCACGGCTCAAAAATACGTTGACCGGTGCAGCGATCAAGTGAGCGTGCTTCGATTGAGGCACATAAACCATGAATGTTAGCAGGATGAGCAAGTGAATCCACCACATAATGAAGAATACAGTCGCAGCTGCCGCAGGAGGTAGCCACCCGAAAGCGCTTGCAATTCCGGACGCAACAGGTTCCGTCCATGCACCTTCATGTCCATGCCAGATGAGACCCATGCCATTTCCTACAAGAACGGTAACCATTAACGTTCCAATAAAAATAAGGACAAGTCCTGCTTTAAAGCCACGCTTCAAGCGAACCAACTTTTCAATATAACGTCGGTAGAACGCCCAAATAACAGCGACAAGGATCGTCAGTGTCACGATTTCCTGGAAGAAGGTAAAGCCTGGATAGAAAGGCCCTAAAGGCAGATGAGAATCTGGAGCTAGTCCCTTCCAGATAAAGTCGATCGCCCCGAATTGTACGAGGATGAATCCATAAAACATCATGACGTGGATGATGCCCGACTTTTTATCTTTCAAAAGCTTCTTTTGTCCGAATACGTAAATCCGAATCTTCTGTAAACGCCTCTTCAGCTGTCTGTCATACTCAAATTTTTTCCCCAGTTTAATGTAAGCGACGCGGGTCTGAACGACACGGACGAACAAGTACAGGCCGTAGACAAGGACGCCAAGGAATAAAATCCAGTTTGCCACCAACAACGGATTCATTGGTTCTCCCCCTCTTTGTTGTTGTCGCGCGATGGCGACTTCCCTTTTCTCCGATCAGAAAATCGACAAGTAATCTTATAATTTTCTGAATCTTATAGCTTTACTATAAATTATGAATGAGCATTCAGTCAACATATTTTCATGTTTTTCCTTTTGAAACCTTTAAAAACGGGGAAACTATGTGGAAGATATTTTTTAGGAGGTACGGAGATGCTCGTCACCATTATTCTATTCATCATTTTGTTCATTTTATTACTTGTCCTTGACTTCAAATGGGGACGGGCGAAACATAGAAAAAACCATAGACCCATCCCCCTGCCGGAAACAAGCGGCAATTACAAACTATATAAAAATGGTTCGGTCCTTTATGAACAGATGTTCCAGGAAATTTCCGAAGCGAAAAAACAAGTCGACATCTACTTCTACTTGATCGATAACGATTATATTAGTGAAAACTTCTTAGACGTATTGAAGAACAAAGCTCGAAATGGTGTTCCTGTCCGTCTTCTTGTCGACAGGCTCGGAGGGTACAAAATTAATAAGTCAACTAGAAAGAAACTAAAAGACGCAGGGGTTGCCTTCTACTTCGCCGAAACTCCCGGATTCCCCTTCTTTTTTTATCGATTAAATAGGAGAAATCATAGAAAAATTACGGTTATTGACGGAAAAGTAGGATATGTGGGTGGCTTCAACATCGGAAAGAATTATATAGGAGAATCAGCAAAGTTCGGAGACTGGAGAGACTATCACCTGCGTTTGACAGGCCCTGTCGTTTCACAAATCCATAAAGTGATGCTGGATGATTGGTACCTGGCTTCCGGAGAAACGCTTTCTCCTTGTCAACCTTCTGAAGACGGAAACCATAAAATGAACATTTTAGCAACGGACGGGGTCGAGCTGGAAAAAGAATTTGCGAAGATGATCGATTCTGCACAACGAGAAATCTTGATCGGCACCCCCTACTTCATTCCGACAGATAAATTACAAAAGGGCTTAAAGCAGGCGATTGACCGCGGGGTCGAGCTTCACATCATGATTCCAATGAAGGCCGATCATCCATTTGTAAAGCCGGCAGCTATCCCGTATTTAAAAGAGCTTTATGGAAAGGGAGCCACCATCCGGCTGTTTGATGCAGGCTTTTATCATTCTAAAGTCGTCATGGTAGACGAAACATTCGCAGATATCGGAACGGCCAATTTTGACCGCCGAAGCTTCTTTTTAAACAAGGAAGTCAATACTTTCGTGTATGATGAGGAGTTCATTGGTGACTTGAGAACGGCTTACTTCGAGGATGCCGCTGATGCCATAGCCTTCGATGAACACTGGCTCAAGCGCCGTTCATTCACTACGCGCCTGAACCAGAGAATCGCTGTATTGTTGAGGCCTTTCTTGTAATTATTTCACTTAAAAAATTCAGCAAACATCGGGCCCGCCCATGCCATGACTTTAAATCCGAGGTAAATCCCGATGATTCCTGCAACTCCGGCAAAAGCAGGCGGAGCCGGGATCGGCAGTTTGAATCCTGCAAAAACGAGTCCAACGATGAATCCTGTAATCAATGCAAGAATGACTTCTTTCATCTTTTCCACAACCTTTCGATATGTAGGACACAGCAATAGTTTTTGCTTGCATGCCCCTTGTCATGCAAGCTTCTTTTTATGTTACGAAACCCCTCCACCTAATAACACAATAGATTCCCATACAAGCTCGCGATTGTGGAAGACTCAGTTTCGAGGCTTTTGTTGAGTGGATGGGTGCTGCGGGGAATAGCTCGCTTTCCGCGGAAGTACAAAGAGCACCTACAACAATACATAAAAGCATCCTTGTCTAGTTGATGTAATGAATGACGATTCCCGGCCATGGATACGGGGTCAGGGAAACGACGATTTTCAGTGTTTTGGATCAGTCAGTAGAATAAACACACGTTCCTGTCTCATTTCGCTTTATATGCGGACGTTTCCCCGCCCCTGTTTCCTAGCCTGATATGCGGTGTGTCTATGGTCGAAGCTAATAAAGACGACATGGTTTATCAGGAATTCGGTTCCACCCTCGGATGTTTACTTTAAGAAGGGTTTCGAGAACCTCATATGGTCATGGGGCGGAGGGAAACGGTGAGACTCCTGTGGGAAGTGCGTGGTAGATGAGACCCCGCAGAGCGTTAGCTCGAGGAGCATTCCTGTAGGGAAACGATTTGAGGATATATCGAATAGTTTGCGGTGTGCATAAAAAAAGCCCCCTTGGTACGATAGAGAGTGTCATGCATGACCTCGAATTAAGTACCGAAGGGAGACTTCAATTATGGATACTACACAAAATCAAAGAATAATGCAAACCAATGAACACACGATCGCTATAGGGGTGGACGTGGCGAAACACAAACACGTGGCCCGAGCGGTGGATGATCGTGGGGTTGACCTTGCCAAACGCATGGTTTTCTCCAATTCACTAGAAG
>NZ_FNIZ01000028.1 GCF_900104185.1 Halobacillus aidingensis | reverse complement strand
GAAGGAGAAGCTTTCAGACGAGAAAACGGGTGAAATCTACGGAAAACGTAAGGTAGACGTAGAGCCAGTTTTTGGATTTTTGAAGGCTAATTTGCGTTTCACTCGAATGTCCGTGAGGGGCAAAGAGTGTGTGGAAAATGAATTAGGATTTGCCTTCCTGGCCGTGAACTTGAGAAAGTACACGGCCAGAAACGGAAACCGTCTAACCAATGATAAGATAAACTCAGTAAAAAAGGGTTCCGGTCATCAAAATTCGATGACCGGGACCCTTTTTTACGTTTTCGACTGGTTATGTCCCAGCCTCTTTATTGTATCCTCCATCGTAAAACAATGGTTAACTGACAGCATTCTACTTGTTGATTGCTTGCAGACAAATGGATTTTCATTCGGTCTGGATTATAATCTGCTTGAAAGGGGGACTCTACACCAGAACTTCGAATCAAGGAGTCTACTTTCGATTGATCTGATTCCTGAGCAGCCCCCATCACATCATTGGCAAAATCATGTGAATTGCTGATTTTTCCTACTACTTTTCTGGCATCATCCATCAACTTTTCCATCTCTGAGGCAGACTGGACAAACATGTCCTCATCAACTTCTGGATACAAGCGAATGTCCCGATGGTGAGGGTAATGGTGGTAAACATTATGGTATACGACAGGGACATAGCACGGAACCCACACGACATACATACAAAAACCCCCCGGGTCCTTGAGAACATTTCCTCCCTTTTTTTGAACCATTATTAAATATATGTACCCTACAAAAATTCAGAAGCCTCAAAATCCTCCCTCCTTCTTCCTGAAAAGCTCCCGATTGTGGAAGACTCAGTTTCGAGACGTTTGTTGAGTGGATTTGGGGCTGCGGGGAATGGCTCGCTTTCCGCGGGAGCGCGGTGAGCCTCCTCGGACTGCGTCCTGTGGGGTCTCACCAAGCACTTTTTTCCCGCAGGAGTCTCCCCATCCCCCTCCGCCCCTTTATCAAATAAGTGTCTCGAAACCACTTCCGGTATAGGATGTTTTTACTGACAAGGGAAGTAGAGCTATATGAATTTCCATAACCGCTATTTTGGATAAAAAGCTTGCTATAGAGCGCTTAATTACTATAAATCAGGAGTTGTGAAAGACATTCATCCTCGGGAAAGGGGTTCGTTTCACATATGCATCGAATGGGGTGGTTGGGAAGCTGCGAGACTCCCGTGGGAGAAGGAGATAGGCGAGATCCCGCAGGGCGGTAGCCCGAGGAAGCTCGTCGCTCCCCCACAGGAAAGCGAGTTGCTTCCCAGCCACCCCTGACGCTCAACATGGCAAACGAACCCTGAAACACCTCAAAATCGTGTCCTTTACAATCCTTCCATTTAGCTTTAAAACGACATAACAATGGATAAAAAAATCATCAAAAAAGCGTCCAGGGTATTCTGGACGCTTTTTGGTGTGAGGACAGGATTATTGATCATCCACGTCTATGACCTTAATGGAAGAGTTATGCTTTGGAAATACAATCGTAAGAACGCCACCTTTAAAGGATGCACTGCTTGCTGTATCAGCAACGGCAAAAGGAAGAGTGATCATGCGTTCTCTTTGACTAAATGAATGAGAACGGTTGTAATAATGAGCATCTTCATTTTTCACTTCTCGAAGTTGTCGTTCATCCACGCGGATTCGAAGCTGGTTCCCAGAGCGATCAATGCGTATTTGCTCACGCGTCACATTAGGAAGATAGGCTTCCACGGTGACGTCCCGTTCTGTTTCAAACACTTCAACAGGAATGGCCGTTTGTTGAAAGAAATCCTGAACATGTTTGATAGATTCATCAAAGAATGAATCGAACGCTTTGACGATGTCACGAAAGCGTTGATCGAACAAATCCGGCAATTGTTTCTGTTTGTCATCCATACCTTTGCACCTCTTTTTGCATAAAGTCTGCCCTACACTTTATGCATGGCGCTTCATATGGTGAAAATTTTATTTATGAATGAAAGTCTTGACCTGAAGTTACCGGTTGGATGTACCCTTTACGTATGACAAAATCTCCAAACCTTTCATTATCTTCCCGCTGCTTCGCATAATGGACAAGTAAGGGCCTTAACTCTTCTAAGATTTCTCTTTCTCCGATATTTTCACGATAGAGTTTATTCAACCTGTCCCCCGCAAACCCAGCTCCCAGATAAAGGTTATATTTACCAGGGGCTTTACCTATAAAACCTATCTCCCCAAGCGCTGGGCGTGAACATCCATTTGGACAACCTGACATTCTTATAATAATTTCTTCATTTCTCAAGCCCACTTCATCCAGGACGTCTTCTATTTGATCAATGAGTGAAGGCAGATATCTTTCCGATTCAGCCATGGCAAGCCCACAGGTAGGCATAGCAACACAGGCCATGGAATTCCTTCTTAAGGCCGAGTTTTGCTTTCCTTCCGATAATCCGTATTCTTCAATAATCGCTTCGATTTCTCGTTTGTTCTCTTCCTTTATGTTGGAAAGCGTAACGTTTTGATTAGGGGTCAGTCTAAACTCTCCAAGTCCAAGCTCGGCAATCTTTCGTATTCCTTCTTTTAATAGATAGGATTCTTCATCTTTTATTCGTCCATTTTGAATAAAAAACGTATGATGCCATTCCCCGTCTTCTCCCTTCAACCATCCGTATCGGTCTCCGTTATTCGTGAAGTGATAGGGTTTTGCCTCTGCCAGCTCCCAACCTGTTCTCCGGTTCAATTCTTCACGGATCCAATCCAGACCAAGTCGATCAACAGTGTATTTGAAACGGGCATTTTTCCGGTTTGAACGGTTACCGTAATCGCGCTGAATCGTCAGGATTTTTTCAGCCACATCTTTCCCTTTTTCTTTCGGGCAAAAACCGATGACACGGCCTAATTGAGGGTATGTGGTCTCATCCCCGTGAGTCATACCCATTCCACCGCCAACCACTACATTAAAACCGGTCAGCTCTCCTCCTTCTTCAACAGCTATGAAACCAAGGTCCTGTGAGAATACGTCCACATCATTGGAAGGAGGAACAGCGACACCGATTTTAAATTTCCGCGGCAGGTAGTGGGAACCATAGATCGGCTCTTCTTCCTTTTTTCCATCTGTAATTTTTTCTTCATCAAGCCAAATCTCATGGTAAGCTCTGGTCTTAGGAAGCAAGTGTTCACTGATTTGTTGAGCAAAATGATAGACTTCTGCATGATAGGCAGACTGATCCGGATTTACGTTAGCCATAACATTACGATTGACATCCCCGCAAGCAGCAATGGAGTCCAACAAAGCTTCATTCATTGCTTGTATGCTGTTTTTCATATTCCACTTCAATATCCCGTGAAGTTGGAAGGTCTGTCTTGTTGTAAGCTTCATGGTTCCGTTTCCATATTCATCCGCTAACGAATCCATCGTCAGCCATTGCTCTGGTGTCGCCACTCCACCAGGGAGGCGTACACGGACCATGAATTGATAAGCAGGTTCCAGCTTCTGCTTTTTACGTTCGTTCCTCAAATCACGATCGTCCTGCATGTAACTTCCATGAAATTTCAATAATTTCGTATCATCTTCTTTAATACTCGCGCTGATCGGGTCTTGAAAACTATCTACGAGGGTGCCTCTTAAGAAACGACTTTCCTCTTTGATTCTCTCCATATCATCCGGGGGACCTTCAGGCCTTAGGGTTTTATTTTCAGACACTAGACGTTCTCTCCCTTCTCTTTTTTAATAA
This sequence comes from Halobacillus aidingensis, assembly GCF_900104185.1. Lineage (GTDB taxonomy): Bacteria > Bacillota > Bacilli > Bacillales > Halobacillaceae > Halobacillus > Halobacillus aidingensis. Next base: position 44,981 of record NZ_FNIZ01000028.1, on the reverse strand, counting down.
ACGTCTCTTTGGTAACGTTTCGCTTTTCTCATCTCTTTCAAATATTCTTCTGCTTCCGCTTCGGTATAGCTTCCTTCTTCTTTTATGATTTGTAAGATCGTGTTGTGGACATCTTTAGCCATATGTTTCTCATCCCCACATACATATACATAAGCACCAGAGGTTAACCACTGGTAAAATTCTTTCCTGTTCTCAAGCAAGCGATGCTGGACATACACTTTTTCTGATGTATCGCGGGAGAAAGCGACATCCATTTTGGTTAAGACCCCTTCTTTTAACCACTGCTGCCATTCCACTTGATATAGGAAATCCGTGACAAAATGCTGTTCACCGAAGAAAAGCCATGAGCTGCCCTGCGCCTCACTTTCTTCTCTCTCTTCAAGGAATGACCGGTATGGGGCAACCCCTGTGCCTGCTCCGATCATGATAATCGGGATAGAAGGGTCATCCGGCAGTTTGAAATTGTTGTTTTTCTGCACAAAAACAGAAAGATGATCTCCCACTTCCGTCCTTTCTGCACATTGCCCAGAGCAGACCCCCGTGCGTTTCCGACCATTTGAATCGTATCTTACTGTCCCGATGGTCAGGTGTACTTCATCAGGGTTTCCTTTCAAACTGCTTGCAATGGAATACAGCCTTGCAGGTATTTTCCTTAAGGCACTGACAAATTCTTCGGCTCCCGCTTTCCACGGTCCATAGTCTCTCACGACATCGAGCAGATCCCTTCCGTAAATGTAAGCATTCATCTTTTCTTTCGATGACACCAGTTGTTGGAATGCTTCCTGATCAGTCAGGGGTGCTAATTTCTCCAGTAAAGGAGTTGTCAATGAAGTAATCTCGTAGTGGGAAATTAAAGCTTCCCGTAAAGCTCGGAGTTCCCCGTCTTTGTTCACGATGACCGATAAGTCTGGGTCCCAATCCATTTCTTCAATCAGCTCATCTACAAGGGCTTCTTCATTTTTCGGATAAATCCCGAGACTATCGCCAGGTTCGTAGGTGAAGTTCGACCCCTCAAGGTCCAGTTCCAAATGGCGGGTCTCTTTATTCGATCCACGTCCGTTCAGATTGATATTCTCCAAGACTTCTGCTTGAAAAGGGTTTTTCTTCGAGTAAATCGGCCGATCGGTAACGGAGGAGACTTTTTCAATCGTTTGTGAGATCTGCCCCTGGGTGTCCCCTAATTGATCAAATACACCATGCCACCATGATTCAGCATCCTCTTCAAAATCCAGGTCACAATCGACACGTGGATGGATACGCTCTGCACCAAGTTCGTGCAGCCGTTCATCAATTTCTTTTCCTGTCTGACAAAAAAACTCATAAGAGCTGTCCCCCAGTGCAAGGACCGAATATCGGATTCCGTCTAACTTCGGCGCCCGTTTACTGAAAAGGAAATCATAAAAGGATAGGGCATTATCCGGTGGATCTCCATCTCCATGTGTGCTCGTTAATATCAATAAATCCTGCTCATTTTTTAAGTTTTTCGGCTTATATTCATCCATATCCAAGTAACGAGCTTCAAAGCCCTTTTCTTTTAATTGGTTCGCATATTCTTCTGCAAGCCCCTCGCAGTTTCCTGTATGAGATCCATACAACAGGGTCACTTGCCGAGCTGCCGTTGAGTTTCCTTCTCCCTCGTGATCTTTTGTCGTATGGGAAGAAGGGCTTTGGACGGCCGCCAAATAACCGCTCAGCCATATTTTCTGTCGATCATCCATTGTCACAAGCAAACGGTTCAATTGGTCCGTTTGTTCTTGATCAAAAGGGCTGTTCTTGACTTCAAGATTCAATAATGACACCTCCATATTGGTAGCTAGTGATTCAACAATTGTCGTTGAAAATACCGATCAAGCTCTACAATCATCGCCCCCATTTTCGGACGTTCAGGTTGAACAATTGAAGAAATCCCATTGTCACGCAAAGCTTGGGCTGTTACTTTTCCAACAGCTGTCGCCTGGACATGATGATTAAAAGCCTCTACAACACCTTTCATCCTAGCGGGATGGTGAAATAAATTTTTCACCTGCGTTTTACTTGTGAATACCACCGCATCCAGTTGAGCGTTTAAGATGGAATGTGTCAAGCTTTCAACGACATCAGGGTCTGGAGGCAGGAACTTGTAAGGATTTGCCCCATATACCCTGTATCCTTTATCTACTAGTTTTCTTTTCAAAAGTTCTTCATCTTCATTGTATGTCTGAAGAAAAACCTGATTGTTTTCCTCTTTATCTACGATGGGAAGCTGATTTAATAGATCTTCCATCGTTCCATCTGCAGAAATCATATCAGGGGCCAAATCATTCTCCTTTAACCAATCCATCGTTTTCGACCCTCGAATGGCAAGAGACTCTTTTTTCAACTTCTGAAGAAACGGGCCGTCCAGATCTTCTTTCCTTGCCGCATCACCAAGGGTCCGGGCACCAATTCCTGTCGTTAAAATGACCTGGATGAACGATTGTTGAAGGTAATCTTCCACATGGCGGTGAGAGGCCTTCTCATCCAGCAGCTGCTGCCCTTGCAATGGAAAAACAACCGGTTCTCCTCCCATGTTTGTAATTAATTTTTCAATCGCATCCGAACGGCGGTCTGCCGCAATGCCTACCTTTTTTCTTTTTAATCCTGACAAATGGTTCCTCCCCCTTTGTTATGTATTTCATCCTTCATGACCCATTGTTTTTCCTGTTCTAAATAAGAGGGATCAAGCATTCTTTCCAAGTAATGATCTTTTTCCGTCCCGGATAAAGGAGAGGCCTTCAGCATATGCCTGCATTCATATAAAAAATCGACATATGCTTCATAAGCCGGTGGGAACTGTTTTTCCCATTCTTCACGCAACCGGCTGGCGAGCTTAGGGCTTGCTCCTTGAGTCGTCACAGATAAGTTTAATTTTCCTCTGGAAAGTTGTGCAGGGATTTGAAGGTTTCCACCCGTTCCTCCATCCGCTCTGTTCACAAGAGGGACACCGTTTGCGAGCCTTGCGATGCTGTCGTTTGTATCACCATCATCTGTCGCGATCACTAAAAGGAAAACATCTCTTACATCACTCGCTTCAAAACTGCGGTTCAACCAGCGAATCTCCCCTGCCTCTGCCCTTTGTTTCAGCTCGTTGGTTACTGTAGGACTAACGACTGTCACTCTTGCTTTTTCTTCCTGCAACACTCGCACCCTTTTCGAAGCTACTTTTCCTCCCCCAACGACCACGACAGGCTGGCGGGCTAGATCAACGGAAAGCGAAATCATTTCACACCTTCCTCCTTTTCCACCCCTTTGTTTAACGCTTGATTCACTCGGTCCACAAGGGATTGAACCATATTTGGATGATCATTCAAATAAGAAGCAAGATCGACATGATGCCCTTCTCCTCTTGCTTTTTGAACGCTACTTTCCAAAGAATCATAGAGAAGGCCGGTAAACCACAAGTAAGGAACCACAATGGTTTTGGCATATTTGCGCAGCGATTCGTCAAACGCGTCCGTAAACCGAGGGGAAAGAGCAGCAAGATAGCATGTTTGGATATGCTGGATTCCACTCTTCTCTTTCAACACGCGTGCAATGTATTCGATGGATGTCTTTGTATCGGGATGTCGACTCCCTCTTCCCACAAGTAAAACATTGGTTGTATCATCCAGTTCGGCCGGCAGTTCTTTCAAGCGGTCTACCAGCACATCCGTGATTCGTTCCTGCACTCCAAGCGTTTGACCATAAGTGATTGAAAGATTTGGATAGATTGCTTTGGCTTTCTCGATCTCATTGGGAATATCCTTGAAATAATGCCCGGCACTTAAGAGCAGTACGGGGATGACGGCGATCTTATCTGCCCCTTTTTCTACAAGTTTACGAATGCCTTCCAGGACATCGGGATCTGCTAGTTCGAGAAAACAAATGTGATAGAGATCGACATCGATTTCCTTGTGAACACGGGTCAAAAAGTGGATGGCTTCGTCTTTGGCTTCCTTTTTTCTACTTCCATGACTGACATATAAAACAGCTTCCATATTACCCTCCCCACTTTCAGCCAACGCTTGACGCCACTACATTCACATCTTCTTCCAGCGAAGGCTCAAACCATTGCAGACGCTCTCTTAATTGGACAACATCACCTACGATAATCATCGCCGGATTCTCAATGCGTCTGGATTTTTCAACAATATCTTCTATTGTTCCTGTGACCGTTTTTTGTTCCTTTGTTGTGCCCCACTGCACCAGGGCTACGGGAGTATGAAGAGGTCTTCCGTGTTTCAAGAGTCGTTCACAAATGTCCGGTAATTTCTTAACTCCCATATAAATGCACAGGGTATCCATACTCTTGACGACCCGCTCCCAATAGGCGTCTTCATCGCTGTCTTTTTTATTGACCCCTGAAATGAAAGCGACGGAAGAACTATATTCCCGGTGGGTCACCGGGATGCCTGCATAGGCAGGCGCGGCAATTCCCGAAGTGATTCCCGGTACAATTTCATAGGAGATATTTCTTTTGGCGAGTTCTTCCGCTTCTTCTCCACCGCGCCCGAACACAAATGGGTCTCCTCCTTTCAAACGAGTCACCACTTTACCTTTCAGCGCATATTTGCACAGCAGATGATTGATGGTCGTTTGACTAAGGGCGTGATGATCCGGTCGTTTCCCGCAAAAAACAAGTTCCGCGTCTTCCTTCGCTTCATCCAGGAGCTCTTGGTTGATCAAGCGATCATAAAGAATCACGTCCGCTTTTTGGATCGCTTTTAACCCTTTGACAGTGATGAGCTCGTAATCTCCCGGCCCCGCACCCACAATATAAACGTTTGTCATTTTCCGGCCCCTTTCATTACACCCAATTTTTCTTTTGCAAAAGCTTCCACACTTGTTCTGCACAGCTTTCCACATCATGCGTTTTAGAATCGAGCACAAGTTCCGGTTTCGGCGGTGCTTCATATGGCGCATCAATACCTGTAAACCCTTTGATCTCCCCGTTTCTCGCTTTCTTATAAAGTCCTTTCGGATCACGGGTTTCACACTCTTCCACAGGACAGTCGACATGAATTTCAATAAAATCGCCCGCTTGAACAGAGGCCCTTACGAGATCCCGGTCTTTTTGATAAGGAGAAATAAATGCTGTTAAAACGATGGTTCCACTGTCTGCAAAAAGTTTCGCGACTTCACCGATTCGTCTGATGTTCTCCTCCCTGTCTTCTTCCGAAAATCCGAGGTCTGCGTTCAGTCCATGTCTCACATTGTCGCCATCGAGTAAATAGCTTTGGATGCCTTTTTCGTACAGCACCTTGTTCAATTGGTTGGCAATGCTTGATTTACCTGAGCCCGAGAGTCCTGTAAACCAGAGCACACCACTTTGGTGCCCATTTTTTCTACGATAATCTTCATTGCCAACGGATGTCTCATGCCAGGTAAGATTTTCACTCATTGTTTTCACCCCTTCTGTTCCACTGTTTCCTTCTGCATTCCTTCGATTAGTACGTCCACCACTTCAGGACGACTGAACGTTTTGGGTGGCTTTTCTCCTTTTCGCAAAAGCTCTCTCACTTTCGTCCCTGACAAGATCATGTGATGTTCTTTGTCGTGGGGGCAGGTTTTATGGGAAGCCATCGATTCGCAAGCGTTGCAATAAAAACTATGTTCAAAGAAAAGTGGCGTGATCCCAAGCTCCCCATCTTCATAATGGCTGAAGATTTTCTGCGCATCGTACGTACCATAATAATCCCCTACACCTGCATGATCGCGGCCGACTATGAAATGAGAGCAACCGAAATTCTTTCTGACGATTGCATGAAAGATCGCCTCCCTTGGACCTGCATACCGCATCGCTGCATTGAAAACGGCCAATGTGACTCTTTCTTTTGGATAGTATTGATCAAGAAGGACTTGATAGCTCTTCATTCGGACTTCACTGGGAATATCATCACTTTTTGTTTCACCCACCAGAGGATTTAAAAACAATCCATCCACCGTTTCCAGTGCAGCTTTCTGGATATATTCGTGAGCTCTATGGACAGGATTTCTTGTTTGGAAACCGACGACCTTTTTCCACCCGAGTTCTTGGAAATGCTCCCTCGATTGTTCTGGATCCAAATAAAAAGCTTTTCCATGTTCGTAAGGAGGTTTTTGAAAGACCTCAATTTCGCCTGCTACGTACCAATCTGGTCGGTTGTATAATTTGTTCACCCCAGGATGCTCAGGCTCTGTCGTTAAGTATACGTTTTGAGCTTCCTTTTCCTTATCCGGTTTAAATCGATCAGTTATCGTAATCGTTCCATATACAACCCCGTCTTTGACCAACTGCGCTTTCCTTCCAAGCGTCCGGGACTGTGACTCTGTGATTGGGAGCGTTATAGGAATACTCCATGGAGTGCCATCTTTCAACCTCATCGTATCGATAACAGATTCATAGTCGTCCTTGTTCATAAATCCTTTTAATGGACTATAAGCACCATTCGCAATCAAACCGACATCACTTAAGGCCATTGAATCAAGCTCGATGATATCTTCCGGCAGCTCCTCCGGTCTTTTTTCCTTCCATCTGTTTATAAGTTCTCCACCGTGCGGGGTTATGATTGACATACAAATTCCTCCTTCATGAATTTTCCTCTTCCAAAGGCTCCGCTGTGTGTAAACCACATTCGGATTTATTGAACCCTTTCCATCTTCCTGATCTCCCATCATCGGCTGCCTGAGCCGTACATGGAATGCATCCGACACTGGGATAATTCTGATCGTGCAATTCATTGTAATCCAACCTATTTAGTCGGATATATTGCCATACGTCTTCCCATGTCCAGTGAATCAACGGACATATTTTTATGGATTTGAATCTTTCATCCTTGTTGACGAAGTTTGTTTTTTGTCGGCTAGGGGATTGTTCACGCCTCAGCCCCGACAACCACGCTGTTTTCCCACTGAGGGCATCTTCGAGCGGTTTTATTTTACGGATGTAACAACATTGATCCGGCTTCCGTTTCCATAAGGCGGATCCGAATTGTTCTGCCTGTTCTTCCAGATTCATGTCAGGCTTCTTTATCGTTATGTTTAGTGCCGGATATCTCTTTCTTACTTTTTCAATAAGCTCATAGGTTTCTTGAAAATGAAGGTCTGTATCAAGAAAAACGACTTCGGCATCCGGCTGAGCCTTCGAAATCAAATCTATGAGAACGATACCTTCGGCTCCGAAACTACAGGCATACGCAATGTCCTTATACTGAGAATATGCCCAGCGAATGACTTCCGCTGCTCCTTTTGTATCGTCGCCCTTCGGTGGATCACCCTCAAATGGGTTTTCAAATGATTGATATGTGATGAGTGATGGTTTCATTTCCTCCTCCTTTCTTAAAAGCAAAAAAGCCTATCTTCACGATAAGAAGAAAGGCTTTTACAAATACATGTAAACTACATTCTCCCTATCTTCTCAAGCGTTCACCACTTGCTGGAATTGGCACAGTATCTGTATACATCATCAGACCCGTTGCCGAGGTTTCAAAGGGCCAGTCCCTCCACCTCTCTAGATAAGAAAAGGTATGAAATTTTTTGAAAAACAAGTTGATACAAATCTTATGCTCCTTTTCAACAGATGTCAATGTTTTTTTGAAAAATTATAATTTTTCTGCTTTTTTAATAAATATGTTTGACAAACAAATCCATGTCGGTTAGTTTTAGAATTATTCTAAAAATATTCATACGATCCTTATGAAGAGTCGGGGGAGGAACCTGGTCTGACGATCCCGCAGCAACCTTTAAGAAGGTGCTCATTCCAGCAGCCAGAAGGCTGAAAGATAAGGTGCGGATCACTCCCCCTTCTTTCAGACGGGGGAGTTTTTTTTTGATTATAAAACCAAGTAAATGCATAGGAATAATGAAAAATAAAAATACTTTACTATACATTGGACTTTTTAAAAGGAGTGGTACACTTTGCAAAAACTAACGATTTTCGCACTCATTGGGTTTGTTGCTCAACTGATGGACGGTGCACTCGGCATGGGGTTTGGGCTTAGCTCATCAACCATTCTCTTATCCTATGGACTTGCTCCTGCTGTAGCATCCGCTTCCATCCATATGTCTCAGATCGCCACCACGGCTGTTTCAGGCTTTTCCCACTATAAATTTGGCAATGTAGATAAACGCCTTGTCATGATTATCGCAGTTCCTGGAGCCATCAGTGCCTTTTTAGGTGCGGCATTTTTAAGCTATATATCAGGGGAATTCATTAGACCTTACATATCCATATTCCTACTCACACTAGGGATTTATATCATTTTTCGTTTCCTATACCTTTCGAAAAAAACACATACCAAAGAAAAGAAGTCTGTAAACAAACGTTTCCTCTTGCCACTTGGAATTGCCGGGGGTTTTTTGGATAGTGTCGGAGGGGGTGGATGGGGACCTGTGAATACACCTGCGCTTCTTTCTCAATCGGGGATCGCTCCAAGAAAAGTCATTGGAACAGTGGATACGAGCGAATTTCTGGTAACGATTTCAGCAACGGCAGGGTTTTTGATTTTTTTAGGGCATGACCAGTTCAGCTGGCTGCTCATTTCATCTTTCGTTATAGGCGGTGTTGTGGCGGCACCCATCGCCGCTTGGCTTGTCAAAACCCTCCCCTCTTCTGTTCTTGGAGTATTAGCCGGAGGTTTTATCATACTTACAAATACGAGGACTTTACTTTCTTCGATCCAAGTCAGTGATTCGATCTTAACGTTTGTGTACACTTGTCTGCTATCCGGCTATCTCTTGATTGTTGTTTTTTCTATTCGAAACCATCTTCGAGTCAAGGTGGTTCGAAAACAAGCATAAAAGAAACGCAGCCCCAAGAGCTGCGTTCCTGCACGTTTTATTCGATTGAAAAGATATAGGAGTAAATCGGCTGTCCACCATTGTGGATTTCCACTTCTAGATCTTCATACGTTTCTTCTATGAATGATTCAAGTTCTGCTACATCTTTTTCGTCGACTTCTTCACCTGTCAAGATGGTCAGAATTTCATCTTCATCTTCGTCAATCATTTGGTTCAACAACGTTTTAGCAGTCGTCAATGCATCTTGATCTGTGGCGGAAATTTTGCCATCGGCGATTCCCATGAAATGGCCTTTGGAAATGTCCAACCCATCAATTTGTGTATCTCTGACGGCGTACGTAATTTGCCCTGTCTTCACTTCAGCCATGAGGCTCTGCATTTCCTCTTTATTCGCATCAAGATCCGCTTCTGGGTTGAACCCTAGAAGGGCGCTCATCCCTTGAGGAATCGTTTTCGATGGAATGACAGCCACCTCTACATCCGCTAATTCTGCCGCTTGTTCAGCAGCCATGACGATATTCTTGTTATTCGGCAAGACAAGCACTCGTTTTGCATGTGCTTCTTTAATCGCTTCCGAAAGATCTTGAGTACTCGGGTTCATGGTTTGTCCACCTTGGATAACAACAGTAGCTCCAAGACTTTCAAACAACTTCTTGATTCCGTCTCCCATGCTTACTGTCACGATTCCGTACTCTGCTTTTTCCTCTGACTTGGGCTTGGCTTTCTTTTTGTCACCAACGATCGACGTATGCTGCTCACGCATATTCTCAATCTTCATGTTGACAAGACTGCCGTATCTTTGCCCCAAGGTCATCGCTTCACCTGGATATTCCACGTGGACATGGACTTTGATCAAGTCTTCATCAGAAACGACAAGCAGAGAATCTCCCATTTCACTGAGCTCATTACGGAAGGCTTCTTCATCATATGGATGTTCAGCAAGTTTATCTTCTTCAAATTTGACCATGAATTCTGTGCAATAGCCAAATTCAATATCCTCTGTATTCATGAAATCCTGATTTAACTTGTGGTGTTCAGCGTTGACCATGTCATCCATCGATACTGTATCATCAAGATCAGGAACCTCTTCCCCTTTTAAGTTGGCTAGGAAACCTTCATAAATCGTGACAAGGCCCTGACCGCCACTATCCACGACCCCCACTTCCTTCAATACTGGAAGCAGTTCAGGCGTATGCTTCAATGATTTTTTCGCTGCTTGAACGACTCCTTCGATGAATGGAATGAAGTCATCTTCTTTTTCAGCAATCTCGGCAGATGCTTCGGCAGTCTCTCTTGCTACAGTAAGAATGGTTCCTTCCACAGGTTTCATGACGGCTTTATATGCTGTGGTGGCCCCGCCTTGAAGAGCGTCCGAAAAGTCTTTGGTTGTAATGACTTCTTTACCTTCAATCGCCTTTGAAAAACCACGGAAAATTTGGGAGAGAATAACACCTGAGTTACCACGCGCTCCCATTAAGAGACCTTTGGATAAAGATTGGGCCACTGTTCCTACATGATTCTGGTCCACATTCCGTACTTCTTCAGCTCCAGAAGTCATGGACAGATTCATATTCGTCCCCGTATCTCCATCCGGTACAGGGAAAACATTCAAAGCATCAATCATTTGTGAGTTCTGCTTTAAATGATGAGCTCCTTGCAAGATCATTTCGGCAAGCGTCTTGCCGTCTAACTTTTGTAACGTCACACTTACTTCCTCCTTTGACTACAACCGCGATCTATTCAGTTGTCACACGAACTCCCTGAATGAAAATATTCACAGAATCCACGGACAAACCAACTGTTTTGTTTAGTGTGTATTTTACTTGTGATTGGACATTATGAGCGACTTCGGAAATTTTCGTACCGTAGCTCACGATAATGTACATGTCTATATGGAGGCGATCTTCATCCTGTCTGACAACGACTCCTCTGGAAAAATTCTCTTTGCGGAGCATTTCAGATAAACCATCACGGATCTGATTTTTAGATGCCATCCCGACGATGCCGTAGCACTCGACAGCAGCTCCTCCAGCAATCGTTGAAATGACTTCATTGCTAATAGTAATATGACCATATTGGTTATTTAAATCAACAGACATAATAGATCCTCCTTTATAATCCTCATTAATCCTACCCTATTATAACACAAAAGTGTGAAATGAATTTCTGTTCAATGGTAAGAAAATGACCTGGATATCCCTACTATACTGTGTAACAATTCATAAGTTCTGTCAAGAAAAAATTCTTGATATAATTCTCACTAGATTATTGCAAACACGTATTCTATATGATAAAGTTACTAAGTATCTGATGATTTATGTATGTAACAGGAGGGATTTTCATGGCACGCAGAAGTGTTCTATCTGGTAAAGGTACACGTTCAGGTAACCACCGTTCACACGCGATGAACGCTAATAAACGTAAATTTAAAGCTAATGTTCAAAAAGTTCGCATCCTTGTGGATGGCAAGCCTCAAAAAGTTTACGTAACAGCACGTGAACTTAAGTCTGGCAAAGTACAACGCGTATAATTGCGGACACTGAGCTTATGAGCTCACAAAAAAAGCACCCTTCCCGGGTGCTTTTTTTATTTGTCTAAAGATAAGTAAACGGGCGCTTGTAATGCTCTCCGGAGCTCAGCCCATGTGTACCCCGGAGTTTTCCCTTTTGATTTGGTCCTAATCTTTTTTAAATGTACTTATGACTGCGCGCACTAAACCCCCGACGAACCTTGGGAGTTTGATGGTATAAAATTTCAAAAGAGCCCCCTCCTCCTATATGAACTAATGCGAACTCCCTTATTACCTTCAAGTAGGCAAGTCTGTACTTCTTATTACTAAGAGTATGCCTGACTCAAATGAAAAAGTACCTGTATCTTCAATCAGTCGATTTGAGATGCACAAGGTGGATCCAAATGGCAGGTAAGCTTGATCCAAAGGATAGTAGAACCCTTCGAGCGTAATTTTTGTCACTTCAAGCGTGACCGGCAAGAAAGAAACATATGGGTAAAATTCATCCGCTTCTATCTTATGCTCACCAGCAGAGACTAATTCCACTCGGTTTTGTCGATCGATGATTGTACTTTTTACATTCTCCTTCATTAGAGGGTACAGGAGTTGCATGTTCGCTTGAGAATGATCGATCCGACCACCGGTCACCCCGAATAATAGAATATGCCCCGGATGTAAGCGGAGTGCTTCATTTATGGCTAATTCCAAGTCCGTTTCATCTTTTTCATCTGGATAAACAAGGACTCGTTTGGATTTCTTTTTTATTTCAGCCAAGGACTGTTCCGACACGGAATCAAAATCTCCGATGGCAATATCAGGGTTCACTCCCTGCTCAACGAGGACCTCCGCCCCTTGATCGGCCCCGATCCAAATGCATTCTTCACATGCGTATGCTTTTACATCCGGTATGTAAGACTTCGGCCCACCACCAACAACAATAACTCTCTTCATATCCATAACATCCTTCCTGTGCCTTTCACCAAAAAATCAATCCTTTACTATTCACGATAAGCTCCCTATTATGGAAGACTCAGTTTCGATTTAACCGGGGTTCGTTTGCCGTATTTGGAGTCAGGGGTGGTTGGGAAGCCACTCGCTTTCCTGTGGGGGAGCGCCGAGCTTCCTCGGACTTTGTCCTGCGGGATCTCGCCTATCTCCTTCTCCCACGGGAGTCTCGCAGCTTCCCAACCACCCCATTCCATGTAAGGGAGAAACGAACCCCTATACCGAGAAGGAGTTTCTCCAACTCTTCCCTCCTAAGCAGGAATAAAGCGCTCTGTATCAAGCTTTTACGTTGTGAATGCCCGCTGTGGAGGGGGTTATATTATCCACTTCCCTCAATCATACAAGCTGATTTTTCTAGAAGTGGTTTCGAGAATCTTCCATGGCAAAGGGGCGGAGGGGAATGGGGAGACTCCTGTGGGAAAAAAGTGCATGGTGAGACCCCGCAGGACGCAGTCCGAGGAGGCTCAAGAGAACAGAGGAAGTTCGATTAAGTTCGGCACGTCCTATGCCAACATCGAACGACCCCACCTCGTGTTGGGCCCCACGGAAAGCGACTCATTCCCCGCAGCCCCCATCCACTCAACAAAAGTCTCGAAACTGAGTCTTAAAGAAACCTGCCATATTCTACAATAGGACGATTTCTCCTAAAGTAAAATGTAACTTATTTCTGTATTGGATGCCAATCAAACAAGGGAATGAAAAAGCCCAAAGGATAAGGATCCTTTGAGCTTTTTGGTCATTCTGACGATTGTCTGATTTCTTCAATCGCTTTTTTACGATCTTCTTGATTAAAGATGGCACTGCCGGCAACGAGGACATCAGCTCCAGCGGCTGTACAAAGTTTAGCCGTTTCTACTTTCACTCCGCCATCGATTTCAATCTCGAAGGATATTCCTTCTTCTTCCCGCCACTGGGAGATTTGTTCAATTTTCGGTACGACCGAATGGATGAACGATTGACCTCCGAACCCTGGGTTGACCGTCATTAAGAGGACAAGGTCAACATCTTGGAGAATCGGACGGATTGTTTCTGCTGGAGTAGCCGGGTTAATGACCACTCCTGCTTTTACTCCATGGCTCTTGATCAATTGAATCGTTCTATGGAGGTGAGGACATGCTTCCTGATGAACGGTGATGATATCAGATCCTGCTTTGGCAAAAGCTTCGATATATTGATCCGGATTTTCAATCATCAAATGGACATCAAGGGGCAAGTCGGTTACCGGGCGGATGTGGTCCACAATTAATGGACCGATTGTTATATTAGGAACAAAATGTCCATCCATGACGTCCACATGGATATAATCCGCTCCGCCACGTTCGACATCCTTGATTTCATCTCCAAGTTTCGAAAAATCAGAAGCTAGAATGGATGGTGCAATTTTAGTCATGTTTAATACCTCGGCTTTCTATTCTGTATTTCATTTAAAAATTGTAAGTAATGCTCGTACCGCTGATCGGAAATCTCCCCGTTCTCTACGGCTGATTTTACCGCGCACTTCGGTTCTTTATGGTGCAGACAACCCCGGAATTTACAATCATTCTGTACCTCTACGAACTCAGGGAAACACTCAGGCAGTTGATCAAGTTCCAATTCCCCGAATTCCAGTGAACTGAAGCCAGGAGTATCCGCCACAAGACCTTCCGCTATTTCATAAAGTTCTACGTGACGTGTCGTATGTTTCCCGCGGCCTAAACTTTCTGAGATTTCATCTGTATCAATGGAGAGTCTAGGGTCGATTGAATTGAGCAAGGACGATTTTCCGACGCCTGACTGGCCGGCGATCACCGTTGTACGGCCAGCCAGGTGAGATTGAATTTGGTCCATAGCTTCCGTATCGTCTACAGCAGATAAAATGACCGGATAGCCGATTTTTTCATACAGTGTTTTGTAGCTTTCCATCACTTCCATTTGTTGTTCATCCAGCTGATCCACCTTGGAGATGACGATAAAAGGCTCAATCCTCTTCTCTTCCACAAGGACGAGGAAGCGATCCAGTAATAAAGCATTGAAATTCGGGTGAACGGCAGAAGTGACGATTAACGCTTGATCGACATTCGAAATCGGAGGCCTTACCAACTCATTTTTTCTGTTTTCGATGGATAAGATATATCCTTCTTTCTTATTTTCCGCCTTGAATTCTACGAGATCACCAACCAAAGGAGTGACTTTCTTTTTACGGAAGTTTCCACGCCCCCGGCATTGGTAGACCTCTCCTTCACAAAGGACATAATAGAACCCGCTCAATGATTTAATAATTTTTCCTACTGGCATTTTTTCACCTCTTAATACGCTACTTCCACTTCTTCTTGATAGACTTCTCCATCTCTCATTACCCGGTAGGTCGCTACTTCTCCCGGTTCAATCGTTAAAGTGATTTCAAAAGTCTTCGTCTCTGTAATTGTTTCACTAATCACAGGTGTACTTCCGTCTCGATTTGCATCTTTCACATAAATCAATACTTCCTGACCCTCGGGCTCTGCCTGTTCGTCTTCTTGTTCGCCTTCTTGCTCGCCATCACCTTGTCCTTCTTCATCATTCGTTTCCGGTTCATACGGAACTTCAATAGAAACGGTTTCATCTCTAGGAGGTTTTGGCTCAGGTCCTTTAGAAATAACTAAGTTTACGGTAGATCCCTGCTCTACTTCCGTTGAAGCAGCTGGGTCCTGGCTGATTACAATTCCTTCTGGCACTTGTTCTGAGTATTGATAAGTGATATTAGATTCTAGGTTATTACTTTCCAAGGATCTCACTGCGAAACTTTCATTAGCACCAACTAATTCTGCCAAGTCTATCGTTTCTTCACCAGAGCTTACACGGAATGATACCGTTGTATCCTCTGGAATGACACTACTTCCTGCGCTTGGGCTCAGGTGTGCGATGATTTCGCCTTTCGGTACATCACTACTCGTTTCTTCGTATGAATCAACCTTCTCATAACCTTTTTCTTCCAACTCTTCTTTCACCCGATCGAAATCCTGTCCTGTATAATCCGGAAACTCTACTCTCTCTTTTCCATTGCTAATGTAAACTGTAACATTTGACTCTTCTTTTACCGTCATCCCTGCTTCAGGATCTGTTTCAATGACATCGCCCTCTTCCACATCATCAGAAAAACGTGTTTCTCTTGTCACAGTAAGGTTCAAGTCACTGAGTTCACTATAAGCCGTCTCGTACTCTTCCCCTGCAAGATCAGGTATCTCCACATCTGCAGGTTGAATGATACCAGGGATTGTGAATAATGCCACGAGTCCCCCGATCAATAACAATAGTATAACGGTAAGAATCCACGGCCATACTTTCCGCTTTTTCTTTGTCTTTTTCTCGGCAGTCGGTTGATCAGATGGAGCTGTTTCCTTATAGGTTTTTGTCGACGATGTCGGGGGTGGGCTGACAGGTTTGTGATCACTAGTATTGATAATCGTATCTTCATCAGGTGAATCGCCGTAGGCTTCATTCGTAATGACAGGGATCGCTTTGGTTTTTTCTTCATCCCCATCATCAGGTAATGTGAAAACCGGCTCATCCGCCCGGTAAGGTTCGAGAGAAGTTTCAATATCATGTTCCATTTCTAACACTGATTCATATCGATGAAACGGATCTTTGGCCGTCGATTTCAAAACGATATTTTCGACACTTTGAGGCAAGTCGGAATTCCATCTTTTCAAGGAAGGCGTTTCATGCTGAAGGTGTTTCAAGGCGATCGAGACTGGAGATTCTCCTGAAAAAGGGAGCCTCCCCGTCAGTAATTCGAAAAAAACAATGCCGAGTGAATATACATCGGATTTTTTTGTCGCCATTCCACCCCGCGCTTGTTCCGGCGATAGATAATGAACAGAACCGAGTACAGAATTGGTCTGAGTCAGCGCTGTCGCACTTAGGGCCATCGCAATTCCAAAATCCGTCACTTTCACATGACCGTAATGATCAATAAGAATATTCTGCGGTTTGATATCCCTATGAACGATTCCATTATCATGCGCATGAGCGATTGCTGATGCAATCTGTCTCATAATATCCACCGCTTCAGACACATCGACTGGACTATGTTGTTGAATATACTGCTTCAACGTCATTCCATCGACAAACTCCATCACCATAAAATAAATATCGTCTTCTTCTCCGACATCATAAATGTTAACGATATTAGGATGAGAGAGACTCGTAGCTGATTGGGCTTCTCTATGAAAGCGGGCAATAAACTCCTCATCATTTCCATGTTCCAGTCGTAATACTTTAATGGCAACATCCCTGTCTAGAATCGTGTCATGAGCAAGGTAGACATTCGCCATACCGCCGCCACCGATCATCTCTTGTACACGATAACGGTCATTAAGGAGACGGTTATTCAACATTATTCCGCACCTTCTTTCTGGTCGGAAGAAGGATGATGGTGCACGACTGCAAGCGTAATATTATCTTCCCCTCCACGTTCATTCGCAAGATCAATCATCTGCTGCGTAAACAATGACCATTCCCCTTCGAATGATTTCAATTCACTTAATTCTTCATCGCTCACCTTATTGGTTAATCCGTCTGTACATAGAAGAAGGCGGTCATTCTCTTCGAATTCCATCGTTTTCACATCTGCTGTCAAATCAAATTCTGTCCCAAGTGCTTTTAATAATACGTTTTTTCTAGGGTGATGCTCCGCCTGCTCTTCGGTAATCTGACCTGAACGGACAAGTTCGTTCACTAAGGAATGATCCTCAGTAATCACTTTGAAGCCATAGGCATTAGCAAAATAACAGCGGCTGTCTCCAATGTGCCCGACCGTTGCGAATTCTTTTGTACATAGTGCCACAACCACGGTTGTTCCCATCCCTGCACATTCTTCATGGTCATTGGCATAGGATTTGATTTCATTGTTCGCAGAGCGCACCGCTTCTTTAATCCATTTTTCAGCTTCATCAGGAGTCTCAATGAGCTTGGCTTCCTGCCATTTTTTATGTAAATGTGAGGTCGTCATTTGACTGGCTACATCCCCGGCCTGGTGTCCGCCCATTCCGTCGGCTACAATGGCGAGGACTTGGCCTGCATCGTTTTTGAAAACCCCGCCGGCATCCTCGTTATGAATTCTGACTTTCCCCTGATCTGTCTCGTAATAACCTATCATGGTCTCACCTGCCTCATATTTATAACTTCGATCAAACATGGGGGTTGATTCTTAGGTGGTGTTCCTCTTTTCGCCTTAATGGGAAGGAATCGGCTTTCCTTCCCAAGGCTTTATTTTCTATTTCTGTTATTTGTCACTTCTTTCGCAATCGGGTCAAGAAAAAGCCATCCGTATCCCATTCTTGAGGGAAAAGCTGAAGGCCTGTTTCGGAAAGACCCTGGGATTCTTTAAGAGCTGGTGGTAGCTCCTCGAAGAAGGATGGATCTACTTCAAAGTCCGAGTGCTCTTTTAAGAAATGCTGGACGGCTTCCTCATTTTCATGACGGTCGACCGTACAAGTACTATAGACGAGCTTTCCTCCAGGCTTTAGTAGTGGTGCAACTTCTCTCAATAGATCATCCTGAATGTTTCTTAGAGAGAAAATATCTTCTTCTTTTTTATGGTATTTAATATCCGGTTTTCCTCGTAAAACTCCAAGGCCGGAACAAGGAGCATCAAGTAAGATGCGGTCAAAGGCGCCAGGAGCATGTTTTTCTCCCAGCTTCCTGGAATCTGCCTGACTAGCGGTAATTGATGTGAGCTGCAACTGTTCGGCCTTTTTGCTCACGAGTTTCGCTTTTTTCTCATGCAAGTCATAGGCAACGACTTCCCCCTGGTCTTCCATCTTTTCAGCGATATGGGTGGTTTTACCTCCAGGAGCGCTGCAGGCATCCAGCACAGTCAGTTCCTTTTCAAGATCCATCATTTCCGCTACAAGCATGGAACTCTGGTCTTGAACGGTCACGTACCCCTCTTGGAAAAGGGGATGAGAGAGAATCGCCCCTTCAAGAACGAGGAAGCCTTGAGGAGATAGTGTGCTCTCCTCGACTTTGAAACCATCCTCTTGCAGCTGTTTCATCGCTTCTTCCCGAGAAATTCGAAGCGGCTGGACTCTCAGAGACATAGGAAGGTGCTGATTGTTTGCTTCACACATTGCTTTCGTCGTTTCAAATCCGTACTGATCGACCCAGCGGTTGACGAGCCATTGAGGATGACTGGTTTCAATCGCCATTCGCTCTACAGGATCTTCGATTTTATCTAGGCTCTGGACTCCTTTGCGCTGGACGTTCCGAAGCACGCCGTTCATGAATGAAGAAATCCCCTTATGTCCCCGTTTCTTTGAAATTTCAACGGCTTCATGGATGATCGCATGATCCGGTACTCTTTCAAGGAAAATCATCTGGTAAACAGACATATAAAGAAGCCAGCGTACCCATGGCTTTATTTTCTTCTGTTTGGCGATGTAAGGCTGGATGAAATAGTGGATCAAATCCCGCCGTTGGAGTGTTCCGTATACGATTTCAGTTAACAGGGCTCCATCTTGTCTGGAAAGCTTTTGTTTAGAAATCTCCCGGTCTAATAAAACGTGACTGAATCCGCCCTGCTCACCAATTCGAGTAAGAAGATCAAGGGCTGACTCTCTTAATGCATATTTAGTCATGCGCCTCACCCAGACGTTCTCCGACCTGTAAGGACTGACCAGCTCCATTAATAAACGCCTGCCCGTCCATCTTCTTCTTGCCGGAAGGTTGAAGGGAAACGACTTTCACAGTTTTGTTTCCACCCGTTGTGACAAGGAAGCCATCTTCTTCGATTTTGACCACTGTTCCAGGTGCTTCCTCAAACGTATCTTCCATTTTTTCAATCCACCAGACTTTCATCGGCTTGCCGTTCCAATAGGTATAAGCGACCGGCCATGGATGAAGTCCACGTACATGGTTATAGACTGTCTGTTGATCTTTGCTCCAGTCGATGAGCTCTTGCTCCCTTTTGATATTGGAAGCGAAAGTGACTTTGGACTCATCCTGCTCTACCGGGGTAATATCTCCGCTCAATAACTTCGGCAGTGTGTCCGCCAACAACTCCGCTCCTGCTACGGAAAGTTTATCATGCAGCGTCCCGACATGGTCCTCGTCTTCAATCGGGACGGTGACTTTTGAAAGCATTTCCCCTGCATCGAGACGTTTGACCATATACATGATGGTGACGCCTGTCTCTTTCTTCCCTTCGAGGATGCTGTAATGAATCGGTGCACCCCCTCTGAATTCAGGCAGTAAGGATGCATGGACATTGATACATCCGTGCTTAGGCTCCTGGAGTAGTGCTTCCGGTAAAATTTGACCGAAGGCAGCGGTTACGATCAAGTCGGGATCGTAAGCAAGAACTTCTTTATATTCGTCTTTGATTTTTTCTGGTTGAAATACAGGAATTCCGTGTTTTTCCGCCGCTACTTTGACAGGAGGAGGGGTCATTGTTTTTTTTCTGCCTTTCGGACGGTCCGGTTGAGTAATTACAAGGACAACCTCATACCCCTCTTCAATAATGCGGTCAAGGACAGGTACGGCGAAATCCGGTGTCCCCATGAATGCGATTCGTGTCATGACTTTGTTGCTCCCTTCTTGCTTACATCAGCTGATACGGTTGGAAATCCACCGTAATCTGCAAACCATTTTCTTGTTTCATTTCATCTTCGTAATAGTGCAATATCCGTTCAACGAATTTTCGCTGCTCAGGTTCCTTCTTGTATTTTATCATGCATTGATAGCGATATCTATTATTGATCCTGGTGAGCGCAGAAGGAGTAGGCCCGAGAACATAGGATTGATCTGAAAGCTTCTGCTGCATGAACATGGTGATTTTCTGTGTCACTTCCTGCACTTTCAATTGGTTGGGATGTGAAATAGTGAAAAGTGTCAAGAAGAAGTATGGAGGATAGCGGAAAGCTTTCCTCAGTTTCATTTCTTCATTGAAAAATTGTTCGTAATCATACTGGCTGGCCAATTCAATACTATAGTGTTCCGGTGTGTACGTTTGAACGACGACCTCTCCAGGCTTCTCATGTCTTCCTGCCCTTCCGCTTACCTGTGTGATTAATTGGAACGTTTTTTCTGATGCACGGAAGTCAGGAAGGTTGAGAAGCGCATCGGCAGCGAGTACACCAACAAGGGTGACATTTCCAAAATCCAGGCCTTTAGCAATCATTTGCGTGCCAAGGAGGATATCCGCCTGTCCTTCTCCGAACTTTTTCAGGAGCCGTTCGTGTGCCCCTTTCCTTCTTGTCGTGTCGACGTCCATGCGGATCACGCGTGCTTCCGGGATTAACTCCTGAAGCGCTTCTTCCACTTTTTGAGTCCCTGTACCGAAATAACGGATCGTTTTGCTTTCACATTCGGGACATTCTGTCGGCATAGGTTCTTCATGGGAACAATAGTGGCATTTCAAACGATTCTGCCTCTTATGAAACGTAAGCGCAATGTCACAGTGCGGGCACTCACTGACATGGCCGCAATCCCTGCACATGACAAAGGTCGAATAGCCTCGTCTGTTCAGAAAAAGCACGACCTGCTCCCCGCGGGAAAGTCTTTCTTCGATTTTTTCCTTCAACATGATGGAAAACATGGAACGGTTTCCGTTATGAAGTTCCTCTCTCATATCGACGAGATCCACGGCCGGCATCACCGACTCATTCATCCGCTTTTTCATGGTCAACAGCTGATAATTGCCTTTGACAGCCCTGGCATAACTTTCGAGAGCCGGTGTGGCACTACCTAAAACGACAGGGCATTGGTGGGTTTTCCCTCTCTCAATGGCAATATCTCTCGCATGGTAACGTGTCCGGTCTTCCTGTTTGTAACTCGTTTCATGTTCTTCATCGATGATGATCAAGCCGATGTTCGTAAACGGAGCAAAGATCGCAGACCTTGCTCCGACAACGACTTGAACCTCCCTGCGTTGGATCTTCCGCCATTCGTCGTACTTTTCCCCTGCTGATAAAGCACTGTGAAGGACGGCCACTTTTGAGCCGAATCTTCCTTTGAACCGTTCAACCATTTGCGGGGTCAAAGCAATTTCAGGCACAAGCATGATGGCTTCTTCGCCTTTATCAATTACTTCTTGGATCGACTGCAAATACACTTCCGTTTTACCACTACCGGTCACTCCATGAAGAAGAAAAACATCATGGGCGTTTTCTTCGATGGTCTTAAGGATCGGCTGGATAGCTGTTTCCTGTTCTGCTGTCAGAGGGAACGGCTGCGTACGTTCGAAGTCGCGATCACCATAAGGGTCCCTGAAAACTTCCTGCTTGAATTCACTAATAACCCCCTGTTCGATGAGCGGCTTCAAAGAGGCAGGTGTAGTTGATAGCACATCCAGAAGCCTCTTCTTTTCTATCGCATCCGGATACTCGAGGAAATACTCGACAATGGTGCGCTGTTTTTTCGCCTGCGGGGATAGATCTTCAAGCTTCGCCTCTAATTCCATCGGATTTAAATTAGGTTGGACCATCGTCATTGTCTTCTTCGTTTCCCGGCTTTTCACTTCATAATGGACATCAACGTCTCCATCATTCATGTGTTTGCGGAGAGTATGATACCCGATGCCCGACTTCTCGAATTCTTCAAAATCCACAACCGCTCGTCCATCAAATAAAGGGTCGAGTTCAGAGCCGAGGGGTTCTTCGGTCAGCTTCCACAACTCTTTGCGATATTTAGCTTTCATCACCTGTGGGAGCATGACCTGCAGACAGGAAATATAGTAGCTCAGAGTGTTTTTTGATAACCATTTTCCGAGTTGGAGAAGTTCTTCGGTCAACGTTGGGATGACATCAAGGACATCGGTTATTTTTTTCACGGACGAAAAGGAACTTGTTTCTGAAAGAGCTACGACATACCCTAAGATTTTGCGTGGACCAAATGGAACGATCACCCGAACACCCGGCTGAACGATCCCTTCAAACTTTTCGGGTATTTCATAATCGAAAGGACGGTTCGTATTTTGCGAGGGTACATCAACGATTACGTTTGCAATCAAAGGGGTTCACTCTCCATCTCACCACTGGCCACCATGAGAATGTTTTCAGCGAGCTCCTCTTTGCTCATCAACGGGTATGTCATTTCTTCTCCTCGTTTGGTAATAAACAAGGAGGCATTGGTGTCGGTTCCAAACCCTGAACCCTCTTCGGATACATTATTAATGACAATGGCATCGAGGTTCTTTTTATCCATCTTCTGTCTACCATACTTCTCCACATCTGTCGTTTCTGCAGCAAATCCAATTAAGTATTGATGTTCTTTGCGATCTCCAAGTTCCATGAGAATATCCTTCGTCCGCTCCATCTCAACGACATAGTCCCCTGGTTTCTTCTTCATCTTTTGATCGTACGTTATTTTCGGACGATAATCGGCGACCGCTGCCGACTTGATGACAAGGTCTTGATCAGGATAAGCTTTCAACACTTCGTCATACATTTCCTGAGCGGACGTAATTTGGATCACATGCACGCCAGCTGGAGGTCCTAAGGCTACCTGCCCTGAAATAAGTGTCACTTCAGCGCCAAGTTGTTTCGCTTTTTTCGCTAACGCATACCCCATTTTACCCGTCGATGGATTCGTGAAATAACGTACCGGATCGATCTGCTCGCGGGTAGGGCCTGCGGTTATGAGTACTTTTTTACCTTTAAGAGGCTGAGACCGTTGATATTCTTTCCGGAGCACTTCGACAATCGATTCAGGCTCCTCCAGCCGTCCTTTCCCTACATAGCCACATGCAAGATAACCTTCCCCGGGCTCGATAAACCGGAAGCCCCAGTCATCCAGCTGCTTTAAGTTCTTCATAACAGCCGGATGACTGTACATATGGACATTCATGGCCGGAGCGATGTAAACAGGTGCCTCGGTCGCAAGTAAGGTCGTCGAGAGCATATCATCGGCGAGACCATTCGCGAGTTTTCCGATCACGTTTGCCGTCGCGGGGGCGATTAAGAAGAGGTCCGCCCAGTCAGCGACATCGATGTGCTGGATTTGAGAAGAATCTTGTTCATCGAAGGTATCGGTATAAACAGGCTGTCTGGACAAAGCCTGAAAAGTAGTCGGGGCTACAAATTTTTGCGCGCTGTCAGTCATGATTACTTTAACAACGGCCCCTGCTTGGACGAGTTTGCTTGTTAAAGCGGCTGCTTTATAGGCGGCGATTCCACCTGATACTCCTAAGACGATCTTTTTTCCATTCAACATCTAAAGAGACCCCTTTGCTTAAAAAATGTTGGCACTAAAACACGTAGGAAAAGCCGCGCTGATTCAATGAAGAAGCGCGGCTTTTCCTACGTCGTTTCGATGTTCTTATGTGGTTTCTGTTCGTTCTTGGATTTCATCCGCTTCAATATAGTTCAATTTGCCATCACGGATTTCTTCAAGCGCCACGCCCACTTGCTGGTGGGATGTCGGATGATCGATCATAGGCGCTGCTCCTTGTTTCAATTCACGCGCTCTTCTTGCAGACAGCGTTACGAGTGTATATTTGGATTTGATTTGTTTCTGTAGGGAATCAATGGACGGTTCTAACATCATGATTATTCATCCTCCAATGCTTTTTTATATTGATGGGCGACACGTTCACGTTTGCAGTGTTCACTGGCAACGATCGATTTCACTTTCGTTACAGCATTGTCAATCTGATCGTTCACGACGACATAATCATACGCATCCATCATATCAATTTCTTCTTTCGCTGCTTTCAAGCGGTTTTTCACTTTGTCTTCCGTTTCTGTGCCACGATTGACAATCCGGTCTTTCAATTCTTCCAAAGAAGGTGGAATCAAAAAGACGAACACGCCTTCAGGGAAGTTCTCCCTTACTTTGAGAGCTCCCTGGACTTCAATTTCCAAAAAGACATCTTTGCCTTCGTTCAGTGTCTGCTCTACGTATTGACGGGGTGTCCCATAATAGTTTCCCACATATTCCGCATGTTCAATCAATTGGCCTTCACTAATTAATTTCTCGAACTCATCTCTCGATTTGAAAAAATAATCGACGCCGTCCACTTCACCTTCACGTGGATCACGAGTCGTCATGGATATAGAATAGCGCAAATCTGTCGACTGTTCGAATAATGCTTTACGTACCGTTCCTTTTCCGACACCTGATGGGCCGGAAAGGATGAATAAAATACCTTTCTGATCAATCACTGCAAAAAGTCCTCCTAGTTTTCATCTGAGATCTCGTCGTTACTGATGACACGCTGTCCGACGGTTTCCGGCTGGACGGCTGAAAGGACGACATGATCACTATCTGTAATAATGACCGCACGCGTTCTGCGGCCATATGTAGCATCTACTAATTTATTATTGTCACGGGCGACCGTGATGATACGTTTGATCGGAGCGGATTCAGGCGAAACAATAGAAATAATACGATTCGCAGATACGACGTTTCCAAAACCGATGTTGATTAATTTCAAGCTCAAAGCTGACTCCTCCTTCTTCTGACCAAGCACTTTCATGACTACCTCTATTATATGAAAAAACTAGGCATAAACACAATTGTTATTCGACATTTTGTACTTGTTCTTTCACCTTTTCAATCTCGCTTTTCAAATTCACAACCATCTCAGTCATTTTGCCGTCATTGGATTTCGATCCGATCGTATTCACTTCACGGTGCATTTCCTGCACAATGAAATCGAGTCGTCTTCCTACAGGCTCATCAATCGAAAGGATGTCTTCAAATTGGATGAAGTGCGACTGTAGTCTCGTCAACTCTTCGGTGACGTCCCCTTTCTCTGCAAGCAAAGCGACTTCCTGGAGGATTTTTGTTTCATCGGTCCGGATTTGTTCTTTCGTGTATTCTTCCACACGGGTCCGAATCCTCTCTTTATACTCTTCGATTACCATCGGCCGCCTTTCGTCCAGGCTGCTCAGCCATGACCGCACTTTTGCGATGCGTTTTTCAAGATCTTCATATAATTCGTGACCTTCTTTCATCCGCATCTCTACCAGTTGTGTGGCAGCATCATCCATGGCCTCTAATAAAGCCATTTTCAACTCATCCGAATCGGTTTCTATCTCTTTTTCCGAAAAAACATGGTCTAACTTGGATACCATATCAATAGATATATCCCCCGTCAAATCGTAGCGGCGCTGTATATCCTTCAAGCGGACTAAATATTGATCGACAATTTCCCAATTGACATCGATTTTCTTTTCAAACAATTCTTCTCCTTCGATCGTTACAAAGATATCAACGCGACCCCTGGATATTCGGCCTTTGACGACTTGTTTCAGCCGATCCTCCAAAAACAGTAATGAACGGGGCATCTTGGTTGTTATATCCAAAAAACGATGATTCACCGACCGAATCTCCACATGAACCTTTGTTTCACCGACTTCCACCGTACTCTTCCCATAACCTGTCATACTTTTTAACAATAAGATCATCACCTGTATGTAAAATGAATGCAACACCTATTTTAGCAAAATGTTGGATGGTGTTGCGAATGTTTGGCTTTCCCTGATGAAAAATCTTAGAATAACGAGCTTTACTCATGCTATACTTCTAACAGTAGAGAGGTGAAGACGATGTCTTTTGACGGAATTGTAACCCGGGCGATCACGAAGGAATTGAATGAAACGATCCAGTCCGGACGTATTATGAAAATTTATCAGCCAACTGAAACGGAGCTCGTATTTACGGTCCGTTCCAATCGCAAAAAACACACGCTATTGTTGTCCGCACACCCAAGCTATGCTCGCTTCCATTTGACGGACGATCAATACCATAATCCTAAAGAACCACCGATGCTGTGTATGCTTCTCAGGAAACATTTGGTCGGAGGGTTTATTGAACGAATAGAACAGGTGGACATGGAAAGAATTGTGAAGTTTCATATCCGGACCCGCAACGAAGTGGGCGATGAAACAATGAAAACACTCATTATTGAAGTGATGGGTAAACACTCCAACATCCTGCTTGTCGACGAAGAAGAAGGACATATGCTCGACAGCATCAAGCATCTGCCCCCTTCCCAAAACCGGCACCGGACGATTATGCCCGGCCAGCCCTATAAACTCCCACCGGAACAAGGGAAAATCAACCCTGTTGATCTTGAACCAGAAGCATTCATCAGGAAGTTGGACTTTAACTCAGGCAAGATGGATAAACAAATCCTGAATGTGGTAATGGGTTTTTCACCAATGATGACGAAGGAAATTGTCCATCGGGCCGGACTCGGTGGTTCCCAAGCCGTGAAGGAAGCTTACCGGGAGATTAGAGAAATCATCCTCAACCATGAGTATGATCCACAGATCCATCGGGGAGAAAAAGAGCAGTTTTACGTTATTCCGTTGCACGCTTTTTCAGATGATGTTGAAAAATTCGATAGCGTCAGTGTGATGCTGGATGATTATTATTCTGGGAAAGCTGAGCGGGACCGTGTCAAACAGCAAGCAGGAGATCTCCACCGTTTCTTGAAGAATGAACGGGATAAAAACAAACGTAAAATTAAGAAACACGAAACGACACTGAAGAAATCCGAATCCGCGGAAGAGTATCAAAAGCTCGGCGAACTTTTGACCGCTCACATGCATATGGTCAAAACAGGGGATGAATCGGTGACGGTCGTTGACTACTACGACCCCGACCAGTCAGAAATGACGATCGAACTCAACCCTAATAAAACACCGAGTGAAAATGCACAAAACTATTTTCAAACGTACGCAAAACTGAAGAAATCCAAAGAAGTTGTACAAAAGGAAATCCAGAAAGCAGAAGATGAAATCCTTTATTTCGATCGTCTCATTCAACAAGTCGAAACAGCAAGAGAAGAAGATATCGAAGAAATTCGGGAAGAACTGCGTGAGCAAGGTTATTTGAAGAAAAAGCCGGCGGCGAAAGGGAATCGTAAAAACAAACCGCAAAAGCCGAAGCCGGAAAGTTTTGAATCGACGGATGGAACATTGATTTACGTAGGAAGAAACAACAAACAGAACGAATACTTGACGAACCGGATGGCGAACAAAATGGATATATGGCTGCATGCCAAAGATATTCCTGGGTCCCATGTGGTCATCCGAGATGAAGAACCGAGCGAAGATACGTTGTTTGAAGCCGCACAGCTTGCTGCAAACTTCAGTAAATCAAGCAAGTCCTCCTCGGTTCCGGTGGACTACACGCGGATACGTCATGTGAAAAAGCCGTCAGGAGCAAAGCCAGGATTCGTAACGTATGACCAACAACAGACGTTGTTCGTCACACCAGATGCGGCCTTCATCAAACGGTTAAAGAAAAAAGACTGAACAAGAATCCCTGTGCCTATAAATGGCACAGGGATTTTTACATACCTTAGATGCAAAGAACAAATAATATAAAGGCAACTGAATCAGATCAAGGAGGTTGCTGGTATGCCAAAGAATTCAAAATCAAAACGTAATCCGAAAAAGAGCAGAGATGCTGTTCAGCCAGCTACGGGAGAAGAACGAATTACAATCTCCAAAGCTGGCGAAGGTCCTTACGACCGTAACAGATAAACGAAAAGCAGCACGTGCGAAATCGCACGTGCTGTTTTTAACCTTCCAAACGTTCCACTGTCTCCAGTCCCATTCTTTCTCCGACAACAAGCAAAGCTTGATTGATTTTCCAAATAAAAAACAGGTGGTGGACAATATCCCCCTGTCCTTCTTTGTGTCCTGGTGCAAACCGCTCAATCATTTCCCGCTCATGTTGTAGCTTAAACAGTTGTCCACTCGTTGCTTCCCCATTCATGACTGCCATGATTGTGCGAATGTTGTGCTTGTAAACCTCTTCGGTCCGCTTAAGGGCCTGCGTGATTTCTTCGGAATGATGAAAATCCTTTTGATACGTAGATGCCACTAGCTGTTTCGCATAATAATTGATAGCGGTAAACGACATCAGTAACCTAGGAATACCTGAGTATTTATTAGCTCCGGGTCTCTGCAGCGCTGGTTTTGCATCTTCTTCAAGCAGCTGAATCTTTTCATCCATCTGAAAAGCGAGATCCGCCAGTCCCTTCATACTTTCTGAACGGCGGAATTTTTGAATGTAGGACAAGACATAATCCTCGAGAACCTCTAAGTACTCCACCAGCTGCTCCTTCATTTTATCCAGCGTTCGTGTAGGGAAAATGAATGCGGCAGCCGTTAGTGCGATGCCTGCTCCTACAATGGTATCGACCACCCTGGCAAGGAGCAAGGCATAACTGATCCCTCCCAACATGAGGTCATACATAAAAGCAATGAGCATTGTGATGAACATACTCATCACAGTGTAGGACACAGGAAGCGTATAAAAAGCAAAAAAGATGACCGCAAAGATAAGACCAACTTCCAGTTCAGACTGCCCTGACACAGACTTTGCCAAAAAGAAACCAATAATGGCTCCTGCTACCGTCCCGATCGACCTTTCCAAACCTTTCAGATATGTGCGCCCAACGGTCGGGGTCCCTAATTGGACGATAAATGTCGTTAACAAAACCCAGTACGGCTGTATAGGAGAAATCAAATGACCTACAATCACTGCGATCGTTCCGGCAATCACCGATTGAATCGCCTTTTTCGTTGAAGCCTCCATCCCCTTATTTTCATCTTCCTCTTCTGCTGCTTCCTTTTCTTCAGACCATTCATCACCGGGGACGTCTTCGCCACTGTATTTAATGGCGAGGGCTCCTTCCGTCACATGCGTAGCGATCGCCTCAATTCTGCGGAGCAGATACAGCCACCCCTCAGGCCTCGTTTCATGTTCACCAAACCTTTTATCAATTATATCTCTTAAAGAAAGAATCACACGTTCGGCTTCAGCAAGGTGCTTCTCTTCCTGTTCCATTTTAAGAACTTCTGCCTTTTTCAACGTAAGAATGAGGCGGGAGAGAATTGAACGCAGTTCTTCTGTCTCAAGCGCTCCTCTTTCTTTCAATTTCTCCAAACTATCCGAAAGGGTCATTACGAACATCGCCGTATCGAACACATATAACCGTAATTGTTCCGTACGAACCCCCGGCCAGACGTCCCTAATATTCTGTGAGTTCAAGTCTGTGGAAACGTGATTGGCATAATCCCTCAGTTTTTTCACGTTTTCCGTCAATTTTTTAGAACGGATCTGGTTGATATCAGGATCCTCAACGACTTCTGCCAACAGTTCGAAAGTCAGGTTCGCCTGCCTATGAAAAGATTGGACACTACGCTTAAGCTGTTGTGCAGTATCTCGGAAAATGATGAAATTATATAGAAAAGCGTAGCTGATGCCTATACAAATCGCACCGTAAAACCAAGGGAATTGTGCTGGAGGAAGTTTTAAAAAGGAAGAAAAATAAACGGTAATAAAACCGATCATACCTAAAGAAAAATAACGACTACCGAATTTAGAAAAATAAAAACTGCAAAAGATGATCAAGATCATTAACGTGGAGACGAGAACGGCACTCCATGAAAGCAGAGAACCTAGCGTCACTCCGCAGATAGCCGATAAAGGAAGCAAAAGTGTTGTCCCCTGTTTTTCCTTTTTGGTATCATCCATAACTGCCATGATGCCAAGCAGCCCACAGACACCTGAAATAATAGCTGGAAGAAGCGGATCCTGTCCGAACAGGTTCAATACCAGTAAGGTAGTGAAAACAGCCGAAATCACACTGAGCGTCGCTTTTCCTGCCTGCTGCAGCCGTTTGTGCCCGGGATCTGACGCCAGCATTCTCTTCAACCAATACGATTGTCTTCCTATTTCATACATTGAATATCTCCTCCTCTCTTATGTTTTTCATGTGGCATATCGATTCCATCTATAAAATAAATGATCACTTCTCTATATGTACGGACATCCTACTTACCCTTTCCCTTACTTGAGTAAGGATAGTATAGATAGAGATAAATTATAGAGCGCTCTCTCCCATCTGTCAAAAGGGAAACCTGCCTTTCTTCAGCTTTTACCTGATTGTTTTTATTTGCTATTTACTTATTTAGCAAAATGGCAGGATTGTGGAAGACTTGATTTCGAGATGTTTCGGGGTTCGTTTGCCGTGTTGAGCGTTAGGGGTGGCTGGGAAGCTACTCGCTTTCCTGTGGGGGAGTGGCAAGCTTCCTCGGACTTCGTCCTGCGGGATCTCGCCTATCTCCTTTCTCCCACGGGAGTCTCGCAGCTTCCCAACCACCCCATTCGATATAGGTGAGAAACGAACCCCATTAACGAGAGAGGCTGTCTTCCACTACTCTGTTGGTATAGGAAAAAACGCTCTATAACAAGCTTTCCATATGCAGAATAGCTACTTTAGTCATTGATTCCTTCCAAATTCGATGTGCATGAAGCAGCTTTATTTTGGAAGTGGTTTCGAGATACTTATATGGCAAAGGGGCGGAGGGGAATGGCGAGACTCCTGCGGGAAAAAAGTGCTTGGTGAGACCCCGCAGGACGCAGTCCGAGGAGGCTCACCGCGCTCCAGCGGAAAGCGAGCTATTCCCCTCCGCCCCCATCCACTTCAACAAAAGTCTCGAAACTGAGTCTTCAAGAATAGGGAGCTTATCAATAATAATTCATGGATTGCCTTGATGTCATTGTATTAAAAAAACCACGATTGAATCGTGGTTTTAGGTTAGAAAATATGCGAATACCGCTATCGATGCAAGATAAGAAAAAATTGCTTGTGCCCAATACCTTCGGCTTTCACGCTTCAGCATATAAACATTCCACAAAATGAATAAAGCGAGGGAAGCGACTAAACTCAATAAAGGTTCCAAGGACCACATGGACTCCATAAATGCGAATGCCACCCACGTATATAAGTAGACAAAACAGGTCAATAAGCCGAGCGAAGCATTCATGAGTATGAAAAAAGAATGTTTTTTTGATTTCATTGACATCACCAATACGCTTTGATGATTTCATCGTACTAGGAGACTAAGAAAATAGCAACTCCTCTATCTGTTAAGAGTTCGTAAAAACATAAGGATCCTGTCTCCACTTCATCAACAGCTTTTCCTGCTCTTTGTTGATTTGGTTTTCAGTGAGTAACTGCTGAAGAAGCTCTTCATAACTGGCCAGGGATTGATACGAATAGCTTTTACCTGTGAACGCATCTTGAGCCGCTTGAAGATTATAAGTGAAGATCGACAGCACTTCAACCACTTCGATACCTTCGTTTTCAAGTGCCTCTGCAGCTTCTATGGATGATTTGCCTGTGGAAATTAAATCCTCAATGACAATCGCTTTTTGACCTTTTTCAATGTGACCTTCAATCTGGTTTCCTTTTCCATGCTTTTTGGCTGAAGACCTGACATAAACCATGGGAAGGTTCAGAAGGTCCGCCACCCAGGCTGCATGGGGAATACCTGCTGTTGCACACCCTGCGATGACATCTATGGGCCCGAGAGCCTCGATCTTCTTAACAAATGCTTGTGCAATGCTTCTTCTTACTTCAGGGTAGGACATCGTTAAACGATTGTCGCAATAAATCGGAGACTTTAGTCCGGATGTCCAAGTGAAGTAGTTATCAGTTTCAATTTTAACTGCTCCTATTTGAAGCAAGTCACGAATGAGTGTTGATTGACCCATGTTGAAAGGCCTCCTTTATTTTCCGATACATTTCTCGCGGTTTTTCTGCATCTCGAATTGCTCTTCCCACAACCATCGCATCACTACCGTTTTCCAGAGCTTTTTCAGGGGTAGCGACACGTTTCTGATCATGATGTGCTCCACCTGCAAGACGGATACCAGGGGTCAAAGCAGCAAGCGCGGTATGTTTCTTAATGATTTCGGCCTCTTCGACCGAGCAAACGACACCATCCACACCACATTTCTCTGCACGTCCTGCATAGTGTTTGACTACATCAGCCAAGGGGTGGTCGATCAACAGCTCATCCTCCAGCATCTTTTGATCAGAAGAGGTAAGGACGGTGACAGCTAATAAGACAGGAATGTGATCTTGCGCCCCTTCTTGCAAACCAATCTTCGCGGCTTTCATCATTTCTTCCCCGCCCTGGGCATGGATGTTCACGACATCGACGTTCATGCCTGCAAGACCTCTCATCGCACGACGGACCGTTTCTGGAATATCATGCAACTTCAAATCGAGAAAGATCTCGTGCCCCTTTTCTTTCAATTGATGGATGATGCTGGGACCTTCTTTATAAAAAAGCTCCATACCCACTTTAACCGGGATGCCCGTAAGTTGGTGCCGCTCCAAAAAGTCCAGGGCCTCATTTCCCGTTTGGAAATCAAGAGCGAAGTAGAGAGGTTTCAACTTCTTCATCATGAGCACCTCCAATCGCTTGCTCTACGCTTGAAAAACCGTAGCGTGAAAGAGTACGGGGCAATTCTTCGATCACTTCTTTACAGATGAAAGGATTTTTAAAGTTCGCACTTCCGATCGCCACGGCACTCGCACCGGCAAGGAGGTATTCCAATACATCTTCGGCTGTTTCAATCCCGCCCATGCCGATGATCGGGATCGTTACAGCTTGATAAACCTGATGGATCATCCGAATGCTGATCGGTTTGATTGCTGCTCCGGATAGACCTCCTGTTCCATTTGCAATGACAGGTCTTCGGGTTTTAGGGTCTATCCTCATTCCTGTCAGTGTATTAATCATGGAAAGTCCGGATGCTCCCGCCTCTTCAGCCGCTAGCGCCATTTCGACGATGTCGGTCACATTTGGTGACAGCTTCACATAGACGGGCACAACGCTCACATCGACGACATGTCGGATCACTTCTTTCGCTAAGGCAGGATCGGTACCGAACTGCACACCTCCCTCTTTGACATTCGGACAAGAGATGTTCAATTCAATAGCATCCACATAGGAAGAGATTCGTTCGGCAACCTCTACATATTCCTCCACCGTACTCCCAGCGACATTGGCAATAATCGGGAGGTGATGATTTTTCAAAAAAGGAATTTCGTCTGAAATGATGCTTTCCACACCAGGGTTTTGCAGGCCGATCGCATTCAGCATCCCACTTGCCGTCTCCGCTACTCTTGGTGTGCCATTTCCAAAGCGCTGTTCCTTCGTAGCTGCTTTCATAATGACAGCTCCAAGCTTGGAAAGATCATAAAATTGAGCGAATTCCTTCCCGAATGCAAAACATCCACTGGCCGGCATCACGGGATTTTTCAAATTCAAACCTGGTAGTTTCACAGATAAATTCATGATAAGACGACCTCCTCTGCCTTGAATACAGGTCCATCACAACAGATGCGCTTGTACCCTTTTTCGTCTTTCGATTCGACGACACAGGCAAAACAAGCACCGATTCCACAGCCCATCCGCTCTTCCATAGACAAATATCCTTCTTTATCAGGAAGATGATCAGCCACTGCTTTCAACATGACCGTCGGACCACAGGATAAGTAGTGCTGGTAGTCTTTTTTCACACAAGGAAGAGCATCCGTTACACGGCCGCTCCTTCCTAATGATCCATCTTCTGTCGTCACGTGGACTTCTCCAAGAGCTCTGAATTCATCCAGTAAAAAGGCATCCTCCCTGGATCTGAAACCGAGAATACTTGTGACGGCTACTCCGTTCTCTTTCAACTTTTTCGCCGTGCTGTAAAGTGGAGGCACTCCGATCCCCCCACCAATAATCAGAGCATGGTCAGCATGAATTTGTGATGTCGGAAACCCTTGACCTCCAGGGCCAAGCACATCTAATTGCTCACCGACCCGCCGATTCGTCAACGCTTTCGTCCCGTCTCCCATGACTTTATAAATTAAAGTCATGGTTTCCTTTGCAGGGTCATAATCTGCAATGGACACCGGGCGCCGCAGGTAGAAGCCATCGATCCTTATATGGACAAATTGACCGGGATCCATGATGTCATGTACCAGATTTCCTTCCAGCACGAGAAGGTGCGTATCTCTCGCAACCTTCTCGTGTTTAAGAATGGTCATGCATTCGTTTTTCATCCTGTCACTCCTTCCATCGGTGTGATTGCACGTGCCGAGAAGGACATCGCATTGATGACATCGACAATGGTTTTGGCCGTGTCCAGGCTTGTTAAGCAGGCGAGTCCATGTTCGACCGCTTCTCTGCGGATTCTGAATCCATCGGATCTTGCACGCATACCTTTGTTGAGCGTGTTGACGACGAATTGGACTTCTCCTTGTTGGATCAGATCGATGACATCACGCTGGTCGGAACCCACTTTTCCTACCGCTTCCACAGGAATCTCAGCTTCTTCAATGACTGATGCTGTTCCTTCTGTGGCGAACAATCGAAAGCCCAGCTCAAAAAATGTCTTCGCAATGTCCAGCATCTCTAATTTATCTTTGTCAGCAACGGTCAACAAAACAGACCCTTGTGTCGGTATCTTCAACCCTGCTGATGTCATTCCTTTGTAAAGGGCTTTTTCTAATGTTTGGTCATACCCGATGACTTCACCGGTCGACTTCATTTCAGGCCCGAGTGTCGTATCAACACTTCTAAGCTTTTCAAAGGAGAACACTGGCACTTTGACATAGACACCATTTGGCTTTGCAGCGACCCCGGATGTGTACCCTTCGTCTTTCAACGTTTTGCCTAATAAAACCTTCGTCGCAAGTCGCGCCATCGGTACGCCGGTGATTTTACTCAGGAAAGGTACCGTCCGGCTTGCTCTAGGGTTCACTTCAAGGACGTAGGCGGTCCCTTTGTAAACGACGAACTGGATGTTGATGAGCCCTTTCATATTCAGCTCTCTGGCGATCTTCATTGTTGCATCGATACACTGTTGTTCAAGTTCTTTCGTCAGCCTCTGAGTCGGATAAACCGCCATGGAGTCTCCGGAGTGGACACCGGCCCGTTCAATGTGTTCCATAATCCCCGGGATGAAAACATCCTCCCCGTCCGAGATGGCATCGACTTCGATTTCCATTCCCGTCATGTACTTGTCAATCAATATGGGGTGACCATTGTGTGCGGCTGCATTCGTTTCCAAGTAAGAAGAGAGCTCTTCGTTGGAATAGACGATCGCCATCGCACGGCCGCCCAGGACATAAGAAGGTCTCACGACAAGCGGATAGCCGATCTTTTCAGCAGCAAGGAATGCTTCCTCTGCGCTTTTGACACTTTCCCCTCCTGGTTTAGGGATGTTCAAATCGTTGAGCAGCTGTTCGAACAAGTCCCTGTCTTCTGTTTTATCGATCGATTCCATCGTTGTACCTAAAATCCGAACGCCTTCTTTCGTCAGTCCGTCGACGAGGTTGATGGCTGTCTGACCTCCAAACTGGACGATGACTCCTTCCGGCTGTTCGAGGTCGATAACATTCATTACATCTTCAAGCGATAACGGTTCAAAATAAAGCTTGTCAGAAACGCTGAAGTCTGTGGAGACCGTTTCCGGGTTGTTGTTCATAATGATGGCTTCATAGCCCATTTCCTTCAGAGCAAGGACAGAATGTACGGTTGCATAGTCGAATTCGACTCCCTGGCCGATGCGGATCGGACCAGAACCGATGACGAGCACTTTTTTATTGCTACTTGGGATGGCTTCGTTTTCATCTTCATAACTGCTGTAAAAATAAGGCGTTTCGGATTCAAACTCACCAGCGCACGTATCGACCATCTTGTAAACGGGGCGGATGCCGTGACTTCTTCTCCATTCCCTCACTTCTGCTTCCGTCCGTTCAGTCAACCGTGCAATCTGAGCATCAGAAAAGCCGATCTTCTTCACCTTTTGTAGTAAAGAGGCATCCATTTCCCCTCTGGCGACTTGCTTTTCAAGCTGTATAATTCGCTGCAATTTATAAAGGAAGAATAGATCGATGCCCCCTGTCATTTCATGAAGGCTTTCGATGGAATAACCTCTCCTTAAAGCGTCTGCGATTAAGAATATCCGTTCATCATCCGCTTTTCTCAATCTTCTTGAGAGTTCTTCCTCTTTCATATGTTCGGCATAAGAGAGATATAGCTCTTCTGTATCTCCTTCAAGCGAACGGATCCCTTTCAGTAGGGATTCTTCGAAGCTTCTGCCGATACTCATCACTTCACCGGTCGCTTTCATTTGCGTACCAAGTGTACGGTTTCCTTTGGCAAATTTATCGAACGGCCAGCGTGGGATTTTCGTTACGACATAATCGAGCGCTGGTTCAAAACACGCATAAGTCGTACCGGTGACCGGGTTCTTGATTTCGTCCAACGTCATTCCAACAGCGATTTTGGCTGCGAGTTTTGCAATCGGATAACCGGTCGCCTTGGATGCGAGTGCTGATGAACGACTGACCCTTGGGTTTACTTCGATGATGTAATATTGAAAACTGTTGGGATCGAGAGCAAGCTGGACATTACATCCGCCTTCAATTTGGAGCGCCTGGATAATCTCCAATGAGGCGTTTCTCAGCATTTGATATTCCCGGTCACTGAGCGTTTGGGAAGGGGCTACAACGATGGAATCCCCGGTATGAATGCCTACAGGATCAAAGTTTTCCATGTTACAAACAACGATTTTATTGTCTGCACCATCACGCATCACTTCGTACTCTACTTCTTTGAAGCCGGCAATGTTTTTTTCGATTAAGCACTGACTGACCGGAGAAGCAGCCAGTCCACTTCTAGCAATCTCTTTCAACTGAGCGGCATCGTCACACATGCCTCCACCAGCGCCGCCCATCGTGTATGCAGGACGGACGATGACAGGAAAGCCTATGGTCTCTGCAAAATCCAATGCTTCTTCTACCGTGCTGACAATTTCACTCTCAGGTACAGGTTGGTTCATCTCATGCATCAAGGCACGGAATTTCTCACGGTCTTCGGCTTGTTGGATGGCATCAAGCGGAGTCCCTAGGAGTTCCACATCAAATTCTTCGAGAATGCCAGATTCACTCAACTCTACCGCCATATTCAGCCCCGTCTGCCCCCCCAGTGTCGGAAGGATCGCGTCAGGGGTTTCTTTACGGATGATTTTCTGCAGGAATTCAAGCGTCAGTGGTTCCATATAAACTTGATCGGCGAAGGTATGGTCGGTCATGATCGTTGCTGGATTCGAATTCGCAAGGATGACTTCATACCCTTCCTCTTTCAAAGATTGGCATGCTTGTGTGCCGGAATAGTCAAATTCAGCCGCCTGGCCGATGACGATCGGACCGGATCCGATAACTAGAATTTTGGTTAGATCTGTACGCTTAGGCATTGGGAGTCCTCCTTCGTTGTCTTCTGGTGGTGATCGATCATTTTCAAGAATTCATCGAATAAGTGAGCTGTATCTTCCGGTCCCGGTGAACTTTCCGGGTGGTATTGCACAGAGAAAACCGGGTGGTTCTTATGTTTCAGCCCTTCCACGGAGTTATCATTCAAAGAAACTTGGGAAAGGCGCAGGTCGGTCTGTTCCAAGGAATGGAGATTGACAGCATAGCCATGGTTCTGTGAAGTGATATAGGTTCTTCCTGTATCCAAATCTTTTACAGGCTGATTGATTCCTCTGTGTCCGAACTTCATTTTAGAAGTGTCTGCACCAGAAGCGAGAGCAATCAGCTGGTGCCCAAGACAGATCCCGAATATAGGTACCTGACCGATCAGTTCACGGATCGTTTGGATCGCTTCCGGAACATCTTTTGGATCACCAGGACCGTTGGAGAGCATGACGCCATCCGGTTTCAGTCTTAGGATCTCGTCTGCTGAAGTATGATAAGGAACGACTGTCACATGACAATCGCGCTTCGTGAACTCCCTTAAAATACCGTGTTTCATTCCGAAATCCACGAGGACAATCCGTTCGCCTCGTCCCGGAACGACATAAGGCTTCACCGTCGATACCTGTTTCACTTGGTCATTCAATAGCGGAGTAGCCTCTAATATGCTGAGTACTTCAGAGACCGAACGCTCGGATGAAGTGATCATCGCCTTCATCGTTCCATGCTGGCGGATGATTTTCGTCAGCTTTCTCGTATCAATGTCGCTGATGCCTGGAATATTTTTCGCTTTCAAAAATTCATCGATCGTTTCTTCATTACGAAAATTAGAAGGAAAATCACAGTGTTCTTTTACAATGACCCCGAATACTCCAGGATTTACGGTTTCAAAATCATCGCGATTGATGCCATAGTTTCCGATGAGTGGATACGTGAAGGTGATCAACTGCCCATAATAAGACGGGTCAGAAATCACTTCCTGATAGCCGCTCATTCCTGTGTTAAAAACGACCTCACCGACCGTTTCCCGTTCACTTCCGAATCCTTCACCTACAAATACTGTTCCATCTTCAAGCACGAGTTGTTTCATGCGTTTTCCCCTCCCATACAATTCTTCCGTCTACCATCGTTAACTCCGGCCATCCTTTTGCTCTCCAGCCATGGAAAGGCGTGTTCTTTCCTTTTGAAGCAAAGCTGTGACGATCGATCATCCGTTCATGATTCACTTCCACAATCGTTATATCTGCTGCCAACCCATTTTCCAACGTTCCATAAGGGAGTCCGAAAGTCTCTGCAGGCTTCCTTGTCAGCCACTCAATGAGACGCTCCAGCTGAATTCCATGCTTTTCTACGAAGTGGGTGTACAAGAGAGGAAAGGCAGTTTCCAAACCTGTGATTCCAAATGGCGAGTAAAGGAAGCCTTCTTTCTTATCCTCTTCCGTGTGTGGAGCATGATCTGTCGCAATAAAATCGATGGTTCCGTCTATCAAACCTTCGATGAGCGCTTCCTGATCTTCGTTAGAACGAAGCGGCGGGTTCATTTTGAAAAAGGCATCGTCTTCACGGATATCCGTTTCGTTGAGAACCAAATGGTGCGGGGTCACTTCCGCCGTGACATGAATCCCGGCCTTCTTCGCATCCCGGATAACCCTTACCGATTCTTTCGTTGATACGTGACATACGTGATAATGACAGCCGGTCGCTTCTGCAAGCAACACATCTCTCGCGATTTGTACGGACTCAGCAATGTTTGCAATCCCAGGAAGACCGAGCCTTTTGCTTACTTCACCATCGTGGGCGACGCCTTTGTACACGAGTGAATTATCTTCGCAGTGAGCAACGATGGCTTTATTCAGACGGCTCGCTTCCTTCATGGCTTCATACATCATGCCAGCCGTCTGGACGCCGACTCCATCATCAGTAAAGGCGAAAGCACCCATTTGTGATAAGGTTGTCATGTCAACAAGCTCTCTTCCAAGTTGACGAGTGGTAATCGAAGCGTAAGGAAGCACTCTCACCGATGCATCCTGCTTGATCTTCTCCATTAATTTTTTCATGTTCTCTTCGGAATCAGGCACAGGCTTTGTGTTCGGCATGGCACATACCGTGGTGAAGCCTCCGCGAGCTGCAGCTTCTGTACCTGTGCGGATGGTTTCTTTCTGTTCGTCTCCAGGTTCGCGTAAATGGATATGCACATCGACCAATCCCGGCAGAACAAGGCCCCCTTTAGCATCAATAACCTCATCCGCTTCTCCTACCGAAGGAGCTATTTCAACAATCATATTGTCCTCAATCAAAACCTCGCATCTTTCAAATTTATGATCCGTAAACACCTGACCGTTGATGATCTTCTTTTTCATTTAAAGCTCCCCTTTCATGAGTGCATGGATGATAGCCATCCGCATCGTTACTCCATTTGTCATTTGCCTGAAAATCTTTGACTTTTCGCATTCGACGAGTCTCTCATCGATTTCCACCCCGCGATTCACCGGAGCTGGATGAAGGATGATGCTGTGATTCATCATTCGTGCCTCCCTTTCGACCGTCAGCCCATATTGATTCAGGTAACTTCCTGTTTCACCATGGTTCGTATGGCGTTCATGTTGAATCCGAAGTAGCATCAGGACATCACAAGTTTCGACGGCTTCGTCCATCGTGATGTAGTCCTCTGTCATTGTAGGATCCTGCCATTCGGGTTTACTGACAAATGATACGTTGGCACCGAGCTGTCTTAGTGCGTAGGCATTGGACCTTGCTACCCGGCTATGTTTCAGATCTCCCGCAATGCATACATGTAATCCTCTGAAACTTTGAAAATGTTCATGGATGGTGTACAAGTCCAGAAGGGATTGTGTCGGGTGCTCCCCACAGCCATCCCCAGCATTGATGAGGGGCATATCCAATCCTTCCGTACATGCCGTCAAGCCGCCGACTTCGGATTGCCGGACGACAGCTAGATCCACGCCGATCGACTCTAATGTCTTTAACGTGTCATACAAGCTTTCCCCTTTCGTCAAGCTCGAATCGACCCCATCCAGTTCAACGACATCGAAACCCAATTTCTTTTCGGCTATGTGAAAACTCGTTTTTGTACGTGTGCTTGGTTCTAAAAAAAGATTGGCAGCGAAATGTCCCGGAAAAGAAGGACGGTTTGCGGGATCTCCCAGTCTTTCTGCTAAGTAAAGAAGGTTATGGATTTGCTCGTTCCTCAGCTGTTTGATGGAAAGCAAATTCCTCTTGGATCGAATAGCGGTCATGTTCATCTCTCCGTTCCTATTTTTAATGTAACGGGGACTAAGGAGAAAAAAAGCACCCCCAGGTGTCTGGGGGTGCTGAACTCGTCGCATGAAAAACGAGCCCATCCCTAGTGCACCTTTTTGAGCCTCTCGGGACTCATTTAAAACGTGAATCTAGTGTTGGTTTATGCTACATGATCTTTCTTGTTTTGTTGTTCGAGTTCAGGTGCTTCAAACATCTGCCCATTTCCGTGTCCTTTTTCTTTACCTGGAAGGATCAAGTTGAGCGCGACACCAATGATGGCAGCAAGCGCCATTCCTGCGATTTGTACTTCCTCCGTCACTTGGACGAAAGCACCGCCTACCCCGATGACGAGGATGACAGAGGCGATAATCAAGTTTCTCTTTTCACCAAAGTCGATCTGATTATCAATCAACATACGCAGGCCGCTGGAGGCAATGATCCCGAAGAGCAAGATGGACACACCGCCCATGACGGCTGTCGGTATCGAACTGATGACCGCGATTACCATGCCGATGAAACCGAAGACGATGGCAATGACTGCCGCACCTCCGATGACGAACACACTGTACACCCGGGTAATCGCGAGCACTCCAATATTTTCCCCATACGTGGTGTTCGGTGGTCCTCCTAGGCAGGAGGCGATGAATGTGGCCACTCCGTCACCAAGAATGGATTTGTCCAGTCCTGGATTTTTCAAAAAGTTTCTTCCTACAACTTTCGATAAGACCATTTGATCACCCGTATGTTCTGTAATCGTGACGAGTGCAAAGGGAACCATCAGAAAGGCGATTTCCCAGCTGATCACTTCCAGTGGTGAAAAGTCAACGAATGGGACAAGAAAATCAGGAGCTTGGAAGAGAGCGGCTATGGCGCCCGTGAACGAACCTGCTGTGGTTATTGCGGTCCATTCTTCTTGGATCCCGCTCGTGTCTACAATTCCTTGAGTCATAGCGAACGCATATCCGCCGACAATTCCGAAAAGGATCGGCAGCAGGGAAAAGAATCCTTTAAAGTAGATCGATGCGATAATCGTAATCGCCAGAGTGACAAGGGCAACCATGAAGTGGGTGCCACTGTAGATGTTTTCTTCCTGACCCGGCAAGTACATCGCCATCTCCACAGCTGTTGATGCTAATCCGAGACCGATGACAATGATGACCGGCCCTACAACAATCGGAGGAAGCAGGTTCATGAGCCACTTTGTTCCGAAAATGGAGATAAGCAGGGCAACTAAGCCGTAGACGAGACCGGCTAGGAAGCTTCCCACCATCGCGCCCGCAACGCCGCTGGATTTGGAAACTTCAATAATTGGTGCAATAAAGGCGAAACTCGATCCCAGATAGGCCGGTACCTTCCCTCTTGTAATGAGCAGGTAAGCAAGCGTTCCGAACCCGCTGGATACGAGAGCGACCGATGGGGATAATCCGGTCAGAAAAGGAACGAGAATTGTTGCGCCGAACATGGCGAACAGATGCTGAAGGCTTAGAACGAGCCATTTATTTAGTGCTGGTACTTCATTAACGTCGAGTGCTGCTTTATGTTGTTTCATATCGAATTCCTCCTTGATGTCTCCTCTTGTGTGAGGGTAGTGAACTGAGTGGAACCCTTGAGATTTTCACATAAAAAAACCTCTTTGCGCTTAAAAAGCACGCAAAGAGGTAGACGTGTAGACACACACGTATCCTTACGAACCTTTTAAGCCTCACGGGACTTCCATTAAAGGTTACTCTTCATTCATTTTTCATAAATTTTCACTTCGTCCGCTTCATCGGTTTCAGATAAAGTGACGGTAATGATTTCTTCCTGAGAAGTCGGAACATTTTTCCCGACATAATCCGCTCGGATCGGAAGTTCCCGGTGTCCCCGGTCTACCAAAACCGCCAGCTGGATTTCTTTCGGGCGTCCGTGGTCGATCAGTGCATCCATTGCGGCACGCACTGTTCGGCCTGTATAAAGAACATCGTCGACGAGGATGACTTTCTTCCCATCGATATCAGCCGTAATGTTCGTTTCTTTCAATTGAGGTTCCGCTCCATTTTCCTGAGGAGTCAAATCATCGCGGTAAAGCGTGATATCCAGCTCCCCGTCGGGAAGATCTGCTCCTTCAATCTCCTGGATTTTATCCTTAAGGCGCTGAGCGATCGGAACGCCACGGGTTTTAATTCCTACAAGGACGAGATCCTCAATTCCTTTATTTTTTTCTATGATTTCATGAGAGATCCGGGTCAATGCTCGACGGATCGCTGCATCATCAAGTACAGTCGCTTTTGCATTCATAATTGAGTCCTCCTTGTTTCCATAAGATCAGTGACAAAAAAACCCCTTTTCCACATAAGGGCAGAAAAGGGGTTTTCGTACACGTATCCTGTGCACAACCGTCACCTTTTCAGCCTCACGGGACTGTTCTTAAAGGTCTTTATATTCTATATGGAAGTATGACACTCCCTGTAAGGTTTGTCAATGACTTTTTATACCTCTTTCGTTTCCAGGTACTTCAGAGTCTCTTTAAATTCCGCAGGAGGTTCGACCTCGAACTTTTTCCATTCACCTGTTCTCGGATGCTCAAATCCAAGGGATTTAGCATGCAGTGCTTGACCATTGAGGTCTAAAGTTTTACGAGGGCCGTACTTCGGATCACCCGCTAGTGGATGATCGATGTAACGCATATGCACACGGATCTGGTGCGTACGCCCTGTTTCCAGTTTACATTCAACCAGTGTGAAATCAGTGAAATGACGCAGCACGCGGAAATGGGTGACCGCATCACGTCCGCCATCGACCACAGCCATCCTTTGGCGATCTTTAGGGTCCCTTCCAATCGGTGCATCAATGGTACCATATTCATGATGAATTTCCCCGTGGACAATCGCTTCATATTTACGTTCTACCGTCTTTTTCGAGAGTTGCTCAGCGAGCGATTGATGAGCGAGATCATTCTTAGCTACCATCAGTAGACCACTCGTGTCTTTATCAATCCGATGAACGATTCCCGGACGCTCCACTCCATTGATTCCAGATAAATCCTTCACGTGGAATAATAGAGCATTGACAAGTGTTCCGGAATAGTGGCCAGCCGCCGGGTGAATCACCATGCCGGATGGTTTATTGACGACAATCACATCTTCATCTTCATACACAATTTCAATCGGAATGTCCTCGGGGAGGATATCCATCGGTTCAGGCTCAGGAATATGCCAAGTGATCGTATCACCCTCCTGCACCTTGTAATTGCTCTTCACAGCTTTATCATCAACGAAGACAATGCCGTCTTTCAGCCATCCCTGAATTTGAGACCTGGAGGCTTCTTCGATAACCTCTGTTAGTAATTTATCAATCCGTTTCGACTGATCGTTTTCTGTAACCTTATAGTGTTCACTCAAGATTTCAAACTTCCTTTCTTTCTGCGCTCGTCAACGAATGTTGCAATCATGACAAAGATCACACCGACGACAAGAGCAGAGTCCGCTACATTAAAAATAGGAAAGTCGTAAGTGAAAATGTACGTATTGGCGAAATCGACGACTTCCTTACGAAATACGCGATCAATGAAATTCCCAATCGCCCCAGCAAGAATAAACGCGAGAGCTACACCTACAAAACGACTTTCTTTTCCATATTGATGTAAATAATAAATGACAAATCCAATGACAATCACCGTTATGATATAAAAGAACCACATCTGCCCTTGTAGTATTCCCCAGGCAGCTCCCTGATTCCGGTGAGAGGTCAAGTAGAAAAAGTTTTCGATGACCGTTATGCTTTCACCGATATCCATTTTTGTGACCACCAGCCACTTCGTCCATTGATCAAGGATAATGAGACCAATGGCGATGATATAATACAAAATCATAAGCGTCCCCCATGAATCTTAGTCCTAGCTTATTGTACCACAAAACTACTCCTGCAAAGAACAACTTCTCACTTCCACATAAGCACCCTATACTTGAAGACTCAGTTTCGAGATGTTTCTGGGTTCGTTGCCTAGGTTGAGCGTCAGGGGTGGCTGGGAAGCAACTCGCTTTCCTGTGGGGGAGTGGCGAGCTTCCTCGGGCTAACGCCCTGTGGGATCTCGCCTA
Organism: Halobacillus aidingensis; assembly: GCF_900104185.1. Lineage (GTDB taxonomy): Bacteria > Bacillota > Bacilli > Bacillales > Halobacillaceae > Halobacillus > Halobacillus aidingensis. The sequence continues at coordinate 325 of NZ_FNIZ01000028.1, read as the reverse complement.
TCTCCTTTCTCCCACGGGAGTCTCGCAGCTTCCCCATAGCCGTCAAGCTAGTGAATGATTGTAATTTAGCTTAAGTGATAATCATTTACTATTCCTTTATTTTCCAGTTGGTGCCCTACCAAAAGCTGAAAGTGTCAAGGTTCTAAAAATCAGTCGTTCATCTTTTACTTGTAAGCTATACCTAAAATGTCAAATGGGCTGAGATGGTTCTTTCTGTGCTCTTTTCCTCCGTGAATCCTGGCATTCTCGTAGACAAGCCTTATCATGGCCCTCACGTTTTCGACTCCTGTTTCGGCAGCCGTTATCAGGTGAGGCAAAGACTCTC
>NZ_FNIZ01000035.1 GCF_900104185.1 Halobacillus aidingensis | reverse complement strand
TCTTTCGTAAATTTTTTCAAGGTGAATCCCCCTTAACTCAGAGCTAGATAAGTGTCCAACTCTTGGGGGTCACTTCAGACGCAGTCCGAGGAGGCTCACCGCGCTCCCGCGGAAAGCGAGCTATTCCCCGAAGCCCCATGCACTCACCAAAAGTCTCGAAACTGAGTCTTCCACAATTGGGAGCTTTAGTGATAATAAAAAAGGATGGTGGGTACCATCCTTTTTTTGTTTCTCTTGATGTGTTTTTTCTGGTTCTCTCATTTAAGAAAGAGGGAAGTTAAGGTGTAATAGTAAGGATAGTCCTAGAAGAAAACCGTAAATGGTGTTCGTCTGGGCCGTCGCTTTCATGGCAGGCATCATTTCCAGTGGCTGCGTTTTTCCTATAAATCCCTGAATGGCTTTCGTTGCTTTTATTACACTAAAGAAGGTAATTAATGACCATAAAGGTAGTGTGCCCAAAATGATCAATACGCCTGTCCATATAAAAGCAGTTGCAAAAAGTGAACTTATGAAAACAATAGATCCTTTGTGGCCGAAAAGTATAGCCAACGTTTTTCTTCCGTTTTCGGCATCCCCGACGCGGTCTCTTATATTGTTGGCTAACAAAATGGTACCGACGAAGATGGCCACAGGAACGGAAACGATAATCACTTCAGCGGTAATAGTCAGGGTTTGTATGAAATAACTGATCCCGATAATGATGGTCCCCATGAAAAAACCTGCTGTTATTTCACCGAATGGTGTATAGGCGATCGGTAATGGGCCGCCTGTGTAAAGATAGCCGAACAGCATGGAAACCAAACCGATGACAGCAATCCACCAACTTGAAGATGCGCAAATATAAACGCCAAGTAATCCTGCAAGTATAAAGAAACTATAGGCTAACGAAAGTACGGTCTTCGGATTGATTCCGTCACGGACAATGGTTCCCCCAATCCCGACTGAATTTTCGTTATCCAGGCCTCGCTTGTAATCATAATACTCATTAAACATATTGGTAGCTGCTTGAATGAGGATAGAGGCGAGCAACATGGCTGCAAATAACCAGAAGTTGATTGTTTGTTCCATAGCAGCAAGCATTGTCCCGACAAAAACAGGGACAAAGGCAGCCGTCAGTGTGTGTGGCCGAAGCAAACGCCACCATACTTGGAAACCTTCGCGTTCATTCAAGGAAGCTTTTATGTTTTGGTTTTGAACAGAGCTCATTGGTGTTCTCTCCCTTGTCATTATACTCTTGTTATGATAACAGTTTAATTTTAGGGAAACCCTCCCGGAGTGTCAATGAATGTAAGAAAATGTTGGTTTTAAAGCAAGATTCCTTGAGTCAAGAGAAAAAAGAGAATAAAATAGAGAGTGATGCATACACACAAAAGCATCAATCGCTGTGTGTGGAGAGAGTAGATAACGTCCCTTAAAGAATGGGAGGAATATATATGCTTCATACGAAGGCCCCTCATATAGAAGAAATGGTCGGGGAAGCTCTTCAGAAAGCACATCATCTTGGGGAACCTCTTTTTATTAGTATAGTTGAACATATAGATGATCAAAACCCCTTTCAATTTTTTGAAACGGGTCAGCATATTGATCAGCACCGCTCGTTTTGGCAGAGTGCTGAAAATGATTTGACCATGGTCGGAATAGGGAAGGCCAGTCAATTGTATGCAAAAAGTAAACAACGTTTTCGTGAAGTCCAATCCCTATGGAAGCATCTGCAGGAAAATGCGATGCTGCATGACGATTACAATAAAAAAGGAACAGGAATGGTGGCTCTTGGCGGCTTCAGTTTCGATCCTGAACAAAAAGAGGATACACCATGGGAATCTTTTCCTGACAGTAAAATGACGATTCCTGCTTTTCTGTTAACGAAAGTGGATGGGGAAACATATTTAACCATCAATGCATTGATTTTTCCGGAAGATCATCAGCAGCAGATCGCTCATCAAATACAAGATCACCGGGACCTTCTTCTTAACGAAGGAGAGGTGTCCGGTTCGTTGCCTGTCATTGATCAGACCTTTGAGGTTGCTCCTGAGGCTTGGAAAGAATCGGTGAAGAAAGCGACGGATGATATTACAGCAGGGTTGATGGAGAAAGTCGTCCTTGCAAGAGAACTCCGCGTCACGTTCAAAGAGGATGTGCAGATCGCGGCTGTTTTAAAAGCTCTGGCTGATACTCAGCCAAACAGCTATATTTTCTGTTATGAAAGTGAAGGGGATCACTTTATTGGTGCGACTCCAGAGAGACTTGCAAAAGTGGAAGACCGTGAACTTGTGTCTACGTGTCTTGCAGGAACAATCCCTCGTGGTAGGACCGAGCAGGAAGATCTCAAGCTGGGGGAAGAATTGCTTGGAGACCCTAAAAATCTTCAAGAGCATCAATTTGTAGTGGAAATGATTAAAGAAGCGGTAGAAGCATGCAGCAGTCAAGTAGAAGTACCGAATGGACCTGTCCTTTATCCGCTCCGGAACCTGCAGCATTTGTACACACCAGTGAGAGCCGTATTGGATCAAGGCTACACATTGCTTGACGTGATTGAAAAGCTGCATCCGACTCCGGCTCTCGGCGGGATGCCGCAGCGAGTTTCAGTCGAGTACATTCGTACACATGAAACGTTGAATAGAGGCTGGTATGCTGGGCCAATCGGTTGGTTTGATGCCCAGGATAACGGTGAGTTTGCAGTAGCGATCCGTTCCGCTCTCATTCAGCAAAAGGAAGCTTCTTTGTTTGCTGGGTGTGGAGTAGTCGAAGATTCCGATCCTGAAGCGGAATATGCAGAAACGGCGGTCAAACTAAAACCGATGATGAATGTATTGGGAGGATCAGAATGGGACATGTAGAAGCATTAACGAAATATGTGACTCATTTTGTAGACCAACTCGTGTTCTCGGGTGTCGAACATGTCGTCATATCACCAGGTTCGAGGTCTACGCCCCTCGCCATGACTTTTGCTGAGCATTCCGGGGTGAATCACTGGGTTCACCTTGATGAACGCTCAGCTGCTTTTTTTGCTTTGGGGATAGCTAAGCAAGAACAAAAGCCAGTAGCACTCGTTTGTACGTCTGGAACGGCAGCTGCGAACTATTATCCTGCAATTGTCGAGGCTTTCTACAGTAGAGTACCTCTCGTAGTGTTGACCGCTGACAGGCCGCATGAGTTGAGAGAAGTCGGTGCGCCTCAAGCCATTAATCAAATCCAAATGTATGGTAGTTATGTTAAATGGTATCAGGATCTAGCGTTGCCAGAAGAAAACAACTTTCATTATGCGAGGCAACAGGCGGCAAGAGCGATGGAAGAGGCAATTTCCGGGCAGGGTCCTGTACATCTGAATATTCCATTTCGCGAACCGTTAATTCCAGACTTCCAGTTGGAAGAGGCATGGCGTGGAAGCGTCCAGCCAATTCCAAGAGCTCAGAGAGGAAGTTTAGCGATGCCGGACGATCAGGTAAAGTCATTATTTGAACAGCTGGCTCAAGGAGAGAATGGGTTACTGGTTGTAGGTCCACAAACGGATTCACGCTTAGCTGAGGCAGTTACACACCTCGCCTCTCGTCTCGGAGTTCCTGTATTTGCTGATCCTTTATCCCAGCTTCGTACAGGAAGCCATGATAAGAGGAATATCATTGAAAATTACGATGCTCTGCTTAAGTCACAAACAATTAAGGGTCAAATCGTGCCTGATTACATCGTACGGTTCGGAGCGATGCCTGTATCCAAAGCGTACTTGAAATGGATCCAGGAATACAAAGAACAGATCGATCATTATGTTGTGGATGATCAGCAGGAATTTCGTGAGCCGGCAGGCATCGGGGCGACATTCATTTGGAGTGAGCCTGTCCAATTGTGTGAGAGCCTGTCCGATTTTATGCCTGATGGGAACGTAGAAACCTCATGGCTTTCCACGTGGCAGCAGATGAATGTTTTAGCGAAAAATGAAATGCTATTTGAACCTGGGTATTCGCTCAATGAAGGGCATGCGGTCGCTTATTTGGCAGACACGATGCCGGATGATTCCAACTTCTTTGTGGGCAACAGTATGCCGATCAGGGATGTCGATAGTTTCTTCATGGCTTCACCAAAAAATGTCCAGCTAATGGCGAATCGAGGAGCAAATGGCATCGATGGCGTGATCAGTACAGCGATTGGAACAGCTGCTACAGGCAAACATACAACGCTATTGTTAGGAGATATCTCCTTCTATCATGACTTGAATGGGCTTTGGATGGCAAAGAATAAGAAGATTCCATTGACCATCGTTGTAATTAATAATGATGGAGGAGGCATATTTTCCTATCTGCCTCAATCCAAACATCCTGATCACTTTGAAGAGCTCTTTGGTACTCCTTTAGGTCTAGATCTAGGTCCTGTCATCGGGATGTATGGAGGCACACACAGAAAAGTGACGACTTGGGAATCTTACAAACGGGCCTTAGTAGAAAGTTATGAAAGTCCAGGGCTAAACGTCGTCGAAGTGGTGACGAACCGTGACGATCATGTAGCCTTTCATAGAGAGCGTTGGGCGAATGTGGAAAAAGCGGTTTTGGAATGGAGCGGGAGTTTATGAGGATGAAGGTGAACGGAAGAGAATATTGGGTCGAGGATGAAGGGGAAGGGCAAGCCCTCCTCCTGCTCCACGGTTTTACGGGCCGCACTTCAACTTTTGACTCCATTACTTCCCGTTTTGAAAAACCTTTTCGCTTATTAAAAGTGGATTTGCCAGGTCACGGAAGGACAGGCTCGATTGGTATTGTAACGATGGAACGTTTTTGTCGGGACCTCAAAGCTATTCTTGATCAGCTGGGATTAGAAAAGGTGTCCTTGCTTGGTTATTCCTTGGGTGGAAGAACAGCTCTATCATTTGCTATGCTTTACCCTGAATATGTCGATCGATTAATACTCGAAAGTGCTTCTCCAGGTTTACCTACAACCGAAGAACAGCTGGCGAGACAAGCAAAAGATAAAGGATTGTCGGAAAAATTGATGGAAGAAGGAGTCGAATCGTTCGTAGACTTCTGGGAAAGCCTCCCACTCTTTGATTCGCACCAATCCCTTCCTGATGATGTGGAAAAAGCGTTGAGAGAAGAACGTTTAAGTCAGACGGCTAATGGTCTTTCTGAATCGCTTCTCGGTATGGGAACAGGTCATCAGCCTTCCTGGTGGGATCAGCTATCCTCCCTCAAGTGCCCGGTCTTATTAGTGACAGGAGAGGAAGACGAGAAGTTCCGAAACATCAATAGGGATATGGCTGAACGCTTCACTAGAGCCACTCATCGGGTGGTCGAAAATGCTGGTCATACCGTCCACCTTGAGAATCCTGGGATTTTTGCTAAAATTGTAGATGGCTTCATGATAAAATGAAAATTGTGAGAAAGCGTTTTTTCATGAGGAATATAGGAACTGAATGTAGAAAAAGGAGGAAATACTATGTCTTTTGATTGGGTTAGTGAACGCGAATACGAAGATATTATGTACGAGAGATTTGAAGGGATTGCTAAAATCACGATCAACCGTCCGGAAGTTCGTAATGCCTTCCGTCCGCAAACGGTACATGAGTTAATTGATGCTTTTGCTTATGCTCGCGATGACTCCAGAATTGGAGTTATTGTTCTTGCAGGAGCTGGCGATGATGCTTTCTGTGCTGGTGGAGATCAGAAAGTACGCGGCCACGGAGGGTATGTAGGTGATGACCATATCCCTCGTTTGAATGTACTTGATTTGCAACGTTTGATCCGTGTGATTCCAAAACCAGTGGTAGCGATGGTTTCCGGTTATGCAATCGGTGGTGGACATGTATTACATATCGTTTGCGATTTAACGATTGCTGCTGATAACGCCATCTTCGGCCAGACAGGACCAAAAGTGGGAAGCTTCGATGCTGGTTATGGTGCAGGATTGCTTGCACGTATCGTCGGTCATAAGAAAGCCCGTGAAATTTGGTACTTGTGCCGTCAGTACTCTGCAAGAGAAGCGGAAGAAATGGGACTAGTAAACACAGTTGTACCATTGGAAGATCTTGAAGCTGAAACCGTACAATGGGGTCGTGAAATGCTTGAGAAGTCTCCGACTGCTTTACGTTTCTTGAAGGCTTCTTTCAATGCAGATACAGACGGTTTAGCTGGTCTTCAACAAATGGGTGGAGACGCCACATTGTTGTACTACACAACAGAGGAAGCCAAAGAAGGACGCGACGCCTTCAAGGAGAAAAGAAAGCCTGACTTCGATCAGTTCCCTCGTTTTCCTTGATTCGTCTCTATATATGAAACCATGTGTGAAGGGGCATCCTGTAGAAAGGATGGCCCCTTTTATGATTCGAGCGTTAGAATAACAGAACTAAGTAAAGGAAGGGTTGTAATGGGCGAACGTATTCCTCATTGGTTAGATAAACAGGCGGCGTTAAATCCGCAGCGTACGGCGATTGAAACATCAGATGGTGGGAGCATCAGTTTTTCTGAACTAAGGGAAAGAAGCCGTGGAATGGCCCATGCTCTTATGGGAAATGGGGTGAAACAGGACGACCATGTAGCCTTACTAGCAAGCAACAGTTCCACGTACGCCGTTTTCATTCACGCCGTCAGCTATGTCGGGGCGGTAGCCGTTCTTTTGAACACGAGGCTGACCCCGGCGGAAATTGCGTACCAGCTTGAAGATGCTCATGTATCACATTTTTATGCTGATGGACACCACTTACAGGTGGCAACAGAGTCGGTAAGAGAGATGAATCTTGATGTGCGTACACTTGAACATGTAGAAGAGAAGAAAGAAAGTCTTCACCAACTTCAAACAGACCTCGACCTCGATGACGTTTATACGATGATGTACACCTCAGGAACGACAGGAAATCCGAAGGCCGTCATGCATACGTATGGAAACCATTGGCACAGTGCCGTCGCCTCTGCATTAAATTTAGGAGTCCAGGAAAAGGACAAGTGGTTGAACTGTTTACCTTTATTTCATGTTGGTGGCTTTTCGATCTTAATGAAGAGTGTCGTTTACGGCATGCCGATCATGCTATTTGAAAAATTCGATGCTCGAAAGGTTCATAAAGCTATTATGGATAAAGCAATTACCCATGTGTCTGTCGTGACCGTTATGCTGCAGCGATTGCTCGAGGTGCTTGAAGATGGTACGTATCCAGACCACTTCCGCTGCATGCTTCTAGGTGGAGGGCCTGTTCCTGAAGTTATGCTGAAAAAGACATCTGCAAAAGGAATACCCGTTTTCCAAACCTATGGGATGACAGAGACTTCCTCTCAAATCGCCACTCTCAGTCCGGAATTCGCTTTCTCCAAACTAGGTTCAGCAGGAAAAGCCTTAAGCCCTGCGCATTTGTATATAGACAGCACGGAAAGAGGGGAAGTTGGTGAAATTATCGTTCGTGGTCCGATGGTATCAAAAGGGTACTACAACCGGCCGGAAAGAGAGGGCGCGTACTTGCGGACGGGGGATCTCGGATTTGAAGATGAAGATGGATTTTTGTATGTCGTTGACCGAGTGAAAGACGTGATCATTTCAGGGGGGGAAAACATTTATCCTGCAGAGGTCGAGAGCGTGTTATCATCCTTGCCGGGTGTACGGGAAGCCGGTGTGACCGGTCGTTTCGATGAACATTGGGGAGAGGTTCCTGCAGCGTATATTGTAGCTGAAGATGGGGCCGGTCTGACGGAAAAGGAAGTGCTGGACTGGTGTAGGAAGCATTTGGCAAAGTATAAATGTCCGAAAGAAGTTCATTGGATCGAAGAACTCCCGAGAAATGCCTCGAACAAACTATTACGAAGACATTTGTCATCCTATTCCATGCAAGGAGGAGACGAATGAGAATCCAATCAGTTGGTTTAAGAAAAGTTTCCCTTCCACTCAAAGTTCCATTCGTTACTCACCAATTTGAACTGAAAGAACGTCCTCTTATCATTATAGAAGTAAAAGATGATGCAGGACGCATAGGTTACGGGGAAGTGACGGCATTTCCTGACCCTTTTTACACCTATGAAACGATAAATACAGCTTGGCATATTCTTGAGGATTACTTGATTCCTTTCCTTTTAAAAAATGGAGCGGAGCACCCTTCTGATTTTGCAGAAGAAAGTAAGGGAGTGCAAGGTCATCCGATGGCAAAAGCGGGACTGGAAGCTGCTCTATGGGATCTATATGGAAAACAAGCAGAAAAAAGCCTTGCCGATCTCCTTGGAGGTACCCGCTCATTCGTAAGTGCGGGGGCAGTGATCAGCCTGGGGGATTCAGTAGAAAAAGATGTGTCCATGCTGAAGGAAGAAGGTTTTCAGAGATATAAATTGAAAGTTGTGAAGGGAAGAGAAAAGGAAGCGATTGAAACCATACAACAAATCGACCCGGACCTTCCGATCATGATTGATGCCAATGGTCAATATAATCCAGAGGATATGAGTCATCTACGTTCGATAGATGATTATGGGTTAACAATGATTGAACAGCCTTTTGCGGCAGGAGACTTTTATTGGCATAAAAAGCTCCAAAAGGAAATGAAGACCCCGATTTGTTTGGATGAGTCCATCATGTCTTTTCACGATGCCGTCCAAGCGGTTGAACTGGAGAGTTGTCAAATCATCAACATAAAAATCAGTCGAGTCGGCGGGTTGACAGCAGCGATACAAATCCATGACTTCTGTCAATCGCGGGGAATTCCTGTATGGTGCGGCGGGATGGTGGAATCAGGCATTTCCAAAGCACATAACCTTGCGTTAGCTTCCCTACCAAACTTTACGATTCCAGGCGATTTGTCTGGTTCGACAAGGTATTTTCATAAAGACCTTGTACACCCTGAGATTGTAATGCACGAAGGATCCATTGAGGTTCCAAAGAAGACGGGAATGGGATTAAATGTGGATGAGGAATATCTGGAAGAAGTAACACTTGCTTATGAGACGTTTCATGAATTTTTCCATCTGTAATAGGTTTCCCTTCCGTGGTTCACACTAAGGAAGAGGAGGGTGAATGATGGAAAAGGATAAGTATTATATCAATATGGGAACAAGGGAAATTTCTTTAAATCACGATGGGAACAATGATGATTTCACGATTTACGCGACAGAGGAAGAAGTTAAAGCCCTTAGGGAAGTGTTCGATGAGATCTATAATGCGGATGCTGAATCTTTCTGGCGGTCTCATGTTCCGTTTAATCCCTATCATAATGATCAGGCGAACGATGAAGCGGATCTCGATATGAAAAAAGCGTTTCAAAAGATTTATGATCTTGGAGATGAAACGACTAAACATCATATCACGGAGATGGGCGTATTGAATGAATAATTGAACCGCTTCTTGAAAAAGAAGCGGTTCTGTATGCTGCATCAGAATAAACCAGGCATATCTTCCATTTCCTCTGCTTGATTAAGGATGTTCTGTGGTACGACAATCTCTTCAATTTCGTTAAAACGGCTGAATTCACTGTATATGGATTGCTTTAACTCGACTTGTTCTCCATCTTCCTCAATTTCAAGGTTCATATCCAGATGGAACATTTCAGGATAGTATGTGTCTTGATCAATTTTCATCGTGTATTCGAGGTCATTTACAGTCAAGCCTTCTAACAACTTCTCTGGTAATTGACCGGAAGGGAGAGTTTCTTTTAGCGAATCTTCCATGAGCTTTTGTACATTTTCTCCTTCCGATTGGAACGTTAAAATATAATGACCTTCTTCAGACGTTAATTGAAAATCTTCCGTATATTCTTCTAGAAATTCCATTTGTTCTGCTGGTGTTTGACTATTCACGTTTAGGGCTTGAAGTTGTTCGAGGACTTTCTCGGGTGCTTTCACCCACCCGTCACCTGCAGGGTTTGTCATGTACAAGCCTTTGTCTGTATAGTATTGCTCTGTTGTCTGTCCCATAGATTCAATGGTCTGGTGAAAAGCCATAGGCTCAACTTGATGAACAGCATCGATGGTGGATTGGATGGGGATCCCACCTTCTGGAAGTCCGTTGTTTCCTTGCTTGCCCATCTTTATGACTTGTTCAGTCTCGGTTTTAACAGCATAACTTTGTAAGTCTTTGTTAACTTCAGAAGCTTCCGACATAATTTTTTCAATTTTGCTGCCTTCTGCACTGCCACAAGCACTTAGCAAAAGAATCAAAAACAGACTGACCATTGCTACATAGGTTCGCTTAGCCATTATTGCTCTCCTCTCTTTTTCTGCTTTCTGTCTTGTACGAATGATAAGGATCGATCGTTTCATGTTTCTGTATATTTTTACAAATTATTCAGGAAAGAGAGAAGTTTGTCTGCTGACCGGTTTGTATTTAGCGCGGCTTGTGGTACGATTTAAACAGGTGAAAGACAGAACGTATATCAAGGATTAAAGGCAGTTGAGCAGACATGAAAACATTTTATGATTATTACCACAACCCTGTCCGGTTATCTTTTGAGAATCATCCTTTTTCCGAGACACCGAAACACGTGTGGGTGATATGCCGATACAAGGACCAATGGCTGCTCACCAAACATAAAGATCGTGGTCTCGAATTTCCAGGTGGAAAAGTGGAAGAGGGAGAATCAGCGGAAGACGCCGCTGTTCGAGAAGTCAGAGAAGAGACAGGAGCCGTTATTTCTTATTTATCCTACATTGGTCAGTATCATGTAGAAGGTAAAGGGGGGACGGTCATTAAAAACGTGTATTTTGCAATGATTGACTCAATCGATGATCAGGATCATTATTTTGAGACGCACGGACCTGTATTGTTCCGTCACCTCCCGCGTAATTTAAAATCGAATGATCGTTTCAGCTTTATGATGAAAGATGAAGTGTTGCCGGAGTGCTTGAAAAAGGTAGAAAAGTTCAACTAAACTTTTCTACCTTTTTTCTTATGTTTATTCAGCTTTCTGGCAGGATTCTTGAAGACTTGATTTTGAGATGTTTCGGTGTTCGTTGCTGAGTTGAGCGTCAGGGGTGGCTGGGAAGCTACTCGCTTTCCTGTGGGGGAGCGCCGAGCTTCCTCGGGCGGGCTGCTGCACTAAGGGATCTCGCCTATCTCCTTCTCCCACGGGAGTCTCGCAGCTTCCCAACCACCCCATTCGATGAATGTGAGAGACGAACTCCTTTGCCCAGAGCGACTGCCTTCCACTATCCCGCTGTTATATGTATAAAGCGCTCTATATCAAGCTTGAAGGATTCAAATACATAGCCTGGGAGTTCAATTCTCGCACTTCCATCAAGATGGAAAGCCGCTTATTCTGGAAGTGGTTTCGAGATACTCTTATGGTCAAGGAGCGGAGGGAAACGGTGAGACTCCTATGGGGTGTGCGGGACAGCTGAGACCCCGGAAGGCGTAGCCTGAGGAGGCTCAGCGCCCGCCCCATGGAAAGCGAACCTTTTCCCGGAGCCCCTAAACTCACACAAACATCTCGAAACTGAGTCTTCAAGAAAAGGGAGCGTATATGGTGTTAGGTGGAGGGTATAGAGAAGGCCCCGCTGGGATGCCCAGCGGGGCCTTCTTTTATATGAGGAGATGAGGAAACAATTGTTATGACCTGTGGTAGGTCGGTCCTGCTTTTTTGATATCTTCGCTTGCATATGTGAACTTCTTGAAGTTTTCATGAAACTTGCTGGCCAAAGATTTGGCACTTTGATCATATGCATCAGCGTCTGCCCATGTTTTTCTAGGAAATAATACTTCATCTGGGACACCAGGGCAGTGTGTAGGAATATTCAAGCCAAAAAATGGATCTTGATAAGTGTCCGCAGAGCTTAACTCTCCCTCAAGTGCAGCATGAATCATGGAGCGTGTATAGGACAATTTAATTCGTTGCCCTTCTCCGTAAGATCCTCCTGACCACCCTGTGTTGACCAAATAAACGTCTGCATTAAATTGGTCAATCTTTTCTCCAAGCATCTCTGCATAAGTGGAAGGCGGGAGAGGGAGGAATGGTGAACCGAAGCAGGCAGAAAAAGTAGCTTGTGGTTCTGTGATTCCTCGTTCAGTTCCTGCTAGTTTACTCGTATATCCACTCAAGAAATGGTACATCGCCTGCTCTTTTGTCAATTTACTGATCGGTGGAAGGACACCTGTTGCGTCAGCCGTTAAAAAGATGATGGCATTCGGATGACCGGCGATACTTGGTTGTACAGTGTTGTCGATATGCTCTAATGGATAAGCCGCTCGTGTATTCTCAGTGAGACTTGTGTCATTGTAGTCGGGCTGGTGGGTTTGTGGGTCCAACACGACGTTTTCTAGGACTGAGCCGAAGTGGATGGCGTCAAAGATTTGGGGTTCTTTTTCTTGAGAAAGGTTGATACATTTTGCGTAACACCCACCCTCAATATTAAAAATCCCGTAGTTTGACCATGCATGTTCATCATCACCAATCAACCTACGTTGTGGATCTGCTGACAATGTCGTCTTCCCTGTACCTGAAAGGCCGAAGAATAAAGCCACATCTCCTTCTTTACCTACGTTCGCTGAGCAGTGCATAGGGAGAACGTTCTTCTCAGGAAGGATATAGTTCATGACTGAAAAGATGGACTTTTTAATTTCTCCTGCATATTCCGTGCCGCCGATTAAAACGATACGGTGTTTAAAAGAAATCATGATGAAAGCTTCTGAGTTTGTTCCATCGATTTGCGGATCAGCTTTGAAGGTTGGGGCTGATACGACAGTAAACTCCGCCTCATGATCTTCTATCTCTTGTTCATCCGGTCGAATGAACATTTGTTGTGCGAACAAGTTGTGCCAGGCGAACTCTGTAAGTACTTGAAGAGGAAGGCGCTGCTTTTCATCTGCCCCAGCATAGCCTTTAAAGACAAACAGTTCATTCCGTTCTTTTAAATAATCCAGTACTTTATGATAGAGTTTTACAAACGTTTGATCATCTATGGGCTGGTTGACAGCTCCCCAGTGGACTTTATCTCGTGTTACATCATCCTGGACGATGAATTTATCTTTCGGAGATCTACCAGTATAAGTACCCGTCGTTGCCTGGATGGCCCCTTTTTCTGTCAGGGTACCTTCATTACGGTATAAAATCTTTTCCACTAAGTGTGGAACAGATAGCTGATGGTGGACATGTTCTTGGGCAAGTAAAAGATTCAGTTCAGACATTTGATTAATGGTACTCATATGTGTCGACCCGCCTTTGCAATTAATTATGATCAACCTAATGTGAGATTAGTATAACACATTGAATTCTTTAGTCCATACTATACGTGAAAAAGCTTACATTTTATTTATTCAGAAAAATCACACTTCAAACACCCTCTTTTGTTCAACAATCTGGCAGAATTCTTGAAGACTCAGTTTCGAGACTTGTGTTGCGTGGATAGGGACTGCGGGGAATGAGTCGCTTTCCGCGGGAGCGCGGTGAGTCTCCTCGGACTGCGTCCTGTGGGGTCTCACCATGCACTTTTTTCCTCTTCAATATCCGGTTCCGGCGCCTAGCGGCTAGTGAGACTTCCCTCGCTTCTGTACGATAAGTCAACATCGAATCACTCCGTTCTTCGTGTTTCCTTTATCTCCGCCAGCTCAGTCCAGTCCATACGCCGCTGATCGAGGCGCCTGCACACTTAAGGTAGGAGTCTCCCCATTCCCCTCCGCCATGTAAGTGTCTCGAAACCACTTCTCGGAAACTCTGATTGTATGCTGAAGTGAATCGGATAATATAACCTATCTCCAGTGGTCACTTCGAACAGGAGAGGTTGATGTAGAGCTATTCTTCCTTCTAACAGTGGGGTAGTGGAAGACAGTCCTTCTTGATGAAAGGGTTCGTTTCTCACTTTATCGAATGGGGTGGTTGGGAAGCTGCGAGACTCCCGTGGGAGAAAGGAGATCGGCGAGATCCCGCAGGACGTAGTCCGAGGAAGCTCGCCATCCCCCACAGGAAAGCGAGTAGCTTCCCAGCCACCCCTGACGCCCCACCCGGCAACGAACCAAAGAAACATCTCGAAACTGAGTCTTCCACAATCGGGAGCTTATATGGAATAGCAAGTTTTGTTCTTTTATTGAAAAAAGTGTTCTAATAATATATGTGTATTTCTTTCAAACGTTTACTGGGTTAGGAATAGGTTTTGAAAGAGGTGGAATTCAATTGACATTAAATAAGGTTTTCGATACGATAACGGAGAACGGATACTCTCTTATCCAGAGTTGGTGGAGGGACAGGCCCTTTGAAACCCAGCAACCGTCATGGACATGACACGGTGCTAACCTGAAGCAAGGAGGACATGCTCCTTGGACGATAAGAGCGAAAGGAAGCAGCCCCTTTCCTCGAATAGGAAAGGTTTTTTCTTTTTATAAGGCTTTTTTCCAAACAGGGGGATGAGAACGATCCATCACCTCAATAAGAACAGAGCCTTTAATGAAGAAATATATTCGAACAGGGTAACCTGTAGATATTCCTATGTAAATGCTCCATTGGTTGTGAAAAGAGGCAACATGAACATATATGAAACTTATAAAAGTTTCTACACATACTGGTAAAGAGTTCCGTCTAATACTTTGTACTTACAGAAGGAGGAGTTTTTAAGAATGCCTGCAAACCGCCGGTTATTCACATCAGAATCTGTTACCGAGGGACATCCGGACAAAATTTGTGACCAGATTTCTGATGCGATTTTAGATGAAATTTTAAAAAACGACCCCAACGCGAGGGTTGCATGTGAGACAACAGTGACAACGGGACTTGTATTAGTTTCTGGTGAGATTAGTACAAATACTTATGTGGATATTCCATCCATCGTCCGTCAGACGATTAAAGATATCGGTTATACTCGTGCGAAGTACGGGTTTGATGCAGATACATGTGCGGTCCTGACAGCGATTGATGAACAATCTCCTGATATCGCAGGAGGCGTGGACGTTGCTCTTGAATCCCGTGAAGGGAAAATGAGTGATGATGAAATTGAATCGATTGGTGCAGGAGACCAGGGATTGATGTTTGGTTTTGCTAATAATGAAACCAAAGAATTGATGCCTCTGCCAATCTCCTTAGCTCATAAACTCTCTAAACGTCTATCTGATGTTAGAAATGATGGCACGCTCGATTATCTTCGTCCAGATGGAAAAACACAAGTGACAGTAGAGTACGACGAGAACGATCAACCTGTCCGCGTGGATACAATCGTTATTTCTACCCAGCATGCGGAAGAAGTGACGCTGCAACAAATCCAGGCAGATTTGAAAAAATATGTGATCGAGCCGATTGTGCCTGAAGGATATATTGATGAACAAACGAAATACTTTATTAACCCGACCGGACGCTTCGTCATTGGAGGTCCACAAGGTGACGCCGGGCTAACCGGAAGAAAGATCATCGTGGACACGTATGGTGGCTATGCTCGTCATGGCGGGGGAGCTTTCAGTGGTAAGGACGCTACGAAAGTGGACCGTTCTGCTGCTTATGCTGCTCGGTATGTTGCGAAAAATATCGTAGCTGCTGGACTGGCGGATTCAGTAGAAGTTCAGCTTGCTTATGCCATCGGTGTGGCGCAGCCTGTTTCTATTGCCATTAATACAAATGGAACAGGTACTGTTTCTGAGGAGCAGTTAGTAGAAGCTGTACGTGAACTATTCGACTTACGTCCAGCCGGCATCATCAAGATGTTAGATCTGCGCCGTCCTATTTATCGCCAAACGGCTGCTTATGGTCATTTTGGACGTACAGATGTGGAGTTCCCTTGGGAGCGCACAGATAAAGCGGAAGAATTGAAGGCACGCTGTCAATAAGGAAAAAACCGTTCCAAACTTTGGTTTGGAACGGTTTTTTAGCTTTAAAATGAACGGTTTGTAAACTCATGATCCTCGTATTTCTTTATAATATTGCCCTTTTTCTACATAACTCTTTCTTATCCGGTTCAGTTCTTTTATGTCTTCTTCATTCAGTTCTCTTATGACTTTGGCCGGACGACCGAAAGCGAGAGTATTTGGTGGAATCACTTTCCCAGGGGGGACAAGGCTCCCGGCTCCGATAAAAGCTTGTTCTCCAATAACAGCGCCATCCAAAATAAGAGATCCCATGCCGATCAGAGCGTTTTCTTTTATATGGGCAGAATGGAGAGTGACTTGATGGCCGACGGTTACCCCATCTTCAATGATTAAAGGCTTGTCTGGACTCTGGTGTAAGAGGCTTAAATCTTGAATATTCGTGTTCTTACCAATATGTACGGGAGCAACATCTCCTCTAATCACGGTCTTAAACCAAACACTGGCTTTTTCTTGAATGGTTACATCCCCAGTAATCACCGCATCTTCTGCAACATAGGCGCTTGGGTGAATGTCAGGTACCTTTCCTTTATATTCGCAAATCATGAAAAACCCCCTTATACTATTACTATTGATAGTATAGCAGAAGAAAAGAGGGAGATGCTGTGAAGAAAGTAGAATCAGTCAATGATCGTGCTACGGTTGTGCTCGTTCATGGAGCCTTTGAACATTCAGGGCGGTATCATGAACTGGTCGACCAACTACAAAAGGATGAGTACTCTGTTATTTACGGCGATCTGCCAGGTCAGGGGCGTTCTTCAGGAAAGAGTGGGCACATCCGTTCTTTTCAGGATTATGTCAATACCATTATGATGTGGATCCAACAGGCGGACCCCGATAAGAAAATATTTTTAATGGGTCATAGTATGGGAGGCCTTGCGGTTGTGAGGACGATGGAAATTGCTCAACCAAAGGTGGATGGCGTCATTCTCTCTTCTCCTGCACTGGGACTTCTGAAAAAAGCGAGTCTGCCCATGGAAGTCGTGTCGTATGTTTTAAACACTTTTTTTCCATCATTAAGAATCAAGGCTCCGCAAGATCCCGAATATATCACACGTGATAAGGATAAAATTATAGAGTTTCAACAAGATCCTTTGATTATTGATAAAGTTTCTGTTCGCTGGTATCGTGAATTTCAAAAAGCGACGAGAGAAGCGTTCTCTGATATTCAACGCTTTCCTGATATCCCATTATTACTGATGCAGGCCGAAGACGATTATATGGTGAAAATAGAGAAGACAGCTGAATGGTTTGACCGAGTTCAAATAAAAGAAAAAAGATATAAACAATGGCCGGGTCTTTATCATGAAATTTATAATGAGCCGGAATGGAAAGATGTCTATCAACATACGTATTCCTTTTTAGAGGATCATCTAAAGTAAACGGGCAAGGAGGATTTCTTTTGACACGTGCAGTCCCAGGCAACGCCATTCTTTTGATGTACAGAGTGTATCGAAATGTTTTTCCTGCTGTTCACAATGAATTGTCTTACTGGATTGAAAGGGCGAAATTGATTCCTGACGAAGAACTCAGAAGTCAAGCATTGGCGAGTATCGAAGAAAAAACGTTTCACTGTGAAGGGGGATCTATTTATTCTGTTCTCTCCCGTGGCAACGATAAACAGGCCATTCGCTTCATCGTTGCTTATCAAACCATCAGTGACTACTTGGACAACCTTTGTGACCGGAGCACCTCCATGGACCCTGACGATTTCCGCATGCTGCATGAATCCATGATCGACGCCTTGACACCAGGTAACCCATTACAAGATTATTATCAATATCGTGAGGAGCAGGATGATGGAGGATACCTCCATGACCTTGTGAAAACGTGTCAACAAGTCCTTTCCGAGGCGGAAGACTATCACACCGTCAAGAAACAAGCGATAAAGTTAGGTAAGTTATATGGTGATCTGCAAGTTCATAAGCATGTAATCGAAAATGAGAGAATTCCAAGACTACAAAATTGGTTCAAGCGCTATCAAAAAGAATGGCCAGAGCTTAGCTGGTATGAATTTTCGGCATGTACCGGATCTACACTAGGAATTTTTTGTCTTGTTTCCTATACGTTGAGTGGAAAGATGGATGCAACGTTATCCAATCAAATTGAAAGAAGTTACTTTCCATATATGCAAGGATTACATATCTTGCTTGATTACTACATTGATCAAGAAGAAGATGAAAAAGAGGGAGATTTGAATTTCTGTGCGTACTACGATCATGAGGAAGAAATGAAAAATCGTTTCCGGTATTTTGTTGAAAGGACGCACGAGGAAATTCAAAGGCTTCCAGATGCACCCTTTCACCAAATGATTCATGAAGGCCTGGTTGGGATGTATTTAGCTGATCGTAAAGTAGGCAAGCTTTCAAATGCTAAAAGCTTTGTGAAAGAAATGTTGAAAGTGAGTGGCAAGAAAGCGACATTCTTTTATTACAATACAAAAATGTACCATAAATTAAAGCCTGGGCGGGAAATATAACCGACCAGGCTTTTTCTTTTCATAGGAAATTATAAAATTCAGGTGTGAACAAATGGTCCTGAGGAGCGGTGTTCGCTAGAGAGACTTGCTACTTGCGTTATCCATCCAGTCTTGCGGGAGGAAAATTGTTCTCACCACTCGTTTGGCTTATTCGTTTCGTATCTCCCGGAGTGTTTGCGCTTTGGTTCTTATGAAAGTTTCTCGATAGCTAAGATAAAAGGGGGTGTTCTCTTCTTATTGATAAATCCGTAATGAAGGACTTGATAGTGTTTGGAATCTAACTCTGACACATACTCCAGGATGGCATCTTTCTCTTCAGCTCCCCCGGGGTGACCATGATATACCACTAAAACCACCAGTCCCCCTTTTTTTAAAGTAGCTAGTACGTTTTCGACCGACTGGATCGTCCCTTCAGGCTTGGTCACCACACTTTTATCACTGCCTGGCAAATAACCTAAATTGTAAATGGCTGCGGATATGTTGTTTTGATCTTTTTCCTGTAGGTATTGTTGGACGTGTGCATGGGAATCATGGATAAGGCTTGTATGGTTTGCAAGCCCATGTTCTTTTAATCGCTCTTGGGTGTTTGAGATGGCTTTTTCCTGCACATCAAAGGCATACACATGTCCTTGCTCTCCCACAAGTTCAGCTAGAAAAGCAGTATCGTAACCGTTGCCGCACGTTCCATCTATAACGGCATCTCCAGGTTCTATCGTTTTTTTCATCAATGAATGGGCATAGTCTAAAATTCGTTCAATCGTCATGTTACATCCTCCAATAGTATTGATTTTTAGTATTGTAGCACGAATAGCCCTTTCTTGTAGATGGACGACCAGTTGGGTGGATGCCGCTTGACAAAGCTGTTTTCATTCATTAATATACGGTTATAATAGTATGACGTTGAAAAGGAGTAGTAGTGATTCTTTCAAGTGATAGAGAGGCAGCGGCTGGTGGAAGCTGTCCTTGAAAATCATGAACTCGCCTTGGATGTCGCAGAAGTGAACGAAAGTAGTTTCTGCCGGTGTGGTCGCCGTTATTGACGTCAAGTTGAACACATATGTGTTAATTTGGGTGGTACCGCGGGAATCAAGCCTCTCGTCCCATACTGGGATGAGGGGCTTTTTATATTTTTAGAGAGATTATGAGGAGGCAATGAAATGGCTTTTGATCATAAGACCATTGAAAAGAAATGGCAAAAATACTGGCTTGAAGAAAAGACGTTCAAGACAGACAGCTATTCAGACAAAGAGAAATTCTATGCATTGGATATGTTCCCTTATCCATCAGGTGCAGGTCTACACGTTGGACACCCGGAAGGATACACCGCTACAGACATTCTTTCTCGTATGAAGCGTATGCAAGGATATGAAGTGCTTCATCCGATTGGTTGGGACGCTTTCGGCCTTCCAGCAGAACAGTATGCACTGGATACAGGAAATGATCCTGAAGAATTTACAAAACAAAACATCGACACCTTCCGTCGGCAAATACAAGAACTAGGTTTCTCTTATGATTGGGATCGAGAAGTGAATACGACAGACCCTGATTATTATAAATGGACGCAATGGATCTTTTTGAAACTATATGAAAAGGGTCTGGCCTATATTGACGAAGTTGCCGTGAACTGGTGTCCTGCTCTTGGTACGGTTCTTGCCAACGAGGAAGTTATCGATGGTCGGAGTGAACGAGGAGATCACCCCGTAGAACGACGCCCGATGAAGCAGTGGATGCTGAAGATTACAGCTTATGCAGATCGTCTTCTTGAAGACTTGGAAGATTTGGATTGGCCGGAAAGCATTAAAGATATGCAAAGAAATTGGATCGGAAAGTCAGAAGGGGCAGAGGTCACTTTTGAAATTGATGGTTTTGACCAATCTTTCGATGTGTTTACCACTCGTCCAGATACATTATTCGGTGCAACTTATGCTGTTGTCGCGCCAGAACATCCACTGGTCGATGAAATCGTCACATCTGAACAGAAAGATGCCGTATCTACGTATATCGAAAAAGCTCAAAACAAGAGTGATCTTGAGCGTACGGATTTGGCTAAGGATAAATCAGGGGTATTCACGGGTTCTTATGCGATCAATCCGATCAATGGTGAAAAACTTCCAATCTGGGTAGCTGATTATGTATTGATGAGCTATGGCAGTGGTGCCATTATGGCGGTCCCTGCTCATGATGAAAGAGACTTTGAGTTCGCTCAGAAATTTGACCTTCCAATCATTCCAGTCGTAGAGGGTGGGAATGTCGAGGAAGAAGCGTACACAGGGGATGGTCCGCACATCAACTCTGACTTCTTGAACGGTCTTGGGAAAGATGAAGCGATCGAAAAAGCGATCCAATGGCTTGAAGAAAACGGTAAAGGTCAGAAACAAACGACTTACCGCCTTCGTGACTGGCTCTTCAGCCGTCAGCGTTATTGGGGTGAGCCGATTCCTGTCATCCACTGGGAAGACGGATCGATTACCGCAGTCAAAGAAGATGAACTACCTGTCGAACTTCCGAAAACGACGGAAATTAAACCATCCGGCACAGGGGAATCACCACTTGCTAATATTGATGAATGGGTCAATGTCGTGGATCCTGAAACAGGGATGAAGGGGCGCAGGGAAACGAACACGATGCCTCAATGGGCAGGTAGCTGCTGGTATTACCTGCGTTATATTGATGCGAATAATGAGGAAACGTTCGCTGATTATGAAGCATTGAAAAAATGGCTTCCGGTCGATGTGTATATTGGTGGTGCTGAGCACGCCGTTCTTCACTTGTTGTATGCACGTTTCTGGCACAAAGTCCTGTACGATGCTGGAGTCGTACCAACGAAAGAACCCTTCCAAAAGCTATTCAACCAAGGCATGATTCTTGGTGAGAATAATGAAAAAATGAGTAAGTCCAAAGGGAATGTTGTCAATCCAGATGATATCGTTTATTCTCACGGTGCAGACACCTTGAGGCTTTACGAAATGTTCATGGGACCGCTTGATGCTTCTGTCGCATGGTCTGAAAATGGCTTGGATGGGGCGCGTCGATTCCTTGATCGAGTATGGAGATTATTCGTTACCGAGGGCGAATTATCCGAGGCGGTCAAAGAAAATACTGATGATACAACGTTGGAAAAGGTCTATCATGAAACCGTTAAAAAAGTGACGGAAAACTTTGAAGCCCTTCGTTTCAATACAGGAATCTCTCAAATGATGGTCTTTATCAATGATGGGTATAAAGCAGACGTTTTACCAAAAGAGTATGTAGAAGGTTTTGTTAAACTTCTTTCTCCAGTCGCTCCACACCTTGCAGAAGAATTGTGGCAAAAGCTTGGTCACTCTGAAACGATCAGTTATCAGCCTTGGCCAACGTTTGATGAATCCAAACTTGTAGAAGATGAAGTGGAAATCGTTGTCCAGGTTATGGGTAAAGTGCGTGCGAAAATGATGGTGAATAAAGAGGCTTCCAAAGAAGATCTCGAAAAGCAAGCACTTGAAAATGCAGACGTTAAGCAGTGGTTAGAAGGAAAGACAGTTAGGAAAGTCATCGCTGTACCAGGAAAGCTAGTCAACATCGTAGCCAATTAAATGATTTGTAAGCACCCTGTTTTTATGAGCAGGGTGCTTTATTTGTTAGTGATCATATGCCTTGACTTTAATTAACAGTAAATTAAAATAAATGTGCAAACGATTAATATGGAGGGATGAAAATGAATCAAATTAAAGAGATCACGCCCCAACAAGTGGAAGAGAAAATCAACAATAATGATGACTTTACCATAATTGATGTAAGAGAAGATGAAGAAGTTTCACAAGGAATGGTACCGAATGCTAAGCATATACGTCTTGGGGATATTCCTGAAAAAATTGAGAGCCTGCCTAAAGATCAAGAGTATGTGATGATTTGCCGTTCGGGTCGCCGCAGCATGAACGCTGCCGAATTCATGAAAGAACGAGGATTCGGGAACGTACAAAACATGGAAGGCGGAATGTTGAAATGGCAGGGGGAGCTCGTTTTTTAACACAGTCGTTGATTATTATGCGGTAAGCTTCAACCAATGATATTTTTTACAACACTTCTATACCTCATACCTTAAGAGTTATGACATCTACATTAAAGCAGCCCTTTCTATATAGAAGGGGCTTTTATGTTATCCGTTTCTTAATGGCATTTGTAATTACAAAAAGAAATTCTATAAAACTATTGACGAGGAAAAGTTCACCGTGTATTATAGATACCGTTGCTTATTCAGCAGCGCACAAAACATCTCATCAAGAGATTTATTTCAACAAATTCTATGAAAGCTATTGACGATATATAGTCAATTATGCTAGAATTTGATTACTGTCGGGTAAGGCAGTATTTGATCTTTGAAAACTGAACGAACCAACCAGTACGTCAAAACATTTCTTCTTTATAGAAGAGATTTGAAACAAGCACATTCGGTGTGCAAATGAGCAAGTCAAACTTAACTTTTATGGAGAGTTTGATCCTGGCTCAGGACGAACGCTGGCGGCGTGCCTAATACATGCAAGTCGAGCGCGGGAAGCGAGTGGATCCCTTAGGGGTGAAGCTCGTGGAACGAGCGGCGGACGGGTGAGTAACACGTGGGCAACCTGCCTGTAAGATCGGAATAACCCCGGGAAACCGGGGCTAATGCCGGGTAATACTTTCTTTCGCATGAAGGAAAGTT
>NZ_FNIZ01000030.1 GCF_900104185.1 Halobacillus aidingensis | reverse complement strand
TCATACGAGGATGATAAGCGGGGCATCCCGTATCACGCATGAAACATGAGAAATCCTCATCCGGAATACTTTCCACCAATTCATGGACCGAATAGGCGATGTCATTTTCCTGAAGTTTCATTTCAACGTCCATGGGCAAAACCACTTGATTCATGTTATAATTTTTAAACATAAGAGCACCTCCGAGGTTATTGTGTAGGAACTTTAATTTTATCAGAGTGTGCTCTTATTTTTAATTGAAATGAAAAAAGACAACATAAATTGAGGAGCCCTGCGAACCAAATTGGTTCGCAGGGCTCCTTTTTGTTTCAGAGGCTGAGTTTTGTCCCAGCCTCTTTTTGCTGTTCGGAAGAAAGTTCCATGGACATTTTGTATGCACAAAGCCAACTATATCTATAAGAATAGAAACCTTTACGAGGAGGAACGAATCATGACTAATTCATTTGAAAGCTATGATGTAGATACGATTTCTTTACACGGAGGGCAGTCCCCGGATCCGACCACAGGATCTCGTGCGGTGCCGATTTACCAAACGACTTCCTATGTTTTCCACGACACAGAACATGCCCAGAGCCTTTTTGCGCTTGACGAGCCGGGAAATATCTATTCCCGAATCGGAAATCCGACCGTCGATGTTTTTGAAAAAAGGATGGCCCTCTTGGAGGGAGGAGTCGCTTCTGTTGCGACAGCTTCCGGAATGTCAGCCATTGCTCTATCCATTCTGAACATCGCAGGATCTGGAGACGAAGTCGTTGCCGCGTCGAACCTTTATGGCGGGACCTATAATTTATTCGCTAACACTTTACCGCGATATGGCATTAAAGTCCATTTTGTCGACCCGGAGGAGCCGGAAAACTTCCGAAAAGCGATTACAGATCGAACGAAAGCTGTCTTCGCTGAAACGATCGGAAATCCAAGCTTGCACGTGCTGGATATTGAAAAGGTAGCGGCCATCGCGCATGATCATGACCTTCCACTTCTAATCGATAACACATTCGCGACCCCTTATACATGCCGGCCGATTGAGCACGGAGCCGACATCGTTATCCACTCCGCGACGAAGTGGATCGGGGGCCACGGGACGGCCATTGGAGGAGTGGTCGTAGACGGAGGACAGTTTAACTGGGGAAACGGCAAGTATCCGGTTTTCACAGAGCCTGATAGTAGTTACAACGGAATCGTTTATACCGCCGACTTCGGAACGCTTGCTTATATTACGAAACTGCGTGTCCAGCTGCTTCGGGATTTTGGATCGTGTTTGAGCCCGCAGAATGCTTTCTTGTTGTTACAAGGGTTAGAGACGCTGCATTTGCGTGTCGCCCGTCACGGAGACAACGCCCAGGAAATTGCAGAATACTTACAAGGTCATCCTGATGTGAAATGGGTATCGTATCCAGGGCTCCCTACACATCCAGCCCATGAACTAGCCAACCGTTACCTTGATGGAGGGTATGGTTCGATCGTAAACTTTGGCATCAAAGGTGGACGGGAAGCCGGAAGACAAGTGATCAATAATATATCGCTCTGGTCCCATGTAGCAAACGTTGGAGATGCCAAATCATTGATCATCCACCCTGCATCAACGACACACCAGCAATTGTCTGTCGAAGATCTTGCTGCAAGTGGAGTGACAGAAGAATTAATCCGCTTATCCATTGGACTTGAGTCGAGCAAGGATTTGATTAATGATCTTGATCGTGCCATTGCGAAAGCGACAGGAAGAGCGCCGGAACAAACAGCGATCACCGAAAATGATGAAGGTGTCATCAAGTGGGCCTTAAGCTCCTCTAAAACCGAAGAAGATGGGGAAACGCGTCCAAAACGTTTGGCGGTCGTCGGATTGAGCGGGAAGCCTTCACGTCCGAGCCATCGTCTAGCGAGAAAAATGCAGAGGCTGGGTTATCAAATCGTCCCTGTAAATCCAAGAGAAACGGAAGTGCTTGGAGAGAAGGCGTATCCAGACCTAAGATCGATCCCATTCAAAGTTGATGTCGTGCAAGTGTTCCGCAGTCCGGAAGCAGCCATTGAAATTGCTAAGGAAGCAGCGGAAATCCGGCCGGACGTTTTCTGGCTGCAAGAAGGTGTCATCGCACCGAAGGCGGCCCAAATCGCAAGTGAAGCAGGGCTTGAAGTGGTCCATAACCGTTGTACGTATAAAGAGGCCCAGCGCTTACAGGGAACCATCGATACGTACGCATGTGAAATCTAAAACCCAACAATAGAGGATGTAACATGGGGCTGAAGAAAATGTTCATCACTATAGGTCATTACGGAGGAAGTTTTTCAGCAAAAGCGTGTTATGGACTGTTGGAAAAGGCTAAAGTTTCTGTAAGAATTTATCGAAGAGCTTCCAAAAATACAGGTCAGTGGGGAAAGTTTGCGGAGGGAATTGAAGAAGCGGAAAAAGTGGATTCTTGATAAAGAACGGCTGCCGCAAAGGCGGCCGTTTTTTTATGCAACGGGATAAAACAATATGCATGGATAAAGGGGAGTTCATGAATATGTAATAAATTCTAAACATTCTCATAATCTAGAAATAACTATGAATCTCGCGGTTTCAGTGGCCACTGAAAGTTGTACAACACCGTTTGGTACATAGTTGTTTTAGAAACTACCAGCAAATTCTATTCAATTTTCACTCATTCTATGTTATAATTTATAAAGCACATTTCCACACGCGCTGGTTGCAACCGTCTATGACGAGCCTGAATCACATTCATATCAAGGCTCAAAGGTACCGAACCCCATATTGTAAGTAAGTCTTTTTTTAATGCTTTTTTGACATGACTGGGTACATGTCGCCTTTGAAATTTTTCACTTTTTAAACAAAATAATAAGTAAGCGTTTTCATAATGTTGTAGGAGGTTACTTCATGAAACTAACAACCAAGATTTTTATAGGTTTGATTCTTGGTGCGATTGTAGGCTTGGGTCTGCATTTAGCTGCACCGGATCTGTTCAGTACGTTAGATGCTTATGTTTTCGGTCCTTTAGGTACGGTATTCTTAAATCTTATTAAAATGCTAGTTGTACCGATCGTATTCTTTTCTATCACCCTAGGTACCGCTTCTCTTGGCGACCCTAAGAAATTAGGTAGGATCGGTGGGAAGACCATTGCATTCTTCCTTGTTACAACGACGATTGCAATTAGTATCGCGATTTCTCTAGCCTACCTTTTCCAACCGGGAAATGTTGATATCAACCCTGCAGGTGCAGAGTATGAAGCTCAAGAAGCACCTGGTGTCGTTGAAACATTTACGAACATCATCCCAACAAACCCGATTCAGGCAATGACAGAAGGGAACATGCTTCAAATTATTGCCTTCGCTATCTTTATCGGTTTCGCACTAGCGATGCTTGGTAAGAAGACGGAAGGTATTTACAAGCTTGTCGAACAAGGAAATGAAATCATGATGTTCCTTGTAAATCTAATCATGCGCTTTGCTCCTTATGGTGCCTTCGGTCTCCTTGCTTCTGCAATAGGAACGATGGGAATCGACGGCATGAAAGGAATGGCTATGTACATGATTGTCGTCATCTTAGGATTGATTATCCATGGGATCGTCACGTACGGTTCTGCGGTCGCTTTCCTTGGAAAGATGAATCCAATCAAGTTCGTCAAAGGGTTCTTCCCTGCGATGACGGTCGGTTTCAGTACGTCAAGCAGTAGTTCAACGCTACCGATTTCCATGAAAACAGCTCAGGAAAATTTGAATGTGCCGAAGCCTGTCAGTAGTTTCGTCCAGCCATTGGGTGCAACCATCAACATGGATGGTACAGCCATCATGCAAGGGGTAGCGACGATCTTCATCGCTCAAGTTTACGGTTCTGATCTTTCTTTTGCGCAACTTGTAATGGTCGTTCTGACGGCGGTTCTTGCGAGTATCGGTACCGCGGGAGTTCCTGGTGTAGGGCTGATCATGCTTGCGATGGTTCTTAACCAAGTATCTCTGCCAGTCGAAGGGATCGCGCTAATCATCGGTATCGACCGACTGCTTGATATGTTACGTACATCCTTGAACATCACGGGTGACGCAGCATGTGCCGTCGTAGTCGCTGAATCTGAACGAAAACACGGCATTGATGAGGATGCCAAACGTATGGAAGCATAAAGCATAATAAACAAAAGTGCAACCTTTTTGGTTGCACTTTTTTTATTTTATTTAAAATGAAGTCTCCCAATCATCCATTTCCTTATATAAGTTATTAAACTAAATGGCAGGATTGTGTAAGACTCAGTTTCGAGATGTTTTTGGGGTTCGTTTGCCAAAATGGGAGTCAGGGGTGGATGGGAAGCAACTCGCTTTCCTGTGGGGGAGTGGCGAGCTTCCTCGGGCTACGCCCTGCGGGATCTCGCCGATCTCCTTTCTCCCACGGGAGTCTCGCAGCTTCCCAACCACCCCATACAATAAAGGTGAGAAACGACCCCTTTGCCTGGTATGCGTGTCTTTCACAAATCCTGATTCTATAGTAATAAAGCGTTCTATAACAGGATTTATACATTCAAAATGCGGTTGGAGAATCCATGTTGCTTCACTTTCCTTAGGAGTAAAAGCTTCCCTTTCCTGGAAGTGGTTTCGAGATACTTATATGGCAAGGGGGCGGAGGGGGATGGCGAGACTCCTGCGGAAAGCGAGTCATTCCCAGCAGCCCCCATCCACTCAACAAAAGTCTCGAAACTGAGTATCCAACAATAGGGAGCGTTTGTGAAGGAGGAGGGAAATGAAATTCAGATGTGTCTGGCTGTGTGATTCAAGCAGCTGGACTTTTTTATAGAATGCCACTAGATTTGTTGATTGGACACAAAGGGTTTCGTTTGAGAAAGCAGAATATAAGTAAGGAAGAATGAGAGAGGGTGACGTGTATCCAAAGCCTCTGATGGGTATAGTAACAGATAGATAACTTGGAAGAGGTGATACGATGTTTTATTCAGTGACGTTACAAAAAATAATCTTTCTTACAGGAATCGGTATTATTATCGGTGCCATCATCGGTTTTTCTTCTGTTCTCGGATTCGGTCTTGATGGTTCTGTTTTTGTCCTTTCTATGTTCTTGAGTATCATCAGTGTTTATGCGACGGCCATGTACGCGGAACTCTATCATATCCGTGAAGCCATCAATAAACAAAACAAGAACCTTTAAGGGGAATCATAGAAAAAACTGAATAATAGAATGGTTATGTATAAGACGCCTACAATCGCCATGGTCCAGTATGTACCCTTCGTAATTTTTTTAAAGACCACGAAGAAAGTGGCGATGACAGCGGAAATGATAAAAACACTATAAAATATGCCCAACTCCTTTAACCCCTTTCTTGATTATTGTTGCTATTGTAATGGATACGGGACAATTATGCGAGGGAGAGGATGGAATGTTTGGAATTGAGTGGGTAGCTGCGGTTTACCTGCAAGCTAGAAAGGGAACAATGGAAGATAGTATCCAGAGAGGATGGGTGCTCCATGACCCTGTTTGATGGATTGTTTTTAGTAGTGACGGTCTTTTGGCTGGCAGAGTTTTTTATCTTCAGAAATGATCGGTCGGGTGAAAGTGGTTCTTATGAACGCCGCTCTTTTCTGCTGATCCTCGCGGCCGTGGTCGTGACGCTCGTATTTTCTCTCTTAATGCAGGAATGGGACATTGGGATTATTTATTATCGAGGAGTCTGGTGGATAGGATTGGTGGTGTACGCGATTGGAGTAGGTCTGAGATATTGGGGGATTCTCCATCTGAAAGATCAGTTTACGCGCAATGTCTCAGTTCAAGAAGGCGACCGCCTCGTAAGTAGTGGTCCTTATCGTCTGCTCAGACACCCTCTTTATACAGGGCTTTTATTCATTATTATTGGGTTTTGTTCAGGACTCGGCAACCTGTATGCGGCACTCCTATGTGGAATTTTCATGACGATCGCATTACTACATAGAATTAAGCTCGAAGAAGCGATGCTCGTGGAGCAGCATGGGGAAAGGTATAGGAAATGGTGCCGTTCGAGGTACCGGCTGATTCCTTTTGTCTATTAATTTTGGAGGTGGATGGTTTTGAAAAAGAAAACAGCGGTTGTAGTGGGAGCAGGTTTAGGTGGTATGTCAGCAGCGATTCGACTGTCAGCAGATGGTTATGATGTGAAAATCATTGAAAAAAACAGCAACATAGGTGGAAAGCTGAACCGCAGAGAGGGGAAAGGATTCACGTTTGATACTGGACCATCCATATTGACGATGCCTTGGGTTCTTGAGCAGCTTTTTGAAAGTGTGCATCGCCGTCTTGAGGACTATATCACTGTAGAACGTGTCGAACCGCAGTGGCGCACATTTTTCGAAGATGGCACACAACTCGACGTAACGAGCGATCTACCTAATATGCTTGAGGAGATGGCCAAGGTTACCGAACGGCCGAACCGAAAGCTGACCGATTTCTTGTCCTACAGTCAGGATATGTATGAACTCTGTATGAAGAGTTTTTATAAATATAGTATCGAAGACTTGAAAGATTTGAAGAAACATCATAAATTAAGTGAATTATTCCAGATGGATCCGATGAATACGGTAGCGAAAGCGACGCACAAGCACTTTGATAACAAATATTTGGAGCAGTTGTTCAATTATTTTGTGATGTATGTAGGATCCAATCCTTACGCTACACCGGCTATTTTGAATCAGCTTGTCTATGTTCAGCTTGGGCTTGGCATCCATTATGTTAAAGGCGGCATGTACAAAATTGCTGAAGGTATGGGACGTCTTATGGAGGAGCTGCGTATCGATGTGGAATTGAATACTCCAGTCCAGCGATTTGTCGTTGATGGTGATCGTGTTATTGGTGTAGAAACGGCTGAGGGAACGATTCACGAAGCGGATGTTGTCATCTCTAACCTTGAGGTCATCCCGGCATATCGGAAGCTGGCTCCACAAACATCCAAAGTGAAGAAAGAAACAAAAGCTCTCGAGAAAAAGTTCGACCCGACCGTATCAGGACTTGTGCTATTGCTTGGAACGGATCGTAAATTCGAGAACTTAAAGCATCATAACTTCCTTTTCTCCGAAGATCCGGAAAAAGAATTCAAACAGATTTTTGAGGAAGGGAAGCCTGCGGATGATCCGACAATCTATATCGGAATTTCGGCAAGGTCTGATGAAACGCAAGCGCCTGAAGGGAAAGACAATCTTTTTGTACTGACGCACGTTCCGCCGCTCGAAAACAAAAAGCGTAAACCGATCGACTGGGATGCCTACCGCGAAACGGTGTTGGATAAGCTAGAGCGCATGGGCATGGAAGGGTTGCGTGATTCGATCGAGTTTGAGTATCGTTTTACTCCTGAAGATCTCGAGGCCTTATATGGCCCGAATGGTGGCTCTATTTACGGGATAGCGGCTGACCGCAAGTCCAATGGTGGATTTAAGATACCATCCAAGAGTCAAATTTACGACGGTCTTTATTTTGTCGGTGGCTCTACTCACCCGGGTGGAGGTGTACCGATGGTAACATTGTCGGGACAGCTGACTGCCGACTTGATTAAAGAGAGAGAAACAGAACCCGTTCACTAGTAAAAGAAAGCTCAGCGCCGCGGAGGCACTGAGCTTTCTGTATGAGAAAGGGGGGAGACTTCTCGCGTTCCATTCATTTACTGTTTACCGGGGCAGAGGGAAGGGAATGGTTGAAAAATGCCATATTGAAGTTGATTTGAAGGAGTTTTTTTATGAGCGACTGGATGATTTTTGCTCTGTTTTTTATATCAGGAATCTTAACATTTTTCATAGCCTCAAGGCTTGCAATATTTGGGGATGCGGTAAAAGAAAAAACGAAAGCATCTTCCGCTTTCATGGGAGCGATCATTGGTATAGCCATCTCGCTGCCTGAATTAACCTCAAGTGTTACGGCGATTGTCATTGACAGCCCTGACTTGGCTGTTGGAAACTTGATCGGAAGCAACCTGTTCAACATCATGGGTCTTGCGATTTTTGACATTGTCTATCGCCGCTATCAAATATTGACGCATGCAACGGTGGAAAGTAAGTTATATGGCTGGCTTGTGATCTTTATGACACTTATCGTCATGGCTGGTTTGAGTTTGACCTTACCGACCCATGTTTTCCACATTAGTTACACGTCGATTGTCATTGTGGTTCTTTACTTTGTTGGTTCAAAATTCATCAATGACCGGACAGAATACCAGGGTAGAAAAGTGAAACGACAAAATGAACGATACAAGGATTATTCATACAAACAGGTGCTTTGGCGCTTTGTTCTATATGCTTTTCTAATTATGGTTATTGGTAGCGTATTGACCATTACGGCTGAGCGGATATCCGTCATAACGGGGATCGGTGCGTCCTTTATCGGTGCATTTTTAGTGGCGATCAGCACGTCATTACCTGATGCTGTCAGTGTAGGGACAGCGCTCAAGCTCAGGAACTTCAATCTCGGAATCAGCTCGTTGCTCGGAAGTAATGCCTTCAACCTGATGATTCTTGCGATAACAGATTTTATTTATTTTAAAGGGAATCTTTTACAACAATCGTCTCCTGCAAACATGATCACAGGGATAACGTCCATCGTGTTCATTCTATTAATCATCTACAGTATTACACGCAAGAATGTTCGTGCATGGAATTACTTGATTCCTTCCTTCTTAATTATTGTGAGCTATTTTGTCACTACGTATCTAGCGTTTCAAATGAAATGATAAGAATTGGCTCCCTGGATTAGAGGAAGTTGTTTGTCCATTGGATTAGAATTTTTTCGACTCTAGACCAACGAAATAGAAGAGGAAGATGTGAAGCGAAAGGTGGGGAGTGGATGGAGTGGCCCGAACGGTTAGTAAATGAAGCAAAAAAGAGGATGGAACCTTATGATGTAGAAGGTTTCGTTCTTGGCAAAGGGGATGATCGTGGCAGGGTCATGATTGTCGGCGAAGCGCCTGGTGAAAATGAAGCGATTAAAGGGGAGCCCTTTATTGGAAGGGCGGGCGATGAACTGGACAAACAGCTCGACTATCTCGGTATGGCCAGAGAAGATGTTTATATCACGAGTGTAGTAAGAAGCCGGCCCTACAAATGGGTGAAGACGACCAAGAAGGGGATGGGGGGCAAACGGAAAGCTAACCGCAAACCAAACCAAAAAGAAATCTATGCTCATGCCAAACTTCTCGATTATCAAATTGAACAAATGAAGCCTGACATCATTATCGCCCTTGGAGGAGTGGCTTATGAACGGTTGACCGGTGACAAAGGGAAAATCAGTGATGTCGTTGGTGAAGCCATCCGTACCCCTGTCCAGAAGGAAGAAGAAGGGGGATATAGAAAGTCTGAGGAAGAATATACCATTGTTCCCCTCTATCATCCGGCGGCCGTGTTTTATAATCCGAAAATCAAGGAGGATATCTATCGGTCACTTGATCGATTGAAAGATTATTTGGAGCGTGATAGATAGTAATATTCTTCAGCAATTGTGAGTTTTAATTTAAAGGAGAGCTGCCAGCAACGGTGGCCCTCCGTATAAGGGATCAACTGTCTTCTTTGTGGTTCATCTGAACTTTTTCAAATACAAAGTAGCCTTGTGTGCTGGCCGTTACAGATCCTATGCCTGTGCTTCTCCAGCTGCGGATGGCGATTCGGTTTTTGTCTTCTTCTCCTTTGATTTTGTAAATTTTCGTTTCAGGGAGAAAAGCGGTTACGCTCTCTAAAGCGTCAGACTCCTCCCCGGGATTTTTGTGGTTGATGGTTCCGATTACTTCTCCGAGCTCCTTAGGTGTTACTCTCTTTGCCGTTTGGAAAAACTGCTCATCCTCATGAATGACGTACGTTTCCCTGACCATCATCGACGTCATATGTTTTTTGGAATTATCTGCTTTTACAAAAGTAGATGGTGGCTCTACAGCTGCTGTTTTCAGCTCGGGAACGGTGTCTTTGGTCATCAACAAACCAGCTGTTTCCGGTGGTTGTTGGTTTTGTGAAAGTTGCCAGCCTGTAAAAAGGAGAAGGGCTGCCGTTGGGATGAGGAAAGTCTTCGTGCCCGTGTGTGGTTGCTTTTGTATCTTTTTTTGGGAAGATTTCAAGACCATTTTTTTCATATGTCTTTCGTCAAAGGGGACCTGATCATATTTCACTTTCTGGTCCATTTTTTTCAATTTACGATCAATCAAATCACTCACTCTGGGAACTCCCTTCCGATGTTAACCTTTCTTGCAGTAGTTGGCGTGCGCGTCTTAAGCGAGTCTTTACTGTGTTCGGACTTGTATTCAGCACGTTCGCCAATTCATTGATGTCGAACTCTTCAAAGTAATATAGAATGATGATTTCTCTGTATTTATCTTCAAGCTTCAGGACATGTGCCAGCAGGGTTTCATCCTCGTCCTGCTGCAACACGAATTCTTCCGGCGTCTCCTTTGTTGAGGGGATGGAACGGAATAGTTCCGTGCCTTTTTTGACGACCCTCTTCATGTAAGAACTTTTTAAATGATCCTTACACAAGTTAATGGTAATTTTGTACAACCACGTTTTTATGGTGGATTCTTTTTTGAAACTGGTATATTTCTGGTATGCTTTAATAAATGTTTCTTGAGTGATATCTTCGGCAATCGCATAATCTTTTACATACGAATAAGCGAGCCATTTTAAATCATGGCCGTATTCTTGAATCCATTCTTCCAGCCGTTCCTCACCATGTTCTTCGGGTTCATATGTAGATTGTGAGCGTTGGTTGTGTATCAATTTTTCCCACCTCATCTGTTTAGACGACACTCCCCGAGAATAAGTTTTTGCTTTGCTTGATTTCTTATGATCTTATCTATGTATTCGATAGACATCACCGTTTTCCTTTATATAATAAAGAGGGAGGATCGTGAGTGTATGCGATCCTCTGCGATTATCGGAGGGGTATGGAATGCAAAGACCTGGACGTTGGCTTGCTGTTGTAGGGTTTTTCTTATGGCTGATATGGAAATTCTCCTTTTCTATTGAGTGGCTGGAATTTTCGATAGGTTTTAGTTTATTTGTCCTTGTTCCACTTTTACTTGAAGAAGCAGTCAAAGATTCTCGGAAAAATCGAGCGGATCATTGGTTGTGGCAGTGTCTCGTATGTTTGCTCCCATTTTCCATATCAGGTGTTCTATCTTTATCCATGCCGTCGGGATGGGAAGCGGCGGCTTGGGGATTGATTTGGTTCATTTATACATTATCCTTGGCAGTGGGAGGCGTTTGGCGTTTCCGGTTGCGTCAAGGGGCAAGAGTGGAAGAGCTGAGCATTGATGCTGGTTTTCTATATTTAGCTTTCGCTGGCCTTTTCCTTTTCTTCTCCCGTCTCCCTGTAAAAAATTTCGGTTCATTTTCGACACGGGAATGGATTGTTTTGGCTTTGTTTTTTCATGGAGTCGTTTTTTTATTGGCGGTGATCACCGGTTTCTTTGGTCGGTACCGAAAAGAGATGGCAGTTAAGCCGAAAAAGCAAGTCGATCGTCCTTACCGTTTTTTAGTTATTACGGTTCTCGTCAGTCCAGTCATCGGTTTTTTCAGTCTTTTTTATGAAACGGAAGCCATTATTCTTTCGGTTGTTATTTTTTCATTTTTGCTCGTTTGGATGTGCCTGTGGTGGTTCTGGTTATCGGTTGAGTTTAAGCCTTGGGTACAGACGGCGTTAATTTTGACGAGCTTTATGGGTTTCAGTATCGTTGGCAGTGCGTTGTGGAAGGGATTGAGTATCGGCCGTTTGAGTAGCGTGGGGATGCTTGCGACCATTCCGCCGTATGGATTCTTTTCTGCCTTACTCTTTTCTTGGCTGATTGTTTTTGCGTGGAGGGGTGTAAATAAACCACGGCGAATCCTGCCCGAGAGTGATTAGTGGGGTGAAAAAGTTTCACGTGGAACTTGGATCATTCTGTCGATATTTTCCATGTTCTACTATGAAGAATAGCTGAAGCTTCCTCTTCAGTTATCATGGATTTATGCTATAATAAAAGTGAAACGGCGACAGCTGCAACTGTCGCCAAGATACCGTTCGTATATCATGGATTTTAGGCCTTCGCTACGTGTGGAGGTCTATTTTTTATTGTTCATTTTTATGATGAGCGCAAGGAGCGTAATGATGAACGTTCCGAACGCTAACATGATCATCAGAGATTCATATGTGCTCATCGATGGCCTCACACCCTTTCTATCACAGTCTTTATCTTCAAATAGAGAACGGTATCTATCTACAAGGATACCATATTTTGCGAAAAATAAGAACGTGTGTTCGTAAAATAGACAGAAGGAACTAAAAACTCCGGCTCACCTTAAGATGAGCCGGAGTCTTTTATATGATTGACCTTGGAATAGTAGGGGGAACCAAGGTGAATCCACAGTGTTTTATTGTGCTGTCTTTGTCTCTGAAGGTGTTTTTGTTTTTTGTTCAGACTCAGAATTCAAACCGTCGAGTCGGTGGAGCAATCCGACACCGAAATCGTTACCTGTGCTTGGATTGATGTTCTCGTTGAAGATTCCACGGCTTGTTTCGTAGGCCTGGGATCCGTGTTCGGAGAAGTCGAGTCCGGATATTTCCTCTTGTCTGGAAACGCGGATGCCAACAGTGCTTTTAACGATGAAGACAACGGCTGCGGTTGTTAGCATTGTCCAGGCAATGACAGATAGGACACCGATGGCCTGAATGCCTAGAAGGCTTGCGCCACCACCGTAGAAGAGACCACCTTCCACAGCGAAAAGACCGACAGCGATCGTACCCCAAATGCCGCAAATTCCGTGAACAGCGATGGCACCGACGGGATCATCAATGCGAACGACTCGATCAAGAAACTGGACGGCTTCTACTAAAATAATACCAGCGATTAAACCGATGGCAAGAGCCCCGGCTAAAGAAACGTTGGCTGTTCCTGCTGTAATCCCTACTAAGCCTGCGAGAGCACCATTCAACGTAAGAGAAGCGTCAATGCGTTTGAACTTAGCGTAAGAATAAAAGGCAGAGCTGATAATTCCTGCTGATGCAGACAACAGAGTGGTTGCGATAACAGAAGGAACAAGAGACGGATCGGCAGCTAGTGTACTTCCGCCGTTAAATCCGAACCACCCGAACCATAGGATGAAGACACCAAGAGCGCCTAAAGGAATGTTATGACCTGGAATGACGTTTACCTTCTTACCACTGTATTTACCAAGACGTGGTCCCAGAAACATGACAGTGACGATGGCGCCGAGCGCGCCTGTTAAGTGGACGACTGTCGAACCGGCAAAATCAACAAATCCTAGCTCGGAAAGCCAACCTCCACCCCAGACCCAGTGTCCAACGACAGGGTAAATGAAGCCGGTCATAACCACAGTAAGGAGAAGGTAGGATCCTAGTTTCATACGTTCAGCGACGGCGCCGGAAATGATCGTGGCACACGTAGCTGCGAATACCGCTTGGAAAACGAAGAACCCGATTTGATCTTCTTGACCGCTTAAGAGGAAACCGTCAATTCCGATGATCCCACCGCCGGAGGTACCAAACATGATACCGTAACCAACGACAAAATAAAGGACTGCAGCGATGGACATCGTCATGAAGTTCTTCATCAGGATGTTCAGTGCATTCTTTGAACGGGTGAATCCGGCTTCGACCATGGCGAAGCCTGCGTGCATGAAGAATACTAAGAAAGCGGCAATCATGACCCATACCATGTCGACGGATTGCAGAACGGACTCTGCAGAGATTGCTGTTTCAGCGCTTGCGACAACTGGGAATCCTAGAAGAGCAAATAGAAGCAGAGGGGCGATTTTTTTCATAAATGAATTCTTCCTTTCGAATAAAGTATTAGATTAGTGCTTGTTTTCCAGTTTCTCCTGTTCGGATGCGGAACACTTCATCAATCGTAGAAACGAATATTTTTCCGTCGCCGACTTCATCTGTAGCACAGGTATTGATGATGACATCAATCACTGAACCTAGTTCACTGTTCTCAACGACCATTTCTACCTTTACTTTTGGATAGAGCTTAATTTCAAAACGACTGCCTCTGAAGATTCCTTCCTGACCTTTTTGCTGACCGCATCCGGCAACTTCTGATACCGTTAGTCCTTTCACGCCTAGTTCATCCAGGCTCTGCCTCAAATCCTGGAATGCTTCGGGACGGATGATTGCCTCCACCTTTTTCATGACTATAGTCCTCCTTTTTACATTGTGTAAGGTTTCTTAACACAATGAGTAAGTAATTAAATCTAACTATAAAATAAATATTCTGAAAAATCAATACACTTTTTGATAGTATGTTAGAAAAGTTGACATAAAAGCGTTTTCTTGTTTAAAAAAGAAGACCAGGTCATCCATATTCTGGATGACCTGGTCAGGTAATAATTGGTATAAAACTGTATTAGAGGTCGTCGAAGCCGTTGGTTTCGGACACTTTGGTGTACTGACGTGATTTTTGTTCGAAAAAGTCGGACTTTCCTTCATCGACTTCCTGGTAAGCACGGATCCATTTCAATGGATTTTCTGTATAAGAAGGGAACGGCTTTTCTGCTCCAAGAAGCCTGCAGCGTTTGTTGGCAATGTAACGGATATAGTCTTCCAGGTCCTGAATCGGAATGCCTGGGAATTGGTTCCCGATTAGGTTACGTGCCCATTTGATTTCTAAATCAGCCGCTTGTTTGAACGTATCGGTCACGAACGTCCGGTAGTAATCGTGATCCAACGCGGGGTTTTCATGTAATGTTTCGTTAAATATATGCCCGAACAAACTGACGTGGATTTGTTCATCACGGTTGATGTAGTTGATCATCGTACTTGTGGAGACCATCTTTTGATTTCTCGCAAGATTATAGAAAAAGGCGAAACCGGCATAAAAGAAGAGACCCTCGAGCACGACATCATAAACAATCGACTTCAGAAAACTGTCCACGGAAGGATCATCGGCGAATGCCTGATATCCATCAGTAATAAAGTTGTTGCGTTCTTTGAGCACTTCATCATGCTTCCAGTAATCAAAAATCTTTTCCTGTTCTCCTTGATCGACAAGCGTGGACAGAACGTAAGAGTAAGATTGATTATGCACGACTTCCTGAAAGGCGAGCACTTGCATTAAGGCAGATAGACTCGAGTCTGTTAAATAGTCCGCGATTTTTCCTGAATAATCGGTTTGTATAGAATCCAAAAAAGCGAGCAGACCGATGATTTTCTTGAATGCGGTCTGTTCTTGCTCTGAAAGATCCGGCCACTGCTTCAAGTCGTTGCTCATATTGATTTCATTAGGAATCCAGAAATTTGCAAGCATGGTCTTGTACATCGGGTACGCCCACGAATAGCGGGTATTATCCCAATTTAAGATGTTCGAACTTCTTCCGTTGATGACACCTGTCGAGGCATTTGGTGCTTCATAATCGACGAGCTTTCTTTTTTGTATCGATGCCGTCATGTAGGCTTCCTCCTTTTTATGATGAGCAGACTTCACAATCATCAAATTCTTCCTGACTGGATGTTGATCGCGTATAGTAGGTCGTTTTCAATCCGTGTTTCCATGCGGACAAGTGTAAATTCAACAACTCTTTCGCCTGGATGTTGTTCCGTACATAGAGATTAAACGAGATGGATTGATCGATATATTTTTGTCTGATGCTGTTCTGCCTGATGGATGCGTGTTGGTCTACATCGTAGGCGGATGGATAATACCCATAGGTTTCATGGGTTAAATCAGGTGCGGTAACAGGAATCTTGTAATCTTTTTTCTCTTCGGAATAAAACTTTTTGAAAATCGGATCAATACTGGCCGTACTTCCTGCAATGAGGGAGGTACTTGAATTCGGTGCTACAGCCATCAAATATCCATTTCTCATTCCATTCTTGGAAACCTTGTCTTGCAAGGCTTTCCAGTTCCATGTGCCCTCTTGGTCAAACGTTCGTTTAATGAAAAAATCTCCTGTTTGCCAGTCTGATCCTTCGAATAGAGGATAGCTTCCTTTTTCGGCAGCCAAATCAGCACTAGCCTCAATAGCGTGATAGGCGACGGCTTCATACACTTCCTCTGTATAGTCGAGCGCTTCCTGGGATTCCCAGTCGATCTTCTTCTTGGCAAGAAGGTGGGCCCATCCGAAGGTGCCGAGCCCAACGCCACGGTAAGACTGGTTCGTGAGCTGTGCTTGTAACACGGGAATGGTATTTCTGTCGATGACGTTATCGAGCATACGAACTTGAATCGAAATCAAGCGCTTCAGAACACCGTTCGTGACGGCACGACCGAGATTGATGCTCGACAGGTTACAGACAACAAAATCTCCTGGTGTCTTCACAGATATGATTTTACCGTCTTCCACGTATTGTTCATCCTGGATGGTCGGTTTTTGATTCTGGGTGATCTCTGTACAAAGATTGCTGCAATAAACCATACCCGCGTGACTGTTCGGATTCATGCGGTTGACTTCATCCCTGTAAAACATATACGGCGTTCCTGTTTCAAGCTGACCGATCATGATGCGCTTCATAATTTCGATCGCTGGGACTTTCTCTTTAGAAAGGTCGGGATGGGCGACACAGGCGGCATATTTCTCCCGGAAGGATCCAGACCCTCTTTTTTCATCAAAATGGTCTTCCAGCGAGTAGCCCATGATGCTGCGGACTTCATGAGGGTCGAACAAGTACCAGTCTTCACGGTTTTCCACTGCCTCCATAAAGAGGTCAGGGATGGATACCCCAGTGAAAAGGTCATGAGTCCGCTGGCGTTCGTCCCCGTTGTTCAATCGGCTGTCGAGGAAAGGGAAGATATCTTTGTGCCATACATCTAAATATACAGCGACAGCTCCCTGGCGCTGCCCCAGTTGGTCCACGCTGACAGCGGTGTTGTTGAGTTGTTTCATCCATGGGAGGATCCCTGATGAGACGCCTTTGAATCCACGGATGTCACTGCCGCGGCTCCTGATTTTACCTAAGTAAACTCCGATGCCCCCACCGTGCTTACTCAGGTTGGCGATGTCGGTATTGCTGTCATAGATGGACTGTAAGGAATCATCGATGGTGTCGATGAAACAGGAACTCAGCTGTCCATACCGTTTTCCTGCATTTGCGAGGGTAGGAGTAGCTACAGTCATATACAAATGACTCAGCGCCCAATACGCTTCTTTGACGAGAGGAAGGCGCTTCGATGCTTTTTCTTCCGCCATCAACACCATGGCGATGATCAGGAAACGTTCTTGTGGGAGTTCGTAAACCTCTTTCGCTTTGCTTTTCGCAAGATATCGGTCGCTTAATGTCTTCAAACCAATATAAGTGAAGAGATGATCGCGATCAGGTACGATAGAATCCTCTAATTCTTCTATTTCCTTTTTTGTGTAGTATGTAAGGAGATTCCTGCTGTAAATGTTCTTTTCAATCAACGTTTGGATCAGCCCGTAAAAGTCTTCATAAGGTCCAGGTGTGGATCGATTGTGAGCAGATTTTTCGTACATGTCTTCCAGGTGGATGCGGCTTGCTACATACGTCCAATCTGGATTCGATTCATCGATTTCCGCCAGACACTCTAAAATGAATGCATCTTTGTCATTCTTGAGGGTGGGGGACTTATCAATGAGTCGTTGCACATTTAAATGGGGAAAATCTGCTTGCCATTGTTGAATTCTCTCTTGCCAGGACGTGTTTCTTGTTAAGGTTTCCATTATTTTTCACTCCTTGAAAATGAAGGTGTACGATCATGAATAGTCAGGGTTCGGAAAAATAAAAAAAATCCGCTCAACGAAAATTGAGCGGATGAAACCATGAAACGAAGAGAAGACACGAGAGCCTTCGTTCCATCGCTTCATCTTCTCAATCCCCGAAGAAGTTGAAACTGCGACGAACGAAGACAGGTCTCCTGGCTGACACTCGATCTTACTCTGGTCCTTCCCGTGCAAAGCACAGTGGAATGTCCATTTCGCGAGTGATGACAGTTGCGGGGGCAGCTCCGGATTTTAACCGGATTCCCTATTAAGCCTTGTGGCATCTTCTGTTCGTAGATACTATATATAGTGTTTATTTAAGTTTATATTAGCTTATATTGTGTTTCTATCATAACGCTGAAGAAGGAATCATGCAACTCTTTTTTATCGAACTTCGACAAGAATAGAGCTATCATCTCTGTTGTGTTCCGCTATAATGGAGGATAGGAAATATATTTGAAAGGGATGATGGTGTGGCTCAAACATTTAATTGGCATAAGGAAGCGGAAAAGCAATGGAATGATCGTGCGGAAATGTGGAACTCAAAAAGTCGTGAGATGTGGGACGACGGGAGCCGGTGTACGATTGTCCCTTTTTTGACAAAGCATGTAACTAAAGGGAAAATCGCTGATCTTGGGTGTGGAGATGGTTATGGATCGTATCTGCTTTACAAAGCAGGCTTTAATGTTACAGGACTCGATTTGTCAGAAGACATGGTCACGCGAGCGAATGAACGAGTGAATGATGAGCGGATCTCATTTGTTCAAGGAGATTTGACAGACCTGCCGTTTAAAGATGAATCGTTTGACGCGGCGATGGCGATCAATTCATTAGAATGGACGGAAGTCCCGTACAAGGGCCTGGAAGAAATGAAGCGGATTTTGAAGCCGGGCGGCCGATTATGTGTCGGCCTACTCGGACCTACAGCGATGCCGCGTATCAATAGTTATCGCAGGGTATATGGGGAAGAGGTCATTTGTAACACGATGATGCCATGGGAACTTCAAAAAATGGCAGAAGAAACCGGCTGGACCTATGTAGAAGGTCAAGGAGTGTATAAACGTGGGGTGGAAGACCATCACATCGCGCAGCTGGATGAAGAATTAAAACAAGCCTTAACCTTCATGTGGATCTTCATCTTTGAAAAACAATAAACAACAAAAGCACCCGATAAGCGGGTGCTTTTTGTTTGGGAATAAATGTATGACCTGGTACACCAGATAAATACATAGATGTAAATAAGTGTATGACCAGGTCGTTCCTTTATTCTCCTTCCTCGGTCCAGAGGAATTCCTTGAGTAATTGGTCGACTTCTTCGAGTTCGTGGAGGCCGGAATGTGTGGCTAGCGGGTTGTAGAGGCGTTTTTCCTCATACTGTCCAAAGGGGACGATTTTTTCCAATCCACTCACACTCGAGGCATGGACAAGGCCGTCCCAATGCTCGGCTTCAGGGTCTTCGGCATTGATGACACCAGCTATAGCAAACACTTCCACATCATTGGGGAACTGGTCCTTATTCTGCACCATCTGCTTTAAAGCTTGAGACTTCGGCCGCAGGTCAGTTGTTGCCGCTCCGTAATTGGATGCGAAGTAGCCTTCTTTTTCAATGCCTTTAAAGGGGCTAGCAATGACGGACAGTTTCTCTACTCGAGGAACAGAATATTGGTGGTCGCTCAACAAGTAATTGACCGATGCGATACCTCCCATCGAGTGGCCGACGAGGTTCACTTGTTGGATGTTGTAATCGGCTTTTAAACGCCGCATGATTTCAGAAAGCCAATGGGTCTGGTTATAGATACTTGCACGATTGTTTTCAAAAAGCACTTGGATGAATGGATTGTGTGTTTCAGCAAAACCCCCTCGGATGGTGACATGCCCACGGCTGGAGACATACACTGTCATATGTTTCTGTCCCCATTGTAAGTTCTGCATCCGGTCCATCATCGTTTCGAAGCTTCGCGGGCCACCTTTAAAGCCATGCACGAACAATGTGGGTACAAGGTCTTCACGGTCCACGGGTTCAGAGCTTCCGGGTCTTGAGTTAATCATAAAAAAGAGCAGGCCGATCAGAAGGGAGCCCATCAAAATCGGCGCCCATTTTTTCCATAGCATAACGTTTTCCTCCTGAAAAACAGATCTATGAATAGTGTAACGGCTAACGCGTGTCGCTTCCTGGTATATTTATGAAAAAAGAATGACAATGTGTCGAAGATATCATTAGCATACCCGGATCTGTCAATGGACATCGAAGGGTTTATCTCCCATTTTTCGGGGAAAACTGAAATTGTAAAAAGATTGGATTACGGAAAGGAGCTTTCCATTGAATCAAGAAGAATTGAAAAAGAAGATCCACGAAGTCATGGAGCAACATAAAGTTGGTACGCTTGCCACAGTGAAAAATAATAAACCCCATTCGCGTTATATGACGTTTTGGAATGATGATGAGTTCACTTTCTATACCCCAACGAACAGAGAGACTCATAAAGCGGATGAAATTGAAGCGAACCCACATGTCCATATCCTTCTCGGATACGAAGGGGAAGGCTATGGGGATTCGTATTTAGAAGTCGAGGGACAGGCGAAGATTCGTGAAGATCAGGAGATCAAAGATAAGTTATGGAACGATCACATGGACCGCTGGTTTGATGGCAAAGATGACCCTGAGTATGTGGTACTTGAAATCATGCCGGAAAATATACGCTATATGAATCAGGGGCAGGAAACACCTGAACGTCTTGATATGTAAAAAGCAAAAAGTGGTCAGCTGCTAGGGCTGACCACTCTTTTTATTGGAGGGAACAAGGTTCGTCTTCATATTCGATTTCCAGAGTGATGTGCTCGAGTGAAATCGGATGTAAGATTTCTTTGACCTCCTCTTTCACTTTACATATCTCTTCCTTTGTCGCTTCTGCACGCACAACGATGTGAGTGGAAAAGGCATGATTTTCCCCATCCATTGACCACAGGTGGGTGTGATGAGTGGATTGAACATCAGTCAAATTGTTAATTTTTCGTGAAAGCCCCTCAAGGTCAACCCCAGATGGGACACCTTCAAGGAAAAGACGCATCGTCTGGATGAGATTTTTCACCACATTATATAAGATGAATAATGTGATTCCAATGGAAGCGATTGGATCCAAAATCGGCACATCAAAAAACAGCATAACAATACTGACTCCAAGGACGGCTACCCAACCAAGGACATCCTCAAGCAGATGCCATGTCATGACCTTCTGGTTCATGGAGTCCCCGCCTTTAAGCCGGAAAACGGCTGCGCCGTTAACGAGAATTCCTAAGATGGAAAGAGCGATCATTCCTCCTGCATTCGGCTGCTCGGGGTTTAAGACTCTGGGTACGGCCTCTGTCAAAATGAAAATGGATCCGACAATCAGGACCACGCTGTTGATCAAGGCCGCTAAAAGAGAGAAACGCCGATACCCGAAAGAAAAATGATCCGATTGTTCTTTTCGGGAAAACTTCTGTAAAAACCAGGCGAGACCGAGAGA
This sequence comes from Halobacillus aidingensis, assembly GCF_900104185.1. Classification (GTDB taxonomy): domain Bacteria; phylum Bacillota; class Bacilli; order Bacillales; family Halobacillaceae; genus Halobacillus; species Halobacillus aidingensis. The sequence continues at coordinate 20,006 of NZ_FNIZ01000030.1, read as the reverse complement.
AAGAGAGTCCCCGAGGTCGTGTAAAGCATCGGAAAGAATCGCCATACTATTTGTTAGTAAACCACCGATCAATTCAATGATGGTAAAAAAGAAATTCAGGAAAAAAGCGGTTTTGATTTTACCGGTAGTTGAATCGATATGATGGTGGTGATGATGATGTCCCATAGTGCTCACCCTTTTTCAATACATGATTATATGCTCATATATATAACGTATGAAAGATGAAGAGTATTGTCAATCCTTTTAGGTTTTACCTGCATAAGGAAGACTATGACCCTCCATTAGATCATTCATCGCTCATGATAAAGTTCAGGGACACGAGCCCTGAACTTTATTTAATGGATTGATTTTAATCGATAGGATAGAACCTACGATGGATCGAGTAATAATCGAGCTTGTTACCTGTCACCGTTGATAATCTCTCCAGTGCCTCCAACAGGAAGGTTTTGTCCAACTCGTAGATGACTTTTGTTTCGATATGGTCGATGGTGTTGCAGGCGAATTCCCATAGCATCTGGTGCTTAGAGCTGTCGATCGATTCGGCAACCATCGCAATGGAGTCGACGAGCTCCGTGATAATCAGATGATTGTCACGAGCATAGTGCCGAATATAGCCAAAGCCGCGGTAGATGTAGGACTCAAAGGATTCAGAAAGCAGAACCACTCGGACCTGCTTTTCGTTATCCATCAGGTAAGGAGTGAATGTAATGTAATCCTCTACGGTAAGCATCAACTCAGCCATCTGGTGGATGGTGTTGGTAGCGGTTTTCGGATCGTCATTTCCAAGAGATTTAATCGCGATTTCGGCTAGTTTGTGCATACCCATTTGAATATCTTGCAGTTCTGTTTCTTTGTAATCAATAATGACCATCTTGCAATATTTTTCTTCATCAATGTTTTCAGCACCAGGTCCCCAGTAGCTGATCAAATTGTTGCTTTTCAAAATATAATCGCCCACTTGGGCATGAAATTGAATGATGATGTCATCTTTTCTTGCTTCTTCAATCATCTTCTTATAATCGACAAGCTGAATGTATCCAGATTTAATGGCCCCGATAGGTTTCGCCTTCGATCGTTCAGCTTCCCTCAAGTCCCCTGGTTCTTCAGTCCGGTACTGTTCAAGGTCTTTCCTCAAGGTCTGGTTGATGATTTTCTCGGAAGAATGTTTCATTGTATCTGTGATATTGTGCACTTGCATCCAAGTTGTTGCATGGTTGATAAAATAAATGAATGTAACGGAAGATGTGAAAGCAAGGAAAATTGTGACGATCGGCACCGCTACGAAGAATTCGTGCCTTGTATTTCCGATAAATAGGAACACGAGCAGAACATAAACAAAATTACCATTGAATATCCCAAGTGCGTGCTGTGTCCTGCGGTCTGCGACGAAGTTGAGAAGCATCCTTGGTGAGAACTGACCACTGAATGTTGTCAAGACGACGAGCAAGGAGTTCAATGTGAATGCGCTCAGAGTCAGAATACCACCAATGAGTGTACTGACAAGCATCCGGGTAATATCTGCGTTGATTCTGAACACTTCAAACGTATACTGTTCGATTTGAAAAACGATATCCAACAACAGGGTGACCACAACAAAAAATATGGACAATAATATATAGTAAAAAGGCATGTACCATAAGGTCATCTGCATTTCATGCTTACGCTGCCGTTTAGACATTTTCGCATACTTTTGTATCGATACAGGTAACAACTTTAAAAACATAGGGGGCCTCCTTTCTGACTAAGAATTATAATCGTAGTTTCCCCTTTGTCAGAATCAATAAAACGAGAATAGGATATTTTTCTACAAAAACTTTCTGATTTAAAAAGAATTAGCCATTCCGCTGTTACGATCCAATCATCAGAAAGATGGACATGAAGGGTGTCATTTCGTTCACTTTCATAGACTGAATTTTTGTCAGCTCAAGAACGGTGAGGTATATTGAGAATAATTATGGAAAAGGAGGATCCATCATGAACTGGGTACATAAAACGTTCGCTGAACTTTCAAAGCAGGAATTATATGAGATTTTGCAAAAAAGGGTCGAGGTTTTTGTCGTTGAACAGGAATGTCCTTATCCTGAAGTCGATGGAAGAGACGAAGGTTGTTTACATATATGGATGGAAAAAGAACAGGAGATGGTAGCTTACTGCCGCATTGTCCCACCAGAAGAAGATGAGCAGTACCATAGTATAGGCCGTGTGCTCGTTAAAGAAGGGCATCGAGGGTGTGGCTATGCCCGTCAAGTGATGGACCGTGCAATCCATGTGTTGAAGGAAGATTATAAGGTCCACCACATTTGGCTCCACGGCCAGGAGCACTTGCGCCATTTCTACGGTTCTTTTGGATTCAAAGAGGTTTCAGATGTCTACCTTGAAGATGGGATCCCGCACGTGGATATGCTGATGGAAGTCTAAATCGTTTCGATTCCTCTATAACCGGGAATGATAACTTTGTGAAAAGTTTCCGAATGGAGGTTTTGAAATGAGTCCGCAAACATTTACTAAACAATACATCAATGGTCAGTGGAAGAGCGGTTCCAGTGAGAAATATGTAGATAATGTCAACCCTTATACACAGCAAACGATTGCTTCGATCCCTTCTGCAAATGAAGATGATCTTAACGAAGCCTACGAGGCAGCTGTAAATGCTCAGGAGTCATGGATGACGACTCTTCCTGCTAAAAAGCAGACGTATTTTGATCAACTATTGAAAGTGGTCCGTGAGAGGAAAGATGAAATTATCGATTGGCTCGTGAAAGAAGCGGGCAGCACGCTTGTCAAAGCAGAGGTAGAATATCAGGCAGCTGTCGGCATCATTCGGGAATCGGCCAGTTTTCCGACGCGGATGAGCGGCCAGATTTTACCGTCCAACACACCAGGCAAGGAAAACCGGGTGTACCGTTCTCCGAAAGGTGTCATCGGCGTCATAGGCCCTTGGAATTTCCCTTTTCATCTAGCGATGAGGTCAATTGCTCCAGCTTTAGCGACCGGGAATACCGTCGTCGTTAAGCCGGCGTCTGATGCACCTGTTACATCAGGGTTGTTAATTGCCGATCTGTTCGAAGAAGCAGGTTTCCCAGAGGGTGTGATCAATGTGGTCGTCGGTCGAGGATCAGAAATCGGAGATGCTTTTGTGAAACACCCGGCAGCGAAGCTGATTTCATTTACAGGCTCGACGGAAGTCGGCAGCCATATTGGTGAACTCGCAGGGAAATATATTAAGGAGACAGCCCTGGAGCTAGGCGGGAACAATGCCATGATCGTCCTTGAGGATGCGGATATTGATCAAGCAGTGGAAGCGGCGGCTTTCGGAAAGTTCCTGCACCAAGGGCAGATTTGCATGTCGTTGAACAGAATCATCGTCGAAGAGAGTGTTCATGATTCGTTCATCGAAAAATTCAAAGAGAAGGTTGAGAGCCTGAAAGCTGGCGATCCTTCGGAGAAAGATACTGTCATTGGCCCACTCATTAACAAGGATGCCATAGAGCGGATTCAGGAAGATGTAAAAGAAAGTGTTGGCCGAGGCGCTGAAATTCTCACAGGTGGGGAGACAGATGGCAGTGTCATGCAGCCGACCGTTTTGACGGGTGTAACGAGCGATATGCCGATTGCAAAGAATGAAGTCTTTGGCCCTGTTGCTTCCGTGATCCAAGTTTCATCTGAACAAGAAGCGATCAAAGCGGCGAACAGCTCTCCATACGGATTGAGCGGTTCTGTATTCACTCGTGATGTCCATCGAGGAGTGGAAGTAGCCAAACGTGTGGAGACGGGGATGATTCATGTGAATGATCAGTCCGTAAATGATGAAGCACACGTCGCTTTTGGTGGTGAAAAAGAATCCGGTCTCGGACGTTTCGGAGGCGAATGGGCTTTGGATAAATTCACAACCGTAAAATGGATCGGCGTGATGAACGGTTATCGCGAGTTTCCTTTTTAAATCGAATAGGAAAAAGCAGAAGCTCAGGAAATGGAGCTTCTGCTTTTTTTAAGTTCATTTATCAAATATTCCTGTACTTCCCATTTCGGTCCGGATTGTATATATCCATTCAATTTTTCAGCATACTTCACAGCTTCTTCTTCTTGAGGGAAAACCTTGTCTCTACGATCAATGGGGTCTTTTAAAACTTCTAATAAACGATCATCTTTTCTAATAAGCGTATACATGTGAATCCCTCCTGTACAGTCCGCGTAGGATATTTGTATAAGATAATTAAAATACATTTTGAACAAGTATTCAATCTTTATTTTTAAAAAAATTATCCAACGATCAGACTTGTTTCGACAGAAGCAGGAGATTAGTATACGCTTGCGCTTTATGATTGAATTATGGAAGCACTTGTTATAGTGAAAGAATAAAAAGACAGTACTTTCGAGTTGGAAAGTACTGTCCTTGATCTTACTTCTGCTTAAATGCTTTGAATCGTTTCACGGCATCCCGCAATGTTTCTTCCGAATTGTTCAACCCGATGCGCACATAACCTTCTCCGTGCGTACCGAAGCCGATTCCAGGGGCAACGAACAACCCTGTCGATTCCAATAAATCATCCGCAAAGCCTTGGGAGGTATAGCCATCAGGTACTTGCAGCCATGTAAAGAAGGAACCTTGGCAGGGGGCGACATGATACCCAGCTTCTTCTAAACCGTGGACGAGAAGGTCGCGTCTTTTTTCATAGGTTTCGGCAAGATCTGTGACACATTGTTGGGAACTCAATAAGGCAGTGGCTGATGCTTTCTGCAATCCGCCGAAAATACTGCAGAAGTAGTGATCCTGGATGACCTCAAGCGCATGGATGACGCTTGGGTTACCGACAGCAAAAGCGACACGCCAGCCGGCCATATTGTAAGTTTTAGACATTGTATAAACCTCAACACCGACATTTTTCGCACCTTCGAATTGCATAAAGCTGAGCGGTTTGTTCCCATCAAATCCTATGGCCCCATAGGCGAAGTCGTGAACGACACAGACATCGTTCTTTTCTGCTTCCTGGATGGTTTCTACAAAAAAGTCCTCACCAGCCATAGCTCCTGTCGGGTTATTGGGATAGTTTAGGAACATGAGCTTTGCTTTTTCCCAGCTCTCTTTATCAATTTCACTGTAGTCAGGCAAAAAGCCATTCTCTTCGCGAAGGGGCATCGACTTCATTTCTGCGCCGACCATTTCAATGCCGGACCAGTAATCCGGGTAACCGGGATCGGGAACGAGCGCGACATCCCCTGGATCAAGGAAACACTGGCTAAGCTCAACGAGCCCTGTTTTGCTTCCAGGCATAATGGCGACTTCTGTTTCAGGATCAATGTCTACGTCGTATTCGCGCTTGTAAAATTCAGCTACGGCTTCCTTTAAGAACTCATAACCGTGGAAGGGGGGATATTTGTGGAAATCCGGGTTTTCAGCCGCCTCCTGTAAGGACTGCACAATGTGGGAGGGGGTGGGTTGGTCAGGGTTTCCCTGCCCTAAGTTCAAGGTGTCATAACCACGATTTTTGTAAAGATTTAATTTATCGATCATAGTTGCGAAAAATTGGTCCGGAAGCCGCTGTATGGCTTTGGATGTTTGGAATTGCTTCATGTCCTTCACCTCGAATGATTTTTTTGAAAAGTCGTACAAAAAGATAATATCGTTAGTTTAACATGAGAGAAGTTTGAGTGGGAACCATATAGGCAAAGAATAAGAGAATAGAAGGTACGTAAAAGGAGTGATTGGGATGGATTTCGTTATTATCGGAGGAGATGCTGCAGGGATGAGTGCAGCGATGCAAATTGTAAGGAATAGTGAGGGGCATTCGATTACCGTGTTGGAACATGGAGGGATCACCTCTTATGGACAGTGTGGCCTGCCGTATGTATTAAGCGGGGATGTCGAGTCTACAGAAAACCTCATCGCGCGTGACCCTGAAACGTTTCGCGAAAAGTATGGCATTGATGTCCGTACCTATCACACGGTAACGGAAGTGGATTGCGATCATAAAGTCGTATACGGAAAAGATCATGAGGATCAGGGGTTTGAGTTGTCCTATGATCGTCTGCTCGTAGCTTCCGGTGCAGCACCGGTCATGCCTCCATGGGAAGGACGGGAGCTTGAAGGGATTTACACACTAAAGACCATTCCCGATATGAAGGAGATCATGACAGCGACTACAAAGGAAAAGGAACATGTGACCATTATCGGCGGTGGGTACATAGGGCTTGAAATGGCGGAAAGCTTTGTGTCGATTGGAAAGAAAGTACGTTTGATTGACCGCGGACCTCAACTGGCGAAAATTTTCGATGAGGATATGGGGGAGATGGTCCATGAAGAAGCCGAACGGAACGGTGTGGAACTACACCTCGGTGAATCGGTCGAAGGATTCAAAGGGGAGCAGCATGTTCAATCGGTTATCACGGATAAAGGTGAATATGAATCCGACCTTGTCCTTGTCGCCGTAGGAGTGACGCCGAACACCTCCTTTATGAAAAATACGGGCGTGTACAAAGGGATAAACGACGCGATTGCCGTGAATGCTTTTATGGAGACAAGCATCCTGGACATCTATGCTGCCGGGGATTGCGCCACCCAGTATCACCGGATCAAGAAAAAGGATGATTATATTCCATTAGGCACACATGCCAACAAACAAGGGCAGATCGCAGGACTGAACATGATTGATCATAGAAGATCGTTCCGAGGGATTGTGGGTACGTCGATATTGAAATTCTTTGATTTAACGCTTGCCCGCACAGGTCTTTCTGAACGGGAGGCTAAGAACGAAAAGATTCCATTTAAAAAAATCACGATTGAATCCACACATGCCGCCGGCTATTATTCCAAGCAAAATTTGCTGACATTGAAAATCATTTATCATGAGCAAACCGGTCAGTTGCTCGGGGCTCAAATCATTGGAGGTCAGGGAGCTGATAAACGGATCGATGTCCTGGCCACTGCTCTATTCCATGAAATGTCGATCGATGAATTAGAAGACTTGGATCTTGCTTATGCACCTCCTTATAACAGCGTGTGGGATCCTGTGCAGCAAGCAGCCCGTAAAGCAGACTGAATCGTGTAGGAAGTTCTTCGTGTATGGTAGGATAGGAATGAAGCACCATACAGGAGGATTCATGCTGTGAATACAGATTTATATAAAAAGGCGGAAGCATTCGTTCGCCAATACCATCAGGAGCAACAGCTTTCTGGTACAGATGAGAGGCTCAAGGAAATCGAGCAGGAAATTGGTGAGAAGGGAAGCTATACGCACACCTATCCCGAGCTTGAATATGGCGCCAAAGTCGCCTGGCGGAACAGCAACCGCTGCATCGGACGTCTCTTTTGGAACAGCTTGAAGGTGTTTGATGCCAGGCATGTCGATACAGAAGAAGACATGCGCGATGTACTCTTTGAACACTTGGATTATGCCACGAACGGGGGGCGTATCCGCTCGACGATTACTATTTTCAAACCCAAAACCTCGGAGCGAGAAGTGCGGGTTTGGAATCATCAACTGGTCCGTTACGCCGGTTATGAAGAGAATGGAAGTGTAATTGGAGACCCCGCTTCTGTAGCGTTTACGAAGAAATGTGAGAAGCTCGGCTGGAAAGGGGGCGGCACGTCGTTTGATGTATTGCCTCTTGTCGTCCAAATGGATGGACGGGAACCCATGTGGTTCGAAATCCCTGCAGACAAGGTCTTAGAAGTACCACTTCGTCATCCCGAATATGCTTGGTTTGAAGACTTAGGCATGCAGTGGTATGCCGTCCCTGTGATTTCTGATATGCGACTTGAAATCGGTGGACTTGATTATACAGCCGCCCCGTTCAACGGTTTTTATATGGAAACAGAAATCGGGGCCCGTAACCTCGCTGATGACTTTCGGTATGATTTTTTGCCCGCCGTAGCGGAAGCCATGGGGCTTGATACGAAACGGAATTCATCCTTGTGGAAGGACCGCGCTTTGATTGAGCTTAATCAGGCTGTCCTGTTTTCTTATCAATCCGAAGGGGTAAGCCTTGTCGACCATCATACAGCTGCTCAACAGTTCCATCAGTTTGAGAAAAAAGAACAGTCGTGCGGACGTGAGGTCAAGGGTGACTGGACATGGCTCATCCCGCCCGTTTCGCCAGCAGCGACACACATCTTTCATTCGGCATACGAAAACCGGATGGACACACCGAACTATTTCTACCAAACTCCGGCCTATGAAAAAAATCCTTCCGAGTGATTCGGAAGGATTTTTTGTCTTAATTGTGGGTGGTATCGACTGAATATGAAATATATCAATCAAATAACGGATATATCAATTAAAAATGCGATAAATCAATTAAATACAAGATATATCAACTAAAGATGATAAATATCCATTCGATGATCTAGTAAGAACTCATTCATACAAGTCCGGACGTCGGTCTTGAAAAATAGGGATCTGCTCGCGAATCGCCTCGACAGCTGTGAAGTCGACTTCGGCATACACGATTTCTTCATCAAAACCACCTTCAGCCAATACGTTGCCCCACGGGTCTACAACGATTGAATGGCCTCCAAACTCATTGTTTTGATCAGCACCTACACGGTTGCAGGCGATGACGAAGCATTGATTTTCAATCGCCCGGCTGATCAATAGATTCCGCCAATGCTCAACCCGGGGTTTTGGCCACTCTGCAACGACAAACAACCCGCGCGAACCATCCAGCATGTGTGTTCTCATCCATTCAGGGAAACGGATATCATAACAAATGACACCGGCCACAGGCACCTCACCAAGATTGAAATTCCCTTTTTGGTTCCCTGATTCTAAAAACTTTTCTTCATTCATCAAACGGAACAAATGGGCTTTCCGGTAGTTGAACAGCCGATCACCTTCAGCGTTATAGGCAACGAAGGTGTTGTAAAACTTACCGTTTTCTTCTTCAGCGATGGATCCTGCAATGGTGACCTTGAGTGCCTTTGCTAAAGAAATCAAGAGCTGATGCGTCGGACCCTCGAGTGTTTCTGCTATTTCTTCAAAACGGGAAAGATCATAGCCTGTCGTCCACAATTCAGGCAACAAGATGACCTCGCTTCCTTGTGCGGCAGCTTCTTTTATTTTCTCCTTTGCAAGTTTACGGTTCTCTTCAGGGTTACCGAAGACGATGTCCATTTGAATAATTGCTATTTTTGTTGTCATCCTATCACCTCATTTTCTTCTTAGTGTATCAAAAAATTCTGACGTTTCCCTAATATTTTCGATTAGGATTTTACCTGGATGATGAGATTTCATCTCTTGCCTTCATTCTGTGTATCGAAACAAACCGCCCATGCTACAATAAACATAAACCGCTATTCAACGATATGGCAGGATTGTGAAAGACTCGATTTCTAGATGTTTTTTGAGTGGATGGGGCTGCGGGGAGTGACTCGCCCACGGAAAGCGAGACGTTTTCCCAGGCACCATCCCTTCAGACAAACGTCTCGAAACTGAGCCGTCCACAAAAGGGAGCATATATGAAAGAAAGAGTAGAGGTATGAAAAAGGAAGTGGGATTATGTTTGAGTTGTTTCTTCCGATGCTTGAAAGGCTTGGGATTATCGTAACGGTTGCTTTCATTATTACTCGCTTCCGTTTTTTCCGAGAGCTGATCGATCAAAAAACGCTGGACCAACGTCAGCGGTACATGGCGATCGCTTTTTTCGGGTTGTTCGGAATCATTGGTACATATACAGGTATCACTTATAATACAAGTTCCCTTGATTATGGACGCTGGGCTTATAACCTTGTCGAATCGGAAGCACTGGCGAACTCAAGAGTGATTGGAATCGTGGCAGCCGGCCTTTTCGGTGGTTACCGCATTGGCATAGGGGCCGGGATCATTGCTGGTTTGCATCGTTTTTCCCTTGGAGGATTCACGGGGGTCGCTTGCGGGATATCTGCTGTGGTAGCAGGAATCATTGCGGGTTACTTCCATAAAAAAGGGGAGTCTTTAAAACTGAAGACAGCTTTATTTGTTGGGGCCCTTGCAGAGACGGTGCAGATGGGGATCATCCTTCTTATCTCTGATCCATTTCCGCGTGCGTGGGCCCTTGTCCAGGAGATCGGAGCCCCCATGATTGTAGCGAACGGTGTCGGTTCCGCATTGTTCTTATTAATCATCCGCAATGTTCTTCATGAAGAAGAGAAAGTCGGAGCTTTGCAGGCACAAAAAGCACTGAAATTGGCAGAATCGACGGTCTCTCACCTGCGAAAAGGGTTGACGATGGATTCTGCAGAAAAGGCGTGCCAGATCATTTATGGGGAAGTTCAAGTGAGTGCGATTTCCATGACGGATAAACAAAGAATCCTTGCTCATGTTGGACAGGCCGATGACCATCATAAGGCGGGAGAGCCGATTCAAACGGACGCCACTCGTGATGTCATTGAGACAGGAGAGCGTGTTGTAGTCAGTCATGAAGAGATTCAATGCCAACAGGCGGACTGTCCACTTGGAGCAGCCGTCATCGTTCCATTGAAGAAGCGTCAAGAAGTGGTCGGAACCTTGAAGTTTTACGTTTCGTCACAAAAAGAAATCTCGAATGTTCTATTGGAATTGATCCAGGGATTGAGTGCCCTCCTTAGTCAGCAGCTTGAGCTTGCTGATGCTGAAAAAGCACAAGAACTTGCTCGTGAAGCGGAAGTGAAGGCCCTGCAGGCACAAGTCAATCCACATTTTTTATTTAATTCGTTAAACGTCATCGTTTCGTTGACTCGTACGGAACCTGATCGAGCAAGAGCGCTGCTTATTGCTCTTTCCAAGTTCTTCAGGCAAAACCTAGGGGCGACCACCAAAACCTGGACGTCTTTAAAAGAAGAGTTGAAACATGTAAAGTCCTATCTTCTCATCGAAGAAACGCGTTTTGTCGATCGCCTCCATGTTCACTATGATGTTGATGAATCAGCGTTATCAGCACGAATCGCGCCTTTAACCCTACAGCCCCTGGTCGAAAACAGCATCAAACATGGGATTAAAGACCAGGAAGGGGGAGCGGAAATCACGATTTGTGTCCGTAGAGATAAAGAAAACGTCAACATCAGCGTAGCGGATAACGGAAAAGGAATTGAACCGATGAGGTTACGCAACTTGGGAGAACAATCAGTCACGTCAGAAAGAGGGACGGGGTTCGGGTTATATAACGTCAACAAACGTTTAGAATACATGCACGGAAAGAGTGCGAAGCTAAAAATTATGAGCGAGCAAGGAAAGGGGACAACCATTGCATTTACGGTCCCTCTTCATGAAAAGGAGACAGGGTCATGAACGGAAAAATTACGGTGCTCATCGTTGATGATGAGCGCTTCAGTCGGGAAGAATTGAATTTTTTGCTAAAACCTTACGAGAGCATTGAGGTTGTAGGGGAAGCGGGATCAGGAGATGAAGCAGTCATGCAGACGTTGAAGCTTCAGCCGGATGTCCTTTTTTTAGATGTGGAAATGCCGAAGATGGATGGGATGGCGGTAGCGAAGGCAGTTCAAGAGCTCAAGAAGGTTCCAGAGATCGTTTTTGCAACCGCATATCCAGATTTTGCGGTCGAAGCCTTTCGTCAGAAGGCGATCGATTACTTGCTCAAACCTTTTGATGAGGAACAGTTGAGTGAAACCGTGGAAAGAATAGAGAAGAAATTGAAGCCGGTAGAAGAAAATGTCGTTAAACCTCCTTCTAAGTTGGCAGTTGAAGTGGAGGATACGATTGAATATCTGGACCCCTCTGAAATTATGTACGTACACAGGGAAGATCGGATTACAAAAATCGTCGGCAAACATAAGGTCTATGAAACGAAAGATGCGCTCAAAGAAGTGGAGAAGCGGCTCCAAGGCTTCTCTTTCTTCCGAATTCATAAAAGTTATCTTGTGAACTTGGATTACGTCCACAGGTTAACTCCGTGGTTCAATGGAGCCTATCAGTTGGAACTGCAGGAGACGGAGGAGAAGCTTTCCGTCAGCCGGAACTATGTGAAGGAATTACGTAAGAAGCTGGAGTTGTAATTTATCGTTGTATTTCAATCCTCTTATACGACATCTTGGACATTAATTCTGACATGTTAAACAGAAAATCCTCTTTTGGAAGCGTTCTCTTGATATATTTTATGTAAGCGATTACAGACGAACGCGAAAAGGAGGAAATACAATGATTACTTTTCTAGTGAGTATTGCACTTTTAATTGTCGGTTATCTTACGTACGGTAAATATGTTGAAAAAACGTTTGGCGTCAACACAGGTCGTGAAACGCCTGCTTATTCTCATGGTGACGGTGTCGATTACCTGCCGATGGGAGAAAAAAAGAATGCGTTAATCCAGCTCTTGAATATCGCGGGTGTAGGTCCTATTTTCGGTCCTATTCTTGGAGCTTTATATGGACCGGTCGCTTTCCTATGGATTGTGTTTGGAGCCATTTTTGCGGGAGCTGTCCACGATTATTTAACGGGAATGATCTCCATCCGTAACCGTGGCGCCCACCTGCCTGAGCTTGCAGGGAAGTTTTTAGGGAAAGTCATGAAGCACGTCGTCAATGCGTTTGCGATTCTTTTGCTTGTCCTTGTAGGAACTGTCTTCGTTACAGCACCTGCCGATCTTTTACACAACATGACGAGCAGCTGGCTTGCTCTTCCTGTCATTCTGCTTGTGATTTTCGCTTACTATTTGTTAGCGACGATGCTTCCGATCGATAAAATCATCGGACGGTTTTATCCAATTTTCGGTGCCCTTCTACTCATCAGCGCGATTGGAGTCGGAGTATCTCTTATCGTAACTGGAGCACCCATCCCAGAATTGTCATTTACGAATATGCATCCGGATAACGCACCAATATTCCCACTATTGTTCTTAACGATTTCTTGTGGTGCTCTGTCAGGATTTCACGCGACACAAACCCCTATCATCTCAAGAACGACACAAAGGGAAAAACAAGGACGTCGGATTTTCTACGGAATGATGATTGCTGAAGGAATCATTGCCATGATCTGGGCTGCTGCGGCTATGAGCTTGTTCAACGGTTCTGCAGGACTGAATGAAATCCTTGCAAGTGGAGGACCAGCAGCTGTTGTCAGTGAAGTTTCCATCGCTATGTTAGGCGCTGTCGGTGGTACACTTGCTGTCCTTGGTGTCATCATACTGCCAATCACATCTGGAGATACAGCATTCCGAAGCGCCCGTATGATTATTGCGGATTATATTAAAGTTCCACAAAAGAAAATCATGAGTCGTGTTTGGATTGCACTTCCATTGTTCGTCATCTCATTTGCATTGACACGGATCGATTTCACACTTCTATGGAGATACTTCTCCTGGGCGAACCAATCGACAGCAGTCATCGCGCTTTGGGTAGGAGCGATGTACTTGTTCCTATCCCGTAAAAATTACTTCATTGCCGCCGTGCCTGCAACGTTCATGACCATGGCCACATTCACCTATATCTTGAACGCGCCGATCGGATTCGGCCTGGATCTGAATGTTTCCTACGTTGTTGCAGCCATCGGCACCGTTGCTGTTGTCACTGCCTTCATCATAGCCGCCCGCCGCGGATTACAGAAGGATATTCCATTAGAAGAAGAGTTGAAACAAACGGCCTAATGTTAAAGAGCACTTACTTTTATAAAAGTAGGTGTTCTTCTTTTTTCTATAGGCATTTATTAAGGAGAGTTGAATGTTGAGCATCTCTATTATGTCGAATACTCAATGAACGATGTCGATTTCCTAAATAGCATGGTCGAATACTCAATTAGCGGTGTCGAATTCTAAAATAGCGTTGTCGAATTCTTCATTATCTCTGCCGAATACTCAACTAATACAATCACTATCTTCTCCCCTCGTATGGGAAGGTCATGTTTTTCTTGGAGATGAAAGGGTATCCTTTATAGGGAAAGGAGAGATTGTTGTGGAACAAGAAATCCAAGAGAAACAAGGAACATTTTATATAGGAGAAGAACAGGAACCGAAAGCTCAGCTTCTATTTGAAGAGAATGATAATACAATGGTCATTACAAGTACTTTCGTTGCCCCGTCTGAGCGCGAAAAAGGTTTGGGTGCAGAATTAATTGATTATGCCGTGAACTACGCACGCAAACATAAATTAAAAATAGACCCGGTCTGCTCCTTCGCCCGGGAAGTTATTGAAAAAACACCGGAATATCAAGTGGTGTTAAAAGCTTAGAGGGGGAGTTTCTGATGGTGAAAATCAGGGAACCTGAGGAAAAGGATTTGATGCACTTTACAAGGTACAGCATCGACTTTCTACATGTGACGAGCTCAGAAAGGCTGACCAATGAAGAAGTGAGGAATCGTAAGTATTGGGCGGCAGATCAATTTTTAGCAAAGAACCCGAAACAGAAGCTGCTGGTTGCTGATATGAATGGAAGAATGATCGGATATGTCCTTGGCATTATCGAGGCCCATGGGGAAGAGGATGTGTATGGATATGTCAGGGAAGTATTTGTGGATGAATTTTACAGGCGGGAAGGCATTGGTACAGAACTGTGTGACGAACTAGTCCAGTGGATGTATGAACAGGAAGCAAAAGTCATCCAGGTAAGCCTTAGACCTCATCAGAATGGGGTGAGTGAATTCATCCGCAAAATCGGTTTTTCTTCTGTCAGCACCCTTTATGAATATCAAGCAGAAGGATAAAGGATGTATTGGAGAGGAGATAGAGAATGAAAAAGGCTATGCTGATCGTCAATCCTTCTTCAGGAAAAGAGGAAGCCGTCGATCATGTTGAACAAATCGAGCACATTTTATCGGAAAAAGGATACGAAGTGGAAGTTGCTCAAACAGAAAAAGAGTTGGATGCGACAAAGTACTGCCAGAACGCCTGCAGAGGTGAGTTCGATCTCGTCGTTTCTATGGGGGGAGATGGCACCCTCCATGAGACAATCAATGGGATGGTAGACGAAAATCATCGCCCGCATTTGGGAATCATTCCACTTGGGACAGTCAACGATTTTGCAAGAGCCCTCGATATTCCACTGAAGGTTGAAGAGGCGATTGATGTTCTCCGTTCCGATCAGACAAAATCTGTGGATATTGGGAAGTTTAATGACCAGTATTTTGTTAACATCGTGGCAGTGGGGGCCCTTGCTGAAGCGACATATGAAGTGACACCTGAACAAAAAACGAAATTTGGTCCGCTTGCGTATATGATGGAAGGGATGAAAACCTTGACCCAGCATAGCAGTTATCCCATGCGGATTGAATATGACGATAAGGCATGGGAAGGGGAATCTTTTCTTTTCCTAGCAGCTTTAACGAATTCAGCAGGTGGATTTGAAAAATTATCTCCGGAAGCGAAAGTGAATGACGGGAAAATTCACGGGTATATCGTACCTAAAGTGAATATGATTCGTCTTGCATCCATCGTTTCAGCCATTCTTAGAGGTGGACTTAAGGATGAGCAGGACGTGGAATACTTCAAAGCGGATCATATCCGTATCACATCGGAAGAAAACCTGGTCACGAACGTCGATGGAGAAGAAGGAGATTCCCTTCCTGTGGAGTTGTCCGTTCTTCCATCTCATATATCCGTCGTTGTAAAATAAGTAAAGGCTGTCATGTGTACAGCCTTTTTTCTGTGCCATACTAGGAGTGAATGAGGTGCATCTATGAAGAAACCAGATATGGAAGATTACTTACAGGAAGGCATTTATGGAAGCCGGCAAACAAAACCAGGAGAAAGAAAACAATACCTTGGTACGTTAAGAGAACGAGTCTTGATCGCTCTGACGAAGGGTCAGGTGATGCAGGAGAAGGGGCAGGAAGAGTTGGTGGCTCTGATGAAAAGCTATCAAGATGCCAACCTGCTTTTGAACGGAGATGTGAGCTACCGGTTTTTATCTCCCTACATGGATTTAGCCGAGAAGCATAACATTCATCATTCGACCGTTTCGAACCAGGAAACACATTCAGAATTCGGGGCTGTCCTCACATTGGATTATGCGATTGAAAAAGAGCATATAAGGATTGAAGAACAAAAGGAAGTCGGAGAGTCATCTGAGCAGAACAGGTGGACAGACTTTTTCAAGTCTCTTTTTAAACCATCAAAATAAAAGGAAGGCTGCGGATATCCGCAGCCTTTTTTCACACGTCCCTCTAGCATAGAGAGGCCAATTTTATTTGTACTGATTCAAGAATCTTGCCAGCCCGACGATAATAATAGCAAAAGAAAAAAGTATCATTGCAATGTAGCCGGCGTAGAACAAGAATTGATCGAAAAAGTTCCCAGCAGTGTCACCGATGCTGTAAAGCGCATACCCGGAAAGAAGAGCAGCTAAAAACAAGAACACACGGTTGTTGAAATCCATCTTTATTCCACCTCCTTTGTACTTCCAATATATGATGTACAAACGTGGAATATTTAGCTTTTAAAAAAATAATTTGCCGGCTTGTCCACACAAAGCACGGATCCTGTCTAAAATGAAGTCCTTATTCAACTATTTGGCAGGATTGTTGAAGACTTGATTTCGAGGTGCTTTGGGGGTCGTTGCTTAATTGAGCGTCAGGGGTGGCTGGGAAGCTACTCGCTTTCCTGTGGGGATGGCAGCAAGCCTCCTCGAGCTCCGCTCTGCGGGGTCTCGCCAGCCAATCCATTCCCCGCAGCCCCATCCACTCAACAAAAGCCTCGAAACTGAGTCTTCCACAAACGGAAGCTTTAGTGAGATAAAAGAGGATAAAAAAAGCCCCCTTTTGAATGGGCAAAAGGGGGTGATGGTACGTGTCTTTTCATTGAAGGGAGACAGACCATGAAATCTACAGGTTATTTTTCCTGGCGGGGAAAAATAATAGGGTGATTCGACGTAAGAGACAAAAGAGAGTACTTTAGTAAGAAATGAATACAAATAAACAAATAAACCATGTGCAGAGTCGTGGACAACCAGCACGACAGCGCACGAGCACGATTCAGTATCTCTTTTGCTATTCCTTATTGTATCACCTTTTCCCTTGTTGCTGCTTTGGGAAAAAAACGTTCAAAAATGATAACTGAATAGAGGTTTTAAGAAAAGATTTTCTCAAGTTTTGACTACTATTGGTAAATTGTAAAATATATTCAGAAGAGTGATTGTTGAAAAAGCATGAATCTTGTACACTTGAACTATCAACTATATGGAGTGGAGCACATGGATGTCAGTAAAATCCAACTAATGATTCAAATGCAGGCCATGTCTATGTTAGGGAATCGGAATTCGAACACTTTTTCAGGCGGAATGCAGGATATGACGTTTCAAAGCCTGTTGAATGCAGCGATGGATCAATCGTTTCGTGCGAGCGGGCCTTCTGTGCCAAACCGCCTTACACAACCAGTGAGCAGCCTTACAGCTCAGCAAGTACCAGACCCTGTGGAGAAAAGCCATGAAGGGAATAACATTGCGAATGTAACTAGTGGAAATGCGGCTGTAGATCAGCTCATAAAAAAAGCCTCAGATCGGTATGGGGTCGATGAAAAATTGGTACGGTCTGTAGTGAAGGCTGAATCAAACTTCGATGCTGGTGTTGTCAGTCATGCAGGAGCTCAAGGGTTGATGCAGCTTATGCCCGCTACAGCGAAGGGCCTTGGTGTTACAGATCCATTTGACCCTGAGCAGAACTTAATGGGCGGGACAAAATATTTAAGGCAAATGCTCGATCGTTATGATGGCAATACCGAGTTAGCGCTTGCTGCTTATAATGCTGGTCCTGGCAATGTAGACAAGTATGAGGGTGTACCCCCTTTCCGGGAAACGCAAAATTACATAACTAAAATACTCGGAAGAGCATAAAGGAGCGCGAGGTCTTATAAAAGAGCCCGCGCCTTTTTATATCGAAAGGAATATCAGCCTGATTAACTTAAAAACGGTATTGCCTACTTATCTGGTTCAAGTTCCCGACTCATCTGCATGTATTGATTAAAGACGACCGTCATCTCTTTCAGGCGGTTCCGTACGTCTTCGTCTATGAGCTCTCCTTGTGTTGAAAAGTGATTCGTGTGTGTATATACGTAGTTCGGTGTTACCATGCACCGGAAATAATTCAGGATCGGTTTTAATTGATTTTCTACAACGAGGTGATGTTGCAAAGTTCCCCCATTAGCGACAATCGATACGGGTTTATAACGCATGGCAAGGGGCGATACTGCATCAAATACGTTTTTCAAAGTACCTGGGATCGATCCTTGAAAAACGGGAGTAGCCAGGACATAAGCATCGGCTTCTTCAATTTCATGGATTAATTTCTTCATATCATCATTGTACTCTTCCGCTGGGCGGCCATCTACGAATTGAAGCTCGTAGTCCTCGAGATCAACGATTTTTGTGGTGTGGTCCGTTGGCAGCTGTTGTATATATTTTTCGATTTCATCAAGGAGCGTCCGGGTCTTTTTCCCGACGATGGTTCCGTTCAATAGTAGGATCTTCATGACAACTTTCTCCCCTTCAATTTTCTTTGAGCTATGTTATCGTATGCAGAAATTAATAAAATGGGCTATGTAGCTAATGGTAGTATGTGTTGAGATGGCCCGATTATCTTATGAAATTCTGCATGGCGGGTACAGCTCGAAGTTCAACCGTCTTCCTTCATGGCGGGTAAGCGTGAATCACCGTAACGGTTGGAGTATATGTGGAATAGTCTCTTTTCTTTTTATGGTAAAGTATACGTCTTATTTAAGCAATTGTGAGGATTCTGCTTGCTTTATGTCGATATAAGAAGGGTATAATAGGGGGAGGAGGGAAGGCGATGATCCGTTTATGGCGAAGAGTTAAGTTTCTTTTCAATGTCAGAAAATCGGTGCCGTTTCTTGTGCGATTTTTCAAATCAAAAGATGTGAGTACCGGAAAAAAAGGGTTTTCCGTTATACTTTTAGTGGCTTATCTTCTTTTTCCATGGGACATCATCCCGGATTTCCTCGTGTTTTTCGGTCTTGTCGATGACCTTGCTGTTTTCACTTACATTATGCAATGGATGGTGAAGATGGCTCCTGCGGACTTGCAAAAGGAGTACCGCGTCTATGATGAATAGAAATGTTTAATCAACGGCAAGATGAGGAATGTAATTGTAGTAGATTCAATAATTAGTCAAGGAGTGATGGATAATGAGTAAAGTAATGTTTACCGCACATGCAACAGCCCAAGGTGGACGAAATGGCCATGTTAAGTCAGATGACGGTTTAATTGATTTGAACCTTTCCATGCCTGGTGAAGGTGATGAAAAAGGATCGAACCCAGAGCAACTGTTTGCTGCTGGTTATTCCGCTTGCTACGATGGAGCATTAAACTTGGTTGCAAGTAAACAGAAGAAAGATATCGAATCTGAAATCACTGCTGACGTCAGCCTTTTGAAAGATGAATCAGACAATGGTTTTAAAGTAGGCGTTGTCCTTAATGTGAAAGTGAAGGGCGTTTCTCAGGAAGAAGCGGAATCACTTGCTGAGGAAGCTCACAAAGTATGCCCATACTCTAAAGCGACAAGTGGAAACATCGACGTTGAAATCAATGCGAGCGCCGTATAATAAATAACCTCTTCATCCCTGGTGGAAAATCCACCAGGGATTTTTATGTGTGCCCGGCATGGGCATAAACTCTAGGGTTCAAGTCCCGAACGGCGAAGGTCGTTGTAGCCGTTAGCTAAAGGCAAGGGTGTCCAGGGCGACCTGGAACCTGAAGGAAGCCGGAGGCAAACTTCTGCCCCGAGGAACACAAATCTCATACAAGGCTGTCTATCTGGGATGAGTCTGCTAACAAGATAAAGTCCCAACGACCAAAGGGGTAGGCAGTAAATGAGGCGGGGATATGGAAGGGAAGTTTATGCTCTTACCCGGGGAGGTCTGTCGGGAAAGCGAAGGACTCTTCGTAACCTTCTCAGTGATGAGGAGCTGAACCGGCAGAAGTCAGCCGAAGTCGTAGTATTTGGTAGCTTAAGATGCCAAAGAAGGACTGAATCAATTATGGAGAATGACGTCCAGGCGTTCATCCCCTCGTTGAAGCAGAAAACGAAACACCTTCTCAGGGAGGAAACGGTGAAGTCCGTGGGGGACCTGAGACAGGGCGGAGAGGCGAGGATGGCACA
>NZ_FNIZ01000031.1 GCF_900104185.1 Halobacillus aidingensis | reverse complement strand
CCTGTTTGCGCTTTTAAAGCCTGAATCCATTTCTGTAACTTTTGAAAACCTTCTAGTGAATTGGAGAAAACCATGCGTTTGGCAAGGTCAACCCCACGATCATCCACCGCTCGGGCCACGTGTTTGTGTTTCGCCACGTCCACCCCTATAGCGATCGTGTGTTCATTGGTTTGCATTATTCTTTGATTTTGTGTAGTATCCATAATTGAAGTCTCCCTTCGGTACTTAATTCGAGGTCATGCATGACACTCTCTATCGTACCAAGGGGGCTTTTTTTATGCACACCGCAAACTATTCGATATTTCCTCAAATCGTTTCCCTACAGGAATGCTCCTCGAGCTAAAGCTCTGCGGGGTCTCGCCAGCCAATCCATTCCCGCGGGAGTCTCGCAGCTTCCCAACCACCCCATTCGAAGTATATGATGAACGAACCCCTACGCTCAGAAGGAGAGGCTTCCATCCTTATTTGTGATAGGCATAAAATGCTCTATATAAAGCGATCACGATGATAATACCTGCCTACAAGTATATATTTCTTCACTTCCCTTAAGCATGAAAGGCAGAAGTGGTTTCGAGATACCATCTCACCGATTCCCTCCGCCCCTTTGACATATGAGGTTCTCGAAATCCGCTTCAAAGTAACCTGCCAAGTCCGGGTGAAATCACACCTAAATCCTGTCATTGTAGGAATTTGAGACATAAAATCCCTGTTGTTTGGAGATTGTTTCGAGATTCTTATTACAGCAAGGGGCTTCTGGGGATGGTGAGACTCCTGCGGGAAGAGAGTGCTTGGTGAGACCCCGCAGGACGGCAGTCCGAGGAGGCTCAACGCACTCCCGCGGAAAGCGAGCCATCCCCAGGATCCCCGATCCGCTCATCAAAAGTCTCGAAACTGAGTCATCAACTAAAGGGAGCTTATGATAAAAAAACTAAATGCGTAGATGTGAGGTTTGGCCGTTGCTTTTGATAAGGATGTCGTGTAGAATCATTTCGGGTAACGAAATAATGGAGGGGAGATCAAAACATGAAAGAAGAACAACAAGTACGTAACCCAAAGGGATTATTGATCTCCCTTTGCGCGGTTATGATGATGTCAGTGATGAATGGAACGATGTTCAACATCGCTGTTCCCGATATAGCAAAAACGTATCAACTGATGCCATCGGAAGTCAGCTGGGTCATGACAGGATATATTATGGTCTATGCCGTCGGGGCTCTCACTTACGGAAAACTGGCCGATTACTATCCATATCGAACATTGATTACGTTTGGACTCAGCATTTTTTGTGCCGGCTCTTTGTTCGGCTTTTTTGCTCAAAACTATGGGATGGTCCTGCTGGCAAGAGTGATCCAGGCGGTAGGCGGGGCAATGATTCCGGCGCTCGTATTCTTGGCGCCGATTCGTTATTTTCCGAATGAGCGTGGGAAAGTGCTGGGAATCGTCTCATCTGTCATGGCTTTCGCCTCAGGTGTGGGCCCGATTGCCGGTGGATTTATTGCAGGTTTTCTTGATTGGCGGTATTTGTTCTTAACGTCTGCGATGATTATTATTACTTTGCCATTCTTGCGTAAAAACCTGCCTCAAGAAGAGTCGAAAAAAGGGTACATCGATTATGTCGGTGCTGCTTTAATCGCCGGAGTGATTTCTACGCTTATGCTTGGGATTACCCTCGGGATCACTTGGCTGTTCCTGTTTACGGTTCTGTTCTTTGTTTTGAATTTATGGCGGATGAAGGCGATCGACGAACCATTTATACCTGCTCATCTATTCAAAAGCAATCAGTACAGAGCCACCATCATTACAAGTTTTCTCGGTGTCGTGTGTTTGTTCGGCATGATGTTCATGCTGCCGATCATGTTCCGTGATGCTTATGGACTTGGAACGATGATGATCGGTCTCGTCCTTTTTCCAGGGGCATTGAGTGCAGCTTTGATGGGACAAAAAGGTGGGAATCTCGTCGATTCAAAAGGGAACACGTTCGTTCTTTATATGGCCCTGGGCTTACTAGGGACCGGATTTGTCGTTTTGTCTACACTTGTCGGCGCACATCCGTATATCGTAAGTGCAGCGATCATCATTGCTTACATGAGCTTTCCACTCGTGCAGGCATCGTCTGCTGACATCCTGGCGAACATTTTACACAAAAATGAAACAGGAGTTGGAATGGGAGTGTTCAACCTGCTCAACTTCGTATCCGGTGCTCTAAGTGGCGCTTTGATTGGAAAAGCGCTCGACGTATTCAACCCTAACCAGCCGTTCAACTGGCTAGGGTTTGAAGGCACGACGGCGGTTTACAGCAACATATTCTTGGCGTTTTCTCTTATCATCCTTTTAGGATTTCTGCAGTTCCGGATGAATTTTTACAAAAAAGAACACACGTATGCCCAAAAGAAACCCGCTTCCTTGTAAAAGGAGCGGGTTTCGTCTTATGTATAAAAGGGATGCGAAGGAGTCTCTGGATAGTCGTAAAATCAAAGATGATCACTCCTTCGCTCGGAAGAAGGTGCACGATCATTCGACATTTCCATCGTACAACGGTTATTAAGATAATTGTACAAACGTTATACTAAGATAGAAGTTTCGTTTTCAACCATCGCATCATTGTATTTTCTGCGGCACGTACTCTCCGCAATATGATCCTCCCATTCGTCTTCGATTTCGTTGTAAACATCATCGACACACTCGCCGTCGATGATCATGACGAATGACTCTTCCTTATCCATGAATAGAAAAAATGATAATAATTTCGGAAGGTGCCCAGCATCAGCAATCAGCTGATTTTGATGTAAGTATAAGTCACACCCATTTTTCGAAATCGTTTTGTACACTTTCATAATCTGGTTTGTTTTTAACGGGCGATTCAATGTGATTTGGTAAGAAGACAGCTCATTCACTGTCGTCACCTCCGTAATGTTTTGTTGCTATATCACTACCCCTACAAAACTTATACTAAACATTTTGCCATCATCAATGTTCATAAATCATTTTTCGAGTCATTCCGCCATCAACGGTCACGTTTTCTCCATTCACAAAATCATTCGCCTCATCCGTCAAATAAAAACAAGCTTTTGCAATATCATCGACCGTACCTACACGATTGGATAAGTGCTGGTCATGATCGACATCTCTCAATTCATGAGGATCGCCTGTATGAATCCAACCCGGACTGATGCTGTTCACCCGGATGTTGTAGGGAGATAAAGAAGCGGCCATTGCATGGGTAAGCGCGAAAAGGCCTCCTTTACTTGCCGCATAAGCTTCCGAGTCAGGCTCAGACATGAACGCCCTCGTAGATGCCATATTCACAATTCGTCCAGGAATCTTATCCTTTTTCCATCTTTCAGCTGCATATTTTGAAAAAAGGAAACAGCTGCGCAGGTTTGTATTCAGCACATGGTCCCATTCATTCACGTCCAATTCGAATATCGATTTGAATTCACTAACGCCGGCGTTGTTGATCAAAATGGAAAAAGGCTCTTTTATTTTTTGGAAAAGAATTTCGACCTCTTCTGGATCACTTACATCACAACGCACGAGTACACCATCCACTTCTTTTATCGTTTCCCGACCTTTTTCTTCATTCACATCACAGCCAATCACCCGGTATCCTCTCTCCGCATAAGCTATAGCTAATCCACGCCCAATGCCCTGAGCAACGCCTGTGATGAGTACCGTTTCGTTCTTTTTTGTCATGTTTATCCCTCCCCGGAATCGTTTCCTTTTTCTATTATAGGGTAAACTTCCATAGGAATGTGAAATCAATGACTGTATTAAACGTCGTCTGAAAAGATACTTTCCACTCCAAGCTCTCCGAAAGCTGCGAATCAACGAGTGGAATCTTGTTCTAAGTGGGTAATCATGATATGATCTTTTTTAAAAAATCGGAGGTGATCGTATGAAAAGAGTGACACTCGTCGATGTGTTCAAACATCGCATTACACAAAAGTACTTGCAGCGCTCAGGAATCAACCACGCGGTCACCGTTGCAGGATACGCATTTGATATGGCATTGAAAAAGGGAGTGGACCCTGACCTTGCTACGAAATCAGCTTTGCTCCATGACATGGGGCATTATGAGTGGTACCGGGATGGGAAATGGGATTATGATGAATACCGGAAGTCCGATATCCATGCGATCAAGGGCGCGGAACGGGCCCATAAGCTACTGATCCGTCTCGGCGAAGACCGTCTCGTCGCGAAGGAAGTATCTGTGGCTGTTCTTCTCCACACGGACAGCTACCTGCCGTTTGGTCTTGAAGAAAAAAGAACGCCGCTTCAACATGTTGTAGCGAAAGCCGATGAAAAGGATGAGCAGCCGATGGGGTTGCATCATTACAAACAAATGGACAAAAGCGAAGCATTGAAGCGATTGCATGAATTGGATTTGAAAATCGAAAAATTTTTGCAAGATGATGATGAGTTGGCATAACTTCCTCTGGCCCTTTATACATTGAATCAGAGCAGGGGCGTTATGGGCAGGAATTTTTCTGCCCTTCTAAAAAAGTCAAGAATATTTTGGGAATAGGCTTTACTTTCCGTAAAACGTCCTATATAATTTCCAGTGTAAGGAAAATTTCTCAGAAAGCGAGGTCGGAAAACATGAAAAACTGGATGACACAAAACCAAAACAATTTCATACCATCGACCTGCGCGGAGATCCGTATCTGAGATCTACGACTATTTTATAAAAAAGCACTCATATCAGCCGCAGGAGATGCATATTGTATTCCTGTGGCTTTTTTAGTGGAGAGATTTCTTCGAAAGCCGCAGTATGCCCTGCGGCTTTTTCTTATGCTATCTAAGAGTAATTTTACTCTTTAGATATAAATATTACACTTTGAAATGAGGTGATTTTCATGACGATTCAATTTTTCATTTTTACGATTACCGTCGCAAAAAACAAGCAGAAAAGTTGTCAGCCGTTACCCGGGTACCGACCGACGGCGAAAGACCAGTGGCTTGATCGGAAATCTGCATTCAGCCGTTACATGTAACACCTACAAATATTAAGGAGATGATGACAATGGGAGAATTGCTGAGAATGGCTTTTATGAACTGGTTGAATGTTGAGAAGGATACCGCTTAGCCTCAGTACAAAGAGGAGGAAAAAACATGAGAATCCATATGATTCTTTTTACCATCATTATTGAACGTGCGAATGCCGCCTCTGTCGAAAAATCAAAACGACGCAGCCAGCAGATCGAACAGAAAATCAATGATGTGAAAAGCAAATACACACGGATATAAACCATTGAAACCTCTGCCTGTCAGGCAGAGGTTTTGTCATAAAATCCTTTCTTCCTTGGAACAATAGGAAGGAGGGGAGTGAATGAACATGGCATCAGGGAATAAGAAAATAACGAAGAGTAGTGAGAAAAAGCATGCGCGTAAAGAAGAAAGACGTGGGAAAAAGCAGGATGAGACAGCGATCAACCACGTCGTCAATGTGTACGATCCCATTTAACTAAGACTCAGCCCGGAGCCGTTGCTTCGGGCTTTTAATATTATTTGTCAGATACTGATAAAACACTGAAAACCCTGATATCATAACGAAAACCTTCCAGCGATTTACAAGATGAGTGTTTATTTACCAAACCATTAGGGAAAAGAAGTAAATCATACATACAATCTTTGAAAAAATACGAATATTCCTATATGTTCAAAGGAAGACGTTAGAAAAGGAAGGATCGAAGATGAACTTACATAGAAACCCACTCCCTGTACCACAAGCTGTCGACAGGGTTATGAACTATAATAAAGAAGGAAGGTCCGAAGCCGTTCCTCTTAAGAAAAGTGATGGACGCAGGTTAGCTGAAGACTTACTTGCTACGCATCCTGTTCCTCCTTTCAACAAATCCCCTTACGACGGATTTGCTTTACGCTCAGAAGATACGAAGGATTTATCGAGAGAAAATCCAGGCGGCTTCCGTGTAACGGAAACCATTGGTGCCGGCCAGCTCGCAAGTAAACCGGTAGAAAAAGGGGAAGCCGTCCGTATCATGACAGGGGCAGAGATTCCTGAGGGTGCGGATTGTGTCGCAATGTTTGAAATCTGCCAAACCTATGAAGAACAAGGCGTCTCTTACATGACATTAAAGCGATCGATGGATCAGGACCAGAATATTATCGGTAAAGGATCGGAGACAGAAGAGGGGACAGTGCTCGTCGAGGCAGGCACGCGTATCAATCCTGGTGTCAAAGCACTCCTCGCTACATTCGGGTATCCAGAGGTGAAGGTTTATCGAAAGCCGAAAATCGGCGTTTTTGCAACGGGAACAGAGCTGCTTGACGTAGATGAACCCCTTCAGCCAGGGAAGATCCGCAACTCCAATGCTCCCATGATTTTATCCCAAATCGAACGCGCAGGAGCGGAGGGTCACTTTTTAGGGAAACTGGTGGATGACTTTGACGCTTGTTTTCGTGCGGTTTCCCGTTCTCTAAACGATTATGATCTTTTGATTACGACAGGAGGCGTATCTGTCGGTGATTATGACCTCATGCCGGACATTTATGAAAAACTAGGGGCTCAGGTGCTTTTCAATAAAGTGGCGATGCGCCCGGGTAGTGTGACGACCGTCGCTGAGCTTGATGGCCAGCTGCTTTATGGATTAAGCGGCAATCCGTCCGCTTGTTATGTCGGTTTTGAACTATTCACCTATCCAATCATTCAAAAGTTGCTTGGAAACCCCAAGCCTTTCCATACACGTATCAAAGCAACACTCGGAGAAGACTTCCCCAAGCCGAATCCTTTCACCCGTTTCGTGCGTGGGAAGATTCACTACGAGGAAGGGAAAGTGATGGTCTCTCCAGCGGGGATGGACAAGTCGAATGTCGTTACATCCCTGGCTGGAACAGACGCCTTTCTTGTGCTTCCCGGAGGAACGAGAGGATTTAAAAAAGGAGATGCTGTAGAAGCGATCCTTTTAGAAGATCAAAGCGGACAAGAATATTTTGAGGAGGGGTGATCTTATCGATTCACACATCATTGATCAACTCGGTCGTCCCATCAAGGATTTAAGAATATCAGTGATCGATCAATGCAATTTCCGATGTACATACTGTATGCCGGCAGAAATTTTCGGTCCGGATTATGCTTTTTTACCAAAAGAAGAACTCCTGAGTTTTGATGAAATTGTACGGCTTGCGAAGATCTTCGCCCAATTCGGCGTGGAAAAAATACGCCTGACCGGAGGCGAACCTTTGATGAGGAAAGACCTTGCGGATCTCGTGCGCCGGTTAAAAGAAATCGATGGCATCGAAGATATTGCCGTCACCACGAACGCGGTCTTTCTTGTCAGGCAGGCTCAAAAACTGAAGGATGCAGGGCTTGATCGTGTGAACATCAGCCTTGATGCGATTGAAGATCACGTTTTCCAGGAAACGAATGGACGTGGCATCAAAACGAAACCGGTGTTGAAAGGAATCGAAGCGGCGAGAGAAGCAGGATTGAAAATCAAAATCAACATGGTCGTGAAAAAAGGAATGAATGAAGACCAAATCCTGCCGATGGCGCGCTATTTCAAAGGGACCGGCGATACGCTGCGCTTTATTGAATTCATGGAGGTCGGCAACCACAACGGCTGGAATATGGATGCCGTCGTTTCGAAAAAATGGATCATCGAACAAATCGATCAAGAAATGCCGCTCGTGGCTCAGGATCCGAATTACTATGGAGAAGTGGCTTCCCGTTACCGTTATGAAGATGGTTCGGGAGAGATCGGAGTAATCTCATCCGTGACGGAAGCGTTTTGCTCGAGCTGTACGAGGGCCCGTTTGTCCGCAGACGGAAACTTGTTTACCTGTCTGTTTGCTTCATCCGGGTATGATTTGAAAACCATGCTTCGTGATGGGGAAGATGATGAAACAATTACGGACTATTTGCTCGCGATTTGGACAGGTCGTACCGATCAATATTCAGTCGACAGGGCCCAAGGGAAGCCGATGAAAGAGAATAAAATCGAAATGTCTTACATCGGTGGATAAAAAAAGGTCGAAATCAGTCTTTGCTCCAGTCCTCTCCGTGTTCTATAATGGAGATAATTATCATTCTCGGAGGTCATTCGAATGAAAACCTTTAAACTGATTTCATTGGATATCGTGGAAGAAAAGCATGAGGATATCACTCAAAGACGCATCAAGCTCGAAGATGGTTTGATCATCAACAGGGAAGATGATCACGGTCGTTGGGTGATTGAGGCGTACGTCGATGAGAGTTATCGCGACTTCTTTGAAACGATGAAAGAAAATCAAGAAGAAATCATCATACAAGTGAAGATTACGAAACAAAGCAACCGTCCGGCGACTTTCCTTGTGAAACCGATTGACGTCAACATGATCGGCGACCGTATGAATGTCATTTTCATGGGAACGATTGTAGATCGGCAGCAGGAACAAGTGGAGTGGGTGTTAAAGCAATTGATGGACGAAGGCTATCAGGGAGAAGACCTCTTAGAAGAATTCAAAAAGCGTGGCCAGGAATCAAAAGCATAAGCATAGGGTTGGAGGCGTCTGAATATCAGACGCCTCCGACGTGTGTATTAGTACAAATGTCTTATATTTTTAAAAAAACGGAAGTAATTTGTCGAGCATCCTGCTATACTAATAGTGGTGATAGACATCCATTAGACCTGGCAACATCAAAGGAGTTTTACTTTATGTGGGTGAGAAGAAAGAGCCTGCGATGGCTGAATGACTTATCGCCATTCCAATTAATCGCATTATATTATATGGTCGCGGTGACCATATCCTCTATATTGATTGCACTTCCTGTGGCGCACAGGGATGGGGTCAAAGTTGAATTTATCGATGTTTTATTCACGGCGGTCAGCGCGGTCAGTGTCACAGGTTTGACCACCCTGCCCACAGCGGAAACGTTCAGTACGACGGGTTATTTCATCCTGGCGATCGTTCTTCAATTCGGAGGGATCGGTGTGATGACCTTAGGTACGTTGATCTGGTTGATGCTCGGGAAGAAAATCGGTTTGAAGGAACGCCGTTTGATTATGACAGACCAGAACCAGACGTCCTTTGCCGGGATGGTAAGACTAGTGAAACAAATCGTTATCGTTGTATTGGTGATCGAACTGGTCGGTTTCCTTGTCCTAGGTACGTATTTTCTTCAGTACTATGAACCAGGCGAAGCTTATTTGCAGGGTTTCTTCGGTACGATTAGTGCGATGACGAATGGTGGCTTTGACATCACGGGCCAATCATTGATCCCGTTTCGTGACGATTATTTTGTGCAATTCATCAACATCATCCTCATCATTGCCGGAGCCATCGGTTTTCCGGTTCTGATCGAGGTCAAACAATATTTGATGCAAAATCATGAAGAGAAAACGATTCGTTTTTCATTGTTTGCCAAACTGACGACTTTTACTTTTTTTGCCTTAGTTGTATTAGGGACAATCATGATCATCATTTTAGAAAGCAATCATTTCTTTACAGACAAGTCCTGGCATGAAATTTTCTTTTATGCCTTGTTCCAGTCTGTCACAACGAGAAGCGGTGGTCTCGCCACGATGGATATCAATCAATTTACAGAACAAACCCAGCTGTTCATGTCTTCCTTGATGTTTATCGGTGCTTCCCCGAGTAGTGTGGGAGGGGGGATCCGGACGACGACATTCGCTCTTGTAGTCATCTTTGTATTGACCTTTGCCAGAGGCGGGAACAATATTCGATTGTTCAGAAGAGAAGTTCATCCAGAAGACTTGAATAAAGCGGTGGTCGTCACGATCGTCGCCTTATTCGTCTGCTTCAGCGCTGTTATCACTCTGACCATCACAGAACCTTTTACACTGAATGAACTCGTTTTTGAGGTCTGTTCGGCGTTCGGAACGGTTGGGTTATCCCTCGGCATCACGCCAGGCCTGTCTTCCTTTGGAAAAGTCGTGCTTATGCTGCTCATGTTCTTAGGACGTATCGGATTATTGACATTCTTATTCTCATTCAAGAAGCATGACAAAGCTCAAGGGAAATTTCATTATCCTAGAGAAAGAATCATTATTGGTTAGAACACAGCTGTTTAGGGGGCACACTTATGTCGGATCGTTTGAAAGAGCTTGCATTACCTATAGATGATTGGATTTTTCAACAAATGAATGATGCCCTGCTTTTTGTAGATGAAGAAGGGGAACTGCTTCGGTTCAATGACAAAGCGGGAGAATTGATCGACGGGGATCTCCAGTCACTCGTCGATCTCCTTGATTTTCATCAACTGAAAAAGGAAGAAACCCCGAAGTTGGTGGATCTCCCCCCATCAGGAGGTCCGTTGTATAAAGTTCAATGCCGGGAAGTGGAGAAAAACAGCTCCCTTTACGCCATTTTTCTCCAAGCCGTCCCGATGCTCGATCAAACGTTCGAAGTTAAGAAAAAGATGAGTCAACGGTTAACGGTTCCATCCGAGGGGATGGTCATTCACGAAAAAGGAAAGATCATTGATTGTGATGACACGCTTGCACACATGTTCGGTTACGAAAAAGAAGAACTTATGAAACAGGACGCGTTCACGCTCACAGAAGAAGGTGAACACGAAGCGCTGCACAAGCTTTTTCTTAGCTACCCTGAACAGCCTTATGTGCTGAAGGCGATTAAGAAAGATGGGACCCCTTTTTATATCGAAGTCCTCGCCCACCCTTATCCTCAGGACGATCGTGTTTTACGCGTGGCGATCGTTCGGGACATTACTGAACGTGTACATAACGAGAAAAAAATTGAATTCATGTCCTATTATGATGAACTGACGGACCTTCCCAACCGCTATTACTTCATGGATATGGTCAAAGAGGCGATCGAAGAGAAGGACGGGCTTGCTGTCCACTTCATCGACCTTGATTATTTCAAACAAATCAATGACACCCTCGGTTATTCTTTCGGGGATGAACTGTTGAAAGCATGTGCTTCGCGTTTGAAATTGCATCAGGATGCAGATACGTTCATTGCTCGTATGGGTGGGGATGAGTTCCTTGTCCTGCAGAGGCATGTGAACCATCAGACCGATGCAGAGTCATTGGCGCAAAAGCTGATTGAAGCTTTCCGGAAGCCTGTCGTCATCGACGGGTATGAGTTGTACACATCCGTAAGCATTGGAATCAGCCTTTACCCGGAGCATGGAAAGACAGCTGGAGATCTTATCAAGCAGGCAGACAGTGCGATGTACACCGTCAAAGAAAAGCATCGCAATGATTATCTTTGCTATAACACATCGATCAGTGAAGAGTTTGAACAAATGCTTTCCATCGATTCAGAACTGCGTAAAGCCTTAAAAGGCAATCAACTGGAACTGCATTATCAACCACAAAAAAGCATACACACAGGAAAAATCGTCGGTCTTGAAGCTTTGATTCGCTGGAACCATCCGGAAAAAGGAAGGATTTCTCCGGCGACCTTCATACCGGTCGCAGAAAAAAATGGCCAGATCTTCGAAATCGGTGATTGGGTCATACGGGAAGCGTGCCGTCAAAATAAACAATGGCAGGAAGAAGGGTATCCGGCAGTCATTGTTGGTGTGAACCTCTCAGCTCTGCAGTTTTTACAAAAGGACCTTGTCCATCGGGTGAAACAGATACTGAAAGAAACCGGCCTCGACCCGATGTATCTGGAGCTTGAAATTACTGAATCCATGGCGATGACCAACGAAGAGTACATCATCCAAACACTGAATGAACTCCGGAACCTAGGAGTCCATGTCTCCATCGATGATTTCGGCACGGGATATTCATCACTCAAATACTTGAGCCGTTTTCCTGTGAGTAAGTTGAAAATCGATAAAGTTTTCATCAGTGAAAACCAGGAGCAAAACCAGGCCATTGTTAAATCGATCATCCACATGTCCCATTCATTGAATATGAAGGTGATTGCAGAAGGCGTAGAGACCGCCGAACAATGGGATTTTCTTAAAAGTGAAAAGTGTGATGAGATCCAAGGGTATTTCTACAGCAAGCCACTGCCCGCTGAGGAGTTGATCACCGTTTTCGAAAACAAACCGGTCCACTAATTAAAAAGGACACAGCCGATAAGGCTGTGTCCTTTTTTAGGAAAAAGAATAAAGATGAGTCTTTTAAAGAGGGGAGAGGGTTGTCTTTTCTCCCATCCTCTCTCAGCGTCTACCTCTACTTTCTCCATAAGACGCTGGACAAGTTTGGTGGAAAGGACATCCTCCCGTCCCTCGTCTTATGCTTGGCGTTTCTTTTTCAAGCACAAATCAGTGGTTAGCAGTAAAATGCTGCACCTACGATGATCAATAGGATGAACAATACGACGATCAAGGCGAAGTTATTGCCGTAACGTCGTGGTCTGTGGCACCGTCTTCCTCCGTAAGGATAGCCTCCGTACATAAGCTCACCTCCTGTTGTTACAT
The DNA here is from genome assembly GCF_900104185.1 of Halobacillus aidingensis. GTDB lineage: Bacteria > Bacillota > Bacilli > Bacillales > Halobacillaceae > Halobacillus > Halobacillus aidingensis. The sequence continues at coordinate 27,474 of NZ_FNIZ01000031.1, read as the reverse complement.
TTGTAGCCTATGCACGTGGGAGGGGCTGTGTATGGTCATCTACCCAGCTTCATCAAATCATGAAGGTCGGGGGCGAAAGTTTTGTGATTTTACTTTTTTGGTGCATGTTGTCCGACTGTTGCTCCTGGTGATGATCACACTGATCCAGCTCCTCACACCAATGGTTCAATTGTTCGTTGCTGTATTGGTTGTGTGGTGGGTGATGGGTCGAATGGGAAGGGTAATAAGGACCGGAAATCCTTTGATTTGAATACATAACCATGCCTCCTTCGCCCATATTATCCCCTCGATTCCCTTTATTATCCTTGTCATAAAACCACCCTGTACCGTTAGGAGGAATATCAAGAAACAGAAGCGAAAGTAGTACTTTACTGAAGTAGAGGGTTATAACATCCGCCTGAAGGGTAAAAAATGAGTATAAAGAAATGGAAAAATTGGCAGAGCACATTGGTGAAGTTGGATCAATGGCTGCATTTGTACATATTTTGTATAATGATTGTACAGTAGAAGTTCAAGAGAGAAGGTGGATGGTTATGAAAAAGATCGCCATAATCGGAGCAGGACCTGGAGGCTTAGCCTCAGCGATGATCCTTGCAGCTAAAGGCTATGACGTTCATGTCTATGAAAAACAATCCTATGTGGGCGGAAGGAACGGTCATTTTACGCTCGGGGATTATACATTCGATATCGGTCCGACATTTTTGAGTATGCCTCAGATCATGGAGGAAATCTTTGAAATGTCCGGGAGGAATGTTCACGATTACATGGATTTGAAAGAGCTTTCCCCTATGTATGAACTTCAATTCGACGGAAAAAGGGTGCCGATGTACCGGGAGAGGGAAAAAATGCTTGAGGTGATCGCTGAGCATTTCCCGGGCAATGAGGCGGGTTATGAAAACTTCATGAAGGACACAAGGGAAAAAATGCAGGCACTCATGCCACTTTTACAAACGAAACATAACAAGCTGACCGACTATATGAGTAAGCGGGCGCTGAAAGCACTGCCAAAGCTTTCACTCGGCAAATCGGTCTATGATGTCCTTTCCGATTACTTTACTGATGAACGGCTGAAAATTGCGTTCACATTTCAGGCGAAGTACTTAGGCATGTCGCCGTGGGAATGTCCGGGAGCCTTTTCCATCCTCTCGTACATGGAACATGAGTGGGGAGTGTTTCACCCGATCGGAGGGGTCAATCAACTGTCGAAAGCGATGGCGGAAGTGACAGAGGAACACGGAGGACAAATACATTTGAATGAGGGTGTGCAGAAAATCAATGTATCAGGTAAGGAGATAACGGGGCTTGTCCTCGACTCCGGGGAAACGGTACACGCGGATGAATATATCATCAATGCGGACTTCGCTGAAGCGATGACCCGTTTAGTCGATGACGGTGTCCTGCGCCGCCATTCCAAAGAAAAGCTTCAAAAGAAGAAGTTTTCATGTTCGACGTTCATGATCTATGTTGGTCTTGACAAGGTGTACGACATGCCGCATCATACCATTCTTTTTGCAGAAGATTACCAGAAGAATGTAAATGAGATGACGAAAGACCTCGTGTTGTCCGACGAGCCGTCCATCTATATCCATAATGCTAGCGTGACCGACCCGACGCTTGCACCTGAGGGTCATTCAGCCGTTTATATATTAGCTCCTGTTCCAAACAATTATTCTGAGATTGATTGGGAGGATAAGCAGGAAACATTCAAATCATTAATCTATGACGAAATCGAGAAAAAAACAGGGTTCACAGATATCCGCAGCCACGTCGTTGAAGAAAAAGTCCTCACTCCGAAACAGTGGGAGACCGATCATTTTGTCCACCAGGGTGCGACGTTCAGTCTTGGTCACCAACTTTCCCAGATGATGTACTTCCGGCCGCACAACAGGTTTCAGGAACTTGATCATTGCTGGCTCGTCGGTGGGGGAACCCATCCAGGAAGCGGATTGCCGACCATCCTTGAATCGGCCAGGATAACGACCGGATGGATCAGGGAAGAGGAGGTGCAGCCGATATGACAACAACGACGATTGTCGGCGGAGGCATTGGCGGTCTTGTAACGGCTCTGCTTTTATCCAACGACCCTGACCGCAAGATCTCCATATATGAAAAGAAAGACGTGCTCGGAGGCAGGCTTACGTACGAACGGCATGGCGAGTTCAAAATCGACCAGGGTCCCACGATCGTTCTTCTGCCTGAGATGCTTCTAAGTATTTTAGAAGACGGCGGCATTTCCAGGGACCGTATTCCATTGATTCCTTGCGACCCTCTCTATAATATCCATTTTCCTGACGGGACGACGTTCAACAAATATTCAGATACCGAAAAACAAAAAGCGGAATTAAAGGAAAAGTTCCCTGGCAATGAGATTCATTTCGACCGGTTCTTAAGCGATATGCGGACACGGTTTTTACAGGGGAAAGCGCAGTTTCTCGAAAAATCGTTCGTAGACAAGCGAACCTTTTTCTCCCGTAAAAACTTGAAAACATTGATCAAATTAAAAGCTTACCAGAACGTTAAAAAAATGATGCGCAGTTATTTCGATGATGAGCGTCTCGTCGAAGCCTATACGTTACAAACGTTGTACATCGGAGGTCATCCGGAACAGTCGCCGGCGATGTATTCGCTCGTGTCTTACAGTGAACATGAGCACGGCATCTGGTACATGAAAGGCGGCTATGCTCATCTTGTTGAAATCATCGAGGAAGAGTTGGAAAAAAGAGGGGTTCATATTTATAAAGGAATGCCTGTAGAAGGTGTAGAAACAAACAAGGATAGAGCATTATCCATAACGGCAGGAGGAGAAAAAATCAAGTTCGATGAATTGATCTTGAACGGTGATTTCCCTCTGATGGACAAAATTATGCCCGCTGAAAAGCAGCTTCAACGGAAATATACTCCTTCCTCTGGTTGTCTCTTACTTTATATGGGGCTTGACCGCACGTATGAGAATGACTCCATCCACCAGTTTTTCATGTCTCGTGACTTTGACCGCCATATGCGTCAAGTGTTTGTTGAAAAGCAATTGCCGGATGATCCGTCATTTTATACCTTCCATCCGTCCTTAGTGGATCCTTCTCTCGCACCTGATGGAAAAGGTGTGCTCTACACATTGATTCCTGTGCCGACAGGAGAGTCGGTGGATTGGGGGAAGAAAGACCAATTGATTGAAAGCATCATCGATGAACTGGAAGCACGCGGGTTTCCGGGCTTGAGAAAACATATCGAATGGATGCACGTCCGAACCCCTGAAGATGCTGAACGGGAAGGTTTGTTTGCAGGAGGCAGCTTCGGAATCGCGCCGACTCTTTTCCAATCCGGGGTGTTTCGACCGCAGCTGCAGCCGTATGCGTTAGGGAATGTGTATGCGGTTGGAGCTTCGATTCATCCAGGCGGTGGTGTTCCAATTGTCATGCAAGGAGCAAAATTGTTGGCAGATAATTTGCAATATGGTGTTAAAGAAAGGCATAATTACAAGCGAGGTGTTTAGTGATGACGGACTTGAACCAAGCATACGATCATTGCCGCGAAGTAATCGAAAAGCATTCCAAAACGTTCTCAAAAGCATTCGCTATGCTTCCCAAACAGCAGAAAAGAGCGGTTTGGGCGATTTATGCCTTTTGCCGTCGTGTCGATGATATCGTAGATGAAGGAATTAACCCAAAAACAGAACTCGAATCTTTCTCCCAACAATTTGATCATTTCATGGAAGGGAAGCTTGAACTTAAAGACCCTTCTTGGATCGCGCTCGATGATGTGTTCAGACATTTCTCCATCGATCCTGAGCCCTATTATGACATGATCAAAGGTCAACGCATGGACCTGTATCCGACCACCATCCGTACGAAAGAGGATTTATTAGATTATTGCTATCATGTAGCAAGTACCGTCGGTCTGATGCTTCTCCCTGTCATTGCTCCAGGAAAAGTCGCCGCTCTCCGCCAAGGAGCGATTGAACTCGGCTACGCCATGCAAATTACTAACATACTAAGAGATATAGGCGAAGACATGGAGATCGACCGTATTTACTTACCACAAGAAGTGATGGACTATCATGGCTACACTTTTTTTGACCTGAAAAAGAAAAAGGTAAATCAAGCCTTTATCAGCATGTGGGAAGACTTGGCCGCCGATGCCGAAGCCTACTATGACAAGGCGATGAAAACATTACCTGATTACCCTTTGTATTCACGCACACCCGTAGGAGGCGCCGCCAAAATGTATCGGGCCATCCTTCCGACTGTAAGAAAAAACGGATATCAAGTGTTCAACCATCGCAATTACGTATCAGATCAAGAGAAGAAGCAGATCATTGCAGACATGCAGTGATTCTGCTTCTTTTTGTACGAGCGAATCACGCCTTCAGTGCGTGATTCGCACGCAAGAGCATCTTCATCGCACACAAGAGCATCTTCATCGCACGCAAGAGCATCTTCATCGCACGCAAGAGCATCTTCATCGCACGCAAGAGCATCTTCATCGCACGCAAGACCATCTCAATCGCGCGCAAGAACCCACATCATGTATATTCCTGTCCATTCGTGCGAATACTTGTAGCAACAAAGAATCAGGAAAGGTAGAGTAGAGTGGCAGAAAAATACTTGATCTATTACCAGGCCAAATCAGGCGTAGTGAAACAAGTCCCTGTATATGCTTCGCACAAAGAAAAAGCACGCGAAAGTCATTTGAGAAGTAACCCGCAAGCAAAAATCACGCATATTCGTCTTTTATAAACCAGCTTCTTTTATAAGAAAAGGCAGCGCGGGTCCGGCCGCTGTCTTTTTTTATGTGCCAAGCAATCCTGTCCGTAATGAAAGGCTGTTTTAATATGGAATGTGTGAACGTCGCCACCGCAAGTATAGGGTTTGGTGGTTACCAAATTGTTGGCGATAAAAAAATTCCTTATTCTGAACTTGAAGTCATTGATTACTACTTTGAAAAACAGTCATTATTTAAAAAGCCTATGTGAAACCTGGAGTCTAACTCCAGGTTTTTTATTTAGGCCGTTGATGATTTATGAGCCGTATTCCTGGTCTTCAGATGGTGGAGATATTGATCTTTAAACAGAAGTGGAGGAAGAGTCCTATTGCAAAATTTGTCATCAACTGGTAAAATTTTATGAAAATTAACAATATTACCAAAAAAGGAGATGATGATCATGAAGTTGTACCTCTCCGTAGATATGGAGGGAATAACCGGTGTACCCGATTACACCTTTGTTGATTCTTCCCAGCACAATTATGAACGGGCGAGGAAGATCATGACAGAAGAAACGAACCATGTCATTGAAGCGGCATTTCAAAACCATGTAGAAGAAGTATTAGTCAATGACAGCCATTCGAAGATGAACAATTTACTGATCGATGAGATTCACCCAGATGCCTCATTAATCACTGGAAGTGTGAAGCCACTATCTATGATTCAAGGATTAGATGAATCCTATGCCGGAGCTATCTTTGTAGGGTACCATGCCAGGGCAGCTCAAAAAGGGGTTCTATCACACTCGATGACTTTCGGGGTTCGTAACTTCTACATAAATGACGTTGCCGTGGGGGAGCTTGGTTTTAATGCATATGTGGCCGGTTATTACGGTGTCCCTGTTTTGATGGTTGCCGGGGATGACTGTGCAGCGATGGAAGCAGAAGCCCTGATTCCAAATATCGTTACAGTACCAGTCAAAGAAACCATTTCTCGATCAGCGGTCAAAAGTTTAACACCGAAAAAGGCAGGAGAACTTCTGGAAAAACGAACGACGGAAGCGATACATAACCGAAATCGAGTAGAGCCGCTCGTACCTCCAGAACATCCCACTCTAAGAATTGAATTTATGAATTATGGCCAGGCCGAATGGGCAAATCTCATGCCTGGTACGGAAATCGAACCAGATTCAACAACGGTAAGGTTTCAAGCCAAAAACATAGTGGAAGCATACCAAGCCATGCTTGTCATGACAGAGCTTGCCATGCAGACAACATCCAGCTAGGGGGACCAGTCGTGGCGAAATACATATTGAAACGTTTCATTTACATGATAGTTACTGTTTTTATCATAGCAACGCTCACGTTTTTCTTAATGAATTTACTACCGGGTTCACCGTTCAATGAAGAAAGGACAACCAACGAAGCCGTCCAGAGAAATTTAGAGGCCCATTACCATCTGGATGAACCGTTAGTTGTGCAATACGTCTTGTATTTAAAATCCATTGTGACGCTGGATTTCGGTCCTTCGATTAAACAACCGACAGAAACGGTCAATTCTTTATTAGGCAGAGGTTTTCCTATATCCGCTGAGTTAGGAATATGGACAATCCTCATTGCTTTAATTTCCGGAGTGGCCCTCGGTGTTTTTGCGGCATTGAAGCACAATGGAGTGATTGATTACATAGCGATGACCATTGCCGTACTGGGGATATCGATCCCTAACTTTGTATTAGCTACCCTGTTAATCCAGCAGTTAGCCGTCAACTTAGGTGTGCTCCCTGCTGCGACGTGGAGCAGCCCACAACATATGGTGCTCCCAATTGTTGCCCTTGCTACCGGCCCCATGGCCATTATTGCCCGTTTAACCAGGTCAAGCATGCTTGAAACGTTAACACAGGATTATATAAAAATGGCTAGGGCCAAAGGGCTGTCGCCAGCCAAAATCATTGTGAAGCACGCATTGAAGAATGCACTCATGCCTGTGGTCACCATTTTAGGTACCTTGCTTGCAGGGGTCTTGACAGGAACGTTCGTCATTGAAAAGATTTTTGCGATTCCGGGGATGGGCAAATATTTTGTTGAAGGCATCAACCAGCGAGACTATCCAGTCATTATGGGAACGACCGTTTTTTACAGTGCCTTTCTTGTATTGATGTTGTTCCTGGTGGATATCGCTTACGGAATTCTCGATCCTAGAATCAAGCTGCATAAAGAAGGGGGCAAGTAATGTGATTCCTGCGAAGAAACAGAATGAAGAAACGCCTCATTCATCGATTCCAGATGAATGGTTTAAACCGAAAGAGAAAAATACAGAAGATGCGGAATCCGTTGTTCGTCCTTCTCTTTCTTATTGGGAAGATGCCTGGAGAAGACTCCGGCAGAATAAATTAGCTATGTCAGGGCTCATTTTTCTTATCCTATTAGGCGTCATGGCTGTCATCGGGCCTTGGATTTCCCCTCACGATGTGGATACTCAAAACCTGCCAAACCAGAACCAGGCACCATCGCTTACCCATTGGTTCGGTACAGATGAATTAGGACGGGATGTATTCACGAGGACGTGGTACGGGGCAAGAATCTCCTTGTTTGTAGGATTGATGGCCGCTTTAATCGACTTTTTCATAGGGGTCGCTTATGGAGGGCTGTCAGGTTATAAAGGTGGTCGAACCGATAATATCATGATGCGGATCATCGAAATCCTTTATGGACTGCCCTACCTGCTTGTCGTCATTCTACTCCTTGTGGTCATGGGACCAAGTCTCTTAACCATTATCATAGCCTTAACGGTTACCGGCTGGGTTGGAATGGCACGAATTGTCAGAGGACAGGTCCTGCAGTTGAAACACAATGAATTTGTCATGGCTTCCCAGTCTTTCGGAGCGAAAACGAAGCGGATCATTCAAAAGAACCTGCTGCCGAATACGATGGGGCCGATTATTGTACAGATGACTCTCACTGTTCCAACAGCCATCTTTGCAGAAGCTTTTTTAAGCTTTTTGGGTTTAGGCATTCAGTCACCATTTGCAAGCTGGGGAATGATGGCCAATGATGCGCTGGGTGTCATCTTATCAGGTGACTGGTGGCGTCTTTTCTTTCCTGCATTCTTCATTTCAGCAACAATGTTCGCATTTAACGTGCTTGGAGATGGTCTCCAGGATGCGCTCGATCCTAAGCTCAGGAGGTAAACATCAATGGAAAAAATCTTGGACATCCGTGACCTGCATGTATCGTTCAAAACCTTCGGGGGAGAGGTACAGGCCGTGCGCGGCGTAAATTTAGAATTATATCGCGGGGAAACCCTTGCCATTGTCGGAGAATCCGGTTGTGGGAAGAGTGTCACAGCGAACAGCATCATGCGCCTTATTCCAACACCTCCAGGTGAGATCAAAGATGGATCCATTCTTTTCAAAGGACAGGATATGACTCAGCTTTCGGACAAGGAAGTAAGAAAAATTCGCGGTGTAGATATTTCGATGATTTTCCAGGATCCGATGACTGCCTTGAATCCGACCTTGACCGTTGGAGACCAGTTGACAGAGGGGCTGCGCCAACATCGTTCCATTTCAAGGAAAGAAGCGGATAAACAGGCGATGGAAATGCTTACCCTTGTCGGAATCCCCAACCCTGTCGAACGTATGAAGCAGTACCCTCACGAATTTAGTGGCGGCATGCGCCAGCGAATCGTGATTGCGATGGCACTGATCTGTGATCCTGAACTACTGATTGCCGATGAACCGACAACCGCTTTAGATGTCACCATCCAAGCTCAAATCCTTCAGCTGTTTCAGAAAATACAGAAACAGACCGGTGTTTCCATCATACTCATCACGCATGATTTAGGGGTTGTAGCTAAAATAGCCGATCGCATTGCGGTCATGTATGCCGGAAAAGTTATTGAAACAGGGACACGGAAAGAAATTTTTTACACCCCGCAGCACCCTTACACCAGGGGTCTGCTTCACTCTGTGCCCCGTTTGGATCAAAAGGGAGAAAAATTAATACCAATAGACGGAACACCTCCGGATTTGTTTTCACCACCGGAAGGGTGTCCATTTGCTGCCAGGTGCCCAATGGCCATGGAAGTGTGCACAAAGGTTTATCCGTTTCATTCTAAGTTGAGCAGAACACATGACGTGGACTGTTGGCTGCAGGATGAGCGAGCAAAAAAATATATGGCATCAACCTATTAAATATATAGAGAGGAGAACGAATATGAAAAAATGGTGGACAGTCTTTATGGGGGTTTTACTTGTCGCTGTATTAGCCGCATGTACAGCTTCGGAAAGTGCAGGAGAAAGTGATGAGGGTAGTTCTGAAGGAGAAAGTGACTCAGGAACAAAAACGCTATTACTGAATAACGGAGAGGAGCCGACCTCCTTCGATCCATCTCAAGGATTCGATGCGGTTTCCTGGAATGCGTTGAACAATTTGATGGAGGGTCTGACGCGTCTTGGCAAAGACCACACTCCAGAACCAGCAACTGCTGAGAAATGGGAAATTTCCGAAGATGGCAAGGAATATACGTTTTTCATCCGTGAAGATGCAAAGTGGTCGAACGGGGATGACGTGACGGCAGGGGACTACGAGTTTGCTTGGAAACGTCTTCTTGATCCTGAAACGGCTTCACCAGCAGCTTTCCTGGGTTATTTTATTGAAGGTGGAGAAGCCTTTAACAATGGAGAAGGATCAGCCGATGATGTGATGGTGGAAGCGGTCAGTGACAAAGAGTTAAAAGTGACATTAAGTGCACCGACAGGATATTTCTTAAATATCATTTCCAACCCGGCGTTTTTCCCAATCAATGAGTCTGTAGCAACAGAAAACCCAGAGTGGTTCGCGGAAGCAGACAGCTTTGTAGGAAACGGACCATTTGCATTGGCAGAATGGAAACATGATAGTGAAATGCTTATGAAAAAGAATGAAGAATATTGGGATCACGAGACTGTGAAGCTTGATGAAGTTCACTGGGCGATGGTGAATGATACCAATACGGAATACCAAATGTATGAAAGTGGGGAGCTTGACACTTCCAATATTCCGTCTGATATGGCGGAGCAGCTGTTAGACAGTGAAGAGGTGTCGATCCAGGACCAGGCAGGTACAGCCTTCTACCGTTTCAATGTAAATGAAGAGCCTTTCCAGAATAAGAAGATAAGAAAGGCCCTCGCCATGAGTGTGAATCAACAGGAAATCGTCGATTATGTGACGAAAAATAAAGAAGAGCCTGCGTATGGTTTTGTCTCTTATGGATTTGAAAGTCCATCTGGGGAAGATTTCCGTGAACACAATGGAAAACTTGTAGAACCGAATGTAGAAGAAGCAAAACAGCTGCTTGAAGAAGGAATGGAGGAAGAAGGGTACGACGAACTTCCAGCCATCACCCTTTCCTATAACACGAGCGAGGACAACAAGAAAATTGCAGAAACCATCCAACAAATGTTCAAAGAAAATCTTGGCGTAGAAGTTACGCTGGAGAATGCGGAATGGAACGTCTTCCTTGAAGCACAAAAAGCATTGGAACACCAACTTTCCAGAAGTTCTTTCTTAGCTGACTATGCCGATCCAATCAACTTCCTTGAGAGTTTCACGACGGATTCTTCGATGAACCGTACAGGTTGGTCCAATGAAGAATACGATCAGCTGATCGCCGATGCTAAAAATGAAGCGGATGAAGAAAAGCGTTGGGAATTGATGTATGAAGCAGAGAAACTTCTTTTTGAAGAGATGCCGATCTTCCCTGTTCATTTCTATAACCAGGTCGTTCTTGAGAAAGACAACGTATCCGATATCGTTCGTCATCCTGTCGGTTACCTTGAGTTGAAGTGGGCAGACAAACAATAGACTTTCTTTGAAAAGAGGCGATTCTTTCGCCTCTTTTCCTTCATTGGAGGAATATGAATATGATTAAGGCGGAACGGTTGAATCAGGGTGATACCGTTGGGGTTATAGCCCCGGCAAGTCCCCCGGACCTTAAAAACTTAGACAAAGGCATTTCTTTCTTGGAAAGCTTAGGTCTAAAAGTGAAACTAGGAGCCCATGTAAATAAAAAACATGGCTATCTAGCAGGAAATGATCAACAGAGGTTGGAAGACTTCCATCACATGTTTCAAGATCCGGAAATTACGGCCATCTTTTGTGCTGGTGGGGGATATGGTACGGGACGGATTGTAGCGGATATTGATTATGCATCTATAAAAGAAAACCCTAAAATCTTTTGGGGCTATAGTGATATCACATGTTTACATACCGCTATTCGTCAGGAAACAGGACTCGTCACCTTTCACGGACCGATGCTTTGTTCGGATGTTGGAAAAGAAGGCTTTGATGCGGAATCAGAAAAAATGTTTCACCAGCTGTTTGAGCCTGAGGGGATGCATTACAACGAGAACCTTTCTCCTTTAGAAGTCATTGGAGAAGGAGAAGCATCAGGAGAAGTAGTGGGTGGGAATTTATCCTTACTTGTAAATGCAATGGGCACACCTTACGAGATTGATACGAAGGGGAAATTACTTTTCCTTGAAGATGTCGGAGAAGAACCCTACCGTTTGGATTCTTTTTTTAATCAATTGAAACTTGCAGGCAAACTCGAAGATGCGGCTGGAATCATCCTCGGAGATTTTAGTGGAACGGAAACAGAGAAGACAAAAGAAACCCTATCCTTATCACAAGTTTATGAGGACTATTTTTCTCATCTGAATAAACCTGTGCTCGCAGGGTTTAAGATTGGTCACTGTCTGCCCCATTACAGCATTCCATTTGGAACAGACGCCGTATTATCAAGTCACAGGAAATCCTTAATGATACAGCCAGGTGTCGATTAAGAAAGGTGGAGGATCATGAGAATTCAGTCTATAGAAACTTATCCGATTGCGGTCCCTTTACACACCCCATTCAAAACAGCTTTACGTACGGTTACCGTAGCTGAGTCCATTTACGTAAAAGTGATTGGTGAGGATGGGACCGAAGGGTGGGGAGAAGCCCCGCCAACGGTTGTGATTACCGGAGAGAGTTTAACGAGTATCGATCATACGATAAAAAAAATCATCACACCTGTTCTGATCGGAAAGGACATTACGTATAGAGAGGATCTTTTTGAAAAGCTGCAGGGCTGCTGCATTGGGAATACAAGTGCTAAAGCTGCCGTGGATATAGCTTTACACGACCTCTTAGGAAAAATCTATCAACTCCCACTCTATCAATTGCTTGGTGGATCGAAGAGCGAGTTGGAAACCGATTATACGGTCAGTGTAAACGATCCGGAAGAAATGGCGGAAGACGCGGCCCGTTATGTCAGCAACGGATTTAAGGTCTTAAAGGTGAAAGTAGGTAAAGATACGATTGAAAAAGATATCGAACGGATTCAGAACATCCATAAGCGGGTAGGTGAGGGGGTTCGAATCAGGCTGGATGCGAATCAAGGGTGGTCACCGAAAGAAGCCATTTATGCCATCCGTAAAATGGAGGACCACCACCTTCCCATAGAATTGGTGGAACAGCCTGTTCATGCTCAGAACATAGAGGGGATGAAACAAGTCACCGACCATACTTATACACCAATCATGGGGGATGAGAGTGTGTTCGGTCCGACAGATGCCAGGCGGATATTAGAGACACGGAGCGCCGATTTAATCAATATCAAACTAATGAAATCCGGTGGTATTCATCGAGCCGTGAAAATCAACCATCTGGCTGAAGCCTATGGTGTGGAGTGCATGGTCGGCAGTATGATTGAGACTAAGCTTGGAATCACGGCAGCCGCTCATTTTGCAGCTAGTCAGAACAATGTAACGAGGGTAGACTTTGATGCCCCATTGATGCTTACGGATGACCCTATTCACGGCGGAGTACAGTATGACAAATCCATGCTTACATTTTCGAAAGGTTTCGGGCTGGGGATTGTCAACGTTAATACCGAACAAACCGTAAAAATATAAAGACATATCTCTAGAAGGAGGTCAATGATGACACATACAAAAGAAAACAATGAGAAAAGAGTCGTGCGTGTACCTGTAGCAACTCTTTGGACAGCACCTGATTCTCCGAGGGAAGTCGATCAAACTTCGCTTACAGCATCAGCTTCTATGAGAGACTGGCTGAAGGTTTTGGATGACGATCAAAAACGCGAACTGTGTGATGAGAACCTTGTCCAATCACAACTGCTGATAGGCGAAGAAATCTGGGTAGATGAGTGGGTTGGTGACTGGGCAAAAGTCGTGGTGCCGTCCCAGGCCTCCAAAAAAGACAAACGAGGGTATCCTGGGTATATTCCTATAAGTCAGCTGGTCAAAACAGATGAAGCCGACTGGAATTCAAACGAGCGGGCGGTTGTACATAAGAAACAAGCATGGCTTTACAATGGTGCAGAAGAACCGCTCATGGAAGTGAGTTATTTAACGTCCCTTCCTGTCATAGAGGAAAAGGATGCGTTCGTAAAAGTTCTTTACCCGGATGGTGTTGGGTATTTTGCTTCAGAAGACGTGGCCGTACAAACGAAGCATGAAACAAAAGCAAAAGGCAGCGGAGAGGACCTTATTCGGTCAGGAGAAGCCTTTGTCGGTCTTCCTTATTTTTGGGGAGGGATGAGTGCTTTCGGATACGACTGCTCCGGCTTTGCTTACAACATGCACAAGGCTTTTCATTACGAAATTCCAAGAGATGCGACAGACCAGGCCAAAAGTGGAACGAACGTATCCTTGGATGATCTGCAAGCGGGGGATCTCCTGTTCTTCGCTTACGAAGAAGGACAAGGGCGCATTCACCACGTCGGCTTTTATTATGGAGAAAACAAGATGCTTCATTCTCCGAACGTTGGAAAGAGTATTGAAATTATTGATTTGGAAGGAACCGTGTACGAAAAAGAACTATGTGTCGCAAGAAGATACTGGAGCGAGACGGAGGAACCCTCATGAGCCTGCAAAAGACACTTGAAGTGAAAGATCTTAAAAAACATTTCAAAATGGGAAAAGGAAAATCATTGAAAGCTGTGGATGGTGTCAGCTTTGACTTGTACAAAGGGGAGACGCTCGGACTTGTCGGAGAGTCCGGCTGCGGGAAGTCGACAACAGGGCGCACGATCATGAACCTTTATGAAAAAACAAGTGGAGAAGTTATTTATGAAGGGAAAAGTGTTCATGATCGTACACCGAAAGAACAATTTCTTTTAAAACGCCAAATGCAAATGATCTTTCAAGACCCTTATGCATCATTAAACCCACGTTCAACCGTAGCAGAGATCATCCTTGAACCAATGGAGATCCACGAACTCTTTTCTTCTAATAAGGAAAGGATGGAGCGTGTCTACGAACTGCTTGAAGAAGTCGGTTTAAATCGCGATCACGCCAACCGGTATCCTCACGAATTCAGTGGTGGTCAACGCCAGCGGATTGGAATTGCCCGCGCACTGGCCCTTGATCCGGACATCATTATCGCTGATGAACCGATTTCTGCCTTGGATGTTTCTGTACAAGCACAAGTGGTAAACTTGCTGGAGCGGCTTCAAGAAGAAAAAGGATTGACGTATTTGTTCATTGCCCATGACCTTTCCATGGTGCAGCACATATCAGATCGAATTGGTGTCATGTATCTCGGTCACTTGGTAGAGTTAACAAGCAGTGACCGGTTGTATGATGCCCCTCTCCATCCCTATACTCAAGCGCTTCTTTCAGCCATTCCCATTCCGGATCCGGATATTGAGGATGAACGGGAACAAGTCATTATCGAAGGAGAAATACCAAGCCCGATCGACCCTCCGAGTGGTTGTGTATTCCGGACACGCTGTCCTTTTGCGATGGATGTGTGCAGTGAGAAAGCTCCTGTCTGGCAGGAAGCGGAAGAAGGCCATCAAGTCGCTTGTCACTTGTACGATGATACAGTGGTCGACCCGGCTGAAAGAAAAAAGAAGCGAGAACAAATGAAAGTGACTATTCGTTAAATCTGAACCTTGCTCCTAAAAAGCATCCTACACTATTCAAAATGGATGAAACTTTATTATTGGATGAATTAAAAAGAGGAAAGCATAGCAGTGACGTTATGCTTTCCTCTTTTTTTATTTTTTACGGTCGTGCAGGCGATCTTCTTCTTCCGTTTCCAGCATGCCATAATCGCCATTCATCGCCTGTTCATCCTGATCGACACCAAGGTCATTGGTTACGGGGTTGATCGTACGTTTTTCTTCTTTCCGCGGTTTGTTGCGTTTGTTCTTCTCCATTCTGCACACCTCCCTTTTTAGCTTGGCTGAAAAGGGGAGGAGTATGCAGGAGGTTATTCGATATGGACAATTTTTCCGAGAATTTGGTTGGCGACGTTCTGTCCGCTCAACACGACCATCGGAGAACCGCCGCCGGGGTGTGTACTTCCGCCGCAAAACCAGAGACCATCCAGATCCTGGGATTTGTTGAACGGCCTCATGAATGCCTGGGATCTCGTGTTGGAGGATGGTCCGTATAATGATCCGCGATAGGCCCCAAAATGCCTCTGTATGTCTTCGGGATCCCAAACTTTTTCGACTTGGATATGATCTTTGATGGGAACGCCTGCGTGCTGAAGTCGATCATAAATATGGTCTTTGTAGGAGTGTTTATCATACCCGCCTTTTTCATTAAGAGCGGGGGCGTTGACGAGGATGAAACAGTTATCTCCTTGAGTCGAGACGGAATAATCCGATTTGGATGAAGTACAAATGTAAATGGTGGGATCGTCCGCGTAATAGCCGTTTTTTAACACATTGAATTCCTTTTTATAGTCGCTTGAGAAAAATAAATGATGATGCTTTAAGCGGCTGATTTTGGTATCAAGTCCTGCCATGATGACAAAAGCGGAAATGGAAGGATCGTAACCTTTCAGTTTTCGGTTGGTCATCGTGCGTCTCGCTTCTGGATCAATCAATTCGGGAACAGCCTGAATGAGATCGCCGTTCATGATTACATGATCTGCCTCGTAGCGTTCCCCATCATCCGTTTCCACACCCGTCACTTTTTGATTTTCGTGGAGGATCTTTGTTACTTTGGTTCCGCTGTATAACCGAACCCCGACGTTCTCCGCAGCTTTAACGAACCGGTCCGCAATCCTCGTGTTGCCTCCACGAACAAAGTAAACCCCATCATTCCACTCAAGATGAGCGATCATACTGAACGTGGCTGGTGCTTGATAAGGGTTGGAGCCGATATAGGTGGAATACCGGTTCAATGCCTGGATGATCTTCGGATTTGAAAAGTACCGTCTGAAAAAGTGATCCATCGATTCGAGAGGACGTACCTTCGTCATACTTTTCGCGAGGGAGGGGGAAAGGTAGTCGCTCCAACCATTGAAGGTCCTGTGTAAAAAGTGCTTGTGTGATAGGTGGTACAAGCGTTCGATTTCTACTAGAAAGTCTTCATACATCACATGCCCTTTGGGGTCCAGCTTTTCTAGCTGCTTTTGCATATAGGTTTGATCTGTAGAAAAATCAAAAGTCGTCCCGTCGTGGAACTCATTTCTCGTGTGGGTAACAATTTTTGCAAAAGGAAGTTCCTCCCATGGGTCAAGGCCCCCTTGTCGGATGACATCCTGAAACACTTCAGGCATCGTAATTGTATTAGGTCCAAAGTCAAAATGAAATCCAGCTTCATCGACGCTCATCATTTTCCCGCCAAAATGCTCGTTTTTTTCGAACAGCCTCACATCAGCTCCTTGCTTGGCGAGGGTGACCGCAGCTGATAAGCCGCCGAGGCCTCCCCCGATGATGGCTACTTTCATTGATAGAACCTCCCTTTCCATTGATATTTTTCCCCTCGTTTATGGACGAACATCGACGCCATCATGATTGCAATCAGCAGCACAACAGACACTGGAAGCAGGAAGGATAGCCATAGCGGATGCCCCGTCCGTGCGTCCACATACATCTTGAATGCAACCGTCAACAGGTAAGGAAGAAAAAAGGCAGAATCTCCGGTGACAAGTCCAACTACCGCGAGGACGGCGGGGGATAAGAAAACGACCGCATAAAACAAGGTCAAAAACACGACCATGCCTGGAGAACGTCCGATGCCTGTGTACACATTCTTTTTAAAGCCTTCCCACGTCTCTTGTCCTGAATCGTACATGTAGGAAAGAACAGATTCTGTAATATTGGCGAGAATCATCTTATAGCCGTGTTTTTTTACCTCTCTCGCAATATGTACGTCTTCAACGAGAGAGCTTTTGACGGAAGCATGACCTCCGATCGCTTCATACGCATTTTTCTCAATCATAATAAAAATTCCGCACGCGGCCGTGAACATCGGCTTCGTCGTCCGGTTGGCGACGAATAAAGGGAGGTGGAGCAGAACGACCATATGTTGAAGCGGGACGAGCATATGACTTAGAAAGTTGGCATTCGGATAATTCGGAAACCCGCTTAACATGCTCGCCTTTTTCTGCTGCATCATTGCCAGCGTTTGTTGAATAACGCCAGGAGCTACACGCGCATCAGCATCGAGGAATAAATAGTACTCACCGTTGGCTGCCTGCGAAAGCTGGTGACAGGCATGAACTTTTCCGTTCCAACCTTCAGGAAGCCCCTTTCCCTGAATCACTGTAAATCGCTCATCATCAACGACCCGTTCGTTGAGCCTATCGAGCGTACCATCTTCCGAATGATCATCAAGCAGAATTACTTCCAAGTCTGGATAAGTAAGCGAACGCAGCGACCGTATCAATCCTTCTACATTGTCTGCTTCGTTTCTTAACGGTACGAGTAGTGAAACGGACGGCTTTTCTTCAAGCTCTCTTTTCGCAGATAAAGGGTAGAGGAAGAGGCTGTTGAAAATGGTCCACACATTCAAAACGATCGTGATGATGAAGAGAATAAAAAATAGCGACATGACGATTCCCCCTTTCCATTACAACTTTTTAAAGGAATGAAGATTTTCTTCGATGACGTCTTGGCGTAATTCATCCAGCTGTTTGGTAGCCGCATATTCAAAATACCGCGTCATTTCTTTTCTAGGGAGTCTTACGTACTCCTCTTTGGGGAGAGCTTCTCCCAATCGTATGTAGGCATTCGGTTTTTTTGTATGCTCCAGCGCATAGTATAGGGAAACAGGAACGACCTTGATGTCCGGACATTGCTGAGTAAGGTAACTGATTCCAGAAAAAAATTCGAGCGGTCTTTTCTCGAGCGGCTGCTCATTTCCTTGAGGGAAAATCCACACCGTTTTGCCTTGTTCAAGCAAATGTTTGCTGTAACGTAAGGATTGCACCAGGTGTCGGCGATCCTCACCGTTCACCGAATAAGCACCAATCCTCCGAAAAAAAGGAAAGCGGCGTATGCCCTCTTCATGCATCATGCCATATCCGTCTGATTTCACAAGACGATCGTTGATATAAAAGATAAAAAGCGGATCCCACCATGTCGAGTGATTGATAAGAAACAAGGTCTTCTCATCAGGTACAGTAGAAGGGTGCTGGATTTGGATGTTGTTGAAATGATAGTTTAAAAACAGCCGATTGAAGCGGGTGAATCCCCACTGTATCCATGATGTTTTACGTGCGGGTAGAAACATTTGATCGCCTCCAAAAGTACAAGCCATACCATAAGATTGTAAGAGCACTCACGAACACAATCGCTCCATACAACCGGCCGGTGAACGCGATGCAGAGAAACAGGAATATGATCAGACCAAACGTCAAAACCATCCTTCCAGGCCAGGGATGAACATTTTTTTCTTCCATGTTCCAATGAATGAACAGGAAAAACACGTGAAACAGTGCAGCCAAAACAAACCAGCCAAAGAAGTTAGAAAACGGGATATCGTAATAAAAGCCTGGATCTTCCCAAATCCAATATTCCTTCACTTTGAAAGATACCGGATCGAGGATGAGGTCCATCGTCACCGCTGCAAGCGCACCTGTGAAAACGAAAATGAACCGGCTGGCCCAAAGGTTCCATCCGCTCGATAATACACGGGCCAGTTCATGAGAGCAGCCGATGATTAAAAGCCAGGCGAAACCGATCGTAATCGGTGTGTCCGCAATTTTTAATCCGAAGTTTTCTGTGTAATGATAGGCTCCGAATAAGAAATTGTATTTTACTCCTAAGTGTTCCACATAAATACTGACCACAATGATAATCAAGCTGTAAATGAAACCGCGCCAAACACCGTACATTTTTGAAAAATAAATCCCTGCAACGACCCCTGCGGTAATTAAAAAGACGCTGTTCGCCCATTCGAGCCAAGGCGGAAGCAAGTCAAACGTCACTAAAAAAACACCGCAGATGTACCAAAAAATAAAAAAACGGAAAATATAAGTAGTCATAGAGCACCTCTCTCATTTTACGGTCCTCAAAAGAGTTATGTATAAAATCATCATACCTCATCCGGAAGTAAAATAAACGAAAAAAGCCCTATGCGCAATCCATAGGGCTTGATGAATTATTGATGAGCAAGTCTTCCTCTTCCAAGGGGAAGTTTTGTTCCTTGTTTTTTGAGCATTGGCATGACCCAGCGGTCTAATCCATAGCGTCCGGCATTGGCTCCGGCAACAAGGAGGAAGATGGTAAGCAGAACCATTTGCGGGTTCGTGCTGACCGTTCCACTGAATAAGAAAGCGAAGTTCATGAGAATGCCACCGAAAGCAGCTACGTTTGTGAATAATCCTAGGATAAGTGCGATGCCGACGAGAACTTCTCCCCACATGACGATGAAAGCGAAAAACTCATGGTTCGGAAGAGCAAATTGTTCGAGGAAAGCGGCCCACCAACCCTGGACAGCCGGGTGCGCGCCTTCTGCCTTCGCAATCGCTCCATTCAGAAAACCACTCACTTCAAATCCACCCGTGATTTTACCAATTCCAGCAGTCAGCCAGGCATACCCTAGATACACACGGAAGACGGTCAGGATCATCGCTACAACCTTGTTGTTTCGTAACAGTTCATTCAACATGTAACTCACTCCTTATTATACTTTGTTCACCATTTCACATGATGTTGTGTAAGAAGATCTCTTTCTTACAATTTAAGTATAAACGGAGTAGGAAAGGATATCCATACTTTGTTCAACACTTCACAATCTGTTCAATTTTTTATGGCAGAATTGTGAAAAAGCTTGTGTTTCCCTTTCCTTTTAAGGGTAGGATAAAAATATATGTTGAATAGGAAACATGCAAAGCAAACGCTTAAAATATTTGCTATGATAGAGAGGAAAGAGGGGTGGAACATAGATGGAAATTATCATGTTTTTTGTCAGTCTAATTGTATTATTAGGACTCATAGGTTTAACGATTTTTGATAACGGTTGATACTTAATGAAGACAAGCGTCCGGGGAAGGATCCACATCAGGCTCCTTCCCCGGACGCTTTTTTATGTTCATTAATATAAGCTCCCTTTTCTGGAAGACTCAGTTTCGAGATGTTTCCGGGCTTCGTTTGCCATATTGGAAGTCAGGGGTGGTTGGGAAGCTACTCGCTTTCCTGTGGGGATGACGGCAAGCCTCCTCGAGCTTCGCTCTGCGGGGTCTCGCCAGCCAATCCATTCCCACGGGAGTCTCGCAGCTTCCCAACCACCCCATTCGATGCATGGAGAAACGAACCCCTCTATCATGATGGGACGTCTTCCTCCCCAATCAGAAACTGGTAAAAAGCGCTTTACATCAAGCTTTCACCGTCGGAATGCCCAATGGGGGGGAGTTTTAAATTATCTACTTCGTTTGAGCATACAAGCAGAGATTCTGAGAAGTGGTTTCGAGAGACTACACATGGTAAAGGGGCGGAGGGGAATGGGGAGACTCCTGCGGGAAAAGAGTGCTTGGTGAGACCCCACAGGACGCAGTCCGAGGAGGCTCATCGCGCTCCCGCGGAAAGCGACTCATTCCCCGCAGCCCCTACCTACTCCATAAACATCTCGAAACTGAGTCTTCAACAATCCTGCCATATTCCTTAATAAGTATTTTTATCGGCAACATTTAATAGGGTCCTGAAAAATAAAAAAAGTACCAGCGACACTTTTTCTTTATCTCCTTCGATTATAGAAGTGAGAGGAGGTGAAGCAGATGGCCGTAAATACTTTGAAGGTAGACAGTCGCTTACAGCTAGTCTTTTCAACAGGAACTGATGAAGACGGAAACATGATTCTGAAACGTAAATCATTCAACAACATTAAAACAGATGCTACAGATGAACAATTGCATGAAGTATCTGTCGCTCTATCCCCATTGCAGCAGCACATTCTTGTCGATATCGCCCGTGATGACCGCTCAGTTTTGACTGAATCTTAATTTGAAAAGGAGGAGAATACATGAAAAAGCTAGAGCTTAAGTTCTTGAATGAAGAAGGAAAAACAGTCACCATCAGTCTGGACGACCCGGTAGAACCTGTCGATCCTGCACAGGTCAATGCAGCAATGGATGCCATTTTGACCCAAGGCTGCTTCTATTCCAACGGGGGAGACCTTGTTGAGAAGAAAGAAGCCCGTATTGTCGAACGCAACGTCTTTGAGATCTCATTCTAAAAAACGAAAGAGCCGCTAACCATCATTAGCGGCTCTTTTTAGCAAAACCAATCATTATTAATCATGTATATGGCAGGATTGTGTAAGACTTGATTTCGAGACTTTTGTGGGAGTTTAGGGGCTCCGGGAAAAGGTTCGCTTTCCGTGGGCGAGTGATGAGCCTCCTCGAGCTAACGCTCTGCGGGGTCTCATCTACCACGCACTTCCCACAGGAGTCTCACCGTTTCCCTCCGCCCCTCTGCCATATGAAATTCTCGAAACCGATCTTATAGTACCCTGCCTAGTTCTGTTGTAAAGTTCTGCTTAAACCGCGTCGATATAGGATTCTTAACCATAAAAGCTCCTGTTACTCTAAGATAGTTTCGAGAACCTCTTATGGCAAGGGGCGACGGGGGATGGGGAGACTCCTGTGGGAAAAGAGTGCTTGGTGAGACCCCGTAGGACGGCAGTCCGAGGAGGCTCACCGCGCTCCCACGGAAAGCGAGTCATCCCCCAGAGCCCCGAACCGCTCACACAAACGTCTCGAAACTGAGTCTTTCACAATCGGCAGCTTAAACATAATTCAGGGGAGAGGTGAATGGAATGGGGATTGATGCATGGATTTCAATATTAGCGGATGTTGGTTTCCCTGTGGCGGTGACGTTTTACTTGTTACACCGTGTGGAAGGGAAGCTGGATCAACTGATTGAAACGTTACATCAGCTGCCAGAAAAAATAGTCACGACTAAATGAATGCACAGCTTTTCTAGCTCACAAACCTGAGGACATAAAACGACCCGCCGGATGACTGGAGGGTCGTTTGTGTGTTTATTTCGTTAAGCCCCATTCATTGAATGGATAAATGATCAACTCCGTACGTCCGATGATTTCTTCTTCTTCGACAAAGCCAAGTCCATTCCGGCTGTCCTTACTTATGGAACGGTTGTCTCCCATGACGAAATACTTTCCTTTTGGAACTTCGATTGGTCCAAAATCTCTAGTCGAGGACGCTGCCTCTTCCGTCAAGTATTCCTGCGTCTGCTCTTCACCGTTTACATACAGTTCATGATCACGGATCTCCACCGTATCTCCCGGCTGGCCGATGACTCGTTTAACATAACTTTTTACTGGTCTCTCAATGATGACGATATCCCCGCGTTCGGGTTCATCTACATAATATATGATCTTATTGAACATGACGCGTTCCCCGTTTTTGAGTGTCGGGTCCATACTTGCCCCTTCAACAATCGATGTGGCGAAGAAAAATGTTCGTAATATAAATGCGAGTGTAATGGCGACAGCAATGGCTTTCAACCATTCCAACCATTCTTTTTTAGATTGCTCAGACAAACTCATCTTCCTTTCTAGATGAACATAGAATATCTCATCCTTAATTTTACCACATCGTTACGGAAAGAAAAGGTGCGGGGAAAGGCTTTTACGAAATTGTAAACTCTTTTCCAGCCTTTATCTTATTTTATCACCCTCTGTCGAAATTTTAGAACCTTTACCGATAGTCTTTACAAAAGTATAGAAAATTGAGATAATTTTTTTCGTGCAAGAATGGATGCGAACACACATTCTTTTCATTTTGGGATAAAAGGTGTACAATAATAGGGAAGAAAAGTCAGGAGGTAGTCGATGGTGCAAGTGGCCGACAAAGATCCTCGTATTGCTGAATTAGAGTACTTGCGTAAAAAGATGACGAAAGTGGCGTTTGAGAAAGGGTTGTCAAGCCCGGAGTCTGTCAAACTCAGTCAACAACTTGATGCCCTTTTGAATGAAGTGCAAAAAAATAAGCCGAATTAAAAGAACTCATGGGACCTGCATCCATGAGTTCTTTCATGTCTGGATTTCAAAAAGCTTTGTGGCAGGAGGGGAGCGTCACTTCCCACCGTACATGAATATCTACGTTAATCTCCTTTTGAAATAAAGTCCTGCAGGCGCTGGAGTCCTTTTTCCAATGTATCCATGCTGTAGGCATAGGATAGGCGCATATAGCCTTTCCCATATTCTGAAAAGGCGTCCCCTGGAACGAGTGCGACTCCTGCTTCTTCGACGAGCTGCACGGCACGCTCGAACGTTGTCTTTCCATTCAACGGAAAGTTTAAGAAAACGTAAAAGGCCCCATTAGGCTCAGCAAATGGAATGTTCATTTCCTTGAGGCGTCTGACGACGAACGCTCTTCTTTCTTTATAAGCATCACGCATCGATTCGGCGTCTTTTTTTCCGTTGGTCAAAGCTTCAAGAGCTGCATGCTGGCTGATCGAAGTCGCACATGACACGTTGTATTGATGGACTTTCAATAGGTGACGGCTCAGCCAGGAAGGGGCGAGCAGGTAGCCGATCCTCCAGCCGGTCATACTATGGGATTTCGATACACCGTTAATGACGATCACCTGGTCGCGAACATCGGGAAAGCTTGCAATCGATGTGTGCGGACGATCATATACAAGTTCACTGTAAATTTCATCGGCTAATAAGAAGAGTTGATGCTCCTTAATTACATCTGCAATCCCCCGCAGCTCTTCTTCCGTCAAAGAAACCCCCGTTGGATTGGAAGGATACGGTAAAATAACAGCCTTCGTTTTCGGAGTGATGTTTTCTTTAATCATTTCTCCCGTCAACTTGAATCCGTCCTGACTAGTATCGATGAACACAGGGGTGCCGCCAGCTAAGCGGATCAGCGGCTCATATCCTGGATAAACGGGACCTGGCAACAGCACTTCATCCCCGGGCTGGATGATAGTTCGAAGGGTAATATCAAGGGCCTGGGAAGCACCGATCGTGACGATGATTTCTTCTTCCGCTTCATAATGGAGACCGTATGATTGTTTCACGTGCTGCTGGATCGCTTTTCTGAGGGGCAGCATCCCGGCATTATGGGTGTAACTGGTTTGATTATCTCTAATGGCCTGGATCCCTGCTTCTTTCACTTGCAGAGGTGTTGGGAAATCAGGCTGTCCAATGGTCAATGAAATCACGTCTTCATAGTGGGAGACCATGTTGAAAAAACGTCGGATGCCCGATATTTCAATCTGTTTCACTTTTGGGTTAATGAAGTGTTCCAATGCGTATTCTCCTTCTTTACATAAAGTTAACAAAATGTTCAAACAATTATCACGTGAAATTTGTTGAATTTTGTTATAATTTAAAATAAGCCTATGAAAGGAGTTGTATAATGAGAAGCCATAAACGAATTTCCTTTGAAGACTTAGTGGATCGTAACAAGCGACAATTGTTGAACGATCAGGAAGCAATCGAAAAAATCGAACGTCAAATAGATGAAAAACATACAAGAAAAAACGATTCCGATGCTTATGTAAACTGATGATATCACACCAAAAAGCAACCGCATAGATTGGGTTGCTTTTTTACTTTTCCGATGGGACATGGCAAAATATAGATATAGGTACCAAATGTGAAAAGGAAGGGGTTTGATCTATGGATGATGTCGGTTTAGTTCTTGAAGGCGGAGGGATGCGAGGCGCATACACAGCAGGCGTGCTTGATTTTTTCCTTGATGAAGAGATTCACATCCCTTATGTTGTCGGTGCATCTGCAGGGGCATGTAATGGCAGCTCTTATGTTGCGAGACAGCGGGGGAGAAACTATGAGGTGATTGTCGAGTACGGGGCGCATCCCGAATACATATCGTACAAACGGATGATTACGAAACGGCAATTGTTTGGAATGGATTTCATATTTGATAAGCTTCCTAACCAGCTTGTTCCGTTCGATTATGACACGTTTCTTCAACAAAAAACACGTTTTGTCGTGGGAACCACTGATATGAAAACAGGAGAACCTGTCTTTTATGACCGTTTCCCTGACAGGGAGAGTCTGTTGAAAGTCATACGCGCCTCGAGTTCGTTGCCGATGGTCGCCCCAAGTATTCAGTATGATGGACGTGAATTGATGGATGGCGGCATTGCCGACCCCATACCGATGCAGGCTTCGAAAAGGGATGGAAACAAAAAGCATGTTGTCGTGCTTACACGAAACGATGGATACATCAAAGGCAGAATGAAGGGCGGCTGGTACTTCAACCGAAAGTACAGGCAGTTCCCGCTCTTTGCAAAAGCTTTACTTGAAAGGCACGTTCGTTATAATCAGCAGCTGCAAAAAGTGAGGGAAGCGGAACAAAACGGAGAGGCGTTCGTCATCCGTCCATTAAAACCTTTGAAAGTGAGCCGGATCGAACGGAACCGTGACCGTCTGCACGACTTGTATGCTCAAGGATATGAAGAAGCTGAGGCTCATGCCTCTAGACTGGAAAAGTTTTTGCAAGTGAGTGGATGATCTGTGGTTTGAACGGGGAAGCAGGGGAGATGCTGATCCGCCTTTCAGTGGTTACACTGCTCCCCACTAGCACCATCCTTCTCAGATGAAGGGAAGGAAAGACAAGCGCCCTTTTGGCTGGGTGCTTGCCCATGTTATCTTTTCTGCGCTATCCGTTGGCTGGACACTTCAATCCCTGCAACCACGCTCCACTGAAGATGAACCACAGTCCAGGGCTTTAGCTGCGGTGTCGCTTCAATTAGGGAGCGCTGCATTTATTTGGCACGCATCCATCCTTTGCTCAATCATAGGGATGGGCTTTTTTAAAGAAACGGAGGAGAGATGATGAACCAGGCTGCTGAATTTTGTGAAGCCGTAACTACATTGTTTGAAGAACATAGAAATGAAGAAAATCGAATTCCAATGGAGAACTATATGAAGAACCATTATCCATTTTTCGGAATTAAAGCCCCTGAGCGGAAACAAATCCTCGCACCATTGCTGAAAAAATACAAAGAAATCACGGAAGAGGAGCGTTTGGAGGCAGCGGTTCTGCTTTTTGAAAAGCCGGAAAGGGAATGTCACTATGCAGCTCTCGCTTTTCTTGAAAAGGGGATCAAGAAAGCACCAGAACACAGTATTGATACATACAAGCAATTGCTTATGACAAAACCGTGGTGGGACACGGTCGATATGATTGCTTCCACTTTGTGCGGCGGATATTTCTTCCGATACGAAGACAAGCTCCGCCCCTTTACAGAGGAGTGGAGAGAGTCGGATCACCTATGGGTACGACGCTCGAGCGTCCTCCATCAGTTGAAATATAAAGAAAAGACAGATGCACTCCTTCTTTTCGAAACGATTGATAGCCTCAAGCACGAAAAAGAATTTTTTATTGAAAAAGCGATCGGCTGGGCGCTCCGCGAATACAGCAAAACCGATGCACGCGCTGTTATAGATTACCTCGAGCGGGAAGAGGTTCGTCCTTTGAGCCGCCGGGAAGGATTGAAGTGGTTGAAAAGCAAACATCCAGAGCTTTTAGAGGGCTGAAGTTTATTTCTTTCTATCCTTGTTCATAATGGTAAAAAAAAGAACAAGGAGCGGTAGAAGATGAATATTATGGATTGGTTCGATCCATCGTTTTTAGAAGAGACCATTAGCTGGCTTGATCACGATCTATTGGATGTTTTCGGTCTGGAGCGGGAGTATGTTCAATTCTCACTCGTCTTTCTGTTCATGCTGTCCCTCATGTGGGTCGTCAAACCGGTCATCGAATGGATGATGCTGAATCATTGGAAGACTCTGTCAAGCTACGTGACAAGCACTCTTCTAGCCCTCGTATTCCTTCAGCTTGTCGATCGTTACGCCATGTCCGATACGACCTCAACCCTGCCCGCTTCTTATTGGTCGGTCTGCCTGCTCGCGATCAGCAGCTTCGGGTTAGTGTATGTAACCGTAACATGGATGCGTAAACTTTACGCGCGCTTATCGAAACGAAGCAAAAGAAAAGCAGCCTGATTTTGAAACCTTCTCTTTTCTTGATCGTAGAATAAGTTAGAAACGGGAGTAGAGGAGGAACATCATGGAAATCGGCATCTTTTTTCTCACTTTCCTGATCTTCGGGGTCGGGTTGTTAGTATTAAATATTATTACGAGTGTATGGGCGTATCGCGATTCTGTCCGCAAAGGCAGAAGTTCCGCCTACAGCCTCGTCGTCCTTATCGCAACATTATTCTTCCCCTTAGTCGGGTTAATTGTTTATCTTATCATAAGAAATGACTGAAAAAAGAGCGGGCCACCCGCTCTTTTTTTGTGTTCTTCGTTATTAAAGTATATGGCAGGATTGTTTAAGACTTGATTTCGAGAGGTTTCGTGGTTCGTTGCTGAGTTGAGCGTCAGGGGTGGTTGAGAAGCTACTCGCTTTCCTGCGGGGATGACGGCAAGCCTCCTCGAGCTATGTACTGACCCCATAAAATTGGACACTATGTAATTAGGCTGTTGCTTGATGCTTATTGCGGAATTGGACCGGGCTCATCCTTAGTTTAGACTTG
>NZ_FNIZ01000033.1 GCF_900104185.1 Halobacillus aidingensis | reverse complement strand
ACAACGAGAAGTGGGAGCAACAAAAGAATAGCGTGAAGGAGAAGCTTTCAGACGAGAAAACGGGTGAAATCTACGGAAAACGTAAGGTAGACGTAGAGCCAGTTTTTGGATTTTTGAAGGCTAATTTGCGTTTCACTCGAATGTCCGTGAGGGGCAAAGAGTGTGTGGAAAATGAATTAGGATTTGCCTTCCTGGCCGTGAACTTGAGAAAGTACACGGCCAGAAACGGAAACCGTCTAACCAATGATAAGATAAACTCAGTAAAAAAGGGTTCCGGTCATCAAAATTCGATGACCGGAACCCTTTTTTACGTTTTCGACTGGTTATGTCCCAGCCTCTTGTCATTTCGTTTCCTCCTCTTATCTACCAGACCTTTTAGATCTGTAGGACTTGGCACCTTTTCAAACCGATGTTTGAAGGTTGCCGGGCTTCACAGGGCCTATTCCCTCAGCCTCTCTTGATAAGAGATGTATGCAGTTAATTGATCATGTTGTGAATTATAACGGATAACAAACAGAAAAGTCAATCATTTTAGAAAATTCAACTTTTAGAATCTGCAATCGCTTTTTTCAGCTGTTCTATGATATCTTCATGATCTTCGATTCCGATTGACAGTCGAATCACATAATCATTGATGCCGATCTTCTCGCGCTCCTCATCCGATAACGCACGATGGGACGTACGTACAGGATAAGAAACCGTCGTTTCGACTCCTGCCAACGTA
Organism: Halobacillus aidingensis; assembly: GCF_900104185.1. Taxonomy (GTDB): domain Bacteria; phylum Bacillota; class Bacilli; order Bacillales; family Halobacillaceae; genus Halobacillus; species Halobacillus aidingensis. The sequence continues at coordinate 28,258 of NZ_FNIZ01000033.1, read as the reverse complement.
GGGGCGATTTTCACCCAACCGAGCGATCGAAAAAACGCCTCTATGTCAATCGAATCATTAAGCTCGATGGTCACAATGGCACCGTTCCCTCTTTCCGATACCTTTTCGGGATAATAGACGGTACGGACGGCATCATGCTCATCCAGGACTTTTGCTACCTGCTTTGCATTGTATGATTGTTTCTTCATTCTAAGACCTAACGTTTTGGCCCCTCGTTGAGTCAGCCATGCTTCAAATGGGCTGAGATTTGCACCAAATGTGACAATCTTCTGGGTAGCAGCCTGAACCAATTCCTCACTCCCGACCAGCACACCACACGTCACGTCACTGTGCCCACCAATATACTTCGTCCCACTATGTACGACAAGGTCGACGCCACGCGTGTACGGCTGCAATAAGTATGGGGTCGCGAACGTATTATCAACCATCGTTTTCACATTCTTTTTGCGAGCAAGAGCGACGAGGCCTCCAAGATCTTCCACCCGTAAAAAAGGATTTGAAATCGATTCCGTATAAAGCAGCTTCGTTTTGTCTGTGATCGCCTCTGAAACCTCCTCCAGATTTGAAAAAGAAACCATCGTTACATCAATCCCGAACGTGGGCAGCTCTTTGGTGATCAGCTTGTGTGAACCTCCGTAAACATCCTCTGCGGCAACGATATGATCCCCGGGTTTTGCAACTGCGAGAATGCCGGCAAGGATGGCTGACATTCCGGATGAAGACGCTACTCCGGCTGGTGCTTCTTCCAGTTCAGCAACGGTTCCAGCAAGTTCATCTGTATTGGGGTTACGCTCTCTCGTATATAAATAAGGGCTGTTTCCCTCATAATAACTTTCCAAGTGATCCAAATCTTTGAATGTAAAGGCGGACGTCTGGTAAATCGGTGTACTCTTGCTATTCGGTACAAGACTTTGATCCGCCTTATGGTGGACTATTTTCGTATCAAAAGATGTATTCGTCATCGTTCGTCTCCTCTCTCTATCACTTAATCAGAAATTATATAGAACAAGTTGGAATATTGTCAAAGTTTTGCGACACATTCTCGAATCGCTTGGAAAACATACCGCTCATATCCTTTTTCATGTGGGACAAGATTTTTACGATTCACTTCTTTTTCTTCACCATTAAGAATAGAGAACCCCTTCACGCTCCGTGGTAGATCCATCAAACCTTCCATATCTTCCAGTGGCACAGAAACGATGTCCTTCACCTCTTCTCCAATCGTAAAGGTCTTGTCATTTGTCCATGGTAAGAGGTAAATACGGCAAATTTCCCGGTCTACGAGAACCCCTTCCTTCAGTTCCTCCTTGTAATAGCCTTGAGGGATTAAATCTCCAGGCACAACCGTCAAACCGACTTCCTCATCAATTTCCCGGACACCAGCCAGAAGTACATCCTCCCCCGCTTCTACATGTCCCGCAGCGGTAATATCAAACAAGCTCGGGAAGTCCTTCTTGTGATCAGCTCTTTGTTGAAGCAATAAATGGATCGTTTCACCTTCCTTGCGGAACATCCAACAATGGAACGTTTCGTGCCAATCCCCGTCCAAATGCACCTTCTCCCTTTCTTTTATTCCAATTGGCTGCTCATTTTCATTATAAATGGTTAGCATTTCTGCCATAAGAATCCCCCTATACTCCAAATCCATTTGAATCGCTCTTCCTTTAATAGAAAGCATACTTGAAATAGACCTTCCCTGCATAAAGAAAATGCTCAGAGCCTGATACTCTGAGCATGGGTCGACCGTATGCTTTCTTGCTAAAATGAATACCGTCCAAAAGAAGTCACGGATCATGGACGGTTTTCAAGAATGGTAAATTTGATCACTCATGTTAATTGTGTACAAGACTTGCCGGTACAGGTTTACTGAAGTAATAGCCTTGATATTCATAACAGCCTTTTTGTTTTAAGTAAGCAATATGTTCACTTGTTTCCACACCTTCAGCAATGACTTGCAGGCCGAGACTTTTCGCCATACTAATGATGGCATTGACGATCGGCACCTCTTCCCCTCGTTCACCAATTTGATTAATGAAAGAACGATCGATTTTTATCGCATCCACAGGCAAACGGTTCAAATAACTGAGGGAAGAAAAACCGACACCGAAGTCATCCAGATGTACTTTAATCCCCTTTTCACGCAAACTGTTCAACGTGTCTGTGCTGCGGTCGAAATCTTGAAGGACCATCGTTTCCGTGATTTCGAGGATCAAGCTGTCAGGAGAAAGCCCTGAACTTTTGAGGGCTTCAAGCACTTTTCTCGGAAGATTTAAATCTTTGAACTGCTGGGCAGACAAATTCACCGATATTTTCAAATCCGGTCTACGATCTTCCACCTGCCATCTTTTTGTTTGCTGACAAGCTTCCTTCAATACCCACTCACCAATTTCTATGATCATCCCTGATTCTTCAGCAAGGCTGATGAAATAATGCGGAGATAACCTACCGTAATCCGGATGGTTCCAGCGGATGAGTGATTCATATCCGATCACCTGCGATGTTCTCCCGCACACTTGGGGTTGATAATGAAGCTCAAACTGATTGTTATCAAGAGCATGATGAAGGGATTGTTTCAAGTGAAGCTCTTCTCTCATCTGCTCACTCATCTTTTCTTCATAAACCGCATAGCGATTCTTTCCGCTTCTCTTCGCTTTATGCATCGCTGCATCCGCATGGCGTAAAAGAGTTTCTCCATTATAATGATCTCGAAGACGGGCCGGGGTGAACGTGACACCGATACTCACGGTATTGTAGAACTCTTTTTCTCCAATAAGAAAAGGGCGTCGCATTGAATGAATAACGTAGTCACTGACTTCCCTTAGTTCTTCAATGCTTCTGACATGTTTGAGGAGGACAATAAATTCATCACTGCTGATCCTGGAAATCACCGCATCATGCTGAGCGAATGTCTGCCTCAAGTAACGGGAGAACTGACGAAGTAGCTCATCCCCTTTCGTGTGCCCCCATGAATCATTGATCATTTTAAAATTATCAATGTCGATGAGTAAGAGCGCAATGTTGCTATCCTTTTCATTCATGGACTGAATTTCGTCTTCAAGGATTCCTGACAAATAGCTGCGCGTGACAAGCCCTGTCAAAGGGTCATACTGAGACAACATCTCCAGCTTCTTTTCCGCCTGCATCCGGGAAAGCTCATTCGCTGTCCGATCAGCAAAAATTTGAAAAAGAGCCTTGCTCAATGGCCCGCTCGTCTGTGTCCGGTTATCCATAATCGCAAGAATTCCGATCACTTCACCATCTGAATTAAGTAAAGCTTTCCCGTGATAACTCTCCACTCCATAATCGTTGATCGTGATATCTTCAGGGAAAAGTCCCCCTACATCATTAGGATAATAACATTCATGAGTCAACGTTACTTGCTCACAAGGCGTATCTTTTAACGCGTAGTGCAGCCCTGAACTAATCTCCCCTTTGTGAGACAAGGAGATCGCTGTCACTTGATCTTTGGCTTCTCCAGTCAATTCTCCGACCAGTACGGTTTCTACACCAAGCACAGAAGATAAATATTTCACAAGAAAGTCAAAGAACTCCTGCCCATTGTAGGAAAGGAAAGCATCTCCGATTTCCACAATCGCTTTTTTAATCCGGCCCAATTCTTCAATGTAAGCAGAATCAGGAGCACCCATACCTGTGTATCCCATAATCTTTCCATTTTCATCAAAGAAAGGCGTGACGATATCCTTCCTCCATTCGTACTTTCCATTGTTCAACACACGATAATTCAAATAAAAAAAATGACGATCTTCTCTCGTCATCGCATGATGGTCCAAATATGCTAAATCATCCTTATGTATGAGTCGCATTAAATCATGCCGGTCCAAGATGGTTGAATCCAGCTTCCATTGATCTTGCAACCTTTCACTCACATAGATGTTCTCTTTTTCTATATCCAAGAACCATATAGGGATGGAAAGCTGCTTTAGTGTATCCCATGGATGTTCAATGATCCGAGCCATTCCGTTCACCTACTCCAAAAATTTTATTCCCTCTTCCTAAATATCGGAAAATTAGAACTAAAGTTTAATCCTTTTTTCACGAGGAAAACTACCTAAAAAGGAGGAAGTTTCTATGAAGCAGAAAAAACAAAGACGAGGTACTGTCGAGCAGACCAATGAAATGGCGCAAGTGTTCAACCGAAAGTTGAGCTACAACCAATCCTTCTCCCATCAGGCAGATGATTCGGAAGTCCATTCTGAAAGCGAAGCTCTCTACCACCACTATTCCGATGATGAAGATTAAGAAAGTGATCTCGAGTGCGAGATCACTTTTTTAGTGCTTCCCTCCCTTAATGACCGAAAATTCTGTTATCATATGATTGACACACCTACAAATTTTTACAAGAATCTCTAGAACCCTGTGATGTTTTATATAGTTTATTAAAGAATATGCCAGGATTGTGGAGACTCGATTTCGAGATGTTTTGGGGTTCGTTGCTGAGTTGCGCGTCAGGGGTGGCTGGGAAGCAACTCGTCTAGCTCCATCGCCCAGACACTCGCGTCATAAGCAGAACAGCAAAGGAATGAAATGCACATTCCGTTGCTGTTCTGCTTATGACAGTCGTGTCTCCCAGGTCGATTCCGCATTTGAACACTTTCCTTGGGGGAGCGCCGAGCTTCCTCGGACTGCGTCCTGCGGGATCTCGCCTATCTCAGCGTTAGGGTATAGTTTTCTGCTTGTTTGAGAGTTGAATACACCAACCCCCAATACGATGGAGGGCTGCTTATTCTGGAAGTGGTTTCGAGATACTCTTATGGTCAAAACGGTGAGACTCCTATGGGACGTGTGGGACAGCTGAGACCCCGGAAGGCGTAGCCTGAGGAGGCTCAGCGCCCGCCCCATGGAAAGCGAACTGTTTCCCGCAGCCCTAAACTCCAATAAACATCTCGAAACTGAGTCTTCAAGTATAGGGAGCTTATGCGAAAGAAGATAGAGATTTAATGAAGAAGTTTAGAAACAAACCAAAAGAAAGGGTTATTTACATATGAAGAAAGGCACCAATAAGAGCAAGTGGATTTTAATCGTGGTTTCTTTGATGTTTTTTGCTATAGGGGCCTATTTTTTCACGGACAGCAGTGAGGAAAAATTGGCTGTGAGTACAGATTCTAAACCAATGCGAAAAGCAAAAGCGGTGGATCTAGAGGAATTCCCTCTTCAGTGGCGTGAAGTCGATACATTTGAACAGGTGAATGAGTTTTATGAAGAACGCATTCACGGTTTATCATTAGCCCGGGAAAAGGAGTTAACTGTCCGACCGCAGGAGTCTACTCCGATTCCTGATAAAGATGGACGAATGCAGATCAACGAGGTGTGGCACAGCGGGCCTACCATCCATGTTTTATACAGCATCGACCTTTCTGCATTGACGAGAAAAGATGGTGATGATAAAGAAACCAAGTACCTCGTTCAGCCTCCTTCTGTGGAGAGCATAAACATTGAGTCCATGAATGGGAGCGAACAATCGTTCCAGCACCATTCACAACCCCTTCACCCCCGGGATACAGTTGTGTTTGAAAATCGAGTGTACGGTCTCATCCAGCTCCCTCCCATTACGGAGAAATGGGGGTATAATTTTGACCCCCATGATATAAAGGATTATGATCAAGATTTTTTAACTTCCTTTAGTCTGCGGATCGATCACCGTACGATCGAAACAAAAGGAATGCCTGTCCGTTATTTCCATGACAAGGATGGACATGTGCTTCAAAGTTATACAACAGACGAGGTGTACTCAGATGACCTAGTCACAGTGGAACCGACATCCATCAATATCGGCGTTTCATCCAGTTACGTAAAAATGAAAATAGAGGCGGATGGGGAAGAAATTGGCCAATCTGTACATGCCGTCATAAAAACAGAGGAAGGATCCGAACACCCTGTCAGGCTTTATCTGAACGAGACGGTAGAAGAAAATGTGTATGAGGCCTGGTTCCAGCCGCCATCAGAACCACTTACAGAAGCAGTGAGCCTTGAACTTGGGTCTCTTCACATCCATGATGATACACCTTATTCGTTCACCGTCGATATGACTCAGTTTAAAGATCATTCAAACGAATCTGTGGTGTTGAATGAAAAAGTGGGAGAAGATTACAATACAGATATCATCCTTGAGCAGGTCGATTCATTTTCCGGAACCAATATGAATCTTCAACTCAAGTATGAACCCCATGAAGCGGATCAAGAAGAAAAATTGGTCGGTGCTCAACTCGCCCCGATGAACAGCCTCCAGGAAGAACGGGAGAAATTTGTAGAAGTCGTTACGAATGAAGGCGAAACCACAGAGGCTAATATTTGGGGGCATGATAATAGAGGAGACATCCACTTCCAGTCTCCTGCACTAAGAAACGCAAAGGAAATCACCGTTACTGTGAATAAGATGGTTTACGCCCACAAATTGGGCCATACCTTCGACTTGAACAAATAGGAAAAAGCAGAGGATTGCCGCTCCTCTGCTTTTTTATATTTCTTCATGAACAAAACGAGTTAATGCATCATTGAAACGATCATAGTGGGTGGCCGGCGTCTGGTGATAAGCATGCTCGATCACTTCCATCTTCACCTTCGGACAAACATTGTAGTATTTGGAGTGTTCATTGATCCAAAATTCTTTGTTGCCGTAAACGAGTAACAACGGTTGAGTAAGCTTGTCTAACCGCCCGCTGCAATCAAAAGACAGGGCTCGATTGTAATAGGTGTACCAGCATTCCGGATCGGACTTCGCCATATGTTCATTCAATTCACGTTTAATTTCGGCATCTTTGAAATGGGAATGGCTGAGTAATTTGGAAAGCGTCTCCGGGCTTTTATCCACCCAGTACATCCCTCCTAAAAACTCAAACCGCAGGCCACCTGTAGCCACCTTCGGGAAACCTCCTGCAAGAATAACCGCTTTCGTCCGTTCAGGAAAAGTGAGTGCGAATTCCTGGGCGATCATCCCTCCGCACGAATAGCCGACGACTACGATTTGGTCGAGGTTCAAATGATCAATAAGCTGGACGACTTCTCTTGCGTACATGGATACATCAGGCGCATGAGAAATCACTTCGGAATCCCCATTTCCACTGAGATCTGGCAAAATGACACGAAACTCCCTGGCGAGGGAGTGCTGCATTTTAAATACTTTCCTCCCCATTCCAGGAGGGTGGATAAAAACAATGGCTTCCCCATTCCCTCGATCATCATAAAATAATTTCGCCCCGCATTTTTCTATAAAATAAGGCATGGCTCTTCATCCCCTAACGATATTCATGGAACCTTAGCATTCCCATAGGGACTGAAAATATGTCCATTTACCGAATATATTAAGGTTCGATTGACCTTACTTTCAAGCAGGCGTAAACTAGACCTGTATCATAATGTCCGGAAGGGGAAACAAAATGAAACGTTTTCTATTACTTAGCCTATTCGCAGGAATTGTCGTCTTTTTAGCTGCTTGCGGATCGAATGAACTTGAGAATACGCTGGATTGGGAAGTCCAGTCTTTTGAAGGAACAACACAAGAGGGAGAAAGCTTTTCCACCGATGATATGGAAGGAAAAGTTTGGCTTGCGAACTTCATCTTTACCAACTGCAATACGGTCTGTCCGCCCATGACCCGTAATATGGTGAAAATTCAAGAGCAGTTAAAAGAAGAAGGGGTCGATGCTGAAATTGTATCCTTCAGTGTAGATCCGACGGTAGATTCACCTGAAGTATTAAAAGAGTTTGGCAAAAAGTACGGTGTTGATCATAGCAACTGGTCCTTCATTACCGAATACACGCAGGAAGAAATTGCTAAGTTCGCTCAAGAGAGCTTCAAAACTTCTGCTGTAAAAACGGAAGGAAACGACCAGGTCATTCATGGAACAGCCTTTTACCTAATCAACGAAGAAGGAATGGTCATGAAGAAATATAAAGGGGACACAGAAGTCCCGTTTGAACAAATTGTGGAAGATACCAAAACCATCACTAACTAAAAGAATCTCCCCTCCACCAAAGGAGCGGGAGTTTTTTTAAAAAGAAAAACTAAACCAGATCATCCACGATGGATGACCTGGTTTGGCGATAATTATTAAAATTATTAAAACCTTTACTAGTTGAATAGTGAGTTGATGAAGTTACTCAGAGATTTGAAGAAGTCCTGCACGGCATTCCGCAAGCTGTTCCAAAATCCATCGTCATTAATTAAATCCTGGATACTTCCTGTCAGATCTTCCAACTGGTTTTGAACCTGATCGAAGTTGATATTCAAATTGCGCATTTGCTCAAACAAATCGATCAATCGCTGACGGTCTTCTTCACTCAGTTCAATATTCAAAGATTGCAGTTGATCTTGGACAATCTGCTCCACTTCTTCCCGTGTAGCTGGGTCCTGCTCAGCAATCTGCTTCTTGATTTCGGTCAAAAGTTCACTGATTTTATCCCGATCGACACCTTCCTTTTCAGCGATATCTGTTGCAATATCAAGCTCATCACTCGCGACTTTCATCCGTTCTTCATCAAGCTTCACACCTTTAGCATCGTATGCTTTATAGATACCTGTAAGCGCAGAGTGGCCACTGACTTTGACAGAAGAAGCCACCAGCACATCCGCATTCTCCACACCGGCGGTCAGCAAAGCATTTGTATACATTTCTTTCGTCACCTGTGTTATGTTATCAGGTGTTACGATTTCAATATTCAATCCTTCTGCATTATCCTGGTGAATGATTTTGACAGATGAGTACATATTCGAATTCGGGTTTCCCCCGATATAATTGGCAAGATCCTGGCCATTGACAGTAAACTCATCGACCTGGTCATGCTGGTTAACTTCAAGCAGCTCAGACACTTCTGCTTTCTGTGCTTCAGACAAGGCTTCTCCATAAACGACAATCGGCAGACCCAACTTTTCATTGATGCCCTGATCCCCTGTCGAAGCGGAAATGCTCGAAGGCAAAGCGAACGCTGTAAACAAAACGACGATCAACATCCATAGACTGACACGTGTTTTCATGTTCTCGACCCCTTGTAAAAATGGTAGATTCCCACTTACGTTATGCGGAACCTCCCATCTATTATACCCGACAAATAGATGCGCGGGTTGTCATAATAGACGTACGAGAGGGAGAAAAAGTTTCAAACTCAGCATACATTTCTTTTTTACAGCTCTGAGTGAACTTTCATAAAAAGTTATTCAATAATATGGCAGGATTGTGGAAGACTCAGTTTCGAGATGTTCTTTGAGGATGGGGCTACGGGGAATGAGTCGCTTTCCGCGGGAGTGCGATGAGCCTCCTCGGACTGCGTCCTGCGGGGTCTCACCTAGCACTCTTTTCCCGCAGGAGTCTCCCCATTCCCCTCCGCCCCTTTACCACGTGAGTGACTCGAAACCACTTCCCAGAAACTCTGCTTGTATGCTCAAGCTAAGTTGATAATATAAACTCTCCCCAGTGGTCATTCCGAGCGTGAAAGCTTAACTTAGAGCGCTTTATACCTGCTCCTGCGTTGGGGAAGAAGACGCGCCACATCTTAGTATAGGGGTTCGTTTCTCACTTACATGGAATGGGGTGGTTGGGAAGCTGCGAGACTCCCGTGGGAGAAGGAGATAGGCGAGATCCCGCAGGACGTAGTCCGAGGAAGCTCGGCGCTCCCCCACAGGAAAGCGAGTGGCTTCCCAACCACCCCTGACGCCCAACACGGCAACGAACCCCGAAAACATCTCGAAACTGAGCCTTCCACAATCGGGAGCTTTTACGCAACTATTTTATAGGATGGATAAACGAAAGAAAGGATGGACGTTGTTATGAAGATTGCACGCCAAATCGGACTTTATGTATTTGCTCTCGCTCTGTTTTATGCAGGAATCACCCACTTCATGTATGATCATGGATTTGCCCGAATGCTGCCTTCCTGGGTACCGCTTAAATTAATTATCGTATATGTTACAGGAATTACGGAGTGGCTCCTTGCCCTTCTGCTTGTTTTCCCGCAAACGCGGAGAGCGGCTGGGTTCGCTACGGCTGCTTTTCTATTCATCGTCTGGCCTGCTAATTTTTATGCTGCCATTTATGGCATACCAGCTCCTTGGAGCGAAGAAACCAATCAGACCGCTTTATGGATACGCCTCCTCTTCCAACCTTTGCTTATTTGGTGGGTTCTCGTCGTTTCCAAAGATTCGAAAGAGGTGTAACCATCTGATAAAATGGGGATAGTGAAAAGGACAAGGAGGTTGTATATGCGATTAGAAGGAAAGAAAGTCATCCAATTGGTCAGTAAAGATTTTGAAGATCTTGAACTATGGTATCCGGTGCTTCGCCTCCAAGAGGAAGGAGCTACCGTCCACCTTGTGGGTGAAAAAGCAGGCGAAGAACATCCAGGGAAATATGGAGTTCCTGCAACGGCGGATTATGCATTCGAGGACATCAATCCAGCTGATTACGATGGAATTCTTGTACCAGGGGGATGGTCTCCCGATAAGCTCCGACGTTATGATAAAGTCATTGAAATGGTCCAGCACATGGACAACGAACGCAAACCGATCGGTCAAATTTGTCATGCGGGCTGGGTGCTTATTTCTGCCAACATCCTGAAAGGACGAAAAGTCACAAGTACTCCGGGAATAAAAGATGACATGATGAATGCTGGTGCAGAATGGTTCGACGAAGCGGTCGTCCAAGATGAACACATTGTTTCTGCCCGTCGTCCACCTGACCTGCCTCCATATGCAAAAGCGTTCGCAGACTTACTCGCTGATTAATCATAAATAAAAACCAGAGCTACTAAAGCTCTGGTTTTTTAATCGTCTTCGGCAATAGCTTGCTTAGCAAGCATCGACACAACCGCATCATCCATCGGTGGATTATGCAATCCAGCCCGTACATCACGGTAATATTTTTCAAAGGCATAGGTTTTGGATAACCCACGGCCCCCTGCAATCCTCATGGCTAGATCGACAACTTCATTAGCTGTGTTCGTCACCGCCAGCTTTACAGCAGCAAGTTCTGCTCCCATATGACCCCGTTGTTCAGGCTCTTCATCCCATTTTCTCGCAATTGAATATAAGAAAGAATGGGCTTGAAGCAGTTTCCACTCCATTTCCCCAATCTTATCTTGAATGTGCGCCACTTCAGAAATCGGAGTATCAAGACTATTCGGTTGGAAGTCTTTTGCAAAAGCAATCGCATCGTTTCGAGCGGCTACGGCAATTCCTAAATAACAGGCAGGAATGTGAAGCAGCCATCCCTTTGGCGAAGGTTTGCTCCCATTTTTCAGTTCTACAAGATCGGATTCCTGAAGCTCGACATCGTCCATCACAAGGTCATCACTCGCTGTCCCTCTCATTCCAAGCGTATCCCAAGTTTTATCAACCGATATCCCTGGCTGATGTCGGTCAATTAAAAACCAACCAACCGTATCCTTGTCTTCTACATAAGCAGACACAATGTAATAATCTAAATGTTCTGCCATGGAAGTGAACGATTTCCTTCCGTTCAAAATGTATTCATCTCCACTTCGAACCGCTTTGGTTTCCGGTATGCCTCCCCGTGTCGGACTTCCGGTTGCCGGTTCTGTCGCCGCTCTGTTTACCACTTTTTGTTCTGAAACAACTTCACTCACAAGGCGGTCATACGAATTTTTGTCCCACAATTGCTCCTGAGAAAGCTCCATCATGATCCCCATGTGCCATCCGATCGACAAAGCGACAGCACCATCACCTTCTGCAATCTTCTCCTGCATCAGTAAGAATTCGTATAAAGATAATCCTTCTCCACCTTCAGATTCTGGTAAAGACATCGACGGGTATTTCTCATCTTTAATGACTTTCAGCGTCTCATAAGAAAAAGATGCTTCACGATCCGTGTCTGTAATATGTTTGCGCGCCTCTTCCGCGATTCGATCCGCCTTTTCAAACAATTCCTGCTGTCGGACGTTTTTTATCCAACGTTTCCATACACCTGCCAAACCAACCACTCCCGATTCTTTATTATAACTAAATCATACCTGACAACTCGGGATGAAGCCAATGCCATGCTTGTCTGATTCACTCCCTTACAACATACCCTATGTACAAAAATTCATTCTGTATCAGCAAATGTCTTTTCGGATGTAACTTTTTGTCCGGTACGCCCGCTTAACAAATCATTCCCACGACATTTCCCGGGAAATGTCGAAATACGGATCATCTGTTCACATAGACAAAGACCATAAAAACCAGGAAACGGCCGCTATTAAATTATCAGGTTTACCATTCCTTTTTTTGTTAAGGAGCAACTTTTACGATCTTTCTTAATAGACAAATAAACGAATGCAACACTGATAAGAAACATGAGCGTCCATTGAGTCACTCCTTTTTCAGTATCGCCTTGCTAAGATGACCATCGTTAAAAATACCGTCACAATGTTTAATGCTAATAGGACACTGAGTAAATCAACAGCGCTGAGCACGACCACTTGCAACGAAATCATAAGGTGGAAGACCCCCATTACCCCCATCATAATGAAGAAAGAGTAAAACACAGCCTTATGCCTGATCCATTTCATGCGTTCATCCTTCTGTTTAAACTGAGGGTATAAGTAGCTCATACTGAAAGATAAAACTCCTAAAGAAACCATGGTCCAAATCATAGACGGCCATTCGCCGCCCATCGTCCCCACAACAATTAAGAAAACTCCTATTAGAAAGAAGAATCCACCGATGACTTTAAAAGCGTTAGAAGTGTAATCCATCCTCATTCCCCCTCCTTTAATTCATAAATAAAAAGATCTTCAATTCGTACACCAAATACGCGCGCAATTTCAAATGCAAGCGGTAAGGAAGGGGAATATCTGTTCTTTTCAATCGAAATAATCGTCTGCCGTGATACCTGCAATTTTTCTGCTAATTTCTCCTGTGACAAACCATGTTTTTTTCTATATTCCGTAAGCCGGTTTCTCATACCACCCCTCCAATTACTTCCAGTATAATGTAAATCAAACTTTACGTAAAGGTTGCTTTACATTACATATTTTATTGTTTTATTCGCTGTCCCCAGGGGAAGAAAAGGGATATGAATAAAAGGAGGATCTATCATGGTTGGAATAGCTTCGGAAAACAGTATTCATTGTGACACCGAATATTCGCCGCTGAAAAAAGTCGTAGTCGCCAAACCCTCTTATATGAAAATCACTGATATCATCAACGAAACTCAAAAACATTACAAAAACCAAAACATAAATGTCAAAACAGCTCTTCAACAACATGAGTATTTCGTGAAGATTTTAGAGGATCATCAAATTGAAGTCATACAACTCCCAAGTCAGCCGGACCTTTATGAACAGGTGTTTACAAGAGATATCGGATTTACGATTGATCATCATCTGTTTATCGGCTCTATGAGTGAAAAGGTTCGTAAACAGGAAACGGATGTCCTGCGGAGATGGGCGAGAAGAAATAACATCGAGGTAGAAGAGGAACTTCCTTCATCGATTGAAGGCGGAGATATTGTGTTAGACGGGGCCACGGTGTGGGTCGGAGAAACTAAAAGGACATCCCGTCAAGCAATCCGTGAGCTCCAATCGCATCTTCCTGATCATCAGGTTGTACCTGTTCCTTTGAGAGGGGATATCCTTCATTTGGACTGCGTATTCAACATGATCGATGAATCTACTGCCATCCTTTATCCTCCTGCTTTTACAAAAAACAGCATGGAAGCCATCACCGCACGTTACAAGGTGATTGAAGTCACCGAGAAGGAACAGTTCACCATGGGACCGAACGTTCTTTCCATTGGAAACCGTAAAGTGATCAGCCTCCCTCAAAACGAGCGACTAAATACACAGTTAGAGAAATATGGGTTTCATGTGATTCCTGTCGACCTTTCAGAAATCATCAAATCCGGAGGGTCGTTCCGATGCTGTACTTTGCCATTAAAACGAACATAAAAGCAGCCCGCTTCTTTTAGAAGGGGCTGCTTTTTTTGAATGGAAGAAGTCCACACAACTATTATAAGACATCATCTAAAGTATGGGGTCTGTGGATTTGGTTACTCGTTTTTAAAACATTAAGTATCTGTCATCTAAGCGCCGGTCTGCTTTTTCGATGTTCCCTCCTGGATGGAGCCGTTTCAAACAATCGTTTGTCTTCCTCTGTCTCGGGGAAGATGGGCGGTACCGGTGTCGGTTTCCCTTCAGCATCTACAGCGACCATCGTTAAAAATGATTCTGTCGTCATCACTTTTCGCCCTTGCAGTAAGTCATCAGCAAAGACTTTTACATAGACTTCCATGGATGTCCGCCCTGTGCTCGTCACACAAGCTTCTAACGTCAATGCGTCCCCTACCTTAGCAGAAGATAAAAAATCCACCGAGTCTATCGAAGCAGTAACAACAACACAGTTTGAATGCTTCATGGCGGTCAGTGCCGCAATTTCGTCGATATAAGAGAGAACTTTCCCTCCGAAAATGGTGTCCAGGTGATTCGTATCTGGTGGCAGCACTAATCTTGTTTGCGTCATTCTAGAATAATGGACAGGTAAAGGTTCCATGAATGGGTTCCTCCTCTTTGAAAATGATTAGCCCGCGAAGGGAGAAATACAAATAAGATTCTCCCTTTGATTCATGGAACCGAAAAAAGCTCTTGATAGATCCAATACACGTAACATCCTCCTATCTCCCGTAGGAAATCATGTTCTTCCTTATGGCAGGTCTCCTGGCTCAGGTTCATCAGCACACAGCCCTTCCCATTTATGAAACAGTGGGTCATCTATGCACCTCCCCATTACAGTGGCGGGACCGCGTTGGCATTTCACCAAACTTCCCTTTTCAGCTTCTATGACGAAGCCACCATAAGGCGATCATTTTTTTATGGAAAAGAGAAACTCTCTTCCCATCCACTATCTCCTAAACATCCAACCCTGTCAACACGAACAAAACATCGAATATAGATCGATAAATTCTTAAAAAGGGGTTGATTACGAACAATAAACTGATATACTATCCATATCATTCGAATATAAGTTTTCATATAATCGCGGGGATATGGCCTGCAAGTTTCTACCGGTTTACCGTAAATGAACCGACTATGAAAAGCAGTACAAGACACCGGGACTTTCCTGTCCACGGTTTCATTGTTTTTGTCTTCGTCCAGCACGAAAAGACTTGCTTTCCATAGAGGAAACAAGCTTTTCGTGCTTTTTTGTTTCTAACGTTCCCTGAGCTCTAATTGTTCAACTAAATGGCAGGTTTGTGGAAGACTCAGTTTCGAGATGTTTATTGAGTGAATGGGATAATATAAACGATCCCCAGTGATCATTTCGAGCATGAAAGCTTGATGTAGAGCGCTTTATACTTCTTAAAGTGGGAGGGTGGAAGACAATCCAACTTGGTAAAGGGGGGCGTTACTCACATACATCGAATGGGGTGGTTGGGAAGCTGCGAGACTCCCGTGGGAGAAAGGAGATAGGCGAGATCCCACAGGGCGGTAGCCCGAGGAAGCTCGCCACTCCCCCACAGGAAAGCGAGTGGCTTCCCAACCACCCCTGCCTCCTAATATGGCAAACGAACCCCGGATTATCTCGAAACTGAGTTTTCCACAAACGGGAGCTTTTATTGAACAGCAGTAATTGAGCTTACATAAATACTTAACCTAGAAAGGTGTGTTGGATATGGATTGCTTGAAAAAGAAAATCGTAGAAGAGGGGAAAGTTTTATCTCCGTCCGTCATTAAAGTCGATGCTTTTTTGAATCATCAAATAGACCCTGTACTCATGAAAGAAATTGGAGAAGAGTTTGCGAGCCGCTTTAAAGAGTTGGGGATTACGAAGGTGCTGACATTAGAGTCCTCAGGTATCGCACCCGCTCAAATGACAGCACTCAGCCTAGGTGTTCCTGCAATTTTTGCAAGGAAGAAAAAATCATTGACCATGAAAGACCACCTTTACACATCAAAGGTGCATTCATTTACGAAGCAAGAAACAAATGAAATCTCCATATCGAAAGACTTCATGACTGAAGATGATCATGTCTTGATCCTTGATGATTTTCTAGCGAATGGTCAGGCTGCGAAAGGGCTGATTGACCTTATAGAACAATCAGGAGCATCCATCGCCGGTGTGGCGATCGTTATAGAGAAAGGGTTTCAAGATGGGGGCCGCCTTTTACGACGCCAAGGAATAAAAGTAGAATCACTTGCTACCCTTTCATCACTTGAGGGCAGTACGATTACGTTTGAAACACAGGAGGTATCCTCATGAAAACAACTGCTTTAGCCATTCAACATTTGTTGGCGATGTATGCAGGAGCGATTCTCGTTCCATTGATTGTCGGTGGAGCCCTTGGGCTGAATTCAGAACAACTCACTTACCTTGTCGCCATTGATATATTAATGTGCGGGGTGGCTACCATTTTGCAAGTCGTCCGCAACCGTTATTTCGGTATCGGTCTTCCTGTCGTCCTTGGCTGTACGTTTACCGCTGTCGGTCCGATGATCGCCATCGGGGGTCAGTATGGGGTTTCGGCGATTTACGGTTCTATTCTCGTTTCCGGATTGTTCGTCATCCTGATCAGCCGCTTCTTCGGGAAACTTGTCCGATTCTTTCCACCTGTCGTTACTGGGACCGTTGTAACGATTATCGGAATTACATTAATTCCTGTTGCGATTAATAACATGGGTGGTGGCCAAGGGGCTGAAGATTTTGGTTCACCTGCCAATCTTGCTCTTTCCTTTGGAACGCTTTTATTCATCATCCTTCTATATCGTTTCACAAAAGGATTCATGCGCTCCATAGCCATTCTGATCGGTATTTTAGGAGGCACCCTTGTGGCTGCTCTCTTTGGGAGGGTCGATTTCTCAGCTGTCCATGAATCTGCTGCCTTCCATATGATTGAGCCTTTCTACTTTGGGACACCGAGCTTTCATTGGTCTGCCATTTTGACAATGATTTTAGTGGCCATGGTGTCTCTCGTTGAATCTACTGGCGTTTACTTCGCATTAAGTGAAATGACAGAGAAGAAATTGAATGAAAAAGATCTAGCCAGTGGTTATCGTGCAGAAGGAATAGCGATTCTATTCGGAGGTGTGTTCAACGCTTTTCCTTACACCGCTTTTTCTCAAAATGTCGGTCTCATGCATATGACAGGAGTAAAATCCCGCCGCGTTATTTTCGTTATGGGCGCGATGTTGATAGCCCTTGGCTTCATTCCGAAAATTGCTGCCTTTACGACCATCATCCCTACCTCTGTGTTAGGGGGTGCGATGATCGCGATGTTCGGAATGGTCATCTCCCAAGGCATTAAAATGCTCAGCCGTGTCATGTCCGAATCTCATGAAAACTCCATGATTGTCGCTTGTTCTGTGGGCATGGGTTTAGGTGTCACAGTTGTACCTGAATTGTTTGCCAAACTGCCCGAAAGCATACAAATCCTTACTAGTAACGGCATCGTTGCAGGAAGCGTAACAGCCATCGTGCTCAACATCGTTTTCCACATGCTCCCCAAACGCACGACTAAAGAAGTTCACTTATTACACGAAAAGAGCGCTTAGTACCTGACCAGGTCATACAGATATTGGAAAACTCTTTTCGCTGCTCAAACAAAAAAGCAGCACGGCCATTTATTCATTGGCCGCGCTGCTTTTACTTTTCTTTTAATATTGTTCCCTTAATACTTCCAAGGCTTGTTTCACTGTAGCGTATGTCTGAAGGGACAGTTCACTAAAGTCTGCGTAAGGGGCACTTTGAATGGCAAATGTTGGTTTGATTCCTGTGATAACGAGTTTTGTTCCCATTAAATCAAGAAGCTGATTCATCTGATAAATACCCATATGAACCGCTTCGTTATAAGAGTGCACAGCAGACATGTCCAGGATCAAGTAATCCTCTTTCGTTTCTTTCACATGGTGACTGACCGCTTCAAGCATTTGTTGAAGCCTGTCATCATCAATGGTTCCGACAAGCGGGAGCACAGAGATGTTATCCTGTACGGGCACAATCGGCGTCGATAATCTTTTTACCTCTGACAAGTAATGCGCAATCAGTTCTTCCTGTTCCCGACGCTTTGTTACATCTTTTTGCACACCAACGAAATACACCTGATCCATCTGCTCGATGTACACCGGAAAAATATGTAGTTCATTCCAGAACATCGTACCGTCCTTACGATAGTTTCTTATTTCTACTTGCACAGGCGTTTGTTTGGAAAGACCTTCACGAAGCCGTTCCACATGGTTCGGGTTTGTTTCATACCCTTGCAGGAAACGACAGTTACGTCCTAGAATCTCCCATCGTTCATAACCAGTCAGATCCAAAAACCCCTGGTTGCAATAAATCATCGGGTTATCCTCTTGCTCTGGATCCGTTATAACCACTCCAGCACCGACATGATCAATGGCCGCTTTTATAAATTCATTTTGTTGAATCTCTTCTAATCTAGCAAACATGAGCTCTTCCGACACGGTAGAACATCCCCTTCAAGATTGGAACGAATTACTTTAATAATAAAATGAATTCTACCCATCGTGCAAGTGCCACCCTTTTACCATGATAGAACCGTAAGCTCCGGCCAGCGCTTTTTCCATTTCTCAGCCTTATTCCAATAAACTTCTTCTGGTATTAAACGTTTATTCGGACGGATGATTCCTTGAAAAAGATCTTCTAAACCGAAAGGAGCATAAACTTCATACTCACCATTTTGCTTTCGTTTGACCCCAACAGAGGAAGCGGTCGTCGGCCACGTATTAATGGCATCTTGGACAGATGTGTACGGCTTGATCGTCTGATTGAACTTTTTCTCATACCACAGATGAACAAGGGCCTCGTTCGTTACATCAATTGAAAAAGGCAGGTCCATGCAGTCATCATTCCATTGTTTTTCGAGATTCTTTTCTTCCTCAAGCGTCCCGGAAGCGTCAAAATAAAGGATATCTGCATCCCTAATGCCATAGTCTGCGGAATAACCAAATTGATTGTTCCATACGCTTTGAGTGATCACACCAGCACCGATCCAATACTCGTTGCCAGACGAGGGGGAAGCGTCGAAAAGCGGACGGACATAAGGGGTCCACTCATCGATTACCTCGACCAATTGCTTTTCTCTCTTATTCATTCACTCACCCCGTTTCGAATGTGTTCAAGGAACGCTTCAACCTGGGGCAATGCTCTACCTCCCGGCTTCACACATGCCCAAGTTTCCCTGACGATCGCTTGCCCCTCCGTCTCTAATGGCAAACAACTGTAGGCGTCCTTTTCTTCTTTGATGATGCTTTCAGGAAGGACCGTCATTCCGAGCCCACGCTTCATCATTTGTTTGGCTGTTTCAAAATGATCAACCTTGATTGAACGTTTGACCAACATGCCAGGATCCCTTGCCATCCAAGTTTCAATGAGCTTCTGAAAACCTGGATCACTTTTGAATTCAATTAGAGGCCGCTCCCCTTTTCCCATAGGTACGGTATCTAAGAGAAAAAGAGGATCACTCAATAGATGGAAGGATTCGTAGTCTTCGATTGGTCCCCCTCTTACAATGGCAATATGAAAGGAGGAGGCAGATTGTCGTATTTCTTCACTTACTCCTGTGACAAGATCGATCGTCACTTCAGGGAATGCTTGTGTGAAAGATTGTAAGACATCAGGAAGAAAATGTTGGCTGTATAAGGAAGAAGCTCCGAGTGAAAGCGTACCGGCTACTTTTCCTTCCACTTGTGCCAATTTTTCTTTCAACACACCCTCTTGATGGAGCACATGCTTGGCATGAGCAAGGACAACTTCCCCGAAAGGCGTTGGAAGCAATCCTTTCGGTGTACGGAGGAAGATTTGCCCGCCCAGGTGTTCTTCTATGTATTTCAAACGCTGTGTAATCGCAGGTTGGGAGATTAAAATAGATTTTGCCGTTTTTCGGATGGTTCTAAATTGATTTAAATCGAGTAAAAGATGATAATCATTGACCTTCATCGACAGCCCCCCATAAAGATTCCTTATCACTTTTTATTATAATACAATATTATCCAAATCACTAAAAAAAGAGTACGATAAATGTAGATAGAGGAGGGAGAACATGGACAGAGCAAATACAAGAAAACTGATGAGTGGTTATTTTTTATATGAAAGTGGTCGCGCGATGTACTTCGTCCTTATTACGTGGTTTTTATATCAATGGACGGATGATGCTTTGTACACAGGGTTGTTCGTAAGCTTCGGATTCATTCCCGGACTTTTTTCAAATGTCATCTTCGGAGTTCTGGTCGATCGCAGCAACCGAAAAAAACTTGCGGTCCTGGCGGGTGTTATAAGCACCATCTGTTTGGTTTTGTTAACAGGAGCATTTTGGGGAGGGGTCGAACATCCATGGTTGATGATTACCGCCCATATGATCATGCAAACGGCTGGATCATTATTCCGCCCGTCATTACAAGCTCTTGTGGCTGAAGTATTTCCAAAAGACTCCCTTCCTCGAATCTTTTCCTGGTCAGGCTCCTCTACTGTTGCAGGAAGTTTAACAGGAGCGGCTGTCGGCGGGGTGTTGGCCGGACTTGCAGCCGTTGAAACCTCGTTGTCTGTTGTCATCCTTTTATATTTGGGTGCTACAGTAACGACCCAGATGATTCGTTACACGCCGGTCGAATGGAAAAATCGCAGTGACTCTTCCTCCTTTTGGGATGAGATGAAAGAAGGATTCGTTTATGTACATCAAAACCGGATACTTTATGGATTGTTCATCATGCTTATGCTCGGACAGCTCACCTTCCACACGACTCTAGGATTTTTAAGCGTCTATACGAGTTCACATTTAAAGCAGTCTGCGCTCGTCTACGGAATGCTCGACAGCACGTTCTCCATCGGCGGCATAATTGCTGGACTTATTGGAACATGGTGGTGGGCAAAGTGTCAGAACCGCATCGGGATATGGTCGCTCCTGCTGACCGCTGCAGGGCTTGCAATCGTCAGTTTTACTACCCTCGTTCCTATGGCTTTTCTCGGCTTTCTTTTCATCGGCATGGGTACATCATTTGTGCGTGCACTTTTGCAGTCTGTACAGCAAATGGCAACAGATTCCCGTTTTCATGGCCGCATGTCCAGCTTGCGCATGCTTTGCAATCAAACGTCAGTCGTGGTGGCCGGCCCCATCTTCGGTGTTCTTGCCTCTTCCCATGGAGCCCCTGCCGTTTTCCTCTGCCTGCTCATTTCGGTGACAGGCGGGGTCTTTTGGGCACATATCCAATCCAAACATCCGATATTCAAACAGATAACGAAACCGGCTTAAAAACGCCCAGCAAAAAGGTATGCTTCTCTATGTAGGAGCATACCTCGAGTGGTGTTATTCAGCTCTGCTTATCTCGTCTCTTCCTTCGGTGCGCGGTATACCTTCTCGACTTCAACTCCCAGCGTCTTCAAATAGTCGACAATCTGGTCTAGTCTCTTCATTTTTTCACCTCAGTATTTGAAATAAGATTTGGCACAGAAACACATCCATCTTCATTACGAACGGGACTGTACAAACGTTTCAACTTTTTCTATAAAAGACGATACCCGTAGTTCCAACTACTTATGCACCTTTTTGAACATTTGCACATTTTTTATCGATATTCCTCGAATCCATTTCACCTGTTCCTTCTTAATGGCATATTCTCGCTTTTGAAAAAACGGTCTCGCGACGGCACTCGCTTCGGTCGTAAGCACCTTCACACCTTCTTTCATTGCCTGTTCCTCTAAAAGGTAGAGCATTTGAGTGGCCACACCCTCCCCCTGCCTTTCTGAGGCTACATACAAAAAATCGATGTGAGGACCAACAAGGCTGGCAAAACCTATAATGTTGTTGGAAGTGTCCTTTGCGACAAGTGCGTAGGCATTAAGAAAACGTTCATGAAAATGGGGATGATTTTTAACCCCTTCCGCCCAAGCTATCAACTGCTCTTGGGTGTAAAACCGGGGAGAAATGTTTAAGATCGATGTTTTAACCATCCTAACCACATGACTAAGATCTTCGTTCTGTAATCGTTCGATGGACCAAACCAAACTTCCCTCTCCCTTCTATCATAACAAAGCCCCGTCCAAATGAATGTAATGGTTTTATGACAATTCATATAAATCCATGACGTGCTGAATGAAAACTTGAGCATCTTCTGTGATTTCTTCTTCATTGGAAGGGGTGACGATGGAAAAGGATCGCGTTGTCGAGTGAATATATGGAAGGTTCATGATCAACTCAGCAGCATCCGTGTGTTCCACGACTGTTTTTGAAATAAAAGAAAGGCCCAGACCTTCCTTCACTCCTTGGACGACTCCATGGTTGCTTCCAATCGTAATCGTCTTTTTCGGTCGGATGTTCGATGATTCCAACATATAATCAAGCATAGCTCTTGTCCCCGATCCCCCTTCACGGGTGATCCACGTGTGGTCCTGTAGATCTTGAAAAGACACCTCTTTACACTTTCTTAAAGGATGGCTTTCAGGAACAATCACGACCATTTCATCTTCCACGAATGGAATGGAACTCAACCCCTGCTCCGTCACTTTTCCTTCCACAAGTCCTAAATCAAGCTCATGCTGCTGCACTTCCCTGTTGATTCGTTTAGAATTAGCAATTCGCACCTGCAATTCGACCGCTGGATACATGTCATCAAAAGCTTTTAAAATCGAAGGAATGATATATTCTCCCACTGTGTAACTCGCACCAATATGGATATTCCCGCCCACCTGCTCGTGGAATTGCTTCACTTCATTCTTGGCTTTGGCCAGCAACCCGAGTACCTGTCTCGCCCTCCGGTAAACCATCTCCCCTGTAGGCGTCACTTCAAAATGTTTCGGTGAACGATCAATCAGCGATGTTTGAAAAAAACGTTCCAGATTTTTGATATGCGCACTAACCGTAGGCTGCGACAAATTCAAAAGGGCAGATGCTTTCGTGAAACTTTTTTCGTCAATGGCTGTGATGTAGGTTTTCAATGCTTCTATATCCAACAGAACCGCTCCAATCATCAGTTTTTTCTATGATTAACATTATAAAGTTTTATTTTACGAATAACTAGCCGGAGCGTATGATAGATGAAGGAAACAAAGGAGGTACATCAATGAATCACACTTCTTATCAACCTCTTCTAAAAGGAATCGGATTTACAGCCATCGTTGCAGCTGTAGGATTTCTACTCGCAATGCTTCCTCTGTTGAATCAAGTCGGTCCTCTTGCGACAGCCATTCTCCTTGCTGTTTTGTACCGCCATTTTTTTGGTTATCCAGAAAGCATTCGCACAGGAATCCATTTTTCAGCAAAAAAATTATTGCGACTTGCGATTATTTTGTTCGGATTAAAATTAAATATCAATGTTATCCTTCAAGAGGGCTTTCCTCTTTTATTAAAAGGAACGGTTGTCATCGTGTTTGCGATCGGCCTTATGCTCTTTTTAGCAAAACTCTTTAATGCCGACCGCTCGATGATGGCACTGCTCGGAATCGGAACAGGTATATGCGGTGCATCAGCTATTGCTGCGGTCACTCCCATTTTGAAAGCCAAAGAAGAGGACACAGCCATCAGCGCAGGTGTCATATCCGTAGTCGGTACGTTATTCGCCATTGTATACACCCTCATCCGCCCCCTTCTCCCGGTAGATGCAGAAGCTTACGGCATGTGGGCGGGAATCAGTTTACACGAAGTGGCGAACGTTGCCCTTGCCGGAGAACCGGCTGGAGATGAAGGTCTAGGAATGGCGCTTGTCGCCAAGCTCAGTCGTGTCTTTCTTCTTGTACCGTTCAGTCTGCTTTTGATTTGGTTTATGAAAAAGAAAGGAACAGAAGAAAGCCGTTCATCCATTGCTTTCCCATGGTTCCTTGTTGGTTTTATCCTGATGAGCCTATTCGGAAGCTTTGTGAATGGATCCGTTTTTACGATGCCTGCAGAAGCCATGAATGCCATCTCCACACTAACTTCTTTCATTTTGACGATGGCCATGGTTGGTCTCGGTCTCAGTGTAAGTTTACATGATGTTAGACACCGGGCTTTAAAGCCAATGCTCTTATTGATTGTGACATCCATTTTGCTCTCCGTTCTCACATACTGGATCATTTGAAAAAGTCTAAGGATTCCTTAGACTTTTTTTATTGGCCGACACTTCCTGTCTAACGATCAGAATATTCGTCGAAAAAGTGTCACTCCACAATCGTTTTGTTACGATAGAATAGAGTCTCGGAGTCTCATGCTTGTCCTTTTCCCGCATATAGTGAAAGGAGACTATATGAGGAAAGGACACGGTCTATGAGTTCCCCATCGCGAATCGGCGCTTCTCTCTATGCATTTCTCTCCATTACCTTCTGGGGTGTGTCTTTCGTTTCCACCAAAGCCGTTTTAGGAAAATTGGATCCCTTTTCCCTGCTTGTCATCCGATTTGGAATTGGGTCGATCTTTTTATTGATGATGATACTTCTATTCCAATACCCCTTGAAAATACATATAAAGTATCTTCCGCATGTACTCATCTTTGGGGTCCTCGGAGTATTTGTTCATCAAGTGATCCAGGCGACAGCCCTGCTGACCATACACGCATCCGATGCAGGATGGCTGATTTCGTTTTCCCCGGTGTTTACCGTCTTTCTGTCCTTCATAATCTTGCAGGAAAAGCTTACCCTGAAGAAAGCTTCCGGAATCACGATAGCCGTCACAGGCGTTTTGATTATCACAACCATCGGGAGCGGTCATGCTTTTAGTTTTTCCTTAAGCCTCGGCTATTTTCTTATGATTTTAAGCACTTTGAACTGGGCTGTCTATTCCGTGCTCCTAAAAAAATTATCTGTCCCTGTACCTTCTCTTGTCCTGACCTTTTATATGAGCACCACAGGGTTCTTTTTGACGCTTCCTTTCTTCATCAGGAACCATGGGCTGGACCAAATACGTTCACTCTCACCCGAACACTGGGCCCATCTACTTTTTCTCGGCATTTTCGTATCGGCCATCGCCTACTGGTATTGGGCGAAAGCATTAGAGGTGATGCAAGCAACACAGGTCTCTGTCTTTCTCTATTTTGAACCATTGGCTACACTAATCGCTGCCATCATTCTGCTGAATGAAAAGTTCATTGCCTCCTCTCTTTTCGGAGGCCTTTTGATCATTGCAGGTGTGATGCTCGTCCAGGGGAGATTTTCATTTAGGAAACATTTTTAATAAGGAGGATGTCTATGAGGATGATCAACCGTGTCGAGGAAGCGTTCAGAAATCTTGATGAACACTCACCCGAAAAACTGAAAAAAACATTGATCGAGCTTGGAGTTACTTTAGATGAGTTAGCCCCCTATTTGCAGGACCCTGAAGGCAAGCCCTATTACCGCCAAATGATATACGAGGATGATCACGTGGAAATGATCGTCATGAATTGGGCAGATATTGAGTGTGCGCCTCACGATCACGGTCATTCCACAGGTTGGATCCAAGTCATGAATGGGACGACTAAGCAAACGGTTTATCAGGCTCACGGCGAAGCATTGCCTTCTCCTCTCTTCACAGAATTCAAGGACAATGGGAGTCTTTTTTTCGCTCCTAAGAAAGGGATTCACAAAATGGGCAGAGAAGGTACAACACCACTTGTGACCTTGCACGTCTATTCTCCACCCATCCGTGGCATGCGCGTTTATGACCTCGAAACCTGTGCTGCCTGCGTCGTATCCAGTGACTGCGGGGCATGGTGGCCGGAAGAACAGCGGCAGCGTTTGAAAGAAATTAAATTACAAAAATAAAGAAGGAAGTGACTGAGCTCACTTCCTTCTTTATTGAATCTTATATTGATTCTCTTCCTCTACAAACCGGTTATACCGCTTTTGGAACCAGTAATAGAGGTGTGATACGATCACCTTCAGAATCGCGTAGCCAGGAATAGCTAAAATGATCCCGACGATTCCAAATAAATGACCTGCCGTCAATAAAACAAAGATGATGGTGACGGGATGAATGTGCAAACTTTTCCCCATGATTTGCGGGGATATGAACTTCCCTTCCAACAACTGTACAATCGTCCAAACGACGACAAGTTTCACAACCATAAAGGGTGAAGTCACAATAGATATAATCAACGCAGGTGTAATCGCTATGACAGGCCCTAAGTATGGAACAACACTTGTCACACTAGCGATAGCCGCGAGTAACAAAGCATACTCCAGTCCGATAATCAGAAAGCCGATGTACATCATAATACCGATGCAAAAGCTGACGATGATCTGTCCTTGAATATAAGCCGACAGTTGATGGTCAATGCCTTTGAATACACTGGATACTTCTGGACGGACCTTCGGCGGGAACATCCTTATGATAAATGACGGGAGACGATGCCCATCTTTCAACAAATAGAAGAGAATGAACGGCAATGTCACAAGCGCTACGACTACATTCGTCACGGTTGAAATGATATTCGTGATTCCTTCTACGGTCTCAGAGGCATAAGAAGAAATATAATCAGGAATCTGATTCAACATTCCATCCACGTCTTCAAATAGATTCGTATAATACGCTGAAAAAATTGAATTCCTTAACCACTCATCGATTGTATTAATCAAATCTTGTAAATAACGAGGCAACTCTTCAGCCAGACTGATCAACTGCTTTTCAAGAAAGGGAATAATAAGGACTACAAGCATGGTGATAATCCCCACCAGCGCTAGAAGGGTAATCAAAATCCCCCATATCCTTTTTATTCTCCATGATTCAAGCAAATTGATGATCGGCCGTAGTAAATAATAGACGACAATAGAAAGAATTAACGGCAAAGCTACCGTTTTAACAAAAACTAAGAAAGGATCGAAGATAAATCCTACACTTGAAAAGACGAGGATGTTCAACCCAATCAGCAAGAGTACTCCTAAGATGAATAAAAGTTTCCGACCTCCGAAAAAGCGGATGACCGGTGTGGAATCCCAACGGTTCATAAGCATTTCCCCTCAACTGCATCGTTAGTCACATTCTATCACACTCATAAAAAAACGAACCTTAACTTGCTTTCTTCCCTACAAATGAGCGACTCACACGTTGTTTTCTCGTAGACAGATATACACCCGCAAAAATCACACCAAGACCAATAATCAACTGACTTGTGACCGGTTCACCAAGAAGCAGGTGCCCCCAGAAAAGAGCGGTCACCGGAACAAGGTAAGTAACCATACTTGCAAACTCGGCACTCCCTCGATCGATCATATAATAGAAAAGTAGATGAGCGATTCCAGAACCGACACAACCTAAACCGATCACGCTGATTGTAAAAGTAACGTTCATATTTTGCCCGATAGAGATGAGCAGTGCAGGTTGTGTCCATAGAATACCTGTTAGACCAACCATCGCTCCTACGAGAAGGGCAATGCTCGTCAGAAGAATCACATCGAATCCACGTAAGTGCCTTCGTGTAAAGTGCGAAACAAACCCATAGCACGAGGTTGCAAGAATCATTGTCCCAATACCGATGAAGTTATCGGGGCGTATATTTCCAAACTCAAAACCGGTCAATACCAGGATGCCGATAAAACCGATAACAATTCCACTCCACTGCCATCTGTTTAACAAAACCGAGAATACAAGAAAACCAATCAAACCTGTCATAATTGGAGTCGTTGCATTGAGAACTGCCGCGGTATTACTGGTCACTACGGTCTGACTCAAAGCAATCAGACCCCAGGGAAGACCCGCATTGAATACACCGACAATAATCAATACGCCCCAAGGGATTGATTGGGGAAGCTGATGTTTCCTCCACTTAATAAAAACCAACGGAAGAAGAATCACAGCTCCAGCAAGACATCTTAAAAAAACAGTGCCCCACACCCCGGCTGTGCCGATCAGATTTTCTATAAAAACAAAAGATAATCCCCATATCAAACTTAAGGAAAGTAGAGCTCCGTACAGTTTCATCGTTATCATCCCCTTCCGCTCATGTCAATATTTCTATACTTTACCAAATCCAAACGAAACGCACAATACAAAAATAACCCTTCAGGATTATTCCTGAAGGGTTACGAAATGATGTGGCGGCGTCCTACTCTCACGGGGGTAAACCCGACTACCATCGGCGCTGAAGAGCTTAACTGCTGTGTTCGGCATGGGAACAGGTGTGACCTCTTCGCCTTCACCACCACATCAATATAAAGTTTGAGGTGAACCCTCAAAACTGGATAAGGAAACATCTTGTTTGAAAGAGTACAATCTTTTCACGAATGATTTTTATCAGATAGATAAGTCATCGATCCATTAGTATCCGTCAGCTCCACGTGTCACCACGCTTCCACCTCGGACCTATCAACCTCATCGTCTCTGAGGGATCTTATTTGCTTAAAGCAAAGGGAAATCTC
>NZ_FNIZ01000036.1 GCF_900104185.1 Halobacillus aidingensis | reverse complement strand
CACTAGCCGCTAGGCGCCGGAACCGGATATCTAAGAGGAAGTGCGTGGTAGATGAGACCCCGCAGAGCGTTAGCTCGAGGAGGCTCATCACTCGCCCACGGAAAGCGAACCTTTTCCCGCAGCCCCTAGAATCCCACAACATCTCGAAATCAAGTTTTCCACAATCCTGCCATATTCTTTAAGAAACCATGCAAAAAACACCCCAGACGCGGATGGCTGGGGTGTTGATGGTTAGACGGTGAAGGACTGGAAAATGTTTTTTTCGTTCATTGGGAAGACTTCGCGTCCCACAAGGTGGTTGATAATGACTTTATTCCGATGGATCGATAGACCAAGGTTGGTAGATCCTACACCGTGGGTATGGGAAATCCCACTGTGTACATAAATTTCATTTGCTGTTTCCTCCGTCGTGACAAGTCGATAATCTGCGGTCACCTTGTATCTTCCTTCTTCATCCCATTCAAGGAAATCTTCCAAGTGGTGGACAAAGTCTGGAACAAAAGGCTTGTAACCTGTTGCTGCAATGACAAGATCCGTTTGATGGGTGAACATTTCTTTTTTCTGATAGTGGTAACATTCGAGTTCATAGCCACCATCTGCTTTTGGACGAACATCTTTTACTTCACTAAGGACCTGCAATCCGACATTCAGGTCTTTTCGCCCCACCGAATACTCGTAGAGGAGATTGTATATGTCATTGATTGTATGATTGCTGATTCCTTTATAATACAGTCCTTGATTAGCGAAGATCTCATCTTTCTGTTTTTGTGGTAGCTGGTAAAAATAATTCACATAATCCGGTGAAAAGTGCTCGAGGCTTAGCTTAGATTCTTCCATCGACTCAAAACTCGCCGAACGTGTAATCCAATCGAGACGATAGCCACAGTCACGTTGTTCCTTCAGCAATTCACGGAAGGTCTCGGCAGCACTTTGGCCAGAGCCGACAACCGTAATCGAGTTCGCTTTACGGCAGCGGTCCTGATTCGGTAGGAAATCTGCTGTATGGAAAACGTCTTCTGAAGAGGCATCTTGGAATGAGCGTGGCATGACCGGTACGCTTCCTGTTCCCATCACTAAATTCTTCGTGCGGTAAACCTCCGTTTTTTCGTTTTCTCCATTCGTCACTTCTACTTCGAAAAGTTCTTCGTTATCTTTGTAATGCCTTATATTCGTGACTCTTCTTTGGAATCGGCAACTGTCGAGCTGACGAGCGACCCATTGGCAGTAATCGTTGTATTCTCTTCTCGGGATGTCGAGGCGCTGCAAAAAGTAAAACTGATACATTCGCTCATTTTTGCTGATATAGTTCAAAAAGCTGTATTTGTTCGTCGGATCTGCCATTGTCACCAAATCAGCGATAAAAGGGACTTGCATTTTTGTCCCTTCAATCAACATTCCCGGGTGCCAGTCGAAAGCTTCCTTCTGTTCAAAGAATAGGGATTCAACTTCGTCTATCTCATCCAGCAAAGCAGCCAGACTCAAATTGAAAGGTCCCACACCTACTCCGATCAAATCGTAAATCTTTTCTTGTTGTTCCATCATCGACGACTCCTTTATATTACGTTCCTCAATTGTTTAGGGAAATGTTCTTCTATTCCCGCAAAAAATCATCCTGAGCCTTTCCACTCAATAAATGATGTCTTTTCAGAAAAATGACCGATTTCTGAAAAGGATGTACTAACCTTATGTTATCATAACCACATCCTTACGATAATAGCCGAACATGAAGGAGGAGGAACTAGTGAGCCGTATTCATTTAGTGGAAACGAACGAACGCCGTCTTTTCATGGCAGACCTCCTGCTAGCTGATGAGTCTGAAGCCATTATTGAAAGTTATATCGATGATGGTCTGTTCTATACCATTCATCTGGACGATGTACATATTGGTGTCTCTTTGTTCGTGTTTCCTGAAGAGCACACGGTTGAAATTAAAAACATCGCCATACAAGAAGCCTATCGAGGAAAAGGATACGGGAAACGAGTGATCCACGCGGCTTTTTCCCTTTTTCAAAAGAAAGGGTACAAAGAAATGCTCGTCGGAACTTCTAATTCTAGTATTGAAAACTTAGCCTTTTACCAGAAAGCTGGTTTTCGGTTCCATGAGATCCATCATGACTTCTTCCTTCAATACTCGGATCCATTTTATGAAAATGGAATAAGAGGAATGGACATGATTTATTTCCGCAGACCTCTAACCCCTTGATATGAAGCTATGCCTACACCATCTAGAAAGAAGTAACGGTTGTATTGGACAAATTGATATTGGAATTGAAATTCAG
This sequence comes from Halobacillus aidingensis, assembly GCF_900104185.1. GTDB lineage: Bacteria > Bacillota > Bacilli > Bacillales > Halobacillaceae > Halobacillus > Halobacillus aidingensis. Next base: position 19,125 of record NZ_FNIZ01000036.1, on the reverse strand, counting down.
CAAAAAAGCCTACTTCTAAAAGAGTAGTCTTTTTTGTATCTTGATGTATTATTCTTTTCCTCAGATGAGTCCTACAAAATTCTTCGCTACATCCCTCTACCGTTTTTTATTCATTATCCCTAATGTCTTTTACATACTGCTTTTGCACCTGCTGATCAAACAATGCTAAAAGATGGATATACTTTTTCATAAATTCCCAATATATGAACATGCTAATGAAAAACAACGTAGAGAGGTGGGAGCTTGTGAAGGGTAACACGACGAATGATAAGAAATATCCTAGTGCTCAGCCTCTCTATCGGTCATTGGATGAAAATTTGAACGATATCCGCACAACTCTTGGAAATAGCTCCGACCTTGTGACACGTCCCTTCTCCATTCATAAGACATCCGCTGCTGTTCATACATGGATGGGCTCGTAGATAAGAACACGGTGCAAAACTTCATTTTGGAATCTTTAATGCTTGAGGTTTCAGAAAAAAGGCATTTTACTCACCATCTATATGAATCGATTAAAGAGGCCAATCTCCCCATCGGTGAAATGTCGGAAGTGGAAGATAAACAGGACCTTCTGAAGAAATTACTTTCTGGTGAAACTATTTTACTCCTGGACAAGCAAACGAAAGCTTTATCTGCAAGTACAAAAGGCTGGCGCGACAGGGGCGTACAAGAGACTACATCAGAAAGCGTCATCCGCGGGCCGAAAGAAGCTTTCACTGAAACGATCAGAACAAATACCGCTCTTTTAAGACGGAAAATTAAAGACCCTAACCTCAGAGTAGAAGCGAAAACCATTGGAAGGAAAACTTGTACGGATATTGCGGTTGTTTATTTAGAGGGTACAGCTGAAAAAGAAGTCCTTGATCAAGTGAAGGAGCGACTGAACCAAATTGATATCGATGCCGTGTTAGAAAGTGGATATATTGAGGAATTCATTCAGGATGCTCAGTATTCTCCTTTCCCTACGGTTTATAATTCAGAAAAGCCGGATGCTATTGCTGGGGGGATATTGGAAGGCAGGGTTGCCATCCTGATTGATGGAACTCCGAATGTCCTTTTAGTGCCTGCTCTATTTGTGAACTTTATGCAATCCAGTGAGGACTATTACCAACGAGCAGACATTGGAACATTGGTGAGATTGCTGCGATTGTTTTGTTTTTCAGTGGCCTTATTCATGCCATCGCTCTATATCGCTTTTACAACGTTCCATCAGGAAATGATCCCCCCTCCGCTTTTGATCAGTCTTGCTTCTCAAAGGGAAGGAGTCCCCTTCCCCGCTTTTGTGGAAGCTCTTATGATGGAATTGACTTTTGAAGTCCTTCGAGAAGCCGGCGTCCGTCTACCAAAACCCGTAGGTTCCGCCGTTTCCATTGTAGGAGCTCTGGTACTCGGTCAATCAGCTGTGCAAGCGGGCCTTGTCTCCCCCGCCATGGTCATCGTTGTGGCTATTACGGCCATCAGCAGTTTCGTGTTTCCTGCTTACAATATGGCCATCTCAATCCGAATCCTTCGTTTTCCATTGATGATTCTTGCGGCCACCTTCGGGTTGTTCGGAATCATTTTAGGCATGATTGCCATGGTTTTTCATTTGTGCAGCTTGCAATCATTCGGCAAGCCATATATGGCTCCTCTCGCTCCTATGATTGGGAAAGACCAAAAAGATGTGTTAATTCGCTTACCCCATTGGGGACTTCTTTCACGACCGAGTTTCTTTACGAAAAGCGATCAAAAACGAGTCGATTCCAAATCGAAGGAGAGGTGAAGATGTATATGAACATATATCTCAAAGCAATCACCCTAGCGGTTTGCCTCCTCCTCCTTGCCGGATGTTGGAATAGTAAAGAATTAGATGACCTTGGTATTGTCGTAGCTGTCGGAATCGATAAAACAGAAGACGATCAGTTCCTATTGGTCACTCAAGTCATCAATCCCTCAGAAATTGCGACAGATGCACCTACTACAAGGCCGCCTGTTTCGATTTATGAAACTACAGGAGATTCCATCTTCGAAGCTTTTCGTAATATGACAGAAAAGTCGCCGAGGAAGATGTACCTGTCACAACTACGCGTTCTTGTTATTGGTAACCGATTAGCTGAGGAAGGCATCCTGCCCTCACTTGATATCTTTTATAGAGACCATGAATTTCGCACCGCTTTTTTTGTAACCATTGCGAAGGATACAGGAGTGAAAGACTTACTGAAGGTACTCACTCCGTATGAAAAAATCCCTGCCAACAAACTCATGCATTCGATGGAATCCGTACAAAAAAGTCTAGGAAGTTCAAAAGGAATTGTCATTGATGAACTGATCGCTCAAATCCTTAGCAAAGGGCAAAACCCGGTGTTGCCAGGCCTGCTTATCGAAGGGGATGCTGAAATTGGTACAGCAATTGAGAATATCGAAAAAATTGATGCCCCTACACAATTACGAGTTGATCACCTCGCCGTAATGAAAGAAGATCGAGTGATCGGTTGGTTAACACCGGACGAAAGCAAGGGCTTGAACTATATTACAGGCGACATGGAAAGTACAACCGTTTCGTACCCTTGCGATAGCGAAGGGCTTGTAAGTGTAGAAGTGCTTCGGACAGACAGCAGTTCAAAGGCAAAGTTCGAAGATAGGACCCCCTCTATATCCATTGAATTAGATTTGGAAGGCAATGTAGGAGAATTGAACTGCCCCATTGACCTTACGAAAGCAGAATCCATCGAAACCATTAATGGAGATGTTGAAAAAAAGGTTAAACAAAAGATGGAAGCTGCGATCAAGGCAGCACAAGAAGACTTCGGAAGTGATATTTTCGGGTTTGGTAGTCTCATCCAACGAAAAAATCCTGACTATTGGAAAACCGTTGAAAAAGATTGGAACAGCCACTTCAAAGAATTAAAGGTGGAAATTCAAGTCAAAGCTCAAATTCGAAGAAAAGGGAATTCAACACAACCCATTACAATAGAAGAATAGGTGTGATCCACGTGTGGTCTATGATCTCCATCATCGTTCTCGCATTAGGGATTTTCTTACTTGAATTTCCCAAGCTATACAAAAAAAATAGAAAAAAAGAGGCATGGTTTTTCACGATTTTCCTGCTTTCCTTCACAATCATTAGTGTGTTGGAAAGCCTGGAGGTCGAGCTTCCGAACCCGCTTGATCTCATTCAAACTTTCTATAAAATGATTGGATTCTAAACGATAAGAGGTGTAGATATGGATAATCAGACGATCAGTCCCCGGCAGTTTATGTTTCTAGTCATTTTGTTTTCCGTGGGAAGTTCCATTCTGATCGTCCCTACCCCGCTTGCGGCGAATGCGAAACAGGATGCCTGGATATCCATTTCCATTTCAGTTGCTATTGGATTGCTCCTTGTGGTTCTTTACAATCACATCGCTACACTGATGAAAGGACAAACGTTCGTCCAGGCCACCATTGCCGTATTTGGAAACTGGTTTGGGAGAGTTCTGCTTTTTTTCTACCTCTCTTTTCTCTATATTCTGGCCTCCCTTGTGTTAAGAAACATCGGCGACTTCATGACCACCCAAATCATACCAGAAACACCTTTGCAGTTTACTCATATCCTTTTTTTAATCGTAGTCATTTGGGGAGCTTACCTTGGACTAGAAGCCATTGGACGGTCTTCAGAAATGTTTATGCCCTGGGTGGTACTACTGGTGTTTTTTTTCACGATCACATTATCCCCGCAAATCAAAATGGAGAATCTACAACCGGTTCTTGGCAATGGAATCGTTCCTGTCGTGGACACTTCTACATTCGTCATCGGCACGCCCTTATTAGAAATGGTCACTTTTCTTATGATCATCCCTTATGTCAAAGATGGGAAAACAAAGAAAAGAGCCTGGATTTTAGGAACTTTCATTGGCGGGGCTATCTTAACGTTAATCACTCTCTTATGCATCCTGATTTTAGGAAGCGATTTAACTGCATTGAACACATATCCTAGCTACAAGTTAGCTCAAAAAATCAACATCGCCGGTTTCTTAGAAGGACTGGAAATTATCATCGCGATCATATGGATGATCACAATCTTCTTTAAAATGGTCGTTCTTTATTATTCAACCACTGTAGGCATTGCTCAGTTTCTGACCATGGAAGACCACCGGCCTTTGTTGCTCCCACTAGGGATGGGGATGGTCGTATTATCCATCATCGCTTACCCGGATGTTGCTTATTTTGAGACATTTATCAATGAAACATGGTTTCCCTTTGCCATTACACACGGTTTGATCATTCCTTTAATCGTTTGGATAGGGTTGTTATTCAAGTCAAAGAAACAAAATAAAACCCAGCAAGAACCTTCTTAAACCACATAAAATCAGAAGGTCGGTTTACTAGACCGGCAAGTGGATATAACGGATATAAAAAAGCACAGGCATCTTGCCTGTGCTTTCTTATAAGCTCAATTTTCATATCGTTCGGTTCAGGGTCTTGAAGCCCTAAGTGTAAACTTGTATTCGTCACTTTTGAAATGGTTTTCACTATATTCAAAAATGGTCCCATCAACAAAAACACTATACGATTGAATCTTCAGGATCGGCATGGATTCCTCGACCGTAAGCGCTTCTGCAATATCCGTGGAAGGCAGGACCGGGATGACTTCCTGGAAGCTGTCTTTGATCTTCATCCCCACTTCCTTTTCAATATAATCATACTTCGAACCGGTCATAATTCCATACGAGAGATTCGGAAACATAGAAACCGGCAAATACGTATCCTCGACGACATATGGAATATCATCGACAAGTCTTTGACGGCGGACGTAAAATACTTTCTCCCCATCTGCAAGTTGCAGCATTCGTTTCACATGATCCTCCGCTTCTTTCAATTCAAAGTGGAGGACTTTATTCACTGGTTCTTTATTTAAACGTCTCATTTCTTCTGTGAAACTCAACAGTTCGAAAATGTTATGTTCAATTTTCTGCTCTTTCACATAGGTACCGCTCCCCTGTACCTTCTCAAGAAGCCCCTCTTCGACAAGACCTTTGATTGCCTGTCTCACTGTCACGCGGGATGCTTCGTATCTTTTTGAGAGATGCATTTCTGTGGGGATCGCTTCCCCTTCTTTCCATATCCCCGATTGGATTTCCTCTTTGATTTGTTGAGCAATTCTACGATACAAAGGCGCAGCCATTTCTATTCCTCCCATTACTAATGACCTGGGTGATGCGGGGATGTGGCGTCCCATCCCCACATATGCAACCAAGTCGAAACCTATCTCTACAACCATTATAACGAAATGTTGCAAAAAATACGATACAAATGTTGACGCTTTCAATAATATGTATTATATTCATATTAAATAAAAAACAAAACAAATATAATACCTTTATTGGAGGTCTTGAATATGAAAAAACAAAACCTTGTCGTCGTCGGTGGCGGCAGCACTTACACCATTGGTATGATCATGAGTCTTGTAGCAGAAAAAGAACAGTTTCCTTTGAAAACGATTACCTTTTATGACACGAATGCAGAACGTCAGGAGAAAATTGCGAAAGCATCAGAAATCATCCTTCGTGAAAAGTATCCGGAACTGGAGAGTTTCCATTACACGACAGATAAAGAAGAAGCTCTGACAAATGCAGATTTTGTATTCGTACAAATTCGGACAGGCGGTCTCGCGATGCGTGAGCAGGATGAGCAAATACCTCTTAACCATGGAGCCGTCGGGCAGGAAACATGCGGACCAGGTGGAATGGCTTACGGACTGCGATCCATCGGAGATATGATCGACCTCGTCAACGATATCCGTCATTATTCTCCAGATGCTTGGATCCTAAACTACACGAATCCTGCAGCGATTGTTGCAGAAGCTCTACGTCGTGAGTTCCCGGAAGATAAAAAGCTCTTAAATATTTGTGATATGCCGGCAGCAATCATGGTCAGCTACGCAGGTATCCTTGGAAAAGACGTCTTCGACCTTGTCCCTGAATACTTCGGACTTAACCACTTCGGCTGGTTCACGAAAATTCTCGACAAGAACGGAAACGATCACACAGACACAATTAAACGTGCCATCACAGAGGACGGCTTTATTCCTGAAGATGCAGAGATTGCCAACGACCCTTCCTGGATCAAAACGTTCAAGCAGGTGGAGCAAATGGTGACCGACTTCCCTGAATACTTGCCGAACACGTACTTGCAATATTATCTCTATCCTTCTCAAATGGTAGAAAAAGAAGACGTCACCAACACACGTGCCCGCCAAGTCATTAATGGCCGTGAAAAACGCGTTCACACCCTGGCCGATCAAATCATTGCAGATGATACAACAGAGAACGTTGAACTTGAAGTGGACATCCATGGTCGTTACATGATCCGCGTCGCCGCATCCATGGCTTACAATAATGGAGATATTTTCATCGTCATGGTTGAAAACAATGGTACGATTGCCAACCTTCCAGATGATGCGATGGTTGAAGTTCCAGCAATGATTACAAACCGTGGACCGAAGCCATTCGCCGTCGGAAACATTTCTACCTTCTATAAAGGACTAATTGAGGGGCAGCTTGCGTACGAGAAACTTGTCGTGGATGCGTATTATGAAAACAGCTACGAAAAAGCACTCCAGGCCTTGACGTTGAACCGGACGGTTGTAGACGCACCTCGCGCCCGCAAAATCTTGGATGACATGATTGAAGCGAACCAGCAGTACTGGCCTGAGTTACACGCCAGCAAGCAGCTTGTAACATCGAAATAACCCAATGGAACCCCGGCCTATTCCGGGGTCTCCTCTATATCAAACAAGAAAGCGTTTCCCTATAAAGGAGGATCAGAAGTGAAGAAATATTTTGGAAGCTTACAGAAGTTCGGAAAATCACTGATGGTTCCCGTCGCGTTGCTCCCAGCTGCCGGTATATTGCTCGGGCTTGGAGCTGCGTTGACAGGACCACTCGCTGATACACTCACTTTTTTACAAAATGACATCATTCAACTCATCGGTAGCGGTATGTCTGATATCGGAATCAGCATCTTCAACAATCTTGCTGTCATCTTTGCCATCGGGGTTGCCATAGGCTTAACAGGGGGATCAGGAATTGCTGCCTTAGCGGCACTACTCGGTTATATCATTATGAACAAAACCATCTCCTTCGCTTTAGGAATCACCCCTGAAATGGTCAGTGAAAGCGGAGAATATGGCATGGCACTCGGTATTCCTACACTGGAAACAGGTGTCCTTGGCGGAATTGTCGTCGGACTCTTAGCTGTTTGGATTTATAACAAGTTCCATGAGTTTGACCCGCCAGAAGTGCTCGGCTTCTTTGCTGGTGACCGTTCTGTCGGAATCGCCATGGTCTTCTCGTCCATTTTCCTTGCTCTTGCTATGATGGTCGTTTGGCCGCCGATTCAAGGGGGCATCAATGCTGTCGCAAACGTTATCGCCAACGGTGCGACTAACCCGTTATACATCGGACTTTACGGCTTCTTAGAACGTGCGTTGATTCCGACAGGTTTGCACCACATCTGGTATGCTCCATTCCTATGGACATCTCTAGGCGGGACAGCAGAAGTAACTGGCAGTGCCGTGTCCGGAGATCAATACATCTTCCTTGCACAGATTGCCGAAGGTGTCGAAGTTACAGCCGGCCGCTTCATGGCAGGTAAATTCCCTGTCATCATGTTCGGACTATTAGGAGCTGCACTTGCAATGTACCGCCGTGCCGATAAGAAAAATCAGCCGGTCGTGAAAGGAATGCTCATTGCCGCAGCAGGTACAGCCTTTTTGACAGGTATCACAGAGCCAATCGAATTCACATTCCTATTCGTCGCTCCACTGCTTTTCGTATTCCACGCATTTCTTGCTGGTATCTCGTTTGCCGTCATGTACATGCTGGATCACCTTGGGTGGGCCGGCGGTTCCGGGTTAATTGATTTCATCCTCGTAAACGCTTTACCAGGCACCGGAAACTGGTGGATGAACCTTGTCGCAGGTGCTGTGTTCTTCGTCATCTATTATTTCTCTTTCTCCTTTGCCATCAAAAAGTGGGATCTGGCAACACCAGGTCGTGGAGGACAAGAGAACAAGCTCTACACACGTAAAGACTTCAATGAGCAGAAGAAAGGGAGCAAAGGTGGTCAAACAAAAGAGACAGCCGCTGCCATCATGGAAGCTCTTGGTGGAGAATCAAACTTGAAGCACGTCGACGCATGCTTTACAAGGTTACGTGTCGAAGTTTCTGAAGTAGGTCAAATCAATGAGGAGCGCTTGAAAGAACTAGGAGCTGCAGGCGTCGTGAAAGTAGACCACAATATCCAAGCCATCTTCGGCGGACGCTCCGATCTGTACAAAAATGAAATCAACCGTATTATTAAAGAGTCGAATGCTTCTTAAGAGGATGGCCTTCCATTGATATACGGATGATTCAATCGATATAAACCGATTTGCATCCATCAAAAAGGAGCCCCTATTCATCAGGGGCTCCTTTTTTCATCCTGTATTTAACCTTTTCAGATAAGCTCCCGATTGTGGAAGACTCAGTTTCGAGACTTTTGGTGAGTGCATGGGGGCTGCGGGGAATAGCTCGCTTTCCGCGGGAGCGCGGTGAGCCTCCTCGGACTTCGTCCTGCGGGGTCTCACCATGCACTTTTTTCCCGCAGGAGTCTCGCCATTCCCCTCCGCCCCTCTGACATATAAGTATCTCGAAACCACATCCGGAATAACCTGCTTTTATGACATGGTAATTGGAGGGGAATCAACTATCAAGGACACTATTGCGTATGCGGAAAGGTTGCTATAGTGCGCTTAATGCTTAAAACACCAGGATAGTGGAAGGCACACTCCCACAGTGAAGGGGTTCGTGAATGGGGTGGTTGGGAAGCTGCGAGACTCCCGTGGGAGAGAGGAGATAGGCGAGATCCCTTAGTGCTTTAGCCCGCCCGAGGAAGCTCGGCGCTCCCCCACAGGAAAGCGAGTTGCATCCCAGCCACCACTGACCCTCAACATGGCGACGAACCCCGAAAAACATCTCGAAACTGAGTCTTCAACAAGCCTGCCATATAGTTTGATAATTCACTGGTTGATCCTGTTTCTATTACATAGCTAAATGCTTAAAAAGGACACTTATTCCAATCCAGCCGAATTTGAGACCGTAATAGATAAGGATCAAGCTCGCTATACCCTGGATCCACTTTAATAAAGATGAGTTTACAAGGTACCTCCCAAAATGTACGAAAAATGCTAAATTCGCATTCCACAAACCAATCCCAAGAAAAACCATAGAGCTGATGATGAACGAGCGAAACATGTTCTCTTCTTGTAAAGCCCCGCTTAAAACCGATCCATAAATGCTAATCCAAAACAATAGATTCATTGGGTTCGTCCCTGCAATGACCACACCTCTTATGTAAGAGAGTAGAGCTTGTCCTTTATTGTGCCGTTCATAACCTTCCTCCACCCTCCATTCTTCTTTGGCATGCAGGCTCGTCCAACCCGCGTGGACCAAGACAACGCACCCAACGAGCATTAATACGACTTGCACCCATGTCCACGTTAAAAAAACACCGACTCCAAAGAACATAGCCGCCATCAGCAATAGATCGGAAGACATCCCTCCCAGACCTACACAAAAAGCAGACCAAAACCCATAAGTAAGACCTCTCCTCATGATTTCTATATTTATCGGTCCTACAGGTGCGGCAATGGATAATCCCAGTACAATAGAACTTACAACTAAGACAACCAAACCCTCCCCCCTTTTTATAAAGAGATTGAAAAAAAGAGGGACGATGAGCACGTCCCTCTTTTCCGTTTAATCAACAACGATGTAAGCAATCATCGGACCATCCGAAGCAATTTCAGAATGGGTGGTGCAGATCAAACGGTAAATGCCTTCCTTTTTGAATTGAAGATCTAAGACCGTCTCTTTCCCTTGTTCCACCACACCTTTGACATCCGTACCTTCAATGTAAAAAGGGTGCTCTTTTCCATTCACTCCGTAAATGCTCAGTTTGAAAGGTTCATCCTTTTCGACAAAGATCGTTCCCGGATCCCAACGGTAAGCTTCAATTTCTTTCCCATCTGCCGTTTCTGCTTTGAATTCCCCTGTCACTAGATTGATGACTCGTGGTTCCCCATTCACAGGCTCTGTTGAGGTCGAGATGGCCCCTTTCCAGAAAAAGCTCCCGATGTAGTAAGCAGCAAAAGCGATAATAATGGCACCTAAAAGTAAACCGATTTTTCTTGCAGACAAAACCCACGCATCCACGCCATACCCCTCCTATCATTTCGTTAGTTCATTTATATGCACAGGGACACCGAAAACTTGTCTACTTTTTAAAGTAAAGCCTCCCGATTAAGACTCAATTTCGAGACTTTTGTTGAGTGGATGGAGGCTGCGGGGAATGGCTCGCTTTGCCATATATGTATCTCGAAACCACTTCTCGGATAAATATAGCTATCCAGCATGATGGGAGTGTAAGAATAAACTCCCATGCCCAGGTTCATGAATCCTGAAAGCTTGATACAGAGCGCTTTATGCTTCTAACAGTCGAATAGTGTAAGACAATCCAACTTGGTAAGGGGTTCGTTTCACACATACATCGAATGGGGTGGTTGGGAAGCTGCGTGACTCCCGCGGGAATGGATTGACTGGCTAGACCCCGCAGAGCGAATCTCGAGGAGGCTTGCCGTCATCCCCGCAGGAAAGCGAGTAGATTCACAACCACCCCTAACTCCTAATACGGCAACAAAGCCCTGTTATCTCGAATTCGAGTCTTCCACAATCCTGCCCTTAAACAGAATAAAAAGAACCACACCTGGGGCGTGGTTCTTTTGGTTAGTAGAATATTTTTGGGTCGATCCAATCGGTGTATGGGGAAGATTCTTCATTGTCCGTTGAATCAAGGAGCAGGGAACCGCATTTTTGGTCAAACCGGAAAGGAATGGCCTGCCTATAGTCGGAAGGATAGATATCCGCATTACGATATTCTGTAAATGGCTGGTCAAGCCGGCGGCCTTCGACATAATCTTTTTTCAACTCTTCTACAACGATGTGGCCGATTTGTCTACCAAGACGGAGCCCCTCATCATTATCGACAGGGAAGTGTACGCCGGCATAAAGCCTTGAGCGGGCGTCTTCTTCAGCCAATTCCCTCAGCTTCCTTCTTTCGGCCGGAAAGAAATAACTAAGGATTATTTCTGCAGCCCCGGAAATCGTTGCGTGTCCGGATGGATAAGATGGATGTTTCGGTGTACAAATGACCGTGCGTAATTGAGGGTCCAATTGGTTAGGACGCGGTACCAGCCAGCGGTATTTCAACGACCAGCACACGACGAAAGCATCATTCATTCCGCTGAAAACGGCTCCTAAAATACGAGCGGCTCTAGGGGCTTCCACACCATAAGTATCAATCAGGCGGTCCACAATGGGTACCCATTGTTTGGACGCTGGCCCCTCTCCCCAGTACACAGCAATTTTCCTTTGATCGGCTGTCAAATGCGCTAATGTTTCTTTGACTACCTTCAGTTCCCTAGGCCAGTCAATGGTCTTTGGATCTTTGATGGCTAATCGTATCGGAGTTCCATCCAACGTTTTAAACCCGTGCCTGCGGCTATGTTCAATAAAATAGGTTTTCCATTTCCCTGCTTCAAACTCCACCCCTTCGTTCGTTGATGGTGGTCGGCTTTCGCCGGCATAAGGCAAATCGGTCCAGTAAGGATACGGTTGATTTAGTGACATGGTCACCCCTCCCTTTTCCTCATCTTATGCGGCAAGATGGGCGGAGGTGTGAGACTTAACCGTATCCTCTTTCCTTCCTCTCTGATGCTTGTGCTTGAATGAGAGCTGCATAGTCCCCACCTTGTTCCATGAGTGTCTTGTGGTTTCCTTTTTCAACGATCCTCCCACTCTTGAGCACGAGAATAACATCAGCTGAGCGTATGGTATGCAGACGGTGAGCAATGACAAAGCTCGTTCGTCCTTTCATTAAATTGGTGAGACCGGCATTGATTTTCATTTCTGTGACTGTATCAATGCTGCTTGTCGCTTCATCTAAAATGAGTAACGATGGATCTGCGATCATAGCTCGAGCAATAGAAAGCAATTGTCTTTGTCCATGACTTACCCCTTTTCCATCTGAATCAAGAACCGTATCGTATCCGTCTGGCAGTTGGGTAATGAAATCATGAGCCATTGCTGACCGAGCAGCTTGTTCAACCTCACCATCTGTGGCATCCAGTCGGCCATAACGAATGTTTTCCCTTATGGTCGTATGAAACATGGTCGCATCCTGGAGAACGACCCCCATTTGGTTCCTCAGACTATCTCTTTTCACGCTTTTCAAGTCGACGCCATCCAAAAGAATATGACCTGAGTCCGGGTCGTAGAATCGTGACAGTAAAGAAATGATTGTCGTTTTCCCCGCGCCTGTAGGACCGACGAGCGCCACCGTTTGACCGGCTCTCGCTTGAAAGGTGATGTCCGAAAGCGTCTGCTGTTCTTTTTCATAAGAGAAATCGACATGCACAAATTGGATATCCCCTTGGATTTCTGACACCTCATGCGCGTTCTTTTCATCCAGCCTTTCTTCTTTTTCGTCAATGACCTGGAAGACCCTGTCTGCGCCAGCTACTGCTGATAGAATCATGTTGAACTGGTTGGCCAGATCGTTCAACGGTCGAGTGAATTGACGGGAATATGTTGTAAACGTGACGATGATACCGATCGATATAGAGCCGTTAAGAGCAAGCAGCCCGCCTGCTCCGACGATGATCGCAAAGCTTACATTATTTAACATGTTCATCAATTTTGGAATAAAACCTGTGTACACCTGCGCATAGTAGCCGGACCTTCTTAACGCTTGATTTTTTTCCCGAAACTCATCAATGACATCTTCCTCTTTGGAAAACATTTTAATGATCGGCTGACCAGAGAACATTTCCTCTACATAGCCATTAACGTCACCAAGGTCCTTTTGTTGCTTTTTAAAATAGGGACCGGTTCGGTTTGTGATCCATTTCATCCCAAAATACATGACAGGAATAATGGTCAATGTCAGCAAGGTAAGCATTGGACTTAACCAAAGCATGATGATTAATGTACCGATGATCGTCAATAAACTTGTGAAAAATTGTACGACGGCTGTATTTAAGGTCCGGCTTACGTTTTCAATATCGTTCGTAAGTCTGCTCATCAACTCCCCCTGCTGCATTCTTTGGAAAAAGAGTACAGGCAGCAGCTGAACATGTGAAAACAGATGCGACCTCATCGACCGGACCGCATTTTGAGCGATCCCGATCATCCAATAATTTTGCAGCCAGAGAAAAAGCGAATGAAACAAGTAAACAAGAAACAAGCTGCCCAGCATGGGGAGGAGGGTTCCTGATCCGGGAGCTTCTATGACCATGTCAACGGTCAGTCCTAGTAGATAAGGACCGAGCAAGGATAAAGAGGAACTGATCAGGATGGCCGCCAAAACAATGATAAATCTTACTCTTTCTTCCGCCATGTAACGCCAAATTCTCCGGAGTGTACCCCCGATATTTTCTACCTTTGGAGGTTTTGATCCAATCCCATGAAGGTGACCCGTTTTCGGTTTAGGATTTCCACTCATGACGTCACCCCCTCTTGTTGAGACTGATGGATTTCAGCGTAATACTCACTTTGTTGAAGCAGTTCGTCATGTGTACCCTGAGCAATGATTTCTCCTTGGTGAAGAATCAAAATGAGGTCTGCATTTTGGATCGAACTGATTTTTTGAGCAACGAGAAACACAGTACATGGCTGTTCGTCCAGAGTACGTAAAAGCCTCTTCTCGGTATGAGCATCGAGTGCACTCGTACTATCATCCAAAATCAAAATCCGTGGCTCGCGCACCAGGGCTCGTGCTATCGACAGGCGCTGCTTCTGTCCTCCAGAAAAGACGACCCCTTTCTGGCCGATTTGTGTCTCATAACCGTTTGGCAAGTCGGTGATAAAATCATGAATCTGCGCCTGCTTAGCCGCTCCCTCAATCTCTTCACGCGTCGCACCCTTCTTCCCCCAGGAAATGTTTTCCCTTACAGTACCTGAAAACAAATGAACCTCTTGGGGGACGAGGCTGATTTGTTTTCTAATATTTTTCACATGGAGATTTTCGATTTCCACCCCATCCAGAAAGAGTTGACCCGCATTTTTTTCATACAATCGGGGTATTAAGTGAAGCAAAGATGTTTTTCCGGAACCTGTTTCCCCAATGATACCGACTGTGGTTCCCGGTAATGCATGGAAGTTCAGATTTTTCAGCACGTTGTGACCGCCCCTTTGAAGAGAAACATTGTGAAAGCGGACCGCACCGTCCAGTTCTTTGGCTTTTCCTGACGTATCCTCATCTGTAGTTTGATGCAGCACGTCTGCAATCCTTTCAGCCGAGGCCTGCCCTCGTGAGATGACCATGATCAAGAATGTAAAAACAGAAAAGGTGAATAAAATCCTTGTCGCGTAGTTGATGATGGCGACCAATTCACCAGCTTCCACCCCTGCATTGCTGAGTATTTGTGAACCAACAAAAAGGAGGACCAGGATGACAATGTTCATCCCGAACATGACGACAGGCATAGCCACTTCCATGAGCCACAACGCTTTCTTATTGTGAAGAACCAACGACTCATTCGCCTGATGAAATCTCTCCTCTTCATGCTCTTTCCGATTAAAGCCTTTGATCAAGCGGATGCCGGCTATATTTTCCCGAATGATCGTATTGAGGCCATCGAGTTTATGCTGAACTTTCTTAAACCACTTGATGCCTTTCGTAAGAAGGAAGAATAGGAACAACAAAAATACAGGTACACTGCCCAGTAGGAATAGGGCAAGTTTCACATCGATGGTAAAAGCCATAATTAAAGCAAAAATGATGAAAAGTGGAGCCCTGAGCCCGATCCTTACAAACATGAATAGTAAGTTTTGAATCTGAATCACATCATTGGTGATCCTTGTGACCAAGCTTGGAGTCGTGATGTTTTGGAAGTGACGGGCTGAAAACTTCTGGACTTTTGAAAATAGATCTTTTCTCAAGTCATAACCGACCCCCTGACTCAAGTCGGCAGCAAAGAAAGAATTGGTCACCCCTGCGGTAAAGGCGAGCAATGATAACCCTAAAAGCACACCTCCCCATAGCAAAACGGCGTTAAAGTCTTCGGCTATGATTCCATCGTCTATAATTTTGGCCATGAGGATGGGCTGGGCCAGTTCAACCAATAATTCGATGAACATAAGAAAAAGGGCGATCGATGCAGACTTTTTGTAAGGAAAGGTATAAGAAAAAATTGCACGCATACAAAATCCTCCAAACGTGGGTCAATCTAAAGACCCGTTATACAGATAGGGAATGTCTTCATTAATAAAAAGATGATGTTCATGCACGATTTGAGAACCATGAATCTTTCCGTTATACAGACACACCAAGATCAGCTATTTAAGTATAACTTTTGTACAACACCGACCTTCTGTAAAGGTGCGCCACTGAGCCAAAACCCTGGACTTATATGTTGATTATTCACACTAGCTTAAGTCATAATAGGCAATGTAACACGAACAAATATGTAAGTACTTGTGACTCGTATAAAAAGCAAATAGAATTATAGTAATAGTATTTTCCCGAACAAACAGGAAGGTGATCCTTTTTGGACAACATAAAACCGATTTTTCCCGTTACTGAAGAATTGTTAGAACTCGTAGACTTATTAAACCAAGTCTCGGAATCGGAAGAAGAAAAAGTCATCCCTCAGACCATGACTGTCTTAAACAAAGTCTATGCCCAGGGAGTATTGGAAGGCTACGAAAAAGCCATGCAAAAACAAGGACAGACCACAAAAAAATAACGTGAGGTGAAGCAGATGAAGGAAGATGGGATCGGCCTTGATGTCACTCTTGAAGTCGTGTGCGGAAAGTGGAAAGGGTTAATTCTTTGGAAACTCATCCACGAAAATCATCTGCGGTTCAATGAACTGCGTCGGTCCCTTGATGGAAACATCTCTTCCAGAATCCTTGCCAGAGAACTGAAGAAGCTCATCCAGGACGGTCTAATCGAACGTATCGATTATGAAACCGTGCCTCCCAGAGTGGAGTATCGTGTGACGCCTTACGGGCGAACAACGGCCTCATTCTTGGAGAAGATGAACGAATGGGGTATCCACCACAAGCGAAGAGCGTACCAGCAAGAAAGCCTCACGGACGTATCAAATCAACTAAAAGAACAGTAGAAAAAAGAGGCACTTTCGCAAGTGAGTGCCTCTTTTTTCAGGACCCTAAGAGCGGTCGTTAGGATAAACCAAGCCGATTTGCCGGCGAGCTTCCTCCATGATTTTCGCTGTAATCAGCGTATGCTCCAACGAATTATTATCCGACCGATCTTTTGTCTTCTCCACCAGACTGATAAACTCAGCCGCTTCATAATACATAGGGGAAAACTCATCTTCGAAAGAAAGTTCTTCCACGGATCCATCTCTATAAATGATTTTTATATCTTTCGGTTCAGAAATATTCGGAATGAGCATCGTGCCTTTTTCTCCTTGAATTTCAGACGGAGCATAGGAATCCACGATTTTGGAGTGGACCACTACTCCTTCCATTCCATCATAAGCTGCGACCACACTGCCTTGACCGTCAACACCAGAATCTAAAAATACGGCATTAGCCTGGACATGATTGGGGGCACCGAATAGGGCAACCATCGGATAAATGCCATAAATACCAAGGTCCATCAAAGAACCGTTCGACAGTTCCGGCTTGAAAGCATTCAACACCTCTCCTCTTTTATATGCATCATAACGAGAGGAATACTTGCTGAAGTTCCCGACGAAGCGTCTCACTTCCCCGATTTTATGTAGATGTTCCTGAATGCTTAGAAAACCTGGCATGAGTGTAGACTTGACTGCTTCCATTAACAGAACGCCTTCTTCTTTGGCTACTTCAATCATAGAAGCGATCTCTTGTTGATTGGAAGCCATCGGTTTTTCACATAAGACATGCGTCCCTTTCCTCATGATGGTCTTCGCCTGCTCCGCATGGAAAGCGTTAGGACTCGCTATATAAACCGCATCCACATTCGAACTGGATGCCATCTTTTCTAAATCTGTGTACGTCTCAAGTGCACCGTGTTTGGATGCGAAGTTGGCTGCTTTCTCTTCTGTACGAGAATACACCGCCTGTAATGTAAAATGGGCATGCTGTTTCGCTGCCTCTATAAATTTTTCCGTAATGGTATTGGTTCCTATAATTCCAAATCTAACCATGTAGACACCTCCAAAATAACCGTACCCTCATTATATCATGAAACATGGAAGAAACACCCACCCCTAAGCTAAGCTTAGTCCATATGTTTCAATGCGAGCTTAGCCAGTACCTGTTGACCTTTTGCCGTCGGATGAACATCCCCTTTAATGATGTACTCAGGATGACCATGGTAGGCCTTATAGGCATCGACAAGAGTAACGGAAGCAAAGTGTTTCAGCAGCTTGATTAAGGAAGCATACTGCTGGTTAATATAAGCGAGCGGCGTGTTCAACTGGTCACCGGCAGCAGGATAAGGATTGTATATGTTGTAAACAAGCACTTTCCCGTTCGTTAATTCGTCAATTTCCAGAATGGTCGAATAGACATTATAAATGAGATCTCGAATAACCGGAGCAGCCTCCTCCATTTTCATACCATCCAGTCCACCATTTTTTTTTACGACATTCAATAAATCATTGCCACCGATATACACAATGACATAATCGGCGTTCTTAAGACTTTCTCTGAAGGTATTATTGGATTGAACAGCTTTTAGTAATTGGGCAGATGTCAGTCCTGGAATACTTAAATTGGTCACTTCTATGTCTTTTTTCATTCCAATTAAAGACGGGAACGACCCTTTTGGAGGATTTTTATTTTCTTTATCCAAATTATAACCAAATGGAATGGAATCCCCGATGGCCACCAATCTTTCTTCTTTAAAAGCTGCTAGGTCAGAAGGTGCCAGAATGACAGCGAACACCATGACCAGGATCCATATATTCTTCATTCTCTACCCCTGCCTTGATTTGTATGTAAAACATGACGCCTGATGATAACCAAGCGTCATATCTACTTATTTTGCAATGAACATTTGCACCCAGTAATTGCCGTCTTTGGCATAACCAACACCAATGTGAGTGATATTCTTGTTCATAATGTTCTTACGGTGACCTGAACTGTTTAACCAGCCATCGACAACCGATTGTGGAGACTGCTGTCCTGCAGCAATGTTCTCAGCTGCTGTTGAATAATTGACTCCGAATTCCTTCAGCATATCAAAAGGACTTCCGTAAGTTGGTGATGTATGGGAGAAATAATCGTTCTTCGCCATATCCTCAGATTTCGTTTGAGCCACTTCTTCCACATCATTGCTGTTCTTAAGAGGTTTCAGGCCATTTTTTTCACGAGCTTTGTTCGTCAAATCAATCACCTGCTGTTGAAAATCCCCATTTGCTTGATCGCTCTGCTGTTGTGCAGTATCATCACGATTTTGCTCAGCTTGATTCGGGGATTGTCTTTGTGCCGGATCTCCACCTTGTGGATCTTGTGTGTAACGGCCATCATGGTCAAAAAAGTATGGACCTTGCATCGACCCGTTCGTTCCATTTGGATTCATCCCTTCAAAAGGAATGTTGGCATCAAAGCGGTTTTGACCGTTTGCACCAGGATCCATTTCTCTTGGTTGATTTCCGTCTCCTTGCATGCCTTGGTCTTCTGGACCAAAACTGACTTGATTCAAATTGTTCCGCTGACTTTCACGTGCGCGTTCTTCCGATGTATTACAAGCAGCCAACATGGCAATCATCATGAGCGCTGCGAATAGAATGATCCATTTTTTCTTCATCATGCATCCTCCTCAGGATTAATCTTCACGTTTACTATTTGCATCAAAGCAAACAATATCCCTGAGAAGAAGTACCATTTCACACACCAATCCCTCTCTCTTTCCCCATAAGCTCCCTTTAGTGGAAGACTCGGTTTCGAGATAACCGGAGTTCGTTTGCCTGGTTGAGCGTAAGGGGTTGTTGAGAAGCTACTCGCTTTCCTGTGGGGGAGTGGCGAGCTTCCTCGGGCTAAAGCCCTGCGGGATCTCGCCTATCTCCTTTCTCCCACGGGAGTCTCGCAGCTTCCCAACAACCCCATT
>NZ_FNIZ01000037.1 GCF_900104185.1 Halobacillus aidingensis | reverse complement strand
ATAGATGGTTTTCGTTGAAAATGTTTCAATCTCCTTTCCTTCCGGTGTAATGGCACAAGCAGTAATGGTATCTTTGTGGACATCCATACCACAAGCATTCTCAATGACTACATCCATTGAAAACATCCTTTCTGCGGCAAGTAATTGTAGAGGCTGGCGCAACAACCAGAATAGGGTTAATCTACCATGAGTGCTTCCTATAAAGGAGCAACAGTCTGTGATGCACCGTGGTCGAAGGAGTCAGACTATGGGGAGGGCTCTCACGCACCAAGGAGTCTCGACCTTCCTCATCCAGCCGTAGAATCAGTATAGGCATACCATAACCATTTTCATTCTCTGTGGTGTAGAGCTGTTTTTTGCGATACATGAATGGCTATGGGACGTGCGGGACAGGTGAGACCCCGGAAGGCGTAGCCTGAGGAGGCTCACCGCCCGCCCCATGGAAAGCGAACCTTTTCCCGCAGCCCCTAAACTCACACAAAAGTCTCGAAACTAAGTCTTCCAGAAAAGGGAGCGATAGCTAATATTAAATGATGGGTAGAGGGAAGCTTATAAACAAATGACTTTTCATTTATTCTGATTTAAGCAATAATGTAGGTTAGTGATCCTCTTGAAGGAGTGAAAGAAATGATCGAACAAGAAAAACATGTACTCGTTATTTTCCCGCATCCCGACGATGAAGCTTTCGGAGTTTCCGGGACCATTTCATCTTATATAAAACAAGGGACCCCCCTTACCTATGCGTGTCTCACGCTCGGAGAGATGGGGCGCAACCTTGGAAAACCTACGTTCGCAACGAGAGAGTCCCTGCCTGAAATCAGAAGGAAAGAATTGATTAAAGCTTCGGAAGCGATGGGCATTGAAGACCTTCGCATGATGGGACTGAGAGATAAGACGCTTGAATTTGAAGATGATGGTGAAATGAAAGCTATGGTCCGCCATTTAGTTGATGAACTTCAACCCTCTTTGGTCATCAGTTTTTATCCTGGATTTGCCGTCCATCCCGATCATGAAGCTACTGCGCGGGCAGTAGTAAGGGCTTTGAGGGAAATCGATGAAAAAGATCGACCAAAGTTTCACGCTGTGGCTTTTGCTAATGATACGGAAGAGAACTTAGGCCAGCCTGATGTCATCAATGACATCCGCTCCGTTCAAAACGAAAAATTAGCAGCGATGCGCGCCCATATCTCACAAACCGCACGAATGCTTGAAATGCTCGAAGAGGGCATCAAGGTCAATGACCCCGAAGCATTAAAATGGGTGACAGACGAACGTTTTTACACGTATGATTGGAATAACGACAATGTCGAGTAGAGGGCAGCTTTAAAAAGCTCCCCTCTTTTTTTGTTAAATCATTAAGTATTGTCACAAGATAGTCTAAAATCAAGCAAGAATGTCAAAGCTTTAGATGATATCCTGATTGTAGGTGTTCACTTTCAAAACTCCAATACACAGATAAAGGAGATACCTAATGAAAAAAGTATTCTTATTCATTATTTTATTACTTGTGGTGAGTGCTTGTTCCGCAAACAATAACGAGCAGGATTCCTCATCAGCGGAGGAAAGTAACAAAGCAGCTGAAGTTCCTGAAGTACAAGTAGAATTTGAGCATGAACCACTTCCTGTAAACAAAGAAACGACCATTCAAGCATCTGTCACCCAAGGCGGAGAACCTGTCCCGGATGCAGAATATGTAAAATTCGAAATTTGGAACAGTGAAGATGGACAGGATTCATCTGAAACGTTCGAAGCAAATCATACAGAAAGCGGAGTGTACACGATTACTCATAGCTTTTCTAAAGAAGGTACGTATCAGGTGATTGCTCATACTCAGGTAGATGACCTTCATACGATGCCTCAGAACGAGGTGGCCGTTGGGCAGCAAGCTGAAGCCAGTGGACACGAACATGGAGATAGTAGCGGAAAGTTCATGGTCCACTTGATGACAGAGCAAACCTTTAAAGCTGGAGAAGCTTCGACACTGACTACACATATCAACCACATGGAAGAACCTTTTTCTGAAGCGCTTGTGCGCTACGAAATCAGCTCGGATCAAATGGAAAAACACTTTTATATCGATGCTGAAGAAAAGGAACCCGGGGAGTACACAGCCAATTATACGTTCCCTGAACCTGGTTCCTACACCATCAATATTCATTATGAGAAACCAGCCGAGGACATTCACGGACACCAGAAAGAGAACATCGAAGTTATTCAGTAAATAACAAAAAAGCCCGGAGCATACCGATATGCGCCGGGCTTTTCTATTGAGTCATTATACTTCTGTGTTTTGAAGCTTCTTCTTCTTCGCCATTTTCTCACGTTCGTTCTTGTTCAAGTACTTTTTACGAAGACGAACATTTTCAGGCGTTACTTCACAATATTCATCATCATCAAGATACTCAATGGCTTCTTCTAGCGTCATTTGGCGAGTTTTCTTGATTGTGTTTGTTGTATCTTTGTTCGCTGAACGGATATTGGTCAAGTGTTTCTCTTTCGTAATGTTAACGGTAAGATCGTTCTCACGGTTATGCTCACCGACAATCATTCCTTCGTACACTTCTGTACCAGGTTCAACGAAAATGGTTCCACGGTCTTCAAGGTTCATGATTCCATAAGTGGATGCTTTCCCTTTATCAAGAGAAACCAGAACACCTTCTCGACGTCCGCCGACTTGACCTTTTACAAGTGGCGCATAGCCATCAAAGGTATGGTTCAAAATTCCATAACCGCGTGTCTGCGTCATGAACTCTGTCGAATAACCAATCAAACCACGAGATGGTACGAGGAACTCGAGACGTACTTGGCCATTACCATCGTTGACCATGTCCTGCATTTCACCTTTACGGTAACCAATGGATTCCATAACCGCACCTTGGTATTCTGCAGGTGTATCAATTTGAACACGTTCTACCGGTTCACACGTTTGACCATCGATTTCTTTCAGGATAACTTTCGGCTTGGATAGTTGAAGCTCGTATCCTTCACGACGCATATTTTCCACTAGGATGGAAAGGTGAAGCTCACCACGTCCTGAAACCGTAAAGGCATCTGGTGAATCTGTAGGATCGACACGCAAGCTGACATCTGTCTCAAGCTGTGTCATCAAACGTTCTTCAATTTGACGGGACGTTACATATTTTCCTTCTCGACCAGCAAACGGACTGTTGTTGACAAGGAATGTCATTTGTAGAGTCGGTTCGTCAATACGAGGGATTTCCATCGCATTCTGGTGATCAGGCAGACAGACAGTTTCTCCGACGTTAATATCTTCCAAGCCAGCCAGGGCAATAATATCTCCCGCTTTTGCTTCTTCAATTTCAACACGTTTCAAACCGATGAAACCGAACAACTTGGAAACACGGAAGTTCTTCACTGATCCATCCTTCTTCATCAAGGATACTTGCTGACCTACTTTGATCGAGCCATTGAAGACACGCCCAACTCCGATACGGCCAAGATAATCATTGTAATCAAGCAACGTGACTTGGAATTGTAATGGTTCTTCTTTTGTATCTACAGGAGCTGGGATGTTGTTCATGATCAACTTGAAAATTGGATCCATTGTTTCCTGCTGGTCCTCTGGTTCATCTCCAGAAGTTCCGTTTAATGCAGAAGCATAAACGACAGGGAATTCCAACTGCTCATCATCAGCGCCAAGCTCAATGAACAGATCAAGAACTTCATCGACAACCTCATCCGGGCGAGCATTCGGGCGGTCGATTTTATTCAATACGACAACAGGTGTCAATTTTTGTTCCAATGCTTTTTTCAACACAAAACGTGTTTGAGGCATACAGCCTTCATAAGCATCAACAACAAGAAGTACACCGTCAACCATCTTGAGAATACGTTCCACTTCACCGCCGAAGTCAGCGTGACCCGGGGTATCTAGAATATTTATACGCGCATCATTATAATTGATGGCGGTATTTTTAGCTAAAATCGTGATTCCGCGTTCTTTTTCCAAATCATTAGAGTCCATGGCGCGCTCATCGACATGCTCGTTATCACGGAAAGTTCCGGAATAGTGAAGCATTTGGTCGACCAATGTTGTTTTTCCGTGGTCAACGTGCGCGATGATCGCTATATTACGAATATCATCTCTGTGTTGCATGAAGCACACACCTCTTTCGTATCACAAATTATTCAACCCTTCTATTATAACACAGTTCTATTTCCTAAGATACCAGATTTACCTACTGTTAACATCATAGGCCTAAGTTTATCTTTTTCAAAAGGCCAGAAGCTCCACTGTTACATTCCTACACTTCAAACCTGACCCCCCATTTATTCCCCGGTGTACCGGGTACAACATAGAGGTGATTGCGTAAATGGTACTGGAAAGAGTACAATATAGGGCAGTTCGTACCTGGTACCAATATGTGCGATTAACGCCCTGGGTATTCAGTAATTTAGGAAATTAGGTGTAGAAATGAAGACGAAACGTATGGGGGATTGGCTTGAGGTCATCATCCCTGATCAGTGGGACGGATTTACGGTCGAAAAAATTCTAAAAAAAGAATGGAATGTCCCAAGAAAGTTGATGCATAGTTTCCGTTCCAACAAAGAAGTGACTTTAAACAACGAAAGCCCTCATTGGAAGACAGCTAAAGTCAAAAGTGGTGACATTTTACGTGTCCGGCTTTTCCGACCGCAACCACTTGAAGTGACCCCGACTTATATGGATATTGATGTCATTTACGAAGATGATCATATGCTGGTCGTCAATAAACCCGCAGGTGTGTTCACACATCCGAATACACCGCACGAACATGACACACTTGTAAATGGAGTCGCCTTTTATTTTCAAATGAATGGCATTGAGTCCACGCCAAAATATGTCCACCGCCTGGACCGGGATACGTCGGGGGCCATCCTTTTTGCCAAGCATGATCTTGCTATTGCCATGCTGGGAAAAGAGTTGCAGAAGCGGAAAATTAAAAGAACGTATTTAGCATGGGCTCACGGAAAGCTGAAGCCGCGTCGTGGAAAAATCGAACAACCAATCGGAAAAGACCGTCATCATCCTGTAAGAAGACGCGTCTCACAAGGTGGCCAACATGCAGAAACTCATTACGAAGTTCTTTCATATCATTCCACCCCCGATGCTTCCCTTGTGAAATTACAGTTACAAACCGGCAGAACCCATCAAATCCGCGTTCATCTCAGTCATATCGGACACCCGCTCCTAGGGGACGAAATGTACGGAGGAAAAGGAAGCATCAATTACAAACAGGCTCTTCATGCTGCGAAGCTTACGTTGATTCACCCTTTCACCGAAAAGGAAATCCAGTGTCTTGCGATGCCAACAAAAGATTCACCATTATTTACAGATGAGCAAGTGAGATCCTTAGACCAATCCTCCTCATCATAAGAGAAGCCGCTCCTGTAAGGAGCGGCTTCTTTTCATTTGATTGAATCATAGAGTTCGTCATATTTTGCAGCACAGGATAGATCAAGTTCTGTAAGTCCCTTCGCATTCCAGGAGGTCAGCTTAAGGGTAACCATTTTATAGTCGATGCTGATGAATGGATGGTGCTGGATGTCTTCTGAATACTCCGCAATATGATTGACGAACTGGACGCCCGTCAGAAATTCACCAAACCGGTACCGCTTAACAATGAACTTTCCATCCGTAAGCTTCCAACCGTCTAACTGGGAAACTCGGCGTTCCTTTTCTTCTTGTGGGATCAACTTTTCTTCCATCGTTCACTCCTCCTTTTGATCAAACCAAGTCCATGAATGACTCAAGGTCAGAAAGGCACAACTTCAACGCATGCACCCAGAAATCTTTCTTTTCTAAATCTACATCCAAATGTTTCTTAGCAAGCTCCTCCACGGTCATCCTCCCTGTATCCTGCAGCAAGGCAATATAGCGGTCTTCAAACGTTGGTCCGACTTCAAGGGCTTTCGCGTAGATTCCCATGCTGAACAGATAACCAAAGGTGTATGGGAAGTTATAGAAAGGGACATCTGTAATGTGGAAATGCAACTTGGAAGCCCAGAATGTCGGATCATATTCGTCTAAAGTTTGTACGTAGGCTTCTTTTTGAGCATCTGTCATCAATTCGTTCAGCCTTTCCGTTGAAACGACCCCTAGCTTGCGTTCTTCATAGAAACGCGTTTCAAACAAGAACCTTGCATGGATATTCATGAAAAAGGCTACACTACGCTGAACTTTATCCTCCAAAAGCACAAGTTTTTCAGCTTCCGTAGCGGCCTCTTTAACGGCCGCATCTGCAACAATCATCTCCGCAAACGTCGAGGCCGTTTCAGCAACGTTCATCGCATACCCTTGATTCAACTCAGGTAATTCATCCATCACATGCTGATGATAGGCATGACCAAGTTCATGTGCCAGTGTCGCTACACTGGAAGGACTGCCTGAATACGTCATGAAAATTCTCGTTTCCCCGCTGTCGGGGAAGCTTGTGCAAAACCCACCTGGTTGTTTTCCGGGACGGTCCTCCGCTTCAATCCACCTTTTCTCAAAAGCCATTTCAGCAAAATCCGCCATTTTGGGACTGAACTTCCTGAATTGCTGGATGATAAACTCCGCCCCTTCTTGAAAGCTCATTTTCTGATCGGCCTCTCCAATCGGTGCTTCTACATCGTAAAAGCTCAACTGTTCAAGCCCCAACTTTTCCGCTTTCTTTTTCATATAGGGAACGTAATGCTTTTTGTATTCCGTAATCGTCTCCCACATGGCATCCAACGTCTTCTGGCTCATCCGATTGTAGTCGAGCGGTTCTTTCAATACATTTTCCCAATGGCGGTGCTTATAGGTCTGGAGCCTGAAACCTGACAAGTGATTCAACGTCTCTGTGAACAGATCCGAAACCTCTCCCCATGTCTCCTGTAGTTTATCAAACGCTTCCTTTCTCACCGAACGGTCCGGGTTATCCAATTGATTAGATGCTTGTCCCACAGATAACTTTTCCCCATTCATCTCAATGGATAACTTCGCCACAAGGGCATCGTACATTTGTCCCCATGCATGATAACCATCCACGCCTAAGTCATTGATGAGAGATTCTTTTCCGACTTCTAATTTGTCCTTTGCAAGAGAACGTCTCTCATTCAAAACAAAAGAAATCGTTTTAAAAGGAGCCTGATTCAATAAGGATTTCCAAACATCATCATCCACCTGAACAAACACCTGGTCCATTTCAGTTAATGCATTACCTAAACGTGCACCCAGTTCACTTCTTTTCGATTGCCATATACTCGCTTTTTTATCATGAACATTTTGTGCACTTAAACAGCTTACAAAAGCGCCAAATTCACTTAATTGCTTTGTCACCATTTGCACAATTTCTACAATCTTGTTGAGATCCTCTGTTTGGTCTGTATTTTTGGGAGGTGTAAACGTACGAATGAATGCTTCCAAATCATCCATCAGGTGTTCGGTTTTCCTCACATACTCTTTCATCTCTTCCGAATCACTACCTCCTTGGAAAATGGAGTCTAAATCCCAAGTCATTTCATATGTTCCCATTATGACTTCCCCTCTCTTTTATGTAGATTATTCCATCAAGAAAACCTCTTCCATTATATCAGAATTTTCAAACCTCCTCTTATATCGCCTTTTTTCCACTGCCCTCGTATTTTGTCAAATTTGGTTGAAATGTTTTTGATATGTTATTGTAATAAAAATGAAACCTTTCTGACTATTCAATCGTCTTACTAAGTAGAATGTTTTAAAACTAGTCCGCTCCGTTTTTATTACCAGTCATTCGAAAGGGGATCACAATTATGAAAAAAAGAATTGAATACGATGCTACAGAAATCGCAAGTGTTGCAGGAGGATCGACTCTTCTAACCCTCCTCCTCTATCTGACCATCTATATATTATAATCACGCAAAAAGCTCCCTTATTATGGGAGCTTTTTTATTTCCCTTTTCTTCATATAAGCTCCCTTCGAGGAAGCTCGGCGCTCCCCCACAAGAAAGCGAGTAGCTTCCCAGCCACCCCTGCCTCTGAATACGGAAAACAAATCCCTGTTATCTCCAAACTGAGTCTTCAAGAATCCTGCCATATTGTTGAATAACTTTGCTTTATGTTTAAACTTTATGGTTAGTTTTCTAGGGAAATTCTCATTATAATAGAAAATAGTCGATTAATATAAGGAGGGTTCCTTTTGTTTCAAGACCATCACGGTTATCAGCGAATGCTGCAGCCAGACCAAATCACATTCGGCTTGACCATTCCCATCGAAAACTATGACCAGTCCCCTCCAGAGATGAAGAACCAAATTCAAATGGCACAACTAGCTGAAGATTTAAATTTTCATTCTCTTTGGTTCCAGGACGTGCTATTAGAAGACCCTACATTTGAAGACCCAGCAACAGGGCAGATTTTTGACAGTTTGATTTATTTAACCTACGTGGGGGCCCATACGCAAAGAATCAATTTAGGTACAGCAGCCCTTGTCTTGCCGCTTCGCCATCCGTTAAGGACAGCAAAAGAAGTGGCGAGTATTGAAAAACTTTTCCCTGAAAGACTGATGTTCGGAATTTCATCCGGAGATCGAAGGAAGGACTTTGAAGGGTTGAATATACCCATTATGGAGCGAAGTGAATGGTTCAGGGAAGCATTCCATTTCTTCAATGAAGCGATTTACAATGAATTCCCTGAGGTTCGCTCTTCTTTTGGCACCATGAATCGTTCAAATATCGTACCAAAGCCTGAAAAGCGGATCCCGACTTTTATGACAGGCTATTGTCAACAGACACTGGATTGGGTTGCTGAATATGGAGATGGATGGATGTTTTACCCACAACGTCCAGCTCAACAGAAGGAAACTATCTTTCAGTACAGGGAGAAAGTGAAGCATTTCCATGGCGAATCTGCATTCCGTCCCTTCTTTATGCCACTTCCTTTGCAGCTCGAAGAAAATCCAGATGCTCCTACTGAAAAAATACCTGCCGGATATAAAGTTGGAAGAAATGGGCTGAAAGATCTGATAGAGCAGTATCGTTCCATCGGCGTTAATCATTTAATGTTCGGACTTTCCAAAAACAAAAGACCAGTGAAGGAAGTGGTCCAGGAGCTTGGGGAAGAAGTCCTCCCTCCATTTAAAATAAAATGATAACAAAAGGAAGGAGATATTGATTTGCCTAAACCGGAAATTTTGCTCGTAGGAACTTTTCACATGTCCATGAACCCCGAAATGGTCAATGATCAACAAGAGGAAATTCGCGAAATCGTTCATTCACTAAGAAAATTCAAGCCGACTAAAATCGCCGTTGAAAAACCTTTCTTAATAGAGGAAGAAATGGAGCGTAAATATAAAGCCTTTAGAAATAATACCCTTACGCCCACTTACGATGAAGTCGAACAATTTGCTTTTCGGCTTGCCAATGAAATGGACTTGCCATCCGTTTATCCGATAGACGAAATGGTGGATATGTCCCGGCCGTCACTAAACCAGGTCTTTAAATGGGCCAAAGAACACCAATCTTCTTTGTTCAAAGAAATCATGGAAATTCAAAACAAACTCAAGTCGATGGAAAACAATAAAACCATAAGGAATATCTTACATTACCTCAATGATCCAGACTATAGTAAAGAGCTTCAGAGGATCTATATGAAGTTGGCACGTGTCGGGGACAGGCAACATCAAGTCGGTGTTCAATGGCTAAAGCAGTGGCATCATCGTGATTTGGCGATATCCGCAAACATCTCAAGAATCGCAGAAAAAGGCGACCGCATCCTCGTTTTCATCGGCGGGGACCACCTTCACCTTCTACAACAATTCTTAACAGATAGCGGAGATTTTAAGGTTTTGTCTGCCAAACCGTACCTACCTCAATAATGTTCATTGCTAATTCAAACAAAAAAGAGGTTTTCCCCAATTTGGGAAAACCTCTTTTTTTATTAATCTCGATCTGGTTTATCTTCCAGGGCTTCAAGAGCCGAGCGTTTTTTCTTCTTCTTGCGATTTTTCCAACGTTTAATATGAATCGTACTCGGTTCATAATCATCAGATTCTCGAATATCTGTGTTGGAGGCTTTCATGAACGACCATGCAAGTAAGAACATAATCACAATCAGCGGGAATCCACCGACGATACTTGCTGTCTGCAAAGTATCCAATCCTCCGAGGAACATAAGCGCAAGCGGCATTAAGCACAAGGCGAAGGCCCAGAACAAACGGTTCCAACGTAAAGGTTCTCCTTCCACATTCTTCTGTACGACTGAAGCAAGAATGTAAGAAGAGGAATCGAAAGTCGTTGCAAGGAAAATGATCGCTAGAATGGTAAAGATTAATACCATGAATTTCGCTAACGGAAGTTGGTTGATGATTTCAATAATGGTCGCAGGGGCGCCATTCGCATCCATAAATGCAATAGCATCAAACTGACCTGTTAACTGCATGTACAGACCGAAGTTCCCCATGATCCCGAAGAAAAGCACACAACCGATCGTGCCGTAAACCATTGTTCCAAGTACCATTTGACGGATGGTCCGCCCTCTGGAAATACGTGCAACAAACAAACCGACAAACGGAGCATACACAAGCCACCAAGCCCAGTAAAAAATAGTCCAATACTCTGGGAAGCTTGTTTTTTCAAATTGACCCAAGTTTCCAAACGGCTCCATCCAAGTCGCCATCTTGAAGAAATTATCCGCCAGTATCCCCAACGCGTTGAATGTGGTCTCACTGATGAATCGAGTCGGTCCAAATATGAAGATAAAGGCCAGCAAAAAGATCGACAGCCACAAGTTCACATCACTGAGCACTTTAATCCCTCGTTTAAGCCCTGAATACGAGCTAATCGCGAAGATCAATGTACACAATAACATAATGACTGTTTTAAGACCTAAATTTGCCGGGATACCAGTCAAACTATTAATCCCTTGAGCAATCATTGGTGTACCGAGAGCAAGCGTCGTTCCTGCCCCTCCCAAAAGTCCGAACATGAATAACACATCAATGATGTTTCCAAGAGGACCGTCAACAGAATCACCTAATACAGGTCGGACAGCCTCACTAACTTTAAGTACAGGTTTTTTTCGAACGTAGTAGAAATAAGCAATCGGGAGGGCCGGCAATGTGTAAATCGCCCAAGCGATCGGGCCCCAGTGGAACATTCCATAGGCTGATGCCCATTGGATCGCCTCTTTGGATCCAGCTTCTACGCCAAACGGCGGTCCTTGGTAATAATACGCCCATTCAATAACTGCCCAGTATAAAATACTGGAACCGATCCCGGCGGCAAATAGCATCGCTGCCCACGAGAACGTATTGAACTCAGGCTTTTCCCCTTCATCCCCTAGTTTAATCGATCCATTTTTACTAAAAGCAACATAAACAAGGAAAGCGAAAATAACAAAGCCCATAATCATATAAAGGACACCAAAGTTTTCCGTCATGAACGTATTTGCTTGTGATACAACCTCTTTACCGGCTTCTGGGAAGATGATCAGTGGTAACGTGACACCGAGCAACAACACAAGAGCGCCGATAAACGTTGGCCAATCAATTAATTTTGTTTTCAAATGACATACATCCTTTCCACTTCATGATTTAGTTTGTTCTGCATGAGGTAATTCATTCAACTTTGGGAGGTTATGTACCGGAGAAAAACACGAGCTTCATTCTAACAAGTGTAAATACAGAAGGCAAATGGGGATGTATGGTTTATACCCTATCCAGGAAAAAAGTAACGCGATTTTTGTCGTTGTTTGACAAAAGGAAAGAAAAGATGGAAAGTAAAAAGAAATATATTCTGGAGATGAGGTGGGAGAATCGTGTCTGAACAGAAGAAAAAGTGGGAGGATCGCTTAAATCCTTTATACTTCCCACTCTTCACAGCCATTCCAGTGGAAGGTTGGCTTACACTCAAGCCTTCCCCCTTTTCCGACGTTGATATTACGTTATATATCATCGGTGTGCTCTTTTTAGTTTTTGCAGGAACCGTCGAAACAAACAGTGAAGAAGGAAAACACAGAGCCCTCGGTTACATTTACTTAGTGTCCGCGTTGCTATTCGGGAGTATCGGGCTGTTCAAATGGCTCACTTAATTTTTATATAAAAAACAACCAGGGAAGAATCATAGGAACCAATATGATTATCGTTACAATTAACCAAGCGCTTGGATTATCACTAGTTAGTTGTTTGCGATAAGACATTCCCCACGCTAAAAATAACAAAGCCGTCATCATAATACTTCGTAAATGAAATTCTCCATCTTTATTGTTCATGAAAATATATACAGCACCTTCGGCTACAATCAGAATTCCGACGATGATATTAAAAATATGCGTAAACCATTTATTCATGGATTAGGTACCTCCTTAGCATTCTCTATTATCTTTATCCTTTCCAAGTATATTACAACCTCATCCATAAGGAAAAGAACAAAACAATTCACTCTCTTCTCCCCACTTTATTCAACAAAATGGCAGGTTTGTGGAAGATTCAGTTTCGAGACTCTTGTGTGTGCGTTTAGGGGCTCCGGGAAACAGTTCGCTTTCCATGGGGCGGGCGGTGAGCCTCCTCGGACTTCGTCCTGTGGGGTCTCACCTGTCCCACACGTCCCATAGGAGTCTCACCGTTTCCCTCCGCCCCTTGACCATGTAAGTGTCTCGAAACCGCTTCTCGGAAACTCTGATTGTATGCTCAAGTGGATGGGATAATATAAACGAACCTCATTGGTCATTTCGAGCATGAGAGCTTGATGTAGAGCGTTTTATGCTTCTAAAAGTGGGATAGTGGAAGGCCATCTAACTTGGCGAAGGGGTTCGTTTCTCACCTACATCGAATGGGGTGGTTGGGAAGCTGCGAGACTCCCGCGGGAATGGATTGGCTGGCGAGACCCCGCAGAGCGAAGCTCGAGGAGGCTTGCCGTCATCCCCGCCGGAAAGCGAGTAGCTTCCCAGCCACCCCTGGTTCCCATTATGGCAAACGAAACCCGAAAACATCCCGAAACTGAGTCTTCCACAATGGGGAGCTATTGTGGAGGTTGGAGAAATAAAAAAGCCAGTTGGAACGGCCGTTCCAACTGGCTAGAGTGTTTCGATTAATCCCTTAAGATCCTTAGTCATTTCATACATTGTCCCACTTTCACGAAGGATTTTCCAATAACCTTGGTAGAAATACACTTCCAATAAGGTATTACCTTCGCACGTAAGCTTAAGTGCCCCTTCCACATCTGAGGTTGCAGATGATTCCTGCATAGGCGGGCTGTTCTTCATTTCTTCTAGGAACCTGCGGACTGCCTTTTCCTGCTCCAGTTTGTATGCTTTTCTTTCTGTTTCTAAATCGTAGTAGGTAATCGTGACAGGTCTTTCATATTCACTCCAATGATAGGGTGTAATATCATCTTGGGTGAAGGCTATTGGATTGAAAAAATACCTTTGATCGACGTATATGTAGGTACAAAACACGACAATTATAAGTCCACCAAATATGATTAGTTTTTTTCCCATTCTTCCACCTCTTCACAAGTTCCATCCAAGTGCTTCTACATTTTATACGAATAAAAAGAGGGGAAGGTTTCATTTCACCCAAAATACTTCCTGTTTTTTCAAAAAGAAAAAAGGCGGAATCCGTTTTCCGCCTTTTTCTCTCTTATAGTTTCGGATAACCTAAAACTGTTTTCACTTCTAAATATTCTTCGATACCATAATCGCCCCATTCTCTTCCTATACCTGACTGTTTATATCCACCAAATGGTGCGGCGAAATCTGCTTCCGCATCATTGATTTTCACTCGACCCGCTCGGATGCTGGATGCAACCTTGGCTAGTGTCTGTTCATCTTCACCGAAGACATAACCTGCAAGTCCATATTTAATATCATTAGAAATTTGGATGGCTTCTTCAATCGTGTCATAGGTAAGCACGCAGGTGACTGGACCGAATATCTCTTCTTGTGCGATGACCATATCGTTATTCACATCTGTGAATACTGTAGGTTTGGCATAATAGCCTTTATCTAATCCATCAGGCTTCCCTGTTCCTCCTACCAGAAGAGTGGCTCCTTCTTCTTGTCCTTTTTCAATATAAGATTGAACGGTGTCCCATTGCTTTTGTGAAACCAATGGACCGATATGATTATCTCCTTGTGGATCCCCAACAGGGAATTCAGGGAGCACTTTTTTAATGGCCTCTTCAAAAGAATCTTTCATTGAGGAAGGCACCAATACTCTTGTGGCAGCTGAACAAACCTGCCCACTGTTAGTTGCGATGTGACTGACAGCCGCTCTAGCCGCTTTTTCAACATCAGCGTCTTCAAGCACGACTAACGGAGATTTTCCTCCCAGTTCCAGGGCGACATTAGCAATGCGTTCAGACGCGTTTTGCATAATTTTTTGACCTACAGCACCAGAACCTGTAAATGATACAAAGTCGATATCTGGATGTGAACTGATGCCATCACCGATAACGGAACCTGATCCATTCACTAAGTTGAAAGCACCTTTAGGTACGCCGACCTTATCAAATATTTCAGTTAAAATGATGGCCGCAAAAGGTGTCAATTCTGCTGGTTTCGCAATCACGGGGCTTCCCGCAGCAAAAGCACTGGCGATTTTTGTTGATATTTGGTTTGTCGGAAAATTCCATGGGGTGATCAAGCCACTGACGCCGACTGAATCCTTCATGACCGTATGGCCTCCGCGATCTTCAATGAATGAAAAATCTCTTAATGATTCTGCCGCTTGTGAAAAATGATTATATCCCATCATGTAATGTAGGTTTTCTGAGATGGTTTTTGGTGAACCCAACTCTTCCGTAATCGTCTCAATAATTTCTTCTTTCCGGTTCTCATATTCAGCAGCTATGTCTTCTAGCATTTTTATTCTTTCTTCTTTAGAGGTTTGAGAGAAAGATGGAAAAGCATCACGGGCCGCCTGGACCGCTTTATCCAAATCCTCTTTCGTTCCAAGACTAATGGTACCGATCACTTCTTCTGTTGCAGGGTTGATCACGTCTTCTGTTTCATTTCCTGTAGATTCTACCCATTCACCGTTTATATAATGCTTTAAATAGTTACGCATTTTCATTTCTCCTTTATAGAAAGAAAATTTTATTATACTTGCTACATGGAGAATGTATCCGAATTCTCCCATTTCGAAACATGATCCAACTTTCCAAACGGCTTTCACTCGACTATAATGGGAAGAATAAAAAGGAAGGATGAGTGTTGATGACTTCGACCAACCAACAAATTCAACATTACTTAACCAAGAATGAAGATAAAGCCCGCTTGCTCGTCAGTTGTCCCGATAAGCCAGGAATCGTTTCCAGCATCTCAACATTCCTCTACGAACACGGGGCAAACATTGTGGAATCGAATCAATTTACGACAGATCATGAAGAAGGAACCTTTTTCCTACGCATCGTATTTGCTGCAGAAAATATGAAGTCCATAGAAAAAACAATGAAAGCAGACTTCCATTCCCTTGCAGAACAATTCGAAATGACCTGGCGAATGACTTTCCTACACGAATTGAAACGCACGGCTGTTTTTGTATCCAAGGAACTCCATTGCCTGCGTGAGCTCTTATACGAATGGGAGAGCGGTGACCTCGTGACGGACATTTCGCTTGTCATCAGTAACCATGAATCAGCGAGAGAAATTGTCGAGTCTTTTGGCATCCCTTTTTATTACATTCCTGCAAATAAAGAGATTCGAGAAGAGGTAGAAGAGAAACAGTTGGATTTGTTAGAAGAATACAATATCGATTTAATTATCTTAGCCAGGTACATGCAAATCCTCACTCCTAAGTTTGTAGACAGGCATCCATCCAAGATTATTAACATTCACCATTCCTTCTTGCCCGCATTCATTGGTGCCAACCCGCACAAACGGGCCTACAAACGTGGGGTGAAGCTGATTGGTGCCACCTCCCATTATGTTACAGACGACCTTGACGAAGGACCGATCATTGAACAAGATGTTATTAGAGTAGACCATAGGAACAGTGTAAATGATCTAAAGAAGAAAGGACGCCTAATCGAACGCAGTGTCCTAAACAGAGCCGTCAAATGGGCCCTTGAAGATCGTGTCATCGTTCATAAAAATAAAACCATCGTTTTATAATGGTTTACCTAAAAAAGGACCTGACTGGTTACGTCAGGTCCTTTCTTCTGAGAGAGAAATGGATAGGCAAGTCACCTGTTTTCCCACATAAAATGGTATAACCATTTTAAACGGGGGGATAGGAATGATTCACATCGTAAAAACAGGTGAAACGTTAGCACAAATTTCAAGAGATTATCGTACGCCGTTAAGAGATATCCTGGCAGCAAACCAAATCGCAAACCCAAATATGATCTTTCCCGGGCAACAAATCAATATCCCAGGTTTTCCGAACCCAGATACAATTCCTTATAGGATTGATGTATCCACTACCAAAAGACGATTACGTTTATATAACAATGGTTCACTGGAAAAAGAATTTCCGATTGCTGTGGGGCGCATGCTCTCAGCGACTCCTTTCGGAAACTTCTTTATCATTAACAAAGCTCCCAATCCAGGTGGGCCTTATGGAACGATGTGGATGAGTTTATCCAAACAGCATTATGGCATTCATGGGACCAACAATCCTTCCTCTATCGGAAAGGCAGTCTCCAAAGGTTGTATCCGCATGTTTAATAAAGACGTAGAAGAGTTAGCAAGGACCATCCCGTTGGGTACTCCGGTTACCATTCAACCTTAAGTGGAATAAAAAAGGCGATGGATCTCCACCGCCTTTTTCAATCCAACTCCGCTCGACTTGTCACCTTTACTCCTTTTAAAGCTTGTGTAGCAAGTCGATCTGCCTCTCCGTTATCTTTCCTTGAAATCACTTCAAAGAAAGGGGTAATACCCATCTGCTTTAATTTTTCATCAATACGGTCCGCCCAACTATTTAAAGTCTCTTCCATCGTGGGCCATTCATCATTCAGTTGATTGATTACAACTTGAGAGTCTCCTACGAACCGAATGGGAATATGATGAACCCCCATAAAATCCAATTCCTGAATGGCTAAATGTAAGGCCGCATACTCTGCCTCATTATTTGTACCTAACTCATCAACGAGAGCATTCATTCGAAGACGCATAGCTTTCCCATTTTGAGTGTAATAAATGACACAACCAAGGCCTGCCTTACGCTCCTTTATTTCGTAACCGCCATCAAAATAAACGGTAATATCATGAGGTTCTGTTTCCAGATCATCCAAATATTTTTGTAAATCCTTCCGCTTCCATGTTGTATCATAGTCGTCGATAAAGGTAATTGATTTGGCCCGCCCCGTCTTTTCCAAGTCCTCTGTTATTAACAAAGCTTGCCCGATCGTCATCTCTTCTGACCTAAAAAAAGCTTCTGTTTTCTTTGGGGTTTTATATGTAACTTCCAGTCTGATTTTCACCCACACTCCACCCTCCTTAAGAGTTTTCCCGTGTCTTTATTATGGTCTAAACATCTAAGATTATTTTAGTCGAGTCGTTTATAAAACCCTGTCGCTCTTCCCTCAAACCCAAAGGAATGATAGATCTCATGAGCCTTCTTTCTTTCTGCTCTATTTCCACTATTCAACATGATCGTTTTAGCCCCTTTAGTGAGAGCCCATTCCCCGGCTTTTTCCATGAGCATTTTCCCTATCCCTTTTCCTTGTGCCGTTTCACGCACAACAAAAGCGATAATCCGTACGTGCGGGTCATCCGTATGGTACGCTTCACTAAATGTCACCCCGATCATGCCAAGCAATTCGTCATTCGCCTCATAGACGAAGGTTTGGTAGTGTTCTTGTGGTAATATACTTTGTAATCTGTTTTTTATCTGTTCTTTACTTGATGGATAACCGAGGGCATCCATTAAAGGAACGAACCCTTCTGCATCTTCAAGCTTTACACTCCTAATCATAAGCCCCTCCTAACTGATCTTACTGAAATTTCCTTTTCAGCATAACAAACCTGAAGGCCTTTCTCGACCTTCAGGTTTGTTATGCTTCCCCTATTTCATAATGTTCTCTTTTTGACGAAGCTCCACTCTTCGTATTTTTCCGGAAGTCGTCTTCGGCAATTCTTGAATGAATTCGACTTTTCGAGGATATTTATATGGCGCCGTCAATTCCTTCACATGATTTTGAAGATCGGAAACCAACTCGTCGTTTCCTTCAAATCCTTTTTGAAGAACAATGTAGGCCTTTACAATGTTTCCGCGAACTTCATCCGGACTTGCAACGACTGCACATTCTTGAACAGCTTCATGTTTGACAAGCGCATCTTCTACCTCAAACGGCCCGATGGTATAACCGGAACTAATGATGATATCATCACTTCTTCCTTCAAACCAAAAGTAACCTTCTTCGTCCTTTTTTGCTTGATCGCCAGTTACGTAATAGTTTCCTCGACGGGACATCTTCGTACGTTCAGGATCTTTATAGTACTCTTTGAACAAAGCCGGTGTATCGAGGTGAACGGCTATGTCTCCTACCTCACCCGCATCCACAGGCGTACCCATTTCATCGATGATTTCAACCTGATTACCAGGTGTTGGCTGTCCCATCGATCCAGGGCGTACTTCCATATCCTTCATAATTCCAACGAGTAACGTATTTTCTGTCTGGCCGTAACCATCTCGTACTGTTACATTATAATGTTTTTGGAAAGTATCGATGACCTCACGATTTAAAGGTTCCCCTGCCGATACCGCGCTGTGCAAACCCTCTAATTTATAATCAGATAAATTGTCTACTTTGGCCATCAAACGATATTCTGTTGGTGTACAACAAAGAACATTCACATCATGCTTATCCATTAAACTTAAATATTTTTTAGGATCAAATTTCCCTTGATAAATCAGACCTTGAGCCCCTGTTCCGAGTACAGAAAGGAAAGGACTCCATATCCACTTCTGCCATCCGGGTCCCGCTGTCGCCCAAACTGTATCTCCATCTTGAATCGCCAACCATTTATCGGCAGCCGTCTTCAAGTGGGCATACCCCCATCCATGCGTATGAACAACACCTTTCGGGTTACCCGTCGTACCAGATGTATAAGAAAGAAACGCCATATCATCTCTTGAAGTATCCGCGAGGGACAATTCCTCACTGTGGTCATCCATGAGAGAATCAAGATCACGCCATTTTTCTTTCGCCCCACCTACAGAAAAAGTGATTAAATCATCAAATTCATTAACGCCGTGGAATTGGTCTGTATAAGGATAATAGCTGACGACACCACTCACTTCTCCATGTGAAATTCTATACTGTAAATCCTTGGTCCTCAGCATTTCAGAACTTGGAATAACGACAAGTCCTACTTTGAGAGCCGCAATATACACTTGATAAGCTTCAATCAAGCGAGGAATCATGACGAGTACTTTGTCCCCTTGCTTCAACCCTTGCTCGAGGAAAGCGTTTCCAATTTTGTTCGCATTATTCATTAACTCTTCGTATGTAACTTCTTTCTGATCGCCTTGTTCGTTCAACCATAACAAAGCCTTTCTTCCCGTTTCATTTGCGTATTTCTCCATCTCAGAGACGACATTGTACCTTTCAGGAGCAATCAGTTCTTCTCTTTTCATATAGCGGCCTCCTTTTTAATGAGCGACTGTTCAGTTTGTCCATTTCTATTATAGCAATTTTTCTTAATATTTCAAATAATTAATCACAAATAATCATACCACTAACGCTCCCGATTGTGGAAGACTCAGTTTCAAGACTTTTGGTGAGTGGATGGGGGCTGCGGGGAATAGCTCGCTTTCCGCGGGAGCGCGGTGAGCCTCCTCGGACTGCGTCCTGTGGGGTCTCACCATGCACTTTTTTCCTCTTAGGTATCCGGTTCCGGCGCCTAGCGGCTAGTGAGACTTCCCTCGCTTCTGTACGATAAGTCAACATCGAATCGCTGCGCTCTTCGTGTTTCCTTTATCTCCGCCAGCTCAGTCCAGTCCATACGCCGCTGATCGAGGCGCCTCCACACTTAAGATAGGAGTCTCGCCATTCCCCTCCGCCCCTTTGCCATATAAGTATCTCG
>NZ_FNIZ01000038.1 GCF_900104185.1 Halobacillus aidingensis | reverse complement strand
AAGCTGGTCACATTCCGAGCATTAGGGCACAGACCCACCCGAGGAGCTTTTCCGGCATCCACACATGGTCAGGTCGAACGAAGGAATTTGCGCGCACAGACGCCGAGAGATATGGGAGGGTCCACCACCATGTTTAATGTGGAGATCCAAGGTGCGATTATAAAACCCATTTACTGGAACTTAACCTCTCCAGTCTGTTTAAGCGCCTATACGTATTCCATATTCATTAAAAAATGGGATATATTTGAATGAATGACCTATGTTTCAATATTCAAAGAAGAAGAATACCAGAGAAAAACCAAGGATTTTTGAGAACGGATCCATTTACTGAGGGAGGCTCACCGCGCTCCCGCGGAAAGCGAGTCATTCCCCGAAGCCCCATCCACTCAAAAAACACCTCGAAACTGAGTCTTCAACAATCCTGCCATATTGTTCAATAAGGGACATAGATAAAGAACCAGAAATCCCATTGAAGGGATTTCTGGTTCTTTAGATGATTTCGTTATACTTGTGCCGCCAGGGGCGTGCTTCTTCAAGCTGGGAGGCTAGCTTCAACAGTGTTCGTTCATCACCAAACCTCCCGGTAAAGTGGGAACCGATTGGGACATTTTCTTCATTCCAGTAAAGAGGAACACTCATCGCCGGCTGTCCAGTTACGTTCGCTACTGGGGAAAGATGGGCATATTCGGCAGACACAGCCAATATTTCATCGATCGTTTTTTCTTCTCCATTATAACAACCTAAAGGTAAAGCAGACTTGGAATTGACGGGGTGTAAAAGCACATCATACTGATCAAAGAACGAGTGGAATTTAACACTTTCTGTCGCTAGAAACATACGTGCTTGCTCGTATTCCATCGCCGTGTAACCTTCAGCTTTTCCAATCAACGTTGAAAGCATCTTCTCTAAATTTTGATCATTAGGCTTTATGCCATTCATTCTTGCCGCACCTTTGACAGCTAAAGCACCACCGACGACCCATACAGTAACGAACGCATCCATAAAGCGATGGAGTTCAAAGTCGGGATAAGCGACTTCTACTTCATGCCCGAGCGACTCACAAAGCTCTGCCGTATGACGAATGGCGCGTTGCACATCTGGCTGTATAGGCATCAAATCTCCGAAATCTGCCATATAAGCAATTTTCAATGACCCAAGATCCTCATGAGCGATTTCGGCGTATGGATCGCCTTTGGCTGGAGTTGCAAAGAGGTCGCCTTTTTGCGGGCCTTCCAGTAGATCAAGGAGCGCGGCACTGTCTCTTACCGATTTTGTTACCCCATGACTGACGGCAAGGCTGTTCAGATGCATGGAAAAAGGCGTCCTCCCCCTCGTCGGTTTTAAGCCGAACAAACCGCAGTTGGAAGCAGGGATACGAATGGATCCTCCTCCGTCACTGGCGTGTGCAAAAGGGACCATACCGGATGCAACAGCTGCGGCTGCTCCTCCGCTTGAACCTCCAGGTGAATATTTCCTGTTCCACGGATTTTTCGTGAAACCTAGATGGACAGATTCCGTAGCAGGCGTGAAGCCGAACTCAGGTGTATTACTTTTTCCAATAAAGGTAAGTCCACCCCTTCTGAAGCGTTTGACGATTTCATCATCCCCTTTCGCCTCAAAGCCTTCCATCACCTTAGAACCATAGGACAACGGATGTCCTTGTACAGCATTCAAATCTTTGATAAGAAATGGAAGACCCCGAAAATACCCGTCTGTATTGAAAGGTTCTTCTATGTAGTGGACAACAGCATTCAATTCAGGATTCTTCCGTTCCATAACTGTTTTATAGTGATGAATGACTTCTGATATGTTCAATTCTCTGTTTTCTAGTTTCGCTTTTAATGCGATGGCATCAAACTGATGAAGCTCTTGGATTTCCAAGGCTGATTCTCCTTTCATGAACCATAAGTATAAACCGACACACAGCTTCTTCCATTTTCTTTCGCCTTGTATAACGCTCGGTCGGCTTTTGTGAGAAGTTCTCCCTGATCCACCCCATGTTCAGGATAAATGGACACCCCTATCGACACACTGATTTCAATTTCACACCCTTGCAGGTGGATCGGTCGGAGCACACGATCCAGCATTCGATCCGCAACTTGACGCGGGTGCTTAGTATCAGCTAAGTCTGATAAAAGAATAACAAATTCATCGCCACCTAGACGAGAGAGCGTGTCCGTTTTTCTTAACCCTTGACTGAGACGTTTAGTAAAGATGACAAGTAATTCATCACCGATTTGATGTCCATAACGGTCATTAATTTGTTTGAAATTATCCAAATCAAAGAATAATAGGGCAAAAATCGAGTCTTGGTGTTTCACCCGTTTCAGCTCATCTTCCAACTTTTCAAAAAAGTACCGCCTGTTCGGAATGTTCGTCAACTGGTCATGATAAGCCATCTCTTCTAATTGATGCTGCTGTTTCCTTCGTTCCGAAATGTTCCGGCAAATCGTCTGGACCGCTTTAATTTGATGGTATTCCACAAGACCTCCATGCAATTCAACATCAATGATCGATCCATCCATTCTTAGAAGCTGGCGTTCGATCGGACCTTTCACATATCCCCCTGACAATAACGTGCTTAGACGTTTTCGTATATCTTCATATGGTTCATTGTAGAGGAACTTCTTTATATCCTGACCAAGTAATTCTACAGCTTTTTCCGCCCCCAGCAAGTCCATCCCTGCTTGGTTCACATAAATGATGCGATCTTCTTCATCATGCAGAAAAATCGAGTCCGGGGAAGTTTCAACTACCGATTCATAACGGCTTTCACTTTCTACACGTTGACGTTCTTTCTCTTCTATAAGCTTCATCGTTTGGGCAGACCCCATTTTTATGTACAGGAGATAAGACTCCCCAATTTCTGCAGATTGTATAGCATAAGAGATTTGAAACGGATTAGGATAACGGTCAGAGCTCTCAACTAAAGTTTCGCGACAATTATCCGCCCTTTCCATCGTCTCCTCGATATGGACCCGTTTCGCCTCACAATAAATGTCATTTAATGCACACCCTTGAAGGTCTCCATACACCCCCTGCATCGTCGCATTGATGTAGGTAAAGATCTTGTTCCCTTTTACATTTTGAATGATGGCTACCGCGTCACTTAAATGGTGAAACAAGTTTTTAAATATTGATGGTTGGTTAATTAAGGAATGGATGGCATTCATATATAAGCACTTCTTTCCTGTTAATAATAAGGTGAAAAGAACTAGAAAATAATGTTTTAACTTAAAAATTATAACACTAGTTCATCATCCCCTTCCATTTATATACAGACTTTTTACATTTTTCTTAATTATCCCCCCTACTCTCATCGTTCCACATAGCAAACGTGCTGCGTTTGATTTTACTTACTCTAATGGAAATCTTTTTCTACATAGGTTTATTTGAAAATGGGGAGGGTAAATAAACCGAAAGCTTTCAGGAGATGAGTCCTAAAATGAAGGTCTATAAAAATTCCGTTCTTACATTCCTTCTCTATTCCTTATTCATTCTCGCTGTTCTTGCGATCCATCACCTTTTATCCCCCACCCCTTTTCAATATGTCAGGAGTATCATCTGCTTTGGACTAGCTCCTGCTTTCATTCTTTATGCAAATCACAAACAACTTTGGTTCCGTTCCAGTCTCCGTTGGGTTATAAAATTAAGCCGTCGCCCGGTTTTAAGCTCAATTCTCTTCGTAATGAGCGCACTCGCAAGCTTCGATTTAGCTTTTCATCTTCCTCTAAGTGAGTTTGTTCACCTGTTCCTTTTAGGTTTCGGAGCGTTTATTTACTGGACACCTCTTTTGTTGCAGTGCTCTTTCATACAGCTCCAAAACTACATGAGACGTTTTCTTTATTTAATACTGACATCCTTATCCTTTGTGCTCTATCATGAAGCTTCTTTCTTCTTCAGTGAAGGAACTGATGCTGAGGCCTTTTTGTACACGGGTGTGATGATCATGATCATCCAGTTGTTTTCCTTGATCCTGGAGTGGGCCGAGGACGAGAAAGAAAATGATCCTGTAAATGTCAAAGGATACTTCAAATCCATCTCTAAAAATTGACCATCCTAAGCTCCCTTTCTTTAAATACAGCTTTGAGATGTTTAGGGTGTTTCCGTTACGCATGTTAGCGGTTGGGGGTCAGGGGAATAACTCTTTTCGTGGAAGTGCGGTGAGCGTATGAGTGGTTTCCCTCCCCTCTGCTCTCAGTTCATATAAAACCACGCCTTCAAAAACCCTGCAATATAAGGATGAAAAAGCCGGATTCCTGTGTTTGGAATCCGGCTTTTCCGTTGGTTATCGAGGGGTCATGAATAGTTGTGTCCAGTATCTTTTATATGGTCCTGCTCCTTCGATGTATCCTACACCAATATGGGTGAAGTCTTCGTGAAGAATGTTGGCTCTATGCCCATCACTGTTCATCCAACCTTCTACGACTTCTTCGGGTGTCCGTTGACCGGCAGCGATGTTTTCACCTGCTGCCTGGTAACGGAAATCGAATTCGTCCATCATATCAAATGGTGATCCGTAGGTTGGTGAAGTATGACTGAAATAACGTTTATCCGCCATATCCTGTGACTTTACGTTGGCTAATGCACTCAAACGATTATGCGTTTGTAAAGGCTCAAGTCCCCGCTCTTCCCGTTCTTTATTGACCAGAGCAACAACTTCTTGTTCGAACTCTTTCAATTCATAACCAGAGAGTGAATTCTCTGACACCCGTTCACTCTGGCGATCTGAGGTCACTTGCTCTTCTGGAGGTGCATCAGGGTATTTCCATTCCACATCTTCAAGAAGCTTAAAAAACGATTGGACATCTACTGCAAAATTCTGAAACTCATTTTTTATATTTGTATTCTCTACTAAGCCCTGCACATGTTGCGATACCCTCTCATAGGAAGCCCGCGGGCCTTCTTTCCAAAAGTCCTGGGCAGAAACTGGTGTCGCAATGACGATGATGACAAACAAGGCCACAAGAAAGAGAAAGAACTTTTTAATCATATCGATTCTCTCCTCACTTCAGGCTAGAAGTACTCTCTTCCAGTATTCCATGGCATCGCTTCAAAGGCAAACGGCAATATTTAACGATGGGAGGCTTTTAATTTCCCTTTATAAATCTCTGCTTTATGGAGGGAAAGCTCCAGATCACGTGCAAACTTCTTCAAACGTTTCTCTTCTACAGGGTTCACTAGGGAAACAACCGTTCCTTCCTGAGATCCAATTCGTCCGGTCCGACCCGCACGGTGAATATAGGATGTCATATCTTTAGGAACATCAAGGTTGATGATATGGTTGATTTCAATAATATCCAGGCCTCTGGCAGCCACATCAGTTGCAAGTAGTAATGGATATTCCCCT
Source organism: Halobacillus aidingensis (assembly GCF_900104185.1). Taxonomy (GTDB): domain Bacteria; phylum Bacillota; class Bacilli; order Bacillales; family Halobacillaceae; genus Halobacillus; species Halobacillus aidingensis. The sequence continues at coordinate 14,562 of NZ_FNIZ01000038.1, read as the reverse complement.
TTTCGGAATTCCTTAATCGCTTTTGCCCGCTGCTCTTTTTTCGCATCACTGTGCAACAAGCCGATATCCAGGTGTTTGTACGTCAGTTTCTCGGCCATGACATTCAACTTGGCAATATCCTGCATGAAGGCAAGACCTTTGAATCCTTCCATCCGCGCCAATTTTCTTAATGTCTCGATTTTATCTCTGTCTTCACAAACAATATAGGTATGAGTCACGTCGGGTTTCTTCAGTTCTTCTGTAACCCGAATCACTTCCGCCTCTTCATCCATGAATGTTTGAGCTATTTCAATGACCTCATCAGGCAATGTGGCTGAAAACAACAACGTTTGCGTATCACGCATCGTGCTTTTCAACACATCTTCAACCGTATGGATGTGTTCTGGAACAAGTAATTGATCTGCTTCGTCCATAATGACCGCTTTGATTTCATGTGCCTTCAATTTTTTCTTCTGTAGCAATTCATACACACGACCTGGGGTACCAACAACGATGTGCGGCTTTTTCTTCAGCTTGTCCATCTGTCGCTTAATATTCGCTCCACCAATCATCGTCATGCTACTGATGCCGCTTCCTTTCGTCCAAGTCTGTACCTCCTGATGAATCTGCATGACTAATTCATGGGAAGAAGCCATGATCAACACTTGTGTATGCTTCTGTTCGGGATCCACTTTTTCAATCAACGGTAGTAAATAAGCCAAAGTTTTCCCACTGCCTGTAGGGGCTTCCGCCACCACATCTGTGCCTTGTAAAATGAAAGGTATGGCCTGTTCTTGAACTTTCGTCAAGCTCTCATATCCTGAAACCTGCCATGCCTCTTTCGTAGATGGGGATAATTCCTCAAACCACGATTGGTTGATATCTGTCATCTATTATCTTTCCTTTCCATATATCTTTAGAATTCCTAATATACCCTTCTATTACCCACCCCACCCTTCACCTTAAGCTCCCTATTCTTGAAAACTCAGTTTCGAGACTTTTGTAGAGTGGGTGGGGCTGCGGGGAATAGCTCGCTTTCCGCGGGAGCGCGGTGAGCCTCCTCGGACTGCGTCCTGTGGGGTCTCACCATGCACTTTTTTCCCGCAGGAGTCTCGCCATTCCCCTTCGCCCCTTTGCCATATAAGTATCTCGAAACCACTTCCAGAATAAGCTGCTTTCATGCACATGGTAATTGGAGGGGAATCAACTACCAAAGCAGCTATTCTGCATACGGAAAGCTTGTTATAGAGCGCTTTATGCATATATCAAAAAGATAGTGGAGATAACCCCCCTTGGTAAAGGGGTTCGTTTTCCACATGCATCGAATGGGGTGGTTGGGAAGCTGCGAGACTCCCGCGGGAATGGATTGGCTGGCAAGACCCCGCAGTGCGAAGCACGAGGAGGCTTGCCGTCATCCCCGCAGGAAAGCGAGTTGCTTCGCAGCCACCCCTGACGCTCAACCAGGCAACGAACCCCGGAAACATCTCGAAACTGAGTCTTCCACAATCCTGCCATTTAATTGAATAGGGAGTTTTGTATATAAAAAATAGACCTCTTTCCATATTGGATAATGGAGAGGCCTTTCATACATGATCCATAGCTTATTCTTATTATACCACCATTAAGAAGAAGATTCGATAAACTTCTTTAAATGCTGAAGGTGATCCTGATCTTCTTTTTTGATGATTTTCCTGATGAGCGGTTTCATCAATTTGTTTCGTAAACCTTCCGTGTAAAGCTCCCCTTGGAAGTCTATTCTTGTTCCCTCTGAAGTCTGCACGAATTCATAATGATAGCGCAAATCCAATCCATGCTGATGACTGCGGACAGAGTATTTTCGATTGGGGTCAAAGTCGGTGACCTCAATGATTGAGCGTGCTTTTCTGCCTCTGATTTCGCGAGTTTCCTGGAACCTGTACCCTTCTTTGACAGGCCCCTCACTCAATAGTTGTACATCAATGACTGTATCCATAATTTCAGGGCTGTTGTTGAAATCCGTCGCCATCTCAAAAACTTCTTCTACAGGTTTTTCGATGATGATGGACTGTTCCATAAAAGCCACAAGCATCCTCCTCTGTTAAAAGCTCTACCCCCTATATTCGCTTTACACGCTCCGACTCCTTTTTTACATGACAAGAATATCCTGGCAAAACACACACAAGCTAATGGAAGCACTCAAGAAAAGCGAGGTATATGTATATGGGTTGGATCTCCGTCGTTCCTTTCATCGTGGTCATTATTGCAGCTATATGGACCAAACAAGTCATTCCAAGTTTACTATTCGCTGTTGTCGTGGCCGGTTACATTATCGACCCGCACTGGCTGGGCGGGATGATGACAGCCTTAGGTTTCATCATTGAAGGATTAAGGGATGAAGCCAACTTAAAGATCATCCTTTTTCTATATGCTTTCTCCGCTTTAATCGGACTTGTAAAAATGTCAGGAGGGATCAAAGGATTCGTCAAAGAAGCAACAGAGCGGATCGACCATAAAAAAGGAGCGTTCATCCTAACCTGGTTGTCTTCTTTAGGAACTTTCAGTGCCCCGAGTTTTCGGATCGTTACCATTGGACCTGTGATGAAGGCATTGAGAAGGAACATCCCGATGACAAAACAGGAGCTTGGTTTCGTCATCGAAACGACAGCCTCTCCCCTCGTCGTCTTGATTCCAATTGCTACCGCGTTTGTTGGATATATGACATCGGTCATTGAACTATCCTTGGAACAAGCAGGCACGGAAGGAGACGCTTATTCCTTATATATCAGCAGTATTCCGTTCAACTTTTTCGCCTTTTCTATGCTGGCAGTCGGTTTTTATATGAGTTTTTTTCATAAAAATAAAAAGCCTGCAACCGATGCCGAGAACATGGACCAAGAAAAAAGAGAAGATGATGATCAATGGGAAGACTGTCATCCAGCCGTTACGAAAAATCTACCCGCACAGCCTTGGCATCTGATCGCTCCTTTGATCAGCGTCATCCTCCTTACATTCTTTCTTATGTATATGGTCGGAATCAGAGATGGAAAGTCCGGATTTGATGCCTTGATTAATGCAAATGTACTTGATGCGATGGTACTCGCTGTCGTTCTTACCCTCATCGGGTTTGTTGTTTACTTGAAATTTCGAAACGAGAAACTTAGAAAAATGATGAACACCCTCGTCGATGGAGGAAACGAAATGATGAGCGTCATCGTTCTCCTTGCCATGGTATGGGGGTTGAGCAGTGGATCCGAAGCGCTAAAATTCGCGGATACCATCTCTAAGTCTTTTGACTGGATCCCCGCAGGATTTGTAGCCGTCATCCTATTTGTTGTCGGCTGCGGCCTCTCTTATTTCATCGGATCTTCCTGGGGCACATGGGGGATTCTTATGCCTGTCGGGATATCGATCGCCACCGTAGCCGGAAGTTCACTGCCGATTGTCATCGGGGCCGTCTTTGCCAGCGGAACTTTCGGGGCCTTCGCATCTCCTTTGAGTGATGATACGAATACTACGGCTGGAATCTTGAATTTGAATCCGATTAAATACGCCAAATTCAAGCTGAAACCGGCCCTCATTGCAGCCGGCTTCGCTTCTGCGATTTACTTCGGTTTGTCGTTCTTTTTATAGCGGATACGGAAGTGTACGAAAAGCGGATTCCTGTGAAGATTTCCTCATGAACTGGATGGAAATCGCCTCAGATAAAAATACGGCCCTTTCCTTTCCTCCTGAATAAGGCCTGTGATACCTTGTTATTGGAGGAGGTTCAAGAAAGACTTTCATGCATATCTTTGGTCCACCTTATTATTCAGTTCATTAATAGGGTGGACCCTCTACCATTTAGTAGGGACAGGCTCCTTTTTCTTACCTGTAATCGCTCTTTTGATTTTTATATCTATTCAGTTAAATCGTTTAGAAAGTAAAAGGAACAAGAATGAACGTGCGTTTTAACAAACCGTTTTTTCATTTGTCACCGCTCTGTATTCTATAGTTTCCGAGACCAAAAAGAAAAGCAAGGAAGTTTTAACGTGCTTCCTTGCTTTTTTGTTCGGTTATTTAATTGGAAGGAATAAGCGGTAACTCGTTTCAGCACCTGTATAAGGTTTGTATTCCTCAAAGCCGAATCCTTCTACCTGTTGATACCCTTCATCCTTTATCCACTTATGCAAATAAGCGTAAGGATTGAAATCATGAATAGAAGGATCATATTCAAGCATGGCATACGTATGAGCAGGGATCGTCTTTGTAATCATGTTTGGCGGAATCTTCTCGAAGCTATCGACCTCTACAGCAGCAATCCAATAAAAAGCATCGGTCATCTCATTCCAATTTGGCGGGTCGACGAACATTCCGATGGAACGCGGCGCGTTGACCCTGTTTCTTACTTTCGGCAAATTTGTCGTATGAAACTGCTCCATCAATCGCGGAATTTTAATTTCCCGTTCATCCATCATAGTTTGACAAGAGACACCGACGACCTTGATATTGGACCTACGAACAACCTGGGGTTCCACAGCGGTTGTCAATTGCTTACTCATTGCATGGCCACTCCTTTTGGTTTTGAATATTCTCCCTAACTACTTCCACATCGATCCTAGATTTCCTTGTAAAAGTTGTGTGTTCGATGAAATTCGTAGCCTTTCGACCTTCTTTTTACATGATTTTGTTTATGAGGTCTATTCCTATATCCTATTGTTTGTTCGGTCTGAATTATGCTCATAAATTCACTTCCATCCGACGACCGCTTGTAAGATGGCTTTTTGGACGTGCATACGATTTTCGGCCTGCTGAAAGACTGCCGAATGGTTGCCGTCAATGACACTCGCTGTCACTTCTTCCCCTCGATGGGCCGGAAGGCAATGCAAAAAGGAGACATTTGATTTAGCTTGCTTTAGTAAAGATTCATTTACTTGGTAGCCTTCAAAATCTAACAGGCGTTTTTCACTCTCTTCTTCCTGCCCCATACTCGTCCAAACATCTGTGTAAATGACGTCCGCATGCTTCACGGCTTTTTCTGGATTCTCTTCCAGTACGACGGATCCACCATATCGTTTCGCCAGCGCTTGCGATTTTTCGGTAATCAGAGGGTCAGGCTGATATCCGTCCGGAGCTGAGACGACCATTTCCATGCCCATCATAGCTGCCAAAATCATCAGCGAATGAGCGACATTGTTTCCGTCACCGATGTAAACGACCTTCACTCCACACAAACGCCCTTTCAATTCTAAAATGGTAAAAATATCAGCGAGTGCCTGACAGGGGTGGTAGATATCGCATAAGCCGTTAATGACAGGTACAGAGGCATGTTCAGCAAGCTCCTTCAATTTTCCATGCGATGTCGTTCTGAACATGATGGCGTCAACGTATCCCGAGAGCACGCGAGCCGTATCGGCAATGGTTTCACCGCGGCCGACCTGGATGTCTCTCGTATTTAAATAAAGAGCATGGCCGCCCATTTGAACCATCCCCACTTCAAAAGAAACGCGTGTTCTTGTTGAAGATTTTTCAAAAATCATCGCCAGGTTCTTCCCTTTTAATGATTGAGAATAAGGGTTTTCTTTTAAGTGTTGAGCCTGCGCTAACAATTGGGAAACCTCTGATTGATTATAATCAAGCCAAGTCAAAACGTTCTTTCCATGCATTGAACCATCTGTTGAATACATTTGTTCCATCAAATTCATTACGATCGCACTCCTTCACGTTTATTACCCGGCAGAGGGGCAGGGTCGAAATTTTCACAAGCTAATGATTGAATATAGGCATCGAACGTTGCTTTCTCACTGAAAACGGTCATTCCATTCTTCACAGCCTGTATTCTGCGTTCACTCGCCTCGGAACTTGATTCATCATTGACATAAATAGAAGCGTCCTCAAGCTTGAGCCATTCGTCAAAATCCTTAGATGAAAAAGTTGAATCCCCTTCTACAAAGCAAGAATCTTTTACATCATGCACATTAGGTAAATGGGAGAACACTTTTCGCAAGGCTTCATCTATGGTCTTTCCAAGGCACATCCCCTCACCCGTCGATTTCATATTCGGACCAAGCTTATGATCAACCTCCGTCAAGGCATAGGATGAAAAGACCGGATACTTCACGGCTGTTTGATCAAAAACAGGTGTGGGAAGGGACATCAAATCCACTTCACCAGATGCCAATACCCGAACAGCTAAATCCACAAGGGGAACGTCTGCCACCTTACTCACAATTGGTACCGTCCGACTCGCTCTCGGGTTCACTTCCAGCACATACACTTTTTCTCCGCTCAGTAAAAACTGGATGTTCATCATTCCTTTGTAACTAAAGTACCGGACGATTTTTTGGGAGTAGGCTTCAATAGTCTTCTTGACTTCCTCATCAAGCTTCGATGGGAAGAGCGCCATACTGTCTCCGGAATGAACACCTCCCGGCTCGATATGCTCAATGATCTCAGGAAGATAGAGGTTTTCACCGTCCGCCACGAGGTCCACCTCTACTTCTTTTCCTTGCATAAAGGTGTCCAGAACAATCGGATAGTGACGATCATCCGCTTCCTGAAGCGACTGTCTCAACTCGTCCATATCTTTGACAATGACCATCCCCTGGCCTCCGATGACATAGGACGGGCGGCAAAGAATCGGAAACGAGTAATGCTCTGCTGCTTTTAGAGCTTCATTTTTTGTATGACAGGTGGTACCTGAAACATAAGGGATATCTAAATCATTTAATGCCGCATAGAATTTATCTCTGTCCTCCAGCGCATCTAAAACGTCTGTACTTACTCCTGCAAGGGGGATCCCCTCCGTCTCTAGTTCTGCTGCCAAATTAATGGCGGTCTGCCCTCCGAATGAAGTGAATACAAGGTCAATACCTTCATGATCAACGATGGATGTTATGATTTCTTTTTGAATCGGTTCGAAGTAGAGGCGATCCGCGGTTTCATAATCGGTACTAACGGTTTCTGGGTTGTTGTTCACCATAATCGTCGTCCACCCTTGCTTTTGCAGACTTTGGATAGCTTTCACCGCACTATAATCAAATTCAACTCCCTGCCCGATTCGAATCGGTCCGGATCCGAGAATCAAAGCTTTTTTCTTTCCTGAGAGTGGTGTAATTTCATTCACACCCGCAAATGTGCTATAGACATAGTTCGTTGCCGCTTCAAATTCCGCTGCACACGTATCAACGAGCTTGAAATGGCGGTGAATCCCGAATTCCTCTCTCCTTTTTTGCACTTCTTTTTCAGATATCCCGGCAAGATGAGCAATCTCCTGATCTGAAAAACCACAGATTTTCACTTGTCTCAAAAGCGCTTCACCCAAAGTCTCCTGTTGCAGACACTTTTCTAAATCAACAAGATTTTTCAGTACATGTAAAAAGAAGCGATCAATTTTAGTATTTTCATGGATTGTCTCCAGACTTTCACCTTTTCTTAGAAGGTGGAGAATAGCGAAGTAGCGCAAGTCTGTAGGTTCCTCCAGATGATCCCAGGCGTTATGAATGTCGGGTACTTTCGTATCCAGGGATTGGACGGCTTTTTGAAAAGCCCCTTCCAACGTCCGGTCGATGGCCATGACTTCACCTGTCGCCCGCATCTTCGTTCCGAGCTTACGATCCGCTTCTGAAAACTTATCGAACGGCCAGCGGGGGAATTTAACGACGACATAATCAAGCGCTGGTTCAAAGCTTGCGTACGTATAGCCCGTAAGCGGATTTTCAAGCTGGTCAAGCGTATAACCAAGAGCCACTTTTGTCGCCATTTTTGCAATCGGATAACCCGTGGCTTTCGAAGCCAGGGCTGACGAACGACTGACGCGCGGATTAATCTCGATGACATAGTATTGACGACTCTCTGTATCAAGCGCGAACTGAACATTACACCCTCCAATGACATCGAGTTCAGAAACAATCTTGAACGCCGCGGATCGAAGCATTTGATAATCGTTATCCGACAATGTCTGGGAGGGAGCAACAACGATGGAGTCTCCGGTATGAACACCCACAGGATCAAAGTTTTCCATATTACAAACAGAAATACATGTTCCATTGTGATCCCGCATGATTTCATATTCAATTTCCTTAAACCCTGCAATACTCTTTTCGACGATGACCTGGTGAATCGGACTCGCTTTCAGCCCCGTCGCGATCAACTCTTCCAGTTCCTCCGGTCTGTGAACGATTCCACCACCACGTCCACCAAGCGTATAAGCAGGTCGACTGATGATCGGGTAACCGACTTCTTCAGCAAAGGCTTTCGCTTGCTCAACCGTCGTAATCACTTCACTTTCGGGGACTGGCTGGGATAATTCATGCATCAACCCGCGGAACAATTCTCTGTCCTCCCCTTTTTGAATGGAATGGACACTGGTCCCTAATAACTCGAGATCATAATCCTGCAAAACGCCTTCTCTTTCCAGTTCAACGGCTAGATTGAGAGCGGTCTGTCCCCCGAGCCCGGCAAGGAGCGCATCGGGTTTTTCTAAATCAATGATTTTCGTTAAGCTTTCAACCGTCAATGGTTCACAATAAACCACATCAGCCACGTCATGGTCTGTCATGATGGTTGCCGGATTGTTGTTGACGAGGACAACCTCACACCCCTCTTCTTTCAGAGCGAGACATCCTTGTGTTCCTGAGTAATCAAATTCTGCCGCCTGACCAATCATGATCGGACCTGATCCAATGACTAATACTTTACGAGACATGTGTCTTCACCCCTTTGTTCTTCACAAGTGTAAGAAAGTTATCAAACAACCATTCCGCATCTTTCGGCCCGGGATGGGCTTCCGGGTGGAATTGTGCGGACATGATTAGTTTCGAGTCATGCATCAATCCTTCGATGGAACCGTCATTGACGTTATAAAACCTTGTTACGAGCGGCGTCCCATTCAGACTGTCTTCTTTGACCACATAGTTATGATTCTGCGAGGATAGGAACACTTTTCCTGAAACCACATCTTTGACTGGATGGTTGGCACCGCGGTGACCGAATGTTAACTTCGTCGTATCTCCTCCAAAAGCAAGAGCAATGACCTGATGCCCCATACAGATTCCGAAAGTCGGAAACTTCTCCAGTGCCTTTTTCAAAAGTGGTAAAACGTCCACGGTATCTTTCGGGTCTCCTGGTCCATTCGATAGAACAATAGCGTCCGGTTGAAGCGTATCCAGCATCTCGACTTTAGAGAAAGGAAGTACCGAAACCCGGACACCTCTTTCAAGAAGGGCATTCAAAATCGATTTCTTCCACCCGAAGTCGATGAGTGCTACATGCATGCCCGCTTCTCCATAAGTTTCAATTTTTTCACCACTCACCTGCTGTATTTGATGGCCCTTTGTCGGCTGGAATAGATAATCTGTCCCTCGAGAAAGAGCGGCTTGCTGTGTTCCTTCTGCACGGATGGCCTTGGTGACTTCTCTTGTATCTACCTCAGTCATGTATGGAATGTTTTGTTCGTTCAAGTACGTTCCTAAGGACTTTCTCGCCTGAAAATGCGAAGGAACATCCGTACATTGGTACATGACCACACCACTCACTTGGATTTCTTCACTTTCCCCATCCTCATCGTTGATGCCGTAATTCCCTATCAATGGATACGTAAATACGACAATCTGCCCTTTATAAGAAGGATCGGTGAGAACTTCCTGGTATCCCGTCATGCCGGTAAAGAAGACGACCTCGCCCTGGACGTTTCGGTCAAAATGCCGCGAAGCCTTCCCTTCAAATGTTGTTCCGTCTTGTAAACATAAGTATCCTTTCATTCCATCACCCCACAAAATGAATATTTATTATATATTGCGTATTTTTATACATATAACTTCCGGGAAAGACGGTGCTGAACACGACTGTGAACATCACCGTCTATACATTCTTTATGCTTTTTGCAAACTGTCTTCATGCTGTTGGATCGCTTCGGTAATTAAAGCGACAGCTTGGTCCATTTCCCCATATTCTACAGTCAATGGAGGGAGCAGCCTCAAAACATTCGGGCCGGCGACTACAGCCAAGAGTCCTTTTTCCCTTAATGAGTGAACAATTTGAATTGCTTCACCGGATATGGAAATCCCAAGCATCAACCCTTTTCCACGTATTTCTTTCACACTGTTAAAGCGCGCCAATGAATCTTCAAGCTTATCTTTGAATACCGTCCCTTTTTCCGTAACAGCTTCCAGGAAATCAGAAACGAAGATTTTCTCAAGCGTAGCTTTTACTGCCGTTGAAGCTAATGGGTTCCCACCAAACGTAGATCCGTGAGATCCAGCTGTGAAGGAATCTTTCAATTCGGCTTTCCCTAACATAGCCCCGACAGGAAACCCACTTCCCAATCCTTTGGCAGCTGTCACGATGTCAGGGTCCAGTCCATGGTGTTGATAGGCAAAAGCTTTTCCTGTACGGCCGATTCCGGTTTGGACTTCATCAATGATCAAAAGGGCGCCTAATTCCCGGCATTTATCTTCGACCGTTTTCAGAAACTCTTTTGTTCCCGGTACGACTCCACCCTCTCCCTGGATGACTTCGACCATAATCGCAGCCACATGGCCGTCATGCACTTCCTCTATTTTTTGTACATCATTATAAGGGAAGTATTCGAAAGTCGGAAGCAGAGAACCGAATCCTTCATGAATCTTTTCCTGCCCTGTTGCACTCATCGTAGCAAATGTCCGTCCGTGAAAAGATTGCTTGAATGTAATGATTTTCTCTCTTCCTGTATGTTTACGGGCAAGCTTGATTGCCGCCTCATTCGCCTCTGCCCCGCTGTTACAGAAAAAAGCATAGTCTAGTTCAGACGCATCACAAAGCAAATTCGCTGCCTCTTCCTGAACAGGGATTTGGTATAGGTTTGATACATGCCACACTTGATTCAACTGTTCTTCCAGCGCTTCCTGCACTTCTGGAGGTCGATGACCGAGATTACATACAGCAATCCCTGATACAAAGTCTAAATAATCCTTCCCTTGATCATCGGTCACCGTTGTTCCCTTTCCAGATACAATCGTTAAAGGAAAGCGATTATACGTAGGAAATAAACTCACTCTACCATCTCCTTCCTTTTTGCTCTAATGGATGTGCCATTCAACGAATCGCCTTCCATCAAAGCTTGTTCTCCACTTACGATTCTTACTTCTTGTAAATGGTCGGATAATGCTTCCGTTGCAGAACGGACCTTAGGAATCATTCCGCCATAGATGACCTTTTGCTCGATCATGCCATTAATTTCCTCGGGTGTCGTGCAGTCGAGAATTTCGTCTTCAACGAGAATGCCCGGAACATCTGTCACATATAAAAGCTTTTCAGCTCCTACAGCTGTTGCTATAGCCCCGGCTGCTACATCTGCGTTAATATTCACCGTTTGATGATCTTCGGTTTTCCCAAATGGTGCGACGACAGGAAGAAAACTTTCAGCAAGAAGATTCTTCAGTATAGTTGGATTTACTTCTTTCACCTTACCTACAAGACCTAGGTTTTCTTTATCCAAGTAATCGGCTTGCAGCAACGATGCTTCAGATCCTTTGACCCCGACGGCGTTGACTCCCTTTTTCATCAGATGACCTGTAATCCTGCCATTCACAGAACCCCCAAGAACCATTTCTACCACTTCGAGCGTCTCTGGAGTCGTTTTTCGTAATCCGTCATAAAATTCACCTTCGATGTTCAGCTGATCCAGCAATCTTGTGATCGCAGGACCTCCACCATGAACAATGATCACTTGATAATGTTCCTGCAGGTCCAGAAAGCTGTTATAAAAGTCTTCGGTGAGTTGATCGAGCATACTTCCACCGAGTTTTATGACAATAAGAGGTTTAGGTTCTGTAACTTGCATTGATTTTGACGTAGTCATAAGTCAAGTCACACCCCCACGCCGTGCCTTCCCCATCTCCTTCATAAAGATGGATGGTTATTTTCACTTCTTCATTGTCCAAATCTTCGGTTGCCTGTTCTTCAGAAAATGGACATGGCGTTCCGTTACTGAATACCAGTTGATCTTCAATGTAAATATCACACTGAGTCGGATCTACTTCAGCCTCACTATGGCCGATGGCGCCGACAATCCTTCCCCAGTTGGCATCCAACCCATAAACAGCTGTCTTAACCAGGCTCGAACCAACCACTTTTTTACCGATGATTCGCGCTTCTTCATTTGTGCGGGCCCCGGTGACCTCCACTTCAATCAGTTTTGTGGCACCTTCCCCATCTTTGGCTATTTGTTTGGCAAGATCTTCACAAACAAGCTGAAGGGCGGTTTGAAAAGCTCCCCAGTCCGGGTGGTCTTCTGTTAATGAATCATGATCTATTTCTCCATTCGCAAGCGTCAGGACCATATCATTGGTCGAAGTCTCTCCATCAACCGTAATCTGATTGAAGGATTTATCGATAGAAGGACTTAACGCGCGTTTTAAATCACTAGGTCCAATGGTTGCATCAGTCGTGATAAAACCAAGCATTGTCGCCATATTCGGGTGAATCATCCCCGATCCTTTAGCTGCTCCACCGATGGTGACGGTTTTCCCTTCTATCTGTACCTGGTAGCACGCATGCTTTTGACAAGTATCTGTCGTAAGAATCGCTTGTTGAAAATCTTTATACCCTGTTTCTGACGGCTCAACATTCTCACAGCCGTGGGTGATCTTTTCCATTGGAAGCTGCTGTCCGATCACACCCGTAGAGGCTACAGCTACGTATTCATCCGGAATCTCAAACCTTTTTGCAATCATACGACGCATCTCGTAAGCATTGGCAAGGCCTTCTTCTCCTGTGCACGCATTAGCGACTGCACTATTGATCACGACACTTTGAATTTTCCCCTTTTCTGCAATGCTTTCCTGCGTCACCTGAAGAGGCGGGGCCTGGAAATGGCTTTGAGTGTAAACAGCCGCTGCAGAAGCTGGTCGATCACTCATAAGAAGAGCGAAGTCCTTTTTTCTGTATCTTAATCCGCTATGAATTCCACCTGCCTTGTACCCTTTCGGCGTAAGAATGGATCCATCCGCTACTTTTTCGATTGTTTGGGTGTTCTTCGCTTGTATCAAACCATCTCTCCCTCTCTTCATTAAGGATAAACAGGCAGTGGTGCAAGCCCTGTTCTCTCATCATATTGGAATACAAGATTCATATTTTGGACCGCCTGACTGGCTGCCCCTTTCATTAAGTTATCAATGACACTTACGATGGTGACCCGCTTCGTCCGGGCATCAATGGTAAGACCGATATCACAGAAATTAGACCCGTACACATCTTTCGTGCATGGAAACCCGCCCGATTCCCGGACCCTGACGAATGGTTGCGGCTCATAGTAGCTCTTAAACTTCTGCCGTAAATCCTCTTCACTCATCCCTTCTTTTAACTGAAGATAGATGGTCGCCATGATTCCTCTTGTCATCGGAACGAGGTGTGTGGAAAAGGTGACAGGTTCTAGTTGGTCGTCCCAAATGGTTAATTGTTGTTCAATTTCCGGGATGTGCTGATGTTGATTCACTTTATAAATTTGAAAGTTTTCCTGGGCATGAGCAAAATGGGTGATTGGATTTGGATTTTTCCCAGCCCCTGACACCCCTGACTTCGCGTCAATTACGATCGAGTCAGGCTTCACCAATCCTTCTTTGACTACTGGTCCCAAACCAAGTAATGTCGCTGTCGGATAACACCCTGGATTGGCAATAAGGTCTGCCTTCTCTATTTGCTCTTGATTCCACTCCGGGAGCCCATAGACGGCATTCCCCAGTGTCCCATCAGGGGCTGCTTCTTTTTTGTACCACTGCTCATAAGTAGCGGGCTCTTTTATTCTTAAATCACCAGAAAGGTCAATGACTTTTGCATGACTGCCCTGGAGTTGAGGTGTCAATTGACTTGAAACCCCAGACGGAGTCGCAAGGAAAATGACGTCCAGATCTTCCTTCATCTTCTCCGGCTCTAAATCATGTAACACATAAGATTCTCCCCCTCGAAATTGAGGGTAAATGTTTTCAAATTTCTCCCCAGCCTGGGAGGATGAAAATAAGGTTATCGCTTTAACTTGTGGATGATTTGTTAATAAGCGGAGCAATTCAATTCCGCCGTATCCGGTCGCACCTACAATCCCTGCTTTCACTCTAAATCCACCTCTATGTATATTTATTATTTCATCTGTATATTTACAATATTATTAACCCTTAGGAAGCAGATGTCAATAGATTCCCATCACAATTTGTTAGTTTTACAGATTCTTAATGGAAACACTGCATAATCTCAACAATTCCTATCGAAATCGGATTTTGAAAAGAAAAAAAGATCACCACTTATACACATGTGGATAAGTGTCGCTCCCTTCTCACAATCTCTCCTTTTATTCACATATGCACAATTTTATACACATTATCAACAGTACCCCCCTTATTTCACTAAAGCTCCCTATTCTTGAAGACTCAGTTTCGAGACTTTTGGTGAATGGAAGGGGGCTGCGGGGAATAGCTCGCTTTCCGCGGGAGCGCGGTGAGCACATTCCCCGCAGCCTTAAGGGCAGTCTTACCTAGTTGAAATAATGAATGACAATTCTCGGCCATGGATACGGGGTCAGGGAAACGACGATTTGCAGTGTTTTGGATCAGTCAGTAGAAAAACACACACGTTCGTGTCTCCATTCGCTTTTCATGC
>NZ_FNIZ01000039.1:5402-19977 GCF_900104185.1 Halobacillus aidingensis | reverse complement strand
CACGGATAAGCTGGTCACATTCCGAGCATTAGGGCACAGACCCACCCGAGGAGCTTTTCCGGCATCCACACATGGTCAGGTCGAACGAAGGAATTTGCGCGCACAGACGCCGAGAGATATGGGAGGGTCCACCACCATGTTTAATGTGGAGATCCAAGGTGCGATTATAAAACCCATTTACTGGAACTTAACCTCTCCAGTCTGTTTAAGCGCCTATACGTATTCCATATTCATTAAAAAATGGGATATATTTGAATGAATGACCTATGTTTCAATATTCAAAGAAGAAGAATACCAGAGAAAAACCAAGGATTTTTGAGAACGGATCCGTTTACTGAGGGAGGCTCATCACTCGCCCACGGAAAGCGAACCTTTTCCCGGAGCCCCTAAATTCCCAAAAAAGTCTCGAAATTGAGTCTTAAAGAATCCTACTTCAATAATGTTATTTCTAAACATAGAAAAAGAGCGCCCATGCTCTATTAGCAAAGACGCCCTTTTCCTAGTATATGGAATTACATTTGGTTTGGTGCAGAAACTCCGATTAGTCGAAGTGCATTATTCAGCGTTGTACGGACAGCTTTCATCAACGCGATTCTCGCCGCTGTCAGCTCTGGGTTTTCATCGTCGAGCACTTTGACAGCATTGTAAAAGCTGTGCAGGTTGGATGCTAGATCGAACGCATATTGAGTCACGCGGTGTGGCGTGCGTTTTTCTGCGGCATCCGCTACCACTTGCGGGAATTCTCCAAGACGCTTTAGAAGGTCTTCTTCTTTTTCAGCTGTGAGATAGCTTCCGTCATACGAATCTTTCACCAGCCCTTTTTCTTCTGCTTGCTTAAGCATTGTACAAATGCGGGCATGTGCATATTGGACGTAATACACAGGGTTTTCGTTCGATTCTGAACGGGCAAGGTCCATATCAAAGTCCAGGTGAGAATCACTGGAGCGCATGGAGAAGAAGTAACGCATGGCATCGATTCCTACCTCTTCCATCAGTTCACGAAGGGTGACCGCTTTACCTGTACGCTTACTCATTTTCACCTTTTCGCCGTCCTGGAACAAGTTGACCATTTGGATGATTTCTACTTCCAGCGTATCTTTCTCGTACCCAAGCGCCTGGATGGCCGCTTTCATACGTGGAATGTAGCCATGGTGATCGGCTCCCCAAATATTGATCAGTGTATCAAATCCACGGTCCAATTTGTTTTTATGGTAGGCGATATCCGGCGTCAAGTATGTGTACGTTCCGTCATTCTTAATGAGTACGCGATTCTTGTCATCGCCGAACTTCGTGGTTTCAAACCATGTCGCATCATCTTTTTCGAATACATAGCCTTGGTTTTTCAAAACGGCAAGGGCGTCTGTAATCTGGTCATCGTTGTACAGAGAAGTTTCAGAGAACCATTCATCAAATGGAACACGGAATTCTTCCAGGTCTGTTTTGATTTTATCCAATAGGAACTTCAATCCGTACTCACGGAAGAACTGAAGGCGCTCTTCTTCCGCAACATCGACCCATTTCTCCCCATCTTGACTGACGAGCTTTTCAGCTAAACCGATGATATCCTGACCATGATAGCCATCGTCCGGCATGCTCCACTCTTTTCCGAGATTTTGCATGTAGCGGGCTTCCAGTGATTTTGCGAGATTCGCCATTTGATTTCCGGCATCATTGATATAGTATTCACGGGACACATCATATCCTGCGGCATCTAAAACGTTGCATAAGGAATCACCGACAGCCGCGCCACGTGCGTGCCCTAGGTGAAGCGTGCCTGTAGGGTTGGCAGAAACGAACTCTACCTGGATTTTGTGCCCTTCTCCACTTTTACCGCGTCCATACTCTTCTCCAGCATTCAGAATCGTAGGTACCAATTCAGTCAAATACTGATTGTTCATGTAAAAGTTAATGAACCCCGGTCCAGCGATTTCAATTTTCTCGATGGATGCTTTGGACTTGTCGAACTGCTCCACAAGATCGGTCGCGATGGCACGTGGGTTCTTTTTGGCTACGCGCGCCAACTGCATCGCCATGTTAGTAGCATAATCTCCGTGCGCTTTGTCTTTTGGCTGCTCAAGGATTACTTCCGGCATCTCATCCTCGGATGCAAGTTCAGCAGCCAGGACTGAGCGTAAGATTTCATCCTTCAGTTTCTGTTCCATTTGTTCAACGATATTCATGAATCGCTCTCCTCCTCAAACGTCAACGTCAAGCGGTGGGCTTGAGTCACTTCATGGTTTAAAGTCATGGTATAACTTAAATACAGTCGGCCCTGTGTGGATTCTTCCAAAGAACGAAATTCCACTTTATCTGTAGATGTTTTCATATGAAAATCACCATACGTATGATGATATAAATTTTCCGTTTCCGTGGACGTCTGGAAAACCTGGCGCATTTCCACGCCACCGCTCCGTTTGATGCTGACATGTTCGGGCTTGATTGTCACCATCGTATTGACCGGTTCTCCATCTTCCGGGTGCTCGATAAAGGTGAGCACTTGCGTATCGCCTCGTTTGAAAAACTGTCCCGGTTCGTGGATCTTCATTGTCTCTTTACGATCCCCATCCTGTATTTCCGTAACAAGCTGCACCTGGACATCTTTTGCGTTACTTGGCATCTTCCCTCCACCTTTTCTATCGCCATTTTTACGTACAAGATATAACTAATATATTATAAGAATTCGAACAGAAAAACGCAAGCGTCATTCAATAAGAAGGTTGACATATTCGTGCACTTCCTTCACTTGGGCGACATGATTCGGAATCGAATAAGCCGCATATAGAACTAGGATAGCCAAAACAATCGTCAAGTACCACTTGAATGATAGATTTTTTTTGAACGGACGGCGGTCCGGGACAATCGCGAAAAGTAAAAATGGAAGCAGGAGGCCGATCACCCATACATCTGTCCCCCACTGTTTATTTTCCACAGAGACAGCCAAAGTGAACTGCAGAAGGTCGTTCATTCGGTCTTCCACATTCACCTCAGCGACTTCCTCTTTCCCTATTCCTTCGTTAATCACAAGTGTGTCTCCATTCAACTCATACGAGATGTTGGAAGGGTTCCAGTTTGCTCCGTAAGTGAGAAGCAGCAGTGGGAGCATGATCAATACATAGATCCCCGCCACTCCCATCGTCTTTTTATCCAAAACAAAAGCTCCTTTGTATCGTGTCTTTTCTTATAGCTCTATCCATATAGAAAAGCCACTATGAAGACTCTCACAGTGGCTTGTTCCATTCTATCATTTATTTGACGAACCCTAAAAGCATTTCGCGGATGAACTTGCTCGCCGCAATCTGCGTCTTCTCTGTCGGGTCATACGCTGGAGCTACCTCAACAAGGTCCGCGCCTACAACGTTCAAATCACTGCCGGCTATGGCATGGATACTTGCGAGCAGTTCTTTCGACGAGATGCCACCCGCTTCTGCCGTCCCTGTTCCAGGTGCAAAGGCAGGATCGAGCACATCGATATCAATCGTGACGTACACGGGGCGGCCGGCAAGCTCAGGCAGCACTTTTTTCAAAGGTTCCAACACTTCGAACTTGGCCATATGCATACCGGATTCTTCTGCATATTGAAATTCTTCACGCATGCCGGAGCGGATGCCGAATGAGTAGACATTTTCTGCTCCTAGCAGCTCACACGATTTACGAATCGGCGTCGAGTGGGACAACACTTCTCCTTCATACTCTTCACGAAGGTCCGCGTGGGCATCGATATGAATAATAGCGAGGTTCGGGTGTTTTTTGTACATGGCCTGAATGACAGGCCATGTGACGAGATGCTCTCCTCCAAGACCGAGGGGGAATTTTCCTTTTTCAAGCAGTTCATTCAAATATCCTTCGATGATATTAAGACTACGCGCCGCATTTCCGAATGGCAGCATCAAATCGCCGGCATCATGATAGTTCACTTCTTCCAAGTGTCGATCAAGGTACGGGCTGTACTCTTCCAGTCCGATGGAAGCTTCACGAATACGGTTCGGGCCGAAGCGTGATCCCGGGCGGAAGCTGACGGTCCAGTCCATCGGCATGCCGTAAATGACAGCATCCGCTTCCTCCTCCGTCGCCCGGCTCATGATAAATACTTTTCCAGAGTAGGATTCATCGAAACGCATGATGGTCACTCCTTCGTGAGATCTTTGACGAACTTAGGTAGTGCAAAGCACGCCTGATGAATTTCGTCTGTGTAATATTCGGTGTCGATATCTGTAAACCGTTCCTCGTTGACTTTGAGTGGATCGTGGACTTTACTTCCCATTGTGAATGTCCACAGCCCGCTTGGATAGGTCGGGATGTTCGCTGTATATACTTTTGTGATCGGGAATGTTTCTTTCACATCGCTATACACCTGGCGGATAAGATCTGCTTTAAACCATGGGTTATCCGTTTGGGCAACGAAAATACCGTCCTCTTTCAATGCTTTGGCAATGCCCTCATAGAAACCTTTGGAAAAAAGATTGACAGCAGGACCTACGGGTTCGGTGGAATCGACCATGATGACATCATACTCGTTTTCACTTTTTGCGATGTGCATGAAACCGTCGCCCACCTTCACTTCGACACGGTTATCCTCAAGAGCTCCGGCAATAGAAGGTAAATACTTCTTCGAATACTCGATGACTTTCCCGTCGATTTCCACAAGCGTCGCTTTTTCTACGCTTTCATGTTTCAACACTTCACGAATGACGCCACCGTCACCGCCACCCACGACAAGAACGTTTTTCGGATTCGGGTGGGTAAACAATGGAACATGGGCAACCATTTCGTGATAGACAAATTCATCCTTCTCTGTCGTCATGACCATGTCATCAAGGACGAGCATATTCCCCCACTCCGCTGTTTCCAGCATCTCTAAATCTTGAAAGTCTGTTTTCTCACTATGGAGGGAGCGATTGACCTTCGCTGTAATCCCGAAATGATCGGTCTGTTTTTCAGTAAACCATGTACCCATGCTGCATTTCTCCTTTTTCATCTTCATTCTATACGATTGTTTCACTCAAGAAGTTTATTTTACTACGTATTCTCACATAATAATAGCAGTCTTTATACATTCGTAACAGTTAGGAGTATAAAAGGATGCGATCATTTTTCAGAACGACTTATCGATGGACGATCCGCGGTATGAAACTCGCCGTCTTCGGGACAATCGTAGGGATTGTCGGAATTATCGGCGTGTTGATCTATGCCATCACTCAGGGACCTCCATCGTTGATGACTGAACAGAATACCGTCTTCTATGGGACAGACGGGGAAATCATAGGAGAAGAGCAAGGGGCCGAAGAACGTTACTGGATTAACATAGAGGAAATGCCCGAATCTATCAAAGACGCTACCCTTGCCATTGAAGACCGGCGTTTCTATAACCACTTCGGTTTCGATGTGAAGCGAATTGCAGCAGCGGCACTTACGGATCTTAAGCAGATGAGAATGGCCGAGGGGGCCAGCACCATCACCCAGCAGTATGCAAGAAACTTATACCTTTCCCATGATAAAACATGGAAGCGGAAACTAAACGAAGCTCTCTATGCCCTACGATTAGAAATTTTTTATAACAAAGATGAAATATTGGAAGGTTATTTGAACACCATCTATTACGGCCACGGGGCTTATGGAATTGAAGCTGCCAGCCGGCAATATTTCAATAAACACGCGGCTGATCTTACTTTGACAGAAGCTTCCATGTTAGCAGGCATTCCTAAAGGCCCAACCTATTATTCACCACTGGCGAACGCTGAACGAGCAGAAACAAGACAACAACAAATCTTAGCTGAAATGGAACAGAACGGCTATATCACTTCCTCTGAAAAAAGAGCAGCCGTAGAAGCGAGCATCTCCTATGCTGACGGTGAAGAAGATGCCACCCAGGAGATTGCTCCCTATTTTCAGGACCAAGTCGTTACAGAAGCGGCTCAGCTGCTTGAAGTAGACAGAGAAAGTGTCCAGACAGGCGGCTATCATATTCACACCACTCTGATTGAAGAGCATCAACGGATTTTGGAAGAGCAGGTGAAAAGAAACATTCCAGGGAGTGAAGAAATCCAAGTCGCATCTGCTGTTATGAACAGCCATTCTGGAGCAATTACGGCCCTTGTCGGTGGTAAAGATTATGGAGAAAGTCCGTTCAATAGAGCCACTCAGGCGAAACGTTCCGTCGGTTCAACCATCAAACCTTTTCTGTATTATGCAGCGCTCGCGGAAGGGTACTCCCCTGTCACGATGAAAGAGACGCAGCCTGTTGAAATTGAGGTAGAAGGTAAAACGGAACCCTATGTTCCATCCAATTTCAATGACCAATATGCAGAAGAACCGATTTCCATGGCTCAAGCCCTTGCCGTTTCCGATAATATTTATGCGGTGAAAACCCACATGGATATCGGACCGGAAAAGCTAGGGAAAACGATGAAGACGTTCGGTGTAGAAGAAACGTTCAAGCCCCATCCTTCCCTTGCCTTAGGATACTCCTCCATATCCCTTTTCGATATGGTCAGTGCCTATGGGAAAATGGTGAAAGGAACAGAATCCATCGAGGGCCATACAATCGCTAAAATTACCGACCGACACGGGAATGTTCTGTATGAATACCAACCGGCTTACAATAAAGACGATGCTGTCGATCGAGTACGGGCGTTCACTGTGACCCACATGATGACAGGGATGTTCGATCCGATCTTAGATGCCGATTATGCATCGGTTACAGGTACTCCAATTAAAGGGAAGCTGACACGCATGTATGGAGGGAAATCCGGAACCACCGACAATGATAGCTGGATGATCGGATTCAGCCCTCAGTACGTCTCCGGTGTATGGGTCGGATATGATGAAGGCAGTAAGCCGCTCAAAGACTTCAACGACCATCGGTATGCGAAAGCCATCTGGGCCGATACGATGGAGAAAATACACGAGACAGAACCTACAGCAGCCTTCATCCCGCCCCCAGGGGTGAAAGGGGTCTACATCGACCCGGAAACCGGCTATGTCGCAGGTCCCAACTGTCCGCAGGAACGGTTAGTTTACATGGAAGAATCTGATATTCCTGAGGATGTTTGTGGCGGAGATGAAAGCAAGGATGTTGATGATGAATTCAAAGATGATCCTTGGTTCAAAGATGTAGTAGACTGGTTCTTTTAACGCGATTCTCGGTTCCTTTGGTGCGATTCATGCTCTCTTTGGCGCGATTCATGCTCTCTTTGGCGCGATTCATGCTCTCTTTGGCGCGATTCATGCTCTCTTTGGCGCGAAAGGTCATCCTCACAACGGATGACCTTTCGCTTTTTTTAACTGCTTTATCACACAATAAAAAAAGACAGAGAAAACGACCGGGGGAACCGGTCGCTTTCTCTGTCCTAGTAAACATGTATAATCCATGTGTTACTTAATATATTACCCTAATCGCTGATTCGTCAAGATTGGGCGTCTGAATTCTTACACTTTTTTCATGAACATTTTGTGAACAAATCGTGAACACCTTACAAAATGGCAAGGTCAGCGATATCATCCAGGGGGATGCGGATCTTCTCTTTCGTCTGTCCATCAACCCCTGCTACGGTGTGATTATTACGGTTCACATGGGTCACCTTCATCCTTATATCTTCATACTCGAAACCATTGTGGACTCTAACCTGGACAGTAAGATTGTCCGTTAGTGCCCTCTGCAAAAGAAAGTCAATCTCGACAGCTTTCTGCTCATCCATAATTCCTTTTTCTACCCGCTGATCTTCTTTCCAAAGTTTTTTCACCATCTCTACATGCTCCGGTAACATGAGCGATGTCCACTTGATCGTCCCGCGATCACGATTCCGGTTATCCATCATTGGCTCCCTCCAACACGAACGTTTGTTCTTATTCTATCATAAAAGAGGGAATCGTAAACTGGAATTTTCATACTTAGCTAAATGGTCGTCTCTCTTGTCTAGAAAAAAGGAGTGTACGCTTTATCCTACTCCATTTCTTTGTTACCTGCATTTGCCTTCTTCTGATAACCGAACACGAAAATACAACTCACATAGATCACGAACGCGCCTGAAACAAACCATAACCCTGATGTTAAATACTCATGTTCTGCATAAAAAGACCATTTAAACAGGAAATGAAGAATTCCTGAAATCAACCCCACAAGAGCAATCACAAAGTGAAATACTACATCATCTTCTAAAATCCTTTTCATAGGATCCACTCCTTTCTTTTATAAAAAAAATCAAATGAGAAAGAGGGAAACCCGGCAGATTCCCCTCTCTCCATAACGATGCTATGAGCTTGCAATCATGAATTATTGTACACCTAGAGAGTCTTTCAATTCCTGTGCTGTGTTCTCCCATAGTTCTGGTTTGAAATCACGCAAATATCCTCCGAGCAGCTTTTTCGACTTTTCATCAAGATGATCGACGACAAAGCGACCCTTCAAGGATTTATCCATGTGGTTCACGTGTTCAGGCATCAATTTGTATCCGCGCTTGATGGACCTGTCCACGACAATCTCACTGGCAGCTACGCCGTGGTAACACGGTCTTCCTTCCTGGTAATCCACCGTTACCCATGCGATCCAATATTTCAGTCCGTTTTTAACGACTTCACGGTCGGTAATGAACTTGATCCGTTTTTCTACTTTACTACGCGCGTGAAGCGCACCCATATCGACATAAGCTTCGTCTTCATTCGGATCCACAATGACCGGGGTCATGTTCTCCAAACTGATGGAACCGACACCATACCCTCCATGACCATCGGTCGAATCATCTTTAATGATTGTGAATTGGTTCTTCTTTTTATCGTTGCTTTCACCTTTGTTTTTAAATTGATCGAACTCTTTCATAAAGCGATCCTCCTCTTCAATCGTCCTCTTATTTTGTCCCATTTTAACATACAAAACAGTTCTTGTTAGAAGAGATGCTTCATGATTCATTGGTCAAACGTTTGTTTAACCTGCTCGTATTCCTTTTTCAGCATGGAAAACACGACGGTATCCTGAAATCTCTCTCCATCAAAATCTGTTTCCCTTAATACTCCCTCTTCCCGGAAGCCAAACTTATTCAAGAGCCTGCGTGATCCCTCATTTTCAGCAAAAATGTCTCCGACAATCCGGTTCAATTTCAGTATGTCGAACGCATAAGGGAGAACATTAAGTAAAACTTCTGTCATGATGCCTGCCTTTTGGTACTTTGGATGAATGACCGCTCCCATTTCTGCTTTCCTATGCCAAAGATTCCATTTGTGAAAACGGAAAAAGCCAATACATTCCCCTTCTTCGTTCTCAATCACCCATGGTATTTCTGTATGCTTACGAAAGCCAGCCAGTCTTTCTTCTACGTAAGCTTCCATCTCCTTCAAAGACAGAACGGGGTGAGGAGTGATGTATTTCATCGTATCCGGCCGGCTCATGAACTGGAACAAGGAAGGTGCGTCGGATATTTTTAAACCTCTCATCTTTATCTTTTCCATTACAAACACAGGAATATGATTCATATAAACTTTCTCCTGTCCCTGTGATCGTCTCGGGAATCAGATCCGCCTGTTTGTTTCGAACTTTGAACGAAGACAAAATCCGCTTCCTTGAGTGAATCATCTTTTTCTCTATGCGTTTCTTTTCTACGGAACACCCTCTTGAGCCATGTGTTCTGTTCTACAGGTACTCCCACACGACGTTGCTGCACTTCCTTAATCCCCTGGATGATCAACTGCATCGAGACAATGATTGCCATGAAACAAAGAAGTGTAGGGATAATGAGCCACCAACGCCCTGTCATCAACGAATCTTTGGCTGCTCCGATCATCCCGGACCATTCATAGGTGGTACTCGTTGGTGGGTCTGCCACAAAATCATAGCTTACTTTTGTCCCTCCAAAATAAATGTCAAATACGCCAAGGTGAATGAAAATAAGCAACGTTTGGATAAACTGCTGGCCAAAAATAATCCCCATTCTGGCACTTAAATGCGGCATCAAATGCTTCCACAACAGATGAACAGAACTGCCTCCAAGCACCTTTGTACTTGTTACGAACTCTTCTTTCATAATCAACTTCATTTCATTGCCGAACAACGTTATCACAAGCGGAACAGCTAAAAGTGTCAAAATGATCCCCTGATAAAGGATCCTCTCTATTTCTGTCGTCGTAAACCCACCAGGAGGCATCCATAACACCGGCTTCAATAGCAAAAAGGCAATGATGGTCATCGGTAAAAAATGCATGCTGTCTACGAATTTTTCAAAAACCAGCTGTACCCTTTTCGGTAGAAAGAAAGCATAAGGGATAGCTAAAAGGAAGCCAATACCCATTCGTAAGAAAGCAATCACAAGACCGAAAATGATCGTGTATTTCGCACCGACAATGATTTGGTCAAACACGCTAAAACCAAGAGCATCGGTACCCAAAAATACATACTCCGGCGTGTGGGGCATCGAACTGACTAATGTCCCTTCATCATCGTAGATCAGTCGATGCTGATCGATCAGCGGCTCTGCGGTCATGGTATAAGCGATACTGATAATGATAGCTCCCGTAATGACTGTAAAACCTAAGAGAAACTTTATATTTTTAAAATGAGCCCCGATTTCTGACAACGCATGAGAAAGCCACCCTCTGCCCCCTTTGAAAGAGACGGCTCCTACAAAACTGTTCATACGTGTAGCGACTTCTTCGGACTTCTTTTCATCCTTAAAAAGGAACAGTTCTGTGCCTTGATAGATGATATAAAAAGGTGTAAATAGCATGAGAAGGATAAAACTTGAAACGATCGGCCGAAAATCATCGAGAAATGCCGTCGTAATCCCATTCATATTGAAGATATATTCAATGATTAACAGACTCGACAACGCCCCCCATACAATGATTTTCGAATGGTAGAACGTACTTTTCCCGATGTTCCGAAGGGTATGTACACACAAAATGGCCGCTTTCTCCAACCCTTTTCCCCTGGCCATTTGTATATAAGACTTCGTCCATTCTTCTTCGATCAATGCGAGGATGATTTTGTACATCGTCACCATAGGCAGGACAGCAATGGCAAACATCGGAAGCAGGTAGACTTTCTCCTGTCCGAGAGATGCAAAGGAAATAAGCAGGATTTCCGTCTGTTTATAAAACCAAACGATGAACAACTGTAAAGAAAAAGCCAACAATAAATCGGGTACGCTCTCGAGCAAGCCAAGAATACGGTCGACGACTGAACGCAGCCACTTCGGTAAAAAAACAGTGAAGAATGCACCTGCAAATGCGAGAACGAAACCTAATAAAATACCACCAAAGAAGACGGTCATAGAGTATTGATAAGGGTCCCATAAGTATTCCAGAATTGGTACAGGGCGTCCCTTGAATAAATAGGTCCACTCTCCCGGATTCACTACGGAGGCAAGCAATTGATTCAACTCTTTTATGTAATTTCCCAGATCTAAAAATGCTCCTTGCCTGAACAAAGCCGGCGTAGTACTAACCAATAGAATACCAACGATACCGAACACATAATAAGCGAAAAATTTAATGAAACGCACGTGTATAGACCCCCCACTCTACTTCCGATTCACGTTTTTTCAATTATCTGACATAAATACACAAGAAAAAAGGTGTACATCGTCGTACACCTACATTTAATCTTAATGAATGGAACGCAAATGTTCAATAAATTTCCATCCTTCATCGATATCTTCTTGTGTGTAATTTTGAGCGCTTTTAACCGTGAACACTTTTTCAGCAATTTCTTCTTTCGGTAAGTGCTCAAAGAAAAGCATCGTAGAAACGAGCTCAAGGAAACGCGAACTGCGTCCATTCATTTCTTCAATGTGGACATTCAATGGAGGCAGGTCCATCTCATAGTGGGTCAGGAAATTTCTGCCGCTATCGGTTAGTTGATAACGGTATTGATAATAATTCTTCTTTTCTTCTTTCGTTTCACTAATGAAACCAAGATTACACATTTCTTCGACTCTCAGTGTCAGTTCCTCTGAATAGGGACCATAAAAATGAAACTGGTAACGCTCTTCAAAAGGGATTTCACACTTTTTCAGTATGTAAATCATCTTCTGCAACTTCTTTCGGCCTACAATTTCATCGGTGCTTGAGAAAAACTGCATCAACTTCGCATGATTCTCCAACATGGAGGTTCACTCCTTATCCAAACAAAATTTCCATAATCCGCTTCTTCGTTTTACTTCGATTCGACATTTCCTCGAGGCGATCAAGAGGAATGTACAATTTATGATCCGTCCGTTTTTTCCCCGAAATCGACTCGACAATATCGGAAAGCCTGGACAGTTCCTTCAACTCGTCATTTGGCTGCAGAAGGTGAATGGGCAGCCTCTCCCCTTCTTCACCCGGGCGATAAAAGTCATACGGAAGGTCCGAACTTGAGTCGACGACTAAATAATAATCAGGGTTCAAACCAGCTTTAGTGAACAGTTTATAGAGTTCCATCCATTCATTCATCTGGGAATTCGGATTGAACTCGATATATTTGAAAAGTTTACGGTTTACGAAACGCTGACATAAATCACTCAGTACCGCGTCTTCTTCTTTCATCCACGTCTGGAAATAGTAGAGAACGACCGCTTCATCCAGCGCCAAATATTCTTCAAGGGTAGGCTCACCAGAAAAGAAGGACAGAAAATGCACCGGTTTCAGCTCAAAGTTGTACCCTTCTTCGTACAGTTCCTTCGCACGGTGGAGAATTTTAGTTAAAATGACTTCTGCACTTCTCGTTACAGGATGGAAATACACCTGCCAGTACATTTGGTAACGACTCATAATATAATCTTCGACGGCATGCATGCCACTCTCTTTGACAACGACCTGATCTTCCATCGGCCGCATCACTCGAAGAATTCTTTCCATGTCGAAATGACCATAGCTGACTCCTGTGAAATAAGCATCCCGCTGCAAGTAATCCATTCGGTCCGCATCAATTTGACTGGATATCAAGCTGACGACGAGCTTGTTTTCATACGTCTTATTAATAACGTCGGCTACTTTTTTAGGAAAGCCTTTTTCCACTTTGCTGAGTACCTTGTTCACTTCGGTATCTCCAAGTAAGATTGCCTGGGTGAAATCTTCGTGATCCAGCTTGAACACTTTTTCAAAGGAATGCGAAAATGGTCCATGACCAAGATCATGCAATAGCGCAGCACAAAGACAAAGCAATCGCTCCTCCTGATTCCAGTTCGGACGGTCCTTGAAGTTCTCGATGATCCTTCTCACGATTTCATAAACACCTAAAGAGTGGTTGAAGCGGCTGTGTTCAGCTCCATGGAACGTCAAATAAGATGTGCCGAGCTGTTTGATTCTACGGAGCCTCTGAAATTCAGCCGTCCCGATCAAATCCCAAATCACCCGTTCTCGAACGTGGACATAACGATGTACGGGGTCTTTAAAAACCTTTTCTTCACTTAACTTCTCATCACGATAGGCCATCAGTTTGTCCTTTCTACACGACATTTTTATCTATTATATACCTTAAATTCCGACAAAAAAACATCTTGACAGACAGAAATT
Organism: Halobacillus aidingensis; assembly: GCF_900104185.1. GTDB lineage: Bacteria > Bacillota > Bacilli > Bacillales > Halobacillaceae > Halobacillus > Halobacillus aidingensis. Next base: position 6,498 of record NZ_FNIZ01000039.1, on the reverse strand, counting down.
GACAGGTGTTCTCGAGAAACCTGTCTATAAGCGCTCTAACTTTCGATATGATTTTTTTATCCATCAGAGAATTTTACAATCGATCTTCCATTCATGCAAGAGGCGACTTTTGGTATAATGGACGTTGCTACCGAAAAGGAGAACGAATGCTATGAATGAACTACATCCATTATTAAAACCAGAAACGTATCGCTTCATCGACCAAAGCAATTTAGGGCCCGGATTTTCGGCCTTACAGTCTTTTGCTATGGACGATGCGTTATCCATAAGTGTCGGTGAACGTATGAGCCCGGCAACGGCAAGACTCTGGGTCCACCACGATACGATCGTACTCGGGATTCCGGATGCCCGCCTTCCTTATATAAAACAAGCCATCCAACATTTGAAGTCGAACGGTTACAATGTGATCGTCCGTAATTCCGGTGGTCTCGCCGTCGTGTTGGATGACGGTGTTTTGAACCTTTCCCTCATCTTCCCTGATTCTAAACAGGTAAATATCCATGACGGTTATGAGGCGATGGTTTCGTTTATCCGCCAACTCTTTTCCGATTTGACGAACGGCATTGAAGCTTATGAAATCACCCAATCCTATTGTCCAGGGACATATGATTTGAGTATCAATGGCAAAAAATTCGCCGGCATCTCACAACGCCGGGTTAAAAACGGTTCCGCTGTACAGATCTATCTTGACGTAAGTGGCAGCGGCGCAGAACGTGCGGCGCTTTTGAAGCGGTTCTATGAACTGGGCAAACGCGACGAAGAGACCCGCTTCAGCTATCCTGATATCGATCCAAGCGTCATGGCATCTTTAAACGAATTACTGGGCACTAACCTCAGTGTTGCCGACGTACGTGACCGTATATTGATGAAACTACATGAACTCTCGGGTCACCTTGTCACCCATGCTTTAGAAGGGGACGAAATCGACTGGTTTCATAAGCGGTTTGAGCAAATGATCAAACGAAATGAAAAAGCGCTCGACAACCTGGAATAAGGTTGTCGAGCGCTTTTCTATTTCTTCTCCGGGTTTGAGCGATTCTTCTCCGGGTTTGAGCGATTCTTCTCCGGGTTTGAGCGATTCTTCTCCGGGTTTGAG
>NZ_FNIZ01000039.1:0-5392 GCF_900104185.1 Halobacillus aidingensis | reverse complement strand
TTCTTCTCCGGGTTTGAGCGATTCTTCTCCGGGTTTGAGCGATTCTTCTCCGGGTTTGAGCGATTCTTCTCCGGGTTTGAGTAAAAAAGCTCGCTGGACGTTGTCCGCGAGCTTTTTTACTTCTTTATAGAGCTTGAGCAGCAGTAATGATGGCGAGCTTGTACACGTCATCAGAATTACAGCCGCGGGATAGATCGTTTACTGGCTGGTTCAAACCTTGCAGAATCGGACCAACGGCGTCAAAGTTACCCAGGCGCTGGGCAATTTTATAACCGATGTTTCCTGCTTCAAGGCTTGGGAATACGAACGTGTTCGCTTCACCCATTAGTGGAGAATCCGGCGCTTTTTTCTCAGCTACAGATGGCACGAACGCCGCATCAAACTGGAATTCGCCATCAATTAATAGATCTTTGTTTTGTTCTTGGGCAATCTCAAGTGCTTGTGTCACTTTCTCCGTTTCAGGGGACTGGGCGGACCCTTTCGTTGAGAAGCTTAACATAGCGACTTTTGGATGGATATCGAATAGCTGGGCTGTTTCTGCACTTGCCAAAGCGATCTCTGCTAAGTCCTGGCTGTCAGGGTTGATGTTGATAGCACAGTCAGCAAATACATATTTCTCTTCATCACGGACCATGATGAATACGCCAGAAGTTTTCTTAATACCGGGCTTCGTTTTAATGATTTGAAGAGCTGGACGCACAGTGTCTGCTGTAGAGTGAGCGGCACCACTGACAAGCCCGTCTGCTTTACCCATGTAGACAAGCATTGTACCGAAGTAATTTCCGCCCTGCAGGATTTCACGTGCTTTTTCTTCTGTCGCTTTTCCTTTACGGCGCTCGACAAAGCTTGCGACCATTTCATCAAACTCATCGTAGTTTGCAGGATCAAGAATTTCTGCAGCGGAAATATCTACATTCAATTCAGATGCTTTCTGTTCTACTTTTTCTTTATTACCGACTAATACAGGTGTCAACATTCCGTCAGCACCCAATTGACTCACTGCTGTTAGGATTCTTTCATCTAATGCTTCTGGAAATACGACTTTCTTGCCTTTTCCATCAATTTTAGACTTCAAAGTATCAAATAGGTTACTCATGATTAACCCTCCATTTTTTTATTCTGTTATACATGATAAGACCTTTTGTGTTCAAATGAAAGTGGTTCGAATCAAGTTTTCCGTTTGAAGCGATTTCATTTTATAACTTTACCCTATTTCTCTACAGATGATACTTCTCCAACTGTTCACTCTTTTGTCATACCCGCATCGTTATCTATCCAAATGTAAATGTGTTATATTTATGGAGGATGTTTTATTAGTACAATACTTCAATGTAAAAGGAGCGATCGATCCCATGCCAGAAGCAGTAGTTACCATGGACGGTTGGTATTGTCTGCATGATTTTCGTTCTGTCGACTGGACAGCATGGAAGTATGCATCAAACGAAGACCGTGAAGAAGCGATCAATGAATTCAAAGAATTGATCGGTCAATGGGAAGAAACAGAACGCAGCAAAGAAGGTAGTCATGCTTTATATACAATTGTCGGTCAAAAAGCAGATTTCATGATGATGATTTTACGTCCGACAATGGAAGAGCTGAACGAAATTGAAACGGCCTTCAATAAATCCAAGCTGGCAGAATTCACGAAGCCTTCCTATTCGTATGTCTCTGTCGTTGAGCTTTCCAATTACATGGGGAGTGCGAATGAGGATGATCCTGAAATTCAGGCCCGCTTACGCCCTACCCTTCCGAAGTGGAACCACATTTGCTTCTATCCGATGGACAAGCGCAGGCAAGGAAATGACAACTGGTATGTCCTTGAAAAAGATGAACGTGCCAAACTCATGTATGCCCACGGGATGACAGGCCGTCAATACGCCGGCAAGATCCGTCAGATCATTACCGGTTCCATCGGTTTTGATGACTGGGAATGGGGCGTTACACTATTTGCTCATGATGTTCTTCAATTCAAAAAGCTCGTTTATGAAATGCGCTTTGATGAAGTAACTTCACGTTATGGCGATTTCGGATCTTTCTATATCGGAAACATCCTCAAGCCAGATGCTGTCGAACAATTTTTACAAGTATAAATAAGAAAGCTGCCAGATGATCTGGCAGCTTTCTTATATCCCCTTTCTTTCACTAACGCTCCCGTTTATGGAAGACTCAGTTTCGAGACTTTTGTTAAGTGGATAGGGGCTGAGGGGGATGACTCGCTTTCCATGGGAGAGCAAGGAGCACATACCACGCATCCTTAAAGGAAGCCTTGCCTACTTGAAATAATAAATGACCATTCCTGGCCATGGATACGGGGTCAGGGAAACGACGATTTGCGGTGTTTTGGTTCAGTCAGGAGAAAAACACCCACGTTCGTGTCTCCATTCGTTTTTCATGCGGACGTTTCCCAGACCCTGCTCCCACGCCTTATTCGTGCAGAATGGTTAAAAAGACTCTATAACGGCGTGGGTGAAGATGCCTTTATTTCAGAGCTCGGCAGGTTACTGGTAGGGGGATCTCGAGAAGCTCATATGGTAAAGGGGTGGAGGGAAACGGTGAGACTCCTGTGGGAAGTGCGTGGTAGATGAGACCCCGCAGAGCGTTAGCTCGAGGAGGCTCATCACTCGCCCACGGAAAGCGAACCTTTTCCCGGAGCCCCTAGAATCCCACAAACATCTCGAATTCGAGTTTTCCACAATCCTGCCATATTGTTTAGGAACAGCAAAAGGACTATCCCTTCTTGGGAGGTCCTTTTTTGTTGTCCAGCAGAAAATATTTTTAATCATATCTCCATAGGCGTCCAACATATAGTGTTAAAGAACATGCAATCATGCCTTTATTAAAGTGAGGTGACCGCATGGCTGTTGTCCCCTTCAATCAGGCCGATGTCAAATTATTAGCGAGGCTTATGAGAGCAGAGGCTGAAGGAGAAGGTAAACTAGGCATGCTTATGGTCGGAAATACAGGAGTCAACCGTGTGCGAGGGAATTGCATCGATTTTACGGAGATCGATACGATTCGTAAGATGGTGTTCCAGAGTCCCGGCGGCTTTGAGGCTACTCAAAAGGGATACTTCTACCAAAGGGCACGGGAAAAAGACAAACGGCTTGCAAGAAGGACGATCAACGGTGAGCGGTTCCACCCTGCCACAAATTCACTTTGGTTTTTCAAGCCTTCTGGAGACTGTCCAGCTCAATGGTTCGGCCAATGGAATACGGGCAGGTTCAAATCCCACTGCTTCTATTCTCCGATTCGGTCTGACTGTCCTAGTGTTTATTAATTCCAATAAGGAGTGATTCAATTGGCACAAAAGAAACCGCAAATGGGCGGACAGGGTCAGGGGCAAGGTCAAGGACAGCCGATGTACGGCGGCCAATCCTCCCCCTATTACGGCCAACACCCGTATATGCAATACTACCCAAGTGCACAGATGCCAATCCAAGGAACCCAGCCGCCGCAAGGTCAGCAAGGTGGTCTACAAGTTCCACAAATGCAGCAAGCCCAATCAAAAGGAGTAAACCCTCCGAATATGCTTCCTTCCGAAGAATCATACATTGAAAACATTTTACGGCTGAATGCCGGAAAGCCTGCCACTGTGTATATGACTTTTGAAAACAACGACCAGTGGAACGCCAAAGTTTTCAAAGGAATCGTTGAAGCCGCAGGAAGAGACCACATCATTCTCAGCGATCCTCAAACAGGGAAACGTTATTTACTCTTGATGGTCTATCTTGATTACATTACATTCGACGAAGAAATCAACTATAACTACCCGTATGGCGGCGGACAGGGAATGGGCAATTATCAACCCCGCTAATGAAGCAAAAAACTCGCTATTTCGGTAGCGAGTTTTTCATTTCCATATTCAAAATTACTGGCTATACGCCAAAAGAAAAGGGTGTACAAATGCGACCTCCATATGAGAGTTACCAGAGAGCCCAGTTAGGTGCCCTTTTGTTAGCTGTAGTTCTTGCCGTGGTCGGTTTATTCCAGCTCGAACACCAATGGATCATCTTACTCATGTTTTACGTTCTAGCGGCGAGCTTTGCTCTAGAAGGTATGATCGAGATGAAACGCCAGCAAAAAGTGAATGCCATCATTCAACTGATTAGGGCGGTCATTCTTCTGTTTTTCACGACGATCCTTTACTTTTAGTATTAAATATATTTAATGACAGCGTAACCCAGCAAAATCCAGCCGATCAAAAATGACAGACCTCCGAGTGGAGTGATCATAGCAAACACTTTGATTCCAGACGTAGCATAGATGTAAAGACTTCCGGAAAAAAGCAGGATTCCAATCAAGAAAAACCAACCTGCACCTGTCATCGCACCGGTCTGGATTTTGCTCATCAATAGAGCTGTGACAAATAAAGCCATCGTATGGAACATTTGATAATCAACGGCTTTCCCCCATTGATCCAATCCTTTTTCGGAGACCTTTCCTTCAAGTCCATGAGCACCGAACGCACCTAAAGCGACGGATAAAAATCCATTGATTACGGCTAAAATTAAAAAAAGCTTCATTTTTTCTCCCCCTTAAAAATCGAAAATAGAAGACCCATTGGCTTCATCATGGTCAATTTTCGTTTCTTTATCCTCTTTCTGGACGGGCTCAGGGTTGCCTGCTCCCATCATCTTGCGAATTTCTTCGACTGTTGGTTCTTGGACCGCAGCCGGTGAACTTTGCGGACTGGTATCTTCCTCTAACAGTAAGTCAGCAAGCAATTTCACAGAACGCACATGCTCCCTCACTTTTTGCTCATTTCCATGCTGCAGCATCGCTTCCTGTATCTCACTGGACATCTTTTTCAAGACCGTTTTGTTGGTAATTGCCATAGATCGTTTTCTCCTTTTCGATAAAAGATGGTTCTCTGTCGTAGTTTAACACGTTCCCCTCTCCCCTGTCCTTTTCTCTCCAGCAGTTTCAACAAATGTTAAAAAGTTACCTCGCTGAATTCAATTACCCACTATTCCAGATAAGCTCCCTTTTCTGGAAGAATCAGTTTCGAGACTTTTGTGTGAGTTTAGGGGCTGCGGGAAAAGGTTCGCTTTCCATGGGGCGGGCGGTGAGCCTCCTCAGGCTATGAAGTGACCCCCAAGAGTTGGACACTTATCTAGCTCTGAGTTAAGGGGGATTCACCTTGAAAAAATTTACGAAAGATGAAAAATTCCAAGCCGTTCGTCGATATATGGATGAAACGATAAGCTACCGTCACCTTGCTAACGAGATTGGCGTAGACAACTCCGCTCTACGCTATTGGGTCAAATTATATGAGTATCATGGCAATCAAGCTTTTGCGTGTCCCTATACAAACTATTCCTCAGACTTTAAACTGAAGGTAATTCAATGGATTAAAGACGAAGGGTATTCCATTCGCGAGGCCTCAGCTCTC
>NZ_FNIZ01000040.1 GCF_900104185.1 Halobacillus aidingensis | reverse complement strand
ACTGAACTATACCCTGAATAATGGACACTGATAAAAAAGTGCCCTTATTCGGGGTTTTTTGTGTTTCATGACCTCGGATATCCATTTATAATCAAATTAACAATAAGAGCGAGGTTATAGAGATGTCCAAAATTACTTTTACTGAATCACAAAGAAGAGAACTAGAATCCAACCCAAATGTCATCAAGGTATCCGATCGCTCCATCACCTATTCTCCTGATTTTAAGGTAACGGCAGTGAAAGAAAACATAGAAGGGAAAGGTCCTTACCAAATTTTCTTAGAGTATGGGTTTGATATGTCTATTATTGGATCTAAGAAACCTAATCAATGTATAAAGCGTTGGCGGGAAACGTTCCAGAAGTACGGAGAAGATGGATTCTATACAGAACGTAGAGGGAAAGGCGCCACAGGACGTCCATCCTCCAAAGAACTATCTACGGAAGAGAAATTGAAGAAAGCAGAAGCGCGTATTGCGTATCTAGAGGCAGAGGTAGATTTCGTAAAAAAGCTCGACGAACTCGAAAGGCAGGCGAAGAAGAAAAAGTAACGACATCAGAGAAATTTCAACTCATTGAAAAAGTGGTAAGAGAAAATGGATTTCCTCCTTTAATTCAGTATTTTTGTGAAGTGGCAGGAGTAAGTCGTTCCGGTTATTATAATTGGTTGAAAGCAGAGGAAACCCGTCAAAAAAGGGAACAAAGCGATGAAGCGGACTATACGATCATCAAGAAAGTGTACGACCAATCTAAGGGAAAAGTGGGTGCCATCCAGATCAAGATGGCTTTAGAGAATGATGAGAAGATTGTGATGAACCTTAAACGTATTCGCCGAATTATGAACAAGTACAATATCGTGTGCAAGATCCGGAGAGCGAATCCCTATAAAAAAATCGCCCAAGCGACGCAAGAACATCAAACGTGTGAAAATAAGTTGGATCGCCAGTTCGATCAACAGGAACCACACAAAGTCCTCTTAACGGATATCACTTATGTTTATTATGAAAAAGGACAAAAAGCCTATCTATCCGCCATTAAAGATGGAGCGACACGAGAAATCTTAGCTTATCATATTTCTACCTCCTTGAAGATGGATATCGTGTACACTACGCTTGATAAGTTAATGGAACGGGAGGACTTTATCCCTCACCCTGACTGTTTAATCCATTCCGATCAAGGCGTGCACTATACCCACCCTGAGTTCCAGAAGAAAGTGAGCGAACTTGGCTTGGATCAGTCAATGTCACGTCGCGGTAACTGTTGGGATAATGCCCCGATGGAATCTTTCTTTGGGCATATGAAAGATGGAATCGACTTCAAGGCGTGTTCTTCTGTATTTGAAGTCAAGCAAGCGATTGAAGAATATATGGAGTATTACAATCATCGTCGATATCAGTGGTCCTTACAAAAAATGACCCCGGCACAATACCGAGGTCACCTATTAGCAGCCTAGCACTTTTTATTAAACTGTCCATTTTTGGGGGTACAGTTCATACTGAACCGAGGGAGACCTTATTTATATCTTTATTTATTATTTCTTGTTATGAGCATTAAAACTTATTACCTCTAAAATCCCTTCATTTCAAGGGTTTTGGGCTGTTACATCATGCCGCCCATTCCGCCCATGCCACCCATATCAGGCATACCGCCGCCTGCATTATCTTCTTCTGGGTGATCCGCTACAACCGCTTCAGTAGTTAGGAACATAGCGGCTACGGAAGCTGCGTTTTGAAGCGCAGAACGTGTAACTTTTGTTGGGTCAACGATACCTTGTTCAACCATGTTCACCCATTCGCCTGTTGCTGCGTTGAAGCCTACGCCGACTTCTTCGGCTTTCAGACGCTCAACGATGATGGATCCTTCAAGACCTGCGTTGTGAACGATTTGGCGTACCGGCTCTTCAAGTGCACGTAGAACGATGCTTGCACCAGTTGCTTCGTCGTCTACAAGGCCAAGGCCTTCCACAGAGTTAATGATGTTTACAAGGGCTGTACCACCACCGGCAACGATTCCTTCTTCCACTGCTGCTCGCGTAGAGTTCAGGGCGTCTTCGATGCGTAGTTTACGCTCTTTCAATTCTGTTTCTGTTGCCGCACCGACTTTGATGACAGCTACGCCGCCAGAAAGTTTTGCAAGGCGCTCTTGTAGTTTTTCTTTATCGAATTCAGAAGTTGTTTCTTCTGCCTGTGCGCGGATTTGAGCAACACGGGAAGAGATCTGCTCAGGGTTTCCTGCACCTTCGACGATTGTTGTGTTTTCTTTTGTGATGACTGCTTTAGACGCGCGTCCAAGCTGGTCGATTGTTGTATTCTTCAATTCTAGCCCAAGATCTTCTGTGATTACTTGGCCACCTGTAAGTGTTGCGATATCTTCAAGCATCGCTTTACGACGGTCACCGAATCCAGGAGCCTTAACAGCTACAGCGTTGAATGTACCGCGAAGTTTGTTCACAACAAGTGTTGCAAGTGCTTCGCCTTCAACATCTTCAGAGATCAATAGAAGTGGCTTGGATTGTTGAACCACTTGCTCAAGTACAGGAAGAACTTCCTGGATGTTGTTGATCTTCTTATCTGTAATTAGAATGTAAGGATCTTCAAGAACCGCTTCCATCTTATCCTGGTCTGTGACCATGTAAGGAGAAGCATAACCGCGGTCAAACTGCATACCTTCAACCACTTCTAGTTCTGTGTTGAAACCTTTAGATTCTTCGATCGTGATTACACCGTCGTTACCTACGCGCTCCATTGCTTCAGCAATCAACTGGCCGACTTCATTGTCAGCAGCAGAGATGCTTGCCACTTGTGCGATAGAATCGCGGCCTTCGATCGGCTTGGAGATTTTGCGAAGCTCTTCTGTTGCTACGGCTGTCGCTTTCTCGATTCCTTTACGGATACCTACTGGGTTTGCACCAGACGTAACGTTTTTAAGACCTTCACGGATCATCGCTTGTGCAAGGACCGTTGCAGTAGTCGTACCGTCACCAGCGACATCGTTTGTTTTAGAAGCTACTTCAGAAACGAGTTGTGCACCCATGTTTTCGAAGTGGTCTTCGAGTTCGATTTCTTTAGCGATTGTCACACCATCGTTTGTGATGAGTGGAGAACCGAATTTCTTATCTAATACGACGTTACGTCCTTTTGGTCCAAGTGTAACTTTAACAGCATTTGCTAATGTATCTACACCACGCAGCATAGAGCGGCGCGCGTCTTCACTAAATTTGATTTCTTTAGCCATTTAAAATGCCCTCCTCATTAAAATCGTATCTCTTAAGTATTTTTATAGAAAAAGTGACTACTGGATAACAGCTAGTACATCAGATTCGCGCAGAATCAAGTATTCGCTGCCTTCATACTTTACTTCTGTACCTGCGAATTTAGAATAGATCACGCGGTCGCCTTGTGCGACTTCCAGTGCTACTTTTTCACCGTTGTCTGTGATGCGGCCTGTGCCGACAGCAACAACTTTACCTTCTAGTGGCTTTTCTTTCGCAGAGTCAGGAAGTACGATTCCGCTCGCAGTAGTTTGTTCTTCTTCAACTAGTTCAATAACAATACGATCACCAAGTGGCTTTAACAATTAGGACACCCTCCTTGATATGGTTGTTCAAATTTTTGTCGGTTATTAGCACTCGTCGATGATGAGTGCTAACACAATTATTATAATAAGCAATTCGCTATCGTTTTTCAAGTAGAAACTATAGAAATTTTGCACTTCTTTTTCGACAAAATTCTTACACTGACCCTTATTCCTTACGCCTGGTTTTGAAACTGTGATAGAATACATAAAGTATGTATATTGAAGCAATTAAAAGGGATTTATAAAAGGAGTCGTGCCTTTATGCCGAAACATTATTGGTACATTATCGTTACCTATCTCATCGCACAGATTTCTGCGATTCCAGCTGTCTGGTTAATTGTACAGGCGTCGGAAATTTCACGTTTTGATGCGATTGCCATATGGTCTGTGTTCAGCTTTACCATCGCGACCATCATCATCCTTCTCCTGCTCCGGCGGAATCCACAGGATGCTTTAGCCCGGAGCGAGGATAAAGCAGGACCGGGAAAAGTCGTGCTCTGGTCGATCGCAGGTGTCTTTTTAGCTTTGTTCGCCCAGGCCATCGCCGCGACCATTGAACGTGAATTGTTCGGGGTATCACCGGGATCTGAGAATACGATGGGATTGATGGAAATCGCCCGTGAATCGCCGCTGTTCATTCTCCTTCCTGTCGTGTTTGCACCGATCACGGAAGAGATTATTTTCCGTAAGATCATTTTCGGTACGATTTATAAGCGGACGAACTTCTGGCTGGCCGTTCTCGTATCCGCTCTCTTCTTTGGAGCATTCCATTTCGATTTCAGCCATATGTTAGTGTACTTCTCCATGGGAGTCGTCTTCGCCTTCCTATATGTCAAAACAAAACGAATTATTACACCAATCGTGGCTCATATGGCGATGAACTCGTTTGTTGTCGTTTCACAGTATTTCCTCACCGAAGAGGATATCCGCCGCATGCAGGAACAGCTGGAGACCATCTTTATTGGAGGCTTTTTATAATATGAGAACATCACCCTTATTCATGGCTTTTCTTTACATGATGATGGGCGTAGCATTCACCTACATCGCCGCACAGTCGGCAGAAGAGACGGTGTGGAATGCGATGACCATCATCCTGGCCATTGTCGCGACATTCAACATTGCCGTAGCGATTCGGCTTTTCAATCTACACAACAAGATTAAGAATGCAAAAAAGAAATAATGTCGCAAAAAAGCAGGTCCACGAGTGTGGGCCTGCTTTTTTCTATGCTTCCTGTTCCTCTTTGTCATCCTGTACACCTTTCAATATGAACGAAAACGGGATCGCGATGATCAGCACAATTGCAGAGACGAGAAACGCTTCATTAAGCGTCTGCAGGGTGGCTGCCTGCATATCGATATCCGGGTTCGCCGACACTTGAGCCCGCCTCACTTCATAATAAATGGAGAAAAAGACAATACCGAGCGAAGAAGAGATCTGCCGGATGATGTTGTTCATCGCAGACCCTTGAGCAACCAAATGTTCCGGAATGCTGTTCATGCCTGATGTCGTCGCCGGCATGTTCCCCATTCCCATCCCAAGGCCTCTCACCGTATTCAACAAGAGAATCAGCCAGTATGGTGTTGACAGCTGTAAAAAGCTTAAGCCCAAGGTTGCGAGCGCCATGATCGTAAGGCCCGGTGGCACGACGTATTTCGGTCCTTTTTTATCGAGGATGCGTCCACCGATGGACATGAACACCCCACTCGCAGCGGCTGCCGGAAGGAACAACAGTCCAGTCATCACTTCGTTCAGCCCGTACACATTTTGAATCAGCAGTGGCAGCAGGAATATCCCTGAAAACAAGCCGATGGATGCGGCTGAAGTGACGACGATTGAAACGGAATAGGTCGGCACTTTGAAAACGGACAAGTTCAGCAGTGGATCCTCCTGGCGGTTTTCGTAAATGACGAAAAGGACGATGGCGATCAATCCACCTACGATCAATGCAATGTTCAAAGGGGCGAACAACGTTTCAAGCGTCCGGCCCCTCCCCAGGGCAAACAGCACTGAGCCGATGCCGGTCGCTATGACCAGAAAGCCGACCAGATCAAACCGCTTCGTCGGATCGGTTTCGGTACGCTCAAGAAATTTCGAAGATAAAATGAGTCCAGTCAATCCGAATGGAATGTTGAAGGCGAACAACCATGGCCAGTCAAAATATTGAATCAGAAAACCACCGATCGTTGGTCCGATGGCTGGTGCGACCATGGCGGCGACGCCGTACACGCCGACCGCAAGTCCCCGTTCATAACGGGGAAACGAATTAAAGATGAGCGCCATGGCGATCGGCATCATCAATCCGCCAGCCATGCCCTGAATCGCCCGGGATAAGATAACCATACCGAGCGTCGATGAAAAGAATCCGAGTGTGGAACCTGCAAGGAAAATACAGAGCCCGACGAGGTACACTTTCTTTTTCCCGAACCGGTCACCGAAATAGCCGGTAAGCGGCATCGTCATCCCCATCGATACCATGAAGATCGTCAAAATCCATCCTACCGCTACGGCATCGGATTCAAAAATCTCGATGAACCGCGGCAGAATAGGGTTCAGCATACTATTGTTCAAAATGACCGTGAACGTCCCGAACAGGACAGACACGACCACGAGCCATTTATGAGGCAGTTTACTCAATCGTCTCACCCGCTTTCTTTCGATACGCGAACTAGTATTTACTATACCACCTCCGCTGTTCCTTAACCATGATTCCGCACGTTTCGACTGTAAGCGCCTTCTGTGCTGACAAAGGTTTACAACGATTATAGAAGGGGGTAAGAGTCATAGCAACGAACAAAAGGAGGTTCTTTTTATATGGGACGTTTAAATAATAAAATCGCGGTCGTTACCGGTTCCGCGACAGGAATAGGTGCGGCCACCGTCAAACGGTTCGCAAGTGAAGGAGCAACTGTCATTTGCGGTGATATTAATGTACAAGAAGTACAGAAAACGGTGGATGAAGTGAAGAATGAAGGCGGCCAGGCCGAAGCCGTCGAGCTTGATGTTGCTGATGTGGATAGTGTCCGGCAGTTTGCCAATTACGTCAAAGAGCATTATGAAAATGTGGACATCCTGTTCAACAATGCCGGCGTCGATCAAGAAGGCGGCAAGGTGCACGAATATCCGGTCGAACTTTTTGATAAAATTATTGCCGTCGACTTGAGAGGAACTTTTTTGACGAGCAAATACATCCTCCCGCTTATGCTTGAAAATGGAGGTTCTGTCATCAATACGTCGTCCATGTCCGGTCAGGCAGCGGATCTCGACCGCTCCGGATACAACGCAGCAAAAGGCGGTATTACCAATTTCACAAGAGCGATGGCAATCGACTATGCGCGCGAAGGCATCCGTGTCAATTCGATTTCTCCAGGTACCATCGAAACTCCGCTCGTCCAAGAGCTTGCAGGGACGAAGCAGGAAGAAGAAGGCAGAGAGTTCCGTGAAGCGAATAAGTGGGTCACGCCGATGGGACGCCTCGGACGCCCGGAAGAAATGGCGAATGTCGCTCTTTTCCTCGCTTCTGATGAAAGTTCTTATGTGACAGGTGAAGATATTACCGCAGACGGTGGCATTATGGCCTACACGTGGCCTGGGAAGATGCTTATGGACAAAAGTTGGAAAGAGAATACCGAGTAACATTAAAAGAAGCTCAGCACCAGGCTGAGCTTCTTTTTTATTCTGCATTTTTATAGTAGATCAAGTTGTCCGTCCATTCACCAAACTCGTGGATGAACCCTTTTCGGGTGCATTCATACACAAGACCTATGCTCTCTGCCATCTTGATGGAAGGCTCATTATCCAAATTGATATGGGCCTCTACCCGGTGGTAGCTCAGTTGATCAAAAGCGACCCTTAATGCTACAGCCACCGCTTCCTTCCCATAACCCTTCTCCCAATGCTGGTTATGCAGCGCATACCCAATTCTTCCCCACTGGAAGTCATATCTTACTAAAGTAGAGAAATCAATCATTCCCACGTGTGTTTGATCTCCTTTTAGAAAAACACCGAAGATATACGCGGTATCCTCCATCGCTAACTGTTGATGTTTCTCCACCAGCTCATCAAACCATTCTTTCGTACAAACACTCATATCAAGACGGCCTTCATCATGACGGCGCTTTGACGGAAAACGCCCCTCATATCCTTGAAGCCAGCTTTCATAATCGCTTTTCTCAAGCGGTCTAATGACCAATCTTTCTGTTTCTGAACCAAACGTTAACGTTTCCAAATCCTTTCCTCCTAAAAAAAGAGTGAGAAATCAAAATGATTTCACACCCGTTTGTCTTTCTTATTGTTCTTCCTCTGCTTCCTCTTCGTTCAGTGGGTAATGCTTCAGGAAATAGACGAGAGCCTGCAGTTCGATGGCAAGGTCGATATGATGGACCCTGACATTCGACGGCACGCTGATCCTCGCTGGTGTAAAATTAAGAATCCCTGAAATCCCCGCTTTTACAAGCCTGTCCGCAATCCCTTGAGCGGCAGAGGATGGAACCGTGAGAATGGCAACAGAAATGTCGCCGAGCTTTTCTTCTAAATCGTCAATGTGCTCGACACCGACGCCACCGACCTCAGAACCGACTCTCTCCTCGTTCGCATCGAAGGCGATTTCGATTTTCGTATTGTTGTTTTTCGTGAAGTTGTAGTTCAAAAATGCCGTCCCCAAATTCCCGACACCGATCAACGCGACACGTGTCGTTTCATCCTGATCGAGCGTTTTTCTGAAAAAGGAAAGCAAATACTCGACATTGTAGCCGTACCCTTTTTTGCCGAGTGCTCCGAAATAGGAAAAATCGCGGCGGATCGTCGCTGAATCGACTTTGACCGCATCGCTCAGTTCCTTCGAAGACACACGCAGTTTGCCCTGGGTATGGAGGTTGTTCAAAAAGCGATAATAGAGCGGCAGCCGCTTCGCTGTCGCCTGTGGAATCTTCGTTTGTTCGATATCCATTAGCACCGGACTCCTTTACCTGTTTCTCGTATAGTCGCCGTTTTTCCCGCCTGTCTTTTCTTTCAAATAGGTCGGGCCGATGACCATTCCTTTATCTAACGCTTTGCACATATCGTAAACCGTGAGGGCTGTGGCTGAAGCGGCCGTTAGCGCTTCCATTTCCACCCCTGTGCTTCCCTTCGTCTTGACAGAAATCTCGATGTTTAATGTCGGCTGGTCTTCTGTTTCCCAATCGAAGGACACATCGATGCCTTTTAATGACAACGGATGGCACATCGGAATCCAGTCAGATGTCTTTTTCGCTGCCATAATCCCTGCGACCTGGGCCACAGAAAGCACATCCCCTTTTCCAATCTCATGGTTCGTGATTTTATGATAAATCTCTTCATTCACTTGTACACTTGTTGCTGCGACGGCCGTCCGCACGGAATCATTTTTTTCTGAAATATCCACCATACGGGCGCGGCCCTGGTCATTAAAATGACTGAACTCCGCCATTTTCTTCTACCCCTTTTTGTTAACAGTACTGATTGAAAGACTACTCTTATTCTACCAAAAAATCAAACGTTAGTCGTTAAAGATTTCACATACTTGGAGACCATTGTGTTGCTAGGGGGCGCGCCTATGAGATACACTGATTTTATTGAGGTGAAACGACATGATTCTCATGCAATTGAACCAATTGACGAAGCGTTTCGGCGCCGAGTTGATTTTATCGAATATCAAATTGGAAGTGCAGATGAACGACCGGATCGCCATCGTCGGTCGGAACGGAGCAGGAAAATCAACCTTGCTCAAAATGATGGCTGGTGAAATGAGCCACGATGAAGGCAATATTTTCAAACCGAAAGAAACCACGATGGGCTACCTGGCCCAAAATACAGGGCTGCAGTCTGAGGAGACCATTTGGAACGAGATGGAGAAGGTGTTCACCCATCTGAAGGACTTGGAAAAAGAACTCCGCTCCATGGAAGTGCAAATGGCGGACCCAGACTTGCTCGACGATCAGAAACGTTACCAACAGCTGTTGGCAGATTACGACCGCAAACAGGAATACTTCAAGACGGCTGGCGGCTATCAGTATGAAGCAGATATCCGCGGCGTGTTGAACGGGTTGAATTTCAAAAACTTCAGCTGGGATACACCGATCAACTCCTTGAGCGGCGGGCAGAAAACACGCCTGGCACTAGGAAAGCTTTTGCTCACAAGTCCTGATGTCCTCATCCTCGATGAGCCGACGAACCATTTGGACATCGATACACTGAGCTGGCTTGAAGGGTACTTGCAAGGCTATCAAGGAGCGGTCGTCATCGTCTCCCACGACCGGTACTTCCTGGACAAGATCGTCAATACCGTGTATGAAATCGCGTTTCAATCATCCAAGCGATACCATGGCAACTACAGCGATTATTTGCAAAAGAAAGAAGCGGACTATGAGCAGGAACTCAAACGCTTTGAGAAGCAGCAGGAAGAAATTAAACGGATGGAAGATTTCATTCAGAAAAACATCGTCCGCGCGACGACAAGTAAGCGGGCGCAAAGCCGCCGCAAGCAGCTGGAGAAAATGGACAAGCTCGAAAAGCCGAAGGACGACAACCAATCGGCGAAGTTCAGTTTCCAGACAGCAAAACGAAGCGGGAACGATGTGCTGAAGCTGCGCAACTATGCGTTTCGTTACGATGACAGCGACGATTACCTTTTCGACAATGTATCCCTTGATTTGAATCGTGGCGACTCTGTTGCGCTCGTCGGACCCAACGGGGTTGGAAAGACAACGTTATTGAGAACACTCATCGGAGATTTGGAACAGTCGAAAGGTGAAAAGTTAATCGGAACGAATGTACAGATCGGTTATTACGATCAGGAACAGACGAAGCTGAACTCAAAGAAAACCGTCTTGAACGAACTTTGGGACGAATATCCGATGAAAAACGAAAAAGATATCCGCACCATCCTCGGTAACTTCCTTTTTTCAGGGGAAGATGTGCTGAAGCCTGTCTCTGCGCTGAGTGGTGGCGAAAAAGCGAGACTTTCTTTAGCGAAACTGATGATGCAGGAAGCGAACTTCTTGATTCTCGACGAGCCGACCAACCACCTCGATCTCGACAGTAAAGAAGTGTTGGAAGCAGCGCTTGTGGACTATCCAGGTACCCTCTTGTTCGTTTCCCACGACCGTTACTTTATCAACAAGATCGCGACACAGGTTGTGGAAATGAATCCTGAAGAGACACGACTGTTTCTTGGGGATTATGACTACTATGTAGATAAGAAGCAGGAAGAATACGAGTTGCAGCAAATCGAAGAAGCAGAACGACTTCAAAACGAACCAAAACAGCAGGAAGTGCAGCAGAAGAACAGCTTTGAAGAAGACAAAGCGGCAAAGCGTGAAGAACGAAAGAAAAACCGCCGCATTGCTGAAATCGAAGAAGAAATTGAACAGCTGGAAGCGAGACTCGAAGAAAACGAAGAGCTCCTCTGTGACCCGGACATCTATCAGGACCACGAAAGATCACTCGAGATCACAGAAGACAATACCCAGCTCCAAACCAAACTCGAAGCCCTCATGGAAGAATGGGAAACCCTCCATGACTGATACTGAAAGAAACAGGTGTACCAGGTCATCCAGAATATGGATGACCTGGTACACCATTTTTTTCCAAACAGATAGTGTTAGAGCGATATTCCGCTTTGAATGAACGGAAGTAAAGGTTGATTAATATCTACTTTTAATGATGAACCTAACGCAAATGCATAAGCGTGTATGAATGATGATTCAGTATCCACATGGTTTTCAACAGTTGAATAGCTTTCTTAACAGTTTTCAACAAGGTTATACACATTATCCACAAAAATAATGAGATTTATCCACATAATTGGTACCGTTTTCTTTACTATTTCTACTTATCCACTAATTAATTGTCCACTGTATGTTTATACACATGTGGATAATTCTTTTTCTTAATCCATCCTCACACTTATACACACTCCCGTTAATAAAAGGGAAAAGCCCTCCTTATCTATAAAGGAGAGCTTTGATCGTTCTTGTTCACGACCTTATTTTTTTCGTCCACCAAAGAGTTCAAGATCCAGCCCTGGATTGGCATTCAAGTCCCATCCAGCCCGGTGTCCCTGATTGTACGCAACAGCTCCAGCTGCAGCAATCATCGCGGCATTATCTGTGCACAAATGAAGCGGTGGAATGAGCAATTCTGTTTCGCTGCCTTCAAACTTCTCCTGAAGCGCAGCTCTCAGTCCCTTATTGGCAGCGACACCCCCCGCCACAATCATTTGTTTCACACCATACTCCTCAGCAGCTCGTAAAGCTTTTGTGGATAGCACGTCCACAACACTTGCCTGAAAGCTTGCGGCTACATCCTCAGGCTTCAAATGTTCATCCCGCTGCTTCGCTTTGTGAAGACGGTTGATCACTGCTGACTTCAATCCGCTGAAACTGAAATCATAGGATCCATCTTCAAGCCAGGCACGAGGAAAATCGATTGTTTCTTCCCCTTCTTGAGCGAGACGGTCAATTTGAGGACCTCCTGGATATGGAAGCTTCAGCGTCCGTGCTACTTTGTCATACGCTTCCCCTGCGGCATCATCCCGCGTTTCACCGATAATTTCAAAGGATCCATGTTCACGCATCAACACAAGCTCCGTGTGCCCGCCGGAAACCACGAGAGAAAGGAGCGGAAATTCAAATTCCTTTTCCAAACGGTTCGCATAGATGTGACCGGCAATATGATGCACGCCTACGAGCGGCTTTTGTTTTGCAAAAGCGATCGATTTCGCTGCATTGACACCGACTAGAAGGGCGCCGACCAGTCCAGGTCCCTCCGTCACCGCAATGGCATCCATATCGTCTAGTGTCATCCCCGCGTCTTCCAGGGCTTCTTCAAGTGTAATGGTCATCTGTTCGATATGGTGTCTGGAGGCAATTTCCGGTACCACCCCTCCGAAACGCTTATGACTTTCAATTTGAGAGGCGACGATGTTCGTAACCAATTCTGTTTCGTTTCTTACAATTGCCACGGCCGTTTCATCACAACTCGTTTCAATCGCTAAAATGTATTGATCTTCCTTCATTTTAATCCCACCCACATCACTAACGCATCTTCACCGTTGTCCGAGTAATACCTTTTGCGGATGCCTCCAGGTACCATGCCGAACTTCCGGTACATATGCTGCGCGGCTGTATTTGAAACTCTCACTTCAAGCGATAGCTGGATCGCTCCATGCTTGATCGCTTCGTTACACGTATGGCGGAACAATCGCTCTCCATACTTATTTCCTCTATGGTCCGGATGAATGGCGATATTCGTGACATGCGCCTCATCAATGATCAACCACAGACCACAGTATCCAATGATTTCGTCTGCTTTTTCTACGACATAATAATGCGCATAAGGGTTGTCTTCCATCTCTTTTTTAAAGGTTTCCCCGGACCATGGTACGGCAAAAGAAGCCTTTTCGACTTCCGTAACAGCTTCTACATCATCCTTCGTCATTCTCCTGATCGTCGCCATCCTACTACTTCTCCTGCTGCTCCAGCCATTTGGCTTCCGCCTCAGGGATCCGCAAGTAGTTCGGGACAAGGTCATGCAACGGACCTGGTTCCTTTTCTTCTGCTACAGAAGCGATGATGGCAGGCCGTGCATAGTGATAAGGAGCTTTCGGAAGAACCGCCTGATCACCAAGAATCTCGACGATCTTCTCTTCATGTACAGCTATATCCTGACTGAGTAAGAGAACGGGTTCGTCCAGTTCCTTCAATTGATGAAGCCAATCCTCCATTAATACGTTCGTCTCATCCTTTTCAATCGTCATGTCTGACCGATACAGACCTGTGTAGACGAGTCCCCGCCGCGCATCAAAGAACGGACAGACATATCCTTGGAAAAAGGCCCCCTGCCTTGCGACCGCTTCTAAGCTCGATACACCTACAACCGGTATTCCGAGCGACCATGCCATAGTTTTTGCCGTCGTCAATCCAATCCGTACACCTGTATAAGAACCCGGACCATGAGCAACCGCAATTCTGTCCAAGTCACTTGGCATCATGCTCGTCTCCTTCATAACCTGATCGATCGCAGGCATCAAACGGATGGAATGATTCTTTTTAATATTCGTCACATATTCACCGGCTACAGCCCCATCTCTAATGACCGCAACCCCCATGACATAATTCGAAGTATCTATCGCCAGTACATTCATTCTAATATCTCCTTACATAAGGCTTCATAATGACCGGAGGCAGCCTTTAATGTGAACAACCGCGTCGAGTCATCCAAATAACGAATCGTAATGTCCAACCGTTCATCAGGTAAAAACTCATGTATGAACTGAGCCCACTCCACGACCGTCACACCATCCCCCTCAAAGTACTCGTCGAAACCAAGGTCCTCATCACTCTCTTCCAGACGGTACACATCCATATGATAAAAAGGGATACGCCCCTGATATTCTTTCATAATCGTAAAGGTCGGGCTGTTGATTGTCCGTTTCACACCCAGCCCTTTGCCTAGACCTTTCGTGAACGTCGTTTTACCTGCGCCCAAATCTCCCTCTAACGTCAGCACATCTCCTGGCTGCAGTCGTTGCCCGAGCTTTTCCGCCATCTGCTGCGTTTCTTCCGTAGAGGAGCTTCTCCATTCAAATGTCGTCATTCAATCACCCTTTTCCTTCAAATGAGTATAACCGGAAGAGGTTAAAATTTCCCACTCTCCGCTCTTGTTAACCTTCACCACTGGTTCTGGTCCCTTTTTCGTTTTTACATAGCCGATTTTGCTTACGCTCACACCTGCTTGTTCTGCAGCTTCTATCACTTGTGACCAATCCTTTTCTGGAACGGATCCAAGTAATTCAAAATCTTCTCCTCCAGATAATCCCCAATCTACATACTGCCTTGGAAATACCTTTCGAATCGCCTCAGAAAAAGGGAGGACCTTTGAATCAATCCAAAGATCAACATCCGAGGCTTTTGCGATTTCATTCGCCTCATTCGCAATCCCGTCACTTACGTCGTTCAAAGTCAAGCGTTCCAGATGAGACAAATTAGAAGCAAAGGCTACCCTCGGCACGGGGGATTGATGTCGCTGCACCAGATATGTATGATCCTCGGATGCTTGCTCTTTTGGATTCAATAACCATTCCAGACCTGCACGGGAGTCTCCGAGGGTTCCTGTAACAAATAATACATCTCCCGTCTTAGCTGTTGATCGATATCGGGCCTTCCCTTTATGAACCATCCCAATGACAGTGACACTTATCGAAAGCTCACTTCCGGAAACAGTATCACCGCCGATTAAATCCATCTGATAAGAATCCCCGAGTCTCTTCATTCCCTCATAAATACGTTCAAGCTCTTCCTGACTCCAATCAGAAGGAATAGTAATGGAAACCATAAAAAAGGCAGGCATACTTCCCATTGCGGCAAGATCGCTGATATTTGCAGCCAGGACACGGTAGCCGATCTGTTCAGGAGCCATCGTCTGTCTCGTAAAATGGACTCCCTCCACCATCGTATCCACAGCCGTAACGATATCATGACCCGATGGTCGGAAGACAGCTGCATCATCATCGATCCCTTTTATTAAAGAAGATTGCCGGTAATACTCCGGCTTGATCGATCGTATAAATGAAAACTCATCCATGTGTAATATCCCTTTCTCTTATGACCGCTTTCTTAATACGAAACCAGCCGACCGTATAATCGTAGTATTCCTATTATACCAAGAGAGAGGCTTATTTAAAAAATTCCATAATAAAAGCCTTAGGAAAGGTTCCTAAGGCTGAACGTTTAATTTTAAGTAGTGGCGGTCCGGACGGGACTCGAACCCGCGACCTCCTGCGTGACAGGCAGGCATTCTAACCAACTGAACTACCGGACCAAAATTTTTCATAAAAAAAGAAAGTCTAATGACTTAAATAAAGATTGGTTGCACTTATTAATACTAGGATTTTCATTTAACTTGGATGATTACTCGACGTAGTTAAATGAAATTTGGTTGCGGGGACAGGATTTGAACCTGTGACCTCCGGGTTATGAGCCCGACGAGCTACCAGACTGCTCTACCCCGCGATAATGTGGGATTACTTTGATAAGTTCCCATAAGATTTAATTGTATTCTATTTCCTATTGTACTACATTTTAGAAAATAAATCAATGTGGCGGCGTCCTACTCTCACGGGGGTAAACCCGACTACCATCGGCGCTGAAGAGCTTAACTGCTGTGTTCGGCATGGGAACAGGTGTGACCTCTTCGCCTTCACCACCACATCAATATAAAGTTTGAGGTGAACCCTCAAAACTGGATAAGGAAACATCTTGTTTGAAAGAGTACAATCTTTTCACGAATGATTTTTATCAGATAGATAAGTCATCGATCCATTAGTATCCGTCAGCTCCACGTGTCACCACGCTTCCACCTCGGACCTATCAACCTCATCGTCTCTGAGGGATCTTATTTGCTTAAAGCAAAGGGAAATCTCATCTCAA
>NZ_FNIZ01000041.1 GCF_900104185.1 Halobacillus aidingensis | reverse complement strand
GAATGGGGTGGTTGGGAAGCTGCGAGACTCCCGCGGGAATGGATTGGCTGGCGAGACCCCGCAGAGCGAAGCTCGAGGAGGCTTGCCGTCATCCCCGCAGGAAAGCGAGTAGCTTCCCAACCACCCCTGACGCACAACCCAGGCAACGAACCCCGGAACATCTCGAAACTGAGTTTTCAACTAAAGGGAGATATTATGGAAGAAGGTTAGTTTTATGATAAAGCAAAAGGACGGGGTCTGGGTGACCTCGTCCTTTTTGTGATTCTTATTCAATTTTGAATGGCGCTGGTTTGTCTTCGCGATGTTTGAAGAAGTAACGAATCGCCTCTGCAATGCGGGCAGAAGCTTGTCCGTCTCCATACGGGTTGGAGGCTTTGGCCATCGCTTCATGTTTTTGGTCATCAGATAACAATTCATGAGCCAGATGGAAGATATGATCTTCTTCCGTTCCTGCAAGCTTCAATGTACCTGCCTCAATTCCCTCCGGACGTTCTGTCGTGTCACGAAGGACGAGGACAGGGACACCCAAGGAAGGAGCTTCTTCTTGGACGCCGCCTGAATCGGTCAAAATGAGATGGGCTCTTGATGCGAAATTGTGGAAATCGATGACATCAAGAGGCTCGATCAGCTTGATTCGATCGTCATTTCCTAAGATTTCGTCGGCTGTCTCCTTGACCACCGGATTTAAGTGAACCGGATAGACGACCTGAATATCATCATGTTCCTGTACAAGGCGCTTGATGGCGCGGAACATTTGCTTCATGTTGTTTCCAAGGTTTTCACGGCGGTGGGCCGTCATGAGGACAAGACGTTTATCTCCTACTTCCTCGAGCACCTCGGAGGCGTAGTCTTCCGCTACCGTTGTTTGTAAAGCATCAATGGCTGTATTCCCGGTTACAAAAATGTTGTCCTCCGACTTATTTTCAGCAAGAAGGTTATCTCTTGATTTATTCGTCGGTGCAAAATGAAGGTCTGCCATGACACCTGTTAACTGACGGTTCATTTCTTCAGGGAACGGGGAGTACTTGTTCCATGTCCGCAGTCCTGCTTCCACATGGCCCACAGGAATCTGGTTGTAGTAGGCAGCCAGAGAAGCGGCGAATGTTGTCGTCGTATCCCCATGGACAAGAACTACATCCGGTTTCGTTTCTTTCATCACTTCATCTAAACCTTCCAAAGCACGAGTGGTTACCTGAGCAAGTGACTGGCGGGCTTTCATGATATCAAGATCAAAATCAGGTTCGATATCAAAAATATTCAACACTTGGTCCAGCATTTCTCTGTGCTGAGCGGTTACAGCAACAATTGGTTCAAACTGTTCCGTACGTTTTTTTAATTCAAGAACGAGCGGTGCCATTTTTATAGCTTCCGGTCTTGTCCCAAATATCGTCATTACTTTAATTCTTTCTGTCATGAGTGCTCCTCCTTTAATGAGGAAGTGGTTTTATTTAGTTCCGTACAAACGGTCTCCTGCATCTCCTAAACCTGGTACGATATATCCTTTTTCGTTCAATTTCTCATCAAGAGCGGCAAGATAGATGTCCACATCAGGATGTTCTTCCTGCACAGCTTCTACACCTTCCGGGGCAGCTACTAGACACATCAAACGAATTTGTCGTGCTCCACGTTTCTTCAAGGAGTGGATTGCTTCATTGGCTGATCCGCCTGTCGCAAGCATCGGATCGATGACAATCAGTTCACGTTCTTCGATATCACTTGGAAGCTTCACATAATATTCGACGGGCTGCAATGTTTCTGGATCACGATAAAGTCCCACGTGTCCGATTTTTGCAGCTGGAATCAATTGGATAATTCCATCCACCATACCAAGCCCAGCTCTTAGAATAGGAACAAGTCCGATCTTTTTCCCTGTCAGTACTTTTGCCTTCGCATCCTCTACGACTGGTGTATCGATCGACACTTCTTCTAGTGGAAGGTCTCGGGTGATTTCAAAGGCCATAAGCGCTGCTACTTCATCTACTAATTCACGGAAGTCTTTCGTCCCTGTCTCTTTTTTACGTATGTACGTCAACTTATGTTGAATCAATGGGTGATCCAGTACATAAACGTTTGCCATTGCCATTCACTCCTTCTGAAAATTTACATCCTTTAAATTGTACAGAAAAAGAACCCTCTCCGCAACCTATGATCGTATTACGAATTATTACAGAAATACTCCCTTTTCTTGAAGACTCAGTTTCGAGATGTTTGTTGGAGTTTAGGGGCTCCGGGAAACAGTTCGCTTTCCATGGGGCGGGCGGTGAGCCTCCTCAGGCTACGCCTTCCGGGGTCTCACCTGTCCCACACGTCCCATAGGAGTCTCAACGTTTCCCTCCGCCCCTTTGCCATATAAGTTTCTCGAAACCACATCCAGAATATACAGCTTTTTACCCCAGTTAAAACAGAAGAAAAACTAACTCCCACGTTGGCTATTTTGGGGGAGTAAAAATTGCTATAGAGCGTTTTATGCATATAATACCAGGATAGTGGAAGACAGTCTCCCCCGGTGTAGTGGTTCGTTACCCGCATACGTTGCATGGGGTGGTTGGGAAGCTGCGAGACTCCCGTGGGAGAAGGAGATAGGCGAGATCCCGCAGGACGTAGTCCGAGGAAGCTCGGCGCTCCCCCACAGGAAAGCGAGTAGCTTCCCATCCACCCTTGACACTCAACATGATAACGAACCCCTAAACATCTCGAAATCAAGTCTTACACTATCCTGCCAGATTCTTTAATAAGAGCCACTAGATTGATCTAGTGGCTCTTGGTGGTTCCATTCATTAAATGGAAGAAAAGTTGAGTGTCTGATATAACGGGAAGCGGGACGTTAATTCACGTACGCGTTTTTCCGCTTCTTTCATTTTCGCTTCATCCTCGTGATGGTCTAGAGTGAACGCGATCAGATCTGCAATTTCTTCCATTTCCGCTTCCTTAAAGCCACGGCTTGTAACCGCCGCTGTACCGATACGGATACCGCTTGTGACAAACGGGCTTTCAGGATCAAACGGGATGGCATTTTTGTTTGTCGTAATACCGATTTCGTCTAAAGCTTTTTCGACAACTTTGCCGGTCAAGCCTTTGCTGCGTAAGTCAAGTAAGAGTAAGTGGTTGTCTGTGCCATCAGAAACGAGGTCTACCCCTTTTTCAACAAGGGATTCACCCAGTTGCTTCGCATTGGCGATGATTTGACGGGAATATTCTTTGAACTCCGGCTGCAAAGCTTCCTTAAAGGAAACGGCTTTTGCTGCAATGATATGCATCAAAGGTCCGCCTTGCATGCCTGGGAACACAGTTTTGTCAATCTTCTTAGCGAAAGATTCTTCACAAAGAATCATTCCACCACGAGGGCCGCGTAATGTTTTATGGGTCGTTGTTGTAACGAAATGAGCGTGTGGTACAGGGTTCGGATGTAGACCTGTAGCGACTAGCCCTGCGATATGTGCCATGTCGACCATGAGGTAAGCTCCAACCTCATCAGCGATTTCACGGAATTTAGCAAAATCGATTTCTCTCGGGTACGCGCTTGCACCTGCTACGATCAATTTAGGTTGCACTTCTTTGGCCTTCTGAAGTACTGCCTCATAATCAATCGTTTCATCCTTTTCGTCCACACCGTACTCTTCAAAATTGTACAACTTACCGCTAAAGTTAACGGGGCTGCCATGGGTCAAGTGACCGCCATGATTCAAATTCATACCGAGGACTGTATCTCCATGGTCAAGCACGGTGAAATATACGGCCATATTTGCTTGTGCACCAGAGTGTGGCTGAACATTTGCATGATCGGCGCCAAACAGTTCTTTCGCGCGGTCGCGAGCTAAGTTTTCAACAACGTCTACGTGTTCACAACCGCCATAGTAACGACGGCCCGGATAGCCTTCCGCATATTTATTCGTAAGCACAGAACCCATCGTTTCCATAACCGCTTCTGAAACGAAGTTTTCTGAAGCAATCAATTCAATATTATCCTGTTGGCGTTGTCTTTCATCTTGGACGGCTGCAAAAATTTCTGCATCTGCTGATTTTACATGATTCATGGTCTAGCTTCCCCTTTCCATTCCTAATGATCACAAGAACCTGCTTCTTCTTGACTTACATAAACCGCACGTGCCCCACCAATGAGAGGAGGTCGGGTTTTCGCTGCCGTAATGTGGGCGTGGCCGATGTTTTTCTGAGCTATTCGAAGTGGAACGGCTACACGCTTCAAATGCATCCCGATAAGTGTGTCACCGATATCAAGTCCACCTTTGGCTTCTATCTGCTCCACAAGCACTGGATCTTTCATATGCTTATAAGCGAAGGAGGCCATCGAACCGCCCGCTGTCGGAACAGGAATAGCAGAAACTTCTGTCAAACGGTGCTCTTCCATCACTGAACGGTCGACCACTAATGAACGATTCAAATGTTCACAACACTGGAAAGCGAGATAAACGCCGGAGCGCTCCGAAAGGTTTTGCAGTTCACTGAAAACCACTTCAGCAATGGCTTCACTTCCTGAAGTACCGATTCTTTCCCCTGCAATCTCACTTGTCGAACAACCAATGACAAATACACCCGGTTGAAGGCTGCCTGTTTCCATTAGCTGATCTACAACAGAACGGACATCGGTTTGAACCTTCTTCACATCCGTCACTTTTCTACCTCCTCTATGTGTCAGCACAAATAGGGGAAATCTCCCTATAAGCGGTTTGTTTTACAAAAAAA
This sequence comes from Halobacillus aidingensis, assembly GCF_900104185.1. GTDB lineage: Bacteria > Bacillota > Bacilli > Bacillales > Halobacillaceae > Halobacillus > Halobacillus aidingensis. Next base: position 7,551 of record NZ_FNIZ01000041.1, on the reverse strand, counting down.
GGAGAAGCGTCAGGCTCCTCCTTCAATTGTCAGCATCAGCTATTAAAAAGCTTCAGCTTTTCTATATCCCATTGTATTACTTATTTTCATATTCGGCAATCTTACTTACACGTCTTTCGTGACGGCCTGCTTCAAAGTCTGTAGACACCCATGTTCTCGCAATTTCACGGGCTAGACCTGGTCCGATGACGCGCTCGCCCATACATAAGACGTTCGAGTCGTTATGTTCACGAGTGACTTTAGCCGTGAAAAGGTCATGCACCAATGCGGCACGAATTCCCTTCACTTTATTAGCGGAGATCGACATACCGATTCCCGTTCCACAGATGAGGATCGCTTTATCAAATTCTCCGTTTGCTACACGTTCCGCTGCAGGGATTGCGTAGTCTGGATAGTCGACGGAACTTTCACAATCACACCCGATGTCTTCGAATTTTACTTCAAGTTCATTCAAAACGTCTGCTACTTCTTTACGTAAATTCACTCCGCCATGGTCGGAGGCAAGGATCACTTTCATCTATAGACACTCCCGTCTTCTAATATCAACCTTATCGTGACAGTTTCCCTCCCCCATGTCAATCCTCTCCATCCCACTCTTTCCATCTACCAGCCCCTCTTTTTTATTAAAGTATTTGGCAGGATTGTGTAAGACTCAGTTTCGAGACTTTTGTAGGAGTCTAGGGGCTCCGGGAAAAGGTTCGCTTTCCGTGGGCGAGTGATGAGCCTCCTCGAGCTAACGCTCTGCGGGGTCTCATCTACCACGCACTTCCCACAGGAGTCTCACCGTTTCCCTCCGCCCCTTTGCCATATGAGGTACTCGAAATCCCTCTTATAGTACCCTGCCTAAAATTGTTTTTAATCCTGCTTAAACCGTGTCGATATAGGATTCTTAACCATAAAATCCCCTGTTGGTGGAAGGTTAGTTTCGAGAATATTTTACGGCAAGGGGCGGAGGGGGATGGCGAGACTCCTGCGGGAAAAAAGTGCATGGTGAGACCCCGCAGAGCGAAGCTCGAGGAGGCTCATCGCGCTCCCGCGGAAAGCGAGGCATCCCCCGCAGCCCCGAATCTCTAACACAAAAGCCTCGAAACTGAGTCTTCCACAATCGGGAGCTTTTCTGGAAGAGGAGGATATAAAAAATCCCAGAGGGGTCTCTGGGATTTTTGTATATGTATAATTGCAGTTATAAAAACGTAGGACGACGAGGATGTTACGCTTGGGGAAACCGGTTTATTCCTCGTCGCGAAGTTTTTCTACGAGACGTTCAATGTAGTGGTCCAGCTCGTCACGGGTATTCCGATAGATGGAGATATTCCCGCCGAAAGGGTCTATGATATTCAAATCTGGCAGTTCTTTCTCCCGCTGGTCAATTTCTTTTATTTCTTCTTCAAGTTCATCGAACAACTTCTGTTCCAGTTCCTGCTCATCGACCTTACCTTTAAATTCATTCAAGATGGATAAACGCTTTTCTTCAAAGGCTGCATAAAGGTTCTTTAAATGTTTCCATTGATTTTCATCAATGAGCACGTATTCTTTGAGCGTGTAGTATTTTTCTTGATGGTCCGGGTATTGGAGTGCGAGGGTTTGTTTATGTCGATCTGTCATGGTGAGAACAAGGTCTGCCCATTCCAGAAGATCTGAATCGATAGGCCTTGTTTGATGGTTCAGATTTAAATCGATTTCCCGAAGAACGAGTTCTGAATTCTTAGCCAAAGGCTCGCCTTTTCCCGCAAAAATTCCCGCGGATTGAACATTTCCTTCTTCCAATTTCGATTTTAGCAATGCTTCAGCCATTGGACTTCGGCATGTATTTCCAGTACAGACAAATAATATATTCATAACCAATCTTCCCCTCATCGATAGTCCATTTTCTCTATAGTACCATAGGTACAATTCAGACGGAAAACCTGTTAAAAAATGGCATTCAACCCTAAGGCACACAAAATACTTCCTCCAAGAAGTTCACTGTATGTTCCAAGCAAACCTCCTGCTCGACGGCCAATAATGAAGCCTGTCCATGTCAAAACCATACTGAATACACCGAAGGAAAGGACAGATATAAACATTTCCGCTTCCCTTAAGCCTAAACTGAATCCAACTGGAAAGCTGTCGATGCTTACGCTTAATGCGAATAACCACAGTCCGATGCCCGTCATTCGGTATGAAACCGAATGCTTCTCAGTAAACGAAGCAAAGACCGCATAAGCTCCTAAGCCGAACAACATGACTCCTCCCGACAATTCAGCCCATTCTGCCGCACTATCAGAAAGCCATTTTCCAAGTAGGATTCCTAATCCTGGCATGAACATATGAAAAACCCCGATGACAATCCCAGTGAAAAATGCGTGCCTTAACCTTACTGCTTGCAACCCCATCCCTAAAGAAACAGAGAATGCGTCGAGACCTAAAGCAATCGATAACAAGATTAATGATGTCATGTGCTCCAACTGAAAGTTCCCCTCCCCGGACATGCTATATCATCGTATGCATGGGAGGAGGGTCGTATGTCAGTAGGTCTGGATTCTTTTTACAGCGGCTTTATTTAATCGATTCATAATAGCCGCTCCTACACCTGTTTCAGAAAAAGTTTCACATAAAATCAGGTCCACATCAGACTTTTTGAATTCCCTTAAGGCTCCATAAAGTTTTTCTGCTACTTGATCAAGTTGAAACCTTGAACCACAGCGTATAAGGGGGTGATGGTTGAGTTTTTCTGCTAATTCATCACTTGCAATCACTCCAACTCTATTTCCATCTTCCTTCAATTGTTCAAGTTGATCGGAAAAGAAATCATCATTGCCATCCACCAGCCAAAGCGGTGATTCCGGCGCATAGTGCGTATACTTCATCCCCGGTGATTTAGGCTTCTGTTTTTCATCAGCCAGAGCAGGATCCATCATGACTTGCGGGAGAATTTTTTCTAAATCTTCCTTCGTTACCCCGCCCGGCCTTAAGATGATAGGAATTTCAGTCGTGCAGTCCACGACGGTCGATTCCACTCCCACCCCTGTTGGACCTCCGTCCAGGATACCGGCAATTTTACCATCCAAATCTTGATAGACGTGATCGGCCGTTGTCGGGCTTGGTCGGCCTGATCGATTTGCGCTTGGAGCAGCTAATGGTTTTCCTGTTTTACGAAGCAAGGAAAGGGCAAGGGGATGATCTGGCATTCGAATTCCAAGGGTGGATAATCCCGCCGTCACATTTTCAGCGGCTGTCCCATTACTCTTAAGAACAATAGTTAACGGTCCAGGCCAAAATTCGTCCATCAGTTTCCGTGCGACAGGGGAAATCTCTGAAACTAATTGACTCACTTGATCCTCATCCGCCACATGAACAATTAAAGGATTATCTGCTGGTCGACCTTTAGCTTCAAAAATCCGCTGTACTGCCTCTTCTTCCGTTGCATCCGCACCTAAACCGTAGACTGTTTCCGTCGGAAAAGCGACCACCTGCTTTTCCTTTAGAAGTGCTGAAGCTTCTTGAACTTGAGCATCCAAATCTCTTGGATTTTTCCTTTGTTTCCACCATTTCGTTTCCATACTCATCGTACGTACCCCTTTATTCCGTATCTGCTGTCATTGTCTATTATGATTAATTCTACAAAATATCGCAAATTTAGACATTATTCACAAGATGTCCTCAAGTTATCCACAATATTACCCACATATCCAAAGAATCCGTTAGTAATTTTGAGGTTGAAATTTTTTCATTCACAAGTTATTAACAAATAATAGCCTTTTTGTGAATAACTAAGCAACTTATGCACAATTAACTGTGGTTAACTTCATATATCCACAATCTTTTTTCGACATCCATTTTCTTGAACTGTTGGTGTTGGAGAAGAAAATCGAGTGTGTCGGAATGGCTTTCCACATGCAGTTCTCTTAACCCTACTTTTTCCACATAGGTCTGAATCACTTCGAATACCTCTAAGATCCTACCGGGAGAAATATGATCTTTCACTTGAAGCTGTTCAAGCTTGCCTGCTCCCCTGGATAATTGGATCAGCCGGAAAGATCCAATCGGCTGACCGGCTTTTTTCAACTGATACAGCTCATCTTCTACTTGTTCGATATACATAATAGAATCCACACCCCTTTGTTCTACTCTATGAAAAGGGTTGTGGATTCTATGCTAGGAAAAGATGCTTTCCCATATTTTTACGACAAAGAACTGTACTTCTTCTTCCTCTTCTTCCTCTACTTCTTCTTCTGTCACTTCTTCTGCTTCGGCTACACTCGTACCATTTGAAAAGTCAAGGAAACATAGAGGCGGGAACAACACACACCACCAGTTATCGCCTTTCCCTTCTCCCAATGTGATAAGGATTGCTTCATATTCTCCGGCCGGATAGACGAAGGAACCATATAACTTCGTTGGAAATTGGACAGTGGAATCGTAGTCGACGGTATAATCCTGTTGGATCCCTTCTTTCTCAAGGGTTTGCCCTACAATTTCCTGGAGCTCTGGTAAACGACTTTGAATCAATTCCCGGGCTGCTTCGATGGAAGTTAATTCGGCTACCCATTCGGTAATTTCAGCATTGACCTCATCTCTCACCATACGTTTGACTGTCTGGTCCTTCTCATCATTACTATCCGCTAGTATGCGAAGACGGATGGCTTCATCCGGAATCACTCGAAATTCAGGTTGCGCATTGGATTGTTGTCCCCATGGGAGGACTGCAACAATAATAGATAAAGATAATAATAAGAGCCAACTGTTTTTCATTTTCTTTTCCTCCCTGTCCCTCTACTAGTCGCTAGTATGGACAGGGAGCTTAGACTTTAAACCATAAATCTATCAATCTTTCATTTATAAACTGGAAAAGGCAAAGACCATGCGATCCTTCCCGTTTATATCTTGTCGTACCTCTGAAAGAAATTCCGGCAGCAGCTCATGGATGAGTGCAGATACCGCTCCCCCTTGCTGATGACCGATTTCAAAAGCGATGCATTTCGGCTTTTGTTTCATATGAGAGATTTGGGTAAGGATGGTTTTATAAGCAGCCAACCCTTCTCCCTCAGCAAATAGAGCCATCGCTGGATCGAAATCCACCACGGTATCATCCATTTTTTCTTTTTCTGAAAAAGCAATATACGGTGGATTGGAAACGATAATGTCGAACGGCTCCTCAAGCAGCGATTCCAGAAAGTTCCCATGATAAAATTGAACATCAGCGCCATGCTGCGAGGCATTCGTTTCAGCTATTCGAAGTGCTTCTTTTGACAGATCCACACCTGTTACATCACTGCCCGGAAGTTCGGTCGCAAGCGTAACCGCAATGACACCACTTCCAGTGCCAAGGTCGACAATCCTAGGAGCTTTCAAGTTTTTATCACGTACATAATCCATAACGCCAAGGACCAGCTCTTCAGTCTCAGGCCTTGGAATCAAAACGTTCTCATTGACTTGAAATTCCCGTCCATAAAAGTGACCGACTCTTGTAAGATGCTGGACAGGAACGCCTGTGTCCGCATGCTGTCTGACAGCTTGCACGAAATCTTTTTCCACGTCAGCAGGGAGAGCTTCATCGTCAAAAGCTAGAAGTTGGGACGGGGTCCAATTCAAAAAATGTTCCAGTAATAATTCAGCTACCCTCGGTTCCCGTTGATGTTGTTGTAAAAAAAGAGAAGCCCAGCGGCGGGCTTCCCGAATCGACGTAAAAGTAGGCTGCATACTATTCACCAATCTGCTCCATTTTTTTCGTTTGCTCTTCGATCAATAGAGCATCAATGATTTCATCCATATTTCCCTGGAGAATCTGATCAAGCTTTTGTAACGTCAAACCGATTCGGTGATCCGTCACACGTGTTTGCGGAAAGTTATACGTACGGATTCGCTCGGAGCGGTCCCCTGTACCTACAGCAGACTTACGGTTTTCATCGTATTCTGCCTGTGCTTCCTGTTGAAACTTATCGTAAACACGGGCACGAAGAACTTTCATTGCCTTCTCTTTGTTCTTGATTTGAGATTTCTCGTCCTGACAAGATACAACAGTTCCCGTCGGTTCGTGCGTCAAACGTACAGCGGACATGGTCGTGTTGACACTCTGTCCTCCCGGTCCACTTGATGCGAAGGTATCGACTCGAATATCTTTATCATGCAGCTCCACTTCGACTTCTTCCGCTTCAGGCATGACCACGACAGTCGCGGTAGAAGTATGAATGCGTCCCCCTGATTCCGTTTCAGGTACACGCTGGACGCGGTGAGCGCCGTTTTCGAACTTCAGCTTGGAATAAGCCATGTTTCCCGACACCATAAAGATGATTTCTTTATAACCTCCGACGTCGCTTGCATTCGCTTCAATGACTTCCGTTTTCCACCCCTGCGTCTCTGCATAGCGCGCGTACATACGGTAAAGATCACCTGCAAATAGAGCAGCTTCATCTCCACCCGCTGCCCCGCGCACTTCCATGATGACGTTCTTATCATCGTTCGGGTCTTTAGGAAGCATGAGGACCTTCAAGCGTTCTTCAAGGTCTTGTTTGCGTGTGGAAAGTTCATGAATTTCTTCTTTGACCATTTCCACCATATCCGCATCCATTTTGTCGTCAAGCATCGCTTTTGCATCATCCAGCTGCTCTGTCACTTCTTTATACTCACGATAAGCAGTCACGGTTTCCTGCAGTCCAGATTGTTCTTTGGAATACTCACGCAGTTTATTCGTATCAGAAATAATTTCAGGATCACTAAGTAATTCGTTCAACTTTTCATAACGATCTTCTAATGTTTGTAAACGTTCGATCAATGGTATGCACCTCTTTCTCCATAACATTCTAATTATATTATAGAGAGGTCATGGTTACAACCGCTCAACCTATTCCTTAAAAAAGATGGCCTCACGGAAATTGTTTCGTCTCTACAGTCTTCCATAGAGTCAGAAAAGGGAAACAACTTTCTCAAGCCATCGTAGGCCGGAGTTTAGTTGTCCCCCTCCTCTTAAGGAATGGACTTATTGTTGTTGCCAAAAGGTTATTTAACCTTTACATGAATATCATATCGGGGGACTGCTTGATAAACGGCTTCTCGGATTTGGCTTTCCCAGTCGGCTTTTTCTTCGTTGGAAAGCTTCTCATCCCCTTCCAAATGTGCCGTTACCCACACCTGGTTTGCTTCAAGCGTGACCCTTTTCACTTCCACTCCAGGAAGTTGCTCGGCAGCTTTTTCAATATTTTCCCGATCTTGTTTAAGGCCCCACGTATCTCCGACCTTATTCACGGAGCGTGGACTCTCCTGTCCTCGAGTCACTTCATTATTGTAGCCCATGTTCTCTACATCATCACGACTTGTCATACCTTGGTATTTTTCTCCCTGCAACCCGCAAGCACTCAACAAAAATACAGCCATTCCCGCCATTAATAAAAATCGTCTCATCTCTTGCACCTCTTCTCTTTTTACGGTTATTGTCTCCGAAACCACTCCACTTATGCTCCATTAGTTATTCAACATAATGGCAGGATTGTGGAAGACTCAGTTTAGAGACTTTTGTTGAGTGGATGGGGGCTGCGGGGAATGAGTCGCTTTCCGTGGGAGCGCGGTGAGCCT
>NZ_FNIZ01000043.1 GCF_900104185.1 Halobacillus aidingensis | reverse complement strand
AAGTCAAAGTTATGGCACGCAATATTTGGTGATAAACAATATGGTGATGAAGTCGTACAGTCATTATTCTTAGGGTTTCCATTCATATTAGGAGTAATCATTACAGTCTTGGGTCTAGTTATTTTAGGTGTTGAATATTATAAAACTATTGAAAAGAAAGGTTAAGTAAACTTTTTTTGCTCAACTAAAGAGTGATTTGGTGTGAGATCTACTTCAAGATATCTTGAAACTAAGTCTTCAAATAAAGGGAGCGATTGCTTAATAAAACACCTTATGCATATTAACGGTAGATCAGCTTATTAAATAGCAAACAGTTCTTGTAGTATTAAGGGGAGAATAAATGATTGAAAATAAAAAAAGCAAAGGAATAAATAAAAGGAAAATTGCACTTGTAGGTTTTATACTATTATCTACTGTTATTTTCCTATATAAGTATAATGTGAAAACATCCTATTTTGGAGTTATAGAAGTTAAAGATTTAAAACAAGTAAACAAGGAATACATAGTGACCGTAGAAGGAGACTTCGGAGAAAAAAAGTCTGTATTTAACCAAGATGATTATCTTCAAATAGTTGAAGACGAGGAAACTAGAGAAGGTAACATTACTGAGATTTGGAATAGATTATCAGAAAATAAGTCATTTCATGTACTATTAAATTCGTATGATAATCGCAATCAGTTTAAATTAGAAAAAGTCTACATTGATTAATGTACCTTATTTACGTACACCATTTAAAAATTACCTTGAATCACAGGTGTGTTAGTTTAAGTCAGCTTCAACTATCTCAAAATCAAGTCTTAAACAAACGGGGGCGCGCGACAAGTTCTGCTATAAACGCTTTTCAGCGTGAAAGGCAGGAAGTTTATTTCATTAAATTTCAACTGTACAACGGAGGGTGGGAATGAAGGATCCATGTTTCCTGAAACCATCCCGTCAACACTCCTGCATGCGTTAAGACGGACAGGTCTTAGGGTGTGAAGCACAGGTAGATTGGGCAGAACGAAGGCTGAAGCCATAATTAAGGTATGCCGACGGATATGCCTCACGGCTGTAAAACTAGATAGGGTGAGAATCGTTCTTTGAGATAGGAACTGACGAACTTCCGAAGGTAAGGGTCTATAGTTTCGAACGTAAGGAAACTTACGTGTCATCTTACGATGACGTGAGTGGTGTGGAGTAAAACTGCCCCCTCTGAAAGACGCTATACCGAACGATGGCGGTATCGAGCTCACAGGCTTATAGGAAGCATCTACGTCTAGTATGGATAGCTACGTTGTAGGGTACTTGGAAAGCAAGGGACGTTGAATCAAAGGCTGTCACCTGAAACGGTTGCTATAAAGCCATGCTGAAAAGCATTTATCCTTGTGAGGGTAGGGGAATGACTGATGAAACTTCTGTAATGGAAGTGAAGGAATAGCCCCAAGTCTAGAGTATGGAACGATTATTTTCCTAACGTGAATGGCACCGATCGGGTAGGAACGTGGGAACATCACTCCAAAGGAGGGATGCCACAGTGTCAACGCTGCGAAACTGGGATTATTATAATATGACGGAGACCTTTACGGATCTTCATGAAAAAGCGAGTCAGGGAAATGCGTTCTCTCATTTATATGAAACCATCATATCGAGAGAAAACATCCTGCTCGCTTTTCGCATGATTAAAACCAATAAGGGATCAAAAACACCAGGAACCGATGGGAAGACCATCGATGACATGAAAGAGCTATCCGAGAAAGATCTGGTAAACGAAGTCCGAACCAAACTTAGAAACTATCACCCGAAGAAGGTTCGAAGAGAATGGATTCAAAAAGAGAATGGAAAATGGAGACCTCTAGGGATTCCATGCATCTTGGATCGAGTGATCCAACAATGCTTCAAACAAGTTCTCGAACCGATTGTAGAATCTCAATTCTTCCAACATAGCTACGGTTTCAGACCCCTGCGGTCTGCTCATCATGCTATGGCAAGGATACAGTTCTTGATTAACCATAGTCAACTTCATTACGTCGTTGATGTAGATATTAAAAGTTTCTTTGATAACGTAAATCATCGCCTATTAAAGAAGCAACTCTGGAATATCGGCATCCAAGACCGAAAGGTATTGGCATGTATTTCTAAAATGATTACATCGGAAATAGATGGTGAAGGTGTGCCCGATAAGGGTTCACCACAAGGTGGAATCTTATCTCCCCTTCTTTCTAATGTCGTCTTAAATGATCTAGACCAATGGGTTGCAGACCAGTGGGAAGTATTTCCCCTGACGAAATCCTACAGTTCAGATGATGCAAGAAGGCGAGCGAGAAAACAAACGAATTTGAAACAAGGATATCTGGTCAGGTATGCTGATGACTTTAAAATTCTGTGTCGGGATGGAAAGACAGCGCAGAGGTGGTACCATGCGGTACGTCTGTACCTCAAAGAGCGTTTGAAGCTGGACATCTCACCAGAGAAATCTCAAATTGTAAACTTAAGAAAACGAGAATCTGAGTTCTTAGGGTTCAACATTCGTGCGAATAAAAAGGGAAAGAAACGAGTGGCCCATACTGGGGTCATTTCTTCAAAAAGCGAGAAAATCAAACAGGAAGCGAAGAAACTCATTCGAAGAATGAAAGCTTCGCCTTCTGCTGAGAATATTCATCGTTACAATAGCTTTGTTCTAGGACTTCACCAATACTTTAAGCGAGCTACTCATGTAAGTCTCGTGTTTTCACGTCTTGCTTACGATCTTAAACCATTTTTAGTGAACCGCCTTCGACCGGTTGGAACGCTAAAACATCCTTTTAAGCCACCGCCTTTTTATAAGAGAACCTTTAGTTTAGGAACAAAAACGATCTATATCAATGGTACGTATCTATTTCCCATCGGAAATGTGAAAACATTTCATGCGATGAGCTTCAGTTCAAAGCTTTCGCTTTACACGAAGAAAGGCAGAGAACAGATACACAAAAGTCTTCGCCCGGATATCCAGAAAGAAATTGGACATTTAATGAAGTCTTCTTTACCGAATCGAAGTGTCGAATACCTGGATAATCGTATTAGTCGGTATAGTATGAAGATGGGGAAATGCGAAATTACAGGCGAATATCTTCACGCTTCAGATGTTCATTGTCACCACTATGTGCCAAAGAATCTTGGAGGAAGCGATCAATTTCAAAACCTGCGTATTCTTCATAAGGATATTCATCGACTGATTCATGTAAAAGATATAGAGAAGATAAAGTTTTATCTTAACCAATTACCACAGAATCGATTGATCTTAGATAAAATCAATCAATACCGAAAGGTATGTGGGGTGGAAGGGATCGACGCATCCAGTCTCGAAGAGTAACAAAGGAACTTATAATGTAGTACACACCTTTAGATGGAACGCCGAATGCTGGGAAACTAGCACGTTCGGTGTGGAGCAGGGGAAAAGCCGGAGATAACCTCAAACGCTTACCTATTGCTAACATTTTAGTCTTTTTGGTGTTGGGGATTTTTATCTATTTAAAAGCCAATCCACCATTATCAGCAAACGGTATAAGTTTTTATCAAGATAATGAAACGAAAAGAGTAGTAGAAATAGTGAACTCTGGATTTGCAGATATTAAACTTAAAAATGTATTGGTTAATGGAAATAAAGCGGAAAATGTTGAATTGGGTGCAAGCAGAACAAATCATATGGTAGCAGGTGGAGGTCTTGATGAAGACCGATATATTACTTTTCACAAAATTAACGAACTAGAGGTTCAACCTGAGTTACCACTCGAAGAGCTAAGAGGACTATACGAAAAAGACGACAGACAAATTATAAAACACTATGGATTAGCTGTTATTGGGAACGAAGTACCTGAAAAAATAAATATTAAATACACGTATTTATATATACCTTATTCGTTAGAAGTAAATGTTACAGAGTAACCATTATTAATCTAACGGAGATCGTTAGTTTATGATCTACTTCAAGATATCTCGAAATCAAGTCTTACAGTATAGGGGGCGATAGTTACACAGTGGCTATCCCTTATTGAGCTAACGGAGTGGTTTAGTTTAAGAAAATAGCTAAGTAAACGGAGGATTTCTATTGAGAACTGATGCAATAATATTTGTTTTATGTACCATTGTATTTATTCCAATTGCAATATTTCTGTCCAGATATCTTGCAAATAAAGGGGCTAAAAAAGGTGCATTAATTATTCCGAGTCTTGTTATGGGGATAGGGTTCGGATTTGTTATAAGCATTATGGCAAACGGAACATTTTTAGAGTCTCTAGTTGTTATTGGAGTAATGATATTAATTTCTTTAGGATACACTTTAGGGTTTGAAAGAAAGAGAAAAACATATCAGTCATTATGGAAGAAAAGCAGAAAATAAATAGCTTCTTTCTTAAACTATCGGGTGCGTTAGCTAGTGTCTGTTCAAAATACCTCGAAGCCAAGTCTTATAATAACGGGGGCGTTTGTTCAATATAGAATATCATGTTCACTTATAGAACAGGAAAGAGATTTGTTTGGAGGAGAGTTTCTTTTATGAAAAGAATCGTAATTGGCGGCTTCACAATGTTAGGTGGATTATTAATAACACTAACAATTATTTTAGCTGGAACTATATATGCAACCCAAATTACGACCTGGTCTGGTAAGTCAAAGTTATGGCACGCAATATTTGGTGATAAACAATATGGTGATGAAGTCGTACAGTCATTATTCTTAGGGTTTCCATTCATATTAGGAGT